>NZ_JBVJKV010000003.1:0-1122196 GCF_055585065.1 Streptomyces sp. NPDC054047 | reverse complement strand
GCCACCACAACAACCCACCCACAGCACCCACCCCCACCCCACACCCGGCAGAAGACACCAACCCCGCACCCAAACCACGGAGTTGAGCACACCCCGCCCCCCCCGGCAGCGCACGCCGGACCCGCGCCGCAGCCCAGGCGGGGGGACACCGGCCCCGCACTCCGAACCCGCACCGGACCCAGGAACACACCCCGACGCAGGGCGCAGGACACCGACACCAGACAGGGCGACGCCCGACCCGCACCAGACCCGGCTGCGGCCGCGGTACCCGGCGGGGGACGCCGAACCCGCGCCCGGACCCAGGACTGCACCCCGACGCGGGGCGCAAGGACGCCGGACCCGTCCCGGCCCCGGTCGCCGTCGCCGCGGTACCCGCCGGGGGACGCCGATCCCGCCCCGGAGCGCGGAGTTGACTACACCCCCGAACACCCAGCGGCGGACGCGCATCCCGTGCCGGCCCCAGGAACACACCCCGGCGCCCGACGCGGGGCGCAGGACACCGACACCAGACGGGGGGGACGCCGGACTCGCGCCGGACCCAGCCATAGTCGCGGTGTCCGCGCCGGGGTCAGGGCTGGCGCGCGGGCGGGGCGGCGGCCTCCAGATCCGCGACCGAGCCCGACATGATCGTGCGTACATGCCCGGTGATGTGCCCGGCAGGCCAGTCCCACCACGCCACGGCCAGCAGCCGGGCGACATCCTCCGCGTCGTAACGGGTACGGATCAGCCGGGCCGGATTGCCCCCCACGATCCCGTAGTCGGGCACATCACCGGTGACCACCGCACCGGACGCGACCACCGCACCGTGACCGATCCGGACCCCGGGCATGACCGTCACACCATGACCGAACCACACATCATGACCGACGACGGTGTCACCCCGGCCGGGCAGATCCGTGATCAGATCGAAGTGCTCCGCCCAGGAACCGCCCATGACGGGGAAGGGGAAGGTCGAGGGACCGTCCATCCGGTGATTGGCACCGTTCATGATGAACCGGGTCCCGGTACCCAGCGCACAGAATTTACCGATGCGAAGCTTCTCCGGGCCGTAGTGATACAGCACATTGCGCGTCTCGAACGCGGTCGGATCCACCGGATCGTCGTAATAGGAATACTCCCCCACCTCGATCAACGCAGACGTCACCAACGGCCGCAGCAAAACCACCCGCGGATGCTCCGGCATCGGATACAGAACCGTGGGATCAGCAGGAACAGACACCATACGAACCGTGCACTTCCTTCCAGAAACAAAACAACGAGACAACGAGACAACCGAACACCAACAGGACAGCGGGGACAGGAAGCCAGGAACGCACAGCAGGGCAGGAACAGGCAGAGGGGCAGAGAACACGGAGCACCGGGCACGGGGCACGGGACAGAGGGCACGGGGCAGAGGGCAGAGGGCAGGAACGAAGGCGGCGCGCAACCCTCAAGCCGGCAACGAGGCGGCCTGGGCGGCACACACACCCAGACAACTCCCCCGCCACCGCCGCCACAGCAGCCGGCCACGGCTCACGACCACGACAACACCGGCGAAAGCCACCAGCACCACCCCCCAGCCCCTCAGCCAGAACCGGCGAGAAACGGATGGCGGGCCCATCGAACAACAGAACATCCGCAGCCCAGCTGACCAACCGCACCAGAACCAGCCACCGCCACCACCCGGTGGACAACCGCGCCACCGCAACACCGAGCCGCGCACGCCCGAACACACCCAGAGCCAGCAACTGGTCGACATACTCCCCAGCGCCCCCAGCCGCCCGCACCCAAAAGCCGACAGGAGGATCTCGTGACCCGAACCAGGGCCGCGCCTCGATCCCCCGCAGATCACCCAGCACCCCATCGATGACCTGCCCAGCGGTCACCTGCGCGGGCAGGCCCCCGTCCTGGGCGAGGTAGCCGACAACCGCCGTCGGCCTGCACGATGACCTCCCCCTGATCGGGGCGCTCCCGCCGGGCGAGCAACCGCAGCAGCGTGCTCTTGCCCGACCCGTTCTCCCCGACGATGCCGGTGCGCTCACCCCGGGCCAGCGAGCAGGTCACCGAGTCGAGTACGGGCCTGCCATTGAACGACTTGCTGACGGCGAGTGCAGTGATCTGTGCAGGCGTACAAGCAACTCCGAAGCTGCCGGGGACGAAACGGCCACCTGGGGCCGCAAGACCGGAAGAACGCTTCGGAAGAGCATCGACAACCCCACTACTGCGACAACTGTTACTTTAAGAGCCTGTCATGCTCCAGCCCGCCGAGCAACCGGATTCCCGATGCCCGACCCATCCCACGCCCAGCCCCACCCCGCCGCACCGCCCGAGCGCCGGCCCGGCGGCCGCACCGCCCGCATCCGCGCCCACGTCCTGGACGCGGTACGCGCCGAACTCGGTGAACACGGCTACGAGGGACTCACGATGGAGGGCGTCGCGGCCCGCGCCGGCGTGCACCGCGCCACCGTCTACCGACGCTGGCAAGACACCGGCGGCCTGCTCGCCGACCTCCTCGACGCCGCCGGCCAGGACGACTGGCAGCCCCCCAACACCGGCTCCCTCCACGAGGATCTGACCGCCCTCAACGACGAGATCCAGCAATCCCTGCTCGCACAACCCTCCATCGCCCAAGCCCTGATCGCCGCCTCGTTCCGCTCCGCACGAGCCGCCCACGCCCAGCAGCAACTATGGGAAGACCGCTACCAACGCTGCGAAATCCTCGTCGAGCGCGCCATCCAACGCGGTGAACTCCCCCACCACACCGACGCACGACGACTGCTGATCGCCGCCACCGCACCCCTCTACCACCAACTCGTACTCATGCGGACCCCTCCCGACCCGCACCTGCCCACCCACGCCGCCACCACCGCAACCCTGGCCGCCAGTGCCGGAGCCTTCAACCACCCCCCACCCAACCCAAACCCCTGACACCCCCACCACTGAAACGGAGCCCCCCCCCGGGCCCGGAAGGGCCCCTCACCCCGGCGGAGCCACACGCCAGGGCAAAACCCGGCACCCAAGAAAGAAAACGATGCCCGGGACATGGCGGCACGTACAGGACAACACCCTGACCACAGAACTGCGGCAGCGGCTGGAGGTGTCGACCTTCCACGGCTTCGCCTGGAAGGTCATCACCAGCTTTGGTGCACGGCCCCGGACCCAGACGGCACCCGCACCACGCAACCCATCAAGCTGAAGAGCTGGTCCCTCAACTCCGGTTCAGGAGCGCGGACCGCCTGGCACGATCGCTTCCCATGGAGTCTGGTGCATGGAGTACTCACGCGGTGACGGAGGCCGCCGGCCAGGTGGTCAAGCGATTCCCCGGCCGTGACGGCGGACGCGCTGAGCGCGAATGGCGCGCTCTGAGGCTCCTGTCCGTTCATGCGCCAGGACTGGCCCCTGACCCCAGGGAGGCGGACCTGACAGCCGCCGGGTCGACCGTGGTGATGTCACGGCTCGCAGGTGTACCCATGCGTGGATACGCGCTGAGAGACGAGCAGGTCAAGGCACTGGCGCATGCAGTACGCACGCTGCACAGCGCGGTGCCCGTCCACACCCTCCGTCAGGTTCCCGCCAGGCCCGGCCAGCAGGCCGATCTCATCGCCCACCTCAACACCTGGGCAGCCACAGCCCGCCCCAAGGCCCCGCACGGCCCGGTGACACGGGCCATGGACCGCGGACTGCACTGGCTCGCCCGCTCAAGCCTGCACGCGGACACAGCGTCAAATGTCCCGCCGGTCTTCGGCCCGGGAGACGGCAACCTTGCCAACTACCTCTGGAACGGCTCCAGCGTCCAGGTGGTCGACTTCGAGGACTCGGGCCGCAGCGACCGCGCTTTCGAACTCGCGGAAATCACCGAGCACGTCGGGAGCTGGGTCGAGCACCCCCTCGATATCCCCTCATTCCTACGGCATTTCGACCTGACCCCATCCGAATCCGCACGGCTCGAGGACTGCCGCCGACTCCTCGCCCTGGTCTGGCTGTTCCTCCTGAACTTCGACAACCAGAGCCAGAACCCAAAGAACCCCGTCGGCACCGTGGAACGCCAAGCCGACAGACTGACCAGCCAACTCCCCTGATCCAGGACACCTCCTCCCACCGACACAGAGCCCCGGGAGCAGATTCCCGGCGTCGTGGAACGCCGCCGGCGTCGCACCGACCGCCCGGGCCGCCGGCGCAACACCGTGGTCACGGAGCCGGAGGGACTCGGGCCGGCCACCACCTGTCTCGCGCACGGAAGTTGCGCGGGAGTGAGGTGCCTGCGCGTGGGCAGGAGGGGCTTGCCCGGTAGATCACCGGGCGCTGTCGTGCCAGCACGGCATCGACGAGCGCACGCGCCGAAGGAGAAACGGTCTATGACACAGGGCGAACCGGCCACCAAGAACCCGGACAAAGGCTATGTAGCGCTTCTTGGCTGGAGTCTCAATGCGGTGGAAGCCCTCGACCGGTTCGACAGGCGCTATATCGTCGTGGCGCCGGAGTGGGCCGAGGAGTACTGCGTCGACCACGGCATCCCCTACGTTCCGTGGAATTTCGAGCGGCTCAACGACCGCTCCATGGAGATCGCCGAGACCCTTCAGAACGAGGGGGTAGACGTCGCGATCCCGCTGTACGAGGAAACGGTTGAATGGGCGGGGGCTATCAACTCCGTTCTGCTTGGCAACCCGCGACTGTACGGTCAGGCCATGCTGCTGCGTGACAAGGCGCTGATGAAGCGCCGCGCGCAACTCGGCGGCATCCGGGTCGGGATCTTCGAGGAGGCCCACGACCGGGACGACGTGACCCGCTTCCTCAAGCGCGTCAATCAGACCCTGCTCAAGCTGGACGGTGACCCGAACGACCCGATCCATCTCAAGGCGTTCGACAAGGCAGGATGCCTCGGGCACCGCGTCATCCGTACCCCGGACGAGGTCGACACGATTCCGGACGAGGAGTTCCCGGTCCTCATGGAATCCCACCTCGACGGCTGGGAGTTCGCGGTCGAGGCGTGGGTGCACAACGGGAAGATCAAGTTCCTCAATATCTCCGAGTACGTCACGCTGGGATATTCGGTGTTCGTGCCGGCGACCCCGGAACTGGAGCGGTACCGGCCGCAGATCACGGCGCAGATCGAGAAGCTCATCAAGACGTTCGACATCGAGTTCGGCTTCGTACACCCCGAGTATTTCGTCACAAGTGACGGAGAGATGTACTTCGGTGAGGTCGCCTACCGGCCGCCGGGCTTCAAGGTGTTCGAGCTGCTGGAGCGGGCGTACGGGTTCAACGCCTACCATGGGCTGGTTCTTGCCTTCGACCCGAAGACGACCGAGGAGGAGATCGACGCCTTCTTCCCGCGCGAGGTCGTCGACGCGTCCGGGGTCGCCGGCTGCTTCGGTGTCTACCCGCGCCGCCGCGTCGTCAGCGACCTGGAGATCCCGCAGGAGACCGAGGACGACGACTACTACGAGTCGCACGATCTCTCGACGCCGCTGGAGGAGACGGTCACCAAGAGGACCGCGTTCGGCACCCACTGGGGCCTGGTGTACTTCTTCGGTGATGACCCCTACCGCATGCGTGACCTGCTGAAGAAGCAGGAAGAGCTCGACTTCTACGTCTGACGGCCTTGTGGACGCAGGAGGCCAACGTGAGGGAAATTCTTTGAAACCGACCGTCGACGTCAACGGTGAGGCCACGACGCTGGACAAGCGCGTGGCCTCGCTGGACGACGCCATCCAGGCCATGGCCGAAACCCGCGACTTCGGCAAGCACACCAAGCTGCGGCGGGTCCTGGAAGCAGCGCGGCGGGTGCTCGGGCAGCCGGGCGGCGCCGCGGCGATCCAGGCCCGGGCACAGGCCCTTGAGGAAGCCGGACTGTTCCTGGAGACGGACTGGGCGTCACCGGAGATCCTCGTCCCGGCGCTGGTCGGCCCGAGCCTGCACAGCGGAAACGCGGACACCGTCGTCATGGAGGCGGCCAGCGAACTGCGGATGCTCGCTGTCGCCCGCGGCGACTACCCGCATCCGACGTTGTCCGCCCAGGACGCCCGCCAGTTCCTGTCCCAGGTACTGGCAACGAACCTGGAGCTGCTGTTCACCCCGCCCAGTGAGGCGGAGCGAATCCAGCAGGGCCGGACCGCACAGCTCATCCGCGACCTGTTCCGTCACCTCGCCGACGAGATCGGCTACGACAGCGTCCTGGACAATTTGGTCGACGAGATATGGCGGATCCTGCGTCAGCGTCCGATCCAGGTCGAGGCGGTGCAGGCCCTGATCACCAGGATCTCGATCTACCGCAACGACCCGGACGTCGCTCTGGGTGTGACGTCGGGGCAGGGCATCGACCGGCTCATCACGAGTCTG
Source organism: Streptomyces sp. NPDC054047 (assembly GCF_055585065.1). Lineage (NCBI taxonomy): Bacteria > Bacillati > Actinomycetota > Actinomycetes > Kitasatosporales > Streptomycetaceae > Streptomyces > Streptomyces sp. NPDC054047. Next base: position 1,115,878 of record NZ_JBVJKV010000003.1, on the reverse strand, counting down.
TTCGGGACCACCGAGGCGAGCCGGGACGACCCGGGCATCGACGTCTTCCGCTCCCGGCTCGAGGCGATGGATTCCGGCGGCCTTCAGTACGAGGCGACGGGGTTCGCGCGAGCGATGCACGACACCGGCCTGGTGTCGCCGTACCACGCTGAACTGCTCCGATTCCTCCTGCGCGAGAGCGACTACCTCGTCGGTGAGGCGCTCGGCCTTTCCGACACCGGCCGCAACTGTCTGCTGCGCTACAGCCAGCTGGTGCACCGGCTGATCGAGACGGCCGTGCACCCGCAGACCGCGCAGAGCGTCTACGGGCTGGCGCTGCTGCTCGACCGCGGCATCCTCTACCAGCCGCCGGTGGTGCCCGCACTGTGGCGCCAGCTGTCGCTCGAGCTCTCTCCGGTCGCGCGCGAGCGGTTGACTACGGTCTTCGGCGAGACGCCGTCGCCGCAGGCGCGGCTGGTCGCGGGGGTGCTCTCGATGCTGGGCCAGCCACTCGGCGTCGGTCAGGGCGACAACCCCACCTGCCAGTCGGCCCGTGCGCTGTCGATGTGGTCCTACAACGATCCGGACTACCTGCTGCAGATGCTGGTCTGGGCGGCCCGCGACGACGAGGTCCTCATGCACTTCGAGGGGCAGCCGATCTCGTCGAAGGACAGCGCGGGCGGCGTCGCGACCACGCTGCCGATGGACCTGGACCCCGTGTCGCTCCTCCTGGTCCCCCACCTGGACCGGATCTACGCCGAGATGGGGCGGCGCTGCGCCGCACGGCCGGGGGACCCGCACCGGTGGATCAACCCCGAGTTCCACGGCTGGTGGGCAGCCCGCGGTTTCCACATCAACGTCGACGTCGCGACCGGAAACCTGGTCGACCTCGACGAGTTCCTGCGGCAGTTCCACACCAGCTACCACCCCTTCTACAACGGCGAGCAGCCGCTGATCCATCCGCAGCCGGCCGGCATCGCCGTCACCGACAGCGCGGCCCGCTACATCGGCTGGCACGCGATCACCATTCTGCGGACCGCGCCCGACCCGCAGGACGTCATGCGGGTGTACTTCTTCAACCCGAACAACGACAGCGGCCAGGACTGGGGCGACGGCGTCGTCGTCTCCACCTCGGGCAACGGCGAGCGGTTCGGCGAGGCATCACTGCCGTTCGACCAGTTCGCCTCGCGGCTCTACATCTTCCACGCCGACCCGCTCGAGCACGGCGAACCGGAGCGCGTACCCGCCGAGAACATCGCGCGGATCACCGGCTACATCGAGCGCAGCTGGGGCAACGACCGGCTGTCGGCGGAGATGCTGCAAGCCCTCGAAAGGCCCACGAGCCGGTAAGCCCGGCGCCCCGGATCCAGGCCGCGACCTTCCCTGTCTGAAGCGCGGCCGGACACCGGAATCGGACAGAGGCCGCAAGGAAGCCGAACCGGCGACCGCCACCCCGGTGAGGGCAAGCCGCCGGTGGTCCTGCGTACCGGACCACCGGCGGCGGCCGGTTCCGGATCTCCCGCAACGACGAAGCCGTCGAGTGGCACGGCGCTCATCGCGCCGCCCGACCTCTCGGCCACGCGTCCCGTGCGGCGCCCCGTGACGGGCTGCACTGCCGGTGCGGCAGTGCAGCCCGCTCAAGCCTTCGTGACGCTTCAGCTGATCCGCAGCTGTTGGGCTCAGTCCAGCCGCCTCCCGAGCCGCTCGGCCAGAAAGGCGATGATCTCGTTCCGGGCTTGCATGGTGGGGTGACCCTCCTGGTCGACGAGGTGGGCCGTGACAACACTGTGGGCGCAGCCGACGACGTCACGGAAGAAGGGCGGAGGATTGGTGTTCGCCGTCTCGGCTCTGAGTACGCGGCCGTCGAACGCGTCCCCCAGCAGCGCCCGGTAGGCGGCGAACCGCTGGCCGGTGCACCAACTGTCGTTCTCGAAGCGGTAGGCGAGCACCTTCAAGCCGTCGCGCGCCACGCGGTCGGCCACCGCAGCGGCGTCTTCCTCGCTGATCTCCAGACCGCCGGGGTCGTCGAGCGGAAGGGACGGGTGGTTGACGACGGGTGCGATGACAGCGGGTTCGAGCGCCATGGTCAGAGCGAAGTTGCCGGTGAAGCACAGACCGACCGCGCCGACACCGGGCCCTCCGTGCTCCGCGTGCGCCAGACGGGCGAGGCCACGCAGCCAGGTGACGACAGGGCTTGTGCCGCCTCCGGCAAACGCTCGGAACTCGGCACTGACACACGCGCGTCGAACGACGGTCTCGCGTGCCTCGGCGAGTGGATAGGCACCGTCGACACCGAAGAGAGAAGGCAGGTACACCGTGAAGCCGGCATCACGCACCCAGCGTGCGAACCGGGCGACGTCGGGGCTGATGCCCGGCATCTCCGGCATGAGGATGACTGCCGGCCCCGCCCCGGCGACGTACACGGTCTTGTCGATGTCATCGACGCTGACATCTCTCCGTACGAAGTCCTCGAGAGGATCGTTCTGTCCTCGCACCATTGTCATGATCGAGATGATGGCGAGTGGCCGACCTTCCTGAGAAGCGGCGACATCGCCATGTATCCCGGTAATATCGCCACCCTTCAAAGGGCGGAGGGGGATCGCGTGAGTCCGTTACGAGTTGGCGTGCTGGCCTACCCCGGCTGCTTCGCGTCGGAGGTGTTCGGCGTGCCCGACCTCCTGACGATGGCAAGTCACGTCGCCGCGGCACGCGGAGCGCACGAACCGGCCTACGAGACGTCGGTCATCTCGCCCCGGAGGAGAGTGATCGCGTCCGGAGGCCCGGTCCTCGACGTCTCGGCGATGCGCCCCGTGGACGTCCTGATCGTGCCGGGCTTCGAGTCTTCGCCCACCACCGGTCTCGAGGCGACCATCGCAGACCTGGGACCAGAAGTGTCGGCGATTCGCTCACAGGCGGCAGCGGGGACCGCTGTCGTCTCGATCTGCGTGGGCGCCTTCCTCGTTGCTGAAGCCGGACTGCTCGGCGGACGCGAAGCGACCACGTCCTGGCTGTTCGCGGACCGGTTCGCCCGCCGCTACCCCGACGTCCGCCTCCGGCCGAAGAGTCTGGTCGTGACCGACCGCGGGGTCACGACCACCGCGGCCTTCAGCGCCATGTACGACTTCGCGCTGCAGTTCATCCGCGAGCACGACGGTCCCCGCGTCGCCCGTGGCACCGCGCGTATCGCGCTGCTCGATGACGCGCGCTCCACCCAAGCTCCGTACGTCGACGCGGAGCTCATACCAACTCTGGGCAGGGAGTTCTCGCTCAGCGTCAAGCGGTGGCTCGACCAGAACCTCGACACTCGCTACGACCTGCCCACCCTGGCCCAGGAGTTCCACGTCAGCACGAGAACCATGCTCCGCCGCTTCGGCCACGAAGCCGGCGAGTCACCGCTGGCGTACCTTCAGACGGTCCGGGTGCGCCGCGCCAGACACCTGCTGGAAACCACCGACAAGACCGTCGCCAACGTCGCCGCCGATGTCGGATACCGCGACCCTGGAACGTTCAGCGGCATCTTCGCCAGGCACACGGGCCAGCGCCCGAGGGAGTACCGCGCGAAATTCCATCGTCACCGCGTGCCCAAAAGCGCGATCACCGGCGTGCCACCCTCCCTGCATCTGCCGTAATGCCAAGCAGACTCCGCCGCGCGGGGGCGACGCGGCGGCTACGAGCCGGGCTACGAGGCGAACAGCGCGTGCCGGGCGACGGGCAGGACCGACCGGTCCTCTCCGGCACCCTCCGGTGCGCTGATTTCCGCCCAGACCGCGTCGAGGGACAACCCGAGGGTGTCGGCGATCGCGGCGATGGTCGGGAAGGCGGGGGTGGCCACGCGGCCGGATTCGATCTTTCGGAGCGTCTCCGGCGAGATGCCCGCGGCGAGCGCGACGTCGAGCATCGAGCGGCAGCCCCGGGCACGGCGGAGCAGGGCGCCGAGGCGCTGTCCGCGTTCGACCTCGGCGGGAGTGAGCGGCAACCTGACCATGACCCCATTCTAATACCGGTACAGTTAGACCGGTATAGTTATTGGAAACACGTGAGGGGCCCCCATGATTGAGATCCTGAACTCCACCCGGCTCGAGCGGGCGAAGGAGACCGGAGCGCTGGTCGGCTACATCCTGCACACGCTGAAGCAGCGCAGCACGGCCGGCACGAACCTTCTGGACATCGACCAGTGGGCCAAGGAAATGATCGCCGAGGCCGGGGCGCAGTCCTGTTACGTCGACTATGCGCCGTCCTTCGGTCGCGGTCCGTTCGGCCACTACATCTGCACGGCCGTCAATGACGCCGTGCTCCACGGCCGTCCCCACAACTACACGCTGGCCGACGGCGACCTGCTGACCCTCGACCTGGCTGTCTCCACGCGCGGAGTGGCCGCGGATGCCGCGATCAGTTTCCTCGTGGGCGAGGCCCGGCCGGCGGAGAGCGTCGCGATGATCGAGACGACCGAACGCGCGCTGGCCGCGGGCATCGCCGCCGCCAAGCCGGGGGCCCGCATCGGCGATCTCTCCCACGCCATCGGTACGGTCCTCGGCGAAGCCGGGTACCCGATCAACCTTGAGTTCGGCGGTCACGGCATCGGCTCGACGATGCACCAGGACCCGCATGTCGCCAACAACGGACGGCCCGGCCGGGGCTACAAGCTGCGCCCTGGGCTGCTCCTGGCCCTGGAGCCCTGGGTCATGGCCGACACCGCCACGCTCGTCACCGACGCCGACGGCTGGACGCTTCGCAGCGCAACGGGCTGCCGGACGGCACACAGCGAGCACACCATCGCCATCACTGACGACGGAGCCGAAATCCTCACCCTGCCTCCGCGGGCGTAGCCGTCAAGGGCTTGGGGCCGCCCCCGCGTACCGCTGCCGACTGGTGGTTGGGGCGTGCGGTACGGCGGCCCCTGGCTCACGCGTGCGGGGATCATAGAAAGCCAATCGGGCCGCCCACGTTCGCACCAGAACTCAACAGCTCTTGAGCGCGGCAACCTGATGCTTCACCACTGCCTCCTGCAGGCTCGCGACTTGCCCATGCGATTATGCGGACGGCTCTCGATCGACCGGTGCGCAGTCAATTGACCAGGCGATCGAGACGCCGGGGGTCAACCTGTCGAGCGGCAACGGGAGTGCGGTGTGAGCGGGGCTGGGGGGCAGGACGGATCGTCCGTGTCCGATGAGGAGTGGGACCGGTTCCTTCGCGAGTCGGTGGAGGGCAAGGCCGGGGCCCCTGTGGAGCCGTCGGCGCGCGCTCGTGCGGTGGAGCGGCGGCTGCGGGGGCGCTCCGGGCAGCTGGAGGGATGGCGTACGCACTCACCGGCGCGGCCCCGGCGCAGGACAGGCTGGTACGTGACCGGGCTGTTGGCAGCCGTGGCGCTCCTGATGGTGGGGCTCTTCCCGCAGCAACTCTTCGGCTGGGTCGGTGACAACGACGCCGGGCAGGACAAGGCACCCTTGGCCGCCGAGTCGCAGAGCCCGAGCAAGGCGCCCGGCGCAGAGCCGAAGCTACGCGCTACCCGCGCCGAACCCTTCCGGGGTTCACCCGCCGCCCGGTGGGCCGACGGAGCGGCTGGGATCACGGTGCCGCCCGCCAAGGCGACCGGCTGGATGGACACCGCCCAAGTTGAGCGGGCGCTGCGCAAGAGCCGCGACTTCCTGGTGGCCGCGGGGCTCGACTCCCGCGTGCTGCGCGGCGAACGGCCCACCAAGGCGATCGCGCTGCTCAACCCGCATCAACAGGACGTGCAGGACTACCTCCGTGCGGCCCTGTCGACGGCGACGCCCACCGACAAGACCGACCCCCTGTTGCTGTTCAGCCGCTTCCGGCCAGAAAAGGCCCAGCCGGTCGGTGACGTGGTCAAGACACGCGGCCGGCTCACCTACCGGGAGGGGAAGCGCGGGGCGCTCGAGGTGACGGCGGACGTCACCTTCGTCTACCCGGTCGCCCCAGCGGACGACGATGGACGAGAAGCCGAGGTCGTCCGGACCATCGTGCGGCGCGAGGTGGTGATGAGCTGGGACAACCCGGCCAAGGTCATCACCGAACCGGGCACGATGTCCCTCGTCTCCTACACCCTCGACATGACCAACGGCGGCTGCTCCGAGCCGACCGGCTACTTCGTCCCGCCCTTCGACACCACGGACGAGCAGACCGCCGACGAAACCCGCCGGCTCGACCCCTACGACCGCAGCAAACCGCTCGACACGAACAACGGCACGACGGCCACGGGCAAAGACTGCGCGACGGCCACCCGCTCTTGAAGCGCAGGAACCGGGCCGGTTCTGCTTCAGGGGCACGTCTTCGAAGGCCGGCGCCCTTGCCACCCGCTTCGGCGGGTTGGGCGCCGGCCTTGTCTATCGCTCCCCCAGGCGGTCATCCCCGCGGGCAACCTCTCGATCCGCCCACGGTGCGCCCGCCGGCGGCGCTACTTCACGGACCACTTCAGGGGCTCCTTGTAGTACCCCTGGGAGTAGGTCACCTTCTCCACCTCGGCCCCTTCGGGGATGAGGTACGGGTCGCAGACAGCGCGCTTCTCGCCCTTCTTCCACACGTCCTCGGTCCCGAGTTCCTTGACACCGTTGAGGAGGTTGCAGTCCTTTGGCGTGCTGCTGAGGGCACCGATGAGGATGAACTTCGTGCCGGGGCCCGCAGCGGTCTCGACATTGACATCGCTCATCATCGGGGGCGGCTCTTTGAGCGCATCGCCGCCGACGTGCCTGGCGTTGACGTAGACCCACACGACCTTCTTGCCCGCGTACTTGTCGGGCTCATCGAGTTCGTCAAGATCCTCCGGCTTGCCCTCGACGACCTTCGTCGGCGTGAACACGAACTTGGCCGTCTTCTTGTAACTGGAGATCTCCTGCTCCGGGCTCGGCTGACCGAGCCTCAGTTTCTTCGGAGCCTGAGTGGCACTGGGGGTGGCGTCCTTCGAGGAGTCGCCCGTGCTGGGGTAGCACGCGGTGAGGGTGCAGGCCGTGGCCGCGCCGACGGCTATCAGCCCAAGGCGCCGGCCAAAGTGGGCGCTGTGCCGATTCTGTGGATGAGACATAGGACGATACTTTATGTCGATCATTCCACTCGGCAGGAACAGGCCGGCGCTCCCGCAGCGTGATCTCCACTCCACTCCAACGCGACTCGGCCCGGACCGGGTCGGGTCGGGTCGGGTCGGGTCGGGTCGGGCCAAGCGCGACCCCGGAGCCTGCGGGTTACGGAGCCGCGGTGTAGGTGACGGCGGTGTCCTTGCACTGGCCGGAGGCGAAGACGGCGATGGCGTCGAGCTCGGCCGGGTCGGCCGCCAGGTCCCAACGCAGCTTGGTGGCCGCCCACTCCGAGACGTAGCGGCAGTGCGCGTCAGGCAGCGGCGGCAGCCACTCGGACGGGTCCTGGTCGGCCTTGGAGCTCTTCGTACGGGCGGTGACGGCCACCAGCGAGGCCGGGGCGCCCAGGTCGTTGGCGTAGGCCTCGCGGCGGTCGGCGCTCCAGGCGGAGGCGCCGGAGTCCCAGGCCTCGGCCAGCGGCACCATGTGGTCGACGTCGAGCTTGTCCATGTCCTCGACTTCCTGGGCGTCGTAGTAGGACAGCCATTCACCGCCGGTGAGCTTGCAGTTCGCGCCGACGGACGGCGCCTCGGTGGCCTCGGCGATCAGCACTTCGGCACGTGTGGTGCAGCCGTCGGACGGCACCTCACCGGCGTTCCAGTGCTTGTACGCGGTGCGGGTGTAGCCCTCGCGGCGTTCGTCGGCGACCGGGATGCGGTGCACGGCGTCGGCCAGGGTCGTGGTCTCGGTGGGGTCGGCGGCCTGCGCCGGGGCCGGAGCGAGAAGCGGGGTCAGGGACAGGCTGAGCGCGGCGAGGCCGCGAGTGAAGTTCTTGATCACCCGGCAGGCATACCTCCCGCCGCACGCGATCACCGGGTGCTCGGCAGGCCTCTCCTCCGTGTGGAGGACGAAGTTCACCGCAGAAACGTTGCATTGGCGTCCACCGCCAGCACGCTGTCCTGGGCTCCCGTCATACCAGCTGCGTCAGGCCGCGACCGGGGCCCGCCTTCTGTCCGGGCGAGCTGGATCACCGCTCTGCGCTTCGAGGCGCACCCACTCCCAGCCCCACTCTCACCCTCACCCTTACCCGAGTCCGGCCACTGGTCGGACTTTTGGATGGTCCTGCGGATGCGTGGCTCGGAATCGGGCCTGGCGGCGCACCGGGCGCCGATGACAGAATGCCCCGATGATCGACTTTCTTCCTGATGGCCTGAAGGCACGGCACCTCGCCGAGGAAGACCATCCGCAGGTCCTCTCGGTACTCGACGGATGGTGGGGCGGGCTGAAAGGGCCCGCAGGGGCGTTGGAGCGTTCACTGCTCCTGCCGAGGCTGTACTTCCAGCACTTCACCACCACAAGTTTCCTGGTCGAACGCGATGAGGGGCAGGTCGACGGGGACCGGACCGACGGGGGCCAGATCGCGGCATTCCTGGTCGGCTTCCTGTCGCAGACCGAACCGGACGCCGCTTACGTGCACTTCGTGGGCGTCGACCCGCGACTGCACGGACAGGGCGTCGGACGAGCCCTGTACCGGGCGTTCTTCGCTCTCGCCCGTTCACACGGCCGTCGATACGTGCACTGCATCACCAGCCCGCAGAACACCGCGTCGCAGTCCTTCCACACTCGACTCGGCTTCGCGGCATCGAACGTGAAGCCGGACTACGACGGTCCTGGGCTCGACCGGGTGGCCTTCACCCTTGACCTCGCCGTGCATCCGGTCCCTTCCCCATGATGTTTGCGGGTGCAGATCAGCTGGGGACGGGTGATCAACTGGTCGTCGCGCGGCGCGACAGTCTCCTCGTGCTTACCCAACTGCACTGCTGCCCGGTTCCGAACCGTTGCGGCGCTGACGTTGCCAGTCCGCAGGGTCGCCGTGCCCTGCCCTATGAGCGGTCGGCACGGTCACCCTCGCCGACGCAGCGCGTGACGCGCCCCAGTCCCGCAAAAGTTCGAGTTCGTCAGTCATCGTCGGACACCTCGCTTCGCGTAGCTTGCCGCGAGCCCGGTGCAACCGTGATCTGACCGTGCCGATGGGGACACCAAGGGCCTGGGCCACCTTCTCGTAGCCAAGACCGCCCCACGCCACCAGCAGCAGCACGCCCCGGTACCGCGCGGGCAGTGCGGCCAGTGCCACCGCCAGCTCGCGGCCCACCGCTTGCGCCTGCGCCCCCACCCGGGCCGAAGCACGGTCGGCCAGCGGCTCCTCGTGATCGGCCGGAGCCGGGATGCGGGCCAGGGCTTTGAAACGGCGTACCTCGGCCCGCCGGTGCCGTACCCGTGGCCCACGCGGGGTCGTAACGGTGCCGCTGCTGGAGAAAGCAGTGGTGAAGGTTCCGCCATCCGGTCGCCGGCCAGCTCGCCGGCGGCGAGTTCCCTCGGGCCCCGGCTCCTCTGGAGCGTGTACCGGAAGCGGACGTTGAGTATGCGGCTCTGTGGTGGGCCAGCGCCGGCTTCCGCTCCGGCGGTCACGGGCTCCCGATCGCCTGCCGAGTGCTGAACGCGGTGCCGGGTGAGGGCAGGTGAGAGCAGGTGAGGAAGCGTCAAACGGCGTTGTCAGTGCCTGCACATAGAGTGAAATCACTGCGGAAGGCCGGGGAGTAAGCCGGGGAGAAGGAGCACAGCCATGTCTGCCAACAGGATCCAACACAAGGTCAATCACGTCGCGCTGGTCGTGGACTGTTCGGGCTCCATGCGTCCGCATCAGGAACAGCTCGTGCGCGTGGTGGACGAGTTCGTGGCCGGGCTCAAGGCCGAGTCGGACAGCCTGGGTCACGAGACCCGGATCAGCCTCTACTCCTTCGACCACCGGGTGGAAAACCTGGTGTGGGACATGGACGTGAAGCACCTGCCGTCGATGCGCGGCCTGTACCGGGTCAACAACGGTGCCACCGCCCTCATCGAGGCATCACTGAAGTCCCTGGAAGACCTGGGACACATCTGGGAGCAGTACGGCGAGCACAGCTTCCTCCAGATCGTGGTGACCGACGACGAGGAGAACGCGTCCGGCGGCGACAGACGCCACGACGGCGACATGACCATCCTGGGCCCCTGGCTCGAACGGATCACCGCGAAGATGGGCGGCCTGCCCGACCACTGGACCTCCGCGATCCTGGTGCCCAATTCCCTGGCCAAACGCACCGCCCAGAACTACGGCTTCCCGGCCGGGAACATCGCCATCTGGGACGCAGACTCCCAAGAGGGCGTCGAAGAGGCCATCGGCACCGTACGCGCGGCCGCCACCAGCTTCCTGCGCGCCCGCGAACAGGGCGTGCGCGGCACAAAGAACCTGTTCGCCGTCGGCCAGGACATATCCATCGACGAGGTGCGGGCCAACCTCGAACCGATTCCCGCGACCATGTACCGGCTGCTGAAGGTCGACCAGGAGGCCGAGATCCGCCCCTTCGTCGACTCCCATCCGGGCGTCAACTACGAACGCGGCTCCTGTTACTACCAGTTGGGGGCCCGCGCCCAGGTCCAGCCGAACAAGGAAGTCATCGTGGTCGAAAAGGACACCGACCGCGCCTACACCGGGGACGCGGCACGCAGCCTGCTGTTCGGTACGGGAATCCAGGGCACCGTCTCGGTGAAAGCGGGCAACAATCCCCAGCTGGAGGTCTACGTGCAGAGCCGCTCGGTCAACCGCAAGCTCAAGCCGAAGACCCGCCTGCTCATCATGCTCTGACACCACCACGGCCCCTCCCCCTGGAGACGTCACAGCGGCCGGGGCGCGGTTGACGACCGACACCACGCGAATCTCAAGCTCACGCTCAACCTGACGTTGAGGTAGAGGGTGAGGTTGAGGGTGAGACTCGACGGCGGCACCACTCGATGTGACCATCACCCACAGTGACCATCACGGCTCACGACCTGAAATGCGTCAGGGCCCGGATCCTCTGAAGGATCCGGGCCCTGACGGGTAGTAGCGGGGACAGGATTTGAACCTGCGACCTCTGGGTTATGAGCCCAGCGAGCTACCGAGCTGCTCCACCCCGCGCCGTAAGACCCACCCTACGCCACCACGACCCACCCTCAAGACCACTCGGGACGCAGCCTGGCACTCGGCCAAGCGGCGCCCCGCCCGGAGCGTGTCAGCGGACGCGGCGGATACGGATCGGGCCGCGGGCCTGTGCGGGATCGACCGCGCGGCCCGCCTGGGTGATCTCCACCTCGCCGGCCGCCACCAGGCGCCGGGCCGCGCGGCGGACCGGTTCCATCAGCGCGCGCCAGCCGTCATCGTCCCCTTCGTGCACCGCCCGCGCAGCGTCGGAAGGGCAGATCGTCGAGGCCGGACCACGACGCTCCAGCAGATCCAAAATGGCCCGCTCCAAACACCGGTCCATCTGCTGCTCGCTATCCCTCACCGCACTAGTCTCACACCGGCGACGACGGGAAGCAGGACATCAGCCGCCGCACCCGCCCCACCCGGCCCTCGCATCGAGGGGGAGGGCCGGGCATGAGCGCCCCACTGCGGCGATGCAGCTCAAAGGCAGGTCCAGCACGTATCGCCCCGCCGGGGAACCAGGCGTCCCGCTCCCCCAGTCAGCGCCGCTATGCCGTCAGCGCACCATCCAGCTCGTCCAGGCTCTCCGCCCGCCAGTCAAAGGAGTCCGCGCTCCCCGGCGCATCCCCCGCCGGTCGCCGGACAAAAGCCGTCCGCATCCCCGCCGCCTGCGCTCCCCGCAGGTCCCAGGCGTGCGCGGCGACCATCAGCACCCGCTCGGCGGGGCACCCCGCCGCGTCGACAGCGAGCCGGTAGACCTCCGCGGCCGGTTTGTAGGCCCGCGCGTCCTCGGCCGACAGAGCTTGATGCCAGCGCAGCCCCGCGTACGCGTTCAGGCGCAGCAGACTCGTCCGGCTGGCATGTGAAAGCCCCAGTACGGGAAACCGTCCCGCCAGGCGGGCGAGGCCGGCCACCGAGTCCGGCCAGGGGCTCAGGCGCTGCCCCGCACCGGCCAGCCGCCCTATGGCCGCCTGGTCGGTGAGCCCGGCGCGGTCGGCCACGCGCTCCGCCGCTTCGCGGTCGATGACCTCGCTGTTGGCGTACGTCCGGCTCCCCTCCCCGATACGCCGCTGTTCGCCCTCGACATGCCCGTGCCACACCGCCAGCAGACGCTCCACCGTCTCCTCACCGGCGTCGCCACCGCACGCGGCCAGCGCCTCGCCGATCGCCGTACGCAGTCCTCCCGACTCGTCCACCATCGTCCCCAGCACATCGAAGACGACGACCTCGATACCGCCTGCCCCAGACATCCGCTCTCCTCTCCACGACGGCCGGGCGCGAGATGACCCTGACCCTGTCGCGTCACTAGAGCGAGCCTTGTCTCGTCACCGGTTCAACCGGTGACGAGTCTTGCCCGCCCGTGCGTCACCGGTCAAGATGGTGACGTGAAATTCGCCTTCGTGAGCGGGCACCCCGCCCTGGACCTCGTCGCCACCGTGGAGTCCCGCTACGACCAGCCCCATGACCTCCTGGCCACCCCCGCCGACCTCGAGCAGTGGATCCACGCCTGCGACGAACTCCCCGGGCAGGTGAGCGCCGGCGCCGCCGCCCTCGCCGCCGCCCACGAGCTCCGCGAAGCCATCCACCAGCTCGCCCTCGACCGCATGCACCCCCGCCGCTACACACCCGCCGCCCTGGACACCCTCAACCACGCCGCCGCCGCACCCCCGCCCACCGTCCAACTCAGCGACACCGGTCTCCACCTGACAGGCGATCTGCCCGCCGCGCTGGCCCAGGTCGCCCGCAGCGCGATCACCCTGCTCGCCGACACCGACGCCCGCCTCAAGGAATGCGGCCGCCCCAGCTGCTCCCGCCTCTACCTCGACCGCTCCCGCGGCACCCGCCGCACCTGGTGCGGCATGCAGGCCTGCGGCAACCGCGTCAAGGCCGCCGCCTACCGGGCCCGCAAACACGCCACTCCCTAAGCGACGTCGGCACGGCTGCCCCGGCAGAGCCGTCCGCCTCCGGTCTCCTGTCTCCTGTCTCCTGGCTACTTCTTGCGCAACAGTGCGCAGACGAAGTTCTCCTCCACCGTCCGCAGCCGCTCCAGCAGTTCGGGCTTGTTCGTCTTGTTGATCTGGGTGGTGAGGGAGACGGTCAGCGACCGCTTGCCGTCCGGGGTGGCCGCGATCAGCTGCGTGTATCCGGGGAAGTTGCCCGTGTGGCCGTACACCACGCCGCAGCGGGTGGTGTACCGGAAGATGGCCAGACCGGCCTTGTTCTTGCCGGGGCCCGCGGGTTCGGACGCGCCGTTCACCCATTTCCGCTGCTGACGGCGTGTCCGGTCGGAGATCAGCTTTCCACCGGCGTAGCCGCGGATGAAGGCCGTCATGTCCTTCGGCGTCGAGATGATCCCGCCCGAGGCCCAGACGCCCGACGCGCTCAGTACCTCGCTGACGTCCTCGGGCGGGTCCGACGGGGTGACGTCGTAGCCGTGCATGTACGGCTCGGGCATCCGGTAGCCCTGCGGCAGGCTGGTGTCGCGCAGACGCAACGGGTGGTACACGAGCTGGGCGAGCAGGTCTTCGTAGCGGCAGTCTGTCGCCGCTTCCGCCATCAGCGCCACGGCGATGTTGTCGGAGTTGGAGTAGGCGTACCGGGCGCCCGGACGGAACGACAACGGCTCATCGGCCACGAAGTCCAGCAGTCGGCGGGAGTCGAAGTGGTGGCGCGGGTTCTTGGTCACCAGGGCCAGGAACTCCGGGTTCGCGGAGAAGTCCGGCAGCCCGCTGGTGTGGTTCAGGAGCTGCCGCAACGTCACCCGATGCCATGCGCGCGGCAGCCGGGGAAGCACCTTGCCGATGGTGTCGTTCAGACGCAGCTCCCCGCGGTCGACGAGCCGGAGGGCGACCGCGCCGCTGTATGCCTTGGCCGTGCTGGCGATGCGCATGTGGTCGGTGGCCTTGATCGGGCGGCCGGTGCCGGTCTTGGCGACGCCGGCGCGGTACACCTCGGTTCGGGACCCGCGCTCGAGCACGGCGATCGCTCCGGGCGGGCCGCCGGGAGCGGTGGTCAGTTCCTGCAACTGTCGTCGCAGTGCGCGCTCGTCGTCGGCCGGGGCCTGCGCGGCGTGGGCCGGGGCCTGCACCAGCCCGGCCGCGCAGGCAGCGGTCAGCAGGGCGACGAGGGGCAGGCGGATCTGCGGGAAGCGGGCAACTGGCACGGAAGGCTCCTGATGCGTGAGCGCGGTGGGAGGCCCAGCTTCACCCGCAGGTCAGGAACCTGCGCGCGGCTCTGCTCCAACCAGCCGAGAGCGGTGCGGAGCGTGGCACGGCCAACACCGAGGCCCGCGCCACGCTCCTCTCCCCCCGCTGCCGCGCCCGCGGCTCCACCGTCACCGCGCCCCCCAGCCCGCCGAGGGATGCTCACCCCGACGGCCGTCACCCTCGCGAGGCCGCGCCCCACCCCCTGCGGCCCGCCCCCAGCGCCTAGGACACAAAACCACTGGAGGAAATATGGATAAACACCCTTAAAACAACCCTCAGAACAGGACGGTGGCACAAGTACAAGATCCGTACCCTCTTCCTCTGTCCGTACGGCGCGGGATACCCCTGAGAGCGAGCGGCCGGTCAGCGGGCGCAGTGCGCAAGGGAGTGGACCATGAGCGATGAACGTTTTGAGGGCGGCTGGCGAGTCGACGAGCGCTGCATGAATTGCGATGTCGCCCGACAACTCGCCCCGGGTTTGATCGGTGAGGCCGACGGCCGCGCGGTCGTCCTGCGCCAGCCGCGCGGCCAGAGCGAGATCCGGCAGTTCCACACCGCTGCCCACGCCTGCCCCACCCGGTCGATCCGTCCCCCGACCGGGCGGCTGGACGCCTCCCTGGACCCCTTCCCCCTGGCACTGGACGACACCGTGCACCTGTGCGGACACAACTCCCCGCACACCGCAGGAGCCAACTCCTACCTGTTACGCCGCGCCGACGGCACCCTGATGATGGTGGACACCCCACGCTGGAGCACTTCGCTGGCCGCGCGCTACGAGGCGCTGGGACCCGTGACCGACATCCTGCTCACTCACCGCGACCACGCCGCGCACGGCCGTCGCTACGCCGATCGTTTCGGCGCCCGGCTGTGGATCCACGAAGGTGATCTCGATGCCGCCCCCGACGCCGACTGTGTGCTCCGCGGCACCGACCCGGCGGAGATCGCAGACGGGGTCATCGCCTTCCCCCTTCCCGGACACACGCGGGGCAGCGTGCTCTACCTCGCCGACCAGCGGTACTGCTTCAGCGGCGACAGCTTCTACTGGTCGCGCACGACAGCGGACATCGAGGTGGCCCACAGCGTCACCTGGTACTCCATCGAGGAGCTGGCCGCCTCTCTGGCCCGGACCGCCCACCAGCTGCGCTTCGAGTGGCTGCTGCCGGGCCACGGCGATCGTCAGCACCTCCCCGGCCACGACATGGCGCAGCGGCTTGGCCGGCTGACGGCACGCACCCGTCAACTTCGGCCCCGTGCCGTCGACTTCACCGCGATGCGCTGGTAGCAGCCAAGGCCCGCGCCGGTAGCCAACGGTGATCACGCCCCTGTGCCACGCGTTTCGACCTTCAGGTTGCCGCGCGTCAGCATGCGGGTCGACTCGCGGGCGAGCATCTCGTGCGGGAATCCGAGTCCGATCGCGCCGACCTCGTCGAGCCGGGCCAGTTGAGAGGCGGTGAAGGCCACGTCCAGGGCGCCCAGGTTCTCCTCCAGCTGCGCGGGAGTGCGGGCGCCGATGACCGGCGCCGTCACCCCCGGGTTCTGCAGGGTCCAGGCGACACCGACCTGGGCGGGTGTGTGGCCCAGCTCCCTGGCGACCTCCTTGACGACGTCCACGATGGTCAGGTTGCGTTCGGTGAGCGCGCCGTTGGCGATGGTGAGACTCCTGCGGGTGCCGTCGTCGGGTGCGGCGTGCGTCGCGGTCAGGGTGTCGCGGCCGTACTTGCCGGAGAGCACCCCGCCGGCCAGCGGCGACCACGGGATCACGCCCAACCCCATCTCGTGCGCCATGGGGATCAGGTCACGTTCCGCGGTGCGCTCGATCAGGTTGTACTCGATCTGCAGCGCGACCAGCGGCGACCAGCCGCGCAGGTCGGCGATCGCCTGCATCCGCGACACCTGCCAGGCGGGGGTGTTGGAGACGGCCACGTACAACACCTTGCCCTGCCGGACCAGATCGTCCATGCCGCGCAGGATCTCCTCGACCGGCGTCGTGAAATCCCACAGGTGCAGGTAGAGCAGATCGATGTAGTCCGTGTTCAGCTGTCGCAGGCTGGCTTCCACCGATGCGAACAGACTCTTGCGGTGCGGGCCCCCGGAATTCGGGTCGCCGGGCCGGCGCAGCGTCGTGTATTTCGTTGCCAGCACCAGGCTTTCGCGGTTGTCGCGGGTGAATTCGCCCAGCAGGCGCTCGGAGCTGCCGTTGGTGTAGGTGCTGGCGGTGTCGATGAAGTTGCCGCCGCGCTCGACGTAGAGGTCGAACAGCTTGCGTGCCTCGTCCTGCCGGGCGCCCCAGCCCCACTCGGTGCCGAAGGTCGCAGCGCCCAGCGCCAGCGGTGAGACCCGCAGCCCTGAGCGGCCCAGCAGCCGGTAGGTGTCGAGGGTGAGCGACATGGTGTCCTCCTGTGCTTGTCCTTCTGTGCCTGTCATGCGTTGCCGAGGACAAGCCTGTGACCGCCGCGGGCCGCGGATAAGGGAAGGAGGTTCCTGGGAACACCGGTCCTACCCTGGCTGTTGGACCGGGCATGACGACCCGCACCGTGGACACGACACAGGAATTGGCCGTGTTCCTGCGGTCCCGGCGCGAGCGCCTGGACCCGCACGATTTCGGCCTGCCGTCGCGTCGGCAGGCCCGGCGGACCCCGGGACTGCGCCGGGAGGAGGTCGCCGAACTGGCCGGGGTGAGCGTCGACTACGTCGTGCGGCTGGAGCAGGGCCGGGGGCTGCGGCCGTCGGCGGACGTGGTGGACGCGCTGGCCCGGGCGCTGCGTCTGGCCCCCGAGGAGCGCGCCTATCTCTTCAACCTGGCCCAGCAGCGGCCCCGTAACGCCGACAAGCCCGCCGTCGCCGCGGCGGCGCCGCTGGCCCGGCTGGTCGCCGACCTGTCGCCGCTGCCGGCCATGCTGATGAACCATCGCTACGACATCCTGGCCTGGAACGGCGAGATGGCCAGGCTGCTGCTGGATTTCGACACGCTGCCGCCGGCGCGGCGCAATGCGATGTGGCTGTGCCTGATGCATCCGGAGATGCGCGAGTTCTATGTCGACCGCGAACGCGTCGTGCGGGAGGGGATCGCCCACCTGCGCGCGGCGTGGGCCGCGCATCCGCAGGATCGGGCGTTGACCGACCTCATCAACGAATTCACCGCTCGTGACGAGGACTTCGCGCGGCTGTGGGCCGAGCGGGACATCAACGTCAACGGCCGTGGGAGCAAGGCGATGCGGCATCCTGACGTCGGTGTGATCACAGTGGAATTCGAAGTGCTTGTGCCGCTGCAGGATCCCGACCAGCGATTGGTGATCTACCGCGCCGCGGACGACGAGAGCCGGTCGGCCTTGGACCGGTTGGGCGCAGGATGATTCAGAAGACGGAGAACACCCGCCGGAACAGATCCGTCGCCTCGTCCGCCCAGCCCAGAACACCCAGCGCCGAACCCAGGTTCCCCGGTGGACGGTTGACCAGCGTGTCGTGGCGGATCAGGCGGTCGAAGTCGACCAGCACCGGGTCCTGGCGGAGGGTTTCCCCGTCGGGACGGAAGAACCGGACGCCCGCCAGCCGCATCACGTTGATCAGTTCCTGGGCCAGGATTCCGTACCCGACCGTCGTCGGATGTACGCCGTCCAGCGAGAACAGGCCACCGTCCGTGCGCCGTCCGTTCTTCGCGGCCAGGAAGTGGGAGTTCGGCGGCGGTGACAGCGCCTGAAGCGCCGACGGCAGCGGGTACGGCTGCCACCAGTCCGGACGCGCCAGCGGGTCCTCTGCATAGCGGCGCGACGCCAAGCGGTCCATCAAGCCGCAGGTCTCCAGCAGGTACCAGTCCTTCCCCTTGCTCCGGGCCGCCCGCACCGTAGCGGTGATCGCGTCGTTGTACGCGTCGATCGCATCGTCCACCTGCCGTGCCTCGTCATCGGTGATCTTCGGGTCCCTGTGGGCGTCGAAGTCCCGGTCGCTGATCCACGGACGGGTGTAGTAGGGGAAGTACCGCGAACCGGGCCGGACCTTGTCGTCCACCCCGCGCGCTATCGGCGCGATCGTCACGTGGGGAACCGTGCACCAGATGACGTGGCGCGCCTTGATGGCGGCGACCTCCGCGGCCACCTTGCGCAGTTCGGACGTGAAGTGCTTCGGCTGCCAGACCGTGAAGCGCCGTTTGTCGTCCAAGCTGTCGAATCCGGCGTCCTTGCTCCATTCCACGCGCAGTTCGGTCACCGCCCGCAGCGCGTTGTTCGCGCCCAGGAAGATGACCAGCGTCTCGATGCCGTGCTTCGTGTCGGTGCCCTCGGTGCCCTTGCCCAGTTCGGCCGCCGCACCCAGCTGTGTCAGGGCGCCCGCCGACTGGGGGCGGGTGGGCAGTACCCGTAGCGCCGCGCGCTCGCCGGCGTTCTGCACCAGTTGGTTCACCAGGTCGTCCCGGGGCGCGTCGATCCGCTTGCGGCACTCGTCGGCCGACTTCGACAGCGCGTCGCGCAGGTCCCATCCGAACACCGCGAGGTTGTGCATGATCGCCGTGGTCGACGGCACGGCCCGGCCAGGCCCTCGCTCCCAGTAGTCCTCCACCCGGTCCATCACGCCGCGAGCCCGGAAGAGGGCCTGTGGCGCCTCCCACCAGTCCACCGTCCGCCCGTAGCGGGCTTCCAGGTCGCGCAGGAACAGTTCGAGGTTGAAGGGCAGCCCGCCATGGCCCTCGTAGAGGGGGTGGCGGAAGCTCGGGAGGCATCCCAGTTCGTGGGCGACGATCGCCGGATACGACAGAGGGGTGTTGAAGATGGCCGCGCTCTGGAAACCCTGCGTCAGCGAATCCCCCACCGTGACCAGACGGTGCTGCGGATTTCCCACCCACTTCGTGGCCACATCGACCCCTAGCTTGGGATCGGTTTCGGGCGCCCGTGGCCCCTCACGACGTACGGAATCGGCCATGATCTCCCCCTGGCACACCGCGCCGCGCCGGCTGCGCCCTCGCGCGAGGCCTCTTCCTGCGTAGCAGAGGCTGACTCTGGGCGGCACACCCTCGACGAGAGATACGCACAACCCGGTGCCCCACTCGGTGACGATCCGTCTCGGGTGCGAGCTACCGGCACCGCCGCCGTGGTGTGGATCACAGTGGCGGACTGTCACGGTTCGCCGGTGCGGGGTGTCTCGATGGGCGTCCGACGAAAGGAGCCGGGTGTGGTGACGAAGTACCGACGCGTGTCGGTGGTGGGGGCGAGCCGTGCCGGAGTGCGGGCGGCGCATTGGATCGCCGGGGGCGGTCATGGCTGAGGACGCCTTCAGCGAGCACCGTCCGCTCCTGTTCACCATCGCCTACGAGATGCTGGGCAGCGCCGCCGACGCCGAGGACGTGCTGCAGGAGAGCTACCTGCGCTGGAGCGCGGTCGACCCGGCCACGGTCGAGCATCCGCGCGCCTACCTGGTCCGTGTGGTGACCCGCCAGGCGCTCAACCACCTGCGCGCGGTCAAGGCGCGACGTGAGGACTACGTCGGCCCGTGGCTGCCCGAGCCGATCCGTACCGCGCCCGAGGTGAACGACGACGCGATCCTGGCCGAGTCGGTGTCGATGGCCATGATGCTCGTCCTGGAGACGCTCAACCCCACCGAGCGCGCGGTGTTCGTGCTGCACGACGTGTTCGGCTACACCCACGGCGAGATCGCCGCCTCGGTCGGCAAGAGTGAAGTCACCGTCCGTCAGATCGCCCACCGTGCGCGCAAGCACGTCCACGCGCGCCGCCGCCGCTTCGAGCCCGACTCCGACGCCACCCGGGCCATCGTCCAACGCTTCCTCCTGGCGGCGGCGACCGGTGAGATCCAGGCGCTGATGGACCTGATGGCGCCCGACGTCGTGGAGATCTCCGACGGCGGCGGCAGAATCTCCGCACCCCGTCGCCCGATCACCGGCCGCGACGACGTCGCCCGTTTCACCCTCGGTGTGGCCCGCACCAGCTTCACCCCGACGACCCGCATCGAGCACGCCACCTACAACGGCATGCCCGCGGCGCTCTGCCTCACCGGCGGCGAACTCGACTGGCTCCTCGCCTTCGAGATCCACGACGGACAGATCACCGGCCTCTACGCCATGCGCAACCCGGACAAGCTGCACCGCGCCCGCACCGTGCGCCCGCTCGACAGAGGAGAACACCAGCCATGGAAACCATGACCGCCCAGCGCACCATCGACGCCCCGATCGCCGACGTGTTCGCCTGGCTCACCACGACCACCAACTACACGCGCTCGCCGCTGGTCCTGCGCTGCCGCCTGACCCGCCACGGCGACTCCGACCCCTACGGCGTCGGCGCGGTCCGCAGCCATCTCTGGCTGATCGGCTGGCTCAGCGAACGCATCACCCACTACGACCCGCCCTACGCCACCGAGTACGTCGTCGACCGCAGCGTGCCGCCGTCCCGGCACGAACTGGGCCGCATGACGTTCGCCGAGACCGACGGCGGCACCCTGGTCACCTGGACCACCCGCGCCGAAATGCGGGCCCCGCTCGTCGGCGCCTTCCTCACCCGCCATCTCGTACGACCGATGATCACCCGTAGCTTCCACAGCATCCTCGACGCAGCCGACACCGCACTGGCCCGCCACCCCAGCCCGGACCGAGCCTGATGTTCCGGCCGCCAGGGGGGCGACCTCCCCTCGGGTCCATTGACTGCTCTTGAGGGTCGCAGTACAAGTCCACTACGACATCCATGGCCCAGCACCCCTTTTCTCGTGTTTCTCGTGTTTTTCGTGACGGCTGTCATTCCGTGCATCGCCCGGCCATCCCGGCACATCTCTCACAGGGGTAGCTGGACGTTCCGCGCGGTCGAGCGCGGAACGAAGGGGGGACATCATGGGTCTGCGCATCACTGTGGACATTTTCTCGGGGCGTTCCAATCCCACGTGGGAAATCCAGGACCAGGACCAGGCGCATGAGTTGATTCGGCTCATGGCGCGCAACCGGGCAGCGGTGGCCGAAGTGTCCAGTGGTTTCACCGGACTTGGGTTCCGGGGAATTCAGGTGGAAATCACCGATGACCTGGATACCGCGGGACTGCCCGCGGTGTTCGAGATCGCAGGAGGCGGGTCACGGGACCCGTTCACCGGTGCCGAGGTGGCCGAGCGCCTCCTTGAGACGATGCCGGTCGGCCGGCTCGGGGAGGGCGGCGAAGGCGGCGAAGGCGGCGAGCAGCGTCCCGCCGAGGGCGATGCCGACTCGGCGACGCTCGACGGGAGCTATCCCGAGGACTTTCGCGAGTCGGTCCGCGAAGAGATCCGGCGCACGGCACGTGAGGGCGCAGGCGGAGCCACCACCATCGAGCCCGCCGAGTCGGGCGGCATCTCCGAGGCGGACGCCGCGGAGGTCGAGAAGCAGTTACAGACCCTCGTGCACCGGGCCGCGCTGGCCTGCGCGTACGACGTGACGCCCTACAACCCGGCCTTCTGGAACCGCCCCGACACCCAGCCCCACAACAACTGCTACAACTTCGCGGTCAACCGGCGCACCAACACCTTCGCCCAGCCCGGCCGCGCACACGGTTACACCATCCCCCGCACCGTCCGCTGCGGCGAGGTCTCCACCGGGGCGCAGCGCGACGGTCTGCGGATCTGGGGCAACTGCCAGCCGACGGGATCGCTGCGTTACGTGGTGGCGCTCGTCACCGGCACCTTTCCCGGGAACTTCCGTGACTACCACTGGTACCGCCTGCACCCGGGCGGCATCTGGGCCCACAAGCCGGGTGGTACTCCGGTCCGCGACGTGGACAACTCCGGAATCCGCATCACGAATCCGTACACGTGCGATCGACGCCCCTACAACGAGTGGTGCGGTCTGTTCCAGACGCACCACTCCCTCGTCATTCGCTGAGACCGCCCGTCTCTCCTTCATCCGTTCACCGATTCACCGCTTCACCATAAACCGAGAGCTCACCCGAGAGGTCGGAGGAGTCAGCACCATGTCCACACCCTTTGGCGATCCCACAGCCGAAACCACGGAATCCGCGATGTCAGAACTGCCGGACGGACACCTTTCCGATCCCGCCGACTTCACCGATCTCTCCGATCTTTCCGACCTCTCCGATACGCCGGTCGGTGAACCGTCGGCGGGCATCGGCGAGGAATCCACTGCCGCGGCCGCCACGCCCGCGTACCTCCTCGTGCGGGGCAGTTACCGCAGTGTCGGCACCCGGGTCCTGGAGCTGCGGGTCGACGTCGACGGCCCCCGCACGCTGCGGAAGGTCAGCGGGGACTTCTTCACCTCCGGCGGCGGCACCACGAGCTACGCGGGCTCCTTCGTCGTGCACGCACCGGCCGTCACCTGGTCCCCCACCCAAGTGGTGATCACCGGTCAGGGCCGGTTCACCGGAACGACCAGCTTCCCGATCGTGCGGGTGAGCATCGCGCGCCGACGGGTCGGCCAACAACAGGCCGCGGCCACCGTGCAGTTCATGAGGACGTCCGGTCAGGTGGGCGCCTCGTACAGCTGCCAGTTCAGGTCGCCGTACTTCCGCACCGTGCAGTGGGAGCAGGACTCCGTCGCCGGCAAGGTGCCCTTCGTGTCGTACGACACCGGGTCCCTGCCCCGGCCGCCCGGCAGCCCGGCGGGGAAACTGACCGTGCCGCGCGCCTACGCCGAGGCGGGCATCGACGTACTGGTGTCCAGCGCGGCCAACATCCTCGGCGACAGTCCGGCCGGCTGGAACAACGCCGAGCTGCACGCCGCGATGCAGACCAACTTCAGCCTGTGGCGGAACATACCGCAGTGGCGTGTGTGGCTGCTGGTCGCCAGCCGCTACGAGGGCAACGCGGGTGTCCGCGGCATCATGTTCGACGCCGCCGACGCCTTCCAGCGGCAGGGCTGCGCCGTCTTCCACGACATCATCCAGGGCACCGACCCCGAGACGGTGCGCGCCCAGCTCCGTACGTACGTCCACGAGCTCGGCCACGCCTTCAACCTGCTGCACTCCTGGCAGAAGGGCCTGGCCACACCCCCGGCACCGCTGGGTCCCAACAACGGCTTCGGGGACCTGTCGTGGATGAACTACCCCCAGAACTACAACCCCGGCGGCGGCGCTCCGACCGGAACGGACGCGTACTGGAGGGCATTTCCCTTCCGGTTCACCGCGAACGAGATCACGCATCTGCGACATGGCTTCTACCGTGACGTGATCATGGGCGCCAACGCCTTCGGCAGGGGCGCGGCCGACATCGACCCGGACCTGTTCGACCAGCCCGTGGCGGATGAGTCGGGGCTCCGTCTCGACCTGCGCGGCAAGAAGCACTTCGCGTTCGGTGAACCGGTCGTCGTGGAACTCAAGCTGGACACGACCGACCTGCGGGGCCGGGAGACACACGAATTCCTGCACCCGGACTACGACTTGGTCAACATCGCGATCCGGCAGCCGTCGGGCCGCACGCTGGTCTACCGGCCCCTGCTGCGCCGGTGCGTCGAGGCGGACGCCACCGTCCGCCTGGCCGTGGACGGGCCTCCGCTCTACGCGAGCGCCTACGTGGGCTACGGCCAGGACGGGCACTACTTCGAGCAGCCGGGCACCTACCTGCTGCGCGCCGCCTACATCGCATCCGACGGTTCCCGCATCGTCTCGCCGGTGCTGCGCACGACCGTCCGCAGCCCCTACAACGAGACCGACGAAAACGTCGGCGAGCTGATGCTGGGCGAGGAGCAGGGCACGCTCCTCGCTCTGCGCGGATCCGACTCGCCCTCGCTCCAGACCGGCAACGACGCACTGCGGGAGGTCGTGCAGCACTACGAGAAGCACCCGCTCGCCCTCTACGCCCGCATGGTCGAAGGGCTCAACGCGGAACGGGACTTCAAGTACCTGACGCCGGACAAGAGTGCGCTGCTGGTGCGCCCCGCCGCCCCCGAACAGGCGGTCGGTCTGCTGTCACCCGTCGTCGAGGCGTCGCTGCACGGCAACGGAGTCGACAACATCACGCTGAACATGGTGATGCGCCGCCTGGCCCGGGCCCACGCCAAGGAGGGCAACACGGAGCAGGCGAACGGCGTGCTCGACAACCTCGTGCAGTACGCCGAGTCGAAGTTCAGGCCGCACGTCGTCGACACCGTACGGCGCCAGGTGGACGAGACCAGGAGGAGCGTCAACGCCGGGGCCGAGCCCGGAGCCTGACCGGCAGTCCTCAGACCTGGCGGCGGCTCAGCCCACCGGCCGCTTCGCCGCCGCCGGGTCTGCCGCCACGACCGGTACTGCTCGCACTCCATGGATGCGGTACGAAGTGTTCTGTGAACGAACAGATTCAGCCCGCGACCGTGCGTGTGTTCATCGCGCTCGCCCCGCCGGACGACGCGAAGCAGGAACTGGCGCGGGCGCTCGACCCCGCGTACGACGCGCATCCACGGATGCGGTGGAACCGCATCGAGGACTGGCACATCACCCTGGCCTTCCTGGGCGAGGTTCCCGTCGGGGCGGTTGCGCTCCTGCGTACGCCCCTCGCGCGTCTCGCCGCCGGCCGCGACCCCCTCACGCTGGCGCTGCGCGGCGGCGGGCACTTCGACGAGCGTGTGCTGTGGAGCGGGATCGACGGTGATCTCGAAGAGTTGCGTCTGCTCGCCGCGGCGGTGCGTGCCGTGGTCGACGACTGCGGTGTCACTCGTGTGAACCGGCCGTTCCGCCCGCACCTGACGTTGGCGCGCGCCCGCCGGGACACCCCGTCGTGCGCGGTGGAGGCCGCTGCCGGACTCGCCGGGTTCAACGGCCGCCCGTGGCGGGCCGAGCGTCTGCACCTGGTCGCCAGCAACATCGGGCGCGGCCCGGGGCCCATCCACTACCGCGACGTCGGCGCCTGGGACTTCGGCGGTCAGCCCTCGGCCGCCGTGTGATGGCGTCGGTAGTGGCGGGCCGCGCGGGCTCGGTTGCCGCATGAGGCCTTGCACCACTCCTGCCGGCCGTGGCTCTTGACGAAGTAGCGCACGCACCGGGGCGCGGTGCAGGCGCGCAGTTGCTCGCGCTGCGGGCCGCCGAGGAAGTCGATCGTGGCGCGGGCCAGCGTCGCCGTGAGGCTGATGTGCGGATCGTCCTGCGCCGTCAGGAGCCGTGCGGCGGGAGTTCCTTCGTGGGGCCATTCCAGCTGCGGGGCGACCGGTTCACGGGCGGCCATCGTGTTGAGGTGGGCCAGGGCCTTCTCGGCGGGCATCAGGTGGCGGGCGTCCGCCGGGCTTGGCGGCGCGGGGCTCACCGCCCGGGCGAACAACGCCCTTACGGCTCCCCGCAGTTCGACGATGTCCTGTCTGAGGTCCTCGTCCGCCGTGAGTTTCCCGGGCTGAATGTGGGCGGGCAGCAGGCCGTCCTGCTCGTGGATCCAACGGGTCGCGTCCTCGATCGTGGTCAGGTCGTCGGCGACGCCGCCGTCCCCGTCATGGCGGATCGTGCTCGCCAGTTCCAGTGCCAGCCAGCGCTCCACAGGTCGTCTCCTTCTTCCTCCGCCCGTCCCGGGCCCCGCCGTCGACCACTTGATCACACCCCCGGCACACTCTACTGTCCCTAACGGAAAACTGAGAAATACCGTTAGTCACGCGAGGCGGGGACCCCGCCACCCGGAGGAGATACAGAGCGATGACAGCGTTGCTTGCTCACATCAGCGACCTGCACCTGGACGGCAGCGACAGGGCGACCCGACGCGCCACGCACGTAATGGACCATCTGCGGGCCCTGCCCCACCCGGTCGACGCCCTCCTGGTCACCGGGGACATCGCCGACCACGGCGAGGAGGCCGAGTACGAGGAGGCAGCCCAGATCCTGACCGCGCCCTTCCCGGTCCTCGCCTGCCCCGGCAACCACGACGTGCGCGCCGCCTACCGCAAGGCCCTGCTCGGCCAGGCACCTGACGACGGCCCCATCAACCAGGTCCACCACATCGCCGGGACCGCCATCCTGATGTGCGACTCCACCATTCCCGGCCGCGACGAGGGGCATCTCGACGCGGCGACACTCGCGTGGATCGACTCCACGCTGGCCGCGCTGCCCCGCGACACCCCCGCGCTGATCGCCTTCCACCAGCCGCCCGCAGCACTCCACCACCCGCTGCCGGACACCCACCGCCTCCAGCACCCCGAGCGACTCGCCGCGCTGCTCGATGCACACCCGCACGTCGCCGCCGTCCTCACCGGCCACGCCCACACCGCGGCCGCCACCACCTTCGCCGCGCGCCCCCTGATCGTCGGCCCCGCGATCACCTGGACCCTGCGCCTGCCCTGGGAGGGCGACCAGCCCGCGGACCGCGACCAGCCCCCGGGGCTCGCCTTCCACGTCCTCGACGACGACCGCCGTCTGACCACCCATTACCGCGTCCTGCCGTGATACGGCCGGAACGCCGAGTGCCCCGCCCCTGCATCACGGGGGCGGGGCGGCAGCGCTGCAGCCACAGCGCGGATGGAAGAGCTCAGCCTATCGGCGAGCACTGACAACCGCGGGTGGCCTACGGCTGCGGAGGCTTGTCCTGGTCCCGGCCGAACTGGTCCTTGAGCTTGTCCTGGGCGGTGTCGACCTGGCCGGAGTACTTGTTCTGGGTCTTCCCGTCGACGAAGTCGCCCGCCTTGTCGATTCCCTGCCCGGCCTTGTCCTCGTGACCCTTGAGCATCTGCTTCAGCTTGTCCATGACTGACATGGGCAACCGCCTCTCTGTGTCGCCCCCACATACAGGCTCACATCGCGAGGCGTGATCCGCATCCGGTAGCCCCTCCGGCCGGCGTCGCAGACGAGGCATCGGCACTGACACTGACGCTGCCCGACCCCACCGGACACTGCCACCGTCGCGCTAGGCGGACTCACGCACCACCAGCTCCGGCTCGAAGATCACCGAGGTGGGGTCGGTCCGTACGCCTTCTATCTGTTCCTGCAGCAGCCGGGCCATCTCCGCCCCCATCTCCTCGACCGGCTGCCGCACCGTCGTCAGCGGCGGCATGCAGGTGACCGCCACGCTCGAGTCGTCGAACCCGACGACTGCCACGTCCTGGGGCGCCTGCTTGCCCACTTCCCTCAGTGCCTGGCACGCGCCTTGTGCCATCAGGTCATTGGCCGCGAACACCCCGTCGATGTCGGGATGCTCGGCCAGCAGTCCGCGCATCGCCCTGGCCCCGCTCTCCAGGGTGAACCCGCCCTCGGCGACGGGGATGTAGGGCTGCCCGCCCCGCTCCATGCCGTCCTGGAATCCGGCGAGGCGCTCTCGGCCCGCGGGGATGTCCAAGGGACCCGAGATCGTCGCCACCCGCCCGCAGCCGCGGGCCAGCAGATGCTCGGCCGCCAGCCTCGCCCCGTCCCGGTGTGCGAAGTCGACGAACGTGACGTGGGCCCGCAGGGCGGGACGCGCGAAGAACACCGCGGGCAGTCCCGCTTCGGCGAGCAGGGCCGGCAGCGGGTCCTGGGCGTGGGTCGAGACGACCAGGGCGCCGTCCGCGTTGCCCTGGCCCAGGTAGGTCAGCACCTGCTGCCTGGCGTCCTCGGTCTCCGCGAACATCAGCACCGGATGCATCGCGCGCGGGCGCAGGAATCCCACCACTCCGCTGACGGCCCGGCCGAAGAAGGGGTCCGCGAACACCCGGGCGGCAAACGCGTTCTGTGCGGTGTCGGAGTTGTCCCCGGCGCCCGAGACGACGAGGGCGATGGTGCCCGCGCGCTGGGTCACCAGGGAGCGCGCCGCCCGGTTGGGCGCGTAGCCCGTACGCTCGATGGCCGCTCGGACCACGTCCTGGATGGCGGGGGCGACATTGCGTACGCCGTTGACCACCCGGGAGACGGTGGCGCGCGAGACCCCCGCTTCGCGCGCCACGTCCTCCAGCGTCGGCATCTGTCTGTCCATCCGGGAACCCTAACGCCCCGCCCCTGGGCGTCATAGAGCGCTCTCCCGTAGCCGCTCGCCCCGCTAGGGGCAGTTGCCTGGCCTGCGTACCGTCGCCGTCAGGGGCAGGTCTCCGGCGCTGCGCCCGGCGTGGATCCGCCAGACGCCGGCCTCGGTTCGCCAGCGGCCCGCTCGCACGTCCCAGTGGCGCAGCATCCTGGCCGGTACCTCCACCGATGCCGTCACCGTCTCCCCCGGCTCCGCCCGGACCGCCGTGAAGCCCGCGAGCCAGCGGACCGGGCGCTCCACCGCCGAGTCGGGCCGCGCGAGGTAGACCTGCACCACCTCACGTCCTGGGCGGGCGCCCGTGTTGCGCAACTGGACCTCCACAACCAGGACTTCTCCTCCGTCCCGCGCCGCCCCCGCTACCCGAATGCGCTCGTAACTCCACGTCGTATAACCCAGGCCATGACCGAACCAGTAGGCCGGTTCACGGCCCGCCCGCAGCCAGGCCCGGTAGCCGATGTGCAGGCCCTCGGCGTACGCGAGCGCGCCGTCCCGCGGGCGGGTGTCCGTGACCGGCGCGTCCGCCAGCGCCGCTCCCCAGGTGGTGGGCAGTCGTCCACCGGGTTCGCTCTGCCCCAAGAGGACGTCGGCGAGCCCGGTTCCCGCTTCCTGTCCGGGGAACCACGACAGGAGCACCGCCGCCGCCTGGTCCCGCCAGGGCAGCTCCACGGGGCCACCGGAGTTGACGACGACCACGGTGCGCGGGTTGGCGGCGGCGACCGCCGCGACCAGTTCGTCCTGACGGCCGGGGAGGGTGAGCGAGGTTCGATCGTGTCCCTCGGACTCGCTGCCCTCGGTGGTGCCGACCACGACCACGGCCACGTCCGCCTTCCGCGCGGCCTCGACCGCGTCGGCCAGCGCCTGATCAGGGTCCGGCTCGGGCGCCGCCGCCGTCACGACGACGGCGCGGCCGGTGCCGGGAGCCAGCTCCCTGCGTGCCACGACGTGCGCGGCGTGACCGCCCGGCAGCCAGACCGAGGCGTGCCTGCGTGGCGGGTCGAGATGAATGACCGCCGGATCCTCGGTGTCGCGCGTGAACTCTCCTTCCACCAGCAGCTGTTCGTCCACCGCGAGACTCATCCGGCCGTAGCCGCCGATCCCGAACGTCCACTTGCCGTCGTCGACCGGGCGTACCAGCGCGCTGATCTCGACGGTGTGCGCTTCCGGTGCGACGGGAGGCTCCAACTGCCGCCCGGACAGGCGATGTTCCGATGAGATTTCCCGCCCGGTCGCGGTCAGGACGCGCATCAGTACGCCGGGTTCCCCGGTGAGGGGGTTCGCGCACCGTGCGACATCCAGCGGCAGCGGCTGCCCGCCCAGCTCCGGGCCGGGGGCGTGCAGCACCTGGGCCCGCCCGTGCAGCCGGGCCCGGATGCCGTCCAGCGGTGTGACGACGTCCCGGGGGAAGACTCCGGCGCTGCCTTCTCCCTGGAGCCGCGGGGCGCAGGCGTGCCGTCCGATGACCGCCACGCTGTGCAGTGCGGAGAGGTCCAGGGGCAGGACGTTCTCGTTGCGCAGCAGTACGGTGCCGGCTGCCACGGCGCGGCGCAGCAGGCGGCGTGCGGTGCCGCCGGGCCAGGCGCGCGGCGGGAGCCCGCGTCCGCTCCCGAGCGCGCCGACCCGGTCGGCCAGGGCGAGCAGGCGTACCACCTTGTCGTCGATCGTCTCCTCGGGAACATCACCCCTGCGGACCGCCGCCACCAGAGCCGCGCCCCACGGGCCATCAGGGCCTGGCATCGCGAGGTCCTGGGCCGCCGTCGCGCTGTCGGCCGTCAGGCGCACGGCTCCCCAGTCGGAGACGACGGCCCCGTCGAATCCCCACGCTCCTTTCAGCGGTTCGGCCAACAGCGCGTTGGCGGTCATCGTCGTGCCGTTGACCGCGTTGTACGCGCTCATGACGAGCCACACGCCCGCGCGGACGGCGGCCTCGAACGGGGCCAGGTACACCTCGCGCAGCGTCCGCTCGTCGACCCGTACGTCCAGGGTGAGCCGTTCGGTCTCCGAGTCGTTCGCCACGTAGTGCTTGGCGGTCGCGGCCACCCCGTGCGCCTGGATGCCGCGGATCAGGGCGGCTCCGGTGCGCCCGGCCAGTTCCGGGTCCTCGGCCAGGCACTCGAAGTGGCGCCCGCCCAACGGAGTGCGGTGGAGGTTCAAGGTGGGCGCGAGCACGGCGTGCACCCCTTTGCGCAGGGCTTCGCAGGCGAGCAGTTCGCCGAGCTGACCGGCCAGCCGCTCGTCCCACAGGGCGCCCAGCGCGGAGGCGGAGGGCAGGAGCAGCGAGGGGCTGCGTTCGTCCCACTCCTCCCCGCGCACTCCGGCGGGACCGTCCGAGAAGACCATCTCCCGCAGCCCCACGGCCGGTTCGGCCCGGGTGCGCCACACGGTGGCTCCGGTCAGGAGCCCCACCTTCCGCTCCAGGTCCAGCGTGTCCACAAGACTGAGCAATTCGTCGCGCGTCATTCCTCGCCCCTCCTGGCCCCGCAGCCGCGTCCGCTTCCGCTTCCGCTTCCGTGGATCAGTTGTAGACGCCGAATTCGTAGAGCGAGTAGCCGTATCCGGTGCCTCGCTCCGTGCCGTTGACCCGCACATAACGGCCCGAGCCGTTCACGTCGAAGTCGTCGACGCCGCCGTTGCCGCCGCGCACCTCGTGCACCGTCCTCCAGTTCCGTCCGTCGTCGGAGGTCTGGATCGTGTACGTCTTCGCGTACGAGGTCTCCCAGGTGAGCTGGACGTGCTTGAAGGAGGTGATGGAGCCCAGGTCGACCTGGAGCCACTGCGGGTCGCTCCAGTCGCTGGCCCAGCGGGTGCCCTGCTTGCCGTCGACGGCGTTGGCGGCGGTGCACGGGCAGTCGCCGCTGCCGGGCTGGAAGGAGGAGGCGGTCGCGGTCTTGCCCAGGGCGACGTTCGTGCCGTCGACCGGCGGTACCACCACGCGCACGGACCGTGTCTCGATGCCGACGTTGCCCTTGCCGTCGGAGACCTTGACGTAGATCTTCCAGACGCCGGGCTTGTCCGGTGCCGTGACCTTCAGACGGCCCGATCCCAGGTCCGTGGCGGTCAGCGGGGTGAGGTCCTTGTTCTTGTCGATGTACATGCTGTTGGCGAGCACTTCGTAGGAGAGCGTGTCGCCGTCGGGATCGCTGACCTTGGTCGTGAGCGTGAGCGGGCCGCCCGCGGGGACCTTGCCCGCGTCGCCGTCGACGGCCAGTTCGGAGATGACCGGCGGGGTGTTGTCACCGGCGGTGCTGCCCTTGTAGGCCTTCTTCACGGCGTAGTACGAGAGTCGCTTCTGGCCCGCGGGAAGCAGGTTGAACCAGACACCTCCGAAGTCGTACTCCGTGCCGTAGTGGAACATGGTGGCGCCCAGCGCGACACCTCGGTGGCCGGTGACGCAGTCCCAGGCCTTGGTGTATCCGGCGGCTTTGGCCTGGTCGGTGGGCTCCTGGGGAGCCCCGTTGGCGTCATCGGGGACCTCCCACTCCCCCGCGGGCCCGGTCTCGGTGACGATGTAGGGCTTGGTGTAACCGCCCTTCTCCCAGTCGGACTTGATCTCGCACGCTGCGTTGTAGGCGTTGACGGCGTAGAGATCGAGGTCCGGCGCGTTCTTCTTGTAGTAGGGCCAGGCCCCGGTCCAGGCGTCGGTGGAGGTCACGGGGTGGTCGGGATCCACCGCGTGGATCTTCTTGGCGACGTCGTTGACGAAGGTGGTGTACGCGTTGCGCTGCTTCTCCAGCTCGTCCCCGGCGTAACAGTTCTGCAGGCCGAGCACCGACTCGTTGCCCACGTTCCACATCAGGACACCGGGGTTGTCCTTGTAGGTGTCCACCCACTTGGGAAACTCATCGAGCATCTGGTTCTTGTACGCGGTGTCCGTGAGGTAGTTGACACAGCCGCCGCTTCCCGGGCCGCCGCCGGGCTGGAGCCAGAAGCCCGCGACGACCTTGATGCCGTGGGCGGCTGCGGAGTCGAACAGCGGTTTGCTGGAGGCGTCGGTGCCCCAGGTCCGGATGGTGTTGACGCCCATGGACCGCAGGTCGGGCATGTACTTGCCGGCGTCCGCGACCGATGGGCCCCAGGTCAGGCCCTTGACCTGGTAGGGCGAGCCGTCGACGGTGAGCTGCCAGTTGCCTTGCGAACCGGTCACCTTCACGACACTGCCGACCGCGTGCGCCTGCTGGGCGGGGAGCACGAGTGCGCCTGCCGCGAGCAGGCCCGCGGTCGCGGAGGCCACGAGGGTGCGTAGGGAGAGAGCGGTACCAGGTCTGCGCATGGAGGTCTCCTGGGCGAGGGGGGATGGGGAAGAGGAGAAGGAAGGGGGCGCGGGGGCACACCTGCGAAGGGCGGAAGGGAGCCCCGCCCTTCGCAGGCCGAGGTCACGGCAGTTCGTAGTTCTCGTCGAGCGCCGCGCCCGCTTCTGGGTGCGTCTGGTCATAGCCGCGCGGGTCGCATTGCAGGCCGCCGACGATGCAGTGATCCACCAGCGCCTTCTGCGTCGCGTCGTCCCACGCGCTGAAGAAGTCGTAGTGGAAGGAGTGGCTCGCGCCGCTCGCCAATCGGGCCTTCGACAGGTCCCCGTTGACGGGGAACGCCATCTTGAACTCGATCATCGGCAGGGCGACGGGGTGGCTGGTCGGGCAGATGTTGTCGTTGGTGCCGTTCTTGACGACCGGGTAGGCCATGTGGCTCTGGTGGTCGGGGGCGTCCAGCGACTTGCCGTCCCAGCAACTGGGCGCCTGGAAGCGGATGTTGAGCTGGGTGTCGGGCGTGGTGGGGCAGTCCTTGGGGAATGCGACGTTGAAGTAGCTGGTCCCGCACTCCCACCCTTCGACGAAGCCGGGGTGGTCGCGGAACTCCTGCGCGGTCTGCATCGGACTGCCGACGACGAACCTGAGCCCCTTGGGGAAGGGCCGCACGCTCGTGTAGTCGGTGACCCCGGCCTTGTAGTAGATCGTCTGGTTCCCTACGGGGCGTATCTCCTTGTCACCGTTGTACAGCGTGGGCATCCAGTACGCCGACCGGTCACCGGGGGCGAGGCACTTGGTGGCACCGGCGTCCAACGAGCCCGTGGTGCTGTGCGCGTTGGTCGTGGTGTTGCCCATGAACGTGTGGTCGTGCGACTTGCCGGGCTGTCCGGGATAGACCACGGGGTCGTCGGGAGCGGTGTGGGACACCGAACAGTGCGCCTGGAATTCATGGAAGTAGCGGTGCGGCGGCGCCTCGGCGGCCGGCTTGACTCCGGCGACGGGCGACTTCGCGGGGATGTACCCGTCCGCGTCGGCGTCGTCCGCCGATGCGCGAGTGGATGCGGCCATGGTGTGTCCCGCGTGCGCTGCCATGGCCTTCGGCGTACGGGACTGCGACGCGTTGTCGGCGCTCACCGCGATGCCGCCGATGCCGAGTGAGCTCACTATCAGGGCGCCCGCGATCAGCGCTCCTGAGATCGTTCTCGATCTCCGTGCCATGGAGACCTCCTGCCACGTGGAAGGGGATGGGGGGCCGGCCTTCCGGGAGCCGTGGCCGTGCGCTCCCGAGCACCGGGTGGGGACATGAGTGGCTGAGGGCGCGCCAACTGGCCGCCGACGGTCACCTGTTGCGGAGCGCCCGGACGGCAGCAGAGCCGAGAGAGCCGGGAGAGCGCTCTCCCGGAGTGTTCCCACCGTGACACGAGCGTGTCAAGAGACGGTGAACAACTGGGCGGCGCAGCCCGTGGCTCGGCGGCGCACCCATGGCGTACGAGACTGGCCACTCCCCCAGGTCCGAGAGTCCCGGTCCGCAACTGGCCGCAGACCAAAGGATGTTGGGGAACGACTGCTCCACGGACTCGCCTCGGCCGGACACCCGGGGAAGGCAGTGCGGGAGAGCGCTCTCCTTCAGCGCTCTCCCGGGATCCACAGGGCCGTCGAGCGGCCCGCGCGCTCACTCGAAGCTGTGCACCAGCTGGATGTCGCCGACGATGTGGGCGTTGAAGTCGTCGAGCTCCTTGGGGCCGGTCGGGCGCCACAGGGTCGTCGTCGCGGGCCGGCCGGTCATGGAAAATCCACCTCCGCGTCGGAAGCCGCCGAAGCGGCTGGTCAGGAGGTGGACGATAGCGGCACGGCAAGTGCGCGGGCCACGCCGTTAGTTGGGGGCTGTCAGTGTGCGGACCGCGGGTGCGGTCGTGCCGGTGCGGTCGTGCCGGTGCAGTCGTGCCGGTGCAGTCGTGCGGGCCCGGCCGAGGGAGCACCGGGCCCGCCATGAGCTTTTGTCAGCCGCCGTCGCACCTGAGGTCGGCGGGCCGCATGTAGCCGAGCTTCTGGCCGTTGTCGGTGCGCGAGACCTGCCACAGGGCGTCCACGCCCTGGCGGGTGCCGTTGACCGGGATGCCCGGGTCGAGATGACCGACGATCTCGGTCCACGGGTTGTCCCCGGCGTAGATCGGCGCGTCGGCGTGGGTGGCGTAGCACGTGCCGCCCGCCGCGGCGGTGCCGCCGAGCATCGGGAGAGCCAGCAGGCTCAGCGCCAGTACGGCGGTGAGTCGCGCCGCGCTCTCGCGCACCTGTCGGGTACGGGACATGGGGGCCTCCGCGGGTGGGCCGGTCTCCTCAGAGCCTGTGGGTGCTGGAGATGTCGGGGGCGACCACGCCGACACCGGCGCCGGGCGTCTGCGGGGCGCTGTCGGCCCACGGTTCGGTGTCGCCGATCTCGTCCAGCACCCCCGCGGCGTGGGCGGGCTCCCTCGTGTCGGCGGTGTCCGCTCCCTGCGGCGGGCTGATCGCGGCGATGACAGCCCCGGCGGCGAGGGAGGCAACGGCGAGTACGCTTCGCTTCTTCATACCGGGGTCAACTCCCTGCCGTCCGGAAAGGGCACGGCCTGACCGCGGAGATCACTACAGCGGAGGCTTTCGTTCCGGTCCGAGGCCGGTCCGAGGCATGGCCCCACGGCGCCTACGCTGTGCGGATGTTGGTCTACGCCCCGGCAGCGCTCCTGTTCCTCGTCTTCTGCGTACGCGTGGCGCGCGAACGCAGGAAGTTCAGCAATGCCGTGATCCTGGGGCTCGCCGTGCTCTGCGCTCTCGCGGCCTGGGTGTTCCAACTGGTCAGGTCCGGTTCGGCGTCGGGGCAGGCCGTCGCGTGGGCGCTGGTGGTCTTGGGGGCGCTGGGCATCCTCGTACTGACGTGTCTGCTCTTTTTCAACGGCCTCCAGATGGTGCGCAAGGAGGGCAGGAGCCCCACCAACCTGCTCTCGCTGCTGGCCGCGTTGTGCATCCTGGCCGTCGTCGCGCTGCTGGTCACGGCCGTGGTCGTGCGGACGCCGGTGTGGGTCGGGGTGGGCGCCGCGGCGGGTGGGCTTGCCGCCTATCTCTCGTTCCTGTTCCTGTGCTTCGTCTTCTACGCGTTCCTCTACGGGCGGCTGCGGGTGCGCCGCAAGGCCGACTACGTGGTCGTACTGGGCTCGGGGCTCGTCGGTGGCTCCACCGTGCCGCCGCTGTTGGCCAGTCGCCTCAAGCGGGCGCAGGCGGTGCACACGCGCCTGGCCAAGCGGGGCAGTTCTCCCGTGCTCATCACCTCGGGGGGCCAGGGGCCTGACGAGGACCTGCCGGAGTCCCACGCGATGGCCGACCATCTGATCGCCCGTGGCTTTCCCGCCGATCTGATCGAGCGGGAGGACCGCTCGACGACGACCGACGAGAATCTGCGGTTCAGCAAGGCGATCATGGAGAGGACGAAGCCGGACTACCGGTGCGTGATCGTCACGAATAACTACCACGCCTTCCGTGCCGCCCTCACGGCTCGGCGGACCGGGATCAGGGGCCAGGTGGTGGGCTCGCCCACCGCCGCGTACTTCTGGCCCACCGCGACGATCCGCGAGTTCACCGCGGTCCTCGTGGCCTACAAGCGGACCAATGCCGCCATCTGCCTGCTGCTCGTCCTCGGCGGGGTGCTCGCCTGGTGGCAGCGGAGCGTCTCCGGGTGAGGTGAGGCTGCTGCCGCCCCGGCCTGCCGCCTGCTGCCTGCCGCCTGCTGCCTGCCGCCTGCTGCCTGCTGCCTGCTGCCCGGCGCCTGCTCCTGCCGCCCCGGGGACGGTGAAGCGGGCTAAGAACGACCGCGGGGCTTGCCCCGCTTGCCGCCCTTGGAGGCGGCTGAACCGCTCCGTGCGTTCTTGCCGGTCGGCTTGCCGGTCTTTCCGGTCGGTTTTCCGGCCGTCGGCTTGCGCCGGGCGCCGCCCTTGTCGGGGCTCTTGCCCTTCGCCCCCGCCGGTGACGACGCGGCGGCGGGAGTCTGGGTGCGGCCGCGTGAGCTGTTGACGGTGCGCCCACGGACGATCCCGATGAAGTCCTCCACCAGGTCCGTGGTCGCGTCCTCCGGCCACGAGAGTGCGACCCGCGACTCGGGGGCTTCCGAGAGGGGCCGGTAGGTGAGGTCCTTGCGGTGGTGCAGGCGGGCGAGCGACTGGGGAACGGCGAGGACGCCCACGCCCGCCGCGACCAGTTCGATGGCGTCCGCCGTGGTGGCGGGGCGCTCGTTCGCTGCCTTTCCCGGCAGGTTCTCCCAGTGGAGGGTGTCGTCCAGGGGGTGCAGCACGATCTCGTCGGCCAGGTCCTCCAGGGACACTTCCTCGACCGCCGACACGACGTGGTCCTTGGGGATCACCACGACGGTCGTCTCGGTGTAGAGGGGGATCGCGCTCAGGTCCGTGCGGTCGACCGGCAGCCGGACGAATCCCGCGTCGGCGCCGCCGCCGCGCAGAAGCTCGAACGCATCGCCCGGGGAGACCGCGACGAGGGTCAGCGGCATGTCGGGCCGCCGCTCGTTCCAGATCCGCACCCATTTGGTGGGTGTCACCCCCGGGACGTACGCGAGCCTGAACGAAGGGGTCACTTGCGAGTCTGTCACCCCGCCAGGTTACCGGTCGTGGTCGGCGGTAGCTCACATGCTCGATACCCTGGGGACCATGACGTCGCACCAGACCACCCAGACCATGAAGCCCGCGACCGCGGCGAAGAAGCTGGGTGTGTACCTCGAGGCCACCCCCGCCGAATTCCAGGAGGGTGTCGTCTCGCGCACCGAGCTCAACGCCCTGCAGACCGAGCCGCCCGAGTGGCTCCAGGAGCTGCGCCGCAACGGCCCGCATCCGCGGCCGGTCGTCGCGTCGAAGCTCGGCGTGTCCATCGCCGGTCTCGCCCGTGGCGGGGTCACGGAGGCCCTCACCACGGAGCAGATCGACGCGCTGAAGACCGACAACCCGGAGTGGCTCCAGAAGGAGCGCGCCACCCAGGCCGAGGTCCGCAAGGAAGCGGTACGCATCAAGGAGAAGAACGCGGAGCGGGCCGAGCAGGACCGCCAGTCGCGTTCCTGACCTCGCTCGGACACGGGGCCCCCGGACACTGACACGGTCAGCCGGGGGCTCAGTCATGCCCGGACGCCCTGGGGCGGCGGCACCGCGGCCCCGCGCCCGCCCGGAGATCGGCTCCTGCGACGGGGGGCCCGGGTCCTGCGATGCTGGTGGTGTGGTCCTCTCCCCCGATTCCCCGGAACCGATTACCGCCGATCCGCCCGCCTCCGCCGAGAATCCGCTGCTCACGCAGTCGTGGCTGGATCTGGCTTTCGTGCACTGGGCCGTGGAACCCGCTGACGTGGCGCCGCTCCTTCCGGCCGGGACGGTCCCCGATCTGCACGACGGGGTCACCTATGTGGGCCTGGTCGCGTTCCGCATGCACCGGGTCGGCTGGTTCCGGCTGCCGGGCATCCCCTATCTGGGCACGTTTCCCGAGACCAACGTCCGCCTGTACTCGGTGGACGCCCAGGGCCGCCGGGGTGTCGTCTTCCGGTCCCTTGACGCCTCGCGCCTGATCCCGGTGGCGGTCGCGCGCGCCGCGTTCCGGCTGCCGTACCAGTGGTCGCGGATGAGCATCCGGCACCGCGGCGACACCGTCACGTACACGAGTGCCAGGCGCTGGCCGGGCCCGCGCGGGGCGCGCAGCCGTATCTCCGTGCGGGTGGGCGAGCGGGTCGAGGATCCCACCGCTTTCGAGCACTTCCTGACCGCCCGGTGGGGCATGCACAACACGTTCTTCGGTCGGCAGATGTTCCTGCCGAACGTGCATCCGCGCTGGCCGCTGCACCGGGCCGAGCTGATCGAGTGCGACGAGGACCTGGTCGCGGCGGCAGGGCTGCCGCGGCCGGTCGGGGACCCGGTGAGCGTGCTGTACTCGCCGGGCGTTCCGGTCCGGTTCGGGCGGCCTGCCCGGCCCGGCGGCATCCCGACCCCCTGAGGGCGCCCCGACGGCGTACGACGTCCCTGCGTACGACACCACTTCGTACGCCCTCACAGCGAGCTTGGGACGACGAACAGGCCCCAGGTGACGAGGGGGCCGACGACGCTGATGCCGAGCCCCCAGGCCATGAGGCGGCGGAAGACGAAGTCGCGTTGGTCCGCGGGGGTGTTGGCGGTTATCAGGGCTCCGCTGGTGGAGAACGGCGAGGCGTCCACCACGGACGCGGAGATGGCCAGGGCCGTGATGAGTCCGACGGCTCCCACCTCGCCGGCGAGCAGGAAGGGCACGGCCAGCGGGATCAGCGCGCCGAGCATGCCGGTGGTCGAGGCGAAGGCGGAGACCAGGGCGCCGATGAGGCAGATCAGCAGGGCGCCCACGAGAGGGGCCTGGATGGAGGCGACCTGCTTGCCGAGGTAGTCGATGGTGCCCATGCGCTCCATCTGGCTGACGTAGGTGACGATTCCGCAGACCAGGAGCACGGTCGACCACGCGCACCGGTCCACGGCGCCCTTGACCGACTTCGGGGAGACCAGCGAGAGGACGACGGTGATGGTGAGCGCCATCAGGCCGACGTCGAGGTCGAAGAAGAGCGCGCCGGCGACGAGGCTGAG
Organism: Streptomyces sp. NPDC054047; assembly: GCF_055585065.1. Classification (NCBI taxonomy): domain Bacteria; kingdom Bacillati; phylum Actinomycetota; class Actinomycetes; order Kitasatosporales; family Streptomycetaceae; genus Streptomyces; species Streptomyces sp. NPDC054047. The sequence goes on along the minus strand of NZ_JBVJKV010000003.1, from coordinate 1,076,950 downwards.
CAGCCCGATGAGGGTGAGCGTGCGCGGGCCGTCGAGCCTGAGGGGCTCGTCCGGTGGCGTGGGGGCGGTGGTGGTGGCGACGGCGAGGGTGCGTCGGGGTGTCCCGCCCGCCTCGACCAATTGACCGCCCGGTCCGTCGGGTCCGCCCGGTCCGCCCGGTGGCGCTGCGTCGTCGTGCCGCTCGCTGCCTCCGTTGCCGTCGCCACCGCCTTTGTACGTCTGTGCTCGTTGCCCGAGCAATCGTCGTCCACCGAAGGCGAAGAAGACGATGACGCACAGCGCCACGTTGAACAGGAACGAGGCGGTGAACAGCAGGGCGGGGTTGCCCGGCAGGTCGTTGCGCTCGACCACGTTGTTGGTGATGCTGCCGAACACGCCGATCGGCGAGAAGCCTCCCGCGCTGGCTCCGTTGGCGATGAGCAGCCCCATAAGTACGGGGTTGATGCCGTAGGCGGCGGCGAAGCCGAGGCCGATGGGCGCGACGATGCCGACGGCGGCCGGGGTGACCGCGCCGACCGCCGTGAGGACGGCGGTGACGAGGAACATGACCCAGGGGATGAGGGCGATCCGGCCCCGCACCGCCTTCACGGCCGCGTCGACGAGCCAGTCCACTGTGCCGTTGTTCTTCGCTATGGCGAACAGAAGCGTGACGCCGACGAGCACGACGAACAGGTCGCCGGGGAAGCCGGAGAAGAGGTCGTCCGTCGACTCGTCCGCCACGGTGGAGCCGACGATGAACGCGGCCACGAGGGCGAGCGCGCCGAGGTGGACGGCGGAGAAGGTCGCGATGGCGAAGACAAGGACCAGGGCGATGATGGAGATGACTTGATCTGACACGAGGGCTCCCTTGCCGTCGGCCGATGGTCATGTCGCGGTGCGCCGGGGCGCGTGGCGAGGGGTGCGCACGGCGTCAAGAAGTGCGCGCGGCACCGAGGAGTGCGCGGTCGATGGGGGCGCGCACGGACGTCCACCCCGGGACCGAAGGAGCCCAGAGGGGATGACTAATTCCGCCTGACGGAATTGAGCTTTCGCAATGGGGAGTATTGGAGCGCGCTTCCCGGGGCGTCAAGGGGAACGCCCGAATGCGTTGCGCGGGGCGCCGCCCGCTAGCGCCCGGCCTCGGAGCCGCCCGCGACGCCCTGCCATGGATGCCCGAGGGCAGCGCTGACCTGCCGCGCGGTCTCGCTCACCAGCGCGCCGTACGCGGCGCTGGCCTCCTGTGTCATCCGGCTCGTCGGCATGTTGACGCTGATGCTCGCGACCGGCGTCCCCGACTCGTCCCGGACGGCGGCCGCGACCGCGGACACGTCGTCGCGCCACTCCCCGCCGTTGGTGGCGTACCCCCGCTCCCTGATGCGTGCGAGCTCGGCGAGCAGGTCTTCCCCGTCCGTGATGGTCGATCCCGTGAACTCTTCTAGTCCGGACGCCAGTTGACGGTTGATCACGTCCTGGGGGCTCGCCGCGAGGACCGCCTTGCCGTTCGCGGAGGCGTGGATGGGCAGCTGGGTTCCGAGGGCCAGGATGATCCGGACCGGCTTGGAGGTCTCCAGGCGCTCGATCAGCACCACCTTGTCGCCGTCCGGGACGGTCAGATGGACCGTCTCGTCGATGCGCCGCCGCAGCTCCTCCATGAGCGGCAGGGCGACGTCGCGCAGGCTCAACTCCCCCGTGGCGCGCCGCCCGACCTGGAGCGCCTTGGTGGTCACGACCCAGCGGGTGACCTCGCCGCCGGCCGGTCGGATCCAGCCCGCCGTGTGCAGCGTGAGCAGGGCGCGCTGCGCCGAGCTCTTGGGCAGATCGAGGCCGCGGGCCAGGTCCGCGACGCCGATCGGCTGCCGTGCGGCGACCTCTTCCAGTACGCGAAGTGCGTTGAGAACGCTCTGCATCCGTTGACTCCCCACCGGGTCGGCCCTACGCTCCCCGTGCCACCTTACGACACACCGTGCCACAATGCGGCACGCTTCTCAAGGGAGTTGGCCACATTGACCTCTCGATCCGGGCGGCACTTCCTGCAGATACCGGGGCCCACCAACGTCCCCGACCAGGTGCTCCGCGCCATGTCTGCGCCGACGATCGACCACCGGGGACCCGACTTCGCCGCGCTGACCACGGAGTTGCTCGCCTCGCTGAAGCCGGTCTTCGGCACCGCGGGAGACGTCGTGGTCTTCCCCGGCTCCGGCACCGGAGCCTGGGAGGCGGCCCTCGTCAACACGCTCAGCACCGGGGACCGGGTGCTGCACGTGGAGACCGGCCACTTCGCCACGCTCTGGCAGCAGATGGCCGCCGGGCTCGGCCTCTACGTCGACTTCGTGCCCGGCGACTGGCGCCACGGCGCCTCACCGGAGGCCGTCGCCGAACGCCTCACGGCCGACAGCGCTCGTACGATCAAGGCCGTCTGCGTGGTGCACAACGAGACGTCGACCGGCGTGACCAGCAGGGTGTCCGCGATCCGGCAGGCGATGGACACGACGGGACACCCCGCGCTGCTGCTCGTCGACACCATCTCCTCGCTGGGCTCGATCGACTACCGGCACGACGAGTGGGGCGTCGACGTCACCGTCGCCGGGTCCCAGAAGGGGCTGATGCTCCCGCCGGGACTCGGCTTCAACGCGGTGAGCGAGAAGGCCCTCGCCGCATCCCGCACGGCGCGGCTGCGCAGGTCCTACTGGGACTGGCAGCCGATCATCGAGGCGAACCGGCGCGGGTTCTTCCCGTACACGCCCGCCACCAACCTCCTCTACGGCCTCGCCGAGGCGCTGCGGATGCTCCAGGCCGAAGGGCTGCCCGCGGTCTTCGCCCGGCACGACCGCCACGCGGAGGCGACCCGAACCGCCGTGCGCGGATGGGGTCTTGAGGTGCTGTGCGCCGACGAACGCGAGTACTCGTCCTCGCTCACCGCGGTGCTCATGCCCGAGGACCAGGACGCCGACAAGGTGCGGAAGATCGTCCTTGAGCGGTTCGACATGTCCTTGGGGGCGGGCCTGGGCAAGCTCGCCGGGCGGATCTTCCGCATCGGTCATCTCGGCCACTTCAACGATCTGACGCTCGCGGGCACCCTCGCCGGGGTGCAGATGGGCCTTCAGCTGGCCGGTGTGCGCGTCGATCCCCGCGGGCTCACCGACGCCCTGGACGTCCTGCGCGCCCAGTGACGGCAACCGCCCCGCCCAACTCACCGTCCCGCCGAGGAGGTTGCCGAGCATGACCGTCACCGGGGGCGAGAGCCCCACGCACGACAGCGCCGAGAGCATCGAGAGCGCCGAGAGCCGGGACCGGGCCCGTGGTCTCCAAAGGGACCTGGTCAGGGATCTCGACGGAGAGGTCCAGTTCGACGACTACACCCGGCACTTGTTCGCCCGGGACGCGAGCATGTACGCCATCACGCCGATGGGTGTGGTCTTCCCCCGGCACGCCGACGACGTCGCCGCGGCGGTCGCGGCCGCCGCGGCCCACCGGGTGCCCGTCGTGCCGCGCGGGGCCGGGACCAGCCTGGCGGGCCAGACCGTCGGGCCCGGTCTGGTCCTGGACCTGTCCCGGCACATGAACCGCATCGTGGAGCTCGATCCCAGCAGCGGCACGGCTCTGGTCGAGGCCGGTGTCGTACAGGACCAGCTCAATCGCGCCGCGAGCCCGTGGGCGCTGATGTTCGGCCCGGACACCTCGACCAGCAACCGCGCCACCATCGGCGGCATGATCGGCAACAACTCGGCCGGCAGCGGGTCGGTGCGCTACGGCATGACCATCGACCACGTCCGCGAACTGGACGTGGTGCTCTCGGACGCGAGCCGGGTGCCCCTGGGCCGGGTCGACGAGGCCGAACGCGCCCACCGCGCCGCGCAGCCGACGCTCGAAGGCGCCCTCTACCGGGAGCTGCCCGAGATCGTACGGGCCAATGCGGCGGCCATCTCCGAGGGGTTCCCCGAGCACTGGCGCCGCGCCTGCGGCTACCGCCTGGACCGTCTCGCCCGCGAGAACGCCCCCTTCGACCTCGCCAAGTTCGTCGTCGGCTCGGAGGGGACGCTCGCCGTCGCGACGACGGCGCTCGTCGACCTGGTGCCCAAGCCGCGCCGCACGGTGATCGCCGTCGGGCACTTCACCTCGGTGGCGGGAGCCATCGCGGGCACGGAGGACGCGCTGGCCTGCGATCCGGCCGCCGTGGAGCTGATGGACCGTACGATCCTCGATCTGTCCCGGCGCAAGATCGAGTACGCGGCGCTCGGCGAGATCCTAGAAGGACGACCCGAAGCCCTGCTCTTCGTCTCCTTCACCGGCGACGAGGAGGGCGAGCTCCTGGACCGGATGCGGCAGCTCACGCGGCTGTGGTCCCGCCACGGGCACGGCTACCACACCCTCCAGGCGATCACCCCGGCCCAGCAGTCGTCCCTCCTGAAGGTCCGCAAGGCGGGCCTCGGCCTGCTGATGGCCGCCAGCGAGGGCACCCGGCGACCGCTCGCCTTCGTCGAGGACACCGCGGTCGACCCCGTCCATCTCGCCGACTACACCCGCAGGTTCAAGGACGTCCTGGACCGGCACGGCATGACCGCCGGGTTCTACGGCCACTGCTCGGTGGGCTGTCTGCACATCCGGCCCTATCTCGACCTCGCGGACCCGGCGGACGTCGGCCGGATGCGTGCCGTCGCGGAGGAGGTCAAGGACCTGGTCGCCGAGTACGGCGGGGTGAACTCCAGCGAGCACGGCGACGGTCTGGCACGCAGCGAGTTCAACCGGGAGATATTCGGCGAGAAGCTGTACGAGGCGATGCGCCAGGTCAAGCGGCTCTTCGACCCCGACGGCATCCTGAACCCCGGAAAGATCGTGGACGCGGCGCCGATGACGGACAACCTGCGCGACGCGGCGCTCGCGCCCGCCGAGCCGCTGCGCACCCGGCTGTCCTTCGAGGTCGTGGGCGGTGGCGGCATGCGGGCGGCGGCCGACCGGTGCATGAACATCGGCCTGTGCCGCAAGTCCGGCAGCGGCGCCATGTGCCCCTCGTACATGGCCACCCGCAAGGAGGAGGACTCCACCCGCGGCCGGGCAGGAGCCCTGGTCAAGGCGCTGTCCGAGCCGGACCCGAAGGCCGCGCTGGGGGACGAGCGGCTGCACGAGATCCTCGATCTGTGCCTGATGTGCAAGGCGTGCAAGAGCGAATGCCCCCTGGGCGTCGACATGGCCACCCTCAAGAGCGAGACCCTCTCGCACTACCACGACACTCACGGGGTGCCCGCGCGCACCCGTCTGTTCGGCGCGATCCGGCTCCTGAACCGTCTGGGGTCGGCGACGGCCCCGCTGTCCAACCTGCCGGGGCGCATCGCCCCGGTGCGCCGGCTGCTGGACCGCCTGGTCGGCATCGCTCCTGAGCGGCCGCTGCCGGTGTTCGTGCGCCGGAATCTGCTGCGCTGGTTCCGGCGGCGCACGCCTGCCGCGCGTCCGGTCACCCAGGGCACGGTCACCTATCTCGCGGACTCCTTCACCACGTTCACCGAGCCGGGCATCGGCCGTGCGGCCATCGAACTGCTCGAACGGGCGGGATGGCGGGTGCGGTTGGAGAGCGGGGGCTGTTGCGGCAGGTCCAGTCTCTCCAAGGGCCTGGTCGACGACGCGAAGAACAAGGCACGCCGACTCGCCCACCGTTTGCGGGAGTCGACCGAGGACGGTTCACCGATCGTGGGGTGCGAGCCCTCGTGCCTGATGACCCTGCGCGACGAGCACCGGGCCCTGCTGCCGGACGACACCGCCGTCAGGGACATCGCCGGGCGGGTGCGTCAGGTCGAGGAGCTGCTGGTGGAGGCCATCGACGAGGGGCGGCTGCGGCTGCGCGCCGATTCCTGGCTCGCCGGACGCAAACTGCTCTACCACGGTCACTGCCACCAGAAGGCGGAGGTGGGCACGGCCGCGACCGTCGCGCTCCTGAACCGCGTCCCGGGGGCGACGGTGTCCGAACTCGACGCCGGATGCTGCGGGATGGCGGGGTCCTTCGGCTTCGAGTCCGAGCACTACGAAGTGTCGATGACGGTCGGCGAGGACCGGCTGTTCCCCGCGATCGAGGCGGAGGACGCCGACACGGTCGTGGTGGCCACGGGTGTCTCCTGCCGCCAGCAGATCTTCCACGGCACCGAGCGCAACGCCTGGCATCCGGTGCAGCTGCTGCGGGAGGCGGTGGAAGCGGCGTGAGCGCGAGGGGCGGCCGCGGTGACCGAGCACCGCGGACGCCCCTCGCCCGGTCGGGTCAGGCGGCCACGTGGGTACCGCCCGCCGCACCGCCCGCCTCGTGATGGATCGGCATCCCGGAGTCGGTCAGCGGAACGCCCGACCCGCCCCGCCGCGCCGCGACGATCTCCGCCGCGATGGACAGGGCGGTCTCCTCCGGCGTACGGGCCCCGAGGTCGAGCCCTATCGGGGAGTGCAGCCGCGCCAGCTCCTCGTCGCTGACGCCGACGTCGAGCAGCCGCCGGTTGCGGTCCTCGTGGGTGCGGCGCGAGCCCATCGCGCCGACGAACGCGACCGGAAGCCGCAGGGCCACCTCAAGGAGCGGGATGTCGAACTTGGCGTCATGGGTGAGGACGCACAGGACCGTGCGGCCGTCGGTCGGGGTGTCCCGGAGGTAGCGGTGCGGCCAGTCGACCACGATGTCGTCGGCCTCGGGGAAGCGGGTCCGGGTGGCGAAGACCGGCCGGGCGTCGCACACGGTCACGTGGTAGCCGAGGAACTTGCCCGTGCGCACCAGGGCCGCGGCGAAGTCGATCGCACCGAACACGATCATGCGGGGCGGCGGCACGCTCGACTCGACGAACAGGGTCAGGGGCGCCCCGCAGCGCGATCCGCTCTCCGAGACGACGAACTCGCCGGTGCGGCCCGCGTCCAGCATGGCGCGGGTCTCCCCCACCACCGTCCGGTCGAGTTCCGGATGGCCGTCCAGGCCTCCTTCGTACGATCCGTCGGGGTGGACGAGCACGACCCTGCCGAGGAGTTCGGCCGGGCCGAGCGCAACGCGGGCGATCGCCGCGGCCTCGCCCCGGGCGGCGGCCGCGAGGGCCGCCGCGAAGACCTGCCGGGCAGGCGCGTCCGCGCCCAGCGGCGTGACCAGGACCTCGATCACGCCGCCGCAGGTCAGGCCGACCGCGAAGGCGTCCTCGTCGCTGTAGCCGAAGCGCTCGCGCACGGCCGTGCCGTCCTGGAGCGCCTGAACGCACAGCTCGTACACCGCCCCTTCCACACAGCCGCCGGAGACCGAACCGATGGCCGTGCCCTCGCTGTCGACGGCGAGGGCGGCGCCCGGATCGCGCGGTGCGCTGCCGCCCACCGTCACGACGGTGGCGACGGCGAAGTCCCGGCCCTCCTCGACCCAGCGGTTCAGCTCTTCGGCGATGTCAAGCACCCCCGGCTCCTCCCCCGTTCAGGATGCGGTCGGGCCGGATCGGCAGGTGGCGGTGGCGGACGCCGGTGGCGTGCCAGACCGCGTTGGCGATCGCCGCGGCGGCGCCCACGATGCCGATCTCGCCGATGCCCTTGATGCCGATCGGGTCGTCCGCGTCCGTGTCCTCCACCCAGTCGGCCTCGATGACCGGCACATCCGCGTTGGCCGCGAAGTGGTAGCCCGCGAAGTCGGCGCCGACGTGTCCGCCCGTCGCCTGGTCCCGGTGGGCTTCCTCGTGCAGGGCCATGGACAGGCCCCAGGTCATGCCGCCGACGAACTGGCTGCGTGCGGTCAGCGGGTTGATGATGCGGCCCGCGGCGAACATGCCGAGCATGCGCCGCACGCGCACCTCACCGGTGGTGACGTCGACGGCGACCTCGGCGAACTGCGCGCCGAAGGAGTGCCGTTCCTTCTGCGAAAGGCCTCCCACGGCGGCACTGGTGTCGGAGCGTACGGTGATGCCCTGCGGCGGAATGTCGCCGCCCAGGGCCAGTTGCTCCCGCAGCTCAGCCACCGCGGCCGTGACCGCCCAGCCCCAGGAGCGGGTGCCCATCGATCCGCCGGAGATCGCCGCCGGGCCGAAGTCGCTGTCTCCGATGCGCACATGGACGCGGTCCTGCGGTACTTCGAGGGCTTCCGCGGCGATCAGCGTCAGCGCGGTCCGCGCGCCCGTCCCGACGTCCGCCGCGGTGATCCGCACCGTGAAGGTGCCGTCGGCCTCCGCCGTCACGGCCGCCGTGGACGGCGCGACGATCACCGGGAAGGTGGCCGCCGCCGTGCCGGTGCCCAGCAGCCAGCGCCCTTCGCGCCGCACGCCCGGACGCGGGTCGCGGTCGGCCCAGCCGAACCGGCGGGCACCCTCCTGGAAGGCGGACAGCAGATTGCGGCTGGCGAACGGGAGGCCGGAGACGGGACCCACGTCCGGTTCGTTGCGTGCGCGCAGCGCGATCGGGTCCACGCCGCACCGCTCGGCGAGTTCGTCGAGCGCGGACTCCAGGGCGAAGGAGCCCGGGGCCTCGCCGGGCGCGCGCATGTAGGTCGGCGTCGGCACGTCCAGGCGCACCACGCGGTTGACGCTGCGGTGGGCGTCGGCGGCGTACATGGGGCGCCCGAAACCGGCGCTCCCCTCGACGAATTCATGCACCGTCGAGGTGAGGCTGTGCGCCTGGTGGTCGACGGCGCGCAGCCGCCCGTCGGCGTCGGCGCCGAGGCGCACGCGCTGCGCGGTGGGGCTGCGGTAGCCGGTGAGCGAGAACAGCTGGCGACGGCTGAGGACGACCCTGACCGGGCGGTCCAGGAGCGTCGCCGCCATCACGGCGAGGATCTGGTGCACGCGTACGCCCTTGGACCCGAAGGCGCCGCCGATGTGTTCGGAGCGCACCCGCACCGAGGCCGGGTCGAGCGAGAAGAGCTTGGCCAGCTCGTCGGCGACCCACGTGCTGCCCTGGTTGGAGTCGACGACCTCGAGGCGTCCGCTGTCCCAGCGCGCCATGGCCGCGTGCGGTTCCATCGAGCCGTGGTGCTCTTCGGGGGTGGTGTACTCCGCGTCCACGACGTGGGCGGACGCGGCGAGTTCGGCCTCCAGGTCGCCCTTCTCCATCAGGTGGCCGTCGCCCTCGGGCGTGTACGTGCCGGGGTGCTCCGCGGAGAACGCGACGTCGTGCGACTCCTCTTCGTACCGCACCACCAGTGCCTCGGCGGCTTCTCTGGCCTGCTCGGAGGTCTCGGCGACGACCAGTGCCACGGGCCAGCCGACGAAGGGCACCCGGTCGTGCTGGAAGACCTCGACGATCGGGTCGGGCGGGCCGAGCATGCTGACGTAGCTCGAGTCGACGCGCGGCGCGTTGCCGTGGTGCATGACGGCCAGGACGCCGGGCATCGTGCGGACGGGGTCGGACTCGACCGAGAGGATACGGCCGCGGGCGATGGTGGACAGCACCAGCCAGCCGTGGGCCAGTTCGGCGAAGGGGATCTCCCCGGCGTACCGGGCCGCGCCGGTGACCTTGTCCCGGCCCTCCACGCGGGTGTACGAAGCGCCGGCGGCGGTCGTCGCCGCTGTGGACGTGGTCGTCGTGGTCATCGAGCGGTCTCCTCGGTGAGCTCGGTCAGCAGGGCGACGACGAGGTTGCGCATCAGCGTCACCTTGTAGCCGTTGTCGGGCAGCGTCCGGGCTGCGGCCAGCTCGGCGTCGGCGGCCGCGGCGAACGCCTCGGCGGTCGCCGGGCCGCCCGTCAGGGCCCGCTCGGCCTCCCGTGCGCGCCACGGCCGGGACGCCACCGCGCCGAAGGCCAGGCGCACTTCGCGTACGACGCCGTCCTGGACGTCGAGCGCCGCGGCGATCGAGCCGATCGCGAAGGCGTACGACGCGCGCTCGCGCACCTTGCGGTAGCGGGAGTGGGCGGCGACCGGGGCGGGCGGCAGGGTGATGCCGGTGATGAGCGCGCCGGAGGGCAGCGCGGTCTCCAGGTGCGGGGTGCTGCCCACGGCCAGGTAGAAGTCCGCGAGCGGCAACTCGCCGGTGCCCTCGGCCGTTTCGTACGAGATGACGGCGTCGAAGGCGGCGAGCGCCACCCCCATGTCGGAGGGGTGGACGGCCACGCAGTGCTCGGTGGCGCCGAGGATGGCGTGGTTGTGGTGCTCGCCCTCGATGGCGGGGCAACCGCTGCCGGGGTCGCGTTTGTTGCAGGGTTTGGACAGGTCGGCGAAGTAGCCGCAGCGGGTGCGCTGGAGCAGGTTGCCGCCGACGGTCGCCATGTTGCGCAGCTGGCCCGACGCGCCGGCCAGGACGGCCTCCGCCAACGCGGGGTAGCGGCGGCGCACTTCGGGGTCGGCCGCGAGATCGCTGTTGGTGACGGTCGCGCCGATCCGCAGACCGCCGTCGTCCGTGGTCTCGATCCGGTCGAGGGGCAACTCGCGTACGTCCACGAGCAGTCCGGGCCGCTCCACGCCGGCCTTCATCAGGTCGACGAGGTTCGTGCCGCCGCCCAGGACGCGTGCGTCGGGGTCGGTGCCCAGGAGCGCGACCGTGCCGGGAACGTCGGACGCCCGCTGATATCCGAATTCCCTCATGCCACGGCCTCCGTACCCTCGGTCTCTGCGGCTGCCGCCTGCGCGACCGCCTGGACGATCGACACGTACGCGCCGCAGCGGCAGAGGTTGCCGCTCATGCGCTCCCGGATCTCGTCGGCGCTCAGTTGCGGCACGCCCGCCTCGGGCCGTACGTCGGTGGTCGCGGCGCTGGGCCAGCCCGCCGCGTGCTCCTCGATGACCGCGATGGCCGAACAGATCTGTCCCGGCGTGCAGTAGCCGCACTGGTAGCCGTCGAGGTCGAGGAACGCCTGCTGCACCGGGTGCAGTTGGTCTCCCTGTGCCACGCCTTCGATGGTGGTGATCTCGCGTCCCTCGGAGGCGACGGCGAGTTGCAGGCAGGACACCGCGCGGCGACCGTCGATCAGCACCGTGCAGGCGCCGCACTGCCCTTGGTCGCAGCCCTTCTTGGTGCCGGTCAGATCGAGGCGCTCGCGCAGGGCGTCGAGCAGGGTGGTGCGGTGGTCGACGGGCAGCGAGTGCTTTTCGCCGTTGATGTTCAGCGTGATGGCGCTGGACGTCGATAGGGCCACGATCAGCCTTCTTTCGCTTCTGTCAGCTTCTGTCACGTAAGAGCGGGAGCGTCGTACGGGGCGGCCCCGAGGGAGACTCCGGGAAGAGATGGCGCTGTGCGTAGAGGGGGTCTGCCGGTATGGTGACCCTAAGCGGACAGCTGTCCGTTAGCTTCAAAACTTAACGGACAGCTGTCCGCTTAGCAAGAGTGATCCGAGCCGCGATTCTCGGGAGGAGGACGAGTGCATCCCAAGAAGGACCCCCAGCTGCGCTCGGACGCGCAACGGAATCGCGAGCGCATCCTGGAAGTGGCCCTGGCCGAATTGACGCAGTCGGCGGACGCCCCGCTGAGCGCGATCGCGAAGAAGGCGTGCGTCGGGCAGGGGACTTTCTACCGCAACTTCCCCAACCGCGAGGCTCTCGTCCTGGAGGTCTACCGCTACGAGGTCCAGCAGGTCGCCGACACCGCCTGCCAGCTCCTGCAGACCCGGCCGCCCGACCAGGCCCTGCGGGAGTGGATGGACCGCCTCGCGCAGTACGCCATGGCCAAGGCGGGCCTGGCCGACGCGATGCGCAAGGCCACCAGCGCGCAGGGCTCTTTCGCGGGCGTGGGGCACGGGCCGGTGAGCTCGGCGGTCACGCTCCTCCTGAAGGCGAACGAGGAGGCGGGCACCATCCGCCCCGGCGTCACCCCCGACGATTTCCTGCTGGCCATCGCGGGCCTCTGGCAGATCGACCCGCACGGCGACTGGCAGACGCGCGCGGGACGGCTCCTGGACCTGGTCATGGACGGCCTGCGCGCAGGAGCGCCGCGGTGACGCCCGCCGCGGCCAGAAGGATGCCGAAGGCGACCGTCAGGGCCGTGGTGTAGCCGTGCACGGAGGCCGCCGTGGGCGTGGCGGCCGCCATGGACGCCAGGTACGAGGCGGTGGCGCTGGCCGCGACCGTGTTGAGCAGGGCCGTGCCGAGCGCCGCTCCCAGCTGCTGGGAGGCGTTGTACGCTGCCGCCGCGGCTCCGATGTCGCGGGGCGGCACGTCCGCGGTGGCCAGGCTCGCGGTGGGCGGCAGGACGCAGCCCAGGCCCAGGCCGGTCAGGATCAGCGCGGGCACCAGGTACAGCGGGAAGACGTCCGTGCTCTGCGCCGTCAGGCGGGTCAGCAGGAACATCCCCGCGGCGGCGGCGAGCAGCCCCGGCACGATCAGCGCGGCGGGCGTGACGCGTCCGTGCAGCTTCCCGGCGATCAGTGTCGCGCCGACCAGGGCGGCCACGGCGTTGATGATCAGCGTCAGGCCCGCCTCGACGGGTGAGTAGCCGAGGACGGTCTGCGTGTAGTAGCTCATGAACAGGTAGAAGCCGAACATCGCGACGAACAGCAGCGTGATCGAGGCGAACGCGGCGGCGCGGGCCCGGTGCACGAGAACGTACATCGGGAGCAGAGGCCGCAGTGCGCGGACCTCGACGGCTGCGAACGCTGCGAGCAGCAGGACACCGCCCGCGAGCAGGGCGAGCACCTTCGGCGACCCCCACCCGAGGGGTTCCGCCTCGTTGAACGCGTACACGATCGCGGCGAAGCCCGTGGCGCTGAGCAGGGCGCCCGCGCCATCGAGCCGCCCCGCGTCGCGCACCGGCCGGTCGCGTGGCACGAACGCCGCGCCGAGCACGGCGAGCAGGGCCACGGGGACGTTGACGTACAGACACCAGCGCCAGCTGGCGTACTCGGTCAGCAGTCCCCCGGCGACCAGACCGACCGCCGATCCCGCGGCTCCCACCGCGGCGAACACGCCGAAGGCCCTGCCGCGTTCGCCGGGCTCGGTGAAGGTGATCGTCAGCAAGGAGAGCCCCGCGGGTGCCAGGAGCGCGGCGAACACCCCTTGCAGGGCGCGCGCCCCGAAGAGCATCTCGGGGTGCACGGCGGCCCCGCCGAGCGCGGACGCGGCGGCGAACCCGATCAGGCCGATGAGGAACGCACGCCGGTGGCCGAGGGCGCCGCTGACCCGGCCGCCGATCGGCAGCAGCCCGCCGAAGGCGAGCGCGTACGCGGTGACGGCCCACTGCCGGCTCGCGTCGGACATGCCGAGCGCGCTCTGCGCGGAGGGCAGCGCGATGTTCACGATGGTCCCGTCCAGGACCACCAGGAGCTGGGCCGCGCTCACCGCCAGGAGCGTCCATAAGCGTCGCCGGGCGGAGTCGGGTCCGGGGCCCGGCCCCGCGTCGTGCGGTGCCGGGGCGTCGGCGCGCGGCTGGGCCCCGGACAGTTCGTTGTCTGCTGGATTCATGACTTCAAGTGTTTCGTTGAAGTCGCCCCGGAGACTTTCGCCCGCTTCCGGTCGACGCCGTGGGTGTATCACGCTGTGAACCCTCAAGCCCCGGTTGCACCACGCCGTGACAGAATCCGGCCTGAACAGCGGCGATGAGGGTGTGAGCGCAGTGAAACGGCGGACCAGGACCAACACATGGGACCGCTTTGTGGCGTCGGATCCCGGACTCCTGCGACTGATGGCGGGGCTGCGGACGGTCGGCGCGATCGCCCTCACGCTCGTCGTCCTCGCGCTGCTGCGCACGGACGTCACGCACATGGTCGCGGGCGCGATGACCGCGATGGTCTCCACCTTCGCCATCAAGGAGAAGGAAGTGCGCGGCCAGGCGGTCACGCTCGCGCTCGGCCTGCCCGTCGCGATCACGGCGATCTCCCTGGGGGCGCTGCTGCACAACCAGGTCGTCGCCGGTGACATCTTCTTCGTCGCGCTGATCTTCGGTGCCGTCTACAGCCGCCGGTTCGGCGACCGGGGCACGGCCCTGGGCCTGATCGGCTTTCAGGTCTACTTCGTCTCGCTGTTCGTGGGCGCCACCACGTCCGCCCTGCCCAGCCTCTACCTGGCGCTGGCGGTCGCCTTCGTGTGCAGCGCCGTCGTACGGTTCGCCGTCGTGCCCGAGACGCCCGGACGTGACCTGGCGCGGCTGCGCGTCGCCTTCCGGGCGCGGCTCGCGCAGCTGGTGGCCACGCAGACAGCGCTGCTCGACGCCGCGCCAGAGCAGTTGGAGAAGGTCCTCGACGAGCTGCGCCGCGGCACCGCGCGGCTGCACGAGACCGCCCTGATGATCCAGGGCCGCCTCGAGGAGGGCACCCCCGACGAGGCCACGGCGGCGCTGGTCCAACGCCGCGTGGCGGACGCGGAGATCGCCGCCGAACGTCTGGGCGTACTCCTGCTCAACGCGCGCAGCGCCGAACGCGCGGACACCCTCACCCTGCATCTGCCGCACGCTCCCGTCCCGGCCACGGGAACGCGCATCCGCGCCGAGGACGCCGCGACCGTCACCCTGCGCCGCGATCTGAACGCGCTGCACCTGCTGGTCGGCCGCCCGGTCGCCGAGGAGCGGGGCACGGGCCTCGCCCACGTGCGCAACAGGCTGCTCGGCTACCGCGACGAGGACAATCTGCCCCGGGCCTCGGCGGCCGTCCAGGACGTCTTCCGCGGTATCGGTGAGGCCGCACGCGCCATCCTCGGCCTGCGGCTCGCGCTCGACGGCCCGCAGGACGAGTCCGACGACTCACCGGCGACCACCCGCTCCCGCGAGGAGTTCGACGCCGAGGACATCGCGATCGCCGGCGCCGAGGAGGCCGCCGAACCCGACAAGGACGACCGCACCGGGCTGCGGCGCCCCACCACCAGGGCCGCGTTCCAGGTCTCGGTGGGCTCGACGCTCGCCATCATCGGCGGCGAGTTCCTCTCCACGCAGCGCTGGTACTGGGCGGTGCTCACCTGCTGGGTGGTGTTCCTCAACACCGCCTCCACCGGCGAGATCCTGGTCAAGGGCTACCGACGGCTGCTCGGCACGGTGCTCGGGGTGGTCGCGGGGGTGGCGCTGGCGGGTCTGGTCGGCAACCACACCTGGGTGGCGTTCGCGCTCGTCCTGGTCTTCATCTTCGCGATGTTCTTCACCGCTCCCCTGTCGTACGCCCTCATGTCCTTCTTCGTCACGGCGATGCTGGGCCTGCTCTACACGCTCCTGAACACCTACAGCCTCGCCGTGCTCTGGCTGCGCATCGAGGAGACGGCGCTCGGGGCCGCCTGCGGCATCATCGCGGCGGTCCTCGTGCTTCCGGTGCGCACCGACCACCGCACCGACGAGCTCCTGAACACGGTCCTGACCCGGCTCGCCGACGTCATCTCCGCGTCGGTCGAGCAGCTCAGCGGCGGCCCCGCGGCCGACCTCCTGGACAAGGCACGGGACTTGGACACCGCGCTCGACGATCTGCGCGCCTCCATCCAGCCGTTGACCCACCCGATCACCCCGCTGCGCGGGCGCCGCAGGACGGCCCGCTACCTGGTGGCGCTTCTGGAGACCTGCGCCTACCACGCCCGTTCGCTGGCCGCGACGGCCGAGCTCGTGCCCTACAGCAAGAACGTGGCGGCCGATCCGCGCCTTGAGCGGGCCGGGCTGCGCATCGCCCACAACCTCGAGGTCATCGCCGCGTACGTGGACGACGAGAAGGCCACGGGTGAGGTCGAGTCGGGGGCCAGCATCGCCTCGATGCTGGAGGCCGAGGGCTCGGGCGCCCCCCGTTCGGGCACGGTGACCTACCGCGTCCTGCGCCATCTCCAGCGCCTCGACGAGGGAGTGGTGGGCCTCGCCCGCCCCCTGGACGTGCCGGTCGCGGGCCGCGGCAGGTCGGCGAGCAGGGCCCCGCAGCTCTGATCACCGCGCGACGGCGCTCTTGGGGGCCTGGGCCGCCGTGAGTCGGGGCTGTGCCGCGCGCAGTGCGGTGCGCTGACCGGAGAGCGCGGGGTGGGTCAGGGCCAGGAACCAGGCGTCCGCGGCGGTGTGCAGGCCGCGGACCGCGGCGGCGCGACGGCACACGCGCAGCCCGTCGACGCTGACGATCCAGCGGGGCCGGGCCACGACGGTCACGGAGCGCACCCAGCGGCCGGCCTCGGTCAGGTCGTCGGTCTGCACGGCGACCAGTTTGCGCGGGGAGATGACCGCCGAGAGGGCGCGGGCGATGTCGCTGTCGTCGGGCAGCAGGGCCACCGGTTCCCCGTCGAGGTCGATCAGGCCGACCAGTTCGATGTGCGGAAGACCGCGATGGACGAAGGACAGGCGTCCGGCCGGGGTACGGGCCAGCAGCTCGAGGCACTCCTGCTCGGTCAGGGCACTGCGTTCGCGTCGGTCCATGTCCCGGCTCCCCGGCGGCAGCCCGCTCGGCGGGCAGGGTTCACATCAGGCGTGATCTCTCGCCGGGGTCCGGGGCGGCCCTCTGCGAGCCGGACGTCAACTCGCTCCCGCAGAGGGCACTTTGACTGTCGTACGACTGGGACGCGGACGCAATACGCCGCGAAGCGGCTCCGGCGGAGGGCTGAAATGTCGCTCCGTCGGGGCCTCAGACGCCTCGGATACTCGCGCTGCGGCACGGCGATGCACCACCGAGACACCGGCACCTACTCCCCGACCGGCAACTGTGTGCGCAGCCGGGCGATCAGCGCCTCGTCGACGCCGGGTCACTCGACCGCGCAGTCGTGCACCCAGCCGTGGTCGGCGGTCGGGTCGGCGAGGAACAGGTGCACGATCTCTGCGGGGCTCGCCCATGGCCGGGATAGTTCAGGGGACGGGTCGGGTGGGTCGCTTTCCGGTCGGCGATCAGCTCGGGCCGGTGCCTTCCGGCGCGGGCAGCGACTCCAGGAGGAACGCTGCCGCCTCCCGCAGCGGTGCCGGGGTGCCGGGCTTCCCCAGCAGGTGGGATGCCGTCCGTCCGAGGGTCTGGGTGGTGCGTACGGAGCCGATGCGGGCGGCGCGGGGAGCGATCTCGGCGATGAGGTCCTGCGCCTCTCGCCAGGCTCCGGCTCGTGCGAGGGCCGACAGGAGCTGCGCGGTGAACAGGTTCCGGTAGGAGGGGCCGGGTGCGGTGGCCGCCTCGTGCAGGAGGGGGATGGCCTGATCCCACTGGCGCAGCCGGGCGAGGACCCAGCCCTGGTGGCCGAGCAGCTCGTTCTGGTCGATCCACCAGGCCCAGGGCGGGTCGTGGCGCGATACGCCGTCCAGGAACCGGTTCCGGGCGCGGGCCATCAGGTCCGTGGGCTCCCGGTCGCCGCCCAGGAGCGCGATCGCGTGCGCTTGGCGGATCAGGACGAGAGTGCTGACCCTGGCCGGGAGCGCTCGGGCCCCGCCCACGCGGGCCGCGGTCTCCAGGGCGGTGCGCGGCGCACCCGTATGGGCCTTGAGCATGCTGTCGTTCAGCAGGACGAAGCGAGCCGTCCAGCGGTCGCCACACACCTGCGCCAGGGCCAGCGCCCGTGCGTTCATCCGGTGGGCAGCGCGGTAGCGGCCCGCGTCGAAGAGGATCCACCCGATGACTTCGCACAGTTCGGCGAGGGCCGCGAGCCGGTCGCCGCCCTGGGGGCGCAGGGTCCGGGGATCGGCGGACAGCTCCGGGATGCGCCGCACGGCCTCGCGCACGGCGGGCATCGCGGAGGTCGCGCCGGAGGTGGCGTCGAGGGCCACGAGGCGCTCGACGGTGCGGACGGCCAAGGGGATCACCCTGCCATGATCCGCCACGCGTCTCCCGAACGGGACAGGCGCCCCGGCCGGGACCGGCACTCCGCTCAGCGGGCCGACTCCAGGCGGTATCCGAGCCCCCGTACGGTGTCGATGGTGCAGCAACTGCCGGGCACCGAGCCGATCTTCTCGCGCAGTCGCTTGATGTGGACGGTGAGTGTGTTGGTGTCGGTGAGTTCGTCGCCCCACAGTTCGCGCAGGATCTGCTGGCGGCCCACGACCTGATGGGCGTGCTGCATCAGATAGCCGAGGACCTGGAACTCCCGCAGCGGCAGGTGCAGCGGCCTGCCGCGTACGTGGACGTGCATCCCGGCCGGGTCGAGTTCGATGTCGCCCACCGTGAGCCGCTCCCCCGGTGCCGCGCCCGACGCGGGCGCCCGCCACAGCAGCGGAAGGATCTCGGCGAGGCGGTAGGGGCGCGCGACGACGGCGACCGCTCCGGCATTCAGGGCGGCCACCGCCTCATCGGCGTCCTGCCGGCCGACCCCCACGACGACCGTCAACGGGCAGAGACGGCTGAGGAGTTCGGTGACCGCCGCCGCGTCGACGACGGGCAGCGGAACACCGAGGAGGACCATGGACGGCCGCTCCAGGCCCGCGCGCAGCAGGACTTCGGCGCCGTCGCGGCATTCGGTGACCTTGATGCCTTCGGCGGTGAGACCGGCGGCCACCTCCCCGGCGACCGCCTCGTCGGCCTCGGCGAGCAGCAGCGCGGGTGCGGTGGGCAGACGGCAGGGCGTCCTTCGCGCTCCGGGCTGCGGCATCGGGCCACCCCCTTATCCGAAGCGGCCGGTGATGTAGTCCTCGGTGCGCGGGTCGGCCGGGTTCTCGAAGATCTTCTCGGTGGTGTCGTACTCGACGAGGCGCCCGTGGCGTACGCCCTTGTCGTCCACGTCGGCGGTGAAGAAGGCGGTGTAGTCGGAGATCCGAGCCGCCTGCTGCATGTTGTGCGTGACGATGACGATGGTGAACTCGGCCGCGAGAGACGCCATCAGGTCCTCGATGCGCGCGGTGGCGATCGGGTCGAGTGACGAGCAGGGTTCGTCCATCAGGATCACCTCGGGCCGCACGGCGATCGCCCGCGCGATGCACAGCCGCTGCTGCTGCCCGCCGGACAGCGCCAGGGCGCTCGCCTTGAGCTTGTCCTTGACCTCGTCCCAGAGCGCGGCGCCGGTCAGGGCCTCCTCCACGAGGTCGTCGAGGTTGCCCTTCTTGCCGTTCACCCGCGGGCCGTACGCGATGTTGTCGTAGATCGACTTGGGGAACGGGTTGGGTTTCTGGAAGACCATGCCGATGCGGCGGCGGACCTCGATGGGGTCGATCTCGGCGTCGTACAGATTCTCCCCGTGGTAGACGACCTTGCCGGTCACCCGGGCCCCGGGGATGAGGTCGTTCATCCGGTTGAGGCAGCGGATAACGGTGGACTTTCCGCAGCCGGACGGACCGATCATCGCGGTGATCTGGCGACGGCCGATGGTCAGCGTCACGTCGCGGACCGCTTGGTGGTCGGCGTACCAGACGTCCAGGTCGGAGATGTGGAAGACCGGATCGCCGAGGGAGGGCGTGGGCCGGCCTTGGCGGCGGTCGCCGATCGCGAGGGCCAGGGAGCGCCCTTCGGGCGCGTCGTGGCGGGTGGGGTCGGGCAGCGGCTCTTGCCGCTGCGGGGTGGGGGAAGGGACGGGGTCTTGGCTCATCGGGGTCACCAGCGCTTGCTGAAGCGGTTGCGCAGCCAGATCGCGGCCGCGTTCATGAGGAGGAGGATGGCGAGCAGGATGACGATCGCGGCGGCGGCCAGGTGGTGGAACTCCTCGCGGGACTGGCTGATCCAGCCGAAGATCTGGATGGGCAGGACGGTGTACGCGCTCTCCAGGCCCTCGGGGTTGAAGGCCACGTACGTCACCGCGCCGAGCAGCAGCAGCGGCGCGGCCTCTCCGATGGCCCGGGACAGGGCGAGGATCGACCCCGTCGCGATGCCGGGTACGGCCGCGGGAAGCACCTGGCGGCGGATGGTCTGCCACTGGGTCGCGCCCAGGGCCAGGGACGCCTGCCGAATCGACTGGGGCACGGTCCGGATCGCCTCCCGCGACGCGATGATGACGACCGGCAGGACGAGCAGGGACAGCGTGAGTGCGGCCGTCAGTACCGTTGTACCAAGGGAGAGTTGGCGGGCAAGCAGACCGAGGCCGAGGATGCCGTAGATGATCGAGGGCACGGCGGCCAGGTTCTGGATGTTCAGCTCGATCATGCGGTTGTACCAGCGGTTGGGGTCGGCGTACTCCTCCAGGTAGATGGCGGCCATGACGCCGGTCGGCAGGCAGAAGAGCGCGGTGAAAGCGACCACCCAGATCGTGCCGAAGATCGCGGACTGGGCGCCCGCGCGCTCGGGCCTGCGGATCGAGGGGAAGTTGTTCCACAGCCGCGAGTCGAGGCGCGGCCAGGCCTCGACCAGGACGTACGTGAGCAGCACGCCGAGGAAGACGATCCCCACGCCCAGGCAGCACAGCAGCAGGGCGCGAAAGGCGGTTTCACCGGGCCGGAAGCGCGGCCCCGCCAGTTTGCGGGGTGCCGCGTGCGCGGGTGGTTCGGTGACGCGGATGTCGGTCATTCGTACACCTCCCGGTACTTGCGCACCAGGCGGATGCTGATCATGTTCATCACGAAGGTGATGACGAACAGCAGGGCGCCGACGGCGAAGATGGTCTTGTACTCGAAGGACTGGACGGGGATGTCGCCCGAGCCGGCCTGGGCGATGAATCCGGTCATGGTCTGCATCGCGTCCAGCGGGTTGAAGCTGAGCGTGGCCCGGTTGCCGGAGGCGATCGCGACGATCATCGTCTCGCCGATCGCGCGGGAGATGCCAAGGACGCAGGCGGCGACGATGCCGGACAGGGCAGCGGGCACCACGACGCGTACGGACACGACGCGCTTGCCGGAGCCGAGCGCGTAGGCGCCGTCGCGCAGGGCGTCCGGCACGGCGGCCATGGCGTCCTCCGAGAGCGAGGCGATGGTCGGGATGATCATGACGCCCATGACGAGCCCCGCCGACAGGGCGTTGTTGAAGTCGGGCCCTTCGCCGAACGGCCAGTGGTCCTGAAGGAGCGGCGTGACGAAGCTGAGGGCGAAGAAGCCGTAGACGACGGTCGGTACACCGGCGAGCACTTCGAGGGCGGGCTTGAGCACCTTGCGCACGCGCGGGCTCGCGTACTCGCTGAGGTAGACGGCCGAGCCGAGCCCGACCGGAATCGCGACCAGGAGCGCGATCACGGTGATCAGGAGGGTCGCGCCGAGCAGCGGCAGGACACCGTACTGGGGCTTGGTGAACAGCGCGGTCCACTCGGTGCCGCCCAGGAACTCTCCGACGTCCACCCGCTCGAAGAACTCGGCGGTGGGCGGGATCAGCGAGATGACGATCCCCGCGGTCGTGGCGACGGACACCAGGGCCGCGATCAACAGCACGGTCTGGACGGCCCGTTCGCCGTAGCGAGGGCGGTCCCTGCGCAGGGACCGCCGGCCAAGAGGCCCCACGGAGGGCGGGCGGGGCGGCGGGCTCACTTCGTCGACGCCTTCAGCTTGTCGAGGTCGCCCTTGAGCTGCTCCTCCTGCTTCTGGTTGAGCGGGATGAACTTCGCGTCCTCGGCGATGGATTCGTTGTTCTCGACGTAGTACTCGACGAAGGACAACACCTCTTCCCGGTCCAGGGACTTGGCGTTGGGGTAGATGAACAGCGGCCGGGACAAGGGCGCGTACTCGCCGTTCTGGGCCGTCTCGACGCCGGGCGCCACGCAGCCCTTGCCGCCGTCGACCTTCAGGGCCTTGAGCTTGTCGGTGTTCTCCTCGAAGTAGGAGTAACCGAAGTAGCCGAGCCCGCCCTTGGAGCCCTCGACGCCCTGCACGGTGACGTTGTCGTCCTCGGTCGGCGAGTAGTCGGTACGCGAGGCGCCCTCCTCGCCGTTGACCGCCTCGGTGAAGTAGTCGAAGGTGCCGGAGTCGGTGCCCGCGCCGAACAGCTTCAAGGGCTGGTCGGGGAATTTCGGGTCGATCTGGTTCCAGTTGTTCACCTTGGACTTGGGTTCCCAGATCTTCTTCAGCTGCTCGACGGTCAGACAGTCCACCCAGTCGGCGTCCTTGTTCACCACGACCGTCAGCGCGTCGTTGGCGACCTGGAAGTCCTCGTACGTGATGCTCTTCTTCTCGCAGGCGGCCTTCTCCTCGTCCTTGATGGGACGGGAGGCATCCGAGATGTCGGTCTCGCCGTTGCAGAACTTCTCGAAGCCGCCACCTGTGCCCGATGTGCCCACCGTGACACGGACCTTGGGCTGCTCCTCGGCGTAGATCTCGGCCGCGGCCGTCGTCAGCGGGGCGACGGTGCTGGAGCCGTCCACCTTGACCGTGCCCGAGAGCTGATCGCCGTCACCGGAGCCGCCACCCGCGTCACCGCCCCCGCAGGCACTCAGGGTGAGAGCCACGGCGCAGGCCAGCGCCGCTCCCCCGACGGACCTTCGTGAACCACTGGTTGCGTTCATCTCTCACGATCCCTGATGTCGGGCCGGTGACTGGGCCGGCAACCGAGGAGGTCCGCGTGGAGCGGAGCTCCCACAAGACACCTTGGAGCGAACTGCGGCTATATGAACCGCGGGTGTATGGGAGGTGTCGCGGCGCCGAAGCATGGCTGAGCTTCTCCCTGGACGATCACCACTAGGTGAATGCCGCCCGAACGCAATCAACTCCCGCTACACCAGGGGCAGTTGGGGACATTGCGGCGTGCCGTGCCCGCGACGCGCTCCGTCACCGGTACACCTCGGCGGAGTGCGAGCGGCCGACATCGCGGACGATCTCCAGGCCGAGTACGCGGTCGAGATGGGCGAACGTCTCGAACTTGGCGCCGCCCGGTACGTCGACGGCCGCCTCCAGACCGTCGAGCAGTCGCAGCACCGCCGGGGTGCCCAAGCCGTTCTCCAGGGCGGCGCGGGCCCGCTCCACGAAGTCGGCGGGCATCGCCTTGGACGGCTCCTCGGCCCAGGCGGCCACGGCCTTGCGCCAGTTGGCCAGCTTCTCGTCGGCGGCGTCGACGGCTTCCCCGGTGACCTCGACGGGCTCGTGGTGCGGGTGGCCGAGCAGGAGCAGCCGCAGGGCGAGAGCGTCCCGGTCCGTGTTCTGGTCGGCGTTCTGGTCGGCGTCTCCTCGCGCGGCGGCTGCGCCGATGTGCAGGGACAGACCGCCCGCGCCTTCGTACGTACGGCTGGTGAGGTGCACGGCCGGTGGGCCGCCGAGAGCCTCGGCGATCTCCTCGGGGGTGCCGTGGGCGTCGGCCGGACGGATACCGGCGGCGTCGGCGGCGGCTGCCGGTGGACAGGTCCACCCCATGAGGATGGTCCGGCCGCGCAGCTCGACGAGGCGGGCGAGGACGTCCGCGACGAGGAGCACGCGCAGTCCGGTCAGGTCGTCGGGGTCGTCGGCCGACGGCGCATGGGCGCACATGCGCAGCGGTCCGAACCCGGCCAGATCATCAACGATGCTCAGCACACCACAGAGACTAGGCGCAGCGCTCTTCGATGGCACCCGGCGGGAGCGGGCGGGCGGGACTCGCCGCCCGCCCGCTCCCGCTCAAGCTCCACTCCTCACGCCGGTCCGACTCCGCCCGTGCAGGCCGCGCCGGGCTCGGGGGTCTGGTCTCCCTGCACGTACTTGCCCAGGAACTGCTCGACCCGCGGGTCGGACGCCTTGTCCACGGTGAGCTGGCGGCCCCACGCGGTGAGCGTGAGGGCACCCTTCTGTTCGGCGACCGGGCTCATCAGCGTGTAGGGCGTCGTGCTGACCTTCTGACTCAGGGTCTTGATGTCGCCGGCCGCCGCCTTGTCGTTGTACGTGATCCAGACGGCGCCGTGCTCCAGCGAGTGGACGGCGTTCTCCTCGCCCAGCGGTTTGTCGTACACATCGCCCTGGCAGTTGGCCCAGGCCTGGCTGTGATCGCCGCCCGCTGCCGGGGTCATCGGGTAGTCGACCTTCTTCGTGACGTGGTTGCGCCCGAGCTTCTTCGCGTCCCACGTCTTCTCGCCCTTGACGGGGGCCTGCGCGACGGCCTCCTTCTTGTCCTTCTTCTCCGCCGCGTCGAGCAGGACGTACGAACCGAATCCGGCGAGCCCGGCCAGTACGGCCACGCCCGCGGTGATGGCGATGACGCGGTTGCGCCGGTCGCGTGCCTGCTCGGCGCGGCGCTGCTCCTGGATGCGGGTCTTGCGCGCCGCGGCTGTCGCGGCCGTCTTGCCCGTCTTCTGCTTGCCTGTCCTGGACTTGCCTGTCTTGGGGGTGCCCATGTCCGGGGATGTCCTTGTCCCCGCCGTGCCCGGGGCACGGCGGTGGTGATGGTGTGTGAGGTGAGCGGCACGGGCGCGCGACCGTGATCGTGACTGTGTCTGTCGTCCTCCGTCCGTGACGGACGGAGGACGACTCGGTCGCGCGGGGGTCCGGCCTAGGTCCTCTGCACCTGAAGGACATGGAGATCCGGGGCGTACCGGTGAACAGGCCCCCGTGGCAAGGGAGGTGCGGTGGCAGGGGGCGCGGGCAGTCCCGCCTCCCCCAGCGTCGTCGGCACCGACGGTTCAGGGGCCGGGAGCGCGGTCGCCGTGGCGTGCGTGGCGGAGGCGCACCGGTCGCCGGGCGGACAGCTGTGACCGAGCGAGGCTTCCCCCGCGGAGGCGGAGGCGGAGGCGGAGACCGAGACCACGCCACCAGCGCGCGTGTCGTCGTGATGCCCCGCCGAGCCGAAGCACACGCACAGGACGGCCAGCAGGGTGGCGAGGCTGACCCCGAACACGGCGCAGCGCGCGGCGGTCCGCCGCTCTCCGCCCACCGTGTCCCGCAGCCCTGACGCCATGGCCGCAGATAGTAGCCGCTGCCGGATCAGTGCCGGGGCTCAGGGGCGGTGCGGTGCAGGCCATGCCGCGCGGGGAGGTGCCACGCAGGGAGGTGCCGCTCAGGCCATACCGCGCAGGGCCGCACCGCGCAGGGAGATGCCACCCAAGCCACGCCGCGCAGGGCCGCACCGCCCAAGGAGATGCCACCCAAGCCATACCGCGCAGGGCCGCACCGCCCAAGGAGATGCCACCCAAGCCATACCGCGCAGGGCCGCACCGCCCAAGGAGATGCCACCCAAGCCATACCGCACAGGCCATGCGCAGCAGCCCGGCATGGCCAAGCTCAGCGTGCCCCCTCACGCCCCATGATGCGCAAGGACGTTGTGCGGGTCCGGGGCGCCGGGTACGACCGCCGGGTCGGCGTGCACCAGCGCGGCGGTCAGCTTCGGGACCGCGTGCAGCAGGGCATGCTCCGCGTCGACCGCGACCTCGTGCGCCTCCCGTACGGACAGCTCCCCGTCCACGACGACCGCCACCTCGGCGCGCAGCCGGTGGCCGATCCAGCGCAGGCGCAGCTCGCCCACGCCGAGTACGCCGGGGACCGTCAGGAGCGCCTCCTCGGCCGCGTCGACCAGGGCCGGGTCGACGGCGTCCATCACCCGGCGGAAGACCTCGCGTGCCGCGTCCCGCAGGACCAGCAGGATCGCCGCGGTGATCAGCAGGCCCACGATCGGGTCGGCGAGACGCCAGCCCAGGGCGGCGCCGCCCGCGCTCAACAGGACGGCGAGCGAGGTGAATCCGTCCGTCCTGGCATGCAGGCCGTCGGCCACCAGGGCGGCCGAGCCGATCTCGCGGCCGACGCGGATGCGGTAGCGGGCCACCCATTCGTTGCCGATGAAGCCGATGACGGCAGCGGCGGCCACCACCCAGAGGTGGTTCAGGGTGCGGGGGTTGAGCAGCCGGTCGACCGCCGCCCAGGCCGCGAAGGCCGCGGACGCGGCGATCGTCAGGAGGATGACGATGCCCGCGAGGTCCTCGGCCCGGCCGTAGCCGTAGGTGAAGCGGCGCGTGGCGGCCCTGCGGCCCAGGACGAAGGCGATGCCGAGCGGGATCGCGGTCAACGCGTCGGCCGCGTTGTGCACGGTGTCGCCGAGGAGCGCTACCGAACCGGTGAGCACCACGATCACCGCCTGGGCCACGGCCGTCACGCCGAGGACGGCCAGGGAGATCCACAGCGCGCGCATGCCGCGCGCGGACGATTCCAGCGCCGGGTCGACCTTGTCGGCGGACTCGTGCGAGTGCGGTTTCAGCACGTGCCCGGCCTTGTGCCGCCAGCGGGCCGAGCGACGCCCCGCACCGCCGGGCTCATGGCCGTGGGAGTGGGAGTGGCCATGAGGGTGGTGCTCGTGCGAAGGGTGCGGGTGTCCGTGCTGCTCACTCACGAGTGCGGCCTTCCGACGCGGGACGGAGAGTGGACACCGCGAGGCGCCCGCGCCCATTATGTGCGTATGAGCGCACGCATGCACCTATCACCTGCGCACGATGCGCACCCGCACGATCCGGGCGCCGAGCACTTCGCCCATGCGGCCGAGGTCCTGGGCCTCCTCGCCGACCGCACCCGGCTCGCCCTGCTGCACACCCTCGGCAAGGGCGAGGCGGACGTCACGACCCTGACCGCCGCGTGCGGCGCGGCCCGCCCGGCGGTCAGCCAGCACCTGGCCAAACTGCGCATCGCCGGGCTCGTGTCCGTACGCAAGGAAGGGCGACGGATGATCTACGGCCCGCCCGACGGGCATCTGCGCCGCGTGGTCGACGAGGTCCTCAACCTCGCCGACCACCACCTCAGCGGCGCCGCCGTCCACGACTGAGCGGGCCTCAGGCGTAGTCGCGCCTGCCGCGCCGGTGGGCGATCTCCCCCAGCACGATGTCCACGGCGAGGAAGGCCGCGAGCGGGATGCCGAGCAGCGGCACGAAGTAGCCGAGCACGGCGATCGCCGCCATCAACGGGACCAGGACGTAGGCCGGTACGTGCTGCCACGCACCGCGCGGCAGCGGACGCCCGAAGGAACTGCCGCGCCCGCGCTGCCACCACATGCGGTACCCCCACACGATCATCAGGATCAGACCGAGGGTGAGACCGGCGAGGGCGATCTGGTTGGCGAGCCCGAACAGCGTGCCGGTGTGCGCGTCGATGCCCCAGCGGGTCAGCTTGGCGAGCACGGGATAGTCGGCGAACCGCAGCACTTCGGTGACCTCGCCGCTGGCCGGGTCGACGGCGACCGAGTCCTGCTTCTCGGGCCAGCTGCGCTGGATCTGCCGGACGACGTACGCGGACGACGCGTCGGCGGGCGGCACGACCTCCACCGGGTTGGAGAGCCCCTCGGCACGGGCCGCCTTCAGGACGGCGTCGAGCCCGACACCGTCACCGGCGGAGGCGCCGCCCGCGTCCGATCCGCCGTGCCCCGCGTGCTCCCCGCCGCTCCCGGCGGTCGCCGTGAGCGCCGGCGTCGTCTGGCCGATGGCCTCCCGCAGATCGCTGACACTCTGTCCCGCGTACGTCGACCAGGTCAGCCCCGTGGCCGACAGGAAGATGAGCCCCAGGGCTGCCCACACGCCCACCGAGCCGTGCAGCGAGAGCGTACGACGGCGGCCGGTGGTCCCGCGCAGCTTGCGCTGGGAGCGTCGGCGTCCGAACCACAGCACCAGGCCGCCGCCCGCGATCACCCACAGCCAGCTGGCGGCGAGTTCGCTGTAGAGCCGGCCGGTCTCCCCCAGGTGCAGATCGCGGTGGAGCTCGTCGATCCAGGTGCGCAGCGGCAGGGCGCCGGTGGAGCCGTACTGCTCCAGCGCGCCGCGCACTTCGCCGTTGTAGGGGTTCACGAAGACGGCGAGGGTGTGGTCGGCGTCCACGCCCGGCGTTCCGGCCAGGAGCACGCGGGTCGTCGCACCGTCCTGCGGCGATGGCCGCACCGCGCTGACCGTTCCCTCGGGGTGCGCCTTGCGGGCGGCCGCGACCTGTTTCGAGATCGGCAGCTCGGTCTTGTTCTCACCGACGGGGACGCGCAGTTCATGGGAGTACACGACCTTCTCGACCTGGTAGGAGCAGGCGTACAGAAGTCCCGTGGTGGCGGCGACGAGCAGGAAGGGGGCGATGAGCACCCCGGCGTAGAAGTGCAGTCGCAGTACGAGCGGACGCAGCGACGCCCATCCGGACCGTCCTGCGGGGGGCGGTGTCCCCTGGGTCTCCTGCCCGTCGTCCGGGGCGAGGAGTGTGGGTTCGGCGGACATGAGCTGCTCTCCTGGATGAACGGGACGAAGGGCTGGTGCGGAGCGGCGCCGTAACGGGCCGGTGCAGGAGTCGGCCGGCGGGGCGGAAGAGTTCCCGGCGATGGCCAGGAATCGTGTGACGCGCGCCACACGGCGGGCGCGGGAGACCCGGGCCCGCGGGAGAATCCGGCTGCCGGGCGTGCGCCGCGATTGACGTATCCCGCGCCCTTCACCGGTGGCAGGGGCGGGACTAGCGTCGAGAGACCGGGAACCCTCAGGGCCGGGAACCCCCGGAACCGGGGCCCCTCAAGACTCCGTTGGAGACGCGATGCTCCAGACACGCGAGTTGTTCGACAGCCTTGCCTCTCGCGCCGACCACCTCGACAACCAGACGCTCGCCACCGCCGCCGACGCCCTCTCCGCGTGCGAACAGGCCGTGACCGCCTGCGCGGTCGGCATGCTCGCCGAGAAGGAGGCCGATGAGCTGCGGGCCGCCATCAACCGCGACCTGAACTGTGCCGACGTGGCCTTCGCCACGCGGCGGGTCCTGACGCGCGGCACGGACGCCGATCACGCGCTGCTGGCCGCGCAGTTGCAGGCGTGCGTACTGGCCTGCGAGCACAGCCACGAGCTGTGCGCCCAGCACGCGCCGCAGCACGAACACTGCCGCCTCTGCTCCGAGGCGACCGACGGCGCCGCGTCCGCCTGCCGCGAGGTCCTGCGGAGCCTGGGGGCCTGACTCGCCCGGATGCCCGGGGTGCCGGGGCTCAGCCTTCGGTCCGGGCGTCCCCGGGGAGCAGTTCGCGCAGCATGGCCTCGAACTCGTCCGCCGTCACAGGGGTGTCCGCGAGAAGCGCCTGGAGAAGCAGCCCGTCGTAGGCGTTGGCGAAGAGCTTGACGCGCAACGGATCGTCGGTGAAGAGCCGGGCGAAGGCGCACAGCGTCTGAGCCCAGTGCCGCGTCGGCCCGCGCAGGTCGGGCCTGCGCGAGGCGAGCAGGCACAGTTCGAACTCGGCGAGCAGCCGCCCCGGGGCCGTGAGCAGGTCGGCCATCAGGCGGGCGAGGGCACTGAGCTTGTCGGTGCCCTCGCCGGGTGCCTCGATCAGCCGGCGCAGCCGCTCGGAGTCCTCGTTCATGCAGGACGTCAGCGCCGCGGTCAGCAGGGCGTCGATGCTCTCGAAGTAGTACGTGCTCGCGGTCGTCGGCAGTTCCGCCTCGCGGGCGACCTTGCGGTGCGTCACCCCCGAGGCGCCGTCGCGCGCGATCACGCGCAAGGTGGCCTCGATCAGTTCACGTCGACGGCGTTCGCCCTTGGCCCTACGGCCGTCCGTGATCGGCGCGTTCAGTGTGCGACTCCTGTCCGGTGGCGGTCTCCGCGACGATACCTGGCCGGTCGGGGCCGCTCGTGACCTGCTCCCCGCCCGCCGCCCGTGCCGTCTCGGCGCTCACGTGCCGGTAGCTGAGCAGCGTGGTCAGGAGCGCGAGCGCGCCCATGGCCAAGGACACGTAGAACCCGGCACGGGTCCCGAAGGAGTCCACGACCTGCCCCGAGGCGGCGGCGCCGAGCGCGACGCCGATCTGGAGCCCCGCGATCATCCAGGTCATCCCCTCGGTGAGGCGCGCCGCGGGAGTGAGCCGCTCGACGATGCCCATGATGGTGACCATGGTCGGCGCGAAGAACACGCCGGCGAGGAAGACCGCGGCGGACAGGGTCGCGATGCTGTCCACGACGAGGAACGGCACCGTCGTCAGGGCCGTGCCCGTGACCCCGAGCACGAGGAGCCGCGGGAGCGGCACGCTCCACTTCAGCGCTCCGAAGGTCAGTCCCGAGACGGCGGACCCGACGGCGTACACGGCGAAGACGATCCCCGCGGCCCCCTTCTGCCCCTGCTCCTGGGCGACAGCGAGCCCCATGGTGTCGACGGTGCCCGCGATGGCGCCGCCGAACAGCAGCGTGAGCGCCATGGCGAGCAGCGAGCCCGACCGGATCGCGGACCGCCCCGCGCCGCGCGCCTGCGGCTGCACGGGAGGTTCGGTGCGCTTCTGCGGGACGAAGAGCAGTACGCCCACCACGAGCAGCGCGGCCGCGACCATCGGCCCCGCTTCGGGGAAGAGGGCGGTGCCCAGGACCACGGCGATGGCGGGCCCGATGATGTAGGTGAGCTCGTCGACCACGGATTCCAGGGAGTAGGCGGCGTTGAGCCGCGGCGAGCCGCGGTACAGATGGGTCCAGCGGGCCCTGACCATCGCGCCCATGCTCGGCATGAACCCGGCGAGGAACGCGAAGACGAAGAGGGTCCACACGGGCGCGTCGTAGTACGCGCACAGGAGCAGCCCGCCCAGGGCGGCGACGCTGACGCCGGTGGCCGGGAGCAGGACACGCCCCTGCCCCAGCCGGTCGACCACGCGTGATATCTGAGGGCCTATCAGCGCCATGGACAGCGTGAACGTCCCGGCGACGGCACCGGCGAGCGCGTACTCGCCGCGCAGCTCGGACAGCATCGTGAGGATGCCCATGTGAGTCATCGGCAGCGGCAGCCGCGCAAGCAGCCCGGCCGCGGAGAAACCCTTGGCGCCGGGCGCGGAGAACAGCGCGCGGTAGGGGTTAGCCATCGAGCGCTCCCCGGTCGTTTCCGGGCAGCAGGAAGTGGTGCATTCGGGCCTCCGCAGCGCATCACGAGAAACTTGAACGAACGTCCCACTTTCTATCACGGGCGACGGCCCGGGGAGGGGAAAGTCCGGATCACCGCCGTGGTTCGCTCCTCGGTCCCCGATCCGGCAAACTGCCCGGATGGACTATGAGTTCTGGAACGACATCCACACCCGCGGCGGCATCCCCGCGGTCAAGAGCGCACTGGAGGAGCTGGCCGAACGCGGTTCTCCCGAGGAGGTGGACGCGGCGATGGATCTGGCCTACCGGGTCATCGAGGACGACACCGCCCGCCTCCAGGCCCGAGCGGATCAGGCCGAGGCCAGGCTGCGGATGCTGACCGACGAGGCGCGCGAGGTGGGGCGGCAGGTCGACGCGCACGCCGAGGCCGAGGGCTCCGCCGCACCTCAGGAGCGCGCGGAGCGTGAGTGACCCGCACGGGGCGCCAGGGGGCTGAGCCGCGGAGCGGCTTGGCGCTTTCCGGGCTCCACCGCGACCGCGGCCGGTGCTAGCGTCCCAGCGTCCGTCGCTGAAAGGGATGCACATGACCGTGGAAGACCTCGACGCAAGCGGCACGACGGCCCCCACCCCCGAGGAAGTCGGGGCGATGTACGACCAGTTCGGCGACATGCTCGCCATGACGCTCGGCTCGACCGCCGTCCACATCGGCATGTACGCGCCGCACGACGAACGGCCGTCCGTCACCACACTGACCGCACTGGCCGACCTCGCCCAGGACCGGCAGACCGATTTCCTCGTCGACACGATCGACTTGGCGCCCCACGAGCACCTGCTCGACATCGGCTGCGGAACCGGCGGGCCCGCCGTCCGGCTGGCCGAGCGCACCGGCGCCCGCGTCACCGGGATCAACGTCAGCAAGAGCCAGCTCGCCCGGTGCCAGGACCGTCTCACTGCCCGGGGCCGCGCCGTCCAGGGCCTCACCGAGCGGGTGGACTTCGCCTACGGCAACGCCATGCGACTCGACTACGCGGACGCGGCGTTCGACGCCGCGTGGTCCATCGACTGCGTCCCGCACCTCTCCGACCGGCCCGCAGGGCTCCGCGAGGCCCTGCGGGTGCTGCGTCCTGGCGGGCGGTTCCTGTTCACGGAGTTCGCGCTGCGCGGCAGCCCCACCGCCGAGGAAGTGGCGGCCTACACGCGGATGTGGACCTGTCCCCCGCTCACCCCCTTCGCCACACTCGTCGACGAACTCCAACAGGCCGGATTCCGCGTGGAGTCCGTACGCGACATGACCTCGAACGCGGCCCTGTGCGGCGAGCTCATGTGCGTGCTCTACGAGGACCGGCGCGGCGAGATCGAGGAGCGGTTCGGCAAGGAGGCCCTGGCCCACACCGATCCGCTCATGGCCCCCTACCGCTCCTTCTGCCGCAACCACATGGACTACTACCTGCTCGTGGTGCGCGCCCCCGAGGCCTGACGCCCCGCGAGACCGGGCGCGACCCGCGGGCCTCCTGCGGTCGGCTCAGCTCACGGTCACCGTGACGACCGGCGAGACGGTCGCGCCGCTGGCGACGCGCAGTTCGTTCTTGCCCTTGAGGCCGAGCTTGGCGCGCAGGCCATAGCTTCCGGACGCGTTGGTGACCGTGCTGGCGGGCAGGGCCTTCCACGCCCCGTGCTGCTTCTGCTGCAGGGTGACCTTGCTTCCTGCCTTGAGCCCGGTCGCCTTGCCCGTGATGCGCAGCTCCTGCCACGCGCGCACGTGGGAGAGCGACGCCTTCGCCGTGAGCGTGGCCGGTGCGGGCTCGGCCGTGGTCTGCGACGGGACCGGCTCCGGGCCCGACCCGGCGGCGAGCGCGGCGGTGGCGGGAATCAACAGGACCGATCCGGCGAGGGCGGAGACGGCGGCGGTGCGCAGAAGGCTGTGACGGCGGGTGTTTCGCATAACGGCAGTGATCCCCTTGGGTGTCGGTCAGCACGCGGTCCTCGTCATGCGACGAGCCGCACATTGATGAACATAAACGTAGGCACCCGACATTGCGATCACCCGGAGAGCGCGTAACGGAATCCGGTAAAACCGGTCACGGCACCGCAACTACCCGCACGGCTCCCCCGCGTTGCCTCTTCCCGGCCTCGTGGTCCGGTCAGCGGCGCGTCAGATGGGCGTGGGTCGCCGCAGCGGAACTGACCAGTTCGGTCACCTGATAGCCGTCGAGCCCGTCGGCCACGTCGTCCAGGAGCCGCTCGCCCCTGCCGACGAGGAGCGGGACGACGACCAGGTGCAGTTCGTCGATCAGGCGGGCGCGCAGGTACTGCTGCACGGTGGCCGGTCCTCCTCCGATACGTACGTCCCGGCCACCCGCCGCCTCGAAGGCACGCGCGAGGACCGTCTCGACGGGCTCATCGGTGAAGTGGAAGGTGGTCCCGCCCTCCATCGCGAGCGAGGGGCGCACGTGGTGGGTGTGGACGAACACGTCGTGGTGGTAGGGCGGGTTCTCTCCCCACCAGCCCTTCCACGACTCGTCCTGCCACGGTCCGCGCTGCGGCCCGAACATGTTGCGGCCCATGATGGTGGCCCCGATGTTCTCCTCGCTGCGCTCGATGCGGTCGACGTCGATCCCCGTCTTGCCGTCGGCGCGGTCGCGCATCGCTGCGATCATCCAGTCGTGCAGCCCTTCGATGCCGTCCCCGAAGGGTTCGTCCAGGCGCTGATGGGGTCCGGCCGCGAAGCCGTCCAGCGAGACGGTGATGTTGTGTACGCGCACCTTCGGCATGAGTTCTCCTCCTGGTGATCCTCCTGGGTGTTTCCCGCTCTCTCATCTTCGCGTCGAACGGACCCCGGCGGGATCGACACGCGCGGCCCTCAGATGCCCAGCACGGCCTTCGCCGTCACGAAGTAGATGATCAAACCGGTCGCGTCGACCAGGGTGGTGACCATCGGCGCCGACACCACCGCGGGGTCGATCCGCAGCCGCCTGGCGAGCAGCGGCATCGTGCCGCCGATGGTCGCCGCCCAGCCGCAGATGACCACCAGCGTGATCCCGACCACCAGGGCGATCTTCGCGCTGACGAAGAGCGTGCCCACGACCACCCCGAGGACCGCGAGCAACGAGCCCAGGACCAGGCCGACGCGGCACTCCCGCCAAATGACCTTGAGCAGGTCCGATCCGCGCACCTCGCCGACGGCCAGGGCGCGTACGCACGCGGTCGCGGCCTGCGCCCCGGCGTTGCCGCCTGCGCCGATGAGCCTCGGGATGAACATGGCCAGCTGCGCGGCCTTCTCCAAGGTGCCCTCGAAGGACTGCGTCACGCTGACGGTCAGGGTCGCCGCGACGAGCAACAGGCTCAGCCACAGCGCCCGGTAGCGCGCGAGCTGCCACACCGACGCGGCCATGTAGTGGCCGGCCCAGGGCGCGGCACCCGACTGCCGTGCCACGTCCTCGGTGTCGGCCGCCTCGATGACTTCGAGCGCGTCGTCGATGGTGAGCAGTCCGACGAGCCGGTTCTCGCCGTCGACGACCGGCAGGTTCAGGTCGTTGGTCTCGCGCATCAGCCGGGCCGCCCGCTCGGCCGAGTCGGTGGCGTACACGGACGCCGGCTCGGTGACGATCAGTGCGGAGACCATCGTCTCCGGCGGGCTGAGCACCAGTTCGCGCAGCTCGGCGATGCCGGTGAGGCGCTGTCCGTCGTCCACGACGGGCAGGGTGTAGACCGTCTCGGCCTGACCGCCCTTCTCCCGTACGACCTCCAGCGCCTGCCGCACGGTGAGGTCCTGCCCCAGCGCCACGACCTCGGGGGTCATGTAGCGGCCGACGGAGCCCTCCGGGTAGCCGAGCAGCGCGGAGGTCATCCGCCGCTCGTGCGCGCTCAGTCCCGCGAGCACCCGCTTGGCGACTTCGGCGGGGGCCTCGCGCAGCATCCTGGCCCGGTCGTCGGGGTCCATGCCCTCGACGAGTTCCAGGAAGGTGCGGTCGCGCAGCCCCTCCAGGATCTGCTGCTGGTCGACCGGCTCCAGCTCCTCGAAGACGGTCAGCGCCCGGTCCTTGTCGAGGAGCCGGAAGGCCATACCCGCGTCGGCCGTGTCCATCCGGCCGAGCTCGTCGGCGATCACGTGCGGCGGGTTGGTCTCCAACCACTCGAGCGCAGCGTGCAGTTGATGGCTCTTGACTATGTCCTGCAAGGATTCGGGGAGTTCCGGATGCAGCTCTTCGGACAGGTTCGTCTGAGGCATGGGGCAGGTCCTCGGCGCAGCGGTGAGACACGACACGGGGCACCCGGGTGGAGAGCGCCGATGAAGGCTACATGGGCCGGATGAACGCCGGGAGGGCGCGTTTCACGGCGGCGGGAGCGGTCACCGCGCCCGCGCGGTCCGGCTGCGGACGAGGCTGATCAGGGAGGGGCCGCCGCGCAGGCACCAGAGCGCGATGACGGGATCGCAGATGGCGCAGCCCAGGGACGAGTCGTGGGCGAAGGGGATGATCGGGTTGCCCTTGAAGTGGTGGAGCAGGTCCCAACCGGTGTGCAGCAGCCAGCCGATGCCGATGAACGTCCAGGATTCCAGGCCGCGGTAGGCGCAGTAGGTGACGGCGGCGGCGAAGGGGAACTCCCAGCCTCCGAAGCCGCCGCCGCTCAGGTAGGCCGCGCCCGCACCGGCCACCATGATGGCGTTGAAGCGGCGCCGGTGCGGTTCGCGGATCAGGGACATGACGAGGGCGTAGAGGACGCCGATCAGTAGCGGGGCGACATAGGTCATGGCCTGCATGGAGTTCCTTCAGTGGTGGTGCGTGTCCGGTCCGTGCCGGGATCACCGCCGAAGTTATCCGGGCCCGCGACCGCCTCCCAGTGGCATTAATGACAGCCTTCAACGGGATAGCGCCACTGCCTGAGAAGGGCTCTCTCGCCCGGTCCCTCATCGCCTCCCGGACTCAGGGTGGCGCTTGGCGCCGCCGGTCAGGAGCGACTCGATTCCGTGACCCCGTTCTCCCATGACCTGCCGGCAGTTGGCGGCCTCCGCCGCCGGGCCGAAGGCCTCCTTCGCGCGCCGCGCCGCCACGGCCGCCGCGGTGTCGGCGCTCACGAGGTCGGCGTTGACCGCTGTCGCCGCCGTCATGCCGGCGGCTGCGGACACCATGACTCCGGCCACCAGGTCGGTGACGTTGCCCGCGACCCACACTCCCGCGACGCCCGTGTAGCCGGTCGCGTCCGACTCCACATAACTCCCCACGCCCATGGGGTGGTTGACGCTCTTCAGGCCGAGCCCCGCGAGCACCGCGCCACGCGCCTCGAACTTCGGCGCCACGGCGAGCGCCCGCACCGGGATGTGCCTGCCCGAGGCCAGCCGTACGCCGGAGAGCCGGTCCTCCTCGACATCGAGACCGACCACTTCCCCGTCGACCACGGCGATGTCACGGGCGGCCAGCTGCTCCCACTGCTCCTCGGTCAGCTCGCCGGCGGTGTGCAGGAACAGGGTCACCCGCGGCGACCACTGACGGAACAGGAGTGCCTGGTGCACCGCCATCGGGCCGGTGGCCAGGACGCCGATCGGCTCGTCGCGCACCTCCCAGCCATGGCAGTACGGGCAGTGCAGGACGTCACGGCCCCACCGCTCACGAAGACCGGGGACATCGGGCAGCTCGTCGACGAGCCCTGTCGTCACCAGCAGGCGTCGCGCGCCGTGGCTCCGGCCGCCCGCGGTGTCCACGACGAAGCGCTCGCCGACCCGACGGACGCCCGTGACCAGGTCGGACACGATCCGTCCGCCGTACCCGGCGACTTCCTCCCGGCCGATCCGCAGCAGGTCGCCCGGCGCGAGGCCCTCGTTGGAGAGAAACCCGTGCACCCCGTCGGCGGGAGCGTTGCGCGGCTCACCGGAGTCGACCACCAGCACCGTGCGCCTGGCCCGGGACAGGGTCAGCGCGGCCGACAGACCGGCCACGCCGCCCCCGACCACCAGTACATCCACCTCTGCGTCGACATCCGCTCCGGCAGCCGCGCGCTGGTCGGCGTTGATGTCTCGCTCATTCGTCTCAGTCATGTGGACACCGTGCGCCCGACCTCAGCAGATCGGCAAGCTTCCTTGCTGGTTCAGCAAATGAGAACCTTCACCGATCACACTCCAGATCGGCCGGGTCGACCGCGTCGGCCATCACCCGCATGCCCTTGTCGTTGGGGTGGAGGTGGTCTCCGCCGTCGAGGGCGGGGAGCAGCCGTTCCCGGTCGTACGGGCTGCGGAGCGCCTTGTCGAAGTCGGCGACGGCGTCCAGCTCGCCGCTGCTCCTGATGAAGTCGTTGACCTCCTGGCGCACCGCCTCACCGGCGGCGTCGAACTCCGACCAGCCCTTGAAGGGCAGCACCGTCCCGCCCACGACGCACTTGCCCGCCGCGTGCGCCCGGTCGATGATCTGCCGGTATCCGTCGATGAGTTGAGCCGACGTGACCCCGGTGTGTGCCTTGATGTCGTTGATGCCCTCGAACAAGAACACCGTGCGCACGCCCGGCTGGGAGAGGACGTCCCGTTGCAGGCGGGCCACGGCGCTCTGCCCCGCGCCGTCGGCAAGGACCTTGTTGCCGGAGATGCCTTCGTTGGCGACGCCCTTGATGCCGGTCATGGACGCGCTCTGGAGTCGTCGGGACAGGTAGTCGGGCCAGCGGCGGTTCGTGTCGGTGGTGGACTGCCAGCCGTCGGTGATGGAGTCGCCGAGCGCGACCACGGCGCCCGTGTCCGCCGCGCTCTCCACGCTCACCGCGTCGAGGTAGAACCACGAGCCGATCCGCTCGCTCCAACTGCCCTCGCCCTCTTCGCCCGCGTGGTCGCCGCCGGTCGCGTACGACGTCTGCATGGCCATGCCGTGCCCTGTCGCCTGGCCCGCGGCCTCGGCCACGTACAGGCTGACGACCAGGTCGCTCTGTGCCGCGAGCCGTCCGGGCAACGGATCGCCGGTCACGCTGTCGCCCGGCGCCACCTTGACGGAACGCGCGCCCCCGAAAGTGATCCTGCGGTTGCTGCCGGGGACGAGCCGGGCACCCTCCTCGCGCTTCCCGGCGTACACCTTCCCGAAGGTCACCGGCCGGTCGCCGAACGCGTTGGACAGCCTGACCCGCGGACGGGAGCCGCCGACGCTCGTCCGGACGACGAGGCGGTAGCTGCGGTCGGCCACCGCCTGGCCGAGCCGATCGGCGCTCGCCCCCCAGGTGACGACCTGATGCCGGGACGCCTCCCCCGCCGCCGAGGCCGACGCCATCGGCAAGCACAGCGCGAGCACGAGCCCGCAGACGACGCCGACCGCCCGGCTCCGCCGCGCGAACCACATTCCGGGCCTCAACTGCCCGCTCCCCGCAGCGTGACGGAGCCTCCGGGCTTGAGGGCGACCTTCCGGGTCACTCCCCCGTACGACACCGTGGTGCTGCGCCCGCCGACGCTGCGCAGTCGCGCCTCGGTGACCTTCCCGGACCGCCAGCGCAGGTCGACGACGAAGCCGCCGCGCACGCCGACGCCGGTGACCGAGCCGGAGCGCGCCCACGCCTCGGGCAGGGCCGGGAGCAGCTCGACGTGTCCCGGGCGCGAGTAGACCAGCATCTCCAGCATCGCCGCCGCCGTGCCGAAGTTGGAGTCGATCTGGAAGATGCCGCGGCCCTTCTCGACCTCGTAGATGTCGAAGAGGTTCATCGCGGTGCCGTTGCTGCCCTCAATGGACGGCCGCAGGTTGTTCACGATCAGCTGGTACGCCCTGTCCGCGTCCTTCAGCCGGGCCCAGCACAGGCTCCGCCAGGCATTGGCCCAGCCGAAGCTCTCCATGCCGCGTGCGGCGAGCAGCGCCGTCGCCCCCTCGAGCAGGGCCTTGGGCGTCGACGCGTCGGGGCGGATCCGGTCGCCGGGGAAGAGCTGGACCAGCGGGGAGAGGTGCCGGTGGGTGGTCTCGCCGAGGTTCTCGGGAGACATCCACTCCTCCAACCAGCCCGTCTTCGGGCTGACTTGGGGGAGGTAGAGGCGTTCCTGGAGCGCGCCGACGGTCTTGGCGTGTGTGATGTCCTTGCCGAGGACGGAGCAGGCGGTGCGGTAGTTCTCGAAGAGCGCCCAGACCAGTTCCTGTGCGTACGTGATGCCCTTGGCGTCCAGGGGGCCGTGCTCGGGAGACCAGTCGCTGTCGGCGATCAGGACCTCGCGGCTCTTGCCGGTCGCCTCGTCGGTGACGGTCTCCGTGAGCAGGCGCGCCTCCCAGAACTCGCAGGCACCCTTGAGCAGTGGATGGATCTTCGCGAGGTAGGCACGGTCCTGGGTGAATTCGTAGTGCTCGAAGAGGGAGTTGGCCAGCCAGGCGTTGCCCGCCGGATGCCACCACCAGCCGTTGCCGCCGTGGATGTTGGTGGAGATGGCCACGGTCCAGCCCGCGATCTTCCCGCTGGAGTTGCGGTAGCGGTTGCGCGGGTCGTTGAACAGGGTCCGGGTGAGCTCGGTCCAGGAGGGCAGCTGCGCCAGGCAGTAGTCGGCGTACGCGTCGAAGCAGGTGGACAGGGCCGCCCGGTCGGCCAGCCAGTAGTTCATCTGGATGTTGATGTCCGTGTGGTAATCCCCCATCCAGTCCGGGTCGTTGCCGTCCAGCCACAGGCCCTGGAGATTGAGCGGCAGGCTGTCGCGGGACCCGGCGATCATGAGGTAGCGGCCGAACTGGAGGTACGCAGCCTCAAGTTCGGGGTCCGCCTCGCCGTCCTGGGCACGGGCCTGTACGCGTTCCCAGGTGTCGAGGCCGCGCTGGGTCCGCGACGAGGTGCCGAGCGAGACGCCCATCCGCTCGAACAGGCGCCGGTGGTCGGCGACATGGGAGTGCAGGAGCGTGGTCGCCGAGTGGCGGGCCGCCGCGAGGACCTTCGTCCTGGCGAGGCGTTGCGGGTCGAGGGTGGGGTCGCGGTAGCCGGCTGCCGCGTCGGGTGCGTAGTTGGTGCCGCCGCTGACCACGACCGTGAACTCCTTGCACCCGGCGACGGAGATCCGCGAGCCGTCGACGGCCACCGTGCCGGTGTCGCTGTAGGCCGTCACCGCGGCGCCGTAGCGCAGCCCGCCGTCCGGGAAGGCGGCACCGAACGAGGCGGCACGGGGAGGGTGCGCGGTGGTGGTCTCGTCGTGGGTGCCGGTGAGGGTCACCGTTCCGGTGTAGCGGCCGCCACCCGTCTGGGAGAAGTGCAGGACGATCGCGTCGTCGGGATGGCTCGCGAAGATCCGGCGCTGGTACGTCACCCCTGAGCGGACGTACGAGGTGGTGACAAGACCTTGGCTGATGTCGAGTTCGCGGCGGTAGTCGGAGACCCCGGGCAGGTCGTGGTCGAGGATGTCCACGGTCAGGCACCCCAGGAGGGTGAAGGAACCGAAGTCATCTCGCCCGTAGGGGAATTGGCCGTCCGCGTCGAGGGTGGCGTTGCGGCCGCCGGTCCACAGCGTCGCGTCGGTGATGAGCAGCAGTTCACGGGCCGGGGCGTTGCCGGTGAGCGCACCCAGGCGCCCGTTGCCCACGGGCAGGCCCTGTTCGATCATCGCCCGGTCGGACGCGGGCGCCCGGTACCAGAAGCGGGTCGTCTCCGCATCGGCCAGCAGGGGCGATCCCGCCTGCCGGGTCACGGGCGCGGAGTCCGCGAAGGCGGGCAGACCGCCGAGTGCGGTGAAGGCGCCCGCGGCGGCGGCCACGGAGAGGATGTCGCGGCGGCTCGGTCTGGGGCGTGGTGAGCGGGTGTGCTGATCGTCGTCCACTAGGCAC
This sequence comes from Streptomyces sp. NPDC054047, assembly GCF_055585065.1. Lineage (NCBI taxonomy): Bacteria > Bacillati > Actinomycetota > Actinomycetes > Kitasatosporales > Streptomycetaceae > Streptomyces > Streptomyces sp. NPDC054047. The sequence goes on along the minus strand of NZ_JBVJKV010000003.1, from coordinate 1,036,911 downwards.
TCCGTTCAGGAGGAAAGTGCGTGCGGGAGGGAGGAAACGAGCACGGACGTGGGTCAGGACCGCTTCGGTACGTCGATCCGGTCGAGGTCGGGGGCGTAGCCGTCGCCGCTGTCGAAGGTGACCGTGTTGGTCCCGGCCTTGAGGGTCACCGGCACACCGATCGTCTCGGCGGTCCCCCAGTCCCCGGTGGAAGGGAACTTCAGGGCGGTGGAGCCGTTGCCGTTGGCGGAGACCTGGACCGTGCGCGGATCACCGCTGACGTACGCGACGTCGATCACGTAGCGCCCTGCCTTCGGCACCACGATGTCGTTGAACCGGAGTTTTCCGCCCTGGTAGAGGTTGCCGACCTTGCTTCCGCCCGAGCAGGCGGCGCAGTCACCGACGGCCGCGTTGCCGCTGAGGGTGTTGGCCGCGGACTCGGCCTCGTACCCCGTCATCCGCTGCTCGGGGCCGCGCGGCGTGACGGTGAAGAGGCGCGAGCCGTGCGCGGGCAGCGTCTGCGTCACCTTGTCCTTGTACGTGCCGAGGTCCTCGTGGTTCCACAGGTCGCGGACCTTGCCCCGGCCGGAGAAGCCGAGGGACGAGAAGTCGGCGGTGACGGCGGCGGGCGAGTCGCCGAGGTTGAACAGGGCGACGGTGTGGCTGCCGTCGGCGTTCTTCGCGCTCCAGACCTGCCGGTTGCCGGAGGCGGTGATCGGCCTCGCGGGTGGTGTGCTGCCCTGGTTGAGGGCGATGACCTCGCGGTTGGTCAGGAGCGATACGCCGTAGTCGTCGAGGCGGGTGAGGTCGTCGCCGGTGTAGAGGGGTGACTTGGCGATGGCCCACAGCGTCGCGTAGCTCTGCCGTTCGGCCTTGCTCAGGCCGTCCATCTCGCCATTGCCCACGTTCAGGGAGTCGAGGTCGTTCCAGCCGCCGGGGCCGGCGTGCCGGGTCCAGCCGGGTGCGTCGTCCCAGCGGTCGTCGACGGAGTTCTCCCACGACACCAGGGTGTCGCAGTAGCACTCGACGTCCGTGTCGATGCGCCAGCCGTTGGAGTACTTCTTCCAGTCGGCGACGTGGTTGATGTCGAGCGCCCAGGAGATCTCCAGGTGGATCGGGCGCCCGGCCTTGGCTATCGCCTGCTTCCAGGCGGCCACGTCGGCGACGTTGTTGTAGTTGTCGCCGCTCTTGGATGAGCCGGGGCCCACCCCGTCGAGCTTGAGGAAGTCGTAGCCCCAGTCGGCGAAGAGCTGGGCCTGCGAGTCGACGTACTTCTGCGCGCAGGGGCGGGAGAAGTCGAGCTTGTAAGCGCTGTCCCAGCCGTTGGTGGTGCGCAGGTCGTCGTGGACGATGTCGGCGGTGGTGCAGCCCTCCGCGTTCCAGATGGGCACCTTGCCCTCGCCGTACGCCTCCTTCTCCAGGCCCACCGGCAGGTAGATGCCCGCCTTCAGGCCCTTGGCGTGGATGTCGTCGGCGACCGGCTTCATGCCGCGCGGAAAGCGGCCCGCGTCCGGTGTCTGGCGGGCGTGGGCGTCGAACTCCGGTTTCCACGCCATGTCGCGCCACCAGCCGGCGTCGATGTTGACGTACTCGTAGCCGTACTTCTTGAGCTTGGACGCCATGGCGTCGGTCTGCTTGAGGACGTTCTTCTCGGTCAGGTAGCTGTAGTCCCCGTCGGGGTTGAGCCCGGGGTACTTCGAGGACTGCATGGACCAGCTGGTCCAGCCCATGTAGGGCTTCTGGGCCAGGTCCGCGGCGGGCGCCGCCTCGGCCACGGGGGTGGCGGCGGCGGGCACGGCCGTCGTCGGACCGGCGGCGAGGGCCAGGACGAGCACGGAGGAGTACAGGGACGACCGCATGGGCCGGACCTCCTGAGATCGGGGGCAGCGTGTCGGGGGGGAGAGACGTACGCGCGGCTGTGAGGTCAGCCCTTGCCGGAACCGATGGTCAATCCGCTGATGAACTGGCGCTGGAGCGCGAAGTACACCAGCAGCGTGGGGATCGCGGTCAGCAGCGCACCGGCCGCGATGAGGTTGGGGTTGGTGAAGTACTGGCCCTGGAGATTGGCGAGGGCGGAGGTGATCGGCCTCTTGTCGCCGGTGTCGATCAGGGCGAGCGACCAGAAGAAGTCGTTGTAGATCCAGATCGATTCGAGGGTGGCGAGCGCCGCGAAGGCGGGGCGGCACAGCGGGAGCACGATCTGGAAGAACTGCCGCCACACGGGCGCGCCGTCCACGAGGGACGCCTCGGTGATCTCTTTGGGGATCGTCCGCATGTAGTTGCTGAGGACGAAGGTGCAGAAGCCGCACTGGTAGGCGATGTGGATCGCGATGATGCCCCAGACGGAGTCGTAGAGCAGGAACGAGTCGCTCATCCAGCCGGGGAGGCCGATCTGGAGGTAGAGCCGGTACAGCGGGGTGATAAGCACCTGTGCGGGCAGCAGGTTGCCCGCGGTGAAGAACATCAGCAGGGCGATGTTCCACCGGAAGGCGAAGCGCGAGACGAAGAAGGCGACGGCGGCCGAGAAGAGCAGGGTGCCGAGTACCGCCGGGATGGTGATGAGGACGGAGTTCCAGAAGAAGTGCGGCATCCCGGACTGGCTCCAGGCGTCGGAGAAGTTCTCCAGGCTGATGCCGTGCGGCCAGGACAGATAGCCGTGCTTCGCGGTGTCCTCGTAGGGCCGCAGCGAGGTGTACACCGCCCAGAGCAGCGGGACGAGCCACAGGAGGGCGATCCCGCCGAGGAGGACGTGCCGGCCGGTCTGCCGCCGCGGGCGGGGCGGGCCGTCGCCCGAGGGCAGTGCGCTCCGGGTGCGTGGGCCTGCGGCCGGCGGGGTGGCGGTCGCGGTCACTGGTCCTCCTTGCGGAAGGTCTGTACGAGGAAGGCGCAGATGGCGAGCAGGGAGACGACGAGCAGGACGACCGCGAGCGCGGAGCCGTAACCGATGTGGCTGGACTCGCCGATGATGTTGTCGGTGATCAGGAGCGAGAGGAGCTCCATGCCGGGTTTGCTGCCGGTGCCACCGCCCAGGACGTACACGATGTCGAAGGCCCGCAGGGACTCCATGACGGTCACGACGAGGATGATGATGTTGACCGGCTTGAGTGCGGGAAAGACCACGCGCAGGAACGTCTGGCGTCCGTTGGCGCCGTCGAGGGCGGCGGCCTCCTTGAGCGCGGGGTCGAAGCCCTTCAGGCCCGCCAGGTAGAGGATCATGATGTAGCCGGTGTGCCGCCAGGCCGAAGCCACCAGCACGGCCCAGAGGTTGAGGTCCGGGTCGCCGAGCCAGTCGATGTGCTGACCGGGAGCCACTCCGCCCAGGACGCCGTTGAGCAGTCCGTTGTCGGGGTTGTAGATGATCTCCCAGATGAAGCCGACGACGGCCAGCGAGAGCACCATCGGCAGGAAGATCGCGGTCTGGTAGATCCGTGTGAAGCGGATCTTCCGGTCGAGCTGGTAGGCGAGGAAGATGCCGAACGGGGTGGGCAGCAGCGCCGTGAAGAGCAGCCAGACGACGTTGTGCTGGACGGCCGGCCAGAACGGCGGGTAGTTGGTGAAGATCTCCCGGTAGTTGTCGATCCCGGTCCAGCGGATGTCGGAGAGCGCGATGCCGTCCCAGTCGGTGAAGGACAGGCCCACGGAGGCGAGCGCGGGAAGCCAGACGAAGACCAGCAGGGCGAGCAGCGGAATGCCGACGATGACGGTGAGGAAGACGCGGTCACCGGGGCCGAGCCGCCGGGGCCGGGCACGCTTGGACGGGGGCGCTGGGCGCGCTGTGCGCACGGGGGACATGGTGAACCTTCCCGGTCCGGATCAGGCCGTTCGGGCCGTTCAGGCCGTGAAAAAGCGCGGACGCTGGGACTCGATCTTCTTCAGGAGGGCCGCGCCGTCGTCCGGGTGACCGAGCCATTCGGTGAATCCGGGCAGGACGACGGTGGAGATGAAGCCCGGGTCGCTGTCGCGGTCGCCGAACTGGGTGATGTGCTCGGCCGACGCGATGAGGTCGGCGGACTTCTTCTGCAGGGCGTTGTACTTGCCGGTGTCCGCGCGGGAGTTGACGGCTACGTTGCTCGGGTCGACGCCCATGTAGAGGTTCTCGGCCTCGGCGCCGCCGAGGTATTCGAGCATCTTGGTGGCGCCCTTGAGGTTCTTCGGCTTGCGGCTGAGCATGAAGCCGTCGGTGGGGGCCTCGACGGTCTCCTGGCCGTGGGCCGGGTCGACCTCCGGGAAGGCGAAGAAGTCGATGTCCGCGCGCAGCTTCTCGTCGGTGATCTGCTGGCCGAGGAAGAGCCCGATGACGGCCATGCCCGACTTCTTGTCGAACAGCGACTGTGCGGCGTCCTGCCAGGACCGGCCGCCCGCCCCCTGCTGGTAGAAGCCGCTCAACTCGCGCCACAGATCGAGGGTCTTGGTGGTGCGGCGGTCGGTCCAGGCGACCTCGCCCCGCATCAGGTCCATGTGGAAGTCGTAGCCGTTGGCACGGAGATTGAGATAGTCGAAGGCCCCGAGGATCGACCAGCTGTCGCCGCCTCCGTAGCCGGATGCGATCGGCGAGAGGCCGTCCTTCTTCATCTGCTTGGCGAGCGCGGTGAACTCGCTCCAGGTGCGCGGTGCTTCGTATCCCTTTTCCTTGAACACGCTTTTGCGGTAGAAGACGGCCCACGGGTAGTTGTACAGCGGGACGAAGTAGTACTTGCCGTCCTGCCCCTTGGACAGCTGCTTGGCGGCGTCGCTGAATCCGGAGCCTATTTTCTCCCATACGTCGTCGATGGGGTGGGCCAGCTTCTTCTTGGCGAAGTACTGCATGCGGTAGCCCGCGAACCAGGTGAAGACGTCGTCCGGGGTGCCCTGGAGATAAGTGGAGATGCTCTTCTGGAACGTGTCGTGGTCGACGGTGTTCGTCTTGACCTTCAGTCCGCTGTCCTCGGTGAAGGCGCCGGTGACGGCCGCGTAGGCCTTCTCGGGTGTGGCGTCGGCTCCGTTCGACCCGAAGGTCACCGTCTTGGGATCGGCGGCCGGTCCGCCGCCGCAGGCGGTCAGGAGCGGCGCGGCCAGCGCGGCGGCACCGGCCCCGAGGGAGCCGCGGACCACGGTGCGGCGGCTCGGCTCACGGGCGGTGAAGGGTCTGCGGCTCTGCTGCGTCATCGCAACTCCTAGTACGTGTCTATGCCGATGAAGGACTGGATCGCGGTGGCCGCGGCCCCGCGCGCCCACTCCTCGAAGGGCAGCGGACGTGTCATCACGTCGCACTGCGCCGCGGTGCCGAAGGCCGCCGCGGTGAACGCCTCGCGGATCTGCTCGGCGAACAGGTCGTACGCCGCGAGCCCTTCGCCGGAGATGATCACTCGCTGCGGTCCGAGGACGTTGACGACGGCTCCGATGGCGCGGCCGATCGCTTCCCCGGCCCGTGCGTAGGCCTCGCGTGCGCCGGGATCGCCCTGGTGCGCCAGCGCAAGGGCCGCGGCGGAGTCGGCGACCGGGGTGCCGGTCACCTCACGGACGCGGCGGAGGATGGCGGCGTCCCCGGCGATCGCCTCCACGCAGCCGGTGTTGCCGCAGTGGCAGGGCGGACCCAGCGGGTCGATCGGCAGATGGCCGATCTCACCGGCCACACCGTGCGCGCCGGAGACGACCTTGCCGTGCACCACGAGCCCGCAGCCGATGCCCGCGCCGACGGTCACCAGGGCGAAGTCGGAGATTCCCGCCCCGGCGCCGAACCACTGCTCGGCGACGGTCAGCGCGCGCACGTCGTTGTCGACGGTGACGGGCAGTCCGGTGACGGTGGAGGCGAGTTCGGCGAGCGGTACGTCCCGCCAGTCCAGGAAGGGCGAGTAGCGCACCACCCCGGCGGTGCGGTCCACGTCACCGGAGACGGCAAGACCGAGGCCGCGCACCTCCACGCCGAATCCCTCCGCCTCCGTGAGGAGTTCCTGGACGAGTCCGGAGATCGAGGCGAGCACCGCTCCGGGGTCTCGGTCGGTGACCGGGAGGTGGCGGGCGACGCGGATGCGGCAGCAGAGGTCGGTCAGGACGGCGATGATCTCGTCGCCGGTGACCTTGACCCCGATGAACAGGGCCCGCCCGCCGTCGACCCGCACGAGGGTGGCAGGGCGGCCGAGGGAGGGCCGCGCCTCCTCGTCCGCTCCTTCGACGAGGTAGCCGGCCGCCATCAACGGCCGTACCGCCTTGGTGACCGCCGCCGAGGAGAGCGCGGTCCGCCGGGAGATCTCGATCCGCGTGAGCGGGCCGTGGGACAGAACGGTGGTGAAGACCAGGGAAGCGGCAGGTGTGGGTGCCGGAACCACGTCGATCCGAGGGGTCGTCGAGGGGGTCGTCGAGCGCATGGCCGAAACGTAGGGGGTGTTCTTTTCCTCTGTCAATGAAAGAAGCAAGCACCTTTCAAGAAGCGCTGCCAGGAGGTGTTGAGCTTCAAATCAGCTACAGGAACAGGGTGTTGACAGTTGATCGAAGGGCGTGTTGGCTGCCGCATGTTCTCGAGGCGCCATCTCAACGTGAGGATCCATGCCTGTGATCTCCTTCGCCCCTGAGACCGGGGTCTGGCTGCTCCGCACTCCGCGCACGTCGTACGCACTCCGGGTCGACGCGACGGGAGCGCCCTGCCATCTCGCGTGGGGACCACGGCTGACCCTGGCGGAGGCGCAGGAACTCGCCGCTCCCCCGGCCCCAACCCCCAGCAGTTTCGAGGGACGGCCACCGGTCGGCGAGGAGCTCCCGGTGGACGGCGGGGCACGGTACGGAACCCCTTCGCTTCAGGTGCGCTTCGCCGACGGCACCCGCGCCCTCGAATGGGAGGCGTCAGGCCACCGCGTCCTTGAGCCGGCGCCGGGATCGACGGAACTGGCCCTGGAGTTCCGCGACCGCCACTACCCCCTGGGGATCACCCTCCACTACCGCGTCCACGACGACAGCGACGTCATCGAGCGCTGGACCGTGCTGCGCAACACCGGCGAGGAAACCGTGGTGCTGCTGCGCGCCGACTCCGCCGCGTGGACACTTCCGGCGAGGGACGACTACCGGCTCAGCCATGTCACGGGCCAGTGGTCCGCGGAGACCCAGCTGCACCGGGATCGCGTGCCGTTCGGCGAGACGGTACTCACCAGCCGCAGAGGTGTCACCAGCCATCACGCGAACCCCTGGGTGATGCTGGACGCGGGTGACGCGACCGAGGACCACGGCCAGGTATGGAGCGCGGCCCTGGCCTGGAGCGGCAACTGGCGCGTCACCGTGCAGCGCGCCCCCGACGGCCGGGCGGGCTTCACGGGCGGCGCGGGCCGCGACGGAATGACCCAACCCCTCGCACCCGGCGCGGAGTTCACCACTCCGCGCCACGCCGGTCTCTACACGGACGGCGGCTTCGGTGCGACCAGCCGAGCCTGGCACGCGTACGTCCTGGCCCACGTGCTCCCCCACCCCCACGAGACACGGCCGGTGCTCTACAACTCGTGGGAAGCCACCGGGTTCGACGTCGACGAGGCCGGTCAGCTGGCCCTTGCGGCCCGGGCGGCGGAGCTCGGCGCGGAGCTCTACGTCATGGACGACGGCTGGTTCGGCGCGCGCCGCAGCGAGCGCGCCGGGCTCGGCGACTGGACTCCCGCCACGGACCGCTTCCCCGACGGACTCACGCCCCTGGTGCGCGAGGTGCACCGGCTCGGGATGCGCTTCGGCCTGTGGGTGGAACCCGAAATGGTCAACCCGGACAGCGATCTCTACCGACGTCACCCCGACTGGGTCCTGCACTTCCCGCACCGCACCCGTACCGAGCTGCGCAGCCAGCTGGTGCTCAACTTCGCCCGCCGTGACGTCGCGGACTGGGCGTACGGGTGGCTGACCCGCCTGGTGGGCGACCACGGCATCGACTTCCTCAAGTGGGACATGAACCGCGCGATCAGCGAGGCGGGCTGGCCCGATCAGGCGGACGGCGCGGAGCGCGTGGGGACGGCGTACGTGCACCACCTCTACGACGTCATCGACCGGCTCCGCGCGGACCATCCCGGCCTGCGGATCGAGGCGTGCAGCGGCGGTGGCGGACGCGTCGACCTGGGCATGCTCTCCCGCACCGACCAGGCGTGGACGTCGGACAACACCGACGCGGCGGACCGCGTGTCCATCCAGCACGGCTACGGCCAGCTCTACCCGGCCCGGACGATGGCCGCGTGGGTGACCGACGTGCCCAACCAGCTCACCGCCCGGTCGGTGCCGCTGCGCTTGCGCTTCCATGTCGCCATGGCCGGGGTCCTCGGCCTCGGCGGTGACCTCACCCGCTGGACGGCCGAGGAACTGGCCGAAGGGGCGGCCCTGGTGGCCGAGTACAAACGCGTACGCCACCTCGTGCAGCACGGAACGCTGCACCGGCCGCGCGGCCCGGTCGACGACGGCCTCGCCGCGGTGCAGTACACGGCGGCGGACGGCAGCGAGACCCTGCTCCTGGCCTGGCACCGGACCCCACGCCACGGCACCCCGCGCCCACCGCTGCGCCTCGCCGGTCTCGACCCCACCGCCCGCTACCGCGACACCCGCACGGGCGCGGTGCACTCCGCGACGGTGCTGAGCGGCTACGGCCTGCTGCCCGAGCTGCCGGTCGGCGACTGGGCGAGTGCGGCGGTGCATCTGGTGCGCGTCCCGTGACCGGAAAGCACACCCGCGTCCTGGAGCCTCAACTGACGGGCCGTGTCGGGCAGTTGCCAACCGGGTAGGACGAAGGCGGGGCTGCGTACGCGAAACAGGACTCACGGCGTGACGCCGAGTGGCACCGTTACTGTGCGCAGAAGTCGGCGCGCACGCATCGGGGGGACCGAGTGGCACGTGAACCACGGCGACTGACGTTGACGGAAGCGATCGAGTCACTGCGTCAGGATCTGGCTGCCGCACAGCAGCAGGGCATCGGCAGGACCGTCGGGTTCTCCGTCGACGGCATCAGTGTCGAACTGGACGTACAGGCCGAGCGGAGCGACACCGTCGAGGGCGGGGTCTCCTGGTACGTGACGGCGAAGCGCGGGCGCACCGGCGTGAAGCGCACCGGGACCCGGCTCGTCGTGACGCTGAAGCCACGCGGAGTTCTGCACGTCGGCGATCGGACCGACCGGCCGCGGAACGCTCCACCGCCTCGCTCCTCGGGGCCTACGGCGGCCGGCACGGGAGAGTGATGCATGGTCGGCTCCGCACGGCTCGTGCCGGACCGGCTGGTGGAGATCAGCGTGCGGGACGACGCAGGGCGGCAGGTCGGGTACGGCTCGGGCTGGGTCATCGACGCGGATCTGGTGGTGACCGCCGCTCATCTGCTGGTGCCCGAGGAGCCCTCCGACGGGCCGACGGCCCCGGGCGGACTGGTCGTCGAAGTGCGCCAGGGCATGCACGCGGCCCATCTGCCCTGGCACCCCTGCGAGATCGTCTGGAGCGGCCTGCCGCACCTGCCCGAGCGCCGTGACAGCGGCCCGGCACAAGGTTCCCGTTGGGGCGCCGACATAGGTCCCCTCCCCTCGTTGGTTCCCTCGCTGGACGCCGCGCTGCTGGTCGTGACGGGTTCCGGCTGGGTGCCGCCGGAGCCGGGCAGCGATCCCCACCTCGGCCTCGTCGAAGCCGACATCACCGAGTTCCAGATCTTCGGTTTCCCCAGCTTCAACTACGAGGAGCGGCACGCCCACAATCCCTTTCAGGGCGGGGGCAGGCTCCGGCCCGCCAACCTCGCGCGCTCGGAGCTGATGGCCCTGTACGTGGCGGAGGAGGACTGTCCGGAATCGGGTGCCGACTGGGGCGGCATCTCGGGCGCCGCGGTCCTCGTCGACCAGCGGCGCACCCTGGTCGGGGTCGTCCTGCGGAGCGACATCGGCAGCCGCAGGAAGCTGACCGTCCTGCCGGTCGAGGTGCTGTTGGAGGACGTCGACTGCCGCCTGCGCCTGTCCGAACACACCGGTGGCCTGAGCGAGCCGCGGAACAGGCGCAAGGTCCTTGCCGAAGTCCGGGCTCTGCTGGAGCGGGCGGAGCCCCTGCGCGGGTACACACCCCGGCTGGCGCTGCTGCGCCGGCTGTTCCCGGACGTGGCCGAGGACGCCGAGAGCGCCTGCCTCCCGGGCGAGTGCCTCCTGCCCCTGCTCGTCGACCGGTGCGCGCAGACGCCCACCGGAATGAGCGATCTGGTGGCGGCGTACGAACAAGCGCATCCGAAGGACCGGGCGGTCGCGGCCGGACTGCACTTCCGCGTGGACGAGCTGGAAGCCCTGCGTCAGGTCGGGCCGGAGGGCTGGGTGCAACTGCGCGCCGTCCTGACAAGGTTGTACGAGTCGGACCTGAACGAGATGCCGGTGTCCGCGCTCTACGCACGCGCCACCAAGGCGCTGAGCGAGGGGATGCCCGCGCACTGCGACGGGTTGTGGAAGGCGTTCGTCAATCTGGCGGGCTCCAACATGCCGTCCGAGGGGCTGCCCCCGGCCGTGCACTTCCTCGAACTCGTCGCCAGCGCGGTCGGCGGTGCGACCGCCGGGGAGATCCAGGCGTACAGCCGCGCCTGGGCGCTGCGCCTGGAGACCGCCCGGCAGGGCGGTGGCCCTCGCACGGACACGGGGTGGCCTTCCCTGGCCCTGAGGTCTCCCGCGCCCCAGCGCACCGGCTACCAGGAGCAGGTCGACGCCCTGCGCAGCAGCCTCGTCAAGGCCCCGGTACAGCCCGCCGCTTCCGCGAAGCTCCTGGTCGAACTGGAGCCTGATCCCGGCAACGACCCCGACGACTGGGCGGTGTCCTTCTACTTCCGCTGCCGGCCGCTGCCCGGCACCTGGCTGCGCCTGCCGCTGCCGCACACCGAACGGAGCATCCGCCTCGCTGATCTGCCGGCGCGTCTCGAGCTGGCCAGGGAGCGGCTGCAGCGGGACTACGGCGTGCCCAGGGAGCGGATCGACGTCGAGTACGTGCTGCCGCTCGATCTCATCGACCACCCGGACACCTTGATACGGCGCGGCGCGCTGCCGGAGTTCGGGATGTCCTTCCCCGTGATCGTGCACAGCCGGGACCGGATGCGGCACCCGCCCTGGTGCCGGACGTGGCGGGAGCGCTGGCGGCCCCTCAGCGGGCAGCCGGAGGCGGGGCGGCTGCTCCAGCTGGTGCGGGCGCTGAGCGAGGACGGACGGGAGTTCGAGGGCGAGGAGCCGGTGGCGGGTCTGGTCCTCGCCCACAAACCCAGTTCGGTCCAAGGGCGCAAGGACGTCACCAAGGCGCTGCGGCACGGGGTGCCGCTGGTGATGTGGCGTCACGACGAGCGGGCGCAGCCCGACTTCTCCGTGCTGTTCACGCGCATCATGTCCGAAGGAGGGCTCGACGTACGGGAGTACGGTCGGGATGATGGCGGGGGCGATGGCACCGCCCCGCCCTGGACCGCCGGCTGGCATCAGCGGATCGTCATCATCTACGACACGCCGGACGGGTTACCCGAGCTCATTTACGGAGCGGCTTCGTGAACTCGCCACCCAGTGCCAGGCCCCCGGCCCGCACCGTCGCCGCCCCGGGCCCCTACCTGGGCACGGGTTTGCCGCACGAACCCTGCGCCGTCCTTCCCGCTCCCCCGCCGTGGCGGACGTACGCGGGAGGCCCGGACCTGGAGCCGCCGCCCGACGATGCGGCGGAGGCCGAGCGCAGGCTCGGAGCGGCGACGAGGGCGGCGCTGAACTTGGAGACCGCGTCAGGCGAGACGGCCGCGGTGAACGCCGCGCTGTCGCTGCGCAAGCCGCTGCTGATCACCGGACCGCCCGGAGTGGGCCGGTCGGCGGTGGCCTTCCGGATCGCCCGCGAGCTGGGGCTCGGTCGCGTGCTGCACTGGACGGTGACCGGCGCCTCGGTACTCCGGGCCGCGCTGTACACGGCGCGGGCCGCGGAGGGCGGGACGAAGGTACGGCTCGGCCCCCTGGGCACGGCGCTGCTCCCCTACGGGCGGCCTCGCGTACTGCTCGTCGAAGGCCTGGACCACGGGGACTTCGACCTGCCCGTCGAGCTGCGCGCGGTGCTGCGGCGAGGCGGCTTCGACATACCGGAGCTGGCCGAGGAGGACTCGGCCGTGGTCGCCACGGACGACCCGGGCGTGCCCGCGCCGGTGCCGCGCGGTCTCGTCGCCTGCCACGAGCTTCCGGTCACCGTGATCACCGCGGGGCGGGACAGGGTCTTCCCGGCCGAGTTCGTCGCGGACTGTCTGCACTGGGAGCATCCGGTGCCCACGACGGCGGAACTGACGGCGACGGTCAGGAGCCGGGCCGGGCTCACCGACGACGCCGACCCTCGCCTGCTGGCCCTGGTGGCGGAGCTGGCCGATGCCTGGTCCGCCGACCCCCGCGCGCTCGGCCGGCTGACCGCCGCCCAGGCCCTGGACGCGGTGGCGCTCGCCGCCGCCGGTCCCTGGCCGCCCGATGAGACCCCGGGCGCCGTCGCTGCCCGCCTGCTCGACCTGCTGCGGGGCCCGGCCCCGGGAACACCATGAGCGACCGCCGTCTCCTGGACCGGCTTGACGGCGCTGTGCTCGGCCGGCCCCTGAGCGCTTGGGACCGGCCCCCGGCGGGCGCGGCTTCCGGGGACGCCCCGGACTGGGCGGCCGTCGCGCGCAGCGTGCACCGGCTGGGCCACGCGGACGGCGGCCTGGAGCTCAGCCTGGTCCTCGACACGGCTGCGGGGATGGCGCTGTGGGAGCCGGTGACGTCCCGGCTGCACGCCGTGCTGCGGGGCCAACGGGGCCTGCGCGTGACCGAGTTGCCCTGGGACGGCCGGCCCCCGCGCTGCCGGGGCCCGGACCGCTTCCCGGCCACAAGCCGCAGGCGGCTGATCCTGGTCGTCACCGACGCCCTCGGCCCGGCGTGGCAGGACGGCACCGCTGCCGCCACCGTGGCCCACTGGGCGAGCCGGCATCCGGTGGCCTGTGTCCATCTGCTGCCGCAGCGACTCTGGTCACGGTCCGGTCTGCCCATGCGACGGATCCGCCTCCCGGCTCCCGGCCCGGCCACCCCGGGCCGTGAACTGCGCGGCATCCTCGTCGGCGACAACGCCCTCGCCCCGCACGACACGCCGCTGCCGTGCGGGACCGTCCCGCTCCCGCTGCTCCCCTTGCGCGGCCGTTGGCTCGCGCGCTGGTCCCGATGGCTGACGGGCGGCGCCGACGGCTTCACGGAGCTACCGGCGTACGCGATTCCGCCGCTGGCCGCGCCAGGACCGGCATGCGTGTCCCCGGGGGCCGCGCCCGCCGCCGACCCCGCGGCCCAGGTCGCCGCCTACCGGGCGGGCTGCTCGGCGACCGGGCCGGCGCTCGCGTCTCTGCTGGCCGCCGCGCCCTTGACGCTTCCGGTGATCCGGGCACTGCGGGAGCGGTTCGCGCCGGGCGCCGGATCCGCCGATCTGGCCGAGTTGCGGGCGTTCGGCCTGCTGGTGCCCGTGCCGGACGGGAGCGGCTTCGACATGGACGACGGGGTGCGGGAACTGCTGCTCGACGGGGCCCGCCGCACGGACACCCAGCGTGTCCTGATGTCACTCGACGAACTCGTCCCGGAGGCGGCCGCCCAGGTACGGCCCGGCCCGAAGCGCGGCTACTTCACCGCGGTGGTCACCTCACCGACGACCGCACCGATTCCCGCCGTGAGCGCGGCCAACGCCCGCCTCCTGCGGATCGAACAACTCGCCCTGCGCGCCCTCGCGGGCCCCTTCCAGGAGCGCGCCCGGCTCCTGGGACGGGCGCTGGCGCACCGGCACAGTGAACGGGCAGCCACCATCGCGTCCGCCGACGCCGGCACCCGAGCCCAAGGGGGAGGATCCATGCCCAGCGCGCCCGTCCCGACCGGAAACCCACCACGCGATCCGCAGGCCCCACCACGGCACGCCCCGTCGTCACCCGCCGTGTGGGAGAACATCCCCCCGCGGAACCCCAATTTCACCGGCCGCGAGCGCCTGCTCGGGGAGCTGGCGGAGCGCCTGGACTGCGGCGGTACGGCGGCGGTGCTGCCGGAGGCGATGTACGGACTCGGCGGCATCGGCAAGTCCCAACTGGCCGTCGAGTACGTCTACGTACACCAGAGCTCCTACGACCTGATCTGCTGGATACCGAGCGAGCGCACCTCCGGCATCATCAACGGTTTGGCCCAGCTGGCCCCGCGCCTCGGCATCAGCCACGGATCCGACGCGAGCACCACGGTGCCGGCCGTCCTCGACGCGCTGCGCCGCGGGGACCCGTACAGCCGCTGGCTGCTCGTCTTCGACAACGCCGAGAACACCGAGACGCTGGCGCCCTTCCTGCCCAACTCCCGGCTCGGAGCCGTCCTCATCACCTCGCGCAACCCGCACTGGGACAACGTGGCGCGCTGTCTCGAGGTGGACGTCTTCGAGCGCGGCGAGAGCATCAAGCTGCTCAACAAGCGCGGCCCCGAACTCACCGAGGAGGACGCCGATCTGCTCGCGGACGCGCTGGGCGACCTGCCGCTGGCCATCGAGCAGGCCGCGGCGTGGCGGGCCGAGACGGGGATGCCGGTCCAGGAGTACCTGCGGCTGTTCAAGGAGAAGCGCAGCGAGCTGCTCTTCGAATCCGCGCCCTACGCCTACCAGCAGTCGATCGCCACCGCCTGGAACGTCTCCCTCGACCACGTGGAGCAGACCAACCCCGATGCCATCCAACTCCTCCAGGTCTGCTCCTACTTGGCGCCCGAGCCCATTCCCCGGCACCTGTTCTCGCACGTGCACCGGGGCTCCATCGCCCCGCAGCTGGACGCGGCCCTCGCGGATCCGCTGCGCCTGAGCCGGGCCGTCCGGGAGATCAAGCGGTACTCGCTGGCACGGGTGGACCTGCGGACCGACTCCCTCCAGATACACCGGCTCGTACAGGCCGTGCTGATCAACCGCATGACGCCGCTGCAGCAGGATCAGATGAAGCGCGGCGCCCAGCTGCTCCTCGCCTCGGCCGATCCGCGCAATCCGGAGTCCAACACGACCTGGAACCGCTACTCCATGCTCTATCCGCACGCCGTGGCCGCCGACGCCGTCCACTCCACTGATCCCTGGGTGCACAGCCTGGTGGTCAACATCGCCAAGTATCTGCAGCGTTGGGGTGATCACGAGAGCGCGCGGCGATTCACCGAGGAGGCCTATGACGCCGCCCGCGAGCTCTTCGGCCCCGAGGACGACAAGACGCTCACCCTCGCCTTCTGGCTCGGCTGGACCCTCTTCAGCATGGGGCGCTACGAGGAGGCCGCCGAGATCAACAGGGCGACGCTCGCGGCGTACGAGTCCGCGCAGCTCCCCTCCCGCATTCCGGTGTCCGAGACGCGGGAGAGCCATCTCGACGCCATGGGGGCCGTCGCCGCCGACCTGCGGGTCACGGGTGACTTCGACGAAGCCCTCGCGCTGACCCAGCGGGTGTACGACCAGGCGACGGCGGCCTTCGGCGCGGACGACCCGGCGACCATGAACGCCGCGCACAACCTCGGAGTCTGTCTGCGGCTCGTCGGCCGCTTCCAGGACGCGTACGAACTGGACTGCACCACCTGGGAGCTGAAGCAGAACCTCCTGGGCACCGACCACGAACTGACCTTGCACACCCGGGTCGGCCTGACCATCGACGAGCGCGAACTGGGCCGCTACGCCTACGCCCGCGACCGGCAGGAGGAAGTGGTCGCCCAGTACGCGCGGCAGGTGCAGGCGGACACTCCGGCCGCCCTGCACGCCAAGCGCGTCCTGGCGGTGACCCGGCGCAAGGCGGGCGACCACCCCGCGGCGCTCGAGATCTCGGAGGAAGTACTTCAGGTGATGGTCGGCCGGTTCGGCCAGGAGCATCCGGACACGATCGCCGCGTCGCTCAGCCTGTCGGTGGACCTGCGGCACGACGGGCAGCTGGAACGGGCCCGGGAACTGGCCGACGTCTGCTGCCACCGCTATCGGCGCATCTTCGGTCCGCAGCACCCGCACACCGTCTCGGCGGAGGCCAACCTCGCCATCACCCTGCGTCTGGACGGGCACCCGCAGGAGGCCTACGAGATGGACCTGCGCGCCCACGCCGATCTGGCCGAGAAGCTGGGCGAGCAGCACCCGCTGACCTTGGTCGTGGCGACCAACCTGGCCAGTGATCTGGCGGCGCTGCACCGGTACGAGGAGGCGCTGGCGCTGGGCACGGCGACGCTCGCACGGTGCACCGAGGTGCTGGGGGCCACGCACCCGTCCACGCTCAGCACTGCCGCGAACCGGGCGCTGGACCTCCGCTCGCTGGAGCGGCACGAGGAGTGCGACGCGCTGCTCGGGCCGATCCTGGACGAGTTGCGGACGCAACTGGGCGCCACGCATCCGGCGGCCACGAACCTGGCCGACCTGACGCGGGCCAACTGCTACATCGACCCACTACCGCTGTAGCGGCCGGGAGCGGAGCTGTCAGGGCCAGGGCGGAAGGAAGACACCAGCCGCACCGGATCGACACTGCCGCCGCCTCGTTCGGCGTACACCGCCCTCACGAACTCCGGGCGGGTCAGCAGGACGTCCGCCGCCGGGTGGCGCTCGGCCCGCAGCGCGAGGCCGAGGCCGACCCATGCCTCGGGTGTCCCCTCCTCGACGACGCGGGCCTCGAACCGCTGCCGGGCCCAGCCCGTGTCACCGGTGACGAGAGCGACGTCCTCCGGGCGGGCGCCTTCGACCACCGCACCCGGCGCCGAACGCAGCGCGCGCAAGGCCTCGGGGTCGACGAGCAGGCGGCGCAACAGCACGGCACGGGTGTCGAGACCCCGCCGCGGCTTGCCCGGCACGATGACGTCGGCGTGTCGGGGCGGCACGAGCGGGACGCGGCCTTCCTCGTACGCCTTCGCGGCGCGCGTGACCGCGTCCGCATCCGCCTCGACGTGATGGGCCCGCCAGGACGCGTAGTGGTCGGCGGCGGCGTATCGGGCCGCGTCCAGTGTCTGCGGGTCGACCGGCTCGTCCTGCCAGGCGGTGAGGCGTGCGGTCAGCTCGTCGATCAACTCCCGCCCCAGGTCGGTGAGTCGGTCCACGTCACGGATGCCGTGCAGTGCCCGCAAGGTCTGAGCGCGCCACAGGGCGTATTCGAACGCGCCCAGCGGAGTCGGCCTGCGCCGGTAGAAGCGAGTGACGCCGAAGAAGGCGTACACCCCTTGCAGGAGACCGCCGAGCGGGCGCGGATCGTCACGCCAGGGGGCGTAGAACCGCTCGGTGCCGCCGTCGCGGTAGAGGGTGAACAGATGCATGAAGGCGCCGAGTTTGTTGTGCTGGAACTCGTGCACCAGGGTTGACGCGAACTGTTCCGCGTCGTCGGGCTCCGAGGCGACGACGGCGCCGAACGCGTCGCCCGACGAGGCGCTGTGCGGGCGGTACGGCTCCGCGCGTGGCTGGGGCACCACCGAGCTGAGGCCCTTGGCCGCGGCCCGGGCGGTCTCCGGGTCGTCGTGGGCGAGCAGGCGCCAGGCCTCGGTGAAGAGCGCGGCGTAGCGGTCGGCCGTGCGCAGGGGCTGCGGCGGCTGGGGGGCACGCAGCCCGCGGTAGGGGTCGAGGTCGTCAAGGACGGCCGTGCATCCGTCCCCGCTCAACTCACGCAGGGGGTACCAGCCGGGCCCGCCCCGCCGCACCTTGTCGACCAGCACCGCGCCCGCCTCCGCGGACACCTGGGCGCTGCCCCAGCGGCCCTCGGCGGGCGGCACTTCGGCGCCGCCCAGCATCGGCAGCACCACCCACCCGTCGCGCACCGGCACCGTGGTGCGGAAGTCCAGCCCCGCGAGCACGGCGGCGGATGCCGCCACCGCGTGCAACTGGCCGAGCTCCACCCACAGGGGGGACTCGCCCGTCACGCTGCCGCGCACGCGGCGCAGGGCGTACGCGGCCCATGTGCCGACGGTGGGGTACAGCAGGAGGCGCTCCACCGGCTCGGCGTCGGCCTCCCAAGCACGGGTCAACAGCCGCCAGCCGTCGGCGAGGGGAGGAAGCGGAGCGGTGGGCACGCCGTCGGCGGCATCGACGAGCGCGCGCAGGAGAAGCAGGCGCCAACTGCGCTCGGCGGCACGCAGCGCATCCACCGCCTCCGCACCGCAGGCTCCGGACAGCAGACCGCGGTACGCCTCAAGGCCCAGACGGTGCGGCCGTGGCGGTTGCGCGTCGACATGCATGACAGCTCCAGGGTCCTGCCGCGCTCGCGCTACTCGTCGCGCTGCGGGTTGTAGCCACCCAGGCTGCTCGCCGGATCGTCGATACGGCTCAACAGCCGCTGCATCGACGCCTCGACGAGTGCGGCATCCAGGGTGCGGGCGTCGGCCGGACTGACCGCGCCGAGGTCAACCAGCTCTGATTCGACACCGTACTGCTCAGTCACACCGCACTCGCATCTATGGACAGGCGGCGACACTGCCGCAACCGGACAGAGCTCTGCCCCCAGAGGGGGCTCGACGGCCCAGGTGGGCCGACGGTCACGCTACGCGGGACTATGGCAGATCTCGAATGGTTTTGGCGCCAACGAAGTGTGGTCGGCGGGTGGGACGGCCTTCATCGGGCCACCACGGGTCAGTCGCTCGCCATGGCGCGCCGGACACTCTCGTGGAGCAGGGTGCGGCGCTGCTCGTGCAGTTCCGGGGGCTCTTGGGCGGTTGCGGCGTAGACGTTGCTGACCGGGGACCAGGCCATGGACATGGCGATGACCATGGCCATCAGGTCGAAGGGGTCCCCCTGACGCACCAGGCCCGCGGCCTGCGCCTCGGCGATGGCCCGCAGCTTGCGGTCGTCGAGGCGGTCGGGGTCCTCGACCAGGTGGCCCGTCGGGCGGCGCTCCAGGCGCGCCCAAGTGGCGAGGCGGATGAGGTCGGGACGGCGCAGGTACTCGTCGTAGAGGCGCACCGCCCAGTCCGCGAGGTCCGTGGCGTCGATCGGGACGACGTTCACGATCCGCTCCAGCGAACCGAAGAAGATGGCGTCGAAGAGCCCTTCCTTGTTCCCGAAATAGGCGTAGAGCTGCGCCTTGTTCGTGCGCGCGGCGGACACGATCCGCTCGATGCGCGCACCGGCGATCCCGTGCTCGGCGAATTCCTGGGTCGCCACGTCGAGGATGCGCTGGTAGGTCGCGGCTCCGCGGGTGGTCAGGGGCTGGTCTGCCATGTCCGCCAGGCTACCAAACAGAACAGTTGGTTTGCCTGATGGCGCGATCGCCCCTACTCTCCAAATAGACCGAACAGTCTGTCTGAGGAGAGCCCCATGAGGACCACCATGAGCCGGCAGGCCGAAGGACCGGCGGCGACGCTGCGGCGGACGCCGCTGAAGCGGCGCGACCTGCGCCCCGACGACCTCGCGGTCCGCGTGGACTACTGCGGGGTCTGCCACACGGACCTGCACGCCGTCAACGCCCGTGAGGAGGGCCAACCCCTGGTGCCGGGGCACGAGTTCACGGGCGTGGTGACCGAAAAGGGTTACGGAGTCACGGACTTCGTTGTCGGCGACGCCGTGGCGGTGGGCAACATCGTCGACTCGTGCGGCACGTGCGCCATGTGCCGGGCCGGCCAGGAGAACTTCTGCCACGCGTTCCCGACCCTGACCTACGGTGGAGTCGACCGCCACGACGGAACGACCACCCAGGGCGGCTACTCCCGTGAGTACGTCGTCCGATCGCGCTTCGCCCATCCCCTTCCCCCCGGCCTGGACCCGGCCGCCGCCGCTCCCCTGCTCTGCGCCGGGGTCACCGTCTGGGAGCCGCTGCATGCCCTCGGCGTGGGACCGGGTTCGCGCGTCGCCGTGGCGGGACTGGGCGGTCTCGGCCATCTCGCCGTCAAGATCGCCGTGGCGCTCGGCGCGGAGACCTCGGTCATCAGCCGGTCACCGGACAAGGCCGACGACGCCCACCGCCTCGGCGCGCACGATGTGATCGTCTCCACCGACGCGGACCGGATGGCCGCCGCCCGCGACCGGTTCGACGTCGTCATCGACACCATCGCCGCCCCGCACGACCTCGGCCCCTACCTGCGCCTGGTCGCGATGGACGGAACGCTCAGCCACCTCGGCCACCTGGGCTCCGTCACCGTGGAGACCACCGACCTGCTCATCGGGCGCAAGAGTCTGAGCTCGGCGGGCAGCGGCGGCAGGCCCGCGACCGCCGCCATGCTGGCCTTCTGCGCCGAGCACGACATCACCGCCGACATCGAACTGCTCCCCTCGGCCCGTGTGAACGAGGCACTCGACCGGCTGCGGCGCAATGACGTCCGCTACCGCTTCGTGCTCGACATGTCCGACCTGGACTGAGGAAGCGGCCGGGGACCGCTCGGCCCACCGCGGCAACCATCGCGGGCACGGCGACGACTACGGGGCGAGCCGCTCATCGGAAACTCCCCGAAGGAGACGTTCCCATGACCATTCCCCGCTCCCCCGTGCTCGTCCGAGCCCGATCCCGCGTACGGAACTCGCTGCACGCCAGGCGCCTCGCCTGCCTCACCGGCGCCACGGGCATCGCCGCCGCGGCCGTCCTGGCCGTCCCGGGCACGGCCGCCGCACACGGCGTGGCCATGGTGCCCGGGTCGCGCACCTACCTGTGCTACAAGGACCTGCTCGCCAACTCCTCCACGCAGATGCCGACCAACCCCGCCTGCAAGGCGGCGGTGCAGGAGGCGGGTACCACGCCGCTGTACAACTGGTTCGCGGTGCTCGACTCCAACGCGGGCGGCCGCGGCGAGGGTTATGTCGAGGACGGCACGCTGTGCAGCGCGGGCGACCGCAGCCCCTACGCGTTCTCCCCGTACAACGCTGCCCGCACCGACTGGCCCGTCACCCATCTCACCGCGGGCGCCACCATCGAAGTGAACTACAGCAACTGGGCGCACCACCCCGGTCAGTTCAAGGTGTACGTCACCAAGGAGGGCTTCGACCCGCAACAGCCGCTGGGCTGGTCGGACCTGGAGAGCGTGCAGACCGTCCAGAACCCGCCGCAGAACGGCGGTCCCGGCAGCGAGGCGGGCCACTATTACTGGGACCTGCGACTGCCGGAACGCACCGGCCGGCACATCCTGTTCGTCCAGTGGATCCGATCCGACAGCCAGGAGAACTTCTTCTCCTGCTCGGACGTGGTCTTCGACGGAGGCAATGGCGAGGTCACCGGATTGACCGGTGGTAAACAGTCCAGCGCCGCCGTGACCGCGCTCGGCGCGGGTGAGAAGAACACCAAGGCGGATGCGGTGCACGAGGACCATGGCGGCCACGAGGGGCATGGCGGCGACGCGTCGGCTGCTTCCCGCCGCGCGGCCGACGCCGCTCCGGACATCGAGAACGCCGCCTCCGACTCACCCCTGGACTCCCCCGGCCCCGGCCTGATCAGCGCCCTCGCGGGTGCCGGTGCCGCGGTCCTGGTCGGCGGTACGGTCCTGCGCCTGCGCCAGCGGCGGCCATCGACCACCGATCAGTAGGGAAGGCGGCGCAGGCGAGGGGAGAGGCCGGGCGATACGACGGCGAGGAATTCTTCCTGCCCGACCGGTATCGCCCGCCTCCCCCCTCATGAATTTCAGCCGAACCACGCCTTACGGCACATCGTCACGCGGCAGAGGAGTGGTCAAACACCCCTGGCCAGACGCCAGTTGTGTCATCGGCGTCGGAATTTTGCCGACACCTCCGCGCAATTCGGATCACAACCAACCGCAAACCCCGGCGGTCACACGTAGTTGCAAGGACCACATACGTCGCACGGAGGTTATGCAATGCCCTCTCACCTCATTCGCCGCCGGGTTTTCCGTACCACGTCGGCGGTGACGCTGGCGCTCGGTACGGGGCTGGCCGCTCCGCTCCTCCTGGCGGGCACCGCCGGAGCCGCGGCGCCGGAGGCGACCGCCGCGTTCAGCGCGAGCGATCACGCGATCGTCTACACCGCCGCCCCCGGCCAGACCAACAAGGTCTCCGTCACCGCGTCCATATCCGAGGGATCCGAAGAGATCACCTACGTGATCGACGACGCCGTCCCGGTCAGCGTGGGCGAGAGCTGCTCCTACCCCGACGGCGCGGACCGCACCAAGATCTCCTGCACGGTCGCCACCCTGGAGTCACAAGACCCGTACGCCACCTTGATGTTGGACCTCGGCGACGGCGACGACAGCGTGACCCACGACAACACCACCGACCAGGCCTACTACTTCACCTCGGCGGACCTGGGCGACGGCAAGGACATCTGGACGCACATCGGCGGCGTCGACGGCAACTCCGTCCACGGACAGGCGGGCGACGACAACCTCACGGTGGGCGAGGCCGGCGCGGCGAGCGGTGGTGACGGCAAGGACACCATCCACGCCGCAGACAGCAGCATCGCGCAGGGCGGCAACGGCAACGACACGATCTACTCGGACGGCCAGGAAAGCGCCGTCGACGGCGGCGCCGGCGACGACGTGATCCAGGGCGGCGCCGCCCGGCAGCACCTGACCGGCGGCGACGGCAACGACACGATCCGCGGCGGGGCCGGCGACGACTTCATGTACGGCGGTAAGGGCAACGACGTCCTGTACGGCAACAGCGGTGCCGACACCATCTACGGAAACAGCGGCAACGACAAGCTGTACGGCGGCGCGGGCCGGGACACCCTCTCCGGCGGTCCCGGCACGAACGTCGTCCGCCAGGACTGACGGCGCACACCGCCGGGGGTGCCGTGCTCACCCGCAGTCTGACCGGCGAGCGACCACTTCCCCTTGGGCAGGCCGTCGTCGAAGAGGCCCGGTCCGCCGCCGAGGAAGACCGGGAAGATCGTGAGCGCGAGGCGGTCGACCCGGTCGGCCGCCGGCAGTGCCTTGATGACGCTCGCGCTGGAGAGCACGAGAACGTCGCCGCCCTCGGTCGCCTTGAGGTCCGTTGCCACCTCGGCTGTCGGCTTGTCGACGACGGCCGTCCGCTCCCACGGCGCCTCGTCGAGGGTGGCGGAGAGAACGACCTTGTCGGCGCCGACGAGCCACTTCGCGAAGGCCTGGTGCCTGTGGGCGCGCGGCGTCAGGTCCGCGCGCCCACAGGCTGCTGGGTGGCCGTTCTGCCGGGTGGACGCTCTGCCGGTGGCCGCTCTTCCAGGTGATTTCTACGCGGGGGTGGTGATGCGCCTGACCGCCTGGCTCGTCAGGTCGCGGCCGTGCGGTGCGCCGTCCAGGGCGCGGTGCAGGGCGAGCCCCTCGATGAGCGCGTCCAGTTGGCGGGCGGTGTCCGGCTCGAAGTGGCGTTCCAGGAGGTGCCGGCTGCGGCGCATCCATGCCTGGGTCAGCTGCCGGTACTCCGGGCGCCGGGCGGCGAGGGTGTAGAGCTCCTGTGTGAGGACCAGATCGCGCCGAGGCCCTTCGGAGAGCGTGTGGATGAGGTCGGTGACGGCCTCACGCGCCTGTTCGGGGCTGTCGGCGTGGTCCAGGTACCGCTCGAAGACGGCCACGATGTGGTCGGCGAAGAGGGTGAAGGCTTCGCGCAGCAGGTCGTCGATGCCGGTGAAGTGGTACGTCATCGAGCCGAGCGGCACGGCGGCCCGTGTGGCGATCTTCCGGTGGGAGACACCGGCGACCCCTTCGTCGGCGATGTGGTCGAGGGTGGCGGCGAGGATGCGTTCGCGCCGCTGTGGGTCCGCGTGTCCGGTGGCCATCGCGACGGCTCCTAGAGGCCGCGGATCGGGCGGGCGGGGTTCCCGACGGCGACGACGTCGGCGGGTACGTCCTTGGTGACCACCGCGCCGGCGCCGATGACGCTGTTGTCCCCGATCGTCACGCCGGGGCAGACGATGACGCCGCCGCCGAGCCAGACGTTGTCCCCGATGGTGATGGGGAGCGCCGCTTCCAGCTTGTCGCGCCGGGGCCGCGGCTCCACGGGGTGGGTGGGGGTGAGGAGTTGGACGTTGGGGCCGATCTGGCAGTCCTCGCCGATGGTGATCCGGGCGACGTCCAGCGCGGTGAGGTGGTAGTTGACGAAGGTGCGGGCCCCGATGGTGATGTTGCTTCCGTAGTCGACGTACAGCGGTGGCCGCACCTCGACGTCCTCGCCGACCGAGGCGAGCAGTTCGGCGAGGACCGACCGGGCCTCGCCGGAGTCATCGAGGAAGACGGCCTGGTAGCGGGCGGCGAGCCGCATGGCGCGCTGTTGCCTGCGGGCGATCTCCGGGTCGTCGGCGATGTAGAGGTCGCCCGCGAGCATGCGCTCCAAGTTGGTGCGCGGGTCGTCAGCAAAGTAGTCCGTCGACATGCGTACGATCGTACACTCTGGAAGGTACGACCGTACGCTCTGCCTGCGTCCGAGGGTGGACAAGGGCGCCGACCCATGGGGCGGGCCCGGCGGGGTACTCGGAAGCGCGACAGCGGTGCCGTCGTCGATTCCGAGGAGGTACGTGCCGTGCGCGCCTTCAAGCGCTGGTTCGACCGGAGTTTGACCGCGCAGGCGGTCTTGATCTTCCTGCTGGGCGTGGGTGTCACCGCGCTGTTCCGCCGGGACGAGCATCCGGTCGTGTGGGTGATCCAGGGCGTGCTCTACGCCGCCATCGTCATCGCGTTCGTGGCCGTGCAGCGCCGCAGGGCCAGCCGCGCGGCCGGCACCGACGCGCGCGGGATCGTCGAGCTCCACCGCAAGATCCGGAATCGTGAGGTGCCGAGGGAGCCCGAGGAGAGGGCGACCATGCGGCGGCTCGTCGCCGAGCAGTTGGGACAGATCGAACGGGGCCGCCGGTGGCTGCCGTACTGGCTCGGCTCCATGATCCTTGTCGCCGTCGGCACGCTCGCCGCCGGGGTGGCCACGGGTTCCTGGGTCCTTCCGCTGATCCTCGCGGCTGCCGTGATCGGGTTCTGCTGCTGGGCCCTGTGGATGCGTCGCCGCTCCATCGACCGCTTCCGCTACATGCGCTCCTCCTTGCAGAGTTAGCAGGAGGTACGACGCGGCCGGCCGCTGTGAACGCGCACCCTCAGCTGACGGGGTCGCCGACGACGCCGCCGGTCGCCGTGCGGATCGCGTGGGCGTAACGCCGAGCGACGGCCGTCACGTCGATGAACTCCGACAGGTCGGCTCCGGCGAGGATGGCGGCCCCGATGTGCTCGTCCAGCACGCGCACGACCGCGGCGGCGGCCGCGGCGTGCGTCCGCACCTCAAGGTCGTCGGCCGGCCGCTCGAGACGGCTGCCGATGATCACGCACAGCTCCCGCTCCGTCTGGTCGCAGGCCATCAGCCATGCCGTGCGCAGCGGCGGTTCGGTGTCGGCGAGCCGGATCATCTTCATCGCGAGCATCTCGTCGGCGAGCTCGACGGGCGCCTTGCCGCCCAGTCCGGCCAGTTCCGCGGCCAGGTGGTCCTCGATGGATTTCTGCCGGGGCCAGCGGCGCAGCACGCTCAACAGGGTGAGGACGCCCTGCATGACGATCGGCTCGGCACAGCTCTCCTTGCTGCGAAAGTGCCGCCAGATGGTGCGCGTGGACAGACCCACGGCCTCGGCGATCTGATCGCCGCTAGTCGAGGCCACTCCCTGCTCCCAGAACAGCCGGGCCGCCTCCCGGGAGATCTCCAGACGCAGCCGCGTACGCCGCTGCTCGCTCATCCCTCCCCCGCTGCGTCGCTCCGTCGCCACGGCGCCTCGCCACCCTTCCCTGCTGATGTCATCAAACGGCATTGTGTCACTAAGTGGCAGAGGTGGCGAGATGGCGCCGATCCGGCGTCGCAGCCGCTGACCTGCCTGGAGCCCGGGCTGCTACGGGAGGCGGGGCTGACCGACGACACTGCGGACGCCTGCTTCCCGATCACGTCAGCGGCCTGCGACGTCCTGGCGGCGGCGACGGTCCGGCAGGCGCGCGGGGCACTTGGACGGCAGCGGTACACGATGGGCCAGTGCCTCTCCGCCCCCACGTCGAGTGAGCGCCCGCCTGAACGGGCCCGAGCGCGGGCGGCTCTCGAGAGTGCCGTGAGGGGTGGCGAGAGGGGCTGGTAACTGGCGGCGGCCCTGGGTGGACCGTAGATCACGTGCCCCGAAATTCACGTGCCCCCGAGATCCGAGCGCGCTATCGTCGGCCCCATGAACGTCATCGGCCCGAACACCACCGCGACCGCGCGAGCGACCAGCTCGCCGGTTGCCGCCGCCTGACGTACTTCCCACTTTCCACCGGCGACCGGACACGGTCCGCCGGTGGTTTTCTGTGGCGTCAACGTCCCGGTTCCTGTCTGCGGACCTTCGTCCGGTGCCTCCCCGCTGTGTTTGCGAAGGAGCCACCCCATGAACACCGACATCAGCACCGAGACCAGCACCGGCATCAGCACCGAAGGCATCGTCCGCACGTTCGTCGAGTACTTCGAGGAGCTAGGGCACCGGCGGGTCACCGGTTCGACCTTGCTGCCGCCTTCCGGTGACCCGGTGCTGTTCACCACCTCGGGCATGCATCCGCTCACCCCGTACCTGGAGGGGCGGCCTCATCCGCTCGGCAGGCGCCTGGTCAATGTGCAGCGCTGTCTGCGCACCACGGACCTGGAGGAGGTCGGCGACTCCACCCATCTGACCGTCTTCGAGATGCTCGGCACCTGGTCGCTGGGCGACTACGGGGGCACGCAGAGCCTCGACTGGGGCTACGGGCTGCTCACCGACGGGTTCGGCATCGACCGGCGGCTGCTGCACGCCACCGTCTTCGGTGGCGACGAACGGATCGGGCCCGACACTCCCTCCCTGGAGCTGTGGCAGGAGCGCGGGGTGCCGGTGGAGTTCACCGTCGAGGACAACTGGTGGTCCAACGGGCCCACCGGCCCCTGCGGCCCCGACTCGGAGATCTTCCTGTGGACCGGCGACACCCCTCCGGAGTCGACGCCGACCGGTGACGAGCGCTGGGTGGAGGTGTGGAACCACGTGATGATGCGCCACCGCCGGCTCGACGACGGGTCGCTCGTGCCGCTCCCCCAGCGCAACATCGACACCGGGCTCGGCCTGGAGCGGCTGGCCTTCCTGCTTCAGGGGCGGACCTCGGTCTTCGAGGGCGACCTCTTCGACCCCTGGCGTCGGCTCGTGCCGGGTCTGTGGCAGCTGGACGTGCCGTCGCTGCGCATTGTCTGCGACCATCTGCGGTCCGCCATGGTGGTGATCGGCGACGGGGTACGCCCGGGCAACACCGGCCGCGGCTATGTACTGCGCCGACTCGTGCGACGGTTGCTCACCGTGCTGTGGCGGGACGACCCCTCGCGCGAACTGGTCGATCTGCCGGGCGAGTTGGTGCTGCACACTCTCGACCACTTCCGCCAGGACGTGGATCCGGACGACGTGCGCCGAGTGCTGGTCGACGAGGAGCGGCGGTTCCGCAGGCTCCTGGAGCGGGGGCGGCAGGTGCTCGCCCGGCCCCGGTTCCGGGGCCCGCTGGGCGAGGAGGACTTCCACTATCTCCACGACACCCATGGCCTGCCGCGTGACCTGATCCTGGCCTTGCGCCAGGGGTGACGCCCGCGCCGGGTCAGGGCCGGGGAATGCGCCCCTTGCTCACCATCGCCGCCCGCACCCGCCGCTGCGCCGGGTCGCGGCCGGCGGTGTGCGGGGTGACGTCCCGGCGGGCGGCCTCGTCCAGGACGGTGTGGGTGTTGCTCCGCAGCCGCGTCGAGATCGTCTCGAAGATGGCCGTGGTGTCGGGCCGGAATCCGGAGTAGCGGACGTCCAGGGCGAACGCCGCCGCGTCGACGCCTCCCGCGTTGGCCACGAAGTCCGGCACCAGGTGATGCCGCGCTCGGCGAGGATGCTCTGGGCAGCGGGTGGGGTGGGCAGGTTGGCACCCTCCACGATCAGCCTGGCCTTGATCTCGTGTGCGGTGGTGGGGCCTCGACAACAGGCCCAGGCATACCGGCAACTCGGCGGGTCCCGTCAGTCCGTGGCCAGCGCGTTGTCCAGGAGGATCTCCGCCGCCGTCCGCGCATGCCGGCCGTAGTCCGCCTCGCCCAGCACCATGGCGCGGCTGGCGGCTCCGTCCGCGAGCGTCACGAGCTGCTCGGCGAGGACGGTGGGACGGCGGCAGCCCAGTTCCGCCACCAGGTCGGCCACCAGTCGCACCATCAGCAGTTTCCGTTCGCGGGCGTATGAGTGGACCGCGCTCTGCGGGTCGGGGAACTCCACGGCAGCGTCGATGAACGGGCATCCGCGCACTGGATCCGTGCCCGCCGGGAGGGGATCGAACAGAGCGAGGATTCTCTCCTTGGCGGGGACCTCCTCGCGTACCAGTGCGCCCTCCAGGGTGTGCCCTGTCGAGGCGAGGTCCTTCAGGTGGGCGAGGACGAGCTCGTCCTTGGTCCGGAAGTGTGCGTAGAGGGTGCGCTTGGACACCGGCGCCCGCTCCGCGATCTGCTCCATGCCGGTCGCGTTGATCCCCTGGACCGCGAACAGTCCGGCCGCGGCGGCCAGGATGCGCTCCCGCCCTCCGCGACCCTGCCGCCGAGATGCCGTCGTCGTGGTCATGACGTAAGTATACGCTCGCGTTTACTTCAGAGGGGCCGACTGGTTATGGTGGATTTCCAGGTAAACGCCAACGTTTACTTAAGTGATCCTGAGGAGAGCTCCATGAGCGGTCCGGTCAGCACCCAGATACGCACGAGCGAGACACTTACCGGCGGGACGCAGGCCGACGGGACACGCCCGCGGGAGTACGCCGAGCAGCTGATTCGCGGGCGCCGCGCGACCCGCGCGTTCCGACCCGACCCGGTGCCCGAGGACGTTTTGCGCGCGGTCTTCTCCCTCGCCGGCGCCGCGCCGTCCAACTCCAACGCGCAGCCGTGGCGGGTCGAGATCGTCGGCGGCGCACGGCGAGACCGTCTGGCCGACGCCCTGCGGACGGCCCACACCGAGCGACGCGTCACGGCCGACTACCCGTACTCCGAGGACATGTACGCCCCCGTCCACCAGGAACGGCGGGCCGCCTTCGGCGCAGATCTGTACGGAGCGCTGGGCATCGGCCCCGACGACCACCCGGCCCGCGCCGCCTACGACGCGCAGAGCATGGGCTTCTACGGAGCTCCCCACGCCGCGTTTCTGTTCGTCACCGGCGACGGCGGGCCGCGACTGGCCGCCGACGCCAGCGCCTACCTGCAGACGTTGCTTCTGGCCATGACCGCGTACGGCGTGGCCAGTTGCCCGCAGGGTCTGCTCAGCTTCTACGCGGACACCGTCCGCGACGAACTCCGCGTAGACGAAGGGAAGCTGCTCGTGGGGATCTCCTTCGGCTACGCAGACGAGAACGCGCCGGTAAACCAGGTCGCGACCGACCGGGCGGCCCTGGCGGCGACCACCGCCTTCCACAACTAGAGTCCGTCGCGAACGGAGAGCCGCGGACGCGCGCCCTACGCGTGCGGGGCGCGGCTCTGCTCTGCCACCGTCACGCGTCGGTGCCGCGGCGCTGCTCCGCCACCCTCACGCGTGCGTGACGCGGCGCTGCTCCGCCACCGTCCGCAACACCTCCACCAGGGCCGCCACCGCCGGGCGCCGTTCGGCGGAGGCGCGGCAGACCACGACGACGTGCCGCTCGACCCGTTCGCGCAGCCGCACCACGTCGAAGCGCGAGGCGCGCAGGCCGAGCATCAGCTCGGTCACCGTGCTCACGCCGATACCGGCCTCGACCAGGGCCAGGGTCGCCGCGGTGTCGGTGACTTCGTGCCGTACGTCCGGTTCGATGCCCGCGCGGCGGCAGGCGGTGCGCACGGCGCGGCCGTAGTAGCTGCCGGGCGACGGCAGGATCCAGGCCAGGCCCCGGGTGTCGGCCAGGGCGGCGCGGTCGCGGCCCTGCATCCAGCCGGTGGGCACCGCGAGGGCGAAGCGCTCGCGGTAGAGCCGGGCCACCCGCAGGGCGGCGTCGCGCGGGATGGGCACGTCCGGGTAGTCGAGGCCGAGCGCCAGGTCGACGCCTCCCGAGGCGACGGCGTCGTACACCTCGTCGACGTCCATGTCGCGGCTGTGCACGGCAAGGTCGGGGTGGGCCGCGTTCATCTGGCGCAGGGCCGGCGGCAGGATCTCGGCGGCGGCCGTGGCGAACAGGCCCACGAGCAGGGTGCCGGAGACCGTGCCGGAGCCGCGCTCCAGCTCCTCGACGGCTTCGGCCTCCGTCGCCAGGATCCGCTCGGCGTGCCGGGCCAGCGTGGTCCCGGCGTCGGTGAGCTCCACCCGTCGGCCCACCCGGCGCAGCAGCGGGGTGCCCGCGGCCTTCTCCAGTGCGGCGATCTGCTGGGAGACGCCGCCCGGGGTGTAGCCAAGGGCCTGCGCGACAGCGGTGATGGTGCCGCGCCGAGTCAGCTCGACCAGGGAACGCAGCTGGGAACTCGTCCAATCCATGGAGGAGACCGTATAGAGACCGTCAAAGATCGGGAGCAGGAACTGTTCATGGACGTCAACGGATGGGTTGCGTCACGATGACGGACAGCCGGCTGATCGGCGCCACGCACGTTACTGAGCAAGTACCGAGCACGTACTGACGGCCCATGCCCCGCCCGTGAACTGACGCCTCTTCAGGTACGTCGGTCCGGACGCAGGCCTCTGGAAGGGATCGGCTCTTGTCCTCCTCACCGCGTCCGTCCACCGCCCTCGCCCCCGTCTTCCCCACCGTCTTCCGCGACCTGCCGCCGACCGCCGATGTCGTGATCGTCGGCGGGGGCGTGATGGGCGCCTCCATCGCCTTCCACCTCGCCGAGGCCGGGGTGCGTGACGTCGTCGTCGTCGAACGCGGCGAACTCGCCTGCGGCAGTTCCGGCAAGCCGATCGGCGGCGTGCGCGCCCACTTCTCCGACCCGCTCAACATCGAGCTCGGCCATCGGAGCCTGCGCGCCTACCAGGACTTCCCGCACCGGCCCGGAGCCGACATCCGCCTCGACACCGTGGGCTATCTCTTCCTGCTCACCGGCGAGCGACAGGTCGCCGCGTTCACCGAGAGCGTGCGGCTCCAGAACAGCCTGGGCGTGCCCAGCCGCATGATCGACGCCGACGAGGCACGGCGCCTGTGCCCCTACCTGAGCACCGACGGTCTCATGGCCGCCGTGCACTCCCCCACCGACGGACACGCCCGCCCCGGCCTGGTCGTGCACGGCTATGCGGACGCGGCGGCCGGGGCGGGCGTCCGCTTCGCCACGCAGACCCGCGTCACCGGCATGGACACCACCGGCGACCGCGTCAGCGCCGTGCACACCGACCGCGGCACCGTCGCCTGCTCCACCGTGATCTGTACGGCGGGCGCCTGGTCCGCCCGGATCGGCGCCATGGTCGGCATCGACCTCCCCGTACGGCCGGTGCGCCGCCAACTGGTCTTCACCGAAGGGCTTTCGCCCGCCGCCCCGCGAATCCCCTTCACCATCGACTTCACTTCATCGGCGTACTTCCACAACAGTGACGACGGCCTGCTGTTCGGCCTCGCCGACCCCCGCCAGCCCGACGGCTTCGACACCACGTGGACCCCGGAGTGGCTCGACCTGTTCCAGGACGTCGTACGCCATCGCGCCCCCGCCCTCGCCGAGATGCCGATCGCCGACGGGTGGGCGGGCCTGTACGAGGTCACGCCCGACCACAACGCACTGATCGGCCGCTCCGGCGAGCTGCCCAACTTCCTCTACGCCACCGGGTTCTCGGGCCACGGCTTCCTCCAGGCCCCCGCCGTGGGCGAGATCGTGCGCGACCTGCACCTGGAGCGCACGCCGTGCGTGGACGTCGCGCCACTGAGCGCCGACCGCTTCCGGAACGGAGCCGCGATCCGCCCCGAGGCCCACGTCGTATGACCCCCACCTCCCATCCGACCGCTCGAAAGGCAGACCTCCCATGATCAGCCAGTGGCAGCTGCGGGCCGCTTTCGCCGCACGGCTCTCGGAGATGTACGGGCGGGAAGTCCCCGCCTACAACACGCTCGTGGACGTCTCGCGCGAGGTCAACGAGGACACCCTGCGCGCGCGGGGCGCCGAGGCCGAACGGCTCGGCTCCATCGGCCGGGTCACCGCGGAGCGGCACGGCGCGATCCGCGTGGGCACCCCCACCGAACTGCGGCATGTCGCCCGGATCTTCGGCGCGCTCGGCATGCGCCCGGTCGGCTTCTACGACTTGCGGGAGGCGGCGGCGAGCGCGGTGCCGGTCGTGTCGACGGCGTTCCGCCCGGTGGACGCCGAGGAGTTGGCGCGCAATCCCTTCCGCGTCTTCACCTCGCTGCTCACGCCCGCTGACCCGCGCTTCTTCGACCCCGATCTGCGCTCCCGCCTGGAGACGTTCCTCGCCGGGCGCGAGCTGTTCCCGCCGGAGCTGCTCTCGCTCGCCGACCGGGCCGAGGCCGAACGCGAACTGCCCGATGCGCAGGCCGAGCGCTTCCTCCATCTCGCCGTGCAGGCCTTCGAGTTGTCGGCCGAGCCGATCGACCAGGCCTGGTACGAGGAGCTGGAGAGGGTCTCCGCGGTCGCCGCGGACATCGGCGGCGTCCGCTCCACCCACATCAACCACCTCACCCCGCGCGTCCTGGACATCGACGAGCTGTACCGGCGGATGACCGACCGCGGCATCGAGATGATCGACACCATCCAGGGCCCGCCCGCCTGGAAGGGCCCCGACCTGCTGCTGCGCCAGACGTCCTTCCGCGCCCTGGCCGAACCGCGCGCCCTGCGCCAGGCCGACGGCAGCGTGACGCGCGGCGCCCTGCGGGTGCGGTTCGGCGAGGTCGAGGCCCGTGGCATCGCCCTCACCCCCGCGGGCCGCGCGCTCTACGACCGTCTGCTCACCCTCGTCGACGACGAGGCCGCCCGGCGCCCCGCGGCCGACCGCACCGAACTGGCCCGCGCCCTGTGGGCCACGCACGTACCCGCCACCGAACGCGAGCTCGCCGCGCGGGAGCTGGCCTACTTCACCTACCGCGCCGCACCCGACCGTCCACGCGACGGCACCCAACCCCCCACCACGATCGGCGAGTTGGAGAGCCGAGGCTGGGTGCGGGCCGAACCAGTCGTCTACGAGGACTTCCTGCCCCGGTCCGCCGCCGGCATCTTCCAGTCCAACCTCAGCGGCGAGGGCTCCCTGGACACCGAGCAGGAAGGCGCCGCGTACGACAGCGACTGGCTCTCCGGCGCCGTCGACCGCGAGGTCCTCGACCCGTTCGCCCTGTACGAGCGCCAGCAGAGCCTCTCGATCACCCAGGTCGGGCACGACCTGGGCCTGGCCCTCGACGACACCCGTGACTGAACCCTCCACCTCCACCCGCACACCTCACCCAGGGAGCACCATGACCGGCACCACCGCCCTGCCCAGCACCGACGACCTGCGCGCGCGTGCCCGCACGAGCCTGCGGCGCATCGGTGCGACCGTCCCGGAGGGCAGTGACTTCCAGGCGCGTACGCCCATCACCGGCGAGGAGCTGTTCGGCCTGACCGCGGCGACCGCCGCCGACGCCGAGGACGCCGTCGCCGCCGCCCATGAGGCGTTCCTCGCCTGGCGCGCCACTCCGGCGCCTCGCCGGGGTGAACTCGTACGCCGTCTGGGCGAGTTGCTGCGCGAGCACAAGAGCGAGCTGGCCGACCTGATCACCATCGAGGCGGGCAAGATCCGCTCGGAGGCGCTGGGCGAGGTCCAGGAGATGATCGACATCTGTGACTTCGCGGTCGGGCTCTCGCGCCAGCTCTACGGCCGCACCATCGCCTCCGAGCGCCCCGGCCACCGTCTCGCCGAGACCTGGCACCCGCTGGGCGTGGTCGGCGTGATCTCCGCGTTCAACTTCCCCGCCGCTGTGTGGTCATGGAACACCGCGGTGGCGCTCGCCTGCGGCGACACCGTGGTCTGGAAGCCGTCCGAGCTGACGCCGCTGATCTCGCTGGCCTGCGACCGGCTCCTTGCCCTGGCCGCGCAAGAGGTCGGCGCCCCCGCCGACGTGCACCGTCTGCTGCTCGGCGACCGCACGGTGGGCGAGCGCCTCGTCGACGACCCGCGGATCGCGCTCGTCAGCGCCACCGGCTCCACCCGCATGGGCCGCGAGGTCGGCCCGCGCGTGGCGGCCCGGTTCGGACGCAGCCTGCTCGAACTCGGCGGCAACAACGCCGCGGTCGTGGCGCCCTCGGCGGACTTGGACCTCGCTGTGCGGGGCATCGTCTTCTCCGCGGCGGGCACGGCGGGCCAGCGGTGCACCACGCTGCGCCGCCTGATCGTCCACCGCGACATCGCCGACACCCTGGTCGCACGCCTGGCGGCGGCGTACACGAAGCTCCCCATCGGCGACCCGTTCGACGAGAACACCCTCGTCGGCCCGCTCATCTCCCCCGCCGCCCTCGACGGGATGCGGGACGCGCTCGCCCGCGTCCAGGCGCAGGGCGGCAAGATCCTCGCCGGCGGCAACCGGCGCCTTGCGGATGCGGCGCCGCGGTCCGCGTACGCCGAACCGGTCGTCGTCCGAGTCGACGAACAGACCGACGTCGTACGTCAGGAGACCTTCGCGCCCATCTTGTACGTCCTGACCTACGACACCCTGGAGGAGGCCATCGCGCTGCACAACGACGTCCCGCAGGGACTCTCCTCCAGCATCTTCACCCGCGACCAGCAGGAGGCCGAGCTCTTCTTGTCCTCCGAGGGCTCCGACTGCGGCATCGTCAACGTCAACATCGGCACGTCAGGTGCCGAGATCGGGGGCGCGTTCGGCGGCGAGAAGGAGACGGGCGGGGGTCGCGAGTCCGGCTCGGACGCCTGGCGCGCGTACATGCGCCCGGCGACGAACACCATCAACTACTCGAGCAACCTCGCCCTGGCCCAGAACGTGAGTTTCCTCTAGGCGACAGAACGGGCGCAGTGCGGCGCCCCTCGGAATGGGGGTTGCCGAGGGGCGCCGTTGAACGCTGTCAGGGCTGTTCAGGCCCTCAAAGGTCGCGCCGGAAGAACTCGACGATCACCGCCCACAGGGCGCGGCCCACCAGGGCCGCTGTGATACGTGTCGCGAGGTCCTGCCCCACCTTTGTCCGCATGGACGACTTGCGCTCGGCCATATCTCCTCCTCTCGGTGCCGGGGCGCACGAATCGGCCGCCTGGTGACGGCCAACCCCGCGCGCCCCTCCCCCAACGCGAGAAGCAGACGGACTCAACATACCGATGGGTCACGGGTGTTCGGAAGCACGCCGCCGTCCTCCGCGAGGCGAACCAGCGCACCGTGTACGGAACCTCTCGTGCCTCGGCCGAGCCATCCCTCGACGCTGCGATGCCGGCCCAACCCCACGGCATCGAACTCGTCCTCGCCTGCGCCCGCCACCACGCCCAGCCGCCGCAGCGCCTGAGACCGGTCCGGCCGCAGGCCCTGCCCGATCGAAGCCAGCCGCGCGGCGGGCAGATCCTGCGAGGCGGTGCGCGACACCCGGCCGCCGATGACTGCTTGTAGGTCGTATCCCATCCCGGCATCTTCCCGGAGCAAGTTTGTCAGATGCGTTGACGAACCAACTACCTGCTCCTAGCTTCGATTCGCCGCGCTTCGTATGTCATATACGAGACGCGGTATGCCATACGCGGTGTACGCACGGGCCGTGTTGGCTCAGCCGACCAGAGTTCAGATCCGAAGTTCAGAGCAAGAGTTCAGAGGAGGAGAACCCACCATGAGTTCCCGCATCCGCAAGGGCCCCCGTCGTTCCACCCCTGCCGCCGCCATAGCCCTGTCCCTCCTCCTCGGCGTCACCGCCACCGCGTGCGGGGACGACGGCTCGGGCATCGCGGGCGACGCGGGCAGCGAGGGGTCCGGCAAGGGGACCATCACCTTCTGGGACAACAACACGGCCGTCCGCCGGGGCATTTGGCTGGAGATCATCAAGGACTTCGAGAAGAAGTACCCGGACATCAAGGTCGATTACGTCGGCGTCCCCGCCGAGAACGCCCAGTCGAAGTACGACAACTCCATTCAGGGCGGCGGCCTGCCGGACGTCGGCGGTGTCGGCGCCGCCATGCTCGCCGCGATCGCCGCCCAGGGTGCGCTGGAGCCGCTGGATGACCGGTTGGCCGAGAGTCCTCTGGACGGCGAGCTCAGCAAGAGCATGCTCGCGTCGACGACTTCGGCGGGCGGCACGTCGCAGCTGCTCATGGTCCCGACCTCCGCGAACAACGGTGTCATGTACTACCGCACCGACCTCTTCAAGGCCGCCGGTCTGGAGGCGCCGACCACCTGGAAGAAGTTCTACGCAGCGGCCGACCGCCTCACCGCCAAGGACGAGAACCAGTTCGGCTACACCATCCGCGGCGGTGTGGGGTCCATCGCCCAGGCCCTGGACGCGATGTACGGACAGAGCGGCATCAAGTCCTTCTGGAACGCGGACGAGACGAAGACCACGGTCAACGACCCGAGGAACGTCGCGGCCCTGGAGAAGTACGCGGCCCTCTACAAGAAGACGACCCCGGCCGCCGACCTCAACAACAACTTCACGCAGATGGTCGCCCAGTGGGACGGCGGCCGGATCGGCATGCTCAGCCACAACCTGGGCTCCTACCAGGACCACGTGAAAGCCCTCGGCCCCGGAAAGTTCCGCGGTCTGCCGAACCCGAAGGCGACGGGCGGCAAACGCGTCCAGGTGTCCAATCCGATCGACGGACTCTCGATCTTCAAGACCAGCACCAAGAAGAAGGCCGCGTGGAAGTTCATCGAGTTCGCCTCCTCGCACGAGGCGAGCTCGAAGTTCAACGAGTCCGCCGGCCTGATCCCCGCCAACAAGAAGGCCGTCAAGGACGCCTGGGTCGAGAAGTCCGAGCCGACGCGCCTGGCCGCCGAGGCACTCGACTCCCCCGCCACCACGATCGTTCAGCTGCCGTACTACCTGCCGGACTGGAACACGATCTCCAAGGCCGAGAACGAACCCGCCTTCCAGAAGGTCCTGCTCGGCAAGACCGGCGCGAAGGACTTCCTGGACGACCTCGCCGACCAGCTCAACACCGCGCAGGCCGACTGGCGGCGGCAGAGCTCCTGATCAGGGGGCGAAGGTGAGGTCGGCGGCGACGGGCAGGTGGTCGCTGCCGGTGGCGGGCAGCGACCGGACGTGGGTGACCGTCGCCGCGCGGGCCATGACGTGGTCGATGCGGGACACGGGGAAGGCGGCGGGCCAGCTGAAGTCGAAGTCCCGGGCCACCGAGTCCAGTCGCGTGAGGACCGGGTCCAGTCCGCGGTCGTCCACCGTGCTGTTGAGGTCGCCCAGCAGGATCAACCGGTCCAGCCTCTCGGCGGCCAGCTCCGCGCCCAGCAGAGCGGCGCTCTCGTCGCGCCGGCCGGAACTGAATCCGCTCAACCGCACGCGCACCGAGGGCAAGTGGGCGACGTACACCGCGACATCGCCCCACGGTGTACGCGCCTTCGCCCGCACCCCGCGGTTCCAGTCCCTCCCGACCCCCTCCGGCCTGATGTCCACCGTCCGGATGTCCGTGAGCGGGAACTTCGACCAGAGGCCGACCGTGCCCCGCACCGCCCGGTGGGGATAGCTCGGCGCCAGAACTCTGTCGTACACCGGCAGCGCGGAGGACGTCAGCTCCTCCAGGGCGATGAGGTCCGGTCCGGAGTCGATCAGGGCGCGGGCGGTGCCCGCGGGGTCGGTGTTCACGTCGCTGACGTTGTGCTGGACCGCCGTGATGTCGTGGGCGCCGCGGTCCCCGGCTGCCACCCGCCCGCCGAAGAGGGTGGCCCAGACGGCGGCGGGCAGCAGCAGGGCCACCAGCGCGACGGCCGAGCGGCGCAGCAGGGCCAGGACGAGCAGCAGGGGAACGGCGAGGCCGAGCCAGGGCAGGAAGGTCTCCAGGAGGCTGCCGATGCGGCCGACGGTGTTGGGCACGGCGGAGTGGAAGGCCAGCAGTCCCCCGGTCAGCACGGCGAGCGCGGCGAGAATCCGGCCGCGCGCCCAGGGCGAGCGGCCTGTCGCCTCCGCGCCCCAGCGCAGCCAGGCGCCGCGGGGCAGGTGTCGCCGAAGCCGTGCGGTCCGCGTCCCCGGCACCGCGCCGCTGTCCGCCCGCTCCACTCGCTTCCCCTCCGTATCCACGCTCCCTCGGCCGTGAGCGCGACGTGCCCGGTAGGACGCCACCATCGGGTGATCGGGTTCCGGCTGCCGGATGCGGCCCGCACGGGCAGCGGGAACACTGGGGGACGCGTGCCCGCACCCACGCACACGCGCTCCGTCGAAGGGACCTACCGTGGCCGATCTCTACGCCCTCGTCGGGGAGCATCTCGAGAAGGCCCGCACCGCCGCCCACGGGCGCAGCGCCGAGCTGCTCCTGCACGACGGTCCGCTGCGGCAGAGCCTCATCGTGCTCACCACCGGAACCGAGCTCAGCGAGCACGACACGCCCACGGCCGCGACCCTGTTCGTCCTGCGCGGCCGGGTCGGGCTCACCTCGGAGAGCGGTGTGCTGGAACTGGGCGAGGGCGAGTTCGCTCCCATCCCGCACGAGCGGCACGGCCTGACCGCGCTTGACGACTCCGCCGTGATCCTGACGGCCGTCACCGAGGTCTGAGCGGGCGGCGCTACCCCGGTGCGACGGCCTTGACCCACTCCTCGACGGCGAGCACCTGCGCCCACTGCGGGAACAGCTTCCGGGTCAGGGTCTCGTGCACATCGGGGTCCAGGTCGAGGCAGGCGTCCGCCAGGACGGTCAGCCCGATGTCCCGGTCGTTGGCGTGACACGCGGTGTGCAGCACTACGCCGCTGGTGGCGATGCCGGTGAGAACCAGGCTGTCGATGTCCCGGGCCCTGAGCACCAGGTCGAGGTCGCTGCCGGAGAACGCGCTCGCGCGTCGCTTGACGACCACCGGGTCGCCCGGCCGGGGCGCGATGTCGGGGTGGATCTCGGTGCCGGGCTCACCCTCGGTGAACAGGCCCGCCTGTACGACGGTGGTGAGCACCTTGCTGCGGGCGCTGACTTCCGGCCGGCCGGGCCGTAGCTCCATCACCACGTAGATCACGGGGATGTCCGCCGCACGGGCTCCGTCGATCGCCCGGCGCAGGCGCGGCAGATATCCGGAGCCGTCGTCGGCGAGGTCCACCACGTCGCGCTGGACGTCCATCACGAGGAGGGCGCTGTTCTCCATGCCTGTCGTCACTACGGCCGCACCGCCACCGCGTCGACCTCGAACAGCATCCCCGGCAGGGCGAGAGAAGCCACACCGCTCAGTGTCTGGGCCGGCAGCCGGTCGCCGAAGCGGGCCTCAAGCGCCTTGCCCAGGACCTCCAGCTTCTCCAGGTCGTGGTCGACGATGAAGGTGCCGAGCCGGACCACGTGTTCGTAGCCGAGGCCGACCCCTTCCAGGGCCGACCGCAGCCTGTCGAAGGCCAGGTCCACCTGGGCGGCGAAGGCGCCGGGCACGGGGGCGCCGGTCGCGTCGGAGGCGTACTGGCCGCCGATGAAGACGAGTTCGCCGGGTGCCGAGACGGCGTGGCTGTAGCCGAACGGTGTCGGGTCGTGGAGGGTGTCCGGGTTGGTGATCGTGCGCTGATCGGTCGTCATGTCACGTCGAACATCGTGCGGGGGCCCGCCCATTCCGCGAGTGCGGGGGCAATCTCCGCCGGTGCGATCATGGCGCGTGATGAACGTCGACGCAGAGCGTGCCGAGCGCGAGCCCGCGGCGGTCGGGTGGCCGGACGTACCGGGTGACACCGCGCTCACCATCAAGGTCCCCGAAGCCGATCCGCTGGTCCGGGCGGGCTTTCCCGCCCATGTGACGGTGCTCTACCCCTTCGTCCACGAGAGCCGTCTGGACACCGCGGCCCACCGCGATCTGGCCGCTCTCTTCGCCGGGCACGACGCCTTCACCCTGACGTTCGCCGAGTTCGCCCGCTATCCCGGGGTGCTCTACCTCGATCCGTGGCCGCACGCCCCGGTCACCGGTCTGGCCAAGGACCTGACCCGGCGCTGGCCCGAGGCCGTGCCCTACCGGGGGATATTCGACACCCCGCTCGCCCCGCATCTGACGGTCGCGAACAGTGAGGGCCCCGCCACCCAGGACGCCGCGTACGACGCGCTGCAGGCCGATCTTGAGCCCTTCTTGCCGCTGACCTGCCGTGTCCGCGAGGTGCACCTGATCGTCTGGGACGGCACGCGCTGGCAGGACCGCACCGCGTATCCCCTCGGTCTTCGGCCGGGCGGCGGCCCGCCGCCCGAGATGCAGGACTCCCGTTTCAGGGATATGCCTGACTCATCTGACCGGAAGTGATTCCGCGACCTCGCGGACTCCGCGAAAGGGGCATCCGCCGTGGACGACTACCCGCTCCTGAACCTGTTCCTGACCATGCTCTATCTGTTCCTGTGGATCATGTGGTTCTTCCTGCTGTTCAAGGTGATCACCGACCTGTTCCGTGACCACACGCTCAGCGGCTGGTGGAAGGCGGGCTGGCTCATCTTCGTGCTGGTCCTCCCCTTCCTCGGCGTCCTCGTGTACCTCATCGTCCGCGGCCGCAGCATGGGCGAGCGGGACGTGGCCCAGGCCAAGCAGCAGGAACAGGCGTTCCGCAGCTATGTACAGAAGGCGGCCGGTTCCGGCCCGGGCGACGGCCACGTCGACGAGCTGGCGAAGCTCGCCGAACTGAGGAAGAACGGCGACATCACCACCGAGGAGTACGAGAAGGCCAAGGAGAAGGTCCTGGCCTGAGCGGTGCTTCCGGGGTCCCGACGGCCACCCCCGCTGACCGGTTACGGCCGCCGGGCCCCCACTCGCACGGGCAGCTTCTGCACGCTGTTCCCCACGAATGAGGCGTGGCGGGGCAGTGCGGCCTCCGGGACGGCGAGGTCCAGGTCGGGGAAGCGGCTGAACAGCTGCTCCAGGGCGATCGTGGCCTCCATGCGGGCCAGCGGGGCGCCCATGCAGAAGTGTGCGCCGTGGCCCAGGGACAGGTGCCGGGTGGCGGTGTTGTCGCGGGTGATGTCGAAGCGGTCGGCGTCGGTGCCGTGGGCCTGCTTGTCGCGGCCCGCCGCGGAGTAGCCGGCCAGTACGGGGGTGCCCTGGGGGATGACCGTGCCGTCGAGCGTGAGGTCGCGGGTCGGGTACCGGAAGGGGAAGTAGCTGACGGGGCTGTCCCAGCGCAGGGTCTCCTCCACCACGTCGGCCCACGCCACCTTGCCGGCCTTGGCCAGGGCGAGCTGTTCGCGGTGGGTGCACAGGGCGCGTACGGCGTTGGTGATCAGGTTCAGGGTGGTCTCGTGCCCGGCGATGATCGTGAGCATCAGGGTGCCGATCAGCTCGTGCGGGCTGAGCCGGTCGCCGTTCTCCTCCCGGGCCGCGATCAGGGCGGTGGTGAGGTCGTCTCCCGGGCTCGCGGCGCGGGCGGCGGCGACCGCGCCGAGGACTTCCACCATCTCCCGGTTGGCGGCCATCGCCTCTGCGGGGCCGATGTCGGTGGCGACGATCTGGTTCGACAGGTGGTGGAGGCGGTCGTGGTACTCGGCGTCCACGCCCAGGAGCTCGCAGATGACTCCCATGGGAAGCGGCAGCGCGAAGTGCTTGCGCAGGTCCGCGATGCCGTCGCCCGCGGCGGCCTCTTCCAGGTCGTCGAGCAGCTGGGTGGTCAGGGCCGTGATCCGCGGCTGGAGCTCCGCCACCCGGCGCGGCGTGAACGCCTTGCCCATCAGGGAGCGCAGCCTGCGGTGGTCGGTGCCGTCGGCGGTGGTCATGCCCTGCACCGTCGCGAATGTCTTCAGCGGCCAGCCGTCGGCTATCTCGCCGGCCTGCAGGGCGGCGAAGTGCTGGGCGTTCTTGGCGACATCGGGGTGCGCGAGGAACTCCTTGAGCGCGTCGTGGCCGAGGACCGCCATGCCCTGTACGTCACCGGGCAGGACGACCGACGCCACGGCGCCGCGCGCCAGGAGGCGGGCGTTGTCCGCGTGCGGGCAGCCGCCGGCCGGGTCGAAGCGGTACGGCTGGTCGGCTGCGGTGTTCGCCGGTGACGTGTTCAACGGGGCTCTCCTGGTCGAGGGGGCGTCGAGGGGGCGGGGCGGGCGCGCTGCGCAGGTGGCGGCGTGGCCGGTCAGAGGACGGGCTGGGGCTCCGGCGAGGGGGCCGGGTGCTGGGGCAGGACAGGGGCGGTGAAGCTGACGGGGAGGGCGGCCAGTCCCCTGCTCCAGGGCGACTTGATCCACTGAAGATCACTCTGCGGGATGGCCAGTTCGAGGTCGGGCAGCCGGTGGCGGATCGTGTCCACGGCGGTGCGGGTGATGAGCCGGGCCGGGTCCTGGGCGGGGCAGATGTGCGGGCCCGCGCCGAAGGCCAGGTGGGAGCGGTTGCCCACGACCGGTGTGCCGTCGTCCGGGAGGATCTGCGGGTCCGCGTTGGCGCCGGCCAGACCGAGGATGAGCATGTCGCCGGTGCGGATGGACTGCCCGCCGAAGGTCATGTCGCGGGTGGCGTAGCGGGCGGGGAAGTTCTGGGTGGGCGGGAAGCGCCACAGCACCAGGTCGAGCGCGTCGTCCACGCTGAGGTGGCCGCCGGTCAGCGAGGAGCGGAACTGCGGGTCGCACAGCAGGATGCGCAGGGTGGTGGCGATCCAGTTGACGGTGGTCTGGTTGCCCGCGACGAACATGACCACGAGGTTGTGCAGGACCTCTTCGTCGGTGAGCCGGGCCGGGTGGTGCAGCAGGGCCGATGTGATGTCGTTGCCGCGGCGGCGACGCTTCTCCTCGATGAGCTGGAGCAGGATCGCGCCCATGCGCTTGCTGGCGTCGGCGGAATCAGCGGTGGCGGCGACCGTTCCGGCGACGGCCTCCACCAGGTGGCGGCCGGTCTGTTCGTCCACGCCGAGCAGCGCGGTGATGACGCGCATCGGCAGCTTGCGCGCGTAGTCGGCCACCAGGTCGGCCTCGCTGCGCTCGGCGAACGAGACGATCACCCGCTCGGCCTCGGCCCGCACGGAGCGCCGCAGTTCGTGGCCGTTGATCCCGGCGAGCGCGGCGGAGACGGCCGCGCGCATCCGCCGGTGCTGCTGTCCGTCGGCGAACAGCAGGGCGGGCCGCCAGCCGACCATGGGCAGGATCGGCGAGTCGGCGGGCACCCGGCCCTCCCGCAGCAGGCTCCAGCGGCGCGGATCGTGCGAGAAGTCCTGCTCGTCGCGGGTCAGTTGGAGCACTTCGCGGTGGCCGATGACGAGCCAGGCGTCGACGCCGGGGGCGATGGCGACGGGGGCCACCGGTCCATGGGCGCCGCGCAGTTGCTCGTACAGGGCGGGCAGGGCGTCGCCGTCGAGGTCGGGTCCGTACAGCGCGGTCACCGGCGCCGGGGCTCCGGTGACCGGGCAGCGGGTGGGCGGCCCGGCCGCGGGGTGGGGCGAGGTCATGAGGTCTCCGTGGCGACGTGGATGAGGTGGCTGACGAGGGCGATCAGGGCCCGGACCGAGGACGCGGGGTCGCGTGCGTCGCAGGCCACCACGGGGGTGTCGGGGAGCAGGTCGAGGGCGGCGCGCAGGTCGTCGGCGCTGTGCCGGGGGCTGTCGGGGAAGACGTTGACGGCCACCGCGAAGGGCAGTCCGAGCTCCTCCAGGTTGCCCAGGGCGTCGAAGGACGCCTCCAGGTCACGCGTGTCCACCAGGGCAAGCGCGCCGAGCGAGCCCTTGGCCAGGTCCCGCCACGCGGGCAGGAAGCGCTGCTGGCCGGGGGTGCCGAACAGGTAGAGCACCAGCTCCCCGTCGATGGTCATCCGGCCGAAGTCCAGGGCCACGGTGGTGGTCGTCTTGCCGTCGGCCACGACGGTGTCGACCCGGGCGCCCGCCTGGGTCATGACGGCCTCGGTGGACAGGGGTTTGATCTCCGAGACGGTGCCGATGAAGGTGGTCTTGCCCACCCCCAGCGGTCCGACGACCAGGATCTTGGCGGCGCCCGCGACGCTGGAGGT
The DNA here is from genome assembly GCF_055585065.1 of Streptomyces sp. NPDC054047. NCBI lineage: Bacteria > Bacillati > Actinomycetota > Actinomycetes > Kitasatosporales > Streptomycetaceae > Streptomyces > Streptomyces sp. NPDC054047. Next base: position 993,196 of record NZ_JBVJKV010000003.1, on the reverse strand, counting down.
GAGGTACTTCCCGGAGCCGGCTGGTCGCGGGTCCCGGGACGGCGCGTCAGAGGCGGCTTTCGAGACCATGGAGGACCTTTCTGAGCATGGTCACATCGGTGTGTTCGGCCGGGGGCACGGGCGGGCGGGTCACGATGAGCCCCCATTCGAGGAGATCGCAGAGCAGCACCTGGACGACCGAAGGGGGCTGGCCGATGTGGGCGGCCACCTCGGCCACCGAGAGGAGTCCCTGGCAGTGCGCCAGGATGGTCTGGTGCTCGGGCTGGAGCGACGCGGGAAACGCCGCGTCCGTCGCCATCACCAGGGACTCCCAGGCCAGCGCCTCGGTGTCGGATGCCGCCCGCCCGCGCGTGATCACGTACGGGCGGACCGCCGAGGCCGTCGGCTCCTCCGGCCGCGGGTCCGTCATGACGCCGCGGCGGCCGGATCCCGCGGCTGGCTGCTCAGGTGCGCGCCGATCTTCACCACGAGCAGCTGCATCTGCTGGGCCACCAGGCCCACGTCCGCGTCCAGGTCGGTGGCGACCCCCAGGTGCGCGCCCACACCGGCGTGCGTGAACAGCACGAACCCGTGGTCGGACTCCAGCATCAACTGCCGTACGCCGGCGCCGGACCCGAAGAGGAGCGAGGTCGTGGAGCGGCCCGTCATGGTCATCGCCGCGCAGGCCGCGGAGAGGGACTCGGCTTCGGCGACGCTCAGGTCGGCGACGGGCCCGGAGAGGTTCTCGGCGGACGCGTGTCCGAGCCGCAGGCCGTCCTCGGAGACCACCACGCTGTGCCGGACCCCGGGGATCTCGATCAGCGGGCGGAGCATCCAGCCCAGGTCGGGAAGGGGGTTGATGATTCCGGTCACGGCCGGCCTCCGTCATGCTCGTCGGGGGTGGGGGGTTGCGACGGTGTCGCGGTCTGCGCGGGCTCGGCCGACGGGTCCGCGTCCCGCGCGGAGGCCTGGTCCGCGTCGAGGGCCGCGCGGCCGCGCAGCGAACCGGACACCACGCTGGCGATCGACGCGCGCGCCGCCTCCGGCGTCCAGGGGGTCGCGGGTGCGGCCGGGGGCGCCTGCCGCTGCTCCGGCATCGGCCTGCGGGCCGCGGCCGTGGCCGGGGCCGCTTGGCGGCGGTTCCTGCGCCGGGGCAGGCCGACCGGTGTCTCGCCCGCGGGGGGCGTGACCGGTGCGGCCCGGACGGACAGTTCCAGGTGCTCGGCCGGGTCGTGCCGTTCGTGCACGTGCGCGGGAGGGCCCAGGGGGTCGGGCTCGGCGGCCTGTTGCGGCGCGGTCGCCTGGGCGCTGTTGCGGTGGGATCCCGTGAGGTGCGAGGGCGGTTCGGTCAGCAGCCGGAACGGCACGAACGTCACCGCGCGCGTGCCGCCGTAGGCAGAGGCCCCGCTCAGCTCCACGTTGAAGCCCAGCTCCCGGCTCCAGCGGCCCACGCAGGCCAGGCCCAGTCGGGGCACCGCGCCGAGGCGGGCCAGGTCCTGGTCGTCGCGGAGCTGGCCCATCGCCCGGTGCAGCACGTCCGGCGGCATCCCGAGCCCGCCGTCGTCGATCTCCAGGACCGCTCCGGCGCCCACCTCGCGGATGGTGACGACGACTTGGGAGCGCGAGGGCGAGAACACCGTGGCGTTCTCCAGGAGTTCGGCGATGGCGTGCATCAGGCCCTCCACCGCGGGCGGCACCGCGTAGAGCGTCTGGCCGCCGTGCACCTCGATCCTGCTGTACTCCACGATCCGCGACTGTGCGCCGCGTACGCAGTCGTACAGCGAGACCGGCCGTGTCTCGCGGCGCGCGGGCCAGATGCCGCACATCACCAGGAGCGTCTGGGCCTTGCGGGTCATCTGCGCGGCCGCGTGGTCGGCCTTCATCACCTCGCCCATGAGGTGCGGGTCGTCGATGGAGCGCTCGACGCGGTCCAGGACCTGCTGCTGCACGGTGGCCATCGCGTGCATGGTGCGTGCGACGGACTCGAAGGCGGCCTGCACCGAGTCCCGCAGGCCGCGCTCGCGGCGTACCGCCTCGTCCGAGCCCAGCGCGACGGCCACGGCCGCCAGCGCCCGCGCGAACTCCTCACCGGTCTCCCCCGGCGGTGCCAACGGCCCCGGCACACCCTCCAGTCGCTGCCCGGCGCGCACCCGCTCCGCGATCGCCGGGAGCCGCACACCGGCGAGGTGCGTCACCTCGGCCTGCCGGGCCGCGGCAAGCCGTTCCTGCCGGGCCCGGTCGGCCCGTTCGGCGGACAGCTGCCGGACCAGCACGAGCACCCAGGCGAGCAGCAGCACCGCGACCGCGGCGCAGCCGCCGGCCAGCACCTGTCGCCACTCGGCCGCCGCGTCGAGCGCGGCGAGCACCGCTCCCGCGGCCGCGAGCACCACGGCCAACAGCCACACCACGGCCTCGCGGCCCACGGATCCGCGCTTGAGACGGCTCACCACGGCGCACTTGACCCGGCGATCCTGCACACCTTCACCACAACGAACGAACCCTCCCCGAACGCACCGAACTCCCTTACGAATGGGGAGCGTGGCGATCTTAGGTCAACTCGGCATTTTTGGCTCGTCGTTGAGGAAGCCTGCCTTCCGGCAGGCGTTCGCCTGCCGGGGCTTGGCCGAAACTAATGCCTGGCGAGGGGGCAGCGGGTCAGCAGATCGGCCGGTTGGGCTGCCTGAGGACGCGGGATCGTCCGGCTGGGCGGCGGCTTCTCTCCCCTGCCGATCCAGGCCTCCATCGCCGTGAAGGCCGAGCGGTGGCAGGGCACCAGGGGCCGCAGCCTGTCGGGGAAGCTGTCGACGAGCGAGTCGACGTGCGTGCCGTCTTCGACGCGGTAGTAGCGGAACATCGCGCCGCGGCCCGCGCCGCGCACCATCTTCGCGTAGATGTCCGAATCTCTACTGATGGGCAGCTGGACGTCGAGGGTGCCGTGCAGGGTGATCAGCGGCTTGCCGATCCGTCCGGTCAGGGCGATCTTCTCGACGGCGTCGCGGACCTCCCGAGGGCGGGACCCGTACGCGTAGTCGGCGTCGCACGCCGGTGTCCCCGGTGCGCAGAAGGGAGTTCCGGCCTCGGTCGCGCCGTCGTACCCCGGATCCAGTTCCTCGCGGTAGATCCGCTGGGTCAGGTCCCAGTAGACCTGGTGGTGGTAGGGCCACAGGAACTCCGAACCGGCGGGGAAGCCGGCGGCGACCAGCTCGCGATGGGCTCGGCCCGCTCCTTCGCCGCCCGCCGCGTGGACGGGATAGGCGCGCAGCGCGGGCGGCAGGAAGTCGAGCAGGTTGGGGCCCTTGGCCCTCCACAGTGTGCCTTCCCAGTCCACTCCCCCGTCGTAGAGCTCGGGATGGTTCTCCAGCTGCCAGCGCACCAGATACCCGCCGTTGGACATGCCGGTGGCCAGCGTGCGCGCGGGTGGCCGGTGGTAGCGCTGGGCGACCACGGTCCGTGCGGCGCGGGTCAGTTGGGTGACGCGCTCGTACCATTCGGCGATCGCGTCGCCGGGCTCGGCTCCGTCCCGGTGGAAGGCGGCGCCGGTGTTGCCCTTGTCGGTCGAGGCGAACGCGTAGCCCCGGGAGAGCGCCCAGTCGCCGATCGCCCGGTCGTTGGCGTACTGCTCGCGGACCCCGGGGGTGCCCGCGACCACCAGGCCGCCGTTCCACCGGTCGGGCAGGCGGAGGACGAACTGCGCGTCGTGCTTCCAGCCGTGGTTGGTGTTGGTCGCCGAGGTGTCGGGGAAGTAGCCGTCGATCTGGATGCCGGGCACCCCGCGCGGCGTCGTGAGTCCGGCGGGGGTCAGTCCCGCCCAGTCGGCCGGGTCGGTGTGGCCGGAGGAGACCGTCCCCGCGGTCGTCAACTCGGCCAGGCAGGACGTCTCCTGGCGTTCGGCGCCCGGCACCTTCAGCCGCGCCGACGAGGCGCAGTGCCCTGCGGCGCCGCCGTGGGGCCCGCCGGGCTGTTCGGCGGCCGCCGGTACCGCGGCGAGGGGGACGAGCAGTGCCGTCAGGGCGAGGGCACCGCGGAGCGACCGGGCGGGGCGCGTCCTGCCGGGCAGGGGTGCGGGCGGATCTGTGGCGGGCACGGGTACCTCCGGTGGATGTGCGGATGCGTACGGCGACGACGTGGAGCGGCGGTGGCTGGACCGAGGTCCGGCGCCACCGCCGCGGTGCTGTGCGGGGTCCGTCAGGGGCAGGTGCCGTCGGCGATGACGTAGTGGCCGGCCGGCGATTCCTTGAGGGTGTGCGTGACGGCGGTGTTGTAGAGGCCCATGTTCTGGTGGGAGCCCTTGGCGTAGACGTAGCCGCCGCTGGTGGTGGCCCGTCCGGACTGGACGTGCTGGTAGTTGTTCGCCGTCCAGCACTTCGCGGCGGAGCCCGTGGTGGCGGCGGTGACTTGCGCCGACCGCGCCCCTTCCGCGCCGGACGCGTCGCGGGCGGCCACGCTGTAGGTGTGGCTGCCGCCGGGGCTGAGGCCGGTGTCCGTGAACGGCGGTCCGGTGGGGGTGGCGATCCGTGCGCCGTCCCGGTACACGGCGTACGACGCGGCGCCGCTGACGCTGTTCCAGTTCAGGGTGACGGACGTGTCGGTGGCGCCGGTCCTGGCCAGGCCGCGGGGGGCCGGCAGACCGCCGGGGTCCGGATCGGCGCCGTCCAGGCCGAAGAAGCCGGTGATCCAGTAGCTGGAGCAGATGGAGTCGATGAAGTGCGCCGTCCCGGTCGCGCCGCACTGCTGCGCGCCCGTCCCCGGGTCGACCGGGGTGCCGTGGGCGATGGAGGGCACCCGGTCGACCTCCACGGCGGTGGCGCCGTCCGCGCTCAGGTACTGCTCCCTGCGGGTCGAGTTGGGGCCGATGGCGGAGGTGCGGTCCGGGCTCTGGTCCAGGCCGTGGACGGCGGTCCACTGGTCACGCAGTTCGTCGGCGTTCTTCTTGGCGACGGTGGGGTCGTTGTCGCCCTGCCAGATCGCCACCCGGGGCCAGGGTCCTGCGTAGCCGGGGTGGGCGTCACGGACGCCCTGTGCCCAGGCCGATGGGGTGCGGTCGACGCCGGGGCTCATGCAGCCGTAGGCCGACAGCACGTCGTCGGCGCAGTCGTACGGGAGGCCCGCGACGACGGCGCCCGCCGTGAACACGTCCGGGTAGGTGGCGAGCAGCACCGACGTCATGGCACCGCCCGCCGACAGGCCGGTGACATGGACCCGTTCCGGGTCGGTGCCGTACGCGGCAGCGGCATGCGCCACCATCTGGCGGATCGAGGCGGCCTCGCCCTGCCCGCGCCGGGTGTCTCCCGGCTGGAACCAGTTGAAACACTTGCTGCTGTTGTTGGCGGAGGTCTGCTCGGGGAAGACGAGCAGGAAGCCGTACTGGTCGGCGAATTTCACCAGGCCCGCGTTGTCGGCGTACAACTGCGCGCTCTGGGTGCAACCGTGCAGGGCCACCACCACCGCGGGCTCGGCCGCCAGGGTGGCCGGCCGGTGCACGTACATGTTCAGGCTGCCCGGATTGGCGCCGAAGTCGCCGACCCTCTCCAGGGCGACGGCGGACTGCGCCGCCTGCGCCGCGGGCGACGGTGCGGACACCGCCGCGGCAACGACCAGGCCCACGAGGGCGGTCGCCCGCCCCAGGGCCCGACGCCACCGGCCCCGCCGGGTCGCACGGCGAGGGGGTACTGGGGACGGCGGCGGGTTCGAACGTCTCTCGTACGACGGCATGGCGGCTCCCGACACAGGGCGACGCGGTCTCCGGGGCGGATCACGCGACCCCGGAGTCCGTCCGCTCCTGCCGCGGAGCGGGACGCCGGGGTGCCGGCAACCGTAGGAGCCCGCGCAACGGGCGCAGAATGGCGGTGGCCGCCACAACACCGTCAACTGCCGCTGGTCTCCGAGCTGTTGTCGCTCGGACCGGGCCGTGGTATCGGCTGCTGACCGGGCCGGTGACTGTGCAGGCCCTGGTTGAGTTCCCGCAGTACCGCCTCCAACAGGCTGCGCGTGCCGCCCAGCGGGGCGTCCGCGGGTTCGCCGCGTCCGGCGGCGGCGGGCGCGTCCTGGCCGCGTCGGCCGGTGGTGGCCCGCGGCGTCACAGGCCTGTGTCGGTGCCGTCGACGCCCGCGAGCCCGCGGTGGATGCGCTCGGCCCAGTTGTCGACGGCCTTCCAGTCCCGGTGGTCGCCGTACCGTCCGCCGCGTGCCCGGAAGGCCAAGTGCCGCCACCGCGGCACGTGGTCGCGGTAGACGGCCCCGGCCAGCATCTGGTGCTCCCAGGGGCGGATGAGGGAGCGGATGCCGTCCAGTTGGCGGGGCTCGGCGCTGCGCCGGGCGGGCCAGCGTCCGGCGTGGGGCGGCAGGCAGACGCTGTACAGCCATGTGGGGTGCGTCGCCAGGGTGCTGGGGTGGCTGCGGATGAAGTCCGTGGCCTGCCCGAGCCAGGCGCCGTGGTGCACCGCGCTGCCCAGCACGAAGGCGTCGTAGCCGCCCGTCTTCTGCTCCGCGGCCAACGGCACGACGACCGTGACGTGCCCGCACTCGGCGAGCCGCGTCGCGAGACGCTCCGCGATGCCATGGGTGGAGCCGTGCACCCCGGTGTAGCCGACCAGGATGTTCATGCCGAGGTTCCTCTTCCGTGACGGGGTTGCGCGCCGGTTCCAGGACGTGGGCGGGGAGCCGCGGTACGGCCTTTCCCGGGAGCCGCACGGGGATTGCGGAACATCGTGGATGTTCCCCGGGCCGGGAAAGGCCGCCGCCCTCGCACCGGCAGGCGGCCACCGGGGGCAGCTGCCGGGCGAGGCGTTGTGGCCGCGACGTGGGACAAGGACGCCGGGCCCGACGGTCTGCTGCCGTCGGCGGCTGTCTGCGAATGCTTCCCAGGGCGCGACATCCCGGCTCTCCCACTGTCAGTTGAAAACGACACAGAAAGGTGGAACGCCGAGGTCTGGGGCATCCGCCACCCTAGGGGCGGCCGACAACATCGAACAGGTGTCTGTCGGCCACAGTCGTCACTCGCCGCGACCGGAAGTCGACGGGGCGTGGTTGCGGCGAAGAGGGGGCGGCGACATCCGTCCGCCACCGAGGCCGGTTCACCCCCTCCCCGGTCGGCCTCCTCGGTGGAACCGTCCCAAGCAGGGCCCCTGCGGGGGCGTGCCGGAAGGTGGTGGCAGCGTGGACAAGCCCCTGATCGTCGGAGTCGACGGCTCGGATCCGAGCCTGCGAGCACTGGACTGGGCGGTGGACGAGGCCGCGACGCGAGGGGTGCCGCTGCATGTCGTCCATGCGTCGAGGTGGGAGTGGTACGAGGGGCACGAACCGTCCTTCGACATCAACCGGACGTCTGTACAAGCCCTTTCGGACCACATCGCGGCCTCGGCGGTCGAGCGTGCGCTGCGGCGCACCACCACCGTGAAGGTGACGAGCGAGGTGCTGCCCGAGGACCCGGCCGTCGCGCTCTCCCTGATCAGCCCGGAGGCCGGCGCCCTCGTGGTCGGCAGCCGGGGCCGCGGTGAACTCGCCGAGCTGCTGCTCGGTTCGATCAGCCTGTCGGTCGCCGCGCACGCCGCGTCGCCCGTGTTCGTCGTGCGCGGCGGCGAGAAGAATCTGCGGGGCGGGTTCCGCACCGTCGCCGTCGGCGTCGACGACGCCCAGGAGGCGGACAGCGCGGTGGAGTTCGCCCTCCGCGAGGCAGCGGCGCGCAACGCCACCGTGGATGTCGTCCATGCCTGGCGCTGCCCCGCCCGGGAGGCCCCCGACTTCCCCTCGACGGCCTATGACGACCACCAGCGCCGGGCCACGGAACTGGTCGAGGATCTGGTGCGGGACGCGATGGCCGCCCATCCCGAGATCACGGTCCGCCGGGAGATCGTCGAGGGACACGCGCGCACCGCGCTCCTTGCCGCTTCCCGCACCGCCGATCTCCTGGTGGTCGGCGCCCGGCGCCGCAAGGGACACATCGGGATGCAGCTCGGCCCGGTCAACCACGCCGTGCTGCACCACTCGTCCTGCCCGGTGGCCGTCGTCCCGCACGCCTGATCACGCAGGCACCACCCCCGAACCCCCTTATGCAGGAGGCACCGTGACACCCGTCCGAACGGCAGCCCTCGACGCCCACTGGCGCGCGGCGAACTATCTGGCCGTCGGCCAGATCTACCTGATGAGCAATCCCCTGCTGACCGAACCGCTGCGGGCCGAGCACATCAAGCCACGCCTCCTCGGCCACTGGGGCACGTCGCCCGGCCTCAACCTCATCCACACGCATCTGAACCGTGCCATCAAGGAACACGGCCTGGACGCGCTGTGCGTGTGGGGGCCCGGGCACGGCGGCCCGGCCGTCCTCGCCAACTCCTGGCTGGAGGGCTCGTACAGCGAGACGTACCCCGACGTCACGCGGGACGCGCAGGGCATGGCGAAGCTGTTCCGCCAGTTCTCCTTCCCCGGCGGCGTCCCGAGCCACGTGGCCCCGGAGACACCCGGCTCGATCCACGAGGGCGGTGAGCTCGGATACTCCCTGGCGCACGCCTACGGAGCCGCGTTCGACAACCCCGGTCTGCTCGTCACCTGCGTCATCGGCGACGGCGAGGCGGAGACAGGGCCGCTGGCGGCCTCCTGGCACTCCAACAAGTTCCTCGATCCCGTCCACGACGGCGCGGTCCTGCCGATCCTGCATCTCAACGGCTACAAGATCGCCAACCCGGCCGTGCTCGCCCGCATCCCCGAGGCCGAACTGGACTCCCTGCTCAAGGGGTACGGCCACGACCCGCTGCACGTCAGCGGCGACGACCCGCGCAAGGTGCACCACTCCATGGCCAGGGCCATGGACCAGGCCCTGGAACGGATCTCCGCGATCCAGCGGGCCGCACGGAGCGGCGGCTCGCACGGCCGTGCGCGCTGGCCCGTGATCGTGCTGCGTACGCCCAAGGGCTGGACCGGTCCCGCGACGGTGGACGGAGAGCCGGTCGAGGGCACCTGGCGTTCCCATCAGGTGCCGCTCGCCCTCGTGCGCGAGAACCCGGACCACCTGGCGCAGTTGGAGGCGTGGCTGCGCTCCTACCGGCCCCGGGAACTCTTCGACGAGCACGGCCGCCCCACCCCGCAGGTGCTCGACTGCGTCCCCGAGGGTCGTCGGCGGCTCGGTTCGAACCCGCACGCCAACGGCGGTCTGCGCACCCGCGAGCTGCCCCAGCAGCCGCTGGAGCACTTCGCCGTCCCCGTCGAGAAGCCGGGCACGACCCTGCACGAACCCACGCGGGTCCTGGGCGGTCTGCTCGCCCGGATCATGGCGGACACCTCCGGGCGTCGGGACTTCCGGGTCGTGGGGCCGGACGAGACGGCGTCCAACCGTCTCGCCGCGCTGTACGACGCCACCAGCAAGGCCTGGCAGGCACAGATCCTCGGCACCGACGAGCACCTCGCCGGGGACGGGCGGGTCACGGAGATCCTCTCCGAACACCTCTGCCAGGGCTGGCTGGAGGGCTACACCCTCACCGGCCGCCACGGCCTGTTCTCCAGCTACGAGGCGTTCGTCCACATCGTCGACTCGATGGTCGGCCAGCACATCAAGTGGCTCAAGACCTCGCGCCTGCTGCCGTGGCGCGCGCCGGTGCCGTCCCTCAACTACCTGCTGACCTCGCACGTCTGGCGCCAGGACAACAACGGCTTCTCGCACCAGGACCCCGGCTTCGTGGACCACGTGCTCAACAAGAGCCCCGAGGTGGTCCGCGTCTATCTGCCGCCGGACGCCAACACCCTGCTCTGCGTGGCCGAGCACGTCCTGCACAGCAGGGACCATGTGAACGTCGTCGTCGCGGGCAAGCAGCCCTGCTTCGACTGGCTCTCGCTGGAGGAGGCGCGCGTCCACTGTGCGCGCGGCGCGGGCATCTGGGAGTGGGCCGGGTCCGAGAGCGGCGGGCGCGAGCCCGACGTGGTGCTCGCCTGCGCGGGCGACGTGCCCACGCAGGAAGTCATGGCCGCGGCCGGTCTCCTGCGCGAGCACCTGCCCGAACTCGCCGTGCGCGTGGTCAACGTCGTCGACATGACCCGGCTGCTGCCGCACGAGGAACACCCGCACGGCATGACCCAGGCCGAGTACGACGCCCTCTTCACCCCCGACAAGCCGGTGATCTTCGCGTACCACGGCTACCCCTGGCTGGTGCACCGCCTGGCCTACCGCCGTACCGGGCACGCCCAACTGCACGTACGCGGCTACAAGGAGGCGGGCACCACGACCACGCCGTTCGACATGGTCGTCCGCAACGACCTCGACCGGTACCGCCTGGTCATGGACGTCATCGACCGCGTGCCCCGTCTCGGCGTCCGCGCCGCTCCCGTCCGCCAGGCCATGGCCGACGCCCGCACCCGCCACCACGCCTGGATCCGCGCCCACGGCACCGATCTGCCCGAGGTCGCCGCCTGGGCCTGGACCGGCTGACGCCCCCACCGCACCGCGGAGGTGCGCACCATGCCCACGCAGCAGACCATCACCGCCGGCGTCGACGGCTCGTCCGAGAGCCTGGACGCCGCCGGCTGGGCGGCCCGCGAAGCCCTGCGCCGCGGCCTGCCCCTCCACGTCGTGCACGCCTGCGACCCGCCGGCGGACGGCAGCCGGCCGCCGGAGATCGACGTCCCCTTCCAGCGTGCGGACGCCGCGCTCGACCGCGCCGTCCTCCAGCTCTCCCGCGCGCACCCCGGCCTGGGAATCCTCGACGAGCAGGTCACCGGGCCACCGGTGCAGGCACTGTTGGCGGCGGCCAGATCCTCGGCGCTGCTCGTCCTTGGCTCACGCGGCTTCGGCGCGCTCACCGGGGTCCTGGTCGGCTCGGTCGCGCTGGCCGTCGCAGCGCGCGCCGCCTGCCCGGTCGTCCTGGTCCGGGCGGGAGACCACCCCGAGGACGAGCACCGGGGCTCGGGCGGTCCGCACCGCCCGGTCGTGCTCGGCCTCGACCTCGACCGTCCCGACGACGAGCTGCTGGAGTACGCCTTCGACGCGGCGGCGTCCCGCCGGAGTGCGCTCCAGGTCGTGCACATCTGGACCGCGCCCCTGATCCCATCGGCCGATGCCGTCGACCCCGTGGAGGAGAAGTCACGTCTGCTGGCGTCCGTGCTCGCCCCCTGGCGGCACAAGTTCCCCGGGACACAGCTCACCGAGCGGCTCGTGCACGGTCTGCCCGGCCACCACTTGGTCAAAGCGGCGGCGAGGGCCGAACTGCTGGTCGTCGGGCGGCGCATCCCTGCCGGGCCGCGCCTGGGACGGACGGCGCACGCGGCGATCCACCACGCGAGGTGCCCGGTGGTCGTCGTGCCGCACTACTGAGGGATCGCCCCGCAGGAGCGACTCACCCGCGGCGGAGGATGCCAGAACCGCCGGTCACCGCTGCGATCACGGGATGGCTGAAGACAACGCGGGTGGGCCGCTGAACTTCGTCGTCCGGCGGGCGCGGAGTGTGCTGGGGATCGTGGACGACGCGGCGACCGCGGTGATCCGTACGGTGGCCGGTGCGGTCCTCGACCGCATCGATCTGGACGACCTCGTGTCCCGCGTCGACGTGAACCTGATCGCCGAACGGGTCGACGTACGACGGGTCGCCGACCGGGTGGACGTGGAGCGGATCGCCGACCGGGTCGACGTGAACCGCATCGCCGCCCGGGTCGACGTGAACCGGGTCGCAGCCCGGGTCGACGTCGACGCGGTGATCGTCCGGATCGACCTGGTGGGACTCACCCGTGACGTGCTGTCCGAGATCGATCTGGGGCGGATCGTCCGGGACACCGGGGGCGGGATGGCCACGGAGACCGCCGACGCGATCCGCCTGCTCGGAAGGCGCGGTGACCGGAGCGTCAACCGGTTCGGCGACCGGCTCCTGGGGCGGGCTGGGCCGCCGCAGCGCCATCGGGCGGGGCCTTCGCAGGACGAGGGGAACGGTCCGCCGCCCGGGCGTGCCCGGTGACCGTGCCGGAGGGCGTGCGCGGCCCCGGGCACGAGCCGGCCGGGATCGTCTCGCGCGGCGTCGCGGCGGTGCTCGACGCGCTGATCCTCGCCGCCGTCGGCTTCACGGTCCAGGCGAGCGCCGGAATCGCGCGCCTCCTCGTCATGGGACCTCCCTTCCGGTTTCCCGAACTTCCCGGCTGGCTCTCCGGCACGGTGGGGTGGACCCTCGCCGTGCTGTACCTGGGCGGGTCGTGGGCCCTGATCGGGTGCACGGCGGGAGACCGGCTGATGGGGCTGCGCGTCACCGACCGCGCGGGCGAGCTCCTGCGGCTGCCGCGGGCCCTGGTGCGGGCCGCCCTGAGCGTGACGTTTCCGCTGGGGCTGTTCTGGATCCCGCTCAGCGCCCGCCGCGCGTCGGTGCAGGACCTGATGGTCGCAAGTGGCGTGCACTACGACGGGCGTTGACCCCGCATCGCGGCGCGGGCCGCGCGGCTCACCCGTGCCGGGTGGGCGCCGGGGTCCGGGGCAGCATCGCGGCGGCGCCGAGGCCGCAGAGCCCGATGACGGCCAGCACCGCGAGCGCCACGGCGTACGGTCCCACGGCCGGATCCGCGACCAGGATGGTGCCCGCGACCGCGGTGCCCACCGAGGAACCCAGGTTCGACACACTGCGCGAGAGCCCCGATATCTCGCCCTGCTGGCTCTCGGGGAAGCTCGACTGCACCACGTTGACCGAAGGCGTCAGCATCACCCCCATCCCCAGACCGATCAGCAGCAGCCCGGGGACGAAGCTCCAGGCGCTCGGTGACCCGTGGGCCATGGCGAGCAGCACACCGATCCCGCAGACCGTCACGGCGAACCCGCCCATGACGAGCGTGCGTTGCTCTCGTCTCTTCGCGAAGCGCTCGGCGCCCAGTGAGGACACGAGCAGGCCCAGCGTGGACGCGCTGAAGATCACGCCGGTGCCGATCGCGTCGTAGCCCCGCACGACCTGGAGGTACGCGGCCACCACGAAGGACACGCCCATGAGCATCAGCCACTGGGTGTGCTGGGTGATCAGACCGAGGTTGGACGTGCGGTTGCGGAACAGCGCGGTCCGCAGCAGCGGTTGGGCCCCGCGGCGCTCCTTCGCCCGCACCCAGCGGAAGAAGGCCACCAGCACCAGGGCGCCGGCCAGGAGCAGGCCCGCCATCAGCCAGGCGTTGTCGTCGGCGGCGAGGATGCCCATGACGACCAGGACCAGACCGGTCGCGGACAGCACCGCGCCGCCGGTGTCGAAGACGCGGTCGGGGTCCGGCGGAACCGGGTCCTCGATGCGCCGACTCAGTACGATGATCAGCCCCACCACCAGGGCCTGGAAGACGAAGGCCGCCCGCCAGCTGATCGCCGATGTGATGAGCCCGCCGATCAGCGGACCCGCCGCGGCGCCGATGCCGCCCATCGCCATGATCGCCCCGAAGGCACGGGCGCGGTCGGCCACGTTGGTGAACAGGAGGGTGGTGAGGATGTAGACGGGCGGGATGAGCAGGGCCGTACCGATGCCCTCCAGGATCGAGTTGCCCAGGATGAGGATGCCAAGGCCCGGGGCCACCGCGCTGAGCAGGGCGCCGACTCCGTAGACGGCGAGTCCGACGACGAGGCAGCGCTTGCGGCCGTAGCGGTCCGTGAGGATGCCGCCCGGGATCATCAGCGCCGCCATGACCAGCAGGAAGATCGTGATCGCGGTCTGCACGCCCTGCACCGTGGTGTCCAGGTCCTCGCTGATGTCCTGGATCATCACCGTCATGTTCGACCCGGCGAAGCTGCAGACGAACTGGGCCAGGGCGAGCGGCGCGAGGACCTTGCGCGGCCAGGGGCGCTTCTCCTGCCGGGCGCCTGCTTCCTCCGGGGTGGACGGCACGGACATCGCCTCGCCTCCGTTCGCTGGCCGAAGCCTGTGTTCGCGGGCCGGACGACGGCCAGCCTCCTGGGCGGCCTGCCCTGCGGCGTCACCCTCGGAGGGTGACGACCGAGGGCACCTGTCGGGGGCAACACTCGGGGCACAGCGGTGCAATCGGCACCCTCGTCGAGTACGGAGGTCCTGTCATGGCCACCTCGACCACTCAGCACCATCGCTCCGACACCGTGCAGGCGGCGGCCGCCGGGCTGACCATCTTCGCGGGGGTGCTCCTGTTCATCTCCGGTTCCTTGGACTTCTGCCGGGGTCTGATGGCCGCCCTCGAGGACCAGGTCTTCGTCAACACGCCCGAGTACGTCTTCCAGTTCGACCTGACGGCCTGGGGCTGGATCCACATGGCCATCGGAACGATCGCGGTCATCGTGAGCTTCGGCCTGTTCGTGGGCTCCAAGTGGGCCAGGATCACGGGCGTGGTCATCACCGCGCTGATGATCATCTCCAGCTTCCTGTCCCTCCCGTACCACCCGCTGTGGTCCATCACCCTGATCGCGATGGGCGGGTTCGTCATCTGGGCCCTGTGCGTGGTGGAGAAGGACACGCTCTACTAGCCGAGGTGGCCCATGAAGCACGGACGGGGGCGCTCGGACGATCGGGCGGAGCGCGACGATCGGGCAGAGCGGATCGCTGAGTTCATCGCGCCGCTGCGGGTCGAACCCGGCTCGAAGGTGGACCTGGCCAAGGACTTCGATCCCGCCCACAAGGCGGGCATCAAGACCAAGAAGGACGGCCAGGAACTGCTCCGCAGCGGCGTCACCCTGCTGGCCGACTACCAGCGGCGGCTGGCCGCCCAGGGCACGCACGGCGTCCTGATGTGCCTTCAGGCGCTGGACGCCGGGGGCAAGGACGGCACGATCCGGCACGTGATGAGCGGGGTGAACCCGCAGGGCGTGCACGTGGCCAACTTCCGGGTGCCGTCGGCCGAGGAGCTGGGCCACGACTACCTCTGGCGCTACGTCTGCCACCTGCCGCGCCGCGGGGAGATCGGCATCTTCAACCGGTCGCACTACGAGGAGGTCCTGGTCGTGCGGGTGCACCCCGAACACCTCACCCGCCAGCGGCTGCCGGACGAGGTCCTGGGCAAGAAGATCTGGCGCCGTCGCTACCGGGAGATCAACGGCTGGGAGCGGCATCTGACGGACAACGGCTTCAGGATCGTCAAGCTGTTCCTGAACCTGTCCAAGGAGGAGCAGCGCATCCGCTTCCTCAAACGGATCGACGTCCCGGAGCGGAACTGGAAGTTCTCGGCGGCGGACGCCCGCGAACGCACTTGGTGGGACGCGTACCAGACGGCGTTCTCCGAGATGCTGTCCGCCACGAGCACGTCCTGGGCGCCCTGGTACGTGGTGCCCGCGGACCGCAAGTGGTTCGCGCGCGTCTGCGCGGCGGCCGTGCTCGCCCACACCCTGATCGACATCGACCCGCGGTATCCGGTCATCGACGACAAGAGCCGGCACGCACTGGAGGTGGAGAAACAGCGACTGGAGGACGAGGCGCCCGCCGTTGCGGCACCGGACCCGCACGCGGCACGGGCCGCCGCGGCCGCCCGGCGCCGCAAGGGCGATCGGGGGCGGGCGCGATGACCGCGCGGGTGGCCGCGCGGTTCGCCGATGACGGGCCCCGCTGCCTGCCGCAGGAGCGGACCAGCAGCGGTCGGAGCCGCTTCCCCGGTCGGTACACCTCGTCCACGCAGATCGTCCTCGTCGCCTCCGCCGCGGTGTCGCTCGCGATCCAGGAGGGGGGCGCCGCGGTGGTTCTGCTCGGCCTGACCGTGCTGAACGCGGTCATCGGACCGGCGGAGGCGGCGGTCGTGGGGGACGTCGTCCTGCTCGTCCCCGCCCGCCACCGGCCGACCGGCGCCGGGCAGGGGTGAGCGGCCGGTGCGCGGGACGCCTCCCGGGCTCAAGACGCTGCGGACCTACCGCCGGGAGTGGCTCCTGAAGGACCTGGTCGCGGGCGTCGTCCTGAGCACCCTCCTCGTGCCGCAGGGCATGGCCTACGCCGAACTGGCCGGCCTGCCGCCGATCACCGGTCTGTACACCTCGGTGCTCTGTCTGCTCGCGTACGCCGTGGCCGGTCCCTCCCGCGTCCTGGTGCTCGGCCCCGACTCCTCGCTCGGCCCGATGATCGCCGCGACGGTCCTGCCGCTGCTCGCCGCCGACGGGGACAGCGGGCGCGCGATCGCGCTGGCCTCGATGCTGGCCCTGATGGTCGGCGCGATCACGCTCCTGGCGGGGGTGGCACGGCTCGGATTCGTCGCCGACCTCATCTCCAAACCGACCATGATCGGCTACATGAACGGGCTGGCCCTGACCATCCTCATCGGGCAGTTGCCAAAGCTGTTCGGCTTCTCCACCGATGCCGACGGGCTGATCGGCGAGGTGGACGCCTTCGTCGACGGGGTGACCGACGGACAGGCGGTGGCGGCCGCCGTCGCGGTCGGCGGTGGCTGCATCCTCCTGATCCTGCTGCTGCAACGGCTGCTGCCGAAGGTGCCCGCCGTCCTGGTCATGGTGGTCCTGGCCATCACCGCATCCGTCGTCCTCGATCTGGACGAGCACGGCGTGAAGACCGTGGGCCGGCTCCCCGAAGGGCTGCCGCCGTTCACGGTGCCGCACATCGGCTGGGACGACCTGGGCCCGCTGTTCGTCGGCGCGCTGGGCATCGCCCTGGTGTCGCTGGCCGACACCATCTCCAACGCCTCGGCCTTCGCGGCCCGCACCGGGCAGGAGGTCCGCGGCAACGACGAGATGATCGCGATCGGCTCGGCGAACGTGGCCGCCGGCCTGTTCCAGGGGTTTCCCGTGAGCACCAGCGGCTCCCGCACGGCCGTGGCCGAACGGGCCGGGGCCAAGACGCAGCTGACCGGGGTCGTCGGGGCGGCGCTCATCGTCCTCATGCTCGTCCTGCTGCCGGGTCTCTTCCGCGATCTGCCGCAGCCCGCGCTCGCCGCGGTGGTCATCACGGCCTCCCTGTCGCTGGCCGACCTCGCGGGTACCACGCGGCTGTGGCGCCAGCGCAAGGCGGAGTTCTGGCTGTCCATCGCGGCCTTCCTCGGGGTGGCCCTGCTCGGGGTGCTGCCGGGGATCGCCGTCGCGGTGGGCCTGTCCATCCTGAACGTCTTCCGGCGCGCGTGGTGGCCCTACAGCACCGTGCTGGGGCGCGTGCCCGGCCTGGAGGGCTACCACGACGTGCGGTCGCACCCGGGCGCCCAACTGCTGCCTGGCCTGGTCATCTTCCGCTTCGACGGGCCGCTGTTCTTCGCCAACGCCAAGTCGTTCCGCGACGAGGTCCTGCGGTACACACGCGCCCGGCCGGCGACGCGGTGCGTGCTGATCGCGGCCGAGCCGGTGACCGACGTGGACACCACCGCGGCGGACATCCTGGAGGAGCTGGACGCCACGCTCCGGGAGCTGGGCGTGGACCTGGTCTTCGCCGAGCTCAAGGACCCGGTGCGGCGCAAGGTCGAGCGCTACGGCCTGACCCACACCTTCGACGCCCGCCGCTTCCGCCCCACCGTGGAAGGCGCCGTGGAGGCGTTCCGGTCGGACAACGGAGCGCACTGGGCCCCGGCACACCGGGAGGCCGGTGACCGGGGCCAGAACGGAAGCCAGAACTGAGCGGGTTCCGCTAGGGCGAGGTCCGGGACGCGCCCGCCTCGACGACCGAGAGCAGATGCGTGCCCCACGGCGGCAGATCGACGTAGAGCCCGTCCGCCACCAGCTCCGTGCCCGGCCGCTCGTACCGCTCGGCGTCGAGCAGGCCGCTCAACTCCCAGGCGCCCTCGGTCAGTTCGCCCCAGGGCAGCCGGACGCGTGCCTGGGCCCGATGCTCCGAGAGGTTCACCACGGTCAGGAACCGGCCCGCCTCACCCGACCAGCACGAGGCGATCAGGGCGCGCCCTGAGTCGTTGTCGGGCCAGCCGTCGCTCTCCAGGAGCTGCCACCGCCCGGTCCGCATGGCGCTGCGGTGCACGGCCGAAAGGAGCCGCTCGTGGAACGCCCGCAGGGAAGGATCCGGCGGTTCGTCGGGGCGGCGGTCGAGGAAGACCGGCAGATGGACGCGGCGCCCGGTGAACTGGCCCTCGTGCCAGAGCGTGGCGCCGGGCAGCGTGGCGATCAGGACCGCCGCCGCCCGCTCCTTGGCCGGGTGCATGGTCCGCGCGGCCCGCGGCTCGTCGTGGTTCTCCAGGAAGCGGACGAGCCGGCGCTGGTAGTGCTCGTCGGCCCGCAGATGCGCGCGCACCGAATCGGCGCTCTCGCTCAGCACCCGGTCGTAGAGTCGCTTGTCGTAGCAGAAGTCGAACCCCTGCTCCTGCAGGGCCCATTCGAGGTCCCAGTACGCCTCCGCGGCGAAGACCATGTGCGGGTGGCGGCGGCGCACGGCGGTCACGACCTCGGGCCAGAACTCCTCCTGCGGCGGGCTCCCCGCCCGCTCGCCCCACGTGCGCGCGAAGACGTCGTTCATCAGGAGCATCGCCATGTCGCAGCGCACCCCGTCGCAGACCCGCCCGATGCCGCCGAGCACCTCCGCGGTCGCCCGCCGCAGGGCCGGGGCGAAGGCGTTCAGCTGCACCACGTCCGGCCAGGGCGGGAAGAACGGGTCGCGGCCCCGCGCGAGCACGGCGCGTCCGGTGTCGAGGAACCCGGCCGGATCGCGCATCGCGTCCTCGGCGTCGCCCTGGACGAAGTACTCGGGGTGCTCGGTCACCCAGGGGCTGTCGGGGGCCACGTGGTTGGGCACGTAGTCCAGCAGCAGCCCCACTCCCCTGCGGTCGAGTTCGGCGCGGGCGGCGGCCAGTCCCTCGGCGCCGCCGAGCGCCGCGTCGACCTCGTAGCGGCGGATGCAGTACGGCGATCCCGCGATGTCCTCCTCGCCGATGTCCGGGACGGCCTCGGCGAAGGCGCCGCGCAGCGCCGGGTTCTCCAGGGCGATGGCCCGCCCCCGCGGACTGCGCTCCCAGACCCCCATCAGCCAGACGGCGTCGATCCCGGCGGGCGTGATCTCGTCCCACACGTCCTTGGGCACGTCCGCCAGGCCGGCCGGGCCGCCGCCGGTGCGCAGCCCGATCTCCCGCAGCCAGACGCGGGTGTTGACCTCGTGCACGACGGGTTGCGCGGGCAACTGGGTCATCGGTTCTGCCTCCTCGCGGGCCCGGAGCGGAAGTCGTCGGGGCCGAGCGTGCCGAAGATCTTCATCAGGGCCGCGACGAGAGCGGTCCAGCCGGTCTGGTGCGATGCGCCGAGGCCCGCGCCGTTGTCGCCGTGGAAGTACTCGTAGAAGGTGATCAGATCGCGCCAGTGCGGGTCGTCGGTGAACTTCGCCTGGCCGCCGTACACCGGCCGGCGTCCGTCGTCGCCGCGCAGGAAGATCCGGGAGAGCCTGCCGCTGATGTCCTCGGCGACCTCGTACAGGTTCTTCCGCACCCCCGAGCCGGTCGGGCACTCGACGGTGAAGTCGTCGCCGTAGAAGCCGTACAGGTTGAGCAGTCCGCGGATGACGAGGGCGTTCATCGGCAGCCAGACCGGGCCTCGCCAGTTGGAGTTGCCGCCGAACATGCCGGTGTCGGACTCGGCGGGCAGATAGCCGACCCGGTACTCCTGACCGTGCACCCAGAACGTGTACGGGTGCTCGGCGTGGTGGCGGGAGAGCGCCCTGATGCCGTAAGGGCTGAGGAACTCGTCCTCCGACAGGAGCCGGGCGAGCACGCGCACCAGTTTCTTCTCGTCCAGGACCGACAGCAGTCGCGGTCCGCCCGCCGTGCCGGCCTGCGCCGCGGTCAGGGTCACCGACAGCGAGGGGTGGCGCGCGGCGAACCGCCGCAGCCGGTCGCCCAGACCGGAGAGCCGCGCCAGCTGGTCCGGCTGGAAGACGGTCGAGGCGCACAGCGGCAGCAGGCCCACCATGGAGCGGACCTTCAGCCGCACCGCCTGACCGTCGGGCAGCCGCAGCACGTCGTAGAAGAACCCGTCCTCCTCGTCCCACAGCTCGTCGTCGAGGTCCCCGATGCGGTCCATCGAGGCGGCGATCCACAGGTAGTGCTCGACGAACTTCAGGACGAGGTCCTCGTAGGCCGCGTTGTGCTCGACGAGTTCCATGGCGATCTGAAGCATCGACTGGCAGTACAGCGCCATCCAGGCGGTGCCGTCCGCCTGCTCCAGGGTGCCTCCGGTGGGCAGGGGGGCGCTGCGGTCGAAGACGCCGATGTTGTCGAGGCCGAGGAAGCCGCCCTGGAAGATGTTGCGGCCTCCGGGGTCCTTGCGGTTGACCCACCAGGTGAAGTTGGTGAGCAGCTTCTGGAAGGTGCGCTCGAGGAAGGCGTGGTCGGCGTGGCCGGTCGTGCCCTTCTCCATCGTGTACACGAAGTACGCGGCCCAGGCGTGCACCGGCGGATTGACGTCGCCGAAGTTCCACTCGTAGGCGGGTATCTGGCCGTTGGGGTGCAAGTAGGCGTCGCGCAGCAGCAGTTCGAGCTGCTCCTTGGCGAAGCCGATGTCGACGACCGACAGGCCCACGGCGTGGAACGCCAGGTCCCAGGCTGCGAACCAGGGGTACTCCCACTTGTCCGGCATCGAGACGATGTCGTCGCTGACCATGTGGAACCACTCGCCGTTGCGCAGCCCCGGCCGTGGCGGGCTCCATGGGGTCATGTCGTGCTCGCTCAGCCACCGCTCCAGGTCGAAGGCGTAGTACTGCTTGGACCAGAGCATCCCGGAGAGCGCCTGGCGCATGACGCGTGCCTCGTCCTCACTCGCGCCCTCGGGGGTCAACTCCCGGTAGAAGGCGTCGGCTTCGGCGATGCGGTCCTTGAACACCGAGTCGAAGCCCCGGTCCAGGGAGAGCTTCGCGCCCGCGGGGCCCATCCGCAGCCGGAGTGTCTGCGAGCCGCCCGCGGGAACGCCGAGCACGTGGTGGGCGGCCGCCTTGGTGCCCTCCCGCTCCGGGTTGACGGCGCTCTCGTCCCCTTCCACGACGTAGCGGCCGATGGCGTTCTTGACGTACGGGGTGGCGTTGGGCGCGCCGAACAGCCGCTCGTTGTCGGTCTCGTTCTCCGTGAACAGCAGCGGCACGTCGCCGCACCGCAGGTCGTAGCTGCCGAGCTGCGGGTGGTCGGCCCGGATCGTGGCGGTCGAGCGCGGTCCGTCGACCGCCCGCAGGCGCGGCCTGTCCTCCTCGTCGTGCTGCTCGCCCCAGGACCAGGTGTTGCGGAACCACAGGGTCGGCAGCACGTGCAGGGTCGCCTCGTCGGGGCCCCGGTTGTCCACGGTGATCCGCATCAGGATGTCGTCGTGGTCGGCCTTGGCGTACTCCACCGTCACGTCGAAGTACCGGTCGTCGTCGAAGACACCGGTGTCCATGAGCTCGTACTCGAATTCCTGGCGCGTGCGGTCCCGGTTGACGGAGACGAGGTCGTTGTACGGGAACGCGGCCTGGGGGTACTTGTACAGGTACCGCAGGTAGGAGTGGCTGGGGGTGCTGTCGAGGTAGAAGTAGTACTCCTTGACGTCCTCTCCGTGGTTGCCCTCGCCGTTGGTGAGGCCGAAGGCGCGCTCCTTGAGGATCGGGTCGCGCCCGTTCCACAGGGTCAGGGCCAGGCACAGGCGCTGCTTCTCGTCGCAGATGCCGCCCAGGCCGTCCTCGCCCCACCGGTAGGCGCGCGAACGCGCGTGGTCGTGCGGGAAGTACGACCACGCGTCGCCGCCGGCGCTGTAGTCCTCGCGGACCGTCCCCCACTGCCGTTCGCTCAGATACGGGCCCCACAGTCGCGACCGTCCGCTCCCGTCGCCGTTCGGTCCGATCCGCCCGGCGTGCGTCCGCGTCTTCATGCGCGTCTCCCTGCCTCGGTCAACCGGATGCGCCAGTCTTCGCGGGGGCCCGAGGACCCGCCTCACCTTCCGGGGGTGAGCCCTCCGCCCGGGCGACGAGGGTGAGCCCGATCTCGTACGCGGCCAGCAGCGCGCCGACCACGAACAGCGCGGTCCACGACGACAGCAGCAGCGCGATCAGGGCCGCGAGGACCACGCCCGACACCCGCAGCACATCGGCGTGCCGGGCCAGCCACGGCCGCACCCGCGCACCGTCGGTGAGGCGTTCGCCGGCCTTGGCGACGAAGTGGCCCGTGGCCCGCGCCCCCTGCGCCGTGTACCGACGCAGCGCCACCGGCAGCCGCCCCGGTCCCACCAGGTACGCCAGGACGGCGATGCCGACACCCAGCCACAGCAGCTGGTCGCCCCGGTCGCGCAGGGTCGTGAACACGGTCCACAGCACGGCGCGTACGCCTTCGCGGTAGACGCCGGGCGGCACCTGGCCGAGCAGTTGGTCCCGCACCGCACGCAGCACGGTCGACAGCACCGTGACGGTCACCACCAGCCACAGGCCGAGCTGGAGGAGGGTGCGCCGCCGGTGGGGCGAGATCCACAGGGCGAGCCCGAGCAGCACCGGCACGGCGATCACCAGGCCGACCACGGCGCGCTTGAACATCAGGACGGAGTCCTGGAGCTGGCCCAGTTCGTTGCGGTTGTAGAGCCGGACCTGGGCGAAGTTCTCGGGCAGCGACACCCCCAGCGCCTGCTCGACGCGTTCGTGCAAACCCGGCGGGATCTCGCCGGAGGAGAGAGCGGGCAGGTCGAGCTTCTTGCCGAACAGGGTGGGCAGCTGCTCCTCCAGGGACCGCAGCAGGTTGTTGACCATCGGCAGCAGGTTCAGGGTGACCGTGTCGCCGTGCACCCGCACGTTGTCGTTGCGTTCCTCGAGCACGGCGACGATCCGCGCGTGGGCGGCCCGGTTCGTCGCACGCCACAGCTCCTGGAAGCGGTCCGTGGCGATGAGCTTGGAGATCGAGTCGCGCAGATAGTCGTGGACGGCCCCGGTGACCGGAGCGGCGAGGAAGGACGCGCGCGGCGGAAGCGCCTCGGACAGCCTCTGCTCGACGTCCAGTTGGTCGAAGATCTCACGCGCCAGATACGTGGAGACGGCCGCGTTCACGTCGGGGTCCTCGGGCAGCGGCCCCACCGTGGCGATCCAGCGGTCCGTGTTCAGCGTGGTCCGCCCACCCCACACACCCACGATCGAGGTGACGGCGAGGACGGCGACCAGGGCGATCAGCACGGCCGCGACGGCCCGCCGGACGGACAGCAGGCGCACCCGGCGCCGCCGCTCGGTGCCCGCACGCTCCCGCAGCTCGCTGACCTCCGCCCGCAGGCGCTCCAGTTCGGACTCGGTGGCGCTGTCCCGGACGGGCCCGTCGCCGTCCCGGCCCGGTGTCTCTTCATGCGTCATGGGCGTCGTACCTCCGACTCCCACCGTCACCGCGCCCGCGCCCGCCTCCCTCACCTGCGGCGGGTGACGCGCGGCCCGGGCTCCGCCGCTGTGATGACGGCCGTGACGGCGGCAGTTGCCCGAGAGGAGACACGATGGTTGGGATCGGACCGGTACAACTCCTGACGGTCGAGTTCGGACCCGACGCCAAGTTCGAGGGGCGCATCATCGAGGAACTGGCGATCCTCGAGGCGAACGGACAGATACGCGTCCTGGACATGCTCTTCGTCCGCAAGGAGCCCGGCGGAACTCTCTTCACCCTCGACTTCCAGGCCGAAGGCATGGGCGAGACCGTCGCCGCGCTGCTCGGCATCTCGAGCGAGCAGGTCAGGGCCGCGCAGGAGGCGTACCCGAGCCTGGCCGAAGGCAACGCCTTCGGCCTGACGCTCTCCGAGATCAGGGAGATGGCCGACTCCCTCGATCCGGGGGCCGCGGCGGCCTTCGTCCTGCTGGAGCACGTCTGGGCCAAGTACCTGCGCAAAGCCCTCCGTGACGCCGGCGCCGTCCCCGTCGCCGAGGGCTTCCTCACCGATGAGGCACTGGCCCCCGTACTCGCCGAACTCACGGCGATGGCACAGAAGCTGGGCGACCCGGTCACACCCGAACCACGGCCGGACCCGCCGAACCGCAACCACCGGAGGAGGGCCTGATGGCCGATCTCGTCGTGCTCGGATTCTCGGACAAGGAGAAGGCGGAGGGAGTTCTGCGGCTCGCCAAGGAACTGGCCCGCCAGGAACTGCTCGACCTGGAGGACGCGGCGCTGGCCTGGCGGACCATGGACGGCAAGCTCCATGTGCGCCAGACGTTCAGCACCACGGCCACCGGCGCGGCCGGCGGCGCCCTGTGGGGCTCGCTGTTCGGCCTGCTCTTCCTGATGCCGGTGTTCGGTGCCGCGGTGGGGGCCGCCACCGGCGCCGTCGCCGGAAAGCTCACCGACATCGGCATCAACGACGCCTTCGTCAAGGAGACCGCCAGCGCCCTCGAACCGGGCCGCGCCGCCGTCTTCGCCCTCGTCCGGCGCTCGACACCCGACCGCGTGCGTGACGCGGTGCGTCCCTTCAACCCCACCGTGATCCGTACGTCGCTCACCAAGGACCGGGAGGAGGAACTGGTCGAGGCCCTCCAGGCGAAGTGACCGAACCCGCGGCCCGGCGCTCCGGGCCGGGCCGCCCCGGCAGGCGCCATCTCCACCGGCATATTTCACCCGGGTGAGATGGCGCTTGCCGTGCGTTCGCCCCGCGCCGCCGACCCCATACTTGCCGCAGCCGCACCATGTTGCTCCGAGAGCGAGGTGCCGCCCATGGCCGAGTGCGCAGGCCCTGCACGCGATCCCGACCCCGACCGGGCGTCCGTCGGCACGGCGCCCTCGCTGCCCACCTGGCTCGTGCCAAGGCCGCGCCTGACGGACCGTCTCGCGCGAGGCGTCCTGGGACCGCTGACCGTGATCGTGGGTCCCGTCGGCGCCGGCAAGACGGCCCTCGCCCTGGAGTGGGCGCACACCCGGCGGCTGCCCGGCCCGCTGGCCTGGGTCACCTGCGACGGCCGGGCCGAGCAGTCCTGCGTCTTCTGGCCGCGCGTGATCGGCGCGCTGCGCGAGGCGGGCGTGGACGTGCCCGAATCCGTCACCTCGGAGGCGGAACCGCTGCTCGTGGCGGCGCTCGCCGCCGATCTGCACCAGCGCGGCGAGCCGGTGGTGCTGGTCCTCGACGACTTCCAGCCCGCTCCCGGCTCCGCGATCGCGGACGGGGTCAGCAGCCTCCTGCGGCATCTGCCGGGGGTGCTGCGCCTGGTGGTGCTCGCCCGCCGGGACCCTCCCCTGCATCTGCGCCGCGGCAGACTCACCAGCGAGGTCACCGAACTGCGCACCGGCGACCTGGCCTTCGACGACCGCGAGACGGCGGCCCTCCTCGCCCAGCACGGGATCGACGTGCCCAAGCAGACGGTGAGCACGCTGCGGCGGCGCACGGACGGCTGGGCGGCGGGGCTGCGGCTCGCCGCGATGTCCATGGAGAAGCGCTGCGATCCCGAGCGGTTCGTGACGCAGTTCGCCGGCGACGACGAGGCCATCGCCAGCTACCTCGTCGAGGAGGTGCTCGACCTGCAGCCCGACGGCATGCGCCGCCTGCTGCTCACGACCAGTGTGCTGGACCAGGTGAACGCCGAACTGGCCGTCGAGCTCTCCGGCGAGGACGCGGGCCGGCACTTCGCCGCCCTCGTCCGGGAGAACTCGTTCCTGCAACCCGTCGGGCAGGGCTGGTACCGCTGCCACCAGATGTTCGCCGACGTACTGCGGATGTGCCTGCGCCACGAGAAGCCCGGCCTGGTGGCGCCGTTGCACCGCCGCGCGGCGGCCTGGCTCGGCGAGCACGGTCTCCTTGCCGACGCCGTACGGCACCTGCTGGCTGCGGGCGACTGGGACCAGGCGGGGCGGCTGATCGTGGACCGCCTTGCGATCGGCCAGGTGCTCGGCCTGACCAAGCTGCGGCTGCCGAGCGAGCTGACCCGGCGGCTGCCCGAGCAGCCGCCGACGGAGAACCCCGAACCCGCGCTGCTCGCCGCGGCGGTGGCCCTGGCCCACGACGACGACCAGGGGTGCTGCCGGTACCTCGACCTCGCCGAGCGGCTGCTGGCGGACCTGACCGCGCAGGAGGACCGCGCCGTCCGGTGCCGCCTGGCCCATGCCGTGATCCGCATGGACCTGCTGCGCTCCCGCAGCCCTCAGGAGGCCGGCGCCGCCGCGGCCGACGCCGAGTCGGCCCTCGCCCGCCTGCCCCACGCGGCCCTGGCCCAGCACCCCGAGATCCTCGCCCTCACCCTGGCGATCCGCGGCGGCGGCGAGTTGCGGACCGGCAGCCTCAAGGCGGCGGAGGCCTCCCTCACCGGAGGGCTCAAGGCCGCGGGCGCGGCGGGTAACGGCGCGCTGCGCAGGGACTGCCTCATCGAACTGGCGCTGCTCGACGCGCTGCGCGGCCGCTTCCGGGCCGCCGACGAACTGGCCGCCCAGGCCACCCAGCCTCCCCTGCCCGCCTGGACCGTGGCGGAGCGCTCGCAGGCGTCCCTGCGTCTCGTGCGCGCCTGGGTGGAGCTGGCGCGTGCCGAACCCGGCCGGGCCCGGCACGAACTCGCCGGGGCCAAAGCCGTGCTGGGCGCCTTGCCCGACGTCTTCCTCTCCGAGGTCGGGTCCCTGGTGGCGGGGCTCGCCAAGGCCGTGGAGCAGGGTGGTTCGGCGCCCGCGCCGATCGCTGACGTGGTGGCCGCGTCCCGGCTGCCGCGCAGCGTGCTGCGGGCCATGGGGCCCGCGTGCGTGTCCCTGCTCGACTCCGCCCGTCACAGGATCGCCGTCACCCCCGTGCAGCAGCGCACGGCCCGGCCCACCCTCACCCTCATGAGCGCCCCGGCGGCACCCACCGAGCGCCTGAGCGCTCGGGAGCGCGACGTCCTGAACCGGCTGGCGCAGATGATGACCACCGAGGAGATCGCCGAAGAACTGTACCTGTCGGTGAACACGGTGAAGACGCACCTCAAGAGCGTCTACCGCAAGCTCTCCGTGACGCGGCGCTCGGCCGCCGTCCGGCGAGCCCGCGAACTCCAGCTCCTGTGACGGTGATTCGTGGCTGTGACGGCGGCTTCCCCCGTCCGGCCTCCTATACGAGCCCCAGCACGCGAGCGCGCCGTACGGCCTCGGCCCGGGAGGACACGCCCAGCTTCCGGTAGACGGCGCGGACGTGGCTCTTGACGGTGTTCACCGAGACGTACAAGCCGTCGGCGATCTCCCGCAGCGGCACTTCCTGCTGCAACTGGTGCAGCACGGTCAGCTGACACTGCGTCAACGGCTGCGGGGCAGGCGGTGCGGTCCGCCCCGGCTGCGGGGGCACCAGGGCGAGCACGGCCGCCGCCTCGCCGACCAGCGCGCCCGCGCTGCGGAGATCACCTACGTCCCCCGCGATGCGCACCAGGGTGCCGGCGACCCACACCAGACAGGTCGTCACCGTTGAATCGGCCGCCGGATCCTCCCCACTCAGCAGGTGCAACCGCCCGTGTAGGACGGACACTTCCCCCGCCGACCCCCTGGAGCCGGCTCCCGGCTCGGTGCACAGCGCCGCGGACATGCCCCTCACCTCCCCATGTGCAGGGCATTACCCCTACACCGTGGGGGGCCCGGCACGGCTGTGGAAGAGTCCGGTCGGCCCTTTTCGAAGGTGGCTCGTCCGGACCTCCTGCGCTGTCTGGGCCCCGCGGCCTAGGTGCTGGGTCCGGGAACCCGGCGCACCTCGAGAAGTTCGAGGCCCAGCGCCTGGATGCGGTCGAGAATCCCGTACAGGGCGGCCTGGTCGAGTCCCACGCCGAACAGCACCGTTTCGGCCGGGCGCAGCACGACCGTCAGCTCTCCGAACGCCGACCGGAAGGCCTCGCCGATCCTGCCCCGGACGCGGATCTCGAAGTCGGCCCCGCCGGCTGGTGTCGCGGCCGGTCCGGGCCCCGAGTCGTCCTGTGCCCCGCCCATGACGACACCTCCTGTACGACGGCCTGGCCATCGGCCGCCATTCTCGTGGCCGCGTGGCCGACGGCATCACCTTGCGCGGGTGACGGCGGCGCCACCTGGGCTTCCGGGCTCATCCGTTGCGGGTGAACCGGCCGGGCGGAGCCGGGCGGGATGCTCCGGGTCCATCGAGGAGGAGGTTCGACATGGCAGAGCAGATCCGTCCGGACCAGGCGCGTTCCAGTGCGCCCGAACCGCAGCCCCATGTCAGTCCGGTCGCCGTCGGCGGAGTCGTCTTCGCGGTGTGTGTGCTCGGCATCATCGGCGCGTTCCACGCGATCGCGGGGCTCACCGCGATCCTCGACGACAACTTCTACCAGTCGCAGAACGACTACCCGTTCGACTTCGACGTCAACGTCCGTGGCTGGGTCCAGATGCTCACCGGCGTCCTGGTCTTCGCTGCGGCGTTCAGCATCTTCAACGGCCGCACCTGGGCCCGTGCGGTCGGCATCGCCGTCGCGGGGTTCAGCGCGTTGGAGAACTTCTTCTTCACCCCGTACTACCCGGTGTGGTCGGCCATCATCATCGCCCTGGACATCCTGGTGATCTGGTCGCTGACCACGTACGGGCACCGTCAGGCGCACAAGGTCTACGGGGCGCCCCTCTAGCCGGTGTCCGATCGCTGCCGGCCGCTCAGCTCCGGGAGGTCAGCCCGAGCCTGCCGATCTGGCGCCAGTCGAGCCGCGGCCGCTCCCGGTAGGTCCCCGGCCGCAAGCGGGGCACGATCACCCGCAGGGCCCCGGGCCGCACCTCGCAGTGCACGGGGACGCTCAGCCGCACCGCCTCGCCGTCGATGCCGACCGGGATCTCCTCCTGGTCGGCGTCGACGACCACGGAGGTGGCGGTCGCCCGGGTCAGTCCGGTGGACTGCCCGGCGCGCAGCAGCCCGGCGGCCTGTGCGGCGCTCGTGACGCGCACGCCGACGCAGCCGAGGATCCCGCCGTCCAGCCGCGTGCGGCGGCCGAGCCCCGCGATGTCGTTCGTGCCGTAGGGGTTGTTGCTCACCAGCAGTGCCTGCGGGTCCGTGAACTCGTGCTCCCCGGCCCGCGCCGTCAGCCGCGCGCCCCGGTGGCCCATGAGGAGGTCGGGCAGGAGCTTGAGGGTGGTGCGCGTCTTGCCGTCGCGGTAGGCCGGGCTCTGCACCACCTCGGCATACGCGCCGAACGACACGTTGTTGACGAAGGGCCGCCCGCCGGCGCGGCCGAGGTCCACCCGCAGTTCCACCCCGTCGTGCAGGGCGTCCAGGGCCTTCGACGGGTCCTCGCGGTCCAGGCCCAGGTCGAGGGCGAAGTGGTTGCGGGTGCCGGCCGGGATCACCAGGAAGGGCAGGTCGAGGGAGGCGGCCACCTCGGCGACCAGCGCCTGGGTGCCGTCGCCGCCGGCCACCCCGAGCAGATCGGCGCCCTCGGCGGCGTACTTGCGCGCGAGGGCCGCCACATCGGTCTCGCCGCGATACTCCAGAAGCACCACTTCGGCTCCCAGCGCGCCGGCCCGCCGGCTCAGGGAGAACCGGCGCACCTTGCCGCCGCCGGAGCGCGGATTCATGATCAGGACCGGGTGGCGGAACGTCGCGGCCGGCTGCTCGGGCATCGGCTCCGGGGCCTTGTGCCGGGTGAGAGCCGCTCGTCCCGTGCCCGCCGCCAGGAGCCAGAGCGCACCGGAGACCAGGACCACCCAGGTGAGCCGGGCCTGTGTGTACTCCACCAGTACCCAGATCGGCGTGGTGATCGCGAGCAGCACCGCGAGGACCCGTGGCAGGCCTCGCCTGCTGAGGATCCACCAGACCGCGGCGGCCGTGACCGCCAGGCCCGCGAGCCCCACCCCGAGCAGCGCGAAGGTCTTGAACCCCGCGAACACTCCCAGGACCAGCACCGCGGCAGCGGCGGACGCCAGGGACGCACGGGCCAGCCATCGCTGTCCTCGCATCGTCGGTTCCATGTCTCTCAGTCTGTGGCCTCGGAGCGCGTCGGGCCTCACCCCTGGGAGGCGACCTCACACCGGCGGGGTGACGCCGGGCGGCGCGACCGCGCCCAGAGTCCTTTGCGCCTGGAGGGAGCGCACCATGACCGAGACCACGCACCGTCACCTCACCCCGCAGGAGCGGGCGGCCCGGGGAAGGGCGGCCCGGTCGCGTGCCCGGCGGTCCGAGCACGCCGAGTTCGCGCCGGCGCCGGGCCGGCCCGACCCGGTCGACGTGATCGAGCGGCAGTCGGTGAGCAGGCTCCTGGAGCTCGTGCCGATCCGCTACGGCCGCATGCTCGAATCGCCGTTCCGGTTCTTCCGCGGGGCCGCCGCCATCATGGCCACCGATCTGGCCACCACCCCGGACAGCGGGCTGCGGGCCCAGCTGTGCGGAGACGCGCACATGCTGAACTTCCGGCTGCTCGCCTCACCGGAGCGGCGGCTGATGTTCGACGTCAACGACTTCGACGAGACGCTTCCCGGACCGTGGGAGTGGGACGTCAAGCGTCTGGTGGTCAGCCTCGTCATCGCCGGGCGCGAGAACGGCTTCGGCACGGCGGAGCGGGCCCGCGTGGTGCGCGCCACGGTGCGCTCGTACCGCGAGTCGATGAGGAAGTTCGCCCGGATGCGGACCCTCGACGTGTGGTACTCGCGGATCGACGCGGATGACCTGTACGCGACGATGTCTGCCAGGCTGGACGCGCGAGCACGGCGCAGGGTCTCGCGCACGCTCAGCAAGGCCCGCACCCGCGACCACCTCCAGGCCCTGGAGAAACTGGCCCGGGTCGTCGACGGCCGGCTGCGGATCACCGCCGACCCGCCCCTGGTCACACCCCTCGACGAGCTTCTGCCGGGGGTCGAGCGCAAGCAGCTCGAGGACCAGCTGCGCGAGCTGGTCGACCGGTACGCGCTGACGCTCCCCGCCGACCGCCGGGCGCTGCTGGCCCAGTACCGCGTGGTCGACATGGCCCGGAAGGTGGTCGGGGTGGGCAGCGTGGGGACCCGCTGCTGGATCATCCTGCTGCTGGGCCGTGACGACAGCGATCCGCTCATGCTCCAGGCGAAGGAGGCGCAGGCGTCGGTGCTCGCGGAGTTCGCGGGCGCGAGCAGCCACCTCAACCAGGGGGAACGGGTCGTCGCCGGCCAGCGCCTGATGCAGGCGACCAGCGACATGTTCCTGGGCTGGGAGCGGGTCGAAGGGCTCGACGGCCGCGAACGCGACTTCTATCTGCGGCAGTTGCGGGACTGGAAGGCCATCCCGCAGGCCGAGCTGATGACCCCGGACGTGATGCGGCTGTTCGGCCGGATGTGCGGCGCGACCCTGGCCCGCGCGCACGCGCGCTCCGGCGACCGGATCGCCGTCGCCGCCTATCTGGGCGGCTCCGATTCCTTCGACCGGGCCCTGGCACGATTCGCCGAGTCGTACGCCGACCAGAACGAGCGCGACCACCGGGCGCTGGCGGCGGCGGTGCGGGAGGGCCGGGTGACCGCAGCGGCGGCGGAGTGAGGCTCCGTCCGCCCGCCGAGCCGTCGGCGCAGGAACTCCTCCTGGGCGAGCATCCGGCCGACGGCGACGCCGAACACGACGACGGTGAAGAACAGGATCAGCCAGGACAGCACGGTGAACACCGAGCCGAGTGCCCCGTAGCGCTCCTCGCTCAGCCGTAGCGCGCGGGGCAGCCACAGCCCCGAGAGCGTGCAGAAGGAGACCACTCCCGTGCCCGTGAGGACGGCTCCCGGCAGCAGGGGCAGCCAGGGCACCCGGCCGACGAGCAGCAGGTGCTGGGTCCACCACCACATCAGGACCGACGCCGCCAGTTGCAGGGGGATGCCCAGGACGGGGCCGGCTCCGAACGCCCGGTGCAGCACGCCCTGCACGATGAGCATCGCGATCCATACGAGGAGCCAGACCGCCCAGCGCCAGGCGACGAGCCGCACACCGGGGCGTGGCAGGTCCCAGGAGCGTTCGCACATGCGCTGCAGGGCGCGGGTGAAGGCCGTCGCGGAGAGCAGTGCGACCAGCACGCCCGCCGCGCCCCAGCTGTGCAGCACGGTGTCCCCGCCCGCGGTCGCTTCCTCGGCCCGCGCCACCACGGGCCCGCTCGAACCGAGCAGGGTGCGCAGCGAGCGAAGCAGTTCCTGCCGGACGGCCTGCGGGCTGAACGAGGCCACCGCGATGAGCATCGGCAGCGCGGCCAGGAACGCCTGCGCCGCGAGGCGGGTCGACATGTCGAGGAGGGTGACGCGCACGAGCTGCTGGACGATGCGCCCCGCCAGCGGCCGTGCCGCACCGGCGATCGGCATGACGGTGTCCTCTCGTAGCAGGAGCTCGCTCCTGCCGGACACCTTCCGATCCGGCGGCGCGTGGCACGTCGCCCGCCGCGGGTGACGTGCGCCGGTGACCGTGTGCGGCGGCCCGGGTTCAGGGTGGTGCGGAGGCCGTGTGCCAGGCGGCGCAGAGGGCCAGGCGCAGGTGTCCGTCCGGGGTGCGGTGCAGTTGCAGGCCGTCCGCCCGCGGGGTGGCGAGCAGCGGGTCGACGCCGGGGCGCAGTCCCGCGAGTTCGAGGGTGTCGTGGCGGGACACCGGCAGCCAGGCGGGCGGCCCCGGGCTCTTCCCGTCGTAGTCGGTCACCGCCAGCGTGATCCGTGCCTCGTGCACGCTGATGAGCAGACGGATGCGCTCCGCGCTGCTGTGTCCGATGACGTAGTGCGCCGCGACGCGGGCCGCGTCGCTCATGCGGTGCGCCAGTGCCCTCGATGCGCCGGATGCCGTGAGAACGGCCGCGGCCACTTCGCCCAGGACGTCCACGGAGTCCCCCGCCCGCCCGGCTTCCAGGGCGAGGGCCGTCAGGTGCCCGTCCCGCTCGGCGGCCCCCGCGGTGTCCTGGTGCCGTGTGGTGATGCGGGGCAGCCTCGCCATGCGCACGGTCCGTCCCATCGACGCCTCCCCACGCCGTGGAAACAGAGAACAGCATGCGCACCGTCCGCGGGCAGGTCGTGCCCGCCCGGAGCAGGTGCGCGTCCACCGAGGTCGCCGGGGTCCAGGGCGTGGCTTCGACGCTACGGCGGCTCCCCCGCGCGGTCCAGGCCCATTGGCGCCATTGCCCCTTGCCCAGGGCCCACCAACTTCACGGCAATATCAGCGAGTTGCCCCGGACATGTGCCGAACGCAGCCCGATGGGTCCATGATGGAAGCCTCTCACCTCCCTGCCCCACCAGGGCAGATGAGGGATGCGCGGACCGCTGGCGCGGCCCGGCAAGCGGCTGTGTCGCGGCCTGGCCCCCTCGGTTCGCCGCGCACGATCACCCCGGTCCCCGGTGAGCCTGTTCCCCTTCCTTTCTCGGCACATGTCAGGCCTCGTCCACACCGAGGATGCCACCATGATCGACGGCTCCCCGCCCGCCTCCGCCGGGCACCTGCACACCTACCGCACACAAGGCCACCTGGTACTGGAGTTCCACGGCGAGATCGACGTCAGCGCCGCGCTCGACATGGCTCCGGCCTTGGACGCCCACACGGCACGGCCCGCCCTCACCGCGATCATCGATCTCAGTCATGTCGAGTTCTTCGACTGCTCGGGGTTACGTCTGCTGTGCCGGGCCCGGCGACGCATCCTGGAGCACAGCGGACAGCTGCAACTGGTCTGCGCCCATCCACTGACCCTGCAGATCCTGCGGGTGACGGGCCTCTACCCGGTCTTCGCCCCCGTACCGCGTCTCGCGGACGCCCTGGACCGGCCCGACACGGAAGCCGGCTGACCGGGCCCCACTCGTGTGGCGGCTGTCCGCTGGTGGTGTGGCCGCACGCCGGGACGATCGGAAGGAACGGGTCCCGCGAGGAGGGGTAAGGCCACATGGAGCCATCACGTCAGCCCTACGGCTACGAGTCGGGGTACGACCACGGGTCGCCGCAGGGCTACGGCGGGCCGTCCGGCTACGGACAGCCTTCCGAGTACGGGCACCAGCAGCAGCCGCCCCCGCGGCGCGGCGTCGATGCCGGCCGGCTGTGGGTCGGCGGCCTGGTCACCGCGCTGGTCGCCGCCCTCACCGCCGTCGTCGGACTGCTGCTCGTACGGGGCGTGCTCGGTATTCCGGTCTTCGCGCCCGAAGGTGACGGCGCGATGGGCGACGCCTCGACCGGGCTGCTGGCCGGCAGTGCCGCGCTGGCCGCCCTGGCGGCGACGCTCCTGCTGCATCTGCTGGTGCTCGGCACGCCCCAGGCCGACCGGTTCTTCGTCTGGATCGTCACGCTGGCGACCGTCGTGATGGTGCTGCTGCCCTTCACCTTCTCCGCGTCGCTCGAGGCCCAGATCGGCACGGCGGCCGTCTACTTGGCCATCGGCGTGGCCATCGGCTCGCTGCTGTCAGCGGTGGCGCGCGGGGCCCTGCGCGGCGGTCAGGGGCGGTAGGGCGCGGCTCCCCCGCGCCTCACGGACGTTCCCTGAGCTCCGCGGCCCTGGTCACGAACGCCGCGTACAACTCCCGTACGGCGCGCGGGAAGGACTCGCTGCGGCGGCGCTGGAGGACGACCAGGACGCGGGTGGTCTCGTCGGTGAGCGGGCGGTGCGTGATCATTCCGGCCCGCTCCAGCGGGTCGCCGATGACGCTGAAGTCGGGCAGGAGCGCGGCTCCGAGGCCTTCGGCCACCATCAGCTTGCCCAGTTCCGCGCCGTCCGTGGAGTACGCGAAGGACGGCGGGGAGCCGCCGAGGAGGCGGTGGGCGTAGCGGTGCATCACGTAGCCGGCGCGCATCGCGATGAACGGCTCCGTCGCGAGGTCGGCGGGCGACACGGCGGCGAGCCGGGCCAGCGGGCTCTCCGGGTGCAGGCAGACGACGGGCCTGCCGCGCAGCAGCTCGGTGGTGTCGAAGTCGGGCGGGGTGTCGTCGCCGTCCAGGTAGTTGACCAGGCCCAGGTCGAAGCGGCCCTCGCGCAGGCCCCGGTGGATGTCGTCCTGCTGCGAGCCGACCATCTCCACCTGCGTCGCGGGGTGGGTCTCCCGAAAGGCGCGCACGGCGGGGACCAGGAGCGGGGCGGTGGCCGCGTTCACCGTGCCGACGCGCACCACGCGGCTCGACTGGTGCTGGTCGTGCGCCGCCCTGCGCAGCCGGTCGACCGATTCCAGTACGCCGATGATGTGCGGCAACAGCTCGCGGCCCTCGTCGCTGACCTTCGCCCCGGAGCGGTGCCGGTCCAGGAGCGAGACGCCGAGCTCCCGCTCCAGGTTCCGCACGGTCTCGCTCAACGCGGGCTGCGAGAGGTGGAGTTCACCCGCGGCGCGACGCAGTGAGCCGAGCCTGGTGACGGCCTCGATGTACTCGAGCTGCTCTGTCCGCATCCCGCGCGCCTTTCACCGAACCCCCGCTGTGGGAGGGAAACCCTATCAGGGCTTAGTGATTACCGACTCGACGCCCGTGGGGGCAGCTGCTTGAATCGAGGACATGAACGCAGTGCGACCCCACCTCACGCGGCGACGGTACGTCGACCTCGCGCGGGTGTGCAGCGCCTGCTGTCGCCGCTGTCACTGAGCATCCGACGGGCACTCCACCGCTTCTCGTGCGCCTGTCGCGCGCCTGAACTCCGCTTCCCGCCGGGCCCGTTGACGGCCCGCGCGATGTTCTGACGGAGCACCCCGCTCGGATCGAAGCAGCGCCGCGCCCTTCGCGATCGCGCGTTTCCGCAGGGTCTGCGCGCCTGCCTCCCTTCGCCCTTGCCAACCGCCTCGCTCCACCGGCCCCTGCGGCCGCGTACCCGAAGGACTTCCGCCATGGCCACCGTTCTCACGCTCACCGGCAGCGCCTCCGCCCCCGGCTCGTCCCGCACCGCGCGTCTGGTCCAGCACCTGGGCCGCGGCCTTGCCGCACAGGGCCATCGCGTGCAGACGCTGGATGTCCGCACGCTGCCCGCCGACGCGCTGCTCTCCGCGGACACCTCGCACCCGGCCGTCGCCGATGCCGTCGCCCTGGTCGAGAACGCCGACGCGCTCGTGGTCGGCACGCCCGTCTACAAGGCGGCGTACTCGGGGGTCCTCAAGACCTTCCTCGACCTCCTTCCGCAGTACGCGCTGCGCGGCAAGCCCGTCCTGCCGCTGGCCACCGGCGGCTCCCCCGCCCATGTCCTTGCCGTCGACTACGCGCTGCGGCCCGTCCTCACCTCGCTCGGCGCCGAGGTCGCCCAGGGCTGGTTCGTCCTTGACCGCCACATCACGGCCGCCGACGACGGGACGGTGAGCCTCACGCCGGACGCGGACGCCGGTCTCACCCCGGTCGTCGACCGCTTCCGCGAGGTGCTCGCGGAGCCGACGCGGCTCGCGGCGGCCTAGCGGTAATCGGCTTTCCCTTCCGCGCCGATCAGGACGATCCGGCCCCCACGTCCTCCCCCGCACCCCGCCCCAGCACTCCGAAAGGTCCGCCCCATGCCCCGCATCCCCGCATCCGACGCGGAGGCCATCGCGATCGCGCGGCAGATCGCCGAGCGTCTGGCCGCCGACGACGCGCGACGCGACGCCGAGCGCGATCTGCCGTACGACGAGGTGCGCGAGCTCACCGAAGCCGGGCTCTTCACGCTCTCGATCCCCCGCTCGCACGGCGGGCCCGAGCTGAGTGCCCGCAGTCTCGGCGAGGTGTTCACGGAGCTGACGGCCGGTGACGCGAGCATCGGCCAGATCCCGCAGAACCACTACTTCTTCGTCAACGTCCTGGCCCACGCGGGCACCGAGGAACAGCGCGTCTTCTTCTACCGCGAGGTCCTCGCGGGGCGGCACTTCGGCAACGCTCTCTCCGAACGCGGCACCCGTACGGCCCGTGAGTTCGCCATCGGCTTCGAGCGGCACCCCGACGGCGGCCGCGTCCTGGACGGCACCAAGTTCTACGCGACCGGATCGCTGTTCGCGCACTGGATTCCCGCGTACGCCAACGACGAGGAGGGACGCACCCACGCGGCCTGGGTGCCGGCCGACCACCCCGGTGTGCGCGTCGAGGACGACTGGAACGGCATGGGCCAGCGCACCACCGGCAGCGGCACCGTGCGCTTCGACCAGGTGCGGGTGCCCGCCGAGCACATCGTGCCGGTGTACCCGATCTTCGAGAAGGACGAGGTGTTCGGCGCCTTCGGCCAGTATCTGCACGCGGCCATCGACACGGGCATCGCCGTCGGCGCCCTGCGCGAGGGCAGGCGGCTCATCCACTCGCTGGCCCGCCCCCGCCTGGAGGCGGGCGTGGAGCGGGCCGCCGACGAGGGAGCCGTCATCGACGGCTTCGGCGAACTCGCCCTGAAGGTGCGCTCCGCGCGCGCCCTGCTGCGCGAGGCCGGTGACGCCCTGGACGCCGCCCGCGCCGAACCGACCGAGCGGAGCGCCGCCGAGGCGTCGGCGGCGGTGGCCGCCGCACGCGCCCAGTCGGACGCGGTGGCCCTGGCCGTCTCCAGCGGCGTCTTCGAACTCATCGGCACCCGCGCCGCGGACCGCGACCTCAATCTGCACCGGCACTGGCGCAACGCCCGCACCCACACCCTGCACGACCCGCGCCGCCTCAAGCTCCGGTACCTGGGCGGCTGGGAACTCAACGACACTCCGCCGCCCCGCAACGGCCTGGTCTGAGACCGGTCTCGACGTCACGATCACGAAGGACGTTCCCACCCATGCCCCTGACCTTCCACTGGTTCCTGCCCACCAACGGCGACAGCCGCCACATCGTCGGCGGCGGCCACGGAGTACCCACCGGCGCCGCCGGGGGCGACCGCCCCGCCAGCCTCGCCTACCTCACCCAAGTGGCCCGTACAGCGGAGCAGTTGGGCTTCGAGGGAGCGCTCACCCCCACCGGCGCCTGGTGCGAGGACGCCTGGCTGACCACGGCGATGCTGGTCGAGTCGACCGAGCGGCTGAAGTTCCTGGTGGCCTTCCGCCCCGGCCTCGTCACGCCGACCCTCGCCGCCCAGATGGCGGCGACCTACCAACGGCACTCCGGCGGACGCCTGCTCCTCAACATCGTCACGGGCGGCGAGGACCACGAGCAGCGCGCGTACGGGGATTTCCTCGGCAAGGACGACCGCTACGCCCGCTGCGACGAGTTCCTGCACATCGTCCGCTCCCTGTGGCGCGGCGAGACCGTCGACTTCCACGGCGAACACGAACGGGTGGAGCAGGCCCGCCTCACCCGCCTCCCCTCCCCCATCCCACCGGTCTACTTCGGCGGTTCGTCGAGGGCGGCGGGCCCGGTCGCGGCCCGGCACACCGACGTGTACCTCACCTGGGGCGAACCGCCGGCGCAGGTCGCCGAGAAGATCGGCTGGATCCGCACACTGGCCAGGGCCGAGGGCCGCGAGGTCCGCTTCGGCATCCGCCTGCACGTCATCGCCCGCGACACGGCCGAGGAGGCCTGGTCCCAGGCCGACCGCCTCCTGTCGGGCACCGACCCGTCCGTGATCAGCGAGGTGCAACAGGGTCTGGCCCGCTCGGGCTCCGAGGGCCAAAAACGCATGCTGGCCCTGCACGGGGGCTCCACCGACCGCCTGGAGATCCACCCGAACCTGTGGGCGGGCATCGGCCTCCTGCGCGGCGGCGCGGGCACGGCCCTGGTCGGCTCCCACACCGAGATCGCCGACCGCATCGCGGAGTACCACGCCCTGGGCATCGACGAGTTCGTCCTCTCGGGCTACCCGCACGTGGAGGAGGCGTACTGGTTCGGCGAGGGCGTACTCCCGCAACTCGCGGCGCGAGGCCTGTGGCACCACCCCGTGGCGTCGTCACTCGACGAGACACCGGCGGCGGTGCCGTTCGCCTCGTGAGCGGATACGACACTCAGCCCAGTTGCTCGGCGAGACCGACGATGATGCCCTCCGGACCCCGGACGTAGCAGAGCAGATAACTGTCCTCGAACCGGGCGATCTCGCCGACCAGTTCGGCGCCGTGCGGGCGCAGGCGGGCGACGGTGTCCTTGAGGTCGTCGACGGCGAACATGACGCGGTGCGTGCCCAGGATGTTGTGCGGCTTGTCGCGCGGCCCGGCGCTGATCGCCGCGGGGCTGCGGTACCTCGCCAGTTCGAGCCTGCTGTGACCGTCCGGGGTCCCAACCATCGCGATGTCGCAGCGGACGCCGTCCAGTCCGGTGCACTGGTCGGCGACGAGGCCCCCGACCTCCGCCCTGCCCTCCAGCTCCATACCGAGTTCCACGAAGAACGCGATGGCGGCATCCAAGTCCTCGACGACGATGCCGACGTTGTCCATCCGCTGAATGGCCATGCTCGCTTCTCCTTCATCCTCGCGCGGCCGGTGGTGGCCGCTTCTGTCCCTGGGACGGAGTCGGTGGCACGTTCTCGACATGTGCAGACCTCCCAACTCCAAGGAATCTGGATCGCGCCTCAGGTGACATTCATCCGGATGTACCAGCGACCGGGGAGGCTCAGGTCGCCGGTGCGTCGAGCGTCATCGGGCCGTACCGCGCGGCGGGGGCCTGGGTCGCAAGGGCCCAGTAGCGGTCGCCGTAGGACCAGTGCCACCACTCCGTGGGGTAGTTGACCAGGCCTGCCGTGGCCAGGGCCGCGGTGAGGGTGCGGCGGTTGCGGCGGGCGGTCGGGGTGATGCGGTCGCAGTCCATGTAGCAGGCGCCCTCGCTCTCCTCGGGGCTAGCGTTCACCGGGGTGCCCAGGTCGAGTTCGGTGCCGGAGGCGGTGCACAGCGTGAGGTCGACCGCGGCGCCCGCGACGTGCGGGCCCACTTCGGGCGGCGAGAGGGAGCGGCTCGTCTGCCGGTGCAGGTGCGCGTCCGACCAGTCGGGGTTGGCCTGCCTGAGCTCGGCGGCGTACTCCTCGAAGTACTGGATCTGCAGGGCCAGCGGCCGGTATCCCTCGGTGACCAGGAGGCGCAGTCCCTCGGGCAGCAGCCGGGCGGCGCGGGCCAGCCGCCAGGCGACGCCCTCCCGCAGCTGGGCGTAGGCCCCGTCGGGATCGGCCAGGCGGTCGTCGACGTCCACGAAGGGCAGTTGGCGCAGGTCGACGAGGGCTTCGCCGCAGTCGTCGACCGGGATGCCGACGACTCTGGGGTCGTTCATGAGGATGATCGACGACATGTTTGGCCCCTTCATGGCGACGGTGGCGGGCACAGCTCCGGGGACGGGCTGCCCGCCCGCCCCCGGAGTCCCCTCCGTGCCCTGGCAGGGGCTCTACGCGCCGAGCGGCCCACACGACCGACGGTGTCGGTGGTGTGGGCCGTACGAGGCATCAGTGGCCTTCCCCCGTGCTTCCCCCGATGAATTCCGCTGAGTCCCCCGTTGTTTCCTGCGATCCCCCGTTGCCGGGGGCGTGTTCACCCGCCGACAACCAGAGCGTGACGCAGGCCGCTGCAATTTCTCTGCAAGTCCGCGAGAAGCGGACCGCAGGGTGCCGGTACGGGGGGTCAGAGCCCCGGCTCGTTCCGTTCGCGTGCCTCGTATGCCGTGAAGACGTCCCGCGCCTCGGCGCGCAGCGCGCCCGCCCCCGCCCGGTCCCCCGCGGCCTCCCGCGCCGCGGCGAGATCGCGCAGGGTGCGGGCGCGGGGCAGCGGCAGCTCCAGGTCGTTCCAGAGGGCGGCGGCCGCGGTCAGGTGCTGTTCAGCGGTGTCGATGCGGCCCGCGGCGAGCTCGCACTCGCCGAGGGTGCGCAGGCCGAGAGCCTCGCCGAAGCGGTCGCGCTGGCCGCGGCAGACGTCGAGCACGTGCCGGATCTCGGGCGCGGCCTCGGCCGACCGGCCCAGTCTGATGCGGGACTTGGCCCGTGCCTGCATGGCGTAGGCGAGCATGAGCGGGTCGCCCAGGGTGCTCAGGAGGTCTACCGCGCGACCGGAGAGCTCCTCCGCCGCCGCGTACTCGCCGAGCGCGCGGTGCACCAGGCCGAGCGAGCGCAGCGTGAGGGATTCGCCGCGCCGGCTGCCGAGCCTGCGGTAGGCCCGCAGCGACTCGTCGAGGAAGGCGCGCGACGACGCGAAGTCGCCGAGTTCGAGCTGGACGGACCCGGCGTACCGGCAGGAGAGGCCGATGCCCGGGTCGTCGCCGAGCCGGCGGAAGCCGTCGACGGCGCGGACGAGGGTCTCCTGCGCGGCGCGCAGCCGGCCCGCTTCCCGCAGGGCGCTGCCGAGCCCGGCGAAGGCGGCGGCCCGGCCGCGTACGTCGCCCAGTTCGGCGCAGAGCCCGGCCGCCTGTGTGAAGTAGCCCTGGGACTCGGGGAACCGGTCCTGTTCGTAGCGGAGTTGGCCAAGGCCGATGAGCAGCAGGGCCTCGCCCGCTCGGTCCTCGGCGCGGCGGGCGGCGGCCAGGGCGGCGTCGTGCGTGCGCCACCAGGCTTCGAAGCGGTTGCCTACGGTGTACGCGGACGAGCACAGGGCGGCCGCCGCCTCGCAGGAGAGGGTGTGCAGGTCGAGGGCTGCCGCGCGCTCGACGGCGGCGGCTATCGCGTCGGCCTCGGCCTCGAACCAGGCTGCCGGGTCGGCGAGGGCCCGCTGGGTGGCCTCGGGTCCGACGGGCCGCACGAGGCGGCGCAGGGCGACGGCGGCGGACCCGCCGGTGCCGCTGGAGTCCAGGA
This sequence comes from Streptomyces sp. NPDC054047, assembly GCF_055585065.1. Lineage (NCBI taxonomy): Bacteria > Bacillati > Actinomycetota > Actinomycetes > Kitasatosporales > Streptomycetaceae > Streptomyces > Streptomyces sp. NPDC054047. The sequence goes on along the minus strand of NZ_JBVJKV010000003.1, from coordinate 951,984 downwards.
GCCCGCGGTGCAGTTCGACGGCGCCGGACGGTGTCGCGGAGGCGGCGCGGCCGGTCAGCCAGAGCCAGGCGCCCAGGGCGCGGCCGACGGCGGCGGCCCGTTCGGCGGGCGGGTCCTCGGCGTCGGCGCGTTCGGCGGCGTACACGCGCACGAGGTCGTGCGGCCGGTAGCGGGGCTGGCCCGCGCGGTCGACGCCGGTGCAGTGCAGGAGCTGGGCGTCGATGAGCTGTTCCACGACACGGTCCGCCTCGGCTTCGGGCACGTCGAGCAGCGCGGTGACCACCCACGCGGCCACGTCGGGCGCGGCGAGCAGGCCCAGGCGGCGCAGGGCGGTGCGGGCGGGGGCGTCCAGGGCGCGGTAGCTCATGCCGAGGCCTGCCCGCACCTCCAGGTCCCCCACGGCGAGTTCGTCCAGGCGGTGGTGTTCGTCGGCGAGCCGGTCGGCGAGCATGCGCGCGGTCCAGTGCCTGCGGGTGGCGAGGCGGGCTCCGGCGATGCGGATGGCGAGCGGGAGTCCGCCGCACAGTTCGACGATGCGCCGGGCGGCGTCCGGCTCGGCCCTGACGCGCTCCTGTCCCGCGACGCGGCCGAGGAGTTCGGTGCCCGGCTCCGTGTCGAGGACGTCGAGATCGGCGCGGTGGGTGCAGGGCAGGGCGCCGAGGCGGGCCCGCGCGGTGATCAGGACCCCGCAGGTGGCGCTCCCGGGGAGCAGCGGGCGCACCTGGGACTCGCTGGCCGCGTCGTCGAGCACGAGCAGGACGCGGCGCCCCGCGACCAGGCTGCGGAAGAGGTCGCGCCGCTCGGCGTCCCCGTCGGGCGGGTCGGCCCCCAGGGCGTACAGGAGCCGTCCGAGCACTTCGCCGGGTGCCACGGGATCGGCGGCGCCCCGCAGCTCGGCGTACAGCTGCCCGTCGGGGTAGGCGTCGGCGACCTGGTGGGCGGCGCGGACGCCGAGGGTGGACTTGCCGACGCCGCCGGGCCCGGAAAGGACGACGACCGGCATGGCGTCGCGGGGCCCCGACAGTGCGGCGCGTACGTCGGCGAGCTGGGTGTCGCGGCCGGTGAAGTCGCCGATGGTGGGCGGCAGGAGGGCCGCCACCGGGACGACGGCGGGATTCCTGGGGTCGGGTGCGTCGCTCGTGGAGGGCAGCAGTCCTTCGTCGGCCCGCAGGATCGCCTCGTACATCCGTCGGAGGTCGGGGCTGGGGTCGATGCCGAGCTCTTCGGCGAGTACGTCGCGGCCCTCCACGTACACCGCGAGCGCGTCGGCCTGGCGCCCCAGTCGGTAGAGGGCGAGCATGAGTTGGCCGCGCAGCCGTTCACGGGTGGGGTGCGTGGCGACCAGTGCGGTGAGCTCGGCCACCAGCTCCCTCTCGCGGCCCGTCTGCGCCAGCTCGGCGGCGATGCGCTCCTCCAGGGCCGCCTGCCGCGCCTCCTCCAGCTGGTCGGCCATGGCCCGCAGCGTCTCGCCGATTCCGCCGAGCGCGGGGCCGCGCCACAGGGAGAGGGCGTCCCCCAGCAGCCGGGCCGCCGCGGCGTGATCGCCGTCGGCCGCGGCCTGCCTGCCCTGTACGGCGAGGCGATCGAACTCGGTGCGGTCGACGAGGGTGGCGTCGGTGTGGATCAGATAGCCGGGCGGCCGGGTCTCGATGGCGTCGGCGGACAGCGCGCGGCGCAGCGCGGAGACGTACGACTGGATCAGGGAGCGTGCCGTGTCCGGCGGCCTCTCGCCCCAGATGGCGTCGATCAGCGCGTCGACGGACACCACGCGCCCCGGCTCCAGGAGCAGCGCGGCGAGCAGTGCGCGGGGCTTGGGGCCGCCCAGGGCGAGTCTGCGGCCCGCGCGCCACGCCTCGACCGGGCCCAGCAAGCGGTAGTCGGTGTCCGTGTTCACGCACGTCTCCATGGGTCCTTGCCCCGCGCCGCCCCCACCGCCCTCGCGCTCCCGATCGGCTGGTCATACTACGTCTGCCCATTCTCAACTCGCCTGCACACCAAGGGAATCAGGCCACCCGGGAACCGGGCGTCGAGCACTCCGGAAGGAGCGCACTCGACGGGCGGATTCAGCTGCGCGCAGGAGGGCCGTCGCGGGGCGGAGGACCATCGTCCGAACCCGGGTCGGGCGCGTCCGCACTCGGCTCCGGCGCGTCGACGGCATGCGTCTGCCCGGCCGGCGCGGGCGGAGCGGCGCCGTTGCCCTGCAGCCGCTCCAGGTCGGCGGGCCGCACCTGGATGATGATCAGGGCGATCAGCGCGGCGACGACGGCGAAGACGGCGGCGGCGATGAAGGAACTCGAGATGCCCGAGGCGAGGACCTGGTCGCCCCAGCGCCCCGGCAGCTCGCCCGTCCTGCGGAACTCCAGCCGCTGGGCCGGGGTCGCCTCCGCCAGGAAGCGGGGCACCTGGTCGGTGGCTTCGTTGCGGCTTGCCGTGCCGAAGACGGTGACCAGGACGGACAGGCCGAGCGAACCGCCCACCTGCTGGGTGGCGTTGAGGATTCCCGAGGCCGCTCCGGCGTCCTGCGGCCGCACCCCCGAGACCGCCATCAGCGTCAGGGACACGAACTGCATGCCCATGCCGAAGCCGAAGACAAGGATGGGGCCGAGCAGGCTTCCCGTGTACGTGCTGTCGACGTCGGTCAGCGTCAGCCAGCCGAGCCCCACGGCGGCCAGCGTCGCACCCACCACCATGAAGGGTTTGGGCCCCCACTTGGGCAGCAGCTGGGAGGCGAGTCCCGCGCCGACCGCGATGATCGCGCTCACCGGCAGGAAGGCGAGACCGGCTCGCAGCGGGCTGAAGTTCAGGATGTTCTGCACGAAGAGCGTCAGGAAGAAGAACATCCCGAACATGGCCGCTGCCAGGCACAGCATCATCCCGTAGACACCGGCGCGGTTGCGGTCGCGGAACATCCACAGGGGCGTGATGGGCTGCTTCGAGCGGCGCTCGACGGCGAGGAACAGGCCGAGGAGCACGACGGCCGCCCCGAAGGAAGCGATGGTCAGGCTGTCGCTCCAGCCGTCCTCGGAGGCGCGGATGAAGCCGTAGACGAGCAGCACCATGCCCGCCGTGGAGGTGAGCGCGCCGAGGATGTCGAAGTGCCCTGGGTGGCGCTCGGACTCGCGGATGTAGCGGGGTGTGGCGAGGGCGATGAGCAGGCCGATGGGGATGTTCACGTACAGCACCCAGCGCCAGTCGAGCCACTCCACGAGCAGCCCGCCCGCGAGCAGGCCGATCGCGCTGCCGCCGGCCGAGACCGCCGCGAACACACCGAACGCCCGGTTGCGCTCGGGCCCTTCGCGGAAGGTCGTGGTGATCAGCGAGAGGGCGGTGGGCGAGGCGATGGCGCCGCCGACGCCCTGCAGGGAGCGCGCGGCGAGCAACTGCCAGGATTCCTGGGAGAGTCCGCCGAGCAGCGAGGCGAAGACGAAGAGCAGGACGCCGAACATGAACACTCTGCGGCGTCCGAGGATGTCGCCGAGCCGCCCGCCGAGCAGGAGCAGGCCGCCGAAGGTCAGTGTGTAGGCGTTGATCACCCAGGACAGCGTCTCGGTGGAGAAGCCGAGCGAGGTCTGGATGTGGGGGAGGGCGATGTTCACGATGGTGATGTCGAGGACCACCATCAGCTGACACGAGGCGATGACAAGGAGTGCGATACCGCTGCCGCTGCCCCGCTTCGGGGAGGCGGCAGGCTCTGAGGGTGTCGTCCGAGAGCCCGTCATGGGATTGCCGGCGTGTCGGCCATGCAGTGAACAGGGGCGTCCACTGCTCCCCAGGCTAAGCCCGTCCTCGCGGCCCCGCCAATCGTTCGCGAGAGGGGGTCTTCGGCCCCTGGCAGCCAGGCCGGGCACCACCTGAGAAGACTCCGGCCGGGACGGCATGTGACCCACGCCACCCCGGCCGGCCGATGACTTCACCGGGCCCCACCCGTCCTACTGGTAACAACACTCCGAAAGACGGGACGGCGTCACCATGACCGAAGCCACCAAGGGCCCTGCCAGCTACTTCCCTTCGATCGAGAAGAAGTACGGGCGCCCTGTCGGGGAGTGGAAGGACCTCATCCGCTCCTCGCCGCTGACCAAGCACATGGAACTGGTCGGCTGGCTCAAGACCGAGCACGGCCTGGGGCACGGACACGCCAACGCCCTGGTCGCGCACACCTTGGCCGAGACCCGCACGGACTGAGCCGCCGCTGCCGCCGCTACCGGCTCGGCGTGGGGCTCCCCGCGCGGTTGCGCCGCCGGGCGAGCCGGTGGAAGGCCTTGGGCGCGGAGCGGGGTGCGGGCAGGGCGCCGGCGACCGCGTCGGCCAGGAGCGTGGTGACCGTCTCGGCGGCGCAGGTGCGGTTGGCGCCGATGCCGCCGCTGGGGCCCCGCTTGATCCAGCCCACGACGTAGGTGCCGGGCTGTCCGGCCACCCGGCCGCCCTCGTGGGGCACGGTGCCGGTGGTCTCGTCGAAGGGCAGTCCGGCGACCGGCACCCCGCGGTAGCCGATCGCGCGCAGCACCATGTCCGCCCGTATGGTCCGCTCCCCCGTCCCCTCCACGACGCGCACGCCTTCGACGGCCGCGTCGCCGACCATCTCCACCGGGGCGGAGTGGAAGCGGAGCACGATGCGCCGCCCGGGTGCGGGCGGCTGCGCCCAGTCGACGCGGGCGCGCGTGACGCCTCGCAGGAGGGCCGCCCTGCCCTGGGGATCGGCCTGCGGATCGGTCTCGTCGATGGCCGGGGCGGTCCGGGGGTCGTGGTCGTCGACGACCAGGTCGAGGCCCGGGACGTGCTTGAGGGCGAGCAGTTCGGACCTGGTGTACGCGGCGTCCTCGGGGCCCCTGCGTCCAAGCAGGACCACTTCGCGCACCTTGCCGGCCCGCAGCGCCGCCAGCGCGGGCTCGGCGATGTCGGTGCGGGCGAGGCCGTCGGGGTCGGCGAGCAGGATTCGGGCGACGTCGAGGGCGACATTGCCGTTGCCGACGACGACCACGCGCTCGGCGGACAGGTCGATCGCGTCCGGCGCCACATCCGGGTGGCCGTTGTACCAGGCGACGAAGGCCCGCGCGGAGATGGAGCCGGGCAGTTCCTCGCCCGGGACGGCCAGGGTGCGGTCGGCCGATGCGCCCACGGCGTAGATGACCGCGTCGTGGTGTGCGGCAAGCTCCTGCGCGGTGACGTCGGCGCCCACGTCGAGCCCCAGGTGCATCCGCACCCGCGGATGGGTGTGGAAGCGTGCGAAGGTGTCGCCGACCTTCCTGGTGGCGGGGTGGTCCGGTGCCACGCCGAAGCGTACGAGGCCACCGGTGACCGGCAGCCGGTCGATCAGGGTCACTTCGGCGCTGGTGTGCAGGAGCAGGTCCTGGACCGCGTACATCCCGGCGGGTCCGGTGCCGACGACGGCGACCTTCAGCGGCGCGAAGTCCGACGGCAGGACGCGCGGGAAGGTCGGCTCGTCCCAGGCGTGGAAGTTCGGCCCCTCCGGGGCCGGTTCGGGCGCCTGGTCCGCGTAGTACGCCGCGTTGATCGTCGCGTACTCCTGCTGCGCGACGGGCAGGCTGTCCACCGGGAAGATCGCCTCGACCGGGCAGGCGTCGGCGCAGGCGCCGCAGCCTATGCAGGTCGTGGGGTCGATGTGCAGCATCTCCGTGCTGCCGAACGCCCGCTCCTGCGGCGTCGGGTGGATGCAGTTGACCGGGCAGACGGCGACGCACGTGGCGTCGCTGCAGCAGGTCTGGGTGATGGCGTAGGTCATGGCGTCGGCTCGACTCGTTCGGCTCAGATGAGGTGGGCGCGCTTGTAGAAGGCCAGCGCGGGCCTGGTCAGCAGGCGGGCGGAGGCCAGGAACTCCATCAGGCCCGAACAGCTGGAGCGCATCATGGACTTGTGGTGTTCGTTGGCCTTCGCCTCGGCGAGGGCGCGCTTCTCGTCGAGCCCGGCGTTCGCGTACACCTTGGGGTTCACCATGCTGGTGACGATGTAGTACGACGCGATCGCGACGACGAACGCGTTGATCTGTCGGCGCAGTCGGCCCGCCCCGGCAAGGCGCTTGCTCGTCTGGTCGCGGGCGAACTTCATGTGCCGCGATTCCTCGACGACATGGATGTTGTTGATCGTGCGGACGAAGGGCACGACGCGCTCGTCGCGCATCCAGTCGCGCTGCATGACGTCGAGCACTTCTTCGGCCACGAGGATCGCGGCGTACGCCGCCTCGCCGAAGGCCACCGTCTTGAACGCCCGGCCCAGTTCCATCGCGAACCGCTTGGGCCGGTAGGCGGGCGCGCCCAGCTTCTCGGCGCCGCGGGCGAACATGATCGAGTGCCGGCACTCCTCGGCGATCTCGGTGAGCGCCCACTGCACTTCGGCACTGGCGGGGTTCTTCATGTAGACGTCGCGCAGCACCATTTGCTGGAGGATCATCTCGAACCAGATGCCCGTGCTGGCCACCGACGCGGCTTCCTGCCGCGTCAGTTCCTTGCGCTGCGCATCGGTGAGCTCCTGCCAGTACGCCGTGCCGTACAGGGAGCACCATTCCGGGCTCGCGCCGTGAAAGTCCTTGTCGAGGGGGGTCTCCCAGTCCACTTCGGTGGCCGGGTCGTAGGCCAACACGGCGGCCGAGTCGAGCAGTCGCCTGGCCACGTCGTCCTCTTCGGGGTGGTCCTGCGCTGTCGGCCGAACAGTGCTGCTTGCCATGCTGCGGCTCCTTGACTCTGATGCGTACGTTCTCTTGTTCGCTCAGGCAACGGACCGGGCGCCGTCCCGCAACGCGCCGCGGCCCGCTTGTTAGACGGACCGTATAACAAGGAGAGCGGGCGAGCCTACCCCTGAGTAAGAACTGAATTCACGCAACTTCTTGCAGCAGGACTCCCCGCAGGTCGCGCCGTACAGCCACGCCATCCAGGCGTCGAGATCGCGGCCACATCCGTCGCAATGGACACCAACACCCGCACCTGACAGCGGTAGTTGAAATATCTTGCAGAAAGTATTGACGCGTACATGCGTGGGCGGCAGGCTCCGCATCGGAATCCCCCCACGGCAGCCTCCCCCCACGAGTGGCTGCCCTTCTTTGGGCACTGCTGTGCCCGGTCTCGAAGGAGCCGCACCATGCAGCACCGTCACCGCCTGCTCGGCGCCACGTCGGCCGGGGTCCTGGCCGCGGCCGGACTCGCGACGTTCGCGCCCTCGCAGTCGCAGGCGACACCGCCCGGCGACAGGACCGTCACCGCCACCATGTTCGAGCGGCAGTTCGCGGACGTGGGCAAGGCCTGTACCGATGAGCTCGGCCCGGCGGGCTACGGCTACGTCCAGGTGTCACCCGCCTCCGAGCACATCCAGGGCGACCAGTGGTGGACCTCGTACCAGCCCGTCAGCTACAAGCTCGCCGGGCGCCTCGGCGACCGCGCCGCCTTCAAGAGCATGGTCGACGCCTGCCACGAGGCGGGCGTCAAGGTCATCGCGGACGCGGTCATCAACCACATGGCGGCCGGCTCGGGCACGGGCACCGGCGGCACGCAGTACGGCAAGTACGACTACCCCGGCTACTTCCAGGACGCGGACTTCCACACCTGCCGCACGAGCATCAATGACTACACCAACCGTGACAACGTCCAGAACTGCGAACTGGTGGGCCTGGCCGACCTCGACACGGGCAGCGACGCGGTGCGCGGCAAGATCGCCGCGTACCTCGACGACCTGCGGTCCCTGGGCGTGGACGGCCTGCGCATCGATGCCGCCAAGCACATGGCCGCCGACGACATCGCCGCCATCAAGGGCAAGATGAGCGACCCCGGATTCTGGGTGTCGGAGGTCATCCACGGGGGCGGGGAGGCCGTCCAGCCCGACGAGTACACCGGCATCGGGGACGTCGACGAGTTCCGCTACGGCGGGCACCTCAAGAGCGCCTTCCAGGGCGGCGACATCGCGCAGTTGAAGTCGGTGGCGGACGGCAAGCTGGGCAGCGGCTCGGCCCGTACGTTCGTCGACAACTGGGACACCGAGCGCAACGGCTCGACGCTCACCTACAAGGACGGCGCGACCTACGCCCTGGCCAACGTCTTCATGCTCGCGTCCCCCTACGGCTCGCCGAACGTGTACTCCGGCTACGAGTGGTCCGACAAGGACGCGGGCCCGCCCAGCGACGTGGACGGCTGGACGAACACGCACACCCAGCAGGCGATCACCGGCCTGGTCGGGTTCCGCAACGAGGTGGGCGGCGCGGAGCTGACCGACTGGTGGGACAACGGCGGCAGCGCCCTCGCCTTCGGCCGCGGCGCCAAGGGCTTCGTCGCCCTCAACAACGGCGACGGCGAGCTGACCCGGACGTTCTCGACCTCCCTGCCCGGCGGCACGTACTGCAACGTCGCCAAGGCATCCGCGGACAGCTGCGACGGCAACACGGTCACCGTCGGGGACGACGGGAAGATCGAGACCACCCTGCCCGCGCGCGGCGCCCTGGCGCTGCACACGGGGGCGAAGGCCGGCTGACCTAGACCAGGCGGAACACCGGATGACGTACCGACTCGGCGGCGAACTCCTCGTCCGTCGAGTCGGCCGTCACGTCGAAGTAGGCGCGGGTGACGGGCACTTCACGCCAGTACTGACGAAGGACGGGGACGCTCTCCTGGGGGCCGAGCTCGACCACGCGCACGGTCTGCGACGTGCCACCCCTGCTGAGCTCGATCTGCCCGGCCGCGCGGGCGTTGCGCACCCAGTTGCTCACCCCGTAGGCGCCGACGACCCAGCGCTCGCCCCCGTCCGACATCACGTCGACCGGGGTGGAGTACATGCGGCCCGACTTCCTGCCGCGCACGGTCAGGATGTACCGGTAGCCCTTACCGATCCCGAACCGGGTCATCGTCCGGAACACGCCGTTGATCAGGCGTGTGCCGAAACCGATGCGATACGTCTTCGCCATCAGTCTTCTTCCCGCTTCTTTCTGTCTTCCTGTGGAGCGACCGGCGGTCCGTGACCGGCGGTCAGCGCGCCGCCAGCAACTGGGCGGCGCCCAGCCGGGCTTGGCGCGCCGGTTCGGGTGAACCTGTTGTCGCGGCCGTCGTCATGGCCCCCTCCGCGAGCAGGACCAACGGGCCGACAGTCTGCCCCGACGCGCCCGCGTCGGCCACAAGTCCTGCCATGTAGTCGTGGAAGGCGCTCTTGTGCGCGCGGACGATGTCGGCCACCGCCGGGTCGACGGAACCGAGTTCGCCGAACGAGTTGATGAAGGCGCAGCCCCGGAAGTCCGGCTCCGAGAACCACTCGTAGAGCCAGTCGTAGACCGCGAGGACGCGCTCCACCCCGTCCGGCCCGCTCTCCACGTACTCGGCGAGCCGGGTGCGCCAGCGCAGGTCGCGGCGCTCCAGGCAGGCGAGGACCAGTTCCGACTTCGAGGGGTAGACCTGATACAGCCGCTTGAGCGAGACGCCCGAGGCCGCACGCACCTGATCCATGCCCACGGCCTGGATACCGCGCTCGTAGAAGAGCCTCTCGGCGGCGTCGAGGAGTCTGACCTCCGCTTCGGCGCGGTCCATGAGAGCTCCAGAGGGCGAGGGCGGCAAGCTGAGAACGGGCGTTCTCCGACCTTACTACGGCCCTGAGCGCTCCCGCATCATTGCGCGAGAACGGCCGTTCTCCTATCGTGGGTCCCACGCCGGAGAACGACCGTTCTCGTGGTGGCGTACCAGCGTTCCAGCGTTCAGGAGAGAGCCATGACCGCACGCCCGCCTGTCCCGCCGTTCACCCTGGAGACCGCGTCCGAGAAGGTCCGCCTCGCCGAGGACGGCTGGAACTCCCGCGACCCCGAGAAGGTGGCCCTCGCCTACACCGAGGACTCCCGCTGGCGAAACCGCGCGGAGTTCGTCACGGGGCGCGAGGCGATCGTCGCCTTCCTGTCCCGCAAGTGGGTCCGAGAGCTGGACTACCGCCTGATCAAGGAACTGTGGGCGCACGACGGCAACCGCATCGCGGTGCGCTTCGCCTACGAGTGGCACGACGACTCCGGGCATTGGTACCGCTCATACGGCAACGAGAACTGGGAGTTCGACGACGACGGCCTGATGCGTGTCCGTCACGCGTGCATCAACGACCTGCCCATCCAGGAGTCCGACCGCAAGTACCACTGGCCGCTCGGCCGCCGCCCGGACGACCACCCCGGCCTCAGCGACCTCGGCCTGTGAGAGCGGACCAGCACCTCAGGAGCAGCGGCAGAAGGGCGCACTGCGCGGCGACCGCGACCCAGAACAGCCCTGCGCTGCCGCCGCGCTCGGCCAGCTGGTAGCCCTCACCCCCGGCGACTCCGCTGGCGAAGGCGCCGATTCCGGCCGCCAGCCGCTGGTGGCCGAACACGACGGCGGGTGCGCGGGGCGACCGGGCCAGGGCCTCGAGGTCGTTCTTGAAGAAGAGGACGATCTCGCCGACGCAGACGAGCAGGGCCCCGGCCAGGATCGCGGCGTGGTTGCCGACGGCGAGCGTGGCCATGCCGACGGCCATCGCGCCGAAGCCGACCCCCAGGGCCCGGGCGTACGGCAGGCGCGTGATCCAGTCCGCGAGGAGGGGCTGGGCGACGACGAGCAGAAGGGCGTAGAGCGCGAGGACCAGGCCGTAGTACGTCGCCGAGGTGCGGGGCACCGCGTACAGCGCGAGGTAGTGCTGGAAGAACATGAAGACGTACAGGCTCAGGACGGTGGTCGCGAAGGGCAGTGCGGCGATACCCGTGAACACCCGTTCCCGGTGGGCAGGTCGGCCTTCCTGTCCGGCCCCGACGGCCCGCCCGTGGCCGGGGCCCTCCCCCGGCAGCAGCACATGGCCCACCGTGATCGCCGCGAACAGCGCGGTGACCGCGGTGAAGAGTCCGGCCGATGCGCCGAGGACGAACGGCGCCGCCGCGAGCGGCCCCAGGGCGATGCCCGCGTTCAGCGCGGAGCTGCTCGCGGACAGCAGCAAGGGGCGCTGTTCCTCATCGACCTCGTGTACCTCGTGTATCAAGTACGCCTTGTTCGCGGGCAGGTAGAGCGCGGCGCCGACCGAGACGAGGAAGAGGGCGAAGACGGCTGCCGCCGGATGGTGAAGGCCGGGCAGGAAGCAGGCGAAGCCCGCCGTGCGGATCACCAGGGCGAGCAGCATCGTGCGCCGCAGCCCGACGCGCTCGGCGATCGCGCCGCCCACCACGCCGCCGGAGAACTGCACCAGCGAGGCGACGGCCAGCACGACGCCGACCGTGCCGAGCCCCATGCCGAGCCGCTGATGGAGCAGCACCGACATGAAGGGCAGCACGGCGAAGCTGCCGAGCGGGATCAGGAACGACCCGGCCAGCAGGAACCGCTGCGGCCCGGTGAGCCGCGCGAGGCCCGATCGCAGGCGCCCGCGCGGCTTGCCGAGGAGCGTCACTGTGGGGCGTCGGCGGCGACGAGCGGCCGTATGCTCCCGGCCGCGCTGAGCGCGCGGTGCAGGGCGAGTTCCGCGGTCGCGCCCTCGGCCAGCACGATCCCGGTGCAGCCGCGCTGGTCGCTCACGTGCGCCAGGCGGTCACCGGGGGCCGCGGTGGGGTACCACTCGGGCGAGCCGGGGAAGGCGGCGAGGCCTTCCACGCCGGTCCATCCGGTGAGGGTGCCGGGACGGTCGGGGTAGACGAGGACGAATCCCGTGGCGGGGCCCGTGGCCGCCGGTGCGTCGAGGAGGGCGGGGCGCAGGCCGAGCGCCACGGAGACCATCGCGTCGTACACGTTGGTGCGCAGGGCGCGGCACAGTGCCTCGCCGACGAGCGCCCCGCCGATGCGCCGGTTGATCTCGACGAGCTCAGGGCCGTCGGTGGTGAGGACGAACTCGACGTGCGCGAAGCCCGCGTCATGGCCCGCGGTCTTCAGGACGCGCCCCACCCAGTCCTGGATCAGGGCGAACTCCGGTTCCGGCAGGGCGACGGGGAAGGCGGCGGCCTCCTCGCGGACGGACGGCTCGGGGGACATCTGGCGGCTGAGCACGCCCAGGAGCTTCGTCTCCCCCGCCCAGCCGAGCGTCTCCGCGCTGTAGACGGGACCGGCGAAGAAGGGCTCCGCGAACAGCCGCCCGGAGAAGGAGCGGTGGGCCGCTTCCCGGAGAGCGGCATGCAGCTGCCGTTCGTCGCGCACCAGCCAGACGTTGCGGGAGGAGGTGCCCGCGGAGTCCTTGAGGACCACCGGCAGGCCGATCTTCTGGAGCACCTCGTCGGCCGCCGCGGGGTCGGCCGGGATCGTGAGGGCGGGGCCCCGGCTCAGGCCCTGTGCGTGGAGGAGGTTGCGTACGCGGGACTTGTCCCGCAGCAGACGGACCGCGGCCGGGCCGGGTCCGGGCAGGCCGAGTTCGGCGGCGAGGTCCGCGCCCGGCACGCTCCAGGTGTCGGTCGAGTTGATGAGCCCCTTCAGACCGGGCACGGCGGCCAGGGCCGCGGCGGAGGCTGCCGCGTCGCGGGTGTCGACGTCGACGATGTCGAGCGCTCCCGGTTCCAGACGCTCCAGTTCGTGCCGGTAGACGGCGCGGTCGCCCGTGAGCAGGCAGAGCCGGTGGCCGGCGGTACCGGCCGCCTCCACAAGGCGTCCGAGGCCGAAGGTGAGTGCTTCCAGGGCGGCGATGGTCACGACGCCTTCCCTTCCTTGTCGTGCTTGTCGTGCTTGTCGTGCTTGTTCATGCGTACGTCGTAGCTGCGCCGGTTCCACTCCATCGCCGACCACGGCAGCGCGAGGTCGGCCAGGTCGGTGATCTGGTGCGGCTTGAGGGCGCGCGGGTCGAGCGCCTCCTGGTGACGGGAGAACACCCGTTCGGTGTAGCGGTGTCCCGTGTCGGCGCCGATCACCAGGTGCGTCCGGTCCGGGTTGCGGGCCGCTTCCCAGGCCGTGACGAGGTGCGCCGCCCCGGTGGACAGGCCCGCGAACACCGCGTGCGCGCGCAGCAGGTCGACGGCTCCCGCCATGGCATGCCGGAAGTCGACCCAGTGGAGGGTGTCGTACAGGTCGTGGCGCACGTTGTCGAAGGGGATCGAGCTGCCGATCCCGGCGATGATCGCCTCCGGGTCGCTGAAGCCCTCGCTGCCGAAGGTGACGCTGCCGAAGGGCTGTAGCCCCAACAGCCTTACTTTCCGGCCGCGTTGGCGCAGCGGCTGGACCAGTCCGCCGGTGGAGGCGCCGGTGCCGACGGCTCCGACCACGGTCAGCGGGGCGTCGGGCAGCGCGGCGTCGACCAGGTCCGCGAACTCCTGGTAGCCGGCGTAGTGGACGCCGTCGTGGTACTGGCGCATCCAGTGCAGATCGGTGCGTTCCGCGAGCAGTTGGCGCACGCGGCGCACCCGCCGCTCCTGGTCGAGCCGCAGGCTGTCCGAAGGCGGCATCTGGTCCACGGTGGCGCCGAGGATCTCCAGCTGGGCGCGCATCGCGGTGTCGACGGTGGTGGAGGCGACGATGTGGCAGCCGAGGCCGTAGCGGTGGCAGGCCATGGCGAGGGCCAGCGCGTAGATGCCGCTCGAGCTGTCGACGAGGGTCTGGCCGGGCCGCACGGTGCCGTGCTCCAGGAGGGTGCGCACGGCGCCGAGCGCCGCGTACACCTTCATCGTCTCGAAGCGTGCGAGCACGACGTTGTCGGAGAGCCGCAGCAGGTCGGGGGCTTTCATCGCGTCGGTGATGTGCCCGTGGACGGTGACCGCGGGGGCTTCTGCCGTACGCAAAGGCGGCGAGGGGATCAAGGAGGTCATCGCCCCACCGACCGGAGGTAGCCGCCCAGATCCTCTGCGCCCTTGACGTTGCGCGGGCCGCTGACGGCGTCGCCGTAGGACATGACGAAGAAGCGGCTCTCCTGCACGGCCGGGACCGACTGCAGGCTGGAGAGCGACTTCAGGTAGGCGATCTTCTCCTTGGCGGGCTGGTCGGCGTAGTCGATGATGACGATGACCTCGGGCTTCGCCTTGATCACGGGCTCCCAACCCACCGTCGTCCAGCCCTTGTCGAGGCCGTCGAAGACATTCGTGCCACCGGCGGCCTTGATGATGTCGTTCGGCGCGGCGTGGCGTCCCGCGGTGAAGGGCTGGTCGGTGCCCGAGTCGTAGACGAAGACCTTGGCCGGATCGCCCTTCTCGGGCCAGGTCTTCTTCAGGGCGGTGACGCGGCCCTTGAGGTCGGTGACGACCTTCTCGGCCCGCTTCTGCACGCCGAAGATCCGGCCCAGGTTGTCCAGGTCCGTGTAGAGCGCCTCCAGCGGGGTGACGTCGACGCTCTTGTCGCCGTAGTCCCAGCACGTCTCGGTGTGCAGATAGCTGGCGGACCCGACCTTCTTCAGAAGGGCGGGGGTGATGCCGCGTTCCTCGCTGAAGCCGGAGTTCCATCCGGCGAGGACGAAGTCGGCCTTGGCGTCGACGACGATCTCCCGGGTGATGCGCTCGGTGCCCAGGCGCTCCACGTCGGCGTAGTCCGCGCGCCAGGGCGAGCCCTTGATGGAAGGGTCACCGAGCTTGTTCATGACGTAGCCGCGCATGCGGTCGGCGAGGCCGAGGGAGAACATCTTCTCGGCGCCGCTGACGTCGTAGGCCACCGGGCGCTCAGGACGGGTGTAGGTGACGTCCTTGCCGCAGTTGGAGACGGTGACCGTCTCCGCCTTGTTCTTCGCCGTCGGCTCGACCTCGGCGCCGCAGCCGGTGGTCAGGAGCCCGGTCGTGAGGAGGGCGGCGGCTGCCAGGGCGCGGGGCAGCGGTGGTCGGATCATGAGTGCGGTCCTTCTGACAGGGCGTCGGCGGGTGCCGGTGTGCCGGTGGGGGCGAGGTCGTAGACGAGTTGGGGCGCCTGGGTGCGCGGGTGGTGCACGACGGTGGCGTCGACGCCGAACACCTTGCGGATCAGCTCGGGGTTCAAGACCTCCGCCGGGCTGCCCGTGGCGACCAGGGAGCCGGCGCTGAGGACGGCGATGCTGTCGCAGGCGGCGGCCGCCAGGTTGAGGTCGTGCAGGGCGGTGAGCACGGTGAGGCCCGATCCGCGCAGGAAGGAGAGGAGCTCGACCTGGTGGCGGATGTCCAGGTGGTTGGTGGGCTCGTCGAGGACCAGGACGCGGGGTTCCTGGACGAGGGCGCGCGCCACGAGCACGCGCTGCCGCTCGCCGCCGGAGAGGGTGAGCACACTGCGGTCCGCGAGGTGGGTGACGTCGAGACGGTCCATCGCCTGGCGGCACAGGGCGTGTTCGCGTGCGGTGAGGGGCTGGTTGCCGCGTGCGTGCGGGGCGCGGCCGAGCGCCACGACCTCTTCGACGGTGAAGTCGAGTTCGGTGTGGCTCTCCTGGGTGAGCGCGGCGATGGAGCGGGCGCTGTCGCGCAGCTTGAGGGAGGTCAGGTCGTCGCCGTCCAGGAGCACGGCGCCCGACGTCGGTTTCAGCGCTCTGTAGACGCAGCGCAGCGCGGTGGACTTGCCGCTGCCGTTCGGGCCGACGAGCCCGACGATCCGCCCGGCCGCCACCTCGATGTTCAACCGGTCGACCAGGGCGCGCCCCGCCGCCTCGACCGTGAGCTCGCGCAGTACGAGGGTCATCTACCGCCCTCCGAACAGATAGCCGCGGCGGCGCATCAGCACGATGAACACCGGTACGCCGATCAGTGCGGTGATCACCCCGAGCGGCAGCTCCTCGGGGGCGAACGCGGTACGGGCGACGAGATCGACCCAGACCAGGAAGCAGGCCCCGGCGAGCGGTGCGACGGCAAGGACCCGGCGGTGCGTCGAGCCGACGAGGATGCGCACGACATGGGGCAGGACGAGCCCGACGAAGCCGATCGCGCCGCTGACCGCGACGATCAACCCGGTGACCGCCGCCGTGAGGAGGAACAGGCGGCGGCGCAGCGCCTCCGCGTCCACCCCCAGGCTGGCCGCGGTCTCGTCCCCCAGCGAGAGGACGTCGAGCGAGCGGCTCTGGCGCAGCAGCACCACGACCGTCACCAGGACGGCGCCGGCCGCCAGCGGCAGCGACTCCCAGGACGCCGAGCCGAGACTGCCCAGGAGCCAGAACAGCACCGTGCGGGCGGCCTGGCCGTTCGGGGAGAGGAAGACGAGGACGCTCATCAGCGCCTGGAACCCGTACGCCAGCGCGACCCCGGTGAGCACGAGCCGCAACGGCGTCAGGCCCAGCGGCCCTCGCGCGGCCAGATACACCAGGACGGTGGCGCCGAGCGCCCCGAGGAACGCGGCGGCGGACAGGGCGTAGACACCCAGAGAGGCGAAGACCCCGAAGACGACGACCGCGGTGGCGCCGACCGAGGCGCCGGAGGAGATGCCGAGGACGAACGGGTCCGCGAGGGCGTTGCGCACCAGCGCCTGGATGGCGACGCCGACGACGGCGAGCCCGGCCCCGACCACGGCGGCGAGCAGCACGCGCGGGGTGCGCACGTGCCAGACGATGGAGTAGCCGCTCACCTCGTCGGCGCCGATGCTGCCGCCGGTGAGGGCGGCGGTCAGGAACCGTACGACGTCCCCGAGCGGCACGACGGTCGGCCCGAGCGCGATCCCGGCGAGCACGGAGATCACCAGCGTCACGGAGAGCACCGTCAGCGTGGTCACGAGCCGCCCGCGGCCCGCCTTGCCGGCCGTCGGCTCGTAGGGGGCTGTCTTCGGGGAGGCGGCCCCGGTTGTGGCCTCGGTCATGAAGTCCCTTCACCCATTGGGCAGTTCACAGCGGCGCGCCGCTCCCGCGCGGTGCGGCACGATCCAGTTAGTCGGCGGGCGTCGCCGCCGAGTTCCCGGAGATTCATGAACTGCCCGGTCACCGACCGGGCTTGGTTCCTCGCACGATCAGGCGCCGCGACCGGTGGTCGTAGGGCGCGCCGTCGAAGCCGCCGAAGCACTCCACGTCGGTGAAGCCCGCCTCTTCGAAGAGGGCGCGCAGCTCGGCCGCGCTGTAGAGGAAGGAGGTGATCGAGGCCTCGCGCGCGACCCCGTCGCGCACGAGCGTCCAGTCGGTCCGCAGTCGGGTCCAGCTGTCCAGGACGGTGTCGCGCTGCACCACGTACGCGCCGTCGAGTTCGACGATCTGGGGGCGGCCGATCCAGCCGGCGAGCACCTCTTTGCCCATCACGTCGATGAGCAGCTGCCCGCCCGGCGCCAGCGAGTCATGGGCGTTGCGCAGCACCTGGAAGTTGTCCCGCGGGTCGTCGAAGTAGCCGAAGGAGGTGAAGACGTTGAGCACCACGTCGTACGCGTCCGGCTCGACGTGGGTGAGCATGTCCGCCCGGATCAGGCGCACATCGACCGCGGCGTCGTCGCACACGGCGCGGGCGCGCTTCAGTAGCTCGGCGCTGAGGTCCACTCCGGTGACCGTGTAGCCGCGGCGGACCAGCGGCACCAGGTACAGGCCCGGCCCGCAGCACAGGTCCAGGACGCGGCTGCCCGCCGGGAATCCGAGCAGCGGCGAGTGGGCGACGACGTCCGCCGTCTCCGCACGCCGCCGCTCGGAGAACATCGTCTCGGAGAAGTCGGACCAGAATCCGTCGTCCTCGTACCAGTGCATGCTGCCGCGACCTCGATCCAGTGAGCCGTCCGCGTCGTTCGGGACGTGCTCACCAGTGGTCGGCCGCGGCTCTCTTCTGGTTCCCGCTCAGTTCCCGGAGGTGAGGTGGGTGCCGATCTGAAGGAAGGCCTGGACGAGCGGGGCTGGTGGCACGGAGGGGGACATGACCTGGGATCCGAAGTGGACGACGACGAGATCCAGTCGGGGTGAGACGAACAGGCGCTGGCCGTGGATTCCGCTGGCCATGTAGGAGTCGTAGGGGTCGTTCAGGATCCACCACAGGTCGTGGTACGAGAACGTGGCGGGCGAGTCGGGGGGCGCGGCCGGGAAGCGGACGCGCCGGGGATAGCCGTCGGGAACCCCGCTGGCGATGGTGGTGGCGACGGCCTCCGGCACCACCTGCCGCTCCCCGACCGTGCCACCGCGGCGGAGCATCTCGCCGAGCCTGGCCACGTCGCGGGCCGTGGCGCTGAATCCGCCGCACGCCGCTTCGACGCCTTCGCCGTCGAGGATGTAGTACGCGTCTTCCTCCGCGCCCAGGTGGGACCAGATCAGTTCGCCGACCAGGGCGGAGGTGCTGATCCCGGTGATCCGGCGGAGGACTTCGGCGAGGGCTTCGACGTTGCCGTTCTCGTAGCGGAACTCGGTGCCCGGTGCGCCGGTGGCCCGTGCGGTGGCCAAGTGTTCGCGGATGCTGGTGGGGCCGTTGTAGCCGTAGGGCCTGAGTTGGTGTCCGACGACGGCGAAGTAGCGCTGTGCCTCGATGGTCTTGTCGAAGCGTCGGCCCGCGTAGCTCATGTGCGTGCCCATGTGGAGCAGGTGGTCGACCGTGGCCTCGCCGAAGGCCGTTCCCGCCAGCTCGGGGACGTAGTGCGAGGCCAGGGCCGTGCGGTCCAGGAGTCCCTCGTGCGCGAGCATCGCCGCCACCAGGCCCAGGTAGGACTTGGCGGCCGAGGCGTTGAAGTGGGGCGTGTGCGGCTCCGTCCCATGAAGGTGTCGCTCATAGACGACGGAGCCGCGGTGCAGCACCACGAGGGCGTCGGTCCGGGCGGCCGCGAACAGCTCCGGGAGCTTGAGCGTGGACCCGTCCGGAGCGGACATCTCCAGGGCGTCCAGGTCGTGCGGCCTGGCGGGGAGGGCGGAGGAGGGCCCTGCGCCCCGCCACACCCGTCGGCTGGGTGAGATCTCGCGGCCCGCGGTCGTGTAGCGCCGGACCCAGTCGGGGTCCGTGTATCCGCGGGTCCACATGAGGTCACTCAGTGGTGCGGTCTCGGTCATGGATCGCGTCATGGGTCGCGTCATGGATCGCTCCTGTCAGCAGCATCAAGTCGGCATCATCAAGCCATAGATTCACTTCACTCTAATCGTTAACATACAGACTGTTCATTACGGTGACACTGCCGCGACCTCGAACTCCGGGCCTCCGCGTGCCTCTCCTCCGCATGCCCTCTCGCCACACCCGCCCCTGCTCCCCCGACCGCAGGAGTCCCCATGGCCATCCCGCACACCTCACCCCCGCCGCCCCTCGAAGACAGCCCGGCGTCACCCGAGTTCGACCGGCGGCGCGCCTGGCTGATCACCGCGATGATCGTCACGTTCATGCTGATCAACTACGCCGACAAGTCCGTTCTGGGGCTCGCGGCCGTCCCGATCATGGATGAGCTGGACATCAGCAACAGCACGTACGGATTGATCTCCAGCTCGTTCTCGATCCTGTTCAGCCTGTCCGGGCTCGTCGTCGGGTTCGTCTCGGCGCGCGTCTCCAGCCGGGCCCTGCTGTTCACCATGGCCCTGCTGTGGGCGGTGGCCCAACTGCCCGTGCTGGTCGTGGCGGCGGTGCCGACGCTGATCGCGGGGCGGGTGCTCCTCGGCGCGGCCGAGGGGCCCGCCGCCTCGATGTCCATGCACGCGCTGTACAAGTGGTTCCCCTACGACCGGCGCGGGCTGCCGTCGGCGCTGCAGATCAGCGGCGCCGCACTCGGCACCCTCGTCGCGGCGCCCGTCGTCACCTGGCTCATCACGGCCTTCGGATGGCGCTCGGCGTTCGCGGCGCTCGCGGTGACCAGCCTGACCTGGAGTCTCATCTGGTGGCGGGTCGGGCACGACGGGCCGTTCGGGCAGTCGCGCCCACACCCCGGCGACTCCGGCACGGGCGGTTCGGGCGGCTCCCGCGGCTCCGGCGGCACGAGCGCCGCGCAGCCGCGCGAACTCCGGCTCCCGTACCGGAAACTCCTCCTGAACGGCACGGTCCTGGGGAGCATCGCGGGTGCCTTCGGCGCGTCATGGGCGCTGGCGCTCAGTCACGCGTGGCTGCCGGCGTACTTCAGGACCCAGCTCGGCATGACACCGGGTGGCGCGGCGACGGTCATCAGCGGCATCTCCGCCTTCAGCTTCGTCCTGCTCCTGGCGGTCTCGCCGTTCGCCGACGCGCTGAACCGGCGGGGCGTTTCCAGCCGCTGGGCGACGGGCGCGCCGCAGGGGATCGCCGTCGTCGTCGCCGGGCTCGCCATGGCGAGCCTCTCGTTCGTGGGGGACGGATGGCTCCAAGTCCTCGTGATCGGCGTGGCGTTCGGGGGGCACGCCATCGCCTTCCCCCTGCACTACATGACGACGGCCGCCGTCGTCCCCACCCATCAACGCGGAGCCCTCTTCGGCATCGTGGCCGCGACGGGGACGCTGCCCGGACTCATCGCCCCCGTTCTCACCGGCCACCTGCTGGACACCGCGGACTCACAGAGCGCGGGCTACACCGCCTCGTTCCTGCTCGCCGCGGCGGTCATGCTCCTGTCCGGCCTCACGGCACTGCTGTACATACGGCCGGACCGGGACGCGCGGCGCCTCGGCCTCACCCCCGACGGGCCCGCTCAGGCCGGCGCGTCGAAGCCGCTGGCCCAGTAGCGGCCGCGTAGGGCCAGGTCGAGCAGCTGGCGCACGACCTCTTCGGCGGGCATCGGCGGCGCCTCCTGCTCGGCCCACCAGCGCAGCACGGCGATCTGTTCGCCCACCCAGACGCGGGCGAGGAGGTCGGCGTCGATGCGCGGTTCGACGCCGTTGCGGTCGGCACGGGCGCGGAACTCCTCGGCGGTGGCCCGCGCGCAGGTGTCCACGAACATCTGCAGCGGCTTGCCGTCCCCCTCGCCGCGCAGCACGATCCGGTACAGATCACGCTCCTCGCGGGCGTGCCGCAGCATCTCCAGGACCGGCTTGCCGGTGAAACCGACGGCGCTGTCGGCGATGGTCGGGCGCAGCCTCTCGCCGAGCTCGTCGAGCAGGTCGGACGTCACGCGCGCGAACAGGCCTTCCTTGTCCTTGAAGTGCGCGTAGAAGGTCGCGCGTGCCACATCGGCGCGCTCGGTGATGTCCTCCACGGTCAGCGCGGTGAACCCGCGCTCGAGGACCAGTTCCACCAACGCCGAGCCCAGAGCCCGTCGCGAACGTCGTGTCCGCCTGTCCTCGGCCATGTAAGCCCTCCTCGCCCGCAGTCGTGATTGCGGCCCCAGTCTAGAAGACCCTTGACAGGTCAGAGGTTACTGAACAAGCTGTCCATTATTGAGCATCATGTTTATTTGCATGCTTCGTGCTGCCCGCTCCCCTGTTCTGCTCCTCTGCTCCGGAGAACCGTGATGAACCTCGGCACCTATCTGACCCGCAGCGCCCGCTACTGGCCACAGGCGACGGCCCTTGTCTGCGGTGACCGCTCGTGGACCTTCGACCAGCTGGACACCGCCACCGACCGGCTGGCCTCCGCACTGCTCGCCCGCGGCCTGCGCCCCGGCGACGCCGTGGCCTCGCTCGCCTGGAACCGGGGCGAGCTGGTGGAGGTCGAATTCGCCCTCTACAAGGCGGGGTTGATGCGCGCCCCGGTCAACGCCCGCCTGGGCCGCGGGGAGATCGCGCACATCCTGCGCTACGCCCCCGTACGCGCCCTCGTCTTCGACGCGGCCCACCGCGAGGACGCGCTCGCCGCCATCGCCGCGGCCGGCACCGACTGCCTGCCGGTCCCGCTCGACGGTCCGTCCCAGGAAGGGACACCGGCCGTCGCCTACGAGACGCTCCTCGCCGAAGGCAGCCAGGAGCCGGTCGCCGTCGACGTCGACGAGCACACCCCTTGCGTCCTGAACTTCACCTCCGGCTCCACCGGCGCCCTCAAGGCCGCCGTGCAGACGGTCGGCAACCGGCTCGCGAACATGCGCAAGCAGCTGATGAGCGACGAGTCCCACCCGCGGCCCGGCACCCGCTATCTCGCCTGCGGCCCCATCACCCACGCCACCGGCATGGGCCTGCTCGCCGGGGTGTTCGGCGGCTCGACGACGCATGTCCTGCCCACCTGGAGCCCCGAGGCGTTCGTCGATGCGGTGGAGAAGGAGCGCATCACCGCGACGTTCCTCGTGCCCGCCATGCTCAACATGGTGCTCGCCCATCCCGGCGCGTCGGCGCGGGACCTGTCGTCGCTGACCAGTGTGCGCATCGGCGGTGCGCCCATCTCGCCGCAGCGCCTGCGCGACGCCGTGGAGTTCTTCGGACCGGTCGTCGCCCAGGGGTACGGCCTGGGCGAGACGACCAGCGTGGTCGCCGGACTGAGCAGCGAGGAGATCGCCCACGCGGTCAAGGAGGACCCGGAGCTCCTGCAGTCCTGCGGCAGAGCCTCGTACGACACCGAGATCCGGGTCGTCGACGAGAGCGGCCGCGAGCGCGCGCCGCGCGAGATCGGCGAGGTCATCGTGCGCGGGCCGGACTGCGTACGGGAGTACTGGCAGGAGCCGCAGCTGTCGGCCGAGACCTTCCGCGACGGCTGGGTGCACACCGGTGACCTGGCGTGGATGCGCGAGGACGGCTATCTCTTCCTCGTCGACCGCAAGAAGGACATGATCATTTCCGGCGGGTTCAACATCTACTGCACCGAGGTCGAGTCCGCCCTCTACGAACACCCCGCCGTCCGCGAAGCCTGCGTGATCGGCGTGCCGGACGAGACGTGGGGCGAGGCCGTCAAGGCCGTCGTCGTGGCAAAGCCCGACGCCGGAGTCACCGCGGAGCAGCTCATCGCCTTCTGTGCCGAGCGCCTGGACCGGCTCAAGAAGCCGCGCTCCGTGGACTTCGTCGCCGAACTCCCCCACAACCGCAACGGAAAGCTCGACCGCAAGGCCGTGCGCGAACCGTTCTGGGCCGACGCCGTCCGACGCGTGAACTGATCCATCCGCGCACCCAGCCCCCTCCCCCTGAACGAGGAACGACCGGACATGACCTTCTCCCTGCGCCCCACCTACGACGACCCCTACCTGGCCGACCTCGTCGACCGGCTGCGCGACTACCTGGACGGCGAACTCGCCGACCATGAACGCCAGCGCGGCCTCACCCACGAGAGCCGCCTGACGCGCGCCGACCTCGAACCCATCTGGCGCCGCAGCCGCGAGCTCGGCTTCTACGGCATCCACCTGCCCGAGGAGTACGGCGGCCAGAACCTCACCTTCACCCAACTCGCCGCGCTCAAGGAGGAGATCGGGGCCAGTGGCCGGGTCCTCGCCCACAGCGTCCTGGGCGACATGGGCGGTCCGCTGCGCGCCGGTGACATCCTCAAGCACGCCACCGACCACCAGCTCGCCAAGTACCTGCTGCCCCTGGTCCGCGGCGAGCGCGCCTGCTGCTTCTCCCTCACGGAGACCGACGCGGGCTCCGACGTCCGCTCCATGCGCACCACGGCCGTCCGTGACGCCGACGGCGAGGGCTACCGGCTGACAGGCCACAAGGTGTTCTCGTCGGCCGGACCGTTCGCCGACTTCGCCATCGTCGTGGCCCGCATGGCCGGAACCGGCGAACAAGAAGGCGACAAGCCGCGGTTCTCCGCCTTCCTCGTCGATCTCGACAGCCCCGGATGCCGTGTCGAGGACGGCGCGACGCCGATGTCCGGCGAGCACATCGAGAGCGACATCGTCCTGGACGACTGCCACGTCCCCGCCGCCAACCTCCTGGGCGAGGAGGGCAAGGGCATGCGCATCGCGCTCGGCCGCGTCACCACCAACCGGCTGCTGCACTGCCCCACCGTCATCGGCGCCACCCGCCGCGCCATCGACCTGACCCTGGACCGCACCCGCCACCGCAAGGTCGCGGGCGGCAAGCCCTTGCTCGCGCTGCAGGCCATCCAGCACAAGGTCGCGGACATGGCCACGGAGTTCTACGCGGCCCGCTCCATGACGTACGCGGCGCTCGCGGCACTGGACAAGGGCGGCGACGCGCACGCCGAGGCGTTCATGTGCAAGCTCTTCGTCGCCGAGTCCGCCTTCCGGATCCTCGACGAGGCCGTCCAGATCCACGGCAAGGAAGGCCTCACCCAGGGCAACGAGATCGAGTTCCTGTTCCGCAAGATCCGCATGTTCCGCATCCTCACCGGGACCTCCGAGATCCAGCGCAACGGCATCGCCAAGCTCCTGGCGTTTCAGGTCTGACCCGCCCGTCCCCTGTTCCCGCCCCCCGGAAGGTGTGCACCATGCGGTCCCCCAACCCCTCGGCGGAGCCGACCTGGTCCGCGCTGGCGGGCAAGCGCGTCCTGGATCTCTCCCGGCTGCTGCCGGGCCCGTACGCCACGTCCCTGCTGGCAGACCTCGGCGCTGATGTGATCAAGATCGAGGATCCGACGACCGGGGGCGATCCGGTCCGCCTGGCCCCCGCCCTGTTCGCCGCCCTCAACCGCAACAAGCGGTCCGTCACGCTCGACCTGCGCGCCGCGGACGACCGGGAGACGTTCCTGCGTCTGGTCCGCACGGCCGACGCGGTGGTGGAGAGCTTCCGCCCCGGGACACTCGACCGGCTCGGCCTCGGCCACGACGTGCTGCGCTCGGCCAACCCACGCATCACACTGTGCTCGCTCAGCGGCTTCGGCCAGAGCGGCCCCTACGCCGGCAGGCCCGGCCACGAGCTCAACTTCCTCGGCCTGTCCGGGTTCTTCGCCGTGCCCGGCCGGCTCGACGGGCGGGTCACCCGGCCCGGGGTCCGCATCGGTGACATGGCAGGGGCCATGCACGCCGCCCTCGCACTGGCGGCCGCCCTGGCGGGAGGCGGCGAGGGCCAGCACATCGATGTGTCGCTCAGCGAGTCGATCACCGCCTGGTGCTCGCTGTTCGCCCTGCCGCTGCTCGACGTCGACGACCCCTTGGACGCCGGTCTGGTCCAAGGGGACAACGACATCTTCACGACGGCGGACGGCAAGCTGCTGTCCCTCGCGACCTTCGAGGACAAGTTCTGGCTCCGCCTGCGCACCGGCCTCGCCGCCGAGTTCCCGGTCCTGGACACCCCCGCCTACGACCGTCGCGCCGCCCGCACGGCGGCCAAGCAGGAGGTCCACGACCTGTTGTCGCAGGTCTTCGCGGCCCGTGACCACGCCTGGTGGCACGAGCGCCTCACCGCGCTCGACGCGCCCTGGGCCCCCGTGTTCACCGACCCCGCCGAGCTCCTGGCGGACCCACAGGCCCGGGCACGCGAACTCTTCGAGGAGTCACACGCGCCCGGTGCCGGGCCGCAGGCACGGTTCCCCGTCATCTTCGGCGCCGGCCTGGAGACCTTCCGCCGGGTGGCCCCCCGGCTGGGCGAGCACACACAGGACGTACTGGGGGAACTCGGGACCTCTTAGGCGCCGCTCGCCTTGAGCATGTCCTCGCGCTCGACGATCTTCACGCGCTCGCGCTCCTCCGCCTCGCCGAGTGCCTTCTCCGCGGCGTCGAGGCGGTACCAGCCCTCCCAGGTGGTGAAGCGGACGTTCCGCTCGCCGAGGAAGGTGTCCACGGCCGCAGGCTCGGGGGCCGTGGGCGTGTGCAGACGGGCGTTCGCGTGGTCGTCCAGGAGACTGGCGACCGTCTCGTTGGCGTCGCCCTTGGTGTGGCCGATCAGGCCGACGGGACCGCGGCGGATCCAGCCGGTGACGTACGTCGACTGGAGGTGCTCGCCGGTCTCCTCGATGACCCGGCCGCCCTTGTCCGGCACCGTGCCCGACGCGACGTCCCAGGGCAGCTTGGGCAGCTCGTCGGAGAGGTAGCCCACGGCGCGGTAGACGGAGCCGAGGTCCCAGTCCTTGAACTCGCCGGTTCCCTTGACGTTGCCCGTGCCGTCGAGCGCGGTGCGCTCGGTGCGCAGGCCGACGACCTTGCCGTCCTCGCCGAGGATCTCGGTCGGCGACTCGAAGAAGTGCAGGAACAGTTTGTGCGGGCGGTCGCCGACGTCGCGGATCGCCCAGTTCTCCAGCGTCTTCGCCACCATGTCGGCCTGCTTGTTGCCGCGCCGGGTCGCGATCGAGCCGTCGTCGTAGTCGATGTCCTCGGGGTCGACGATGACCTCGATGTTCGGGGAGTGGTCGAGCTCCCGCAGCTCGAGCGGGCTGAACTTGGCCTGCGCGGGGCCACGGCGGCCGAAGACGTGGACCTCACGCGTCTTGTTGGCCTTGAGGCCCTCGTGGACGTTCGGCGGGATCTCGGTCGGCAGGAGCTCTTCCGCGGTCTTGGCCAGGATGCGGGCCACGTCGAGCGCCACGTTGCCGACGCCGAGCACGGCGACCTTCTCCGCGTCGAGCGGCCAGGTGCGCGGCACGTCCGGGTGCCCGTCGTACCAGGAGACGAAGTCCGCGGCGCCGTGCGAGCCGTCCAGCTCGATGCCGGGGATGTCGAGGGCCCGGTCGGCCGTCGCGCCGGTCGAGAAGATCACCGCGTCGTAAAAGCTGCGCAGGTCGTCCAGGTCGATGTCGTTCGGGTAGTCGACGTTGCCGAAGAAGCGGATCTGCGGCTTGTCGAGGACCTGGTGCAGGGCCGTGACGATGCCCTTGATCCGGGGGTGGTCGGGGGCGACGCCGTAGCGGATGAGGCCGAAGGGCGCGGGCATCCGCTCGAAGAGGTCGATCGACACACCGGGCTCGACCGCCACTGCGGATTTCAGCAGCGCGTCGGCGGCGTAGATGCCGGCCGGACCGGCTCCGACAACAGCTACCCGCAGAGGGCGAGACATGATCAGGTTTCCCTTCGAGCGAAGACAGAGGGCTCGTCGGGAAGCCTAAACTAAGGCAATCCTAAGTTAGTACCCGGGCTGGATCTATGGACCCATAAGGCCGACTTATGGGGTCGCGTAGGCAGGGTTTGACCCGCGCGAGGCGGACGCACAGGCCCACGAGGCGGTGTCGCTCCGAAAGGCGCGTGGCGATGCGGGCGGGACGCGAGGGAACTCCGGCGGGTGACGCCGCGTTGTCAACTCACCTGGCTCGCCCGCGAGTTGGGGCCGAGCCCGTCGCAGAGTTCGCAGACTCCCGCCCCCGCTCCTCTCCCCTCTCTTCACGGAGGCCCGGAACCATGACCCGTAGTCACCGGAATCACACCCAGCCGTCCCGGCGCACCATCATCGGCGGCGGCGCCGTCGCGGCCCTCGCGGTGGCGACCGGCACCGCAACGGCCGGCGCCGCCACCGCCGCACAGGGCGCCACCTGGCCGACCGAGTTCCCGCTCCCCGACGGCTTCCTTCCCGAGGGGATCGCCATCGGCAGAAAGCCGTACGCCTACATGGGCTCGCGCGCCAACGGCGCCGTCTACCGCACCGACCTGCGCACCGGCCGGGGCGAGGTCTTCTACGAGGGCGCCGCAGGCACGGTCGCGGTCGGCCTGAAGCTGGACGACGACGGCCTGCTCTACGTCGCCGGGAACACCGGAGTGGCGCGGGTCATCGACACCCGCAGCGGCAAGCTGGTGGCCACGTACCAACTGACGGAGGCGGCGGGCCACTTCATCAACGACGTCGCCCTCCTCGGCGACCGCGCCTGGTTCACCGACTCGCGCGACAACGCCCTGTACGGCGTCCCGCGCGGCCGCAAGGGCGAGGTGCGCACCCTGAGGCTCGGCGGGGACTGGGTGCAGACGCCGGACGTGATCAACGCGAACGGCATCGTCGGCACCCCGGACGGCCGAGGGCTGATCGTCGTCAGCAGCTCACCGGGCAAGCTCTACCGCGTACACCTCAAGACCGGGCACGCCACCGAGATCACCCTGATCGGCGCGGCGAACGTGGTCAACGGCGACGGCCTGCTGCGCATCGGCCGCACGCTGTATGTCGTACAGAACCGGCTGAACCTCATCAGTGTGTTCGACCTCGACACCAGGGCCGGCACCGCCACACTGCGCCGCACGATCACCGATCCCCGCTTCGACGTCCCCACCACAGCGGCCCGCTGGGGCGATCGCCTCTACCTCGTCAACGCCCGGTTCACCAGCCCGCAGGAGCCCGGGACGACGTTCAACGCCGTCGCCGTCCGTCTTTGAATCCTCCCTGAGGCGGGCTGGGCGGCACCGATTGAAAGATCAAAGTGGCTCCGGGTTAGCATATGAGCGCCGCCTAGCTCGAAAGATAAACCTGTGACTGTCAATGACGACTCGTTCACCAACTGGAAGAACCGCGAGGAGATCGCGGAGTCGATGATCCCGATCATCGGGAAGCTGCACCGGGAGCGGGACGTCACCGTCCTGCTCCACAGCCGCTCCTTGGTGAACAAGTCGGTGGTCAGCCTCCTCAAGACCCACCGATTCGCCCGCCAGATCGCCGGTGCGGAACTCTCCGTCACCGAGACGCTGCCGTTCCTGCAGACGCTCACCACGCTCGATCTCGGTCCGTCCCAGATCGACGTCGGCCTGCTCGCCGAGGCGTACAGGACCGACGGCCGCGGTCTGTCGGTGGCGGAGTTCACCGCCGAGGCCGTCGCCGGCGCGACGGGCGCCAACAAGATCGAGAGCCGCGAGGGACGCGACGTCGTCCTCTACGGCTTCGGCCGCATCGGCCGCCTCGTCGCCCGCCTGCTCATCGAGAAGGCCGGCTCCGGCAACGGACTGCGCCTGCGCGCCGTCGTCGTCCGTCAGGGCGGCGAGCAGGACATCGTCAAGCGCGCCTCGCTGCTGCGCCGTGACTCCATCCACGGCCAGTTCCAGGGCACGATCACCGTCGACGAGGCGAACAGCACGATCATCGCCAACGGCAACGAGATCAAGGTGATCTACGCCAACGACCCCTCCGAGGTCGACTACACGGCGTACGGCATCAAGGACGCCATCCTCATCGACAACACCGGCAAGTGGCGCGACCGCGAGGGGCTCTCCAAGCACCTGCGCCCCGGTGTCGACAAGGTCGTCCTGACCGCGCCGGGCAAGGGCGACGTCCCGAACATCGTGCACGGCGTCAACCACGACACGATCAAGCCGGACGAGCAGATCCTGTCCTGCGCCTCCTGCACCACGAACGCGATCGTGCCGCCGCTGAAGGCCATGGCCGACGAGTACGGCGTGCTGCGCGGCCACGTGGAGACCGTCCACTCGTTCACGAACGACCAGAACCTCCTGGACAACTTCCACAAGGCCGACCGCCGCGGCCGCTCCGCGCCGCTGAACATGGTGATCACGGAGACCGGTGCGGCCTCGGCCGTCGCCAAGGCGCTGCCCGACCTGAAGGCGCCGATCACCGGCAGCTCGATCCGCGTCCCCGTCCCGGACGTCTCGATCGCCATCCTGAGCCTGCGCCTGGGCCGCGAGACCACCCGCGAGGAGGTCCTCGACCACCTCCGCGACATCTCGCTGCACTCGCCGCTGAAGCGCCAGATCGACTTCACGACCGCTCCGGACGCCGTCTCCATGGACTTCGTCGGCTCGCGCCACTCGTCGATCGTCGACGCGGGCGCGACCAAGGTCGACGGCGACAACGCGATCCTCTACCTCTGGTACGACAACGAGTTCGGCTACTCGTGCCAGGTCATCCGCGTCGTCCAGCACATCTCCGGGGTCGAGTACCCGACGTACCCGGTGCCGGTGGTCTGATCCGGGCTCCGTGAGGTGGGGCCTTCCGTCGATGGAAGGCCCCACCCAGGAAGCGCGCGCGTTTACGCCTACTGCCCGGCAGGCGCTCGGCAGGTCAGGTCCTTGGCCGGGAGCCTGCCCGTGGTCAGGTAGACCGTGGCGCTCTTGTCCGCGCAGGAGTTGGTGCCGTTGACGATGTGGCCCTCTCCGCCGGCGACCGTGACCATCCGGGATCCGCGCAGGGCCCGGTGCATGGACTGGCCTCCGGCCGGGGGCGTTTGAGGGTCCCACTCGTTCTGCAGGATGAGCGCACGGACCCCGTTGGCCACTGTTGCCCTGGGTTCGCTGCCAGGCTTCCAGAAGGCACACGGCTTGATGTTGGACTCGAAGTCGCCGGACAGCGGGTACCGGGCCTTGTCGCGGATCGCGTCGCGGCGGTACTGCTCGGGGTCGCGCGGCCACGACGTGCGGGTGTCGGCGCAGAGAACGGCCCAGGCACTCGCGGTTTCGTTGTCCGATGGGACGTCACGGGATGACGTCGGCCGGCGGGGGCCCGGGACCTGCTCGGGCGTGCCGGACGGAGCCGGCTTCTTGCCCTCGGCCGCCGTCTTCAGTTCGGCGATCCATGTGGCGGCCTTCTCAACGCGGGAGAACGTGGCGCGCTGAGCGCGGATGGCGTCACCGGTGAAGAGCGTCCCACCGTGATCGATGGGTTCGCGGTCGGCCTGGGCGACGAGGTCCCAGAACGTCTTGCGGACCTCGGCCGGGGTGCGGCCCAGTTCATACGTCGCGTGTCGCCGGGCAGTCCATTGGGTCCATCGCGTGAAGGCGGGCCCGGCCCGCTCCGCCATCGCCCGGAACATGCCCCGCCCGTACCGCGCGGGGCCGACCGCACTGTCCAACACGAACCGGTCGGTTCGCCGGGGGAACATCTGCGCGTAGACGGCGCCGAGGTAGGTGCCGTAGGAGAACCCCACGTAGGAGATCTTCTTCTCTCCCAGCACGGCACGGATGACGTCCATGTCGCGGGCGGTGTTGCGGGTGGTGAGGTGGCGCAGCCTGTCACCCTCCTTGGCCCGGCACTTGTCGGCCACCGTGCGAGCCCACTCCACGTCCTTCGCGAAGGACTCACTCTTGTACGGGCGCTCCAACTCCTGTTCATCGGCGGTCAGTCCGCAGCTGACGGGCGAACTCCGGCCGACACCCCTCGGGTCGAACCCGATGAGGTCGTACTGTCTCGTCACTTCCCTGGAGAAGTCCGCTACTCCGCTGACGGGCAGATCCAGGCCCGGCCCGCCAGGACCGCCGGGGTTGAGCAACAGAATGCCGCGTCGTTCCTTCGGGCTGATTGCCTTGAGCCGGGATATCGCGATGTCCGTCTTCTTGCCTCCGGGATCGCTGTAGTTCAGCGGCACCTTGAGTGTCGCGCACTGATAGGTGGCGGGGTTCTTCGCGTCGCAGCGCTGCCACCGTGGTGCCTGTTGGGTGTATTGCCGCAGAGGGTCCTTGGCCGCGGATGCCCCAGACATAGAAGAGGTCGTGGCGGGTGTAAATGCCGTAAGGAGAGTCGCCGCGGTACCGACGACCATGAGAGACGCAATTCGCGTGTTTCGCACAGTGATGCTCGTCCTTGCTGGGAAGAAGTCGCCCGACGCCGGTCAATTCCCGGTGAGCTGCTGGTGGACGCACTGCTTGTACTGCTGGAAGCTGTCGGGCTGGTAGCACTCCTGCGTCTTGTTGGCGTACCAGACGAAGAAGACGGTGACCAGGACGGACACCGCGATCGCGATGGCCGACGTCACCACGCCGGTGAGGGCCTTGCCCCGGCCGATACCGGTCCGCTTGGCCGTCGTCAGGGCGACGATGCCCAGAATCAGGCCGATGCCGCCGAACACGCCGCCGATGAAGAAGACCGACGTACTCAAGCCGATGACGCCGAGCACCAGGGCGGCCCCGGCCAAGCCGTTGGCCGATGCCGTGTGATGCGGTGGCATCTCTATTCCTTGCGCGTTCATCAAACGTCCTCCGGTCAAAGGTTCAGGGCACGATCCTGGCTTCCGGCATCGCGGATGCGCATCGCGGAAAGGCGGGAGAAGGTGCTCCCTCGATCGGGGGAGGCCATCGCTGAACTGCCCGGTCATACTGGGGCGACAATGATCAGGGGACTCCGGCCGCTGCTGCGCGGCTCCACGTATTCGGGCATGCTGTTCGCCTATTGCGGCGCGTTGGCGAGCCTTCCGCTGCTGCCGTTCGCCGTGCTGCCGACGTTGGCATGGCCATCCGCTCCCTATGGAGTACAGGCCGTCTTGGTCCTCCTGGTCTGGGCGGCACTGATCGGCTCGGTCGGCCTTGCCCGCACCACGCGGCGGGCACTGGTCGCGTTCGCCCGCCAACTTCTGAGGGTGTCCTTGCCGACCCCTGCCGCCGTGCCGTCCGGCGCCGACCGTTGGCGAACTCCCCTCTGGCTGCTGCTGCACGTGGCGCTGGGGTGGACGGGGGCGCTGACGAGCGGCGTGCTGGTCCTGACGGGGATCGCCCTCCCCGGAGGCTGGCTCGGTGCCGAAGCCGGGCTGAGTCTGTCCGGCCGGTCGCTGCGGTCCGACGGCGGATGGCGGAGCTGGGTGGTGGCGCTCTGCTGCCTGCTGCTCGCGGCGGTCGTGTGCGTGGTGGTGACGAGTGTGCTGCGGCGGCTGGCGCCCGGGCTCCTGGGTCCTTCGTCGGCCGAGCGGCTCGCGCTGATGGCCGAGCGGGAGCAGCGCCTCGCCGAACGCAACAGGCTGGCCCACGAGTTGCACGACTCGATCGGGCACACGCTGACCGCGACCACGATCCAGGCGGCGGTCGCGGGCGAGGTACTGTCCGCCGACCCGGTGGCGGCACGGGCCGCGCTGCGCAGCATCGAGGAGTCGTCCAGGGCCGCCCTTGAGGACCTGGATTACGTACTGGGCGTACTGCGCGAGGAGAAGGCGGAGACGGCACCGACCCGGACCCTGGCCGACCTGCCCGAGCTGCTCGACCGGTTGCGGCACGCGGGCGCGGTCCTTGACGTGGAGCTGTCCGGCGAGCCGGCGCAGGTACGGGGGACGCTCTCCCGGGCCGCGTACCGGATTCTCCAGGAAGGGCTGACGAACGCGTTGCGGCACGGGGCGGGCGGTCCGATCGGGGTCCGGGTGGCTGCCCTGCCGGACTGCCTTGAGCTCGGTGTGGTCAATGGTGTGGTCAGTGGGGCGGGCACGCGTTCGGGCGCGGGTGTCTTCCGGACGTCCGGGAACGGCCTGCCCGGCCTTGCCGAGCGCGTGCGGCTGCTGCACGGTGAGATCGAGGCCGGCCCGGACGGGCCGCGGCACTGGCGCCTCGCGGTCCGGCTGCCGGTACGGGTCGCGGCATGACCGCCGCCGACGCGGGCTCGGCCGCCATGACGGGCGCCGACTCCCGCCCCGCCGCCACCAGCCCTGCCCCTGCCCCCGTCACCCTCTTGATCGCGGACGACGACGAGGTGACCCGCAGCGGTCTGCGCACCTTGCTCGCGGCGCAGCCGGGGATCTCGGTGGTCGGCGAGGCCGCCGACGGCGTCGAGGCGGTCGAGCAGGCGCGGCGGCTGCGCCCCGACGTGGTCCTGATGGATGTACGGATGCCGCGCCGCAACGGCATCGAGGCCACCCGGCACCTCCTCGCCGATTCGGCACAACCGCCGAAGGTCGTGATGATCACCACCTTCGAGAACGACGGCTATGTCACCGCTGCGCTCAGCGCGGGGGCCAGCGGGTTCGTGCTCAAGCGGCTTCCGGTCCGGCAGATCGCCGAGGCGGTACGGGTGGTGGCGGCGGGGGAGGCGATCCTGTTCCCGGCAGCCCTGCGCCGGATGGTCGCCGCCCGCCCGCTGGGCTCCGCGGAGGCGTTGCCGAAGGCTGCGCTGACGGAGCGGGAGGAGGAGGTGCTGCGGCTGATGGCGACCGGCCTGTCGAACCCGGAGATCGCGGCGTCGCTCATGGTGAGCCTGGAGACGGTGAAGACGCACGTCGGGAACGTGCTGCTCAAGCTCGGTGCGCAGAACCGGACCCATGCGGTGGTGATCGCGTACGAATCAGGTCTGGTGGTGCCGGGGTTCACCGGCTGATCTGGCGGTGCCGGGGTTTACCGGCTGATCTGGTGGTGCCGGGGTTCACCGGCTGACGCGCGACACGGCCCGCGCGATCGCCACCGACTCAGGTGCCGCGCGGACGGCACCGCTGCGCACCGAGCCCGGATTTCGGCATACCCGTAGGACCCGCTACCACCGCCGTCGCACGCTCACCCTCCCAGCAGCCTGCGGGCCCCCAGCGCGAGCGAGATCTCCACGAGGTCGCCGACCCGGGTGAGGCTGCGGCCGGTCAACTGCTCGACGCGTCGCAGCCGGTTGAGGACGGTGTTGCGGTGGCAGTAGAGGCGGGCGCCCGCGCGCTGCGCGGAGCCGTCGCTCTCCAGCCAGACGACGAGCGTGTCGAGGAGGAGTTCCCGGTCGGCGGGGTCGAGGGAGCGCAGCGGACCGAGGACGCGTTCGGCCAGCGCCTCCGCCAGCTCGGGTGACGAGACGACGAGGGCATCGGGCAGGCGTTCGTCCAGGAGCACGGCGCCGCCGCTGCGGGGGCAGGCGCGCAGCGCCGTGTCGGCGAGGCGGCGGGCGTGCGGGACGGCGGCGAGGCCCTCCACGGGTGAGCCGATGCCGGCGCGGGCCCCGACCGGCAGGGCCAGACCCGCGCTGAGCGCGGACAGTTCGGCCGCCGGGTCGCCCTCGGCGTCGCCGAGCAGCACCAGGGCGTACTGCACCCCGGACGCAGCGTGGCGCAGCGTCCGTGTCCCTGTCGGCAGGGTGAGGCGGCTGTCCTCCCCCGCCACGGCGATCACGGCGTACCACCCGTCCTCGGGCAGCCCAAGGACGTCGGCGGCGGTGGGCAGGTCGGTGAGGCGGGCGCTGCCGTCCAGGAGGCCCGCCGTCAGCAGCCGCAGCCGGTTCTCGTGCTGCCAGGCCATGCGGCGCTCGGTGCGGCGGTAGGCGTCGGCGACGACACCGCAGTGCTCGTCGACGAAGTTCCATACGTCCGTGGCGACATGGATGAGCAGCCGCATGTCGTCGGGGTTGCCGCGCGAGACCTCGTCGACCAAACCCTGCCACACCATCGCGCCGCCGAGCCGGAAGGCGTGCAGCAACGCGTCCAGCGGCAGGCCCCGTTCGGCGCGTACCCCGGCGATCTGCATGGACGTGCGGTGGGCGGCCTCCCGGGTCTCCCCCGGCTGGAGGAGCGAGGTGACGCTGTGCCGCAGGGAGCGGTGCACCTCCTGCCAGACCTCGGTGGGCCGGGCCTCGATGTCCGCGCGATAGGCAGGCTCCTGCTCGCCCAGTTCCGCGACGAGCCGGTCGGTCATCGTGGCCAGGTCGCGGAGCAGGGCGCGGGCCGCCCGGTGCAGCACGGCGACCGCCTCGGAGTCCAGGAGCGAACGTGAGCCGGGTGCGAGCGGGCTGATGGCGGGCACTTCGTGCAGGGGCCCGACCCGTGACCGCAGAACGTGTGGCATGGGGCCTCCACGGGGAGTGTGCGCACTGCCGGATCTTCCTGACGCCCGAAGAATGGCATACCGCCCAGTCGGTACCTAGAGGTGTGCGGCAATCTCCTCATCACGGTCCGGCAACCCTCCGTCGCCGGCGAGCAGTCGCGACAGCTCGACGCGGGAGCGGACGCCCAGCGCGGCGAACACATTGCGCAGGTGGTGGTCGACGGTGCGGTGGCTCACCGACAGGCGCACCGCCACCTCGCGGTTGGTGGCCCCCTCGGCCACATGACGGGCGATGCGCTGCTGTTGCGGGGTCAGCGCCTCCAGCGGCCCGGGGCCCGGCTCCCGCTCCCCCGCCACCGCCTCGCCCGCGGCGCGCAGTTCACCTCGGCTGCGGTCCGCCCAGGCGCGCGCCCCGCACCGCTCGAAGCCGACCAGCGCGTCCCGCAGCGGCCCGCGCGCCTCGCGGGTACGGCGCCTGCGGCGCAGCCACTGGCCGTACAGCAGCTGCGTACGGGCGCGTTCGAACTCGCCCGGCGTGCGGTCGTGGTGCGCCAGGGCGTTCTCGTACGCGGCGGCCGTGTGCTGCGGCGGCGCCAGCAGGGCGCGGCAGCGGGCCAGTTGGGCCGGAGCGAGCCGGTCGGCGGTGGCCCCGGCCCAGCGGGTGAACTCCGCCGTGGCGTCGCGGGCCTCCGCGGTACGCCCGGCCTGGACGGCGGCTTCCACGAAGCAGGGGACGGCCAGCATCCGCACGGCGAAGTGCCCGCACCTGGGCCCCGGGGCGACCAGCGGGGCCAGCCGGGCGGCCGCGTCCCCCGGGCGCCCGGCGGCGAGATCCGCTCGGGCGACGGCCCAGACGGCGAGCGTGGCGGCCTGGGCGAGACCGTGCGGCCCCGCGCCCGCCGCGGCGGCTGCCGCGTGCGCCGTACACGCTTCCGCGTCGCCCTCCACGGACGCGGCGAGGGCGAGGACGGCGTGCAACGAGACGGCGACGTTGGGCTGCCCGGTGCGCCGCGCGGCCCTGAGCCCTTCCAGGGCGTGGGCCCGGGCCCTGGTGTGCCGGCCCGCACGCAGTTCTCCGTACGCCAGGTGCTCCAGGGCGCGCGGCAGCAGGACCTCGGGGCCAAAAGCGCGTACGGCCGCGAGCGCTCGGGCGCCCGCTCCGCAGGCGGCCTCGACCTCGCCGACGACCAGGGCCGCGGCTCCGGCGCGCAGCAGCCCGGCCGCGTCGCCCGTCGCGGGTACGTCGTCCAGGCAGCCGCGCAGCAGGGCGTGCCCCTCGGCGGTGCGGCCCGCGAGGACCGCGCACATCCCGGCGCGGTACGCCTCGAGGGCCGGGTCGTCGGTGCAGGCGGGGACCCGTGTCATCGCCTCCCGGTAGGCCACGGCGTCGCCCATCGCCCAGGCCGCCTCCGCCGCGCCGATCAGGGCGTGGCGGGCCGGTTCGGGCGGGAGCAGCACGGCGGCGGTGATCAGCTCCTCCCTGGCGTCGGCGGCCGGTCCGTCGGCGAGGGACAACAAGCCGCGCACCCGGTGGACGCCGCCGTGGGCGGGGACGGCGGCGGTGCGGGCGAGCAGGGCGCGGGCCCGTACGGGGTCCCCGGCGAGACGGGACGCCTCCGCCGCGGCGGCGAGCCGGTCGGTGCGCAGCGTCGGGTCGGCGGTGAGCGCCGCGGCGCGGGCCAGGGCGGCGGACCGCTCGGCGTGCGGGTGCGGTGCGATCGCGGCTTCGGCGAGGTCCCCGGCGAGCCGCGCGTCGTGGTCCCCTGCCGCGCAGGAGAGTTGGACCAGGCGCGAGAGGCGGTCCCGGCAGACCGCGGCGAGGCGGGCGTGGGCGGCTCCGCGCCGGGCGAGCGGGGCTCGGCGCAGCACCGCGCGGCGCAGGAGCGGGTGGGTGAAGTGGATACGCTCGCCCGCCGCCACGACCGCGCCGGCCGCTTCGGCGGGCGCGAGGCCGGAGGCGGCGCCGCCGGCCCGCAGCAGCAGGGCGAGGTCCGCGCCCGCGCCGTCGGGCTCGTGCTCCGCGGCTGCCGCGGCGAGCAGCAACAGGGCGCGCGCGTCGGCGGGCAGGGCGTCGATGCGGGCGGCGTACGCGTCGAGGAGGTCTTCGCCGCCGGGCAGGGGGTCGGGCAGCGGGGTGCGTCCGGCCAGCTGGTCGGGGGTGAGGGCCGCGGCGAGCGCGGTGAGCAGGCGCGGATTGCCCACGGCCTCGCGGATCAGCCAGGCGCCGACGACCGGGTCGGCCGAGCCCTGGGTGAGCCGGTCGAGCAGCGCGGCGGACGCGGTGTCGTCGAGCGGGCCCAGGCGCAGCGTGACCGGCCCGCCCAACTCCCCTGCGCCTGCGTGGTGTTCGGCGACGGTGAGCAGGGCGGCAACGGGTCTCTCGGTGGGCAGGCGGCGAAGGTCGGCCAGGAGGGCGGACCGGGCCGCCGACGGCCAGGCGTGGATGTCGTCGACGCAGACGAGCAGCGGGCCCTGCCGTGGCAGCGCCGCGGGAACGGTCAGCTGGACCGACGGGACCGGGGGACAGATGTCCCGCGCGTGCTCCACGAGTGCGGTGCGGCCCAGGCCGGGCTGCGCGGCCAGCACGAGCGCGCCGCCGCGACCGGCCCGCAAGCGCCCCACCAGGGATTCCACGGCGGCGATCTCCTCGCGGCGGCCGTGGAGCTCGGGGGGCCGGAGCGCGCCGGGTACGGTCGTCGAAAGAGTCACGCCCGCACGTTACTTCCGCGTAACACAGCCCGGAAGCCCCGCGTCCGCGCGGCTGGGCACGCTCCCAACGGCCACCGCGTTCGGGTGTGCGCGGGCACAGTCCCCGGGTTCGGGCACTGCACACGTCGTCCGCCGCCGGCTGACCGGCGACGGACGACGGGCCCCCATGACGGGTCATCAGGCTCAGGAGGTGTGGGGGCAGTTGCCCCGGTACTCCTCGATGGTGAGGCTCGGCCTCGGCAGCGGGCAGAGGAACTGTTCGTAGCGGGTGTCGTTGTCGATGAACCGCTTCAGCCAGGAAATGCTGTACTTCGCGATCGTCGTGTTGGAGGAGTTCGGCGTGAAGTGGGAGGCGCCGTTGAGCTCCAGGTACGCCTTGTCCAGGCTGCTCGGCAGCGACTGGTAGAAGGGCTCGGAGTGGCTGGAGACAGGGGCGACGGTGTCACCGTCCGCGCCGACGACGAGAGTCGGCGTCCGCAGCTCGGGCCAGGTCGTGTCGAGGTTCCATCCTGTCAGCGGGATCGCCGCCTTCAGCGAGGTGCGGCTCTTGGCGGCCTCCAGGGTGCCACCGCCGCCCATCGAGTGCCCCATCACGCCGAGCCGTGAGGCGTCCACGCGGCCCCGCACCGAGCTCGACTTCGTCAAGTAGTCGAGTGCTGCCAGGAGTTGGCGTCCCCGGCTGTCGGGCTGGTCGAGCGTCGTGTTGGTGTCGATGGTGAAGACCACGAAGCCCTGGGAGGCGAGCCGCGGGCCGAGCCAGGCGATGCTCGACTGGTACGCGGTGAAGCCCGGGGATATGACGACCGCGCCGAAGGTGCCGTCGGCGGTGGACGTCGGGTAGTAGACGGTGCCGCCGCCGAAGCCGGACACGCTCAGCGACGAGACGCTGGTCTGCGAGACGGCGTAGGAGCCGCGCGACGCCTCGATGCTGGAGACGGTCGGTGCGGGGCCTCGTTCGTACGGGTTCTCGGCGGCGGCCTGGGCGCCGGGCGCGAGGCCGGTGCCCAGGAGGCCGGCGGTGGCGACCGCGGCGGCCAGAGCGGCCCGCACCACAGGGCGGGAGAAGACGTGCAGGCGCACGGAGGGGTCCTCTCGGTCATGGCGGAACCGGCCGGGAGGAGAAGGAGACGCCCCGGTGGAGACCGCCGTGTTCGTTGGCGGTCCCCACCGTGGCGGTGCCCGCGGTGTGCGGACATCGGCTAAATCACCGGTGTCGTAGGGGTGTCGGGCGTGTCGGGCGTGTCAGCCGCGCAGCGGGCCCTCGCAGGCGTAGTCCGATGTCCCGGCGCGCCCGTTGGTCCAGATGTCGACCTCGCCGAAGGTGCAGTTCATGTCGGTGAGGTTGTTCTCGCCCCCTGCGGCGCGGTCGAGGATGTAGGCGTCGACGGTCTCGGACATGTCCTTGAAGACGAGGTCGGGGTCGGCCGCGTCGCCGAGGTTCGCGGTGATCCGGCCGGTGCACACGAAGCGCGGGCGCGCGGGGGCACCGGTGGAGCGGCAGTCGGGCGTGATGCCGGTCGTCGCCACGAACGAGGAGCGGATCTGGTCGGCGGTGGCGGCGCGCAGCTGGTCGACGGGGACGTACTTGGTGTCGGGGACGAACAGGTCGTCGACGTGCGCGATCTGCTTGTCGAGGAACGCGTCGTAGGCGCTCTGCAGCCCGGCGTCGCGGCCGAGGCGGTCGCGCCAGGCGTCGAAGGCACCGGGGTTGTCGGAGCGCAGGTGACGGTACATCTCCTTGATGAGCGCGGGGCGTTCGGTCCACAGGAACTCGAAGAACGCGCCCGCGTAGTCGTAGAAGCGGAAGCCGTCCCCGTCGTAGGTGGCGTGCAGCAGCTGGTCGACGCTCATGCGCGGCCCGCCGCCCGCGGTGTCGTCGATGATGCCCTGGATCAGGGACTTGCGGACCTTGATGCCGTCGTCGCGGGTGGCGCCGTCGAAGAACTCCGCCGTGCCCTCGTCCATCGCCGTCGTCCGGTCGCCCTCGTACCACGGCCCCTCGCCGAAGAATCCGGGCACCGCCCAGCGGCCGTTCAGGTAGTGCGTGTACTCGTGGCGGAACAGCTCCTCGAGGGTGAGCGAGGAGTCCTGCGGCACGCGCCGCTGGTAGGTGTAGAAGGTCGCGCCCCGCTCGATGTAGACGCCGCCGTTGTCGGTGCCCATGCCGGTGAGCAGCGGGTGGTAGTTCTCGTAGTCGGCGCGTGAGGCGTACAGGACGGTGTTCAGGGTGGTGTTGGGGTCGCCGCCCAGCGGCTCCTGGGTGCCGACGACGCGGTGGAACTGGGCCTTGACCTGCTTGCTCGCGTAGTAGAGCTGGTCGACGGTGTCGCGGTCGAGTGCGGTGCGGACCTTCAGGCCGCCGGCGTCGTAGGCGTAGGTCTGCGGGAAGAGGCGGCGCTCGATGTCGGCTCTGCACACCTTGTACGGCTTGCAGGCGTCGAACTCGATCAGCCAGGTGACGACCTTCGCCCACGGTGCGCTGCCGTCACCGAAGTTGCGCACGGTGGTGTCCAGGAGCGGGCCGAGCCCGGCGACGATCTCGGTGCGCAGGGCGTCGATCTGGCCCATGCGGCCGTACTCGCTCAGCGCGTCGCGCACCACCCAGGCGTTGGTCCTGCCCTTGAGGTGGGTGTGTCCGGCGAAGGCCTTGAAGGCGGCGCGGTAGGAGGCGTCGGCGGCCACCGCGGCGCGGAAGGCGGTGTCCTGGTTGCCGGGGTAGACCCCGAGGTAGTTCAGGGTGAGCGCGGAGAGGGCCGCGCCGCCCCAGCTGGCGTCCTGTGCGGTGTCGGGGTGGGCGGCATCCATGGTCGCCAGGACCCTTTTGACGAGCGGGAGTTGATGCTGGCGAAGCCCCGTCGCGCTGGCCGCGGTCAGCGCCTCGCGCAGCGTCTCGGCGTTGGAGCGGGTGACGTCGAAGGCACGGGCGGACGCGCCGAAGGCGTCCACGGCCTGGCGCATCGAGGCCAGGGTCGACGGGTCGGTGATGTCGACCTCGTCGTGCGAGAACGCCTGGTACGAGACGGCATGCAGGTACGTGAACATCTCGAGCAGGTGGCTGCCGTTGGTGCCGTCGTGCGATGCGGCGAGCCGGCTGATGCGCTGCGAGACGGCCTGGATGTGGGCGCGCGACATGACCGGGGCGAGGCGCTGGTCCCAGGTCCAGATGAGACCGCGCAGACAGCCGTCGGCCGTGACGGCCGGATCGGCGAGGAACGCGGTGAACTCCGCGGGCGACAGGCCCTTGACGCCGTCGAGGGTGCACGGCACCGACGTCTTGCCGACGGTGGCGCGGGGCACGTCGGCCGCACCCTTCGTCTTCTTCGTACGGGGGCCGGGCACGCGGCCGTCGCGGAGTCCGCCGGGGGCGGGGAGCTTCCGGGCGACCGGCTTCGGGGCGCTGGCACGACGGTCCACCCGGTCGAACGGGCTCGGGGCCTCGGGTCCCGGCGCGGCGGGCGAGGCGGTGGCCGGACGCCGGTCGGGAGCGGGGCCGTCCGCGCCGACGGCGGGTGCGGCCGTGGCGCACAGCGTCACGGATATCGCCGCGGCGACCACGGATCTGCGCAGGGTTCGGGGTTGGTGCACGACAGGCTCCTGGTGTGTGGGAGGTGGGGCAAGCAGTGCGTGCGCATGGCGAGGAGGGGCTTCCCGGCATCAACTGCCGGGCCGCCAGCGGTCCTTGAGGAGCGAGGGTCACGCCATGTGATGCGTAACGTAGTAATGTGAAATGGTACTGACAACCCCTCAGACGCCGGGACGGTTCGCAACTCCCCTACCGCGCCGGGCCGTTCACCCAGGCCGCGTGCTCTGAGGGCGCACCAGATCCTGGGGCGAAAACAACGTGACATTGTACGCTGGTGATCTACTCGGGCGCGGGGGCGCGGGCCCCGACGTGCGGGCCACGAAGGGATCACCACCATGGGCCACCTCCCACAGCGCACCCTCGTCACTCCCCGGGAGCGGCTGCGCGACCAGGTCGCCCACCATCTGCGGGCGGCCCTGATCTCCGGTGAACTCAGGCCCGGCGAGGTCTATTCGGCGCCCGTCCTCGCCGAGGACTTCGGGATCTCCGCGACGCCGGTGCGCGAGGCGATGCTCGATCTGGCCCGCGAGGGCCTGGTGGAGCCGGTCCGCAACAAGGGCTTCAGGGTCACCGAGGTCAATGAGCGCGACCTCGACCAGTACACCGAGATCCGCACCCTGATCGAGGTTCCCATGATCGGCCGCATCACCCGCTCCGCGTCGCGCGCGGAGCTCGAGCGGCTGCGTCCCGTGGCCGACGAGATCGTGCGCGCGGCCCGCGACCACGACCTCATCGGCTATCTGGAGGCCGACCGGCAGTTCCACCTCTCCCTGCTCGCGCTCGGCGGCAACGAACGGCTCGTCGAGACCGTCGGTGATCTGCGCAAGCGCGCCCGCCTGTACGGACTGACGGCGCTGGACGAGCGCGGCCGGCTCATCCCGTCGGCGCAGGAGCACATCGAGCTCCTGGACCTGATGGTGGCGGGCGACACCGAAGGGGCGGAACAGTGCATGACGCGCCATCTCGGGCACGTGCGCTCGTTGTGGGCGCGGGGCGACAAGGACTAGGGCCGAGGACACGCGCCGAGAACCTGGTCCAATGGCGGGCCTTACTCGCGAGTTCGTTTGATTCTTCAACACAGTGCGCGATTCATTGACGCGGACCGTTCACATCTTTATGGTCGCCTGACCTTCCCCGGCGACCCCGCAACGGAGCACAATGAGGTCCCTCCCCCGCACGGCCCGGTTCATCGCACCCCTCCTCGTGGGTGTGCTGGCGGCGGCCGTTCCCCCCACCGCGGCGGCCGACATCGCGACCCCGAGAACCGAAGAGCCGACGACGCCCTCCCCCGCCGACGGCTGGACGCTGACGTCGAACCGTCTCGACGCGAAGGACACGTACCACGCCTTCGTCGGCAACGGCTATCTCGGTCAGCGCGTCGCGCCCAACGGAGCCGGTTACGCCGACTCCGACGCCAAGACCGGATGGCCGCTGTTCACCCCCCGCTACGACGGCTCCTTCGTGTCCGGCCTCTACGCGCACAACAAGGACACCACCGAGAACCGCCAGGTGGCAGCCGCCATCCCCACCTGGACCCCTCTCACGGTTTCCACCGGCGGACCCGACTCCGAGACGTTCACCTCGGCGACTAAGGCCTCCCGGATCTCGCACTACCGGCAGAGCCTCGACCTGCGCCGCGGCCTGGTGCGGACCGAGCTCACCTGGACGGCGGCCGACGGCCGGGCCACCGACCTCACCTACGACGTCCTCGCGGACCGCGCCAACCCGCACGTCGGCGCCGTACGACTGCGCATGACCCCGCACTGGAACGGCAGCGCGAAGGTCACCGACCGCATCGACGGCCGCGGCGCCCGGCGCGTGACGCCCACCGGCGGCGGCGCCCGCACCGGAGGGCACACCATGGCCGTGGGGTTCCGTACGCAGGGCACGAAGACCGAAGGCACGGTCGCGTCGACACTCCGGGCCGGGCACGGCGTGCGTACAGGAAATGAACAAACCTCAGCTCGCGGCCGCGAGTTGAGCGCCCAGCAGACAGTCGGTGTCCCCGTCCGGTCCGGCCGGACCTATGAGCTCACCAAGTACGTCGGCGTCGACACCGCGCTGACCTCCCGCGCCCCCGAGCACGCCGCTGTCACGGCCTCGCAGCGTGCGGCCGGGCGTGGCTGGGACGCCCTGTTCGCCGGGCACACCGCCGCCTGGCGCAAGCTGTGGCGCAGCGACATCGAGGTGCCCCGGCAGAGCGACCAGGGCGAACTCC
This sequence comes from Streptomyces sp. NPDC054047, assembly GCF_055585065.1. NCBI lineage: Bacteria > Bacillati > Actinomycetota > Actinomycetes > Kitasatosporales > Streptomycetaceae > Streptomyces > Streptomyces sp. NPDC054047. Next base: position 908,666 of record NZ_JBVJKV010000003.1, on the reverse strand, counting down.
AGTCGTGGGTGCGGTCCGCGCAGTACGGGCTGCTTTCCAGCACCCGCACCGGCTCGGCCAACAGCATCTCCCCCACCGGTCTGAGCAGCGACAACTACGCGGGGCTCGTCTTCTGGGACGCGGAGACCTGGATGTACCCGGCGCTGCTCGCCGCCCACCCCGACCTCGCCAAGTCCGTGGTGGACTACCGCTACCGCACCCGGCACGGCGCCCGCGCCAATGCCGAGAAGCTCGGCCACCCCGGCCTCTTCTACCCCTGGACCAGCGCGAGCAAGGGCGACCTCACGTCCGAGTGCCACAGCGTCGACCCGCCGCACTGCCGCACCCAGAACCACCTGCAGAGCGACATCGCCCTGGCCACCTGGCAGTACTACCTCGCTACCAAGGACACCCAGTGGCTGCGCACCCGTGGCTGGCCGGTGATCCGAGGGATCGCCGAGTTCTGGGCCGACCGCGCCACGCGCAACGCCGACGGCAGCTACTCCATCAAGGACGTCGCAGGGCCCGACGAGTACAGCAACGGCGTCGACGACGGCGTCTTCACCAACGCGGGCGCCGCCACCACCCTGCGCACCGCCTCCCGCGTCGCGAAGATCCTCGGCGAGGACGCACCGGCGAGCTGGCACACCGTCGCGGACAAGCTGCGCATCCCCTACGACAAGAAGAAGCAGGTCTTCCAGCAGTACGACGGCTACCAGGGCTCGGTCATCAAGCAGGCGGACACCGTGCTCCTGATGTACCCGCTGGAGTGGCCGATGTCGAAGCAGGCCGCCACCAACACCCTCGACTACTACGCGGCCCGCACCGACCCCGACGGCCCCGCCATGACGGACTCGGTGCACGCCATCGACGCCGCCGCCATCGGCGAGCCCGGCTGTTCCGCGTACACCTACCTGGAGCGTTCCATCCGGCCCTTCACGCGCGGTCCGTTCAACCTCTTCTCGGAGGCGCGCGGCGACAAGGCGGGAGCCTCCGACCCGCTGTCGGGCTCCCCGGCGCAGAACTTCACGACCGGCCAGGGCGGCTTCCTCCAGGTCTTCACCAACGGCCTGACCGGGCAGCGGATGCGTGAGAACAGCGTGCACCTCGACCCGATGCTGCCGCCGCAGCTGTCCCAGGGCGTCAAGCTCAACGGGCAGCACTGGCAGGGGCGTACGTACGACATCGCCATCGGCGCCCACGAGACGACGGTGCGCCTCACCCACGGCAAGCCCTTCGAGATCGAGACCCCGCAGGGCAAGCAGGTCGTCAGTCAGGGCGCGCCCGCGCACATCAAGACCCGCCGCCCGGACCTGGAGCCCACCGACAACCTCGCCAGGTGCCATGCGGCGAAGGCGACTTCGGAGCAGCCCGGTCAGTACGCGAACGCCGCACTCGACGGCAGCACCGCCACCGCCTGGGTCCCCGACACCACCCGCGCCACTCTCACCGCGGACCTCGGCGAGGTCTCCCGGATCTCCAAGATCACCCCGCACTGGACGGACGTGAAGCCGGCGAAGCACACGGTGCAGACGTCGCGCGACGGGCAGCACTGGAACACCGCCTCGCCGGACGGAGGATCGGCCCGCTACGTCCGGGTGAGGTTCACCTCCAAGGACGCGAAGAAGCCCGCGGGAATCCAGGAGTTGACCGTCGGCCGATAGGTCACGGCTGGAGCGGCGGGGGAGGCACGAAAACCGGTGCCTCCCCCGCCGCTCCCGTTGGTAGCCTCCCGGGCGTGGCAGACGAGGCCTACGAGAATCCCAGGCTGGCGGCGCTCTACGATCCGCTCGACGCGGACCGCGGCGATCTGGACGTGTACGCCGACGTGGCAGCGGAGCTGAAGGCACGTCAGGTGCTCGACGTCGGCTGCGGCACGGGCACGTTCGCCCTGCTCCTCGCCGATCGAGGTCTGCGGGTGACCGGCGTCGAACCGGCCGCGGCCTCCCTCGACGTCGCGCGGTCCAAGCCCGGCAGCGAACGCGTGCGATGGCTCCACGGCGACGCGACGGCGCTCCCGGACATGCGGGTGGACCTCGCCACCATGACCGCCAACGTGGCCCAGGCGATCGTCGACCCCGAGGCGTGGGAAGGCACCCTGCACGGTAATCCATGCCGCGCTGCGGCCGGGCGGCCATCTCGTCTTCGAGACCCGTGACCCCGCCCGGCGGGCGTGGCGGGAGTGGAACCGTGCCGCGACCCGCCGCACGGTCGCCGTCGAGGGTGTCGGCGACGTCGAGACCTGGCTGGACATCACCGACGTCAGCCTGCCGCTGGTGTCCTTCCGCAGCACCGTCGTCCTCGGCCAACCGACGGAATTCGCTGACCTGCTGAAACATGGCCACCGGAGAGTGGGGATCCCGCGTAGGGATGTGGAGATTCCCGAAGAACTTCCGTACGGCTCTGTCGTCGATCCGGGTGGGAAACGCCCGTTCCCAGATTGGGAACGGGCTGGGTGCGAAGACTTCGAAGGTGGTGAGGAAGCCTACGAAGTCCGCTCGAAAGCCCCGTCGAAGCGCTCACCGATCCGGCTCGGGGCGATCGAGAGCGCGCCGATCGTCGATCGCCTGCGGGATCTGCACGAGCTGGGCGACGACCGTGCCATGAGCCAGTTCCCGGCAACGGAGGAGCTATTCCTCGTGCTGGAACACGCACAGAGATGGGGTGTGACCGAGATATGCGCCAAAGGGGCAATGGATGATCTTGAAGCCCTGAGCGCCCATCACCCGTCACCCGTTCGGCTCAGCGTCGGAGTGGCCAGCCGGTTCGCCGCAGTCCTCAACGCTTCCCACCGGACGTTGACCAGAAGGAGGGCCTGGTCGCGCTCGGCGCGGGCCTTATGGCTGTTCTTCAGGCGAAAGTCTCAGCGGTGGCTGTCAGGACCGCGCGGCCAAGGATGTGCCCGGCCATGGTGAAGCCGAGGGCGGCCGGGGTGGCGTCGGCGGGGACGTTGATGGACTCGACGTCGAGGGCATGCACCACGGTGAAGTAGCGGTGCGGGCCGTGTCCGGCCGGCGGGGCGGCGCCGATGAATCGGGCCGCACGGGCGTCGTTGGGCAGTTGGAAGGCGCCCCCGGGCAGGCCCAAGCCGGTGTCGTCGCCGGCACCTTCGGGCAGCTCGGTGACGGTGGCGGGGATGTCGGCGACCGCCCAGTGCCAGAACCCGGACCCGGTGGGGGCGTCGGGGTCGTAGACCGTGACGGCGTAGCTCCTGGTGCCTTCCGGGGCGCCGCTCCAAGAAAGTTGCGGAGAGACGTCCTTCCCGCCGGGAACGCCGGAGAGGCCGGAGTACTGCTCGATCGACCAGGGGCTGCCGTCGGTGACGGTGGTGCTGACAACGGTGAAAGAGGCCGCCTCGGGGAGACGGGCAAAGGGGTCGTTGGAACTCATGGTGTCGTGCCTCTCAGGTGCGCTGTGGGGTGGCGGTGATGCGGCCGACGGAGGTTCCGCCGTGGCGGCGTCAGGGGGCGACGTGGTCACGCTTCCCCTCACCACCGAGATCGACCCTAGCATCGATAATCGATTATTACTCAGATCGTCTATTGTGTGAGCATGACCCAGATGACTCACACCTCACCCTCATCGGGGAAGCAGATGCTCTCCGAGCAGGTCTACGCACACCTGCGGGACGCGATCATGCGCGGAGACCACGCCCCTGGTGATGCCCTCAAACCCCAGGACCTCGCAAAAGAGCAGGGCGTGAGCCTGGCCGTCGTGCGTGAGGCGCTCGTGCGGGTGGTCGGCGAGGGCCTCGCCGACCGGCTGCCCAACCGTGGCTTCGCCGTCCCCGCCTACTCCGACGGCCGCTGGCAGGAGATCGCAGAGGCCCGCCGGACCATCGAACCGGTCATGCTGCGCATGTCCGTCGAACGCGGCGACGTCGACTGGGAAGCCCGGGTGCGGGCCGCTCACCACCGCCTGACCCGCACCCCGGCATTCGTCCCGGAGGAGGGCGAGCACTACAGCAGCACATGGGCCGAAGCCCACCGGGTCTTCCACCGCACCCTCCTTGAGGGGTGCGCCAACCCCGTCCTGCTGGAGACCTTCGACCGGCTGTGGACAGCGAGCGAGCTGGCCCGCCGCTGGTCGGCACACCGCAACCCCGACCGGGACGGCGCCCTGGAGCATCGCCGGCTTGAGGAGGCCGCGCTCGCCCGCGACGCCGACACCGCGGCCGAGGTCCTGACCCAGCACCTCACCCAGACTGCGGCCGGACTGACCGACTGCCCCCACCACGAACCCACCGACGAACCCGGAGCGACAGCATGACGTCCATCGAGGCGAGCGCAGGCCGCCACTGTCACAACGCCGTCAGCCCCCTGCACGCGGCCATGTACTTCGCGCCGGAGCCCGAGGAAGAACTCACGGCACTAGGTCTTGAGCGCGGCCCCATGGTCTACCTCGCGGGCCGCGCCGCACCTCTCGGCACTGTCGACGCGGGCACCGTCACAGCGACGTTCTTCAACTTCAACCATGAGCACGTACGGCGGTACATCCCCGCCGCGTGGACCGTCACCACACCGCAGAAGGTGCTCACGGCACGGCTGCGCGGCGCGGACCGGACGCTGCAGCGGCTGCTCGGCAAGGAGGCCCTCGCATCCACGGAAATGACCGAGGCGGCCGAACTGGCGCTGCACGCCACCGAAGCCTGCCGGCGGGAGGCGCGGCCGTTGTACGCCGCCAACGCCGATCTCCCCGTACCCGAGGAGCCGCACCTGGCCCTGTGGCACGCGGCGACGCTTCTGCGCGAACACCGGGGTGACGGTCACCTCGCCGCCTTGGCGATCGTCGGCCTGTCCGGCATCGAGGCGCTGGTCCTGCACAACGCCACCGGCATGGCACCGACATCGGCGCTGTTCATGCGGACCCGCGGGTGGTCCGCACAGCAATGGGACACCGCCCGGGACCAGTTGCGCGAGCGCGGCCTGCTGGACGAGGCAGGCGACCTCACGCAGGAGGGCACGGCCCTGCGCGGCGAGACCGAGGTGCTCACCGACCGCCTCGACGCCGCCCCGTACGACCACATAGGCCCGGCCGCCACCGCACGCCTCACCGAACTGGCCGGCGGCTTCTCCAAAATCCTCAGGGCAGCGGGCGCCTTCCCCGCGGTGCACTTCGGCAAGGGCTGAGGGTCGGGGGCCGGCCTTGGGGAGTTCAGCGATCGGCGGGGACCCCGCGGATTTCACTCCGCGCGGGCGCACTTGTGCCACAGGTGCAGCCCCGCCTCGTTCTGCGACCATCTCGAACGCGCGCTCAGAACCGCGTCGGTCGCCCGGCCCGCTCACCCGCCTCGTGTATTCCGCCGCCTCGCGAGCCGCATTTCGTCGGTTCCCCGTCTTCGGCGAGACCTGGAAGCGCGACTCGGCCCACATCGCTCGCAGTTCCTGCTCGATGTGGCGCGAGCACGTGGCCAGCGGAAGACGAACTGTGGGGATGCCGTAGGTCTCAGCCGTCTCAGGCCGCGGCCGTGGGGTTCGCCGGTTCGGTGGCGCGGCGGTGTTCGGCGTTGATGCGCTGGGCTTCTTCGAGTTGGTCTTCGAGGATGACGATGCGGCAGGCGGCCTCGATGGGGGTGCCCTGGTCGACCAGTTCCCGGGCGCGGGCGGCGATGCGCAGTTGGTAGCGGGAGTAGCGTCGGTGGCCGCCGGCGGAGCGCAGCGGGGTGATGAGGCGGGCTTCGCCGATGGCGCGTAGAAAGCCCTGGGTGGTGCCGAGCATGTCGGCGGCCCGGCCCATGGTGTAGGCGGGGTAGTCGTCGTCATCGAGACGGCCGAAAGAGTCGTCTGCTGTCATTTCACCTCTCTGTGGAACGCGTGGAGGGGCCCGGGTGCCGTACTGGCACCCGAGCCCCGAAGGAACTGCTACACCATCTACCGGCCCTAGTGCTGCGCCGGCCTTCTGTTTCCGCTGACCCGACCTGGAAGCCGTCGGGGTTGCGGGGATCGCGGTTGCTTGACCGGAGACCACCTCACTATCGATGTCCTGCGGTACCCGGGCCCAGTGAATCCGCCCGGGCGATCCTGATGGCGCCTGGCTCCTCCGTTCTTCCCTCTTGTTCAGCTACTCCAACGGAACTGCTTGTACTGCGAACTGCTGGTGACCTGTGTCAGCGTCACGCTCCGGCAGCCAGCCCCGTCGCCGCTCCTGCATCTGCTCTGGCTTAGAACCCCACTGCCGAACCTCCCGGCACGCGCGTCCGCAGCCGACGCCTTCACCGAGGTGCTGCTCACTTACTTCACTGCTGAGTACCGCGAACTGCACTTGCTCGTACTGCGGTCCTACTCGCGGCGGCCCCTGATCACTGCGGGCCACCCGGTCCGGTCGTCAGTCCTGTCACCGTCCTGCAACCGCTCTGGCTTCGGAACTCCACCACCGCACCGTCCTGCGCACTGCAACTGCGGGTACTGCTGCCCGGCAGTTCGTCTCTGCCGGGCCTTGCTCGATCTCGGCTACGAGAGAAACCATAACCACACCACCACCCAATGTCTACTCTGACCGCGATAGATTTCCGTCTAAGTGACGGTTAGATATTCGAGCCCCATGAGAGACGGTGGGTTCAGCAACATCCACAGCAGCCGACTGTTCCCTGCCCACGCCCACAGGCCTCTGTGGCGCCGGGACGGCTGCGGCGGCAGCGGCGACTCGCCAGAGGGCCTCAGCCACAGCCGTCTGCGTCCATTCCCCGCACACGCGGTGAACGTCACCGCGGCGCTGAAGCGGGGTGAGCCGTCCTCGATCCTCGCCCGGATGCGGCACGGAACGCTGCGCGGGTTCATCCCGCACTACGTGTGGGCGGAAGTCACCGGCAGGACCGTTGGGACCGCCGTTACCGGTGCCCACGGGGGCAGCTGGATTGGCCAGGACCGCCGAACCGCGAACATCGCAGGTGATCGGAGAGCGGGTCTCGTCGCCGCCACTCCCCTTACGTGATGTGAACACGACGATGGGTACTCTGGATGCAAGATGCCCTAGCCCTTGGCTGCTCTTCCTGGAATCCCCGGAAGACGTACTGGCTCCGCACTCGGTCGCGATGACGGCGCTCGCAAGCAATGCGCCACGACTGTGCGGGTCCGATCTCTACGACACGTCGCCACGGCCGCGTGACAGATCACACCGCTACCGCCTGCCCCAGATCCTCGTGTGACGGTCTTGCCCGACGTCCACGCGCAGCGATCGGGCACCTGGCGGGAAAAGAGGCATCATGCCGGTCACCCTCCGCTCGTCGTCGGCGCAACAACAGGCCCGCCGATGAGCACGCAGACACCGCTGCGGGCGGGCACAGCCGTGGGCACACCGGTTCGACGCGGGGGCAGTGACTACGCCCGGCTGTCGAAGGAGATCAAGCACGCCGGACTGATGCGGCGCCGCCCCTTCTACTACGGCGTGCGGATGGCCTTGGTGGCCTCAGCCTTCGCCGGGGGCTGGCTGGCCTTCGTGGCCATCGGTGACAGCTGGTGGACGCTCGCTGCCGCAGCTTTCCTCGCTCTGGTCTTCGGACAGATCGCACTCGTCACGCACGACGTCGGCCACCGCCAGGTGTTCCGAAGGACCCCGGTGAGCGCGCTGATCGGGCGCCTCGCCGGCAACCTGGGGATCGGCATGGGCTACGGCTGGTGGCAGGACAAGCACTCGCGCCACCACGCGAACCCCAACCACGAGGAGCTCGATCCCGATGTCGCCCCCGACATCCTGGTCTGGAGTCAGGCGCAGGCCCGCGCGGCCAGCGGCCTGCCCCGCCTGATCGGGAAGGCGCAGGCCTATCTGTTCTTCCCCCTGCTGGCCCTGGAGGGCTTCAACCTGCACGTCGCAGGGGTACGCGCCCTCGCGGACCGGTCCCTGAAGCAGCGCAGGCTCGAGGGGACGCTGCTCACCGCGCACTTCCTGCTGTACTTCGGAGCCCTGTTCGTCATGCTCTCCCCGGGCAAGGCAGTGGTGTTCGTCGTGGTGCACCAGTGCCTGTTCGGGCTCTACCTGGGCGCCATCTTCGCCCCGAACCACAAGGGCATGCCCACGTTCACCGGCAACGACCGGCCCGACTTCCTGCGCCGCCAGGTCCTCACCTCCCGCAACGTGCGCGGAAGCTGGTTCACGGACGTGGTCCTCGGAGGACTGAACTACCAGATCGAGCATCACCTGTTTCCCAGCATGCCGTCGCCGAACCTGCGCAAGGCTCAACTCCTGGTCCACCGCTACTGCGACGAACTGGGCGTGGCCTACCTCCAGACCTCGCTCATCGCCTCCTACGGCCAGGCGCTCAAGAGCCTGCACCAGGCGAGCCGCCCCCTGCGACAGCAGCCCCGATCACTCTGACGCGTCGAGCGCCGGCGGCAAAGTCTCGCACCCGTGCTGTCGGCCTGCGCGGAGGGTCTTGTCTCCGCACCGGGGCGACGCCGCCCGCTTGAACTGCGGTGTCAACGGATCGTGATGATCCGGCTGGTCCCGAACGGAACTTCCTCCGCCAACCGTTCCCGTGCCCTCTGGCGGTCGCCGCCTGGTGCCACGCTGCCAGTGAACCCTCTCGCGAACCTCTCAGCGATAGGGGAGGCGAGCCAGACAGCGAAGCTGGACGGCTGTGCTGACCGTTGTGCCTCGACGCTCGATACTGGGGCCATGGCCGCGACAGCTTCTCCAGGCGCTCCAGGTTCCGCGGATCGATCCCACGGACAAAGTCCATGATCGCCTGGTTTGTCCCCGTATGCACCAGCGGTACCCGGGTCTTGAGCCCGACGACAGTGAAGTCCGCCTTGTCTACGACGCGGTATCGCACACTGCTGCTCCCTTCGATGGTGAGGCGGATGGCCATCTGGGACTGGGAGATGAGTGCGGCGCCGGTACGCCGGGCCTCGCCCGGTCCGATGCCGTGCATGGCACGGAACGCCCGCGCGAACGCCTCACCGGAGCTGTAGCCATAACGCACCGCGATCTCCAGCAGCGTGTCGCGCCCCGCGAGTACTTCGGCGCCCGCGAGGGTGAGCCGGCGGCGCCGGATGTACTCCGGCAGCGGCATTCCCGCGAGCGCGGAGAACATCCGGCGCAGGTGGTGCTCCGAGGTCGCCGCGATGCGCGCCAGCTCGGCTACGTCGATGGCCCGGTCCAACTGGCGCTCGATGTGCTCCGATGGCCTGGTTCAGCCGCTCCAACATGCCGTTCCCTTGTCCTTCCCCATTTCACCACCGCCTTGACAGCGATGGTCGTGAAGCACGCCTATCCGGCGCTGCGGTCGGTGCCGCCGCCGTCCGGACCGGGGGTGTTCTGTCCCAGGCCCCGGCGGATCGCAATCTCCACGGGTGAGTAAGCGCCGTCGGCCCGTTCCAGTTCGTACGGTGCGGCCGGCATCAGCGGCGGCTGGGCCATAAAGCGCGGCCGCACCCCATGGTGCGGTTGCGCCGCGTGCACCAGGAACGGATGGCACAGGAAGACGTCGCCAGGGGACCCGGTGGCAAGGGCGAGTGGCCGGTGGTCGGACGCCGCCACCAGATCGGGGGCGAGGGCCAGCCCGCTCGCCCCGTCCTCCCCGTACTTCTCAAGCACCTTCGGCACGTCGAGGTGCGAGCCGACCCGGATCCGGGTCGGAGCGTCCTGTTCACCGACCTCGCTGAACAGGAACAGCATCAGCAGCGCCCGGCCCTGGGAGCGCAGATTCGTGAAGTACCAGCTCTCGCCCTCCGGCAGATAGCTCCCCTCGATGTGCCAGCCCGCGTCGTCCGGCTCCTCCTCGTGCGGGAAGCGCAGCGGGAACGTGCCCAGCGAGTAGCGCGGCTCCCAGCGTCCCGCGCCGACGAGCAGGTCGTACGCGCGGTGCAGGGACGGTGAGTTGGGTGCGGCGGCGAACGGTCCCTGAGCCATGCCGGCCACCCAGTGCACGGGCTGCGTCCACGTCGACGGGTCGTCCGGGTCGCAGCCCGTCTCTCGCCACAGCAGCCGCGCGCAGTCCGCGGCCACGCGCGGCGCGACAGCGCCTTCCAGTTTCACGAAGCCGTCGCGGAGGAAACTTGATACCAAGGTCGTGTCATCCATGCCGCCATCGTGTGGCGACACCGGCCCTGGTCACCCGACATTTTCCGCACCGCCTTTATCGAGTGATCACCGGAGCGCGGTCAGGCGGCGCGCGCCACCAACCCGGCCTTGATCGTTCTCAGCGCAACGGCTGTGCCAGCGTTCCCCGAGGCCCGTGATTCTGGCGGGTCTTCACCCGGATCGCGCGCGAGGGGTTCGGGAGCGCCGGTGCTCTGACCCGGGAGAGCCAAGGGCAGCACGGCCGTAATAGGAGCGGCCACCAGCACGGGAATGATCTTCACGCCCTGCCCAACGCCCCGAAATGATCAGAGAAACGCCATGTCCTTGTTCTATTCCGCGAGCAGCGAAAGTGCCTTCCGAAGTGGTGAACATCTGCTGCTCGTTCTCGTGAACAAAGCCAGCCCCCCCCAAGCGTTCCGCAGGCCCTCGCCACCTGCTGGACGCGGAGGCGGAGGCACGATTGAAGGAGTTGTGGCCCGATACCTCGCGCACGGTGAAAGACATCGGGGAAGAGCTGGGGATATCCGTGGCATCAGTAAGCCGCTAGGTTGCCGAACTGCGCCTACCGCGTCGCAAGAAGTCCGCGCATCGTCAACGCTGACCCTCCGCCAGTTCCCCGACGACGATCGAGTCTTTCTTTCGCGGGCGGGCTCCTTGATGCCAGGGACGGGCGGCGGGCCGGGGCTCAGGGCACCGGCGGCCGCCACGCATCTGGCACGCTCATGACATCGGGCGGCAAAGACCCTCCGTCCGTAGTCACCAGATCGTTCGGCCGCACGGTGCCGACGGCACCGAAGAAGTCGACCGTGCGGCCGGAGAACTGCGCTTCGGTGAAGACGACCGCACCGCCAGGGAACTCCGCGCCGTCATTCGGTGCTGCCGTACTCGAATACCTTCTCGGTGGACCTACATTCCCCGCCCCACCGCAAGGAGGTGACATGCACTTTCAGCGTGCTGTTGGGGTCCCCGGCCATCATGACCCCGGGGGTTCCGGCTGGCCATCCGAGGGCGTCGGTGCGGTTGGTTTCCTGGAAGTGCAGGCATCCGTGTGCGTCACCTCTCGCTGTGTATCCACGCCAGCGGATGTGATCGGCTCCGGGGTCGCTTTGGCCGTTGTTGAAGATCACGTCCGCGCCGCTGTTGCCGTCCCAGTTCCCGTATGTGGCAACGGCCGGGTCCCTCGGGCTGTCGCTGTCATACACGCATACCTGGCCCGCCTTGCACCGCTGGATCGTCGCACTGGGGCTCGCCTGCGCTGAGCCGGCGGCACCAGCCAACAGCGTGAGGGCGGCCGCGCCGGCAGCCAGAGCTGAAATTCTTGTACGCACGGCTACACCTTTCTTGTTCTTCCGGTCTTTCACGGAGGAGGCCGTTGGCCGTTGTGGAAGGCGCTTCGCGCGGCTCAGACAAGGCATCGTCTGACGGTGATGCCTCTGCCCGAGCCGCTTTCGTAGTCAGACGTCTGTCAGGCTGGGCGGAGTCGATCAGCCTATTTCGCGCAGGTAGACGTTCGCCGTGTTCCCGAGGTCTCCGAGGTTGATATTTTGGACCTCGCCCTTGGGGCACGCTTTCGGGCTGTACAGCGTGTTTCCGGTCTTGGGGAAGAACGCGTAGACCTCAGCGCATTGGCCGTCAGAGGCAGTGTCCTTCAGCCAGCCTCGGACGTAGACCGAGGTGCTGCTGCACGAGATCGTCCAGTGTGCTTCCGCCCCGCTGGTATACACGTCCTTTCGGTCGCCGCAGCCGCCCTTCACCTGGATGGAACCTTCCGTGGTGGCGTTCGCCGCGGGCGCCGTGAATCCGATGGATGCCACGGCAGCCATGGCTACCGATACCGCGAGATGACGTACGGGCATGTTTCCCCCTTCAACAGCGGTTGCCGACCGGTCGAGCGGCACCAGCAGTCTGGGGTGGTTGCTGCACCGAGCGCGTGTGGTTTTGGCTCCAGCCAAAACGTCGGAGCGCATAGGGCGCCGGCACTGATGGCGTTGACTTCAGCGGCCGTTGAGCAGACGTCGACCCAGCGGTGTTGCGGTGTGCAGGACGCGCTTTCCGTCGCGCTGAGATGCGATAAGACCTGCGTCTCGCAGGATGGCCAGTTGCTGACTGGTACTTGGCAGGGATAACTCTGTGGCATCGGCGAGCTCGGATGTAGAGGCGCAGGCGAGTTCGGCCAGCTCGTACAGCAGCGCGGCGCGGGCAGAGCCCAGCAGGCGCGTCAACGACGTGACGGAAGCATCCGTCGGAGGCGGTGTCTTGTCGATCGGGTAGATCAGTACGGGCTGAAGATGGTCTTCGGCAAGGGTTATCGGTCGCTTCCAGCAGAAGTACGACGGCACAAGCAGCAGCCCTCTGCCTTCCAGGTGGAGATCGCGCTCGAGTGGATAGTCGACCGTCAGCACGGGCGCCTGCCAAGCCGCCATGGGCCGCAGGCTGCCGAACAGAGCCTGGATTCCACCGTTCGTCAAGGCGCGGGTTCGCAGCGCCGTATCCGCAGTCGCAGCCGTGTCTATACGGTTCCACAGGGGCGCGATGAGTCGCTGGTGGTAGGTGCGTAGGTTCTCGCCCAAGGCCTTCAGCGCCGTGGTGTCACCTCGTGCCAGCTCCGCGCCGAACTGGGGTCTTCCGCCGCTTGTTGCCAGCAGGGTCAGTTCGTGGCGCAAACGGTGGCGCGGCGTCGCAAGGACTCGGTCAAGACCGGATTGCAGATCATAGGGAGCGGGCGTGACGGAAGGGGTGAGGAAGTCCGGGAAGTAGGCGGCGTGCGGCACCAGAGTGCGCAGTGCCATCGCTGCCTCTCGTACTGCCCCGCTCCGGCGGGTCTGGTCGCTGGCCGCCCGCCGCCATGGATCGAAGGCGATGGCACCCTCGCGGGTCTGGAGACGGCACAAACTGCAGACGATCTCCCACAGCGGGTCGGGGCGCTGCGCCAGGCGCACGCTCTGCAGGTCTCGGCCGGTGAAGTGGATGCGCAGCATGGTTTCCCCCCGGTTGCCCAGCGGCGTCACCGAGGATCTTCGTCAGGCACGTCGGCACGGGTAAGGGAAAACTCGGCCAAGCACCTGCCTGTTGCCGGCCCTACGTGGGGCTAAGTGGGTCGGTCAGCGGACGGTACCGTCACCCGTTTCCCGGGTGTGACCGTGTTTCGTCGATGGCCTAGATCCAGGCTGTTCCGTCGCAGATGGTTGTCCCGAACGGCGAGCGGCCGGAACGTGCCGCACGCGTCCGCAGCAGAGGCCACCATGGGCCCGTACCGCCCGCCGACCCGCAGGAGAATCGCGCCCGTGATCCGTGCCCACCACTGGCTCAAGGGCGGCGCCGCCCAGCTCGGCGTTACTGTCCCCCGGCCTGCCCGGCCCGTTCGGTGTCTGGCCCACCGACGACCACCAGGACGACGAGGACCAGGAGCACGAGCTCGTCGTCGCCCGCGCGAGGGAGACGAGCACCTGATGACGATCGAGCACCGCGGCGCCGCCGGCCCGTACACCAAGTACGACGGGCTGCCCGTCCTGCACGCAACGGAGGTGAAGTTGCCGCTGATCCACCCGTACGCCCCGCCCGCCGCCGGGCGCTACGTCACGCCCGGCGGCGGGCGGCTGACCATCCCGGAGCTTGCGAAGAACGCCGCCCATCTGCGGGTCACGCTGGACCACCTCGGCTGTCCCGCCCAGCACACCGAGGAGAAGAACGCCGCCTTCAAGCGGCTCGCCCTGGCCACCGAGGGCTACTGCCTCCAGGCGAAGTGCCGGCACGCCGCCGCGTACGCGGGCGGGGTGCTCAGGTCGTTCGAGGTGCGCACCGGCAGCATTCCGCTCACCGCGTTCGTGCGCGCCGCCCTCGCGGTCGAGCTGGGCGACTTCGCCCTCGCCGACCGGCTCCTACAGGAGACCGAAGCGCGGTTCGGGCCGGTCCGCCAGGCAGAGGAGCTCGGCGAGGAAGACCAGGCAGCAGCCGGTTAGGTCCGATAGATCCAACAGGTCTGATCAGGTTGCCGCAGGGGCCGCCAGCAGCTCGGGGAGGACTGCCCACACGAAGGAGTCGATGCCGCGCAGGCCAGGGGCATGTTTGGCCAGGGTGGGCAGGAAGCGGTCCGGCTCGCCGTCCACGCCGTGGATCACCTTCACCGGCCTGCGGGTGATGTCGGCGAGGCCCTGCGCCTGGTCCATGACGGCGACGATCGAGTTGTTGAGGCGGCCGACGCCGGTCGCGGGGCCAACGCACTCGGGGCCGGCGCGGCCGACGAGGACGCGGGCCTGCCAGCCGAGGGGCTCGCGGGTGTAGTCGACGAGGACGCGCAGCACCCACACCGCCTGTTCGTCGTCGTCCAGGCCGTCGATCCCGTCGCCCTTGCGTAGCTGGTCGAGGCGTTCCTCGCCGGGGCCGGGCGTCGCCGCGACGGTGGCCATCCACTGCTCGAAGTCGCTCATGCCCGGTCAACGAGCGACGGGGGCGGACAGTGCGCTCGCGCAGCTCAGGCCGGGGCGGCGGGGCCGTGCTGTCTGCGTTCAGCACGGTTCCGCCGGTTGCGTGCCCATCCCTATCCTCAGCGCGACGGGCGAGCGGCTCGCCTCCGACTCCACCCTGCGCTTCCGCGAGCGCGACGAAGTGACCGCCTCGCTGACCGCGCACGGCTACGTGGTGGACGAGGTCCGCGACGCCCCGGACCGGCCGGGCAGGGAGTTCGTCTTCTTCGCCCGCCGCCCGGACCACGCGCACGTCAACGCAGCGTCATCCGATACGTCAGCGGCGAACGGCCGGTGATCAGGACCCGGATGCCGTCCGGGGTGAGGGAGCCCTTCATCCAGGTGTAGCGCTCCCCCGGATCGACCACGGGCGGCTGCTTGCCGCCCTTCCCGTTGCCCGGGCCGAAGGTGATCCGGTCCTCGCCGACCGTGTAGACCGCCTCGCCGCTGACGAGCTGGTAGGTGTCGTCGGCACCGGCGACCGGCTCAAGCCCCTCCCCCGACAGCTCACCGCCCCGCCGGAAGCACAGTTCGAGGGCCAGCGGCACCGCGGACCCCGACACGTCGAAGGACAGCTCCCAGCCGCCGTCGTCCGTCTCGCGCACCAGGATCTCGGTGCGCAGGGTCCGGTACTCCTTGGGCCGGTGCGGGAAGTCCATCGCCGACCAGAAGCGCCCGTCGTCGGTGAGCGGGTAGAGCCCGTCCCTCCGCCGGTGGCGCCGGGGCAGCGGCTGGTGGAACGCGGCCCGGACCTCCGCGTGCAGCCGCCACGCGTCGCCCCGCCGCTGCAGGCCCTCGGACCGGAAGGGGCCGAGGGAGAAGAACTGCGGGGCGAGCCGCAGCGAGTCGAGGATCGCGGCGCCCTTGCGCATCTTGAAGAACGTGGGGTTGGTGGAGAGGCCCGACGAGATGGCGTGCACCTCGGGCAGGTCCGTGCCGCCGAAGACGCTCGCCGTCCGCTCGCCGCGGCGCACCCGCACCAGGCGGCAGCTGTCGTCGTGGTGCTCGAAGTCGGTGGGAAGCTCCTTGCCCGCAGGCAGCTCACGGGCCAGCTCGGGGCGGTCGAGGACCTCGGCGAGCCGGTCCCCCAGCGGGGTCTCGCCGAAGGTCTGCCCGGCGCCGCGCTCCCGCAGCAGCGCGGCGACCGCCGCGAAGGTCCCGTTGCCGTCGCGGATCGCCAGCTCCCGGTACTGGAGCCAGAACTCCGGCAAGTAGCGCAGTGTCGCCTGGTCCTGGCGGCGCGAATGGAGGGACTCCACCTCGCCGTTGGGCTCGGTGACGTAGAGCGAGGCGGTGAGGTTGTCCCGTACGTGGGCGTACAGGTCGCGCCGGTCGTGGAAGCGGGCGATGGTCAGCAGGGCCGGGTTGGTCACGACCGCCGAGTACGTGGGGCTGCGTTCGCTGTACTCGCCGCCCGCCAGCTGGTCGATGCCCTCCGCCAGCCAGGCGTCGATGCGGCGGAGGTAGGAGGCGTCGGGCCAGCGCCGGTGGATACGCGCTAGCGCGGAGCACACCAGCCAGCGGTGGTTGGCGGTGTGCACGCCGCCGTTCGCGAGGCCGGGGCCTGCCTTGCGCAGGATGCGCTCGACCGTGGCCCGCAGCTTGGCGGTGGACCGATCGGCGTCCTTGTCGAGCAGGGCGTAAGCGATGTTGAGGTCGACGATGGAGAAGGCGGTGTCGGGCGGTGAGTGGACGGCGCCCTGGTCCCACAGCCCGTCGTCGAACTGTTCCTCGGCGAGCGTGTCCGCGAGCTCGTGCAGCGGGCCCAGGAGCGCGCCGTCGTGGTGGTACGCGGACGCGGCGTGCACGTGGACGGAGGTGAGGGTGCGCAGGCTGCGGGCGGCGGCGCGGGCCTTGCCCAGGTCGCGCAGCTCCGTGAGGTGGTCGTCGTACCCGTCGAGGACGGCGGCGGCGCGCGCGTCGGCGGCATCGGTGAGGAAGGCGACGAAGTCCGCGTCCTGTCGCGGCTGTTCGGCCGCGGCCGCCGTCTGACCGGAGAGGCCGCCGATCCCCGCGGCGGTGGCCGTGGCGGAGGTGGCGAGGAAGGTTCTGCGGGCTATCACGCTGTCTCCCCTTGGGGCATGCGTACGTGGTTGCGTACGTCGATGGCGGTGAGCGCGATGGCCAGTGGCCCCGGCACGAGGAACGCGAGCGGCAGCATCATCCAGGCGCACAGCCCCGCCGCCGCGAGGGCGAGCAGGACCAGCAGGCTGCCGCCCACGTCCCGCCCCGCGTCACCGGCGGCCCCGCGCACCGCGGCGCGCCAGTCGCCGAGCGCTTCGGGGCGGGCGCAGGCGCGCAGCCCCACGATCACGGCGCAGGCCCCGATCACCGCGGCCGTCACGGCGAAGACACGGGCACCCGGAAGACCCGCCCCGGCAAGCGCCAGATCCGCCGCGAACAGCAGCACGCCGGCGAGTGCGACCGCGCCCGCGGCGAGGTCACCGGGATGGAACCGCTCACGCAGCAGCGCCATGTACCGCCCCGCCGTGGCGGGTTGGGCGTCCCTGGTGCCGCGCACGATGGTGCACGCGGTGGAGAACGCCGCCGGAGCGGTGATCAGCGGCAGACAGGCGAACGCCGTGATCACGCCGATGGCCAGTACGTCCGCGAACAGGGTCATCCGTGGCCCGAAGATCTCGCCCGGCTCGCGGGTCCGCGCGCTCATCCCTTGACCCCGGAGTTGGCCATGCCCTCGACCAGGAAGCGCTGGAAGGCGAGGAAGAACAGCACGATCGGGAGGAGCGCGATCACCGACATGGCGAACATCGGGCCGAACGCCGACTGGCTGGAGGCGTCCACGAACGACCGCAGGGCCAGTGTCAGCGTGAACTTCTCCGGCGAGAAGAGATAGATCAGCTGGGTGAAGAAGTCGTTCCAGGTCCAGATGAAGGTGAAGATCGCGGTGGTGATCAGCGCGGGCCTGGTGAGCGGCAGGACGACCAGGAAGAAGCTGCGGAACGGGCCGCAGCCGTCGATCCTGGCGGCCTCCTCCAGCTCGCGCGGCAGCCCGCGCATGAACTGCACGACGAGGAAGACGAAGAAGGCCTCGGTGGCGAGGAACTTCGGCAGGATCAGCGGCCAGTAGGTGTTCACCATGCCGAGCTGGTTGAAGATGATGTACTGCGGGATCAGGACCGCGTGGTGGGGCAGCATGATCGTCGCGATCATGAAGGCGAACAGCGGCCCCCGGAAGCGGAAGCGCAGCCGCGCGAACGCGTAGGCCGCGAGCGAGCAGCTCAGTACGTTGCCCAGGACCGCGCCGCCCGCGATCAGCAGGGAGTTGGCGAGCAGCCGTCCGACGGACACGTCGTCCACGCCGTCGAGGGCGGTCGAATAGTTCGACCACTCCAGCTTGCTCGGCAGCAGGTTCAGGCTGGCGATCACCTCGTCGGCGGGCTTGAGCGATGTGGCGACGAGCCAGGCCAGCGGGTACAGCATCACCAGGAGCGCGGCCAGGCATCCGGCGTGCAGCGCCACCCGGCGCCAGGGAAGGGACCGACGGCCCACGGTGGTTGCGGTGGTGGTCATCGCTCCCCCTCGTTCGCGTAGAAGACCCAGGAGCGCGAGGTGCGGAAGAGCACCGCGGTGACGGCTCCGATGGCGAGCAGCAGGACCCAGGCCATGGCGGAGGCGTAGCCCATGTGGGAGGCGACGAAGCCGCGGTCGTAGAGGTAGAGCGTGTAGAAGAGGGTGGAGTCGGCGGGGCCGCCCTTGCCGCCGCTGACCGCGAAGGCGGGGGTGAAGACCTGGAAGGCCTGGATGGTCTGGAGTACGAGGTTGAAGAAGAGGACCGGCGACAGCATCGGCAGGGTGATGGAGACGAACTGCCGCCTGCGGCTCGCCCCGTCCACCGACGCCGCTTCGTAGAGCTCGACGGGGATCTGCTGGAGACCGGCAAGGAAGATCACCATGGGGGCGCCGAACTGCCAGACCGTCAGGAGTGCCACGGCGAGCAGCGCCCAGCCGGGCTTGTTGACCCAGCCGCCGGTGTGGATGCCGATGTCGGAGAGGAGGTTGTCGACGGTGCCGCCGTCGTTGAAGACCGCCCGCCACACCAGGGCGATCGACATGGACGCGCCGAGCAGCGAAGGGGCGTAGAAGGCGGAACGGTAGAAGGACTTGCCGCGCTTCATGGATTTCAGGGCGAGCGCGACGGCGAGCGCGAGCGCCAGCTGCAGCGGCACGGCGATCACGACGTACATGAGGGTCGCGCCGACCGAGCGCCAGTAGCGCGGGTCCTCGGTGAACATCTGGACGTAGTTGCGCAGGCCCACCCAGCGCGGGGCGTTGAACAGGTCGTAGTCGGTGAAGGACAGATACAGCGAGACGGCCATCGGCAGGAGCGTCAGGACGACGGCGCCGAGCACCCAGGGCGAGAGGAACACCCAGGCGGCGCCCTCGCGGCGGAGCCTGCCGCGCCGCTTGTGCGGTGGCGCGGGGCTCTTGGCCCGCACGGCCTTCACGGGTATGTCGGTGGTGGTCATGACCTCAGCTCCGCCTTCGCCTCGGTGATGAAGTCCTCCGCGGCCTCGCGGGGTGTCATCTGCTCGAACGACACCTGGTCGTAGTCGCGCTGGAAGGTGGTCTGCAGGGAGTTGTCGCCGGTGGGCGGGGCCTTCGGCGGCGTCTTGAGGGTGCCGTCGACCGAGTCCTGGTAGTCGGCGACTGTTCTGTCGAAGTCCTTGAGTTCGGGGCCGAGGTCGTCGCGGATCGGCTCGTTGACGGGGATGCCGCGGGAGGCGCCGAGAATCGCCGCCGCCTTCTTGTCATTGATCATGAAGTCGATGAACTGGGCCGATTCCTCGGGGTGTCGGGTGCCGGCCGCTGCGCCCATGAACATCGAGGGCTTGAAGTACTGGCCGGGGGTTCCGTCCGCGCCCGACGGCATCGGGGCGAGCGTCAGTCCTTCGCCCACGATCGCGGTGTAGCCGCTGGCGGGGGCGTCCCAGTTGAAGTCGGCGACCGCCGTGCCGCGCGCCAGCGGCTGGTTCTCCACCGAGCCGTCGAGCTGCGTGGTCTGCTCGGCGGAGGACACCGCGCCCTCGCGCCGCAGCTTGTCGGTAAAGGTCCACCAGCGCGTCAGGTCGTCGGCCGTGAAGCCCAGCTCGCGGTCCTTGGTGTAGAGGGCCTTGCCCTGGCCGCGCAGCCACACCTCGAAGCAGTCCTCGCTCTGGCCGGGGTCGATGGACCCCGGCTTGCCCGCCTTCTTCGCCAACTCCCGCATGGCGTCGGCCCAGTCGTCCCAGGTCCAGCCCTTGCGCGGGAGCCTCACCCCGGCCGCCTTCCACTGCTTGGCGTCGTACACCACCGTCTCGGTGCCGCGGCCCTGCGGGATCGCGTACTGGGTGCCGTCCACGACGCCGGTGGCGAGGAGACCGGGGTCGATCTCGTCGGTGCGCAGGGCCTTCTTCCGCTTGCCGAGGTCGAGGAGGATGCCGCCGGAGGCGTACTGGTCGATCTGCCGGTAGTCGAGCTGCATCACGTCGGGGGCGTCGCCGCCCGCCGCCTGGGTGGCGAGCTTCTGCTTGTACGCCTCGTAGCCGGCGAACGAGGTCTGCACCTCGACCCCGGGGTGCTCCTTCTCGAACAGCGCGACGGCTTCCTGGGTACGGGCCGCCCGGTCGGGGTTGCCCCACCAGGTGTAGCGCAGCACGGTCGTGCCGCCGCCGCTCGATTCGTCCGAGCCGCCGCAGCCGGTGAGCAGCACGCTGAGCGTGAGCACCGCGGCCGTCGCGCAGGACCACTTCGTCCTGTTTCCGGGCATGCCGATGACACCTCTCCTCTCTGGTGTGTCGACGGTTCGCTGACGGGTGTTCGTGTGACGGGGTCGGTTACTCGCCGTGGTACGGGAGCGTGGTGCCCGGCAGTTCGTACTCGTCGCGGCGCCCGCACATGCCGTAGCCGCCGATGCGGGAAGGGCGGCTGTCGTACGAGCCCGAGCCGGCCAGGTAGTCGGGGCTGCCGGACTCCAGCGCGTCCAGCTGTGCTCCCGTGCGCTCGGCGGTGGCGAGGGCGCCGGCCCGCCACAGCTCGCGCCAGGTGGGGACCTTGTCCCGCACGAGCCCGGCCGCGGCCTGCTGGAACTCCAGGTAGGGGCCGTTGTCCCCGGCTTCGAGCGCGTCGCGCAGCGGCAGATAGCCCTCGACGGCCAGGTCACGGCGCTTGCGGGCGGCGGCTTCCGCCTCCGGGCCCTCCTTCGCGGGGAGCTTCGCCGCGGCGGCGTACCGCTCGGGGTCGGCGAGCACGTCGGGCGGGAAGGTGAAGACGGCGTCCCCGGCCTCGGGCAGGCCGCTGTTCTGCATCAGGACCGTGATCCGCAGGTCGCCGCCCTGGACCATGCGGTGCACGGTGCCGGGCGTGAACCACGCGACGGCGCCCGCTTCCAGGGGGACCTCGCGGTAGCCGTCGGGGCTGAGGGTCTGGACGGCGCCGCGGCCGCCGGTGACGACATAGGCCTCGGTGCACACCAGGTGCAGATGCGGGCTGCCGCCGCACACTCCGTCGGCGGCCTCCCAGTCGTACGCGGTCAGGTGCGAGAGGCCGACGGCTCCGGGCAGCGGGTGCGGAAGGCTCACCATGTCAGTCCCTTCAGGTGGGTGGCGACGCGGTCGCGGTCCCAGGCACCGTCGGCGACCACGACGCGGTAGCGGTAGCTGAAGGACGCGCCGGGCACCAGCGTGAACTCGTCGAAGAACGCCCAGGAGAAGGCGACGGTGGGGATGGGTTCGGAGCGGACGAACCAGTGCGATTCGTGGATCGCGCTCGCCTCGTCGAGGTTCTCGGGGGCGTGCGCGAAGACCAGCGTGGAGTGCGCGTCGATGTCGTCGTGCTCGGCGGTGAAGGCGAGCCAGGGGCCCTGGGTGCCCATCAGACCGGCCGCGTCCTTCTCGTCGTCGGGTCCGAAGGCGTCGCCGCCGGTGAAGTCACGCGGCCCGCGCCACTGCAGGCCCGTGTACCCGGCCATGTCGCGGCCCGCGGTGGTCGGCGAGCCGAAGCGCAGGGGCTCGTCGCGGATGTTGGTCAGGCGGATCGACCAGTCCAGGGCCCACGATCCGGCTTCCTCGTCGACCGAGTGGACGGTGATGCCGCGCTCTTCCCTGGCCCATTCCCGGCCGCCGTTCTCGATCCAGGTGAGCTCTTCGGTGAGGTGCAAGCGGTCCTCCTCGACGTCGACGGCGGGAAAGCCGTCGTGCCGCATCGATCCGATGCGCTCCGGCAGGCGCAGATAGCCCTCGCCGTGGACGTAGCAGTTGCCGCCCCAGAAGTTCTGCCCCGACAGGTGGCTGGCGGTCATCTGCAGGCCCTTGTGCCAGCGGTGGTCGCTTGGCCGGTACCCCGAGACCTGGTGTCCGGCCAGGGTGCGCAGGGGGTGGATGTAGGGCTTGCGGGCCTCGAAGGCGTCCGGGTCCGGTGCGTAGACGTAGCTGAGCAGTTCGACGTCGCCCGACCGGACCGTGATGCGCTCGCCGTGGGTGTGGGTGACCTGAATCGTCATCGCGTGGGGCTCCAGTCGGGGTGGCTGCCGTGCATGGCCGGGTAGTAGGGGTCACCGGCGGCGATCTCGCCCGCGAGCACCGGCTGTCCGGTGAACGCCGACTTGTAGAGCGCGGCGGCGAATTCGAGGGTGCGCCGGGCGTCGGTGCCGCTGCCCGGCGGCCGTACTCCCTGGTCGTACGCGTCCAGGAGGGCACCGAGCTGGGCGGCGTGCGAGCTGGGCACATCCGCGGCCGGAGTGCGCCAGGCGTCCGCGCGTCCGGCGTCGACGTGCGGGGCCGGGGTGTAGACCCAGTCGGCGTTGGAGTGCCCGTACAGGTGGGTGAGTTCGACCGTCGCGTCCGCGCAGTCGACGCGGATGCGGCTGACCTCGTCCGGGGACAGGACGCTGTTGACGACGGTGGCCAGCGCGCCGTTCTCGAAGCGCACCAGCGCGGTCGAGACGTCCTCGCTCTCGGTGTCGTGGACGAGGCGGGCCGCCATGGCGCGCACCTCGGTCCAGTCGCCGAGCAGATGCAGCAGCAGGTCGAACTGGTGGATGCCGTGGCCCATGGTGGGGCCGCCGCCCTCGCTCGCCCACCGGCCGCGCCAGGGCACCGCGTAGTAGGCGCTGTCGCGGTGCCAGGTGGTCTGGCAGTGCGCGACGCGGGGCGCGCCGAGCTCGCCACCGGTGATCAGCTCGCGGGCGTGGACGGCGCCCGAGCCGTAGCGGTGCTGGAAGACCACCGACGCGTACGTTCCCGATGCCTCCTCGGCGGCGGCGATCTCGTCGTACTCGGCGAGCGAGAGGCACAGCGGCTTCTCGCACAGCACCCATGCGCCCGCCTTCAGCGCGGCCACGGTCTGGGTCCGGTGCAGTGACGGCGGGGTGCCGATCAGGACCAGGTCGGGGCGGACCGCTTCGAGCATCGCGCCGAAGTCGGCGAAGCCCTCGACGTCCGCGCCCAGCGCCCCGGCCTCCGTGCGGAAGGCGTCGAGCCTGGCCGAGTCGACGTCGACGGCGGCTCTCAGCTCGATCCGGTCGGAATGGGCCCGCAGGGCGGGCAGGTGACTGCCGGTCACGATGCCGCCGGTGCCGACGACGGCGGCCCGTAGACGCGTGGGGGTGGAGGACATACGGTCTCCTCGAACGAGCTTAGAAAGCGCTTGCACCGGTGCCGACCCTAGGCACTGCGGGAATGTCAGGACAAGACCTCGGAGCCGAAAAATGAAACGACTCAATATGTGGACGGCGACCGTTGCCGCACGCTCACCACCTCCCCCCGCGACGCCCACATCCGGTCATCCGCACACCCCAACTCCGCGAACGGAGTCACGCATGCCCCTCGACGCCCCGCGCCGTCGCCGCTGCGCCGTGGTGGGACTCGGCGCCCGCGCCCAGCTCTTCACCGAGGCGCTCGCCGGTCCCTACGCGGACCGCATCGAGCTGGCCGGCTTCTGCGACGTCAACGCGCACCGCATGGCCGTCCACAACGACTGGATCGCGACCGCCCGCCCCGGCCGACCGCCCGTACCCGCCTACCGCGCGGACGACTTCGAGGAGATGCTGCGCCGCGAGCGCGTCGACCTCGTGGTGGTGTGCACCGTCGACCACCTGCACGAGCACTACATCGTGCGGGCGCTCGAAGCGGGCTGTGACGTGGTCACCGAGAAGCCGATGACCACGAGCGCCGAGCGCGCCCGCCGCATCCTGGACGCCCGGCGCCGCACGGGCCGCGAGGTCCGCGTAGCCTTCAACTACCGCTACAACCCCGTGCATGCGGCCGTGCGCGAGCTCCTCACGGCGGGTGAGATCGGCGAGGTCGGCTCGGTGCACTTCGAGTGGCTGCTCGACCTGCGGCACGGCGCGGACTACTTCCGCCGCTGGCACCGCGACAAGGCGAACTCCGGCGGCCTGATGGTGCACAAGGCCACCCACCACTTCGACCTGGTCAACTGGTGGCTGGGCGCGCAGCCGCAGACCGTCTACGCGCAGGGCGGGCTCTTCTTCTACGGCGATCAGGCGGGCAACCGGCGCGGCCTGGCCCGCGACTACACGCGCGCGCACGGCTCCCCCGCCGCCGAGAGCGACCCCTTCGCCATCCGCCTGGCCGACTCGTCCGTGCTCAGCGCCCTGTATCTGGAGGCGGAGGCGGAGGACGGCTACCACCGCGACCAGAACGTGTTCGGGCCCGGAGTGATCATCGAGGACGACATGGCGGTGCTGGTGCGCTACTCGTCCGGCGCGACCCTCACGTACCACCTCACCGCGTACGCGCCCTGGGAGGGCTATCGGATCGCCTTCAACGGAAGCGAGGGACGCATCGAACTCCTCGTGGAGGAATCCACCTGGACACGCCCCGACGTACGGACCGAGGGGGCGAGCGCCGTCATGCACGGCGCGGCGGTCGGGGACGAGGCAGGCCGTACGCAACTGCTGCTGCGCCGCTTCTGGGAGGAGCCGCGGGAAGTGAAGGTGCCCACGGAGGAAGGCGGGCACGGCGGCGGAGACGTGCGGATGCTCGCCGATCTCTTCGGCGAGCGGGCGCCCGGCGATACGGACTCGCTCGGCCGCGCGGCGGACGCGGGCGACGGAGCGCTCTCCCTGGCCACGGGCCTGGCCGCGAACGAGTCCTTCGCGACGGGGCTGCCGGTCGACGCCCGGGTCCTGATGGAGAGCTGAGAGGACGTCAATCGCTTTCCCCTTGTGGTCCGAGGGGGCCGAGCCGGTGGTCGAGCGCCGCACCGACATCGGGGCAGTTCGTGCGGATGACGTCGAGGAAGGCGTTCAGCGCCGGGGAACGGTCCCGGGCGCTGAAGGACAGGACCAGATCGGGCAGCGGCGTGCGCGGGGTCACCTCGCAGAACCACGTGCCCCGTCGTGGGGCCGCCAGCATGCGAGAGGGCCCCAGGCCGACGCCCACCCCACAGGCGGCGAGGCCGATGATGGTGTGGATGTCCCTCGCGACGGTCGCGCCGGACAGCGCCGGGGAGTCCTTGCCCAGGAGGGTCCGCAGTCCGGTGACGACGGCGGGCTCATCCTCGCCCGGCGCCACGATCAGCGGCTGTCGCCGCAACTGGTCCACGTCCACCGACGACTGACCCGCGTACGGGTGCGTGCTGCTCACGACCGCGACCATGTGGTCGTGCCCGATCGGCACCGATACCAGCTGCTCGGCTCCGACGCCCCGTGGCCGGCCGAGGCCGATCGCCACGTCCAGCTCGCCGGCGACGAGCGCGGCCGTGCTGCGGTTGGTCGCCATCTCGTGCAGTTCCAACCGCACGTCGGGCCGTTCACGGCCGAACCGGCCAAGAACGTCCGGCAGGGGTTCGAGCAGCGCCGATGCGATGAAACCCAGGCGCAGTCGGCCCGTCTCGCCGCGTGCCGCCCTGGCCGCGTCGACCGAGGCCGCCGCGATCTCGTCGAGCGCCCTGCGCGCCCGGGAGAGGAAGGCCGCGCCCGCAGCCGTCGGAAACACCCCTCGGCGGGTGCGGTCGAACAAGCGGGCGCCCACTTCCCGTTCGAGGTCGGCGATCTGCTTGGACAGCGGAGGCTGCGCGATCCCCAGCGCACCGGCCGCCCGTCCGAAGTGTTCGTGCTCGGCGAGGGTCAGTGCGTACCTCAGGTGCCGCGCCTCCATGTCAGCCTCCCAGCCATATCTCACAGGTATCGTCGGCCAGCCTGTCAGATCTTTCGCTGGATGAGAGAGGCCGGGTCGCGTGGAATGCGGTCATGACTGATTCCTCCTCCCCAGACACCACCGCTTCCTCCTGCCCGGACACCGTCTTCGTCTTCGTGCACGGGGCCTGGCACGGCGCCGGGCAGTGGGCGGCGACGCAGCGCGCACTCGCCGGGCTCGGTGCCGCGAGCATGGCCGTCGACCTGCCGGGACACGGCTTCGACGCGCCCCTGCCCAGCGGATACCTCACGGCGGGCCAGCCGGGCCTGCTGACCGAGAAGTCCGCGCTCGCCACCGTGACGATGGACGACTGCGCCGCGGCCGTGCTGGACACGCTGCGCCAGGCCCGCCACCACCGTCGTGTCGTGCTCGTCGCCCACAGCGCGGGCGGCGGCCCCGCGTCACTGGCCGCCGAGCGCGCACCCGAACTCGTCGACGAGATCGTCTATCTCTCCGCCTTCGTGCCCGCCGGACGGCCCCGGTTCTTCGACTATCTCGGCTCGCCCGAGAACGCCACGGCGCGAGGCCAGAGCCTCAACCTCGGCGACCCCGGGGAACTGGGCGCCGTGCGCATCAACCCGCTTTCACAGGACCCCGCCTACGTAGAGGAACTGCGGCAGACCCACTACCACGACACTCCCCGGGACCGCTTCGACCGCTGGCGCTCGGCGCTGAGCCCCGATCTGCCGCTGGCGATCCCCACCACCCCGGTCATCGTGACTCCGGGACGGTGGGGGCGCGTCCCGCGGACCTTCCTGCGCTGCGCCGACGATCGGGCGCTGCCGACGGCCGTGCAGGATCTCATGATCGCGGAAGCCGACCGGGCCGTGCCCGGCAACCCGTTCACCGTGCGCACCCTCCCGGGCAGCCACAGCCCGTTCGCCGCCCGGCCCCATGAGCTCGCCGCGGCGCTGCTGCCGTGAGCGGCGGACGCCTCGTGCTGCCGGTGGTGCTCAGCGCCACGTTCGTGCAACTGCTCAACGTCACCGTCGCCCAGGTGGCCGCGCCGGCGATCCAGACCGGCCTGGGCGCCGGTCCTGGCGCCGTGCAACTGGTCCTCGCCGGGTACACCCTGACGTACGCGTGCCTGCTCATCCCCGCCGCACGGCTGGGCGACCGGTACGGCTACCGCCGGCTGTTCGTGGTGGGCACCATGGTCTTCACCGCGGGGTCACTGGCCGCCGCGTGTGCCCCGGACGCCGCGTCGCTGATCACGGCCCGGCTGGTGCAGGGCGCGGGCAGCGGTCTGGTCGCCCCCCAGGTCCTGTCGCTCATCCAGGCCGCCGTGCCCGCCACACGCCGGCCGCGCGCCTTCGGCCTGTACGGCGCCACCATGGCCGTCGCGTCACTGGCCGGACCGCTGATCGGCGGCCTCGTCCTCAGTGCCGATCTCTTCGGCCTCGGCTGGCGACCGGTCATGCTCCTCACCGTGCCGGTGGCGCTCGCCTCGCTGGCCGGAGCGACCGCGCTGCCCCGCACCCGCGGGGCGGACGGACTCCGCGTCGACAAGCTGGGTGCGCTGCTGGTCACCGTGGGAGCCGGTGCGCTGGTCCTGCCCCTGGCGCTGGGGCGGGAAGCGGGCTGGCCCTGGTGGACGTGGGCCGGTTTCGCCGTGGCGGTGGCCGCCCTCGGCCACTTCGTCCGGAGCCTCCCGCGCCGGCCCGACCCGCTGATCCATCCGTCGGTGCTGCGTGACCGGTCGGCGCGCAGGGGCACGCTGCTGGTGTTCGTGTTCAACACGGGCGTGCCCTCCTTCACTTACCTGCTCTTCCTTCACCTCCAGTCCGCCGTCGGGTACTCGGCCCTGGCGGCCGCTCTGACGTCGGCGCCGTTCGCCGCAGCCGCTGTCGTCGGCAGCAGAGCCGCACCCGCTCTCACCCGCCGACACGGGCCGACGGTGCTCACGGTCGCGTCCCTGGTGCTGGCCGGGATGTGCCTGGCACTGGCCCCGCTCGTCGGCTCGGCGGAGGGACGTCAGGCGGCACTGCCCGTGCTGGCCATCGGCGGAGCCGCGTTCGGCGCCTTCACCGCGTCGGTGTTCACCCTGGTCCTGGCCGAGGTGCACGGCCCCGCCGCCGGTTCGGTCTCCGGGCTGCTGCCCACAGCGCAGCAGCTCGGCGGATCCATCGGAGTGACCGCGGCCGGACTCGCCTACTACGCCCCCGCCGCCGACGCGGACACCGCGTTCCGGCACGCCATGCTCTACCAGGCCGCCGCCTTCACGATCACCGCACTGATCAGCCTCCGGCTCCGCGACCGGCCTGGCACCGAGCCCGTGCACGGCCACAGCACTCCAGCCGAAGGGCACGCATGCGGGACGCACAGCTGAGCTCCGACGACGACGCGTTCTGCCTTCCTGCTTCCGCCGCGAGTTGAGAAGACGTCAGGGTCGGCCCGTGCGGGCCGACCCTGACGTGGCGATCAGAAGACTCAGACCAGGTCGAACCGGTCGAGGTTCATGACCTTGTCCCAGGCCGCGACGAAGTCCTTCACGAACTTCTCCTTCGCGTCATCGCTCGCGTAGACCTCGGCGAGCGCACGCAGCTCGGAGTTGGAGCCGAAGACGAGGTCGGCGCGGGTGCCGGTCCACTTGACCGCGCCGCTCGCGTCACGGCCCTCGAACTCGTCCTGCGCCTCGGACGTCGACTTCCAGGTCGTGCCCATGTCGAGCAGGTTGACGAAGAAGTCGTTCGACAGGGTGCCCGGCCTGTCCGTGAACACGCCGTGCTTCGACCCGGCGTGGTTGGCGCCCAGGACGCGCAGACCACCGACGAGGACCGTCAGCTCGGGCGCGCTCAGGGTCAGCAGGTTCGCCTTGTCGATCAGCAGGAACTCGGCCGGCAGGCGGTTGCCCTTGCCGACGAAGTTGCGGAAGCCGTCGTTGGTCGGCTCGAGCGCGGCGAACGACTCGACGTCCGTCTGCTCCTGCGCGGCGTCGACACGGCCCGGCGTGAACGGCACCTCGACCTGGACACCTGCGTCCTTGGCCGCCTTCTCGACCGCGGCGGAGCCGCCGAGGACGACCAGATCGGCCAGCGAGACCTTCTTGGCACCGGAGTTGAACGACGCCTGGATGCCCTCCAGCGTACGCAGCACCTGCGCGAGGTCGTCCGGGTTATTCACCTCCCAGCTGCGCTGCGGCTCCAGACGGATACGGCCGCCGTTGGCGCCACCGCGCTTGTCGCTGCCGCGGAAGGAGGACGCCGCGGCCCAGGCCGCGGAGACCAGCTGCGCGGTGGTGAGGTCCGAGGCGAGGATCTGCTCCTTGAGGGATGCGATGTCCGAGGCGTCGACCGGCTCGCCCTCGGCCGCCGGCAGCGGGTCCTGCCACAGCAGCACCTCGTCGGGCACCTCAGGGCCGAGGTAGCGCACGATCGGGCCCATGTCACGGTGCGTCAGCTTGTACCAGGCGCGGGCGAACGCGTCCGCGAACTGGTCCGGGTTCTCGTAGAAACGCCGCGAGATCTGCTCGTAGACCGGGTCGAAGCGCAGCGACAGGTCGGTGGTGAGCATCATCGGGAGGCGCTTCTTCGACGCGTCGAAGGCGTCGGGGATGATCGCCTCGGCGTTCGTCGCCACCCACTGGTTCGCGCCCGCCGGGCTCTGGGTGAGCTCGTAGTCGTACTCGAAGAGGTGCTTGAAGAAGTCGTGGCCCCACCGCGTGGGGGTGGTGGTCCAGATGACCTCGAGACCGCTGGTGGTGGCGTCGGGGCCCACACCGGTGCCGTGCGAGTTCTTCCAGCCGAAGCCCTGCTGCTCCATGGGCGCGGCCTCGACGTCGTCGCCGATGGCCTCGCTCGGTCCCGCGCCGTGGGTCTTGCCGAAGGTGTGACCACCGGCGATGAGCGCGACGGTCTCCTCGTCGTTCATCGCCATGCGGCGGAACGTCTCACGGATGTCGCGGGCCGCGGCGACCGGGTCCGGGTTGCCGTTGGGGCCCTCGGGGTTGACGTAGATGAGGCCCATCTGGACCGCGCCGAGCGGGTTCTCCAGCTCGCGGTCGCCGGTGTAGCGCTCGTCGTCGAGCCAGGTGGTCTCGGGGCCCCAGTACACGTCCTCGTCGGGCTCCCAGACGTCGGCGCGGCCGCCGGCGAAGCCGAAGGTCTTGAGGCCCATCGTCTCCAGGGCGACGTTTCCGGTGAGGACCATGAGGTCGGCCCAGGAGAGGTTCTGGCCGTACTTCTTCTTCACCGGCCAGAGCAGTCGGCGGGCCTTGTCGAGGCTGACGTTGTCCGGCCAGCTGTTGAGCGGGGCGAAGCGCTGCTGCCCGGCTCCGGCGCCACCGCGGCCGTCGCTGATGCGGTAGGTGCCCGCGCTGTGCCACGCCATGCGAATCATGAGGGGGCCGTAGTTGCCGAAGTCGGCGGGCCACCAGTCCTGCGAGGTGGTGAGGACCTCGGCGATGTCGCGTTTCACGGCCGGCAGGTCGAGGCTCTTGAACGCCTCGGCGTAGTCGAACTCCTCGCCCAGGGGGTTGGCCACGGCGGGGTTCTTGGCGAGGATCTTCAGGTTGAGCCGCTCCGGCCACCACTGGCGGTTTCCACCGCCCTGGGTCGGGTGCGGGGCGCGACCGTGCGCGACCGGGCAACCGCCGGTCTCCTCCGGCTCGGGGTCGGTGACGATCGCGTCATGGTTGTCAGTCATGGGAATCCTTCCGGACGGGGCGGATCACGGTGCTCGGGAACTGCGCACGACGGAACGGTCTGGGGCGCCGAGGGGCGGCTGGGGCATCAGTTCCAGGCCGAGGACGCCCGCCTGCCCGCTGGACTGTTTCTCCGCGAGCGGGGCACTGGATGTCGGGGCGAACGCACCGGATGCCGGGGCGAGCGGACCCGTCTCCTGAAGTCACGTGCTGTTCCCTGCTGTTGCCCTGTCCCTTGGCCGTCGGCCGGAACTGATCCTACGATGGACCAAGTCCAAGTCAATACGACAGACGGGTCCGTACGAATTCAGTCGTCAGACGATGCACAGTTAGGCTGGTACGCATGAGCGATCTCCTGGAACGGCTCCGCGGACGTGGCTGGAGGATGACCGCTCAGCGCCGAGTGGTCGCCGAGGTACTCGACGGTGAACACGTCCACCTGACCGCCGACGAGGTTCTCGCGCGCGCCACCGCCCGGCTGCCGGAGATCTCTCGCGCCACGGTCTACAACACCCTCGGTGAGCTGGTCTCCCTCGGCGAAGTGATCGAGGTGTCCACGGGCCGCGCGAAGCGGTACGACCCCAACGCCCACCACCCGCACCAGCACCTGGTCTGCTCGGGCTGCGGCGCCATCCGTGACGTGCACCCCGCCGGCGATCCCCTGGCCGCCCTTCCGGCCTCCGAGCGCTTCGGCTTCACCATCTCCGAGGCCGAGGTGACGTATCGGGGAGTCTGCCCGGACTGCGCCGCTCGCGGGTGAGGTGCCTACGCAAGGAGCCGTGACCGCCCCCCGCCGACTGATCGGCAGGAAGTAGCCACGGCTCCGAGGTGCTGCGGCGCCAACTCGTAGGAGTACTACGGCGCCATCTCGTACGCACCGGCCAGCGCCTCGACGCGCTCCCACACCCGTGCCGAGCGCGCGTCGTCGACGACCGGGCGCCGCACCGCGCCGAGCGCCCAGCTCTGCTGCTCGGCGGTGGCGGAGTCCTTGCCGTGCAGTTCGACGGCGTGCGCGGAGAAGTCGCGTACGAGAACGGCGAACAGCTCGTCGAGCACGTCCTCGTCGAGGCCGGTCAAACGCGCCTGCTCCAGGATCAGCTGGCCGTGCACGACCAGCGCGAACAGCTGGCCGACGGCGAGGAGGAGGTCGAGGTCGCTGCTCTGCTCCTTGTCGGGGGCTGCCGTCTTGACGAACTCGCAGAGGGCGTCGGCCTGTTCGCGCAGGCGCGCGACGTTGGGCACCGCCGCGTACGCGTCGTAGGCGGTGCGCCAGTCGTGGAAGCGGATGGCGCCCAGACCGCGGGCCGGTCCCTGCCGGAAGAGGAAGTCGTCGTCGGCCGCGTCGACGCGGGTCGGCACGGGCTCGTACTCGGCCGGGTTCAGCAGGTGGTTGCCCATGAACTTGAGGATCAGGGCCAGGTTGACGTGGACCGTGCCCTCCAGCTTCGGCAGGCCGCGGATCTCGACGGCGGCCTGGGCGAAGTAGGTGTCCTTCTCGAAGCCCTTGGCGGCGATGACGTCCCACATCAGGTCGATGACCTTCTCGCCCTCCGTGGTCACCTTCATCTTCGTCATGGGGTTGAAGAGGAGGTAGCGGCGGTCGTCGGGGCCCGCGGAGCGGAAGTAGTCGACGGCGCGGTCGCTGAACAGCTTCATCCCGACCAGGCGGACGTAGGCGTCGGTCAGCTCGCGGCGCACGTGCGGGAAGGCGGTGACCGGGCGGCCGTACAGGATGCGGTTGCTGGCGTGCGTGACGGCCTCGTACATCGCGTGCTCGCAGATGCCGATCGAGGCGGTGCAGAGGTTGAACTTGCCGACGTTGACGGTGTTGAGGGCGGCGTCGAAGGCGGCGCGGCCGGTGTGCAGCACGTCGTCGGGGCCGACGGGGTAGTTCTCCAGGCGGAACTCGCTCACGTACTTCGAGGAGTCGACGACGTTCTTGACGAGGTGGTACGCCTCGTGGCGGCTGTCGGCGGCGAAGAAGACGTAGCCGTCGGGGCCCTCGACGTCGGTGCGGCGGCCGAAGACGGAGACGAGCCCGGCCGCGTTGCCGTTGCCGATGTAGTACTTGGAGCCGCTGGCCCGGAAGCCGCCCTCGCCATCGGGCTCCAGAAGCATGTCGGTCGAGTAGATGTCGGCGCCGTGGGTCTTCTCGGACAGACCGAAGGCGAACACCTCGCCCTGGGAGAGGAGTTCCGCCGCGCGGGTACGGGCGGCGGCGTTCTCGCTCTGCCAGACCGGGCCGAGGCCGAGGATGGTGACCTGCCAGGCGTACCAGTAGTCGAGCCCGTAGAAGCCGAAGATCTCGTTGAGGGCGGCGATGCGGGCGGTGTCCCAGCGCGCGTCCGGCTTGTCCTCTGCCGCGGACGCCGGGGTGAGGAAGGTCGCGAAGAGACCCTCCTTGGCGGAGAACTCGAGGAAGTCGGCCAGCCAGGCGCGGGTGCGGTAGTCCTCGATCAGCTGTCGCTTGCCGCGGGCCTCGAACCAGTCGACGGTCGCGCGCAGCAGCCTGCGGGTCTCGGTGTCGAACTGCTTGGGGTCGTAGGTGCGCGGGTTGAACAGCAGCTGGTCGGCCATGAGTGTTCGCCTTTCCGGCTCGGGAGGTGAGGGGTGGTGGGGTAATGGCATGGAGCCTGGGCCGGTTCAGTCCTGGGGACCGAGCCGGTGGAGGGTGTCGAGCACGTCGTCGAGCCAGGCGAGCGTCATCCGTTCGTACGCGATGCCGCCGCGCAGCACGACGTGCTGGAGCTCGCGCCCGGCTTCGGGCGTGGTGGGCGCGTCGGGTCCGGTGAAGTCGCGCAGCTCCCCCGCGAGGTAGCGTGCGAGCCGGTCGGTGTGCGCCTGGCGGTGCCGCTCGACCTCGCGGATCAGCGCGGCCGGGTCGTCGAAGGCCGCACCGCGGATCTTCACGGCGAGCTCGTGGCGCACGCTCTCGGGTTCGATGGGCTCGTGCAGCCACTGGGAGAGCACGGTCTGCCCCAGGGCGGCGACGGAGTACTCCTTCTTGTCCGGGCGCGCCTGCTGCGCCACCTCGCGGACGTCGATCCAGCCGTCGCTCTCCATGCGCTTGAGCACGCGGTAGATCTGCTGGTGGGTGGCGGTCCAGAAGTATCCGATGGACCGCTCGAACCGCCGGGCCAGCTCATAGCCGGAGCCCGGCTTCTCCAGCAGCGAGACGAGGATCGCGTGCTCCAGTGCCATGCCCCGATCCTGCTATGCAACTCGTTGCATAAACAAGAGGCGCCGCCCTGGTGAGACACGGCTCACCAGGGCGGCGCGACGAACCGCGCGCCTACCTCCCGACGAAGGTGATGCGCCCGGGAGCCGGAGGAGCCAGCGGGGCCTCCCGGGTGGAGTTCTTGTCCAGGTAGTCCACCAGCGCCTCGAGGTCGGTCACGTCGCCGCCGTCGCGGTCGGTGCCCTTGGTGAACTCCGTGAAGCCGTTCCCGCCGTTGGCCAGGAAGTCGTTGACGGTCACGCGGAACGTGTCGGTGGGCCGCACCGCCTCGCCCTTCACCCGGACGGTGTCCGTGAGCAGCCGGTCGGCGCCCCGGCGGCTCATGTCGACGGAGTAGCGCAGGGCCGAGGAGAGCTGGAGGAAGCGCGGCTCGTCGGCGTTGGCGCCGGTGAACTGCTGCCGCAGGACGGTGATGAGCTGCTCGCCGGTGAGCGTCATCGTCCACAGGGGGTTGTCGAAGGGCTGGGTGCGGTACGCGTCGGCGTAGGTGACCGTCCCGTCGCCCTTGTGCACCAGGTCGGCGCGCATGCCACCGGGGTTGAGGAAGGCCAGGTCGGCCTCGTAGCCCCGGGTGGCCCGCACCTGCGCGTCGGTGAGCAGGCTGCCGAGCGGGGTCTCGGACTCGGGGGAGCCGCGGCCGGGCACGTCGGCGGAGATGTAACCGACGCTCCGGTTCGCCGCGGCCTCGGAGCGCCCCCGCCAGGTCTCCACGAGCCGGTTCATCGCGGGCTCCTTCGGGGTGTCGACGGGGACGACGTGGTTCTTCGCCACCACCGAGCGGCGGATGACGTCGCCGCCCTGGTCGAGGCGGAAGCGCAGATCCGTGAAGGAGCGGCCGAAGGAGTCGGCCTGCGTGACCAGTCGGGGCCGCCCGGCGGGGTCGGTGACCGTGCACTCGTAGGAGTCGTGCGAGTGGCCGGTGACGACGAGGTCCACCGCGCTCGGCGCCTTCTCCGCGATGCCCTTGATGCGGCCGCGCAGCCGGGACCCGGGCCCTTCGGCGTCGCAGTTCCCGGCCCCGGCGACCCCGTTCACGGTCTCGCCCTCGTGGATCAGGAGGACCTGGGCGTCGACTCCGTGCCCTGCGAGCTCCTTCGAGTAGCGCTTGATGACGGGGAGTTCCTCGTGGAACTCCAGGTCACGGATCTGGGAGGCGTTGATCGCCTGGGGTGCCTCCTTGGTGACGAGCCCGATGAACCCGATCCGCCGCCCGTCGCGCAGCTCCTTGATCATGTAGGGCCGCAGCACCGGCGACTCGCTGCCCTTGCGGGTCACGTTGGCGGCGAGGTAGGGGAAGTCCGTGCCGTCGTAGGCGCCGCCGGGGGCGCAGCCGTCCTCCGGGTGGCAGCCGCCCCGGTCGATGCGGCCCAGCTCGCCGGGCCCCTCGTCGAACTCGTGGTTGCCCACCGAAGCGACGTCGAGGCCCAGTTTCTCCAGGGCGTGGATCGTCGGCTCGTCGTGGAAGAGGGCGGACAGCAGCGGGCTGCCGCCGATCATGTCGCCGGCCGCCACGTTGAGCGAGTTCGGTCCGGTCCGGGCCTTGTCCATGAGCGTGGCCAACTGGGGCAGCCCGCCCGCCTGGACGTCGCCCCCGCGCCGCACGCGGCCGGCCGCGCCCTCGACGGGGTCCAGGTTGCCGTGCAGATCGTTCAGGGCCAGGAGCTGTACCGGCACTCCGCCGAGCGGGGCGGGCGCGGGTGCCGGGTCGGCGGCGGAGGCCGTGGCAGGACCGGTCGGGGCGCCGAGGGTCAGTGCCAGCGCGGTGGCAGCGCAGGTGATCGCGGTGCGCTTCAGCAGGGATGTCGGGGGACGTGGGAGGGAACGAGAGGTTTCGGTCACGCAGCGACGCTACGAAGCCCGAGGTCAGGACCGTGCCGGACACACCCGACGGCACGGATGATCACCCGGGGAGCCCCGCGGGCCGCGCCCTCGGCGGGTCAGACGCGGTCGGCCGCGATGAGGAGGTAGTGGAAACTGCCTTCTCGGTACGCGGTCAGGAAGGGCTCCTCGATGCCGGTGGCGAGCGAGGACTTGGCCCGCGGTTCCCAGTAGGGGATGGTCGCGGCCGTGAGGTCGACGATTGCGGCACCGGGGCCGTGCTATCCCTGCGTCGAAGACCGAGCCGAGTCGACCCGAGTCGAGGCAATCCTCCCGTGGACGGAGTCGCGGATGAAGGCGCCCCTTTCCGGTACGACCGACGACACCGCGGACGCCCTTGGCTCTCCCAGCCTGCTGACACGCCTGCTGTCGGGTCCGTCCGGGATCGGGACGGGGTCCTTGCGCCTCGCACCAATGGCGGAACCAATGGCGGAAGCGGAAGCCCTTCCTGAGGCTGCGTCAGCAGCCCATCCCCCACCCTCGCAACGCATCGAGGGCCTCTACTCCCCGCCCGCCGTACGGGACGACCGCGCGCTGGCGGACGAGATCAACGCCCGGCTGGTCGCCGGACGCACCGGGCATCGACCACCTCATGGCCGCCGCCCGCCTGCTGGTCGGCGAGAACGCCGTGGACGACTACTTCTGCGAAGCGGAGTACGGAGGTCGCGCGGACCGGCGCGGCGCGGCACTCGCCGTGGCCCAGTCCACGATCGACCCCGCCCACAACACCCCCCGCTACGAGGCCGATTGGCGGTCCGGCCTCGCCTCCCACCCGGCCCTGCGCTCGATGCGGTCGGCGATGGACCACCTGCGTGCCCTGGCCACTCCGGCCCAGGCGCACCGCTACCGGCACGACATCGCCAGCCTCTACCTCGGTTACGACGCGGAGGGCGACCGCATCACCCAGCACCGCACTCCCGCGGTGTGGGAGTACCTGGTTGCAGCGGCAGTTCAACAGCTTCCGCCCGTGCCTGACGATCACCGACGCCGTCGGCGGCTACGAACTGCCCGCCCAGGACTGCTCCATCGAGGATGCCTTTCAGCGGGCGATCGAGGTCCACAACGACCTGGTCCACCTCTTCGAGGAGCAGGCCGCCGCCCTCTCCGCCACCCACCCGCGCGTCGCCCGCTTCATGACCGGGCTCTCGAACTGGGTGGGCGGCAACCACGAGTGGCACGCGGGGAACGTCGGCACGCGGTACGCGACTTCACCCTGAGGGCTTGAGGGCTGTGTGAGCTCTTGAGGGCTGTGTGAGCTTGAGGGCTTGATGCCTTTGTGGGCTTGAGGCCCTCAGGCCTCCCCTCAACTCACCGCCCTCTTCACGAGCGCCGCGATCCGCGCCTCGCCGTCGGCGGTCAGCTCCTTCAGTGCGTACGAGGCCGGCCACATGGTCCCGTCGTCGAGGTTCGCCTTGTCGCTGAAGCCGAAGGTGGCGTACCGCGCGCTGAACTTCTGCGCGCTCTGGAAGAAGCAGACGATCTTGCCGTCCATGGCGTACGCGGGCATCCCGTACCAGAGCTTCGGGGCCAGCTCCGGCACGTTCTCCTTGATCACCGCGTGGATCCGCTCGGCCATGACCCGGTCCGCGTCCCGCATCTCGGCAATCTTCGCGACCACGGCGGCCTCCTCCTCCGCCGCCTTGTCGGCGCGCGATCCACGGCGTGAGGACGCCTTCAGCTCCTGGGCGCGCGCCTTCATCGCGCCTCGCTCCTCCTCCGTGAATCCGTCGAACTTCTCGGCGGTCGCGGTAGTGGTGCTCTTGGCGGGCTTCAGCGTGTTCGTCATGGCGGGGCTCCTCCTGTGCGTGCTTGTACGTGCTTGTGCGTGGCTTGCGCGTGGCTCGGTGGGACGCGGCGGCGGGCCGGGTGTGTCAGCCCCAGGCGCCCGCGATCTGGCGGGTCGAGGCGTTGAGCCGGTTGAACAGGTTGGTGACGCCGATCATGAGGACGAGCGCGGCCAGCTGCTTCTCGTCGAAGTGGGTGGCGGCGGCGTCCCAGACCTCGTCGTTCACCGCGTCGGGACGGTCGGCGAGGCGCGTCGCGGCCTCGGCCAGTTCGAGTGCCGCCCGCTCCGGCTCGGTGAAGTACGGGGCCTCGCGCCAGGCGGCGACCGTGGCGAGCCGCTCGTCGCTCACCCCGGCCTTGCGGGCCGACTTCGCGCCGCCGTCGACGCAGGCGCTGCAGCCGTTGATCTGGCTGACCCGCAGGTGCACCAGTTCCAGGGTCTGCCCGTCCACTCCCCCGGAGTGCACGGCCTTGAAGAGCGACTGGATGGACGGCATCGCGTCGGACAGGACGACCGCGGGGTTCTGCATACGAGACTGCATTTCGGCTGCTCCTCTGTTGGGGCCCTTTCGGGCCGGTGCCCCATTCCTTCGGGGCCGGTGCCCCGTTCCCTCGGGGTGTGAGTCCATCTCAGCCCGATCCGCTCGCCACGACCACGGCGATGGGACACCGTGGGACAGCTGAAACAGCCTTGAGCAGCGGCGACGCGGCCCGGTAGGTTTCTGCCGCAACGGGACACCGGGGGGAACCTGATGGATGAACTGCACGGGACAGCCGCGAAGTCGGACCCGCAGAACGAGTTGGCGGCCCGGCTGCGCCTGCTCCAGGAGCTGTCCGGGCTCGGCGTACGGGCCCTGGCGCGGGACGCCGGACTCAGCTCCTCGTCCCTGTCGCGCTACCTCGGCGGTCAGACCGTGCCGCCCTGGCCCGCGGTGATCGCGCTCTGCCGCCTCGTCAAGCGCGACCCCCGTCCGCTGCGCCCCTTGTGGGAACGGTCCTCCAGCCCGCTGCCCGCGCCCCCGAAGTCCAGCCGCCAGGGCAGACCGAAGCCCCGCAACGACCTGCCGCGCGACGTGCCCGACTTCACGGGGCGCGAGGCCGAACTCGCCGCCGTGCTGGCCGCGGTGGAGAGCCACCGGGTGGTCGCCGTCGACGGCATGGCCGGTGTCGGCAAGACCTGTCTGGCGATGCACGCCGCGCACCGACTCGCCGCCGACTACCCGGACGCCCAGCTCTATGTGGACCTGCACGGGTTCACCGAGGGCAGGGAGCCGCTCGACCCCGACTCGGCGCTGCGGATGCTGCTCGGCGCGCTCGACGTCCCCTCCGAGAAGGTCCCTCGGGAGGGCGTGGAGCAGCTGGCGGCCTGCTGGCGCTCGGAGCTGGCGAGCCGGCGGGTCGTGGTGGTCATCGACAACGCCGCCGATGCCGACCAGGTCCGCCCGCTGCTGCCCGGCGCCGGTCCGTCCGTCGCCCTGGTCACCAGCCGCAACCGGCTGCTCGGCCTGGACGAGGTGCCCCCGGTCTCGCTCGACGTGTTGAGCCCGCAGGAGAGCGCGGAGCTGCTTGCCCGAGCGAGCGGCGATCCGAGCGGTCCCGAGGGACGCCTGGCCCGCGACCCGGATTCCGCCGCCGAGGTGCTGCGGCTCTGCGGCCATCTGCCGCTCGCCCTGCGCCTTGCCGCGGCCCGGCTGCGGCACCGGCCG
The DNA here is from genome assembly GCF_055585065.1 of Streptomyces sp. NPDC054047. Lineage (NCBI taxonomy): Bacteria > Bacillati > Actinomycetota > Actinomycetes > Kitasatosporales > Streptomycetaceae > Streptomyces > Streptomyces sp. NPDC054047. The sequence goes on along the minus strand of NZ_JBVJKV010000003.1, from coordinate 869,802 downwards.
GGCTGGACGGTGGGCATCCTCGTCGAGCGGCTGGCCGAGGGGGCGAGCGAGTTCGACACCGCGTTCGCCATGTCCGTACGGCAGTTGGACCGGTCCCAGGCCCGCCTGTTCCGCATGCTGGGCCTGCTGCCGGGCGGCTCCTTCGACGCGTACCTGGCGGCGGCGCTGGCGGACGTGCCGCTGCGCGATGCGCGGGCGATGCTGGAGGATCTGGTCGACGCGCACCTCGTGCAGGAGTCGACAGCGGGCCGCTACCGCCTGCACGACCTGGTGCACCAGCACGCGCGCCGGGCCGGGACGGAGCTGGACGCACCGGCCGAGCGGCAACGTGCGCTGGGCCGCTTCCTCGACTACTACGTGCACGCGGCGGCCGCGGCCGATGCCGCGATGCCGTTCCTCTCCCCCGGCCGCCCGGCTTCAGCGGGCCGGCCCCCGACGGCCCTCCCCCACTTCACGGACAAGAACGCGGCGTTCGCCTGGCTCGTCTCGGAGTACGAGAACCTGGTGGCCGCCTTCGAGACGGCGGACGCCGTGGGGGCGGACGCGCACGTGTGCGAGCTGCCGCGCTTCCTCCGGGCGTACTTCGCGCGACGCTGCGGCACGACCCATCTCAACGTGCTCTTCGAACGGTCACTGGCCGCCGCCGAGCGTCTGGGCGACCCGCTGCAACTGGCCGACGCTTACAGCGACTTGGGCTTCGCGCGCTACAACGCGGGACGGATGGCGGAGGCGGAAGCCGCGTACGAGGCGGCACAGACGCGGCTGTCCCAGGCGGGCGACTTCGGCTCGGAAGCCGAACTGGCCCTGCGTCGCGGCTATCTGAAGTGGGACGAGGGGTACGTCGAGGAGCCGCTCGAACTCTTCAGGCTGGCAGGCAAGTTGTACGAGCAGGCCGACAGTCCGACGGGCACAGCCAGTGCGGCCGCGTCGGAGGCCTGGGCAATGCTGCAGCTGGGCCACCGCGAGGAGGCGGCGCAGCGGGCCCGCGAGGTGCTTGCCGTCCCCCACGCCGACCCCGCGTGGCCGCCCGCGCTGACGGCACGGATCACCCTCGGCGTGGCCGTGGCCGACGACGAGCCCGAAGCGGCGGCGGAACATCTGAACCGGGCGCTGGCGCTGTCCCGCGAGGACGGGCATCTGAACAACGAGGCATGGTGCCTGAACTGCCTGGGTGTCGCGCTGCGCCGCATGGGCCGCCACGAAGAGGCGCTGACCAGCCACCGCCAGGCGTTCGCGCTCCTGGAGGAGTTGTTCGAGGACCACTGGAAGATCCGCTTCCTCAACAGCTACGCCGAAACCTGCCGTCTGGCCGGCCTCCCCGACGAGGCCCTGCGCCTGCACCGCCAGGCCCTGGACCTGGCCCCACAGCTGGGCTACCGGCACGAGGAAGCACTGGCCCACGAGGGAGTCGCGATCCTGCTCGCCGAAAAGGACCCGTCCGCTGCCGCCGAGCACCGCGTGGCGGGCCAGGCGATCCTGCGGGACTTCCAACCCGGGGTTCGCTAATACAGTCCAAGACGGCTCGTGCGGGCGCATCGGAGACTCAACGGGTCGGCGCGGTGTCGGCTTCCCTGTGGGCGGGTTCGCGGACCGCGGGGACCGTGCTGTCGAGGTTCTCTCCTTCGACGTCGACATGCGGCAGGCGTCGATCGAGCCAGCCGGGCAGCGCCCAGGCCCGCCGGCCGAGCAGGGCCAGGACGGCGGGCACGATGGTCATGCGGACCACGAACGCGTCGAAGACGACCCCGATGGCCAGACCGAAGCCGAGCGACTTGATCATGGCGTCGTCGCCGCCGATGAACCCGGCGAAGACGCCCGTCATGATCAGCGCGGCCGCGATGACGACCTTGCCGCTGTGCCGGAAGCCCTCGGTGATCGCCTGGCGCGGATCGGCTCCGTGGACGTACGCCTCCCTGATCCGGGTGACCAGGAAGACCTGATAGTCCATGGCGAGGCCGAAGACGATGCCGACCAGAAGGATCGGCATGAGGCTCATGATCGGGCCAGGGGTCTCCAGGCCGAACAGGTCCTTGAGCCAGCCCCACTGGAAGACCGCGACCACCGCGCCGAGCGAGGCCAGGACGGACAGCAGGAAGCCGAGCGCCGCCTTGAGCGGCACCAGGATCGAGCGGAAGACGAGGATCAGGACCAGGAAGGCCAGGCCGACGACGAGCGCCAGGTAGGGGATGATCGCGTCGGCGAACTTCGCGGCGACGTCGATGTTCATCGCCGTGGTGCCGGTGACCATGGCCTGTGCGCCGGTGTCGGTCTGCACCCCCTTGGCCTGGTCGCGGATGGTGTGGACGAGGTCTTTGGTCGCCTCGCTCGCGGGCGAGCTCTTGGGGACGAGCGTGACCATCGCGGTGTCACCGGCCGGGTTGTACGTGGCCGGGGCGACGGTGGCGACATCCTTCACGTCCTTCACGCTGTCGTCGAGTTGGCCGACGGCGCTCTTCGTGACCGCCGGATCGCTGCCGCTGACGACGAGCGTCAGCGGGCCGTTGAAGCCGGGACCGAACGACTCGGCGAGCATGTCGTAGGCCTTGCGCTCCGTGGTGGAGGCGGGCTTGGTGCTGTCGTCGGGCAGACCCAGTTCGAGCCGGGTCGCGGGCAGCGCGATCACACCGAGGCCGAGAACCGCGCAGAGCAGGACCTTCCAGGGGCGGCGCAGGACGAAGGCCGCCCAGCGCTCCGCCAGCGGCGGCTTGGTGCCGGTGTCCTTCGAACCGGCGGACTTCCTGCGGGAGGGGCGGCCGAGCACGCGCTCGGGGGCGAAGGCGAGCAGGGCCGGGACCAGCGTGACGGCGACCAGGACGGCGACGACGACGGCACCTGCGGCGGCCATGCCCATGGCCGTGAGGATGGGCAGGTTCACCACGGCCAGGCCGACCAGGGCGATGACGACGGTCAGACCGGCGAAGACCACCGCGGAGCCCGCGGTGCCGTTCGCCCGGGCGGCCGCCTCGCGGGCGTCGTGGCCCAGGGCCCGCTCGGATCGATAGCGGGAGACGATGAACAGGGAGTAGTCGATGCCCACCGCGATGCCCAGCATGGTCGCGAGGGACGAGGTGCTGCTGTTGAGATCGAGGGCCGAGGTGAGCGCGGTGATGGCGCTCATGGTGATGCCGACACCAAGCAGGGCGGTCAGCAGCGGCATGCCGGCCGCGATGAACGAGCCGAAGGTGACGATCAGGATCAACGCGCCGAGCACGAACCCGATCGCTTCGGAGGAACTGCTCGCCTCGGCGGGTGCCAGCGCGCTGCCGGACGCCTCCACGGTCAGGCCCTGGCCGCGTGCCGCGGCAAGGGCGTCGTCGAGGTGGCTGTGGTCTGCGTCCGTCAGTTCGACGGGCTTGGTCTTGTACGTGACCTGGGCGTAGCCGGTGGTGCCGTCGGCGCTGATGGTCCTGGCCCTGAACGGGTCGGCGACCGAGGCGACTCGCGGCGAAGAGCCCCGCACGTCCTTGAGCAGTGAGGAGACTTCGGCTCGCGGCTCAGCGGCGGCCAGCTTCTGCCCGTCGGGTGCCCGGACCACGACGCGGACGCTCGCCCCGTCGGCGTTGGCCGCGGGGTACTTCTCACCGAGCACGTCGTACGCCTTCTGTGCCTCGATGCCGGGCAGGGTGATGTTCGAGTTGCCGCTGCCGCTGCTGCCCGCCGCCGCGGTGCCCGCGACGCCGAGTACGACCGCCCAGAACAACAGGATCAGCCAGCGACGCTTGAACGCGCCGCGCCCGAGCCGGTGCAGAAAAGTAGCCATGTGAACAACAGTCTCCGTACGTCAGGAGCGAGACGAGGATGGGAAGCGGTCGGGGCCCTGGGCTGCCGCCCGGCGGAACCGTCGTCGACGGGCCGGGCGGGGCACAGGCGCCGGGGGAACGCCCGTGCCCTCGAACCATGCTGGGCCGGCCCGCGGGGGCCCGGCGTCAGCCCTGGGTACGGAGTGCGGCGTTCCGTGTCGGTCATCCGGCCGACACCACATGAGCCATCCGGCTCCCTAGGCTGGTGGCGTGGACTGGAAACCTCCGTTCTTGCCCGGCGTCCGCCGCGTCGTCTCCACCGCCGCGGTGATGTCCCTGGCCCTGCTGTGGGCGGCCGACATCCTGGTGCTCCTGTTCGTGACCGAGCCGCCGATCGCACCCACCAGTTGGCTGCCGGTGTTCGTCACCGGCCCCTTGGCCGCGCTCGCACTGCCCGGCCTCCACCACCCGCTGCCTTTCCCGGCGCGGGCGGTGGGGGCGGCCGCCATCTCCCTCACGCTCAGCTGCGTGTGCCTGTTCGTGCCGGTGAGCGGGACGGACTTCGGGTATCTGGAGATGTTCGCGCTGCTGTTCCTGATCATCCAGACGCTCGCCCAGGTCCCCGGCACCCGCGCCATGGCGTGGACGGTCGCCGCCCTGGCCGCCGGCATGCTGATGCAGACGCTGCGCACGCGGACCCTGGACGGCTTCGTCGGGGGCAGCTACATGGTGACGATCCTGCTCTCGCTCGGCATCGCCATGGGGTGCGTCGTCCGCGCTTCCGAGGCCCGTCGGCAGCGTGCCGTGAGGGATGTGCGGCACGCAGAGCGGCTGGCTCTGGCTCGGGATCTGCACGACCTGATCGCCCACCACATGACGGGCATCATCGTGCAGGCCAACGCGGCCAGGACCGTCCACGCGACGGCGCCCGAGAGGGTCGAGCCGGCTCTGGAGGCGATCGCCCGGTCCGGCACGGAGACCTTGGAGTCGATGCGGCGGCTGGTGCGGGTGCTGCGCGAGGACGACCATCAGGCGCTGCGGCCCGGCGATCTCCTCGCCGAACTCGGGGATTTCGTCGGTGAGTTCTCCCGGCGCCGCCCCGACGCTCCGGCGGCCCGGCTGGAGGCGAGCGCCGCGGTCCGCACGAGCCGGTTCAGCCCGGAGGTCGAGGCGACCGTGTTGCGGGTGGTCCGGGAGGCCCTCACCAATGTGCTGCGGCACGCCCCGAGCGAGCGGGTGACCGTGCGTCTGGACGCCGATCCGGGGTGGTTACGGGTGGCGGTGACCAACAGCGCGGGTCAGCGCCAGGCGGACCATCCGGCGGGCGGGCGCAGCGGCTTCGGCCTGATCGGTCTTCGCGAACGCGTCGAGGCGCTCGACGGCACGTTCCGGGCCGGGGCCACGAGCTCAGGTCAGTGGGAGGTGGTGGCCGGACTGCCGCGCCCTCTCACGACGGCTGTTCCCGCGAGGTGACCACACCGTTCTCCCATGCCCAGGCAGCGATCTCCACGCGGTTGCGGGCCTCGACCTTGGCCTGGATCCGGGCCAGGTATGTCTTCACCGACGACAGCGACAGGAACAGTTCCTCGGCGATCTCCTGGTTGGTGCGTCCCACGGCCACCAGCCGAGAGATCTCCGTCTCCCGGCTGCTCAGCCCGGCGGCCGCCTGCTGCTCCTCACCGCCGGCTCTGTGCCGCAGGCCGCGCAGCAGCCGCACGGTGACCGCGGGCGAGACCAGCGCGTCGCCGCGAGAGGCCGCCCGTACCGCCTCCACGAGCAGCGCGGGCGGAGCGTCCTTGAGCAGAAAGCCGCAGGCGCCGTAGCGCAGAGCGTCGCGTACGTAGTCGTCCTGGTCGAAGGTGGTGATCACCACGACGTTCATCGCGGATGCGCCGGGCGACCCGCCCGCCAGGGTGCGGGTGACCTCCAGGCCGTCCATGCGCGGCATGCGGATGTCGACCAACACCACCGCGGGGCACAGCCGTCGGGCCAGCTCCACGCACTCGACACCGTCTCGGGCGACACCCACGACCCGGATACCCGGCTGGGCGTCGAGGATCATCTCGAAGCCGGTTCGGACCAACTCCTGATCGTCGGCGATCACCACATCGATCGGCTCGTCAGGCACAGCCCGTCCCTTCCGTCTCCGGCAAGATTCGCCCCGCACGCGACCGTCAAGGTACCTGATCTCGTCTTCACGTGCCGGGTGACCGGAAGGACGGCACGCGGCAGGGCAGCCGACGTATGCGCAGGTCAGAACTTGCCGGGCCCTGGTGCGCGGGGTGGCGGCCGGGCAGGCTAGTTTGCTCGGATGAGTCTCCTTGATGATGTGGCCGAGCGTGACGGCTGGCGATGCTGGGTGTGTGACGAGGCGGTCGACCCCGACGAGTCGGTGAACGACCCGCGAGGGCCCAGCGTCGACAGCCGGACCGCCGACCGGAAAGCCAAGGTCGCCGAGCGGCTCGCGCACCGCGGGTGCAACACCCGCAAGGGCGCGGTCAAGGTGGTCATCGCCTGGCCGGACCGCCTGTACGTGGTCGAACCCGCGCCACTGATCACCGTGGCCGGGAGGCTGGAGCGCAAGGGGGGCCGCGAGATGGTGGGCCGTTGTCCGACCAGGCAGGACGCCCAGGAGGCGGCGGATTGGCTGGTGGACCGGTTCTCACGACTGGTACCGGGGCTGCCGGTGACCGCCGACATCGAGCCGGGCGGCGGCCAGTTCCTCATCACCCTGTCCACCGGCCGCCGCTGACCCGGGATCACCGGTCAGCCCAGGAAACTCAACCGCACCTGGCGGTCGGGATTGTCGCGGTTCGTGTCCACCAGGCACACCGACTGCCAGGTCCCCAGCTCCAGTTGCCCCCTCACCACCGGCAGCGTCGCGTGCGGAGGCACCAGGGCCGGCAGGACGTGGTCGCGGCCGTGGCCGGGGCTGCCGTGGCGGTGCTGCCAGCGGTCGTCGGCCGGGAGCAGGGTGTGCAGCGCGGCCAGCAGGTCGTTGTCGCTGCCCGCGCCCGTCTCCAGGATCGCGATGCCCGCGGTGGCGTGCGGGACGAAGACGTTGAGCAGGCCGTCCCGGCCTGCCGCCGCCTCGCGCAGGAAGCTCTGGCAGTCGTCGGTGAGGTCGAAGACCTTCTCGGACGAGCCGGTGGTGACGTTCAGGACACGTGTGGTGAAAGCATCGGACATGGGTCCATCCTCCCTCACGTCACTCCCATTCACTGATACGTGGCGTCCGCCTTTCGAGACGCCATTGACCGTACGTGGACGATCTGGCTACGTTCAGCGGCATGTTGCGTTCAGCTCTGCTCACCACGCGCGGTCACATCGACCTGCTGCGGGTGGCTTCTGCTGCGTGTCGCCGCGGCTGCTGACGTTCTCTCAGCCCGCTTTTCACTCTTCGCACTTCTCTGCCCTGCTGCCTTCGCGCGGTTGATTTCGCCGTCCCGCGCGTAGCCGCTTCGGGCATCCCTCCCTCCTGCCGTGGAGCCCCATGAGCATTAGCCATGCCCCGCCGGATTCCGTATCCGACATTTCGGGTATATCCAAGTCCGATGATCCCGCCCAGGACGTCGGCAACGCCGATGGCGCCCAAGGCGCCCGGTCGGCGCAGCCCGATCTCGTCCCCATCGTTCCTTCCTCCACCCGCCGCACCCGCATCCCCCGCTGGCTGCGCCGCACCTCCGGCCCCCTCGCGCTCCTCGCCCTGTGGCAACTCCTCAGCTCCACAGGGGTGTTGACCAAAGACATCCTCGCCTCGCCGGGCACCATCGCCGGTGTCGCCCGCGATCTCCTCAGCGACGGTTCGCTGACCTCCGCCATGGGGGTCTCCCTCCAGCGCGTCGCGGTGGGGCTGCTGCTCGGCACCGTCGTCGGGACGGCGCTCGCGCTCGTCTCGGGCCTCTTCCGCGTCGGCGAGGATCTCGTCGACGCCAGCGTGCAGATGCTGCGGACCGTGCCCTTCGTCGGGCTCATCCCGCTGTTCATCATCTGGTTCGGCATCGGTGAGGCGCCCAAGGTCGCCATCATCACGCTGGGCGTCTCGTTCCCGCTCTATCTGAACGTGTACGCGGGCATCCGCGGGGTCGACTCGCAGCTCATCGAGGCCGGGGAGTCCCTCGGACTCTCTCGGTGGGGGCTTGTGCGCCACGTCATCCTGCCGGGCGCGCTGCCGGGTGCGATGACCGGTCTGCGGTACTCCCTCGGCATCGCCTGGCTCGCCCTCGTCTTCGCCGAGCAGATCAACGCGGACTCCGGCATCGGTTTCCTGATGGTCCAGGCGCGTGACTTCCTGCGGACCGACGTGATCGTCGTCTGCCTGATCGTCTACGCCTTCCTCGGCCTCATCGCCGACTTCATCGTCCGCACCCTCGAAAGGCTGCTGCTGCAATGGCGACCGACGTTCACCGGCCGGTGACCCCCGCCGACCCCACGGCCAACACCCCTGCCAGGAAGGCCACTTCGGCCGTACGCGTCGAAGGGCTGACCCGCTCCTTCGACGGGCGTGCCGTCATCGACCGGCTCGATCTCGACGTGCGGCCCGGGGAGTTCGTGGCGCTGCTCGGGCGCAGCGGCTGCGGCAAGTCGACCCTTCTTCGCATCCTCGCCGGGCTCGACCGGGACATCGAGGGGACGGTCCTCGTGCCGCGCCGCAAGGCCGTCGCGTTCCAGGCACCGCGGCTCATGCCCTGGAAGCGCGTGTGGCGGAACGTACTGCTCGGGCTGAAGGGAAAGCCCGAACGGAGCGTCGCCGAGCGGGCGTTGGAGGAGGTCGGGCTGAAGCACCGTACGAACGCCTGGCCCAAGACGCTCTCCGGTGGCGAGGCCCAGCGCGCCTCGCTGGCCCGGGCCCTGGTGCGCGAGCCCGATCTGCTGCTGCTCGACGAGCCGTTCGGCGCGCTCGACGCACTCACCCGCATCAAGGCCCAGCGGCTCGTCGACGAGCTGTGGCAGCGGCGCGGTTGCGCCGTCCTGCTCGTGACGCACGACGTCGAGGAGGCCGTGCTCCTCGCCGACCGGGTGCTCGTCATGGACGACGGGGTCATCGCGTACGAAACCGAGATCGACCTGGACCGGCCGCGCGGCATCTCCGATCCGCGCTTCGCCGAGCTGCGTGCCGAGCTGCTGCAGCGACTGGGCGTCGACGCGCCCCACTCTGCGGAAGCCGAAGCCGAGACCAAGACCCAGGTCCAGACCCAAGCCTCCGCCGCGGCCTGAACCACCCGCCTGAACCACCCGCAGTCCCCCTCCCCGTGCACAGCACGAACACACCGAACGGACTCACCATGCGACGACATCTCGCCGCCCCCGCCCTGCTTCTCCCCCTGGCCCTGCTGCTCACCGCCTGCTCCGGCGCGTCCTCCGCAAGCACCTCGTCCGCCGGCGCCGGCGGCGGAACCGACGGCAAAGGCCAACTCACCCTCAACGTCGGTGACCAGAAGGGCGGTTCGGAGGCCGTGCTGCGTGCGGCCGGGGAGCTCGACGACCTGAAGTACAAGATCCGCTGGTCCACCTTCACCTCCGGGCCGCCCCTTCTGGAGGCCGTCAACGCCAAGGCCGTGGACATCGGCGCCGTCGGCAACACGCCGCCCGTCTTCGCCGCCGGGGCGAACTCGAAGATCTCCGTGGTGGCCGCCACCCATGGCACCGCGTCGGGCGAGGCGATCCTCGTCCCGAACGACTCGCCGCTGAAGAAGCCCCGGGACCTCAAGGGCAAGTCCGTCGCCGTGGCGCAGGGTTCGTCGGCGCACTACCAGCTGATCGCGTCCCTGAAGGAGGCGGGACTCGACTTCAAGGACGTCAAGGTCAAGTATCTGCAGCCGGCCGACGCGCTGGCCGCGTTCACCAGCGGGAAGGTGGACGCCTGGTCGGTCTGGGACCCGTACACCTCGCAGGTTCTCGTGGGCAAGCAGGGCCGCGTCCTGGCCGACGGCGACGGCCTGGTGAACGGCCTCAACTTCCAGGTGGCGGCGCCCGGCGCACTCAAGGACAAGAAGAAGTCCGCGGCCATCGACGACTACCTCAGGCGGCTGCGCAAGGCCCAGGCCTGGGTCTACGACCACCCGGAGACGTGGGCGAAGGTCTGGGCGAAGGACACCGGGCTGCCCTACGAGGTCGCGCTCGCGGCGGTCAAGCGCAGCAACGGCACGCGGGTGCCGGTGGCCGTGGACAAGAACGTGATCACCTCCGAGCAGGAGATCGCGGACACCTTCACCGACCAGAAGCTCATTCCGCGCCGCATCGACTTCGGTGACTTCGTCGACACCCGCTTCAACGGCAGCCTGCCGCCCTCGACCAGCAAGCCGCGCACGTACGACAAGGAGTCCTGACGATGACCGTCCACCTCAACTGGTTCCTGCCGACCGGCGGCGACGGCCGTACCCTCGTCGACCGGCACGCCTACACCGACGGCGGCGTCAAACGCTCCCGCGTCACCCCCGTCAGCGGAGTGCGGGCCCCCGACATCGACTATCTGATCCAGATCGCCAAAGCGGCCGAGCAGGTGGGCTTCGAGGCGGTGCTGACCCCGACCGGCACCTGGTGCGAGGACGCCTGGCTGACGACGGTCGCGCTGGCCCAGCACACGGAGCGGCTCAAGTTCCTGGTCGCGTTCCGTCCCGGCGTCATCTCCCCCGTGCTCGCCGCGCAGATGGCGTCCACGTATCAGCGCATCACGCGCGGGCGGCTGCTCCTGAACGTCGTCACGGGCGGCGACTCGACCGAGCAGCGGCGCTTCGGCGACCACCTGGACCACGATCGCCGATATGCCCGTACGGACGAGTTCCTGTCCGTCGTACGGGGCGTGTGGGGCGGCAAGCCCTTCGACTTCCACGGCGAGCACTACGACGTGGAGGGCGGTCTGACCGCGCTGCCGCCGGACCCGCTGCCGGAGGTCTTCTTCGGCGGTTCGTCGGCGGCGGCCGGGCCGGTGGCCGCCCGGCACGCGGACGTGTATCTGACGTGGGGTGAGCCGCCGGAGCAGGTCAAGCAGAAGATCGACTGGATTCGCGGGCTCGCCGAGGAGCAGGGCCGCACGGTCCGCTTCGGCATCCGGCTGCACACCATCTCGCGCGACTCCGCCGCCGAGGCGTGGGCCACCGCCAACCGGCTGCTCGACGACCTCGATCCGGACACCATCGCCGCCGCCCAGCAGGCGCTCGGCCGCAGCGAGTCCGTCGGCCAGCAGCGGATGCTGGCGCTGCACGGCGGTTCCCGGGACGACCTGGAGATCTCGCCGAACCTGTGGGCGGGCGTCGGTCTCGTGCGGGGCGGCGCGGGCACCGCGCTCGTCGGCAGCCACGCGGACGTCGCCGACCGGATCGAGGAGTATCACGCGCTCGGCGTCGAGCACTTCGTCCTTTCGGGCTATCCGCATCTGGAGGAGGCGTACTGGTTCGGCGAGGGCGTGATCCCGGATCTGGCGGCGCGCGGGCTGCTGCCGCGGATTCCGGCATCCCAGCTGTCCGGGGTGCCCGCGGCGAACGGGCGTCCGGCCTCCGCGCCGGGCGGCGCGCCGCTCCTGGTGGCGGGCGGGCGCTGACCCGCGCCCGCGTCCGGGAAGATCCCGGGCCCCGATGGAGTTAGTAGAAACGTGAACGACATCGGGGCACGGGACGCGGCCGCACACGAAGCGGCAGACGCGGCACAGGCGGCACAACAGGTGGACGCGGTCGTCATCGGCGCGGGGCAGGCGGGCCTGTCCAGCGCCCATCACCTGCGCAGGGTCGGCTTCGAGCCGGACCGGGACTTCGTCGTCCTGGACCATTCGCCCCGGCCCGGCGGCGCCTGGCAGTTCCGCTGGCCCTCGCTCACCTACGGCAAAGTGCACGGCATGCACTCCCTGCCCGGCATGGAGCTGGCCGGCGCCGACCCATCGCGGCCCTCGTCGGAGGTCATCCGGGAGTACTTCGAGGAGTACGAGCAGCGCTTCGACCTGCGGGTGCACCGCCCCGTCGACGTACGCCGTGTGCGCGAGGGCGAGGGCGGGCGGCTGCTGGTCGAGACGTCGGCCGGGACCTGGGCGACCCGCACCCTGATCAACGCCACGGGCACGTGGGACCGGCCGTTCTGGCCGCGCTACCCGGGGCAGGACACCTTCCGTGGGCGGCAGTTGCACACGGCCGTCTATCCGGGGCCCGAGGCCTTCAAGGGGCAGCGGGTGATCGTCGTGGGCGGCGGGGCTTCGGGCACCCAGCATCTGATGGAGATCGCTCCCTACGCCGCCGAGACCACCTGGGTCACCCGGCGGGAGCCCGTCTTCCGCGAGGGGCCGTTCGACGAGAACTGGGGCCGCTCGGCCGTGGCCATGGTCGAGGAGCGGGTGCGCCAGGGACTCGCGCCGCAGAGCGTGGTGTCCGTGACCGGGCTTCCGGTCAACGACGCCATCCGGCAGGCGCGGGCCGACGGGGTGCTCGACCGGCTCCCGATGTTCGACCGCATCACGCCGAGCGGTGTGGAGTGGGACGACGGGCGGCGCGTCGATGCCGACGTCATTCTCTGGGCCACCGGCTTCCGGGCGGCGATCGAGCACCTGGCGCCGCTGCGGCTGCGTGAGGCGGGCGGCGGCATCCGACTCGAGGGCACCCGGGCCGTCGCCGACCCCCGCATCCACCTGGTGGGGTACGGCCCATCGGCCAGCACGATCGGCGCGAACCGTGCGGGGCGGGCGGCGGTGCGGGACATCCAGCGGCTCCTGAAGGAGGGAGTGCCGGTCACGGTGTGACCGGCGCCCTTACCCGGCGGACTGCTAGGCGTCCTGCTTCTTCTCGCCCTCGCTCTCGCCCTTGTCCTCGTCCTTGTTCTTGTTCTTGCTCTGGTTCTTGTTGAACTCCGCCACGTTCTTCTGCTGCTCCTCGAAGCTCGACGTGAAGCGGGTGTCCCCCGGCTTCACCGTCACGAAGTACAGCCAGTCGCCCTGCGCCGGACTGGTCGCCGCGCGCATCGCCTCGTCGCCGGGATTTCCGATCGGGGTGGGGGGCAGACCCATGCGCGTGTAGGTGTTGTACGGGCTGTTGATCTTTGTGTCGCGGTCGCGGGTGTTCAGCGTCGAGCGGTTCAGGGCGTAGTTGATCGTGGAGTCCATCTGTAGCGGCATGCCCTGGTCGAGGCGGTTGTAGATGACGCGGGCCACCTTGCCCATGTCCGCCTTGGAGCCCGCCTCGGCCTCGATCATGCTGGCGATGGTGACGGTCTGGTAGACGTTCACCGCGTTGCGGTCGGCGCCCGCCGTGACCTGGCCGCCGCTGAATTTCTTGGTGGCCGTGTTCACCATGTACGAGAGCACGGACGCGGGAGTCGACTGGTTGCTGATGGGATAGGTCGCCGGGAAGAGGTAGCCCTCCGGGTTTCCGCCCGCGTCTCTGGGGAGTCTGAGGGCGGCCTGGGGAATGGCTTTCTTCGTGGTGCCGTCCGGCACGCCGAGGGCCTTGTCGACGGCCCCGTACACCTGGCCCGAGCGCCAGCCCTCCGGGATGGTCAGGGACTCGGGGCGTGCGTCGTCGTCCGGGAGCAGCAGCGGCACCGCAACGGCGGTGACCGCCGCGACGGCTCCGGTCGCGATCAGGGCGATCCGGCCCCGACGCGTCAGTCGAATCGTGCCCCGGCGCGGAGTCTTGGTCTGCAGCATGCGGGCACGGTATCCCGCAAATGCCGACATTCCGTGCATATCTTCATGTTGCTGGCTCCAGTTGGGCGTCTCTCCGAACCAGGGCGGCGTAACGGCCGTCCCTCTCCAGGAGCTCCTCGTGGGTGCCGCGCTCGACGGTCCGGCCCGCGTCCAGGACCACGATCTGATCGGCGCCGCGGACCGTGGAGAGCCGGTGGGCGATCGTGAGCGTCGTCCGGTCGGCGGACAGGGCGTCGATGGCGTCCTGCACGGCGTGCTCGGTGTGGGTGTCCAGGGCGCTGGTCGCCTCGTCCAGGATGAGCACGGGCGGATCGCGCAGGATCGTGCGGGCGATGGCCAGACGCTGCTTCTCGCCTCCGGAGAAGCGGTGGCCGCGCTCGCCGACCACCGTGTCGTACCCGTCGGGCAGCGACGCGATGTGGTCGTGGATCTGAGCGGCGCCCGCGGCCGCGATCAGCTCCTCGTCCGTGGCGTCGGGCTTGGCGAAGCGCAGGTTCTCGGCGACCGAGGCGTGGAACAGATACGTCTCCTGGGAGACAACGCCGATCGCGCGGGCCAGCGTGTCGAAGTCCAGGTCGCGCACGTCGACGCCGTCGAGCGTCACGCGGCCGCCCGTCACGTCGTACAGCCGCGGCACCAGATAGCTGAGGGTCGACTTTCCCGAGCCGGTGGGGCCGACGACGGCCAGGCTGCCGCCGGCGGGGACGGTGATGTCGATGCCGTCGAGGATCGGGCGGCTCCGGCCGTCGTCTCCGTCGTAGCGGAACTCGACGTCCTCGAAGCGGACTTCGCCCTTGATCTTGTCCAGGCGCACCGGGTGCTCGGGTTCGGTGATGTCGATGGGCAGGTCCAGATACTCGAAGATGCGCTGGAAGAGCGCGAGCGAGGTCTGGATCTGCACACCGGTGGTGAGCAGGCTCACGGTGGGCCGGAACAGGCCCTGCTGGAGCGAGACGAAGGCGACGAGCGTGCCGATCGAGACCGTGGGGCCGCCTGTCTGGAAGGCGAGGCCCGCGGTCCAGTAGATGACGGCGGGCATGGCGGCCATGACGATCGAGATGACGGCCATGCGCCAGCGCCCGGCCATGTTCGACCGGACCTCGAGGTCGACGAGGCGCTCGGACTCGTCGGCGAAGGACTTGGTGAGCGAGTCGGCGCGGCCCATCGTGCGGCCGAGCAGGATGCCGCTGACGGAGAGCGACTCGGTGACCGTCGCGGCCATCGCGGCCATCTGCTTCTGGCGCTGCGTGGCGATCTTCTTGCGCTCGCGGCCGACGCGGCGGCTGATCCACACGAAGACGGGCAGCAGGAGCAGCGAGACGACCGTGAGCCGCCAGTCCAGGGCGAGCATCGCGACGATGGTGGCGATCACGCTGGTGAGGTTCGAGACCAGGGAGGTGGCGGTGGAGGTGACCGTCGCCTGCATGCCGCCGATGTCGCTGGCGATGCGGGACTGGACCTCACCGGTGCGGGTCCTGGTGAAGAAGGCGAGCGACATGCTCTGCAGGCGGCCGTAGACCGCGGTGCGCAGGTCGTGCATGACGCGCTGCCCGACCGTCGTACTGATCAGGGTCTGCAGGACGCCGAAGATGCTGGTGACGACCGCGCTGAGGATCATCCCGAGGGCGAGCAGGCTCAGCAGGCCCGTCCGTCCCTGCGGAATGGCGGTGTCGAGGATTTCCTTCAGCAGGAAAGGGGTGGCGACCGAGACCAGGGACGCGGCGGCCACCAGCAGGCCGACGATCGCGAGGCGGGCGCGGTAGGGGCGGAAGAGGCGCAGGATGCGGCGGATCTGCCGCGGCTGTTCCTCTTGGCCGGGGGCCAGGGGCTGCGGTGTCCACTTGGGTTCGTCGGGACGCATGGGCTCCTACGGGAGGTGTGACGGCCGCCGGCGCGGGCCGGCGATGACGGTCGACATTCAGCCGACGATGACTGATGGAGCATAGCTCACTGTTACCTATACTCACAATGCACAAGGTCCTGATAATGTTCCCGCATGAACACCCCGGACGCCGACGGCCTGCTCGCCGAACAGCTGCTGCGGCTGACCCGCAGGCTGCACCGCATCCAGAAGCGTTATCTGGTGCCGATCGGCATCACCCCGGCCCAGTCGCGCCTGCTGCGCACCCTCGTGCACTACGAGACCCCGCCCCGCATGGCCGACCTCGCCCAGCGCCTCGAAGTCGTGCCGCGCGCCGTGACGAGCCTGGTCGACGGCCTGGAGGCCAGTGATCTCGTGCGTCGCGTCCCCGATCCCACCAACCGCCGGGTGATCCGCATCGAGCTCACGGACGCGGGGCGCAAGTCACTCAGGGAGCTGCGCAGCGCGCGCCGGGCCGCCGCGGAGGACATCCTGGCTCCACTGGACGCCGACCAGCGCGAGCAGCTGGGCGGCCTGCTGAACGCGCTGTTCGACGTGCCGGACGTCCGCCGCTGCTGACTTTGGCCGACCGTCCGGCACCGCCCGACCGTCCGACCGTCCGACCCGCCGAGGAGAGCTCATGCCGTTGCTGGAGCCCACGCCGGAAGCCCTGCGTCCCGCCTCGCGCCCCGAGGGACCGGCGCACGACCGGGTGCCGGACCGGCGGGCCACGGGCACCCCCGAGCCGCTGCGCTCGGAGCTGTCCGCGCTGCTCGGCGCGGACAAGGTCCTGACGAAGATCTCCGACCTCGTGCGGTACGCCTCCGATGCCAGCCCCTACCGCTTCGTGCCCCAGGTGGTGGTCGTCGCCGAGGACATCGACGACATCTCCGCCGTCCTGTCGTACGCGCACGGCAGGATGCGCGAGGTCGTCTTCCGCGCGGCCGGCACCTCGCTCAACGGCCAGGCCCAGGGCGAGGACATCCTGGTAGACGTGCGCAGGCACTGGGCGGGCGTCGAGGTCATCGGGGACGGCGAGCGGGCGCGCATCGGCCCCGGCACGACCGTCCTGCGGGCCAATGCCACGCTCGCCCGGCACGGGCGCGTGCTCGGCCCCGACCCGGCGAGCGCCATCGCCTGCACGATCGGCGGGGTCGTCGCGAACAACGCGTCCGGAATGACGGCGGGCACCACCCGCAACTCGTACCGCACGGTGGCCTCGCTCACCTTCGTCCTGCCGACGGGCACGGTCGTCGACACAGCGGACCCGGACGCCGACGAGCAGCTGGCGCATGCCGAACCGGCGCTGTGCGAGGGCCTGCTGGCGATCAAGCGGGAGATCGAGGCGGACCAGGAGCTCACGTCCCGCATCCGCGCCAAGTACGAGATCAAGAACACGAACGGCTACCGCCTGGACGCGTTCCTGGACGGCTCGACGCCCGTGGAGATCCTGCGCGGCCTGATGGTCGGCTCCGAGGGCACCTTCGGCTTCATCTCCGAGGTCGTCTTCGACACGCTTCCGCTGGACCGGCAGGTGACCACGGGCCTGCTGTTCTTCCCGTCCCTGCCGGCCGCCGCGGCGGCCGTCCCGCTGTTCAACGCGGCGGGCGCGCTGGCCGTCGAGCTGATGGACGGCAACACGCTGCGTGCGTCGACCAGCGTCGCGGGGGTGCCCGCCGACTGGGCGCGGCTCCCGAAGTCGACGGCCGCGCTCCTGGTGGAGTTCCGCGCGCCGGACGAAGCGCGCCAGGAGGCGTACGAAGCGGCGGCCGCAAAGGTCGTCGAGGAGCTCGAACTCGTCACGCCGGTGGCCTCGGTGACCAACGCCTTCACCCGCGACCCGAAGGTGATCGGGGGCTACTGGAAGGCCCGCAAGGCGTTCGTGACGGCGGTGGGCGGCTCGCGCCCCTCCGGGACGACGCTGATCACCGAGGACTTCGCGGTGCCGCCCTCCCGGCTCGCCGACGCCTGCCAGGCCCTCCTTGAGCTCCAGACGCGGCACGGCTTCGACGCGGCCGTCGCGGGACATGCCGCGCACGGCAATCTGCACTTCCTGCTCGCCTTCGACGCGGGACTGACGGCGGACGTGGAGCGCTATGCCGCGTTCATGGACGACTTCTGCCGGCTGACCGTCGAGCGCTTCGACGGCTCGCTCAAGGCCGAGCACGCGACGGGCCGCAACATCGCCCCGTTCCTGGAGCTCGAATGGGGCCCGAAGGCCACGGCGTTGATGTGGCGCACCAAGCAGGTCATCGACCCGGACGGCGTGCTCGCGCCACGCATCGTCCTCGACCGCGATCCGAAGGCCCACCTGCGCGGCCTGAAGACGATCCCCAAGGTGGAGCTGATCGCGGACCCCTGCATCGAGTGCGGCTTCTGCGAACCGACTTGCCCCAGCGAGGACTTGACGACCACTCCGCGCCAGCGGATCGTGCTGCGCCGCGAGATGATGCGCCAAGCGCCCGGCTCGCCGGTCGAGGACGGCCTGGTCGAGGCGTACGGATACGACGCCGTGGACACCTGCGCCGGCGACTCGACCTGCAAGCTGGCCTGTCCGGTGGGCATCGACACGGGCGCTCTGATGAAGGACTTCCGGCACGCGCGGCACTCGCCGCGCGAGGAGAGGACGGCCGCCTTCACCGCCAAGAACTTCAAGGCGGTCGAGGCCGCGGCACGGCTCGCGGTGGGCGCCTCGAGCCGGATCAGCGACCGGCTCCTGACCACGGTGACGCGCGCCGCGCGCAAGGCCGTCCGCCCCGATCTGGTCCCCGAGTGGCTGCCGGACATCCCGGGAGCCGCCGCCCGCAAGCTGCCGCGCACCACGCGCGTGGGCGCGAGCGCCGTCTACTACCCGGCGTGCGTCAACCGCATCTTCGGGAGCCCCGGTGACCGCTCCCTGCCCGAGGCGGTGGTCGCCGTCTCCGCGCGCGCGGGACGGCCCGTCTGGATTCCGGACGACGTCGCGGGCACGTGCTGCGCGACGATCTGGCACTCCAAGGGGTACGACGAGGGCAACGCGGTGATGGCCAATCGCATCGTCGAGGCGGCCTGGGGCTGGACGGCGGGCGGCAGGCTGCCTCTGGTGGTGGACGCCTCGTCCTGCACGCTCGGCATCGCGCACGAGGTCGTGCCCTACCTGACCGCCGACAACCGGCAGTTGCACCGGGAACTGACCGTGGTCGACTCCCTGGTCTGGGCCGCGGACGAGCTGCTCCCCCACCTGACCGTGCACCGCACGGTCGGCTCCGCCGTCCTGCACCCCACCTGCTCGATGAGCCACCTCGGGGACGAGGCCCAGCTGCGCGCCGTCGCCGACGCCTGCGCGGACGAGGTGGTGGTCCCGGACGACGCGGGCTGCTGCGCCTTCGCCGGTGACCGCGGCATGCTGCACAAGGAGCTGACGGAGTCGGCCACCCGCAAGGAGGCGGCCGAGGTCACCGCCCGTCCCTTCGACGCGCATCTCTCGGCGAACCGCATGTGCGAGGTGGGCATGGACCACGCCACGGGCCGCTCCTATTACTCCGTGCTCCAGGAGCTGGAGCGCGCGACGCGTCCGTGAGCGCCACCCTGCCAAAGCTGCCGGACTCGACGCCCCGCTGACGGGGGCGCGAAATAAATCCAACTCCCTGGCCACTTCGGTCCCTTGCGCCACGCCCATCCCCCCATCAGGGTGGCATCCGTTCCAGCGCAGGCATCCAAGCCACGGAGGTCCGATGCACGACGAGCACGCGATACCGAACCCTGACGAGTCCGCGACCCCTGACGACTCCGCCGACGGCGCCTCCCGCCGTGCCGTGCTCCGCACCGCGGGCCTCGCCGGAGCCGGGCTCGGCCTCGGCGCCCTCACCGGCGGCACGGCCCACGCCGACGCCCCGCAGGGCGCGCCCACCGCGCCCGCCGCCGCGGCCTCGGCCGCCGATGCACCGCCCCGCAAGGGCAAGACCATGATCGGCGTACCGTTCGAGCGGCGTTCCACCGTGCGCGTCGGCATCGTCGGGCTCGGCAATCGCGGCGGCAGCATGATCGACCTCTTCCTGGCGATCCCGGGAGTGAAGGTCGTCGCGCTCTGCGACCCGGTCAAGGACAAGACCGCGGCCGCCGCGAAGAAGGTCACCGGGGCGGGCCAGCCCGCCCCGGCGACGTACACCAAGGGCGATCACGACTTCGAGAACCTGTGCAAGCGCGGGGACGTCGACTTCGTGTACGTGGCGACGCCCTGGGACTGGCACTTCGACATGGCCAAGACGGCGATGCTGAACGGCAAGCACGTCGGCGTGGAGTGTCCCGTCTCCCTCCAGCTCGACCAGCTCTGGGAACTGGTCGACCTCTCGGAGCGGACCCGCAGACACTGCATGCAGTTGGAGAACTGCTGTTACGGCAAGAACGAGATGCGCGTCCTGCGCATGGCGCACGCGGGCAAGTTCGGCGATCTGCTGCACGGGGCGGGCGCCTACAACCACGACCTGCGCGGCCTGATGTTCGACCCGGACTACTACGAAGGCCCGTGGCGGCGCCTGTGGCACACGCGGCTGCGCGGCGACCTCTACCCCAACCACGGCTTCGGCCCGGTCTCCAACTACATGGACATCAACCGCGGCGACCGCGTCACGCACATCTCCAGCTTCGGCACACCCGCCCTCGGTCTCGCCGAGTACCGCAAGGCACACATGCCCGCCGGCGACCCGAGCTGGAAAGAGACGTACATCGAGAGCGACCGGACCATCAGCCTGGTCCAGACGGCGAAGGGGCGGGTGATTCGCCTCGAACACGACGTTTCCACACCCCACCCGTACAGCCGCATCAACAGCCTCGGCGGCACCAAGGGCGTCTTCGAGGACTATCCCGAGCGCATCTACATCGAGCCGGACCACACGAACGACGAGTGGGGCGACTTCGGCAAGTACGCCGCGGACTTCGACCACTGGCTGTGGAAGGAGCACTCCAACCCGCCGGGCGGGCACGGCGGCATGGACTACATCATGATCTTCCGTCTGATGCAGACCATGCAGCTCGGCCTCGTGCCGGACTTCGACGTCTACGACGCCGCGGTCTGGACGTCGCCCGTCCCCCTGAGCCATCTGTCGATCAAGGCGAAGGGCGCGCCGCAGGCGATCCCGGACTTCACTCGCGGGCTGTGGAAGAAGGAGCGTCCGGGAGTGGACTCGGAGAAGCCGCAGGCGTAAGGGCCTCGGATGTAAGGGACTTGGGCCGTTCGGGCCCGGCGGTGCTCACGTCGGCACTGCCGGGCTCCTTCGCCGACTCGGCCGCGTCGGCCGACTCCGCCTGCTCCGCCGACTCCGCCTGCTCCGGCACGAAGGCGATCTCTCCGGAGAGGACCTTCTTGGCCCGCGCCGTGTCCAGCGCACCCTCCCAGCGCGAGACCACGAAGACGGCGACGCAGTTGCCGAGCAAATTCGTGGCGACGCGCATGGCGTCCATGATGCGGTCCACGCCGAGCAGCAGGGCGACCGCACCGGCCGGGATGACCCCGAGCGCGGAGGCGGTCGCGGACAGCGCGAGGAACGCCGAACCGGGCACGCCCGCCATGCCCTTGCTGGTCAGCATCAGGACCAGGACGACCGTGACCTGCTGGCCCAGGCTCAGGTCCACGCCCACGGCCTGCGCGATGAACAACGTACCGACGGAGAGGTAGATCGAGGCGCCGTCGAGGTTGAAGGAGTACCCCGTCGGCAGGACCAGGCCCACCGCGTCGTCGCGGCAGCCCGCCTGGCGCAGCTTCTGCATCATGCGCGGCATGACGGCCTCGCTGGAGGCCGTGCCGAGCGCGAGCAGCATCTCCTCGCGGGTGTAGCGGACGAACTTCCACAGGCTCAGGCCCGTCAGGACCTTCAGGGCGACGCCGAGCAGGACGAGGAAGATCAGGGCGACCGCGTAACAGACGCCGATGAGCTTGCCGTAGGTCGACAGGGCGCCGAGCCCGTACTCCCCCACCAGGTGCGCCGTCGCGCCGAAGACGGCGAGCGGCGCCAGCTTCATGATGAAGCCGACGATCGCGAAGACGATCTCCTGGCCCTGCTCGATGGCGGGCAGGATCGCGGGGACCTTCGTGTTGCCCAGGTGCAGCAGGGCCGCGCCCACCAGGCAGGACAGCACGAGGACTTGGAGCAGCGAGTTCTCGGCGAAGGCGCCGATCGCGCTGTCGGGCAGCGAGTGCAGGATGAACTCGCTGGTCGAGGGCAGTTCACCGCCGCCGGTCTTCTCGTCGACGGCCGAGGCGTCGAGAGTGGAGGGGGCGACGTTCATGCCGGTGCCGGGGCTGACGAGGTTCCCGGCGAGCAGGCCGACGACGAGGGCGACCGTGGTCGCGACCTCGAACCAGATGAGGGCCTTGACCCCGATGCGGCCGAAGGCCTTGAGGTCTCCGGCCTTGGTGATTCCGGCGACGACCACGCAGAAGACGAGCGGGGCGATCATCGCCTTGATCAGACGTACGAAGCCGTCGCCGAGCGGCTGGACGGCGGTGCCCACGTCGGGCCAGAGCCTTCCGACGAGGACTCCGAGCACCAGCGCGCAGGCGACCTGCGCGAACAGTGAGGTTCGCAATGTGCGTGCTACGCGTCGCGGTAGGGACGGTACGGACTGCGGCACGGGCACTCCTGTAGTGAGGCGTCAACTGACTTCTGCCATACGGAAATTTCTTTCCGCGAGGCGTCACTATGGCGGAGTGCCTGCTTCCGCAAAAGACCTCCAGATCACATCGACGTAAATCTTGGATCTTGCTCCAAATCGCAAGAAGGCAGCGCGGATCCCAACAGCGCAGCCCGGTACACCGTGCCGGGTGCCTGCTCGATGGCTGTCGTGTGGGGAGCCGTGTGCGTGTGGGAGCCGCGTACGCGTGGAGAGCCGCGCCGGGCTAGTTCTTCAAGTTCGCCTTGTCGCCCATCACCACGACCGGGTGCTGCTTCGGGTCGAGGTTCTTGAGCAGATACTCCATGCCCGGCTTCGGCAGGCTCACGCAGCCCGACGTGCCGCTGCCGTGGTCCATGTGCAGCCAGATGCTGCCGCCCTTGGACTGGCCCTGGGGGCGCGTCGGGTCGTTGGGCGGGGTGCCCTTGGCGCGGTTGTAGTCGATGGCGATGACGTAGTCGAAGTCGTGCCAGTGCGTCTTGGGCCAGTAGTGCGGGGCCTGCATCGACTCACTCTGCGTGTACGGCAGTTCGGCGCCGGGATCGGCGAGGACACCGCCCGCGTCGGTGAGCGTGAAGACGCCGACCGGGCTGCGCTTGTCGTTCTCGCGGTGGTCGGTGGTCCAGCCCTTCTTGCCGTTGTGCGCGTCCCAGCCGCGGGTCTTGTCCCACGTCGATCCGGACTTCGTGTACAGGGCGACGGTGGACTTCGCCGAGTCCTCGCCCTCTCCGTAGACCGCCACGACCTGCCGGGAGTTCTTGGGGATCTTGCTCTGGAGGCCGTCGCCCACGTCGGGGATGCGCTTGAGGTCGGTCGTCGCCGGCGCCTCGGCCTTCTTCGCCCGGCCCGCGCCCTCGTCGTTCTTCGCTCCGGCCTTCGCCCCGTCGTCCGAACTGCCACAGGACGTCAGAAGAACACCGCAGGCCGCGACTGCGGCCACCGCTCGCACCGCACCGGCTATACGCATCCGTCCATGGTCGCACCCGGTTCACGTGAGCCGCCCCGGCACCCGGCCCCGGGCGGAGAAGGGGCCGAATCTTTACTTCCCGACGGAAAATCGTTTGCTTCGCGCCACCGTCCGAGGCGAACCTTTCACGGCCTGTTACCGCAGCTTGTCCCCCTCTTGCTCGTCATTTCTTGCTTGTTGCTTCCGCCCGTTCACCCCGTTCACCACCGTCCGTTCACCACCGTCCGTTCACGCCGGCGCGCTCCGCCGAACCGACGGTCCGTCGCTCCGACCCTGGGACGTCACACGTCATGCAGATTCGCGATCTTCCGTTCACCGACCCGGGCATGCCGGATGCCCGCTCGGGCCCTCACTTCCTGCGCTGGCTCGGGCGGAACCAGCTCGGCGGCCAGCTGAAATCGCTCGCCTGGGGCCTGCTGCACTTCGGCTCCATCGCGGTACTCCCCTACCTCGTCGGCCTCTCCGTACAGGCCGTGATCGACCGCTCCGGGGAACGGCTCGCCGTGGCGGGCGCGGCGATGGCGCTGTGCGGCATCGCCATCGCGCTGGGCGACACCATGCTGCACCGCACGGCGGTCACCAACTGGATCACCGCTGCCGCCCGCGTCCAGCAGCTGCTGGCCCGCAAGACCGCGCAGCTCGGCTCGGCCCTCACGCGGCGCGTCGCCGCCGGTGAGGTGGTCGCGGTCTCCACCGGTGACGTCGAGAAGATCGGCTGGTTCGTCGAGGCGGCCTCGCGGTTCGCGGCGGCCGCGCTCACGGTCGTTCTCGTCTGCGTGGGGCTCGTCGTCTACCAGCCCGCTCTCGGCGTCGTCGTCGCGGTGGGAGTTCCGGTACTGGCGCTGGCGGTTCTTCCGCTGCTGCCGCGCGCCACCCGGCGTGCCGACCACCAGCGGGAGAAGGCCGGGCGTGCGACCGAACTCGCCTCGGACACCGTGGCGGGCCTGCGGGTGCTGCGTGGCATCGGCGGCGAGGAACTCTTCCTCGACCGCTACCGCAGTGCCTCGCAGGAGGTGCGTACGGCCGCCGTGCGCAGCGCCCGGATGTGGGCGGTGATCTCGGCGGTCCAGGTGCTGCTGCCGGGACTGCTGCTGATCGCGGTCGTCTGGCACGGCGTGAACCTGGCCCGCGAGGGCCGGATCACCGTCGGCGAGCTGGTGACCGTCTACAGCGCGGTCACGATGCTGACCTACCCGCTGCGGCACTTCGAGGAGATCGCGATGGCCTACAGCTTCTCGCGCCCCTCGGCCAAGCGCGCCGCCCGGGTGCTCTCGCTCCAGCGCACGACGCATGTCGGGGGTGACCTCGGAGGTCACGTCGGGGGTGACGAACGGCGTGCCCCCGTGGAGACGCCCGCCGGTGATCTCTACGACCCGGTCACCGGGCTCCTTGCCCCCTCGGGCCGTCTGACCGCCGTCGTGTGCGGCGACCCGGACGAGGCGGGGCGGCTCGCCGAACGCCTCGGCGGGCACGCGGCGTTCGACGACGCGGAGGAGCTGCCGTCCGTGCTGCTCGGCGGGGTGCCGCTCGACGAGGTACCGCTGGCCACCGCCCGTACCGCCGTCCTCGTACAGGACAAGGACCCGGTGCTGCTCTCCGGCACGCTGCGCGGGCTCCTCGACGTACCCGCGTCGGGAGCGGTGAGCGCCGACGACGCCCTGGAGGCCGCGCAGTGCGCGGACGTCCTGGACGCCTTGGCGCAGGCCTCGGTGGACGAGGCCCCGATGGACGCCCATGTCACCGAGCGCGGGCGCTCCCTGTCGGGCGGGCAGCGCCAACGGCTCGCGCTGGCACGCTCGTTGGTCACCGACCCCGACGTCCTCGTGCTCGACGAGCCGACGTCCGCCGTCGACTCGCACACCGAGGCGCGGATCGCCGAGGGCATCAAGGGTCTGCGCAAGGGACGTACGACCGTGGTCCTCACGTCGTCGCCGCTTCTCCTCGACCGGGCCGAGCGCGTGGTCTTCCTCCACGAGGGCGAGGTCGTGGCGGTGGGCGAGCACCGCGAACTGGTGCACAGCGAACCGCGCTACCGGGCGGTGGTGACGCGTGAGACGGACGAGGAACAGGCGCCGCAGACACCGACCGACATCAGATCCGACATCCACATCGACATCGAGGAGACGGCATGATCGGCCTGGCGCCACCGGAGTACGACCCGGCGGCCCCGACCACCGCGGACACCCTGCCCGTGGGCGCGCCCGCGACGGTGGGAGCCTACGTACGCGAGCTGGTCAAGCGGCACCGCCGGGCCTTCGCCCTGCTCATCACGGTCAACACCTGCGCCGTGATCGCCTCGATGGCCGGCCCCTACCTCCTCGGCGATCTGGTCGAGAACGTCTCGGACAGCGCCCGCGACCTCCATCTGGGACGCACCATCGGGCTCTTCACCGTCGCCCTGGTCGTGCAGGCCTTCTTCGTCCACCAGGTGCGGCTGCGCGGCGCGATGCTCGGTGAGAGGATGCTGGCCGATCTGCGCGAGGACTTCCTCGTCCGGTCGGTCGGGCTGCCACCGGGCGTGCTCGAACGGGCCGGGACGGGCGATCTGCTGTCGCGGATCACCACGGACGTCGACCGGCTGGCGAACGCCATGCGGGAGGCTGTGCCGCAGCTCGCGATCGGCGTCGTGTGGGCCACGCTCCTGGTCGGCGGTCTCGCCGTGACCGCGCCGCCGCTGGCGCCCGCTCTCCTCATCGCGGTGCCGCTCCTGGTCGTCGGCTGCCGCTGGTACTTCAAGCGGGCGCCCTCCGCCTACCGTTCGGAGGCCGCGGGGTACGCCGCCGTCGCCGCGGCACTCGCCGAGACCATCGACGCGGGCCGCACGGTGGAGGCGCACCGGCTCGGGCAGCGGCGCGTGGACCTGTCCGAGCGCCGCATCAAGGAATGGACGGCGTGGGAACGGCACACGTTGTACCTCCGCTCGGTCCTCTTCCCGGTGATCACGTTCACCCACACGATCGTGCTCTGCTCCGTCCTGATGATCGGCGGCGTGTTCGTCCTCCAGGGCTGGATCGGCGTCGGCCAGCTGGCCACCGGCGCCCTGATCGCGCAGATGCTCGTCGATCCGCTGGGGATCATCCTGCGCTGGTACGACGAGCTACAGGTAGCCCAGGTCTCGCTGGCCCGCCTGGTGGGCGTGCGGGACATCGAACCGGACGCGGGCGACGGCTCCGTCACGCCGGAGGGACGCCATGTCCTCGCCGACGACGTGCACTTCGGCTACCGCGCGGGCGTCGACGTCCTGCGGGAGGTGTCACTCGCCGTCGAGCCCGGTTCGCGCGTCGCCCTGGTCGGCCCGTCCGGCGCGGGCAAGTCCACCCTCGGCAGGCTGCTCGCCGGGATCTACGCACCGCGCGACGGCCACGTGACGCTGGGCGGGGCGGAGCTGTCGGCCATGCCCGCGGAGGAGGTCCGCTCCCACGTGGCGCTGGTCAACCAGGAGCACCACGTCTTCGTGGGCTCCCTGCGCGACAACCTCCTCCTCGCCAGGACCGGGGCGCGGGACGCCGACCTGTGGGCGGCGCTCGGCGCGGTCGACGCGGACGGCTGGGCAGAGGCTCTGGGCGAAGGCCTGGACACCGAGGTGGGCTCGGGCGGGTTCGCCCTCACCCCGGCGCAGGCCCAGCAGATCGCCCTTGCCCGTCTGGTCCTCGCCGACCCGCACACGCTGGTCCTCGACGAGGCGACGTCCCTCCTCGACCCGCGCGCGGCACGCCACCTGGAACGCTCCCTCGCCCGCGTCCTGGACGGCCGCACGGTCGTGGCCATCGCCCACCGGCTGCACACCGCGCACGACGCGGACGTCATCGCGGTGGTCGAGAAGGGCCGGATCAGCGAGCTGGGCAGCCATGACGAGCTGGTGGGTGCGGGCGGTGCGTACGCGGCCCTGTGGCGGTCCTGGCATGGATAGTCCGCCACCGGCAGCGGGCCTTGGCCCTGCGGGCTTCGATCCCCGCGTATCGCATCGGGCCCTGCTCGGCCGCCTGCTGCCGGGGGACGAGGTGGCCGAACTGCCCCTGGTGCAGGGGCAGTTCCACCATGTGGTGATCGGCTCGGACCGTGTGGTGCGCTTCGCCCGCACCGAGGCGGCAGCCGCGCGGCTGACCACGCGGGCGACCGCGCTGCGCGCGCTGGCCGGACTCGGCCTCGGCTTCCGCACACCCGAGCCCCTGCTGGCCGGCGGCGCTCACGGCACGGACGAGCCGCCGTACCTGGTGCTCAGCCGTGTCCCCGGAGCACCGCTGGCCGACGGCGTGCTCGACCACCCCGAGGTGGCCGATTCGGTGGCGGCGCAGTACGCCACGCTGCTGACCGCCCTCGCGCGGGCGGGCGCCGACGAGAGGGCTCGGGGTGCGCTGCCGCGTGCGCCCGAGGGCGAGTGGCGGAGGTTCGCCGCGGATGTCCGCGCGGAGCTGTTCGGCCTCATGTCCGGCGCCGGGCGGCTGCGCGCGGAGCGGCAGCTCGCGGCGCTCGACGGCCTCCCCCACCTCACCGGGGCGCTGGTGCACGGTGACCTCGGCGGGGAGAACGTGCTGTGGGACGACGTTGGAGGACGACCGCGGCTCAGCGGAGTGGTCGACTGGGACGAGGCCGCGCTCGGCGATCCGGCGGAGGATCTCGCGGCCATCGACGCCGACTACGGCGAGGAGCTGCTGGACCGGGTGCTCGCGCTGGGCGGCTGGTCGCGGGCGGACACCGGGGTAGGCGCACGCGCCGCCACGATCCGCGGCACCTTCGCCCTGCAGCAGGCGCTGGCCGCGTACCGCGACGGCGACGCGGAGGAGCTGGCGGACGGACTTGCGGGGTACGTGTAGGGGGCAGAGCCCCTCCGTCGGATGCTCACGTGTCCCCGCCCATCCCCTCAGATGAAGTTGAGCGCGGCAGCGCCGCCCACTCCCCCGAGCAGCATGAAGGCCGGCATAAGGACCTTCAGCTCGATCCAGCTGCCCGCCCGGAACCGCATCGGCTTCGGCGGTCCGATGGGGTACCAGCGCTTGCGGCCGATGGGGATGGGCCACAGGATCGGGCAGCCGGAGACCGTGAGCGCGTCCCCGATGTCGTGCACCAGGGCGCCGAGCACGATCGGCAGGCCCAGCCACAGGTACTCCTGGCCCGGCGCGGTGAACAGCCAGTCCGCGCCGTTGCCGGGCTTGTCCAGGACTCCGGCGAGGATCCAGGCGCTCGTCGCGGCGAGCAGCCACACCAGGACATCGCTGCTCGACCCGCGCGACGCCCGCCACAGCAGGCCTTCGATGGCGAGCACCATGTGGACGAAGAGCAGCGCGAGCACCGCCCAGCGGCCCCCGAAGATGGCCAGGGCGGAGGCGCCCGCCCCGATGAGGACCGCCCACAGCCAGGTGTGCGTGAGGGTGCGGTGCCCGCCGGCCCGGCGCGGGTCGCCCTGCTTGCGCGTCGCCTTGTAGACGGCGGCCGAGAGCTTGTCGACGATCTCGCACAGGCCCCGGGAGACCGGCCCGAAGGCCCGCGAGATGGTCGCCGACTTGTGGTCGAGGTCGGGTGCGAGCGCGGCTCCGGCGCAGATCAAGGCTCCGACGAGGAGAACCGGCCAGGGCATCGTGTGCCCCGCCGCCGCCGCGGCCGCTCCGACGCCGAGCCAGGCCGCCGCCCCCGACAGTGAGTGTGCCGGACCCATCATGGCTGTTCCCCGCCTCATTTCCGTTGTACTGACGCCCCGTTGGCGACACAGCGTAGCGTTCGTGATCTTCGTACGGACCGCCGGTTCCCTCATCGGGTGAGAAGGAAGGCAAGATGGGGGTGTGACACTTATTGATCAGCTGCCGCCGGATGCCGACCCCGATGCCCTCTTCGAAGCCTTCTCCTCATGGGCCGAGGACACGGGGATCACTCTCTATCCGGCTCAGGAGGAGGCGCTGATCGAGGTGGTCTCCGGAGCCAACGTGATCTTGTCCACGCCGACCGGCTCCGGAAAGAGCCTGGTCGCGGCAGGTGCGCACTTCACTGCGCTGGCCCAGGACAAGGTCACCTTCTACACGGCTCCGATCAAGGCGCTGGTGTCGGAGAAGTTCTTCGACCTGTGCAAGCTCTTCGGCACCGAGAACGTCGGCATGCTGACCGGTGACGCGTCCGTGAACTCCGACGCCCCCGTCATCTGCTGCACGGCCGAGGTCCTCGCGTCGATCGCGCTGCGGGACGGCAAGAACGCCGACATCGGCCAGGTCGTGATGGACGAGTTCCACTTCTATGCCGAGGGCGACCGCGGCTGGGCCTGGCAGATCCCGATCCTCGAACTTCCGCAGGCGCAGTTCATCCTCATGTCCGCCACGCTCGGCGACGTCTCGATGTTCGAGAAGGACCTGACGCGCCGCACGGGACGCCCCACCTCCGTGGTCCGCTCCGCGACCCGCCCCGTGCCCCTCTCGTACGAGTACCGCCTGACGCCCATCACGGAGACGCTCACCGAGCTCCTGGAGACCAAGCAGGCGCCGGTCTACATCGTCCACTTCACGCAGGCACAGGCCGTCGAGCGCGCGCAGTCGCTGATGAGCATCAACATGTGCACGCGCGAGGAGAAGGACAAGATCGCCGACCTGATCGGCGGCTTCCGCTTCACCACCAAGTTCGGCCGCAACCTCTCGCGGTACGTGCGCCACGGGATCGGCGTGCACCACGCGGGCATGCTGCCCAAGTACCGGCGCCTCGTCGAGAAGCTGGCGCAGGCCGGTCTCCTGAAGGTCATCTGCGGCACGGACACCCTCGGCGTCGGCGTCAACGTCCCGATCCGTACGGTGCTGTTCACCGCCCTCACCAAGTACGACGGCACGCGCGTGCGGACACTGCGCGCCCGGGAGTTCCACCAGATCGCGGGCCGCGCGGGACGCGCGGGGTTCGACACGGCGGGCCTGGTCGTGGCCCAGGCGCCCGAGCACGTCATCGAGAACGAGAAGGCGCTCAACAAGGCGGGCGACGACCCCAAGAAGCGCCGCAAGGTGGTGCGCAAGAAGGCGCCAGAAGGCTTCGTGGGATGGACCGAGGAGGGGTTCGAGAAGCTCATCAACGCCGAGCCCGAGCCGCTGACCTCCCGCTTCCGCGTCACGCACACCATGCTCCTCGCGGTGATCGCGCGTCCGGGCAATGCCTTCGAGGCGATGCGTCACCTGCTTGAGGACAACCACGAGCCGCGCAAGCAGCAGCTGCGGCACATTCGCCGCGCCATCGCCATCTACCGCTCGCTGCTCGACGGCGGCGTGGTGGAGAAGCTCGACGAGCCGGACGCCTCGGGCCGCATCGTGCGTCTGACGGTCGACCTCCAGCAGGACTTCGCGCTCAACCAGCCGCTGTCGACGTTCGCCCTCGCCGCCTTCGAGCTGCTCGACCCGGAGTCCCCTTCGTACGCCCTCGACATGGTGTCCGTCGTCGAGTCCACGCTCGACGACCCGCGCCAGATCCTGGCCGCCCAGCAGAACAAGGCGCGCGGCGAGGCCGTTGCCCTGATGAAGGCGGACGGCGTCGAGTACGAGGACCGCATGGAGCGGCTCCAGGACATCACGTACCCGAAGCCGATGGAGGAGCTCCTCTTCCACGCGTACAACACCTACAAGACGAGCCACCCGTGGGTCGGCGACCACCCGCTCTCCCCCAAGTCCGTGATCCGCGACATGTACGAACGGGCGCTGACCTTCACGGAGTTCACCTCCTTCTACGAACTCGCCCGCACCGAGGGCATCGTCCTTCGCTACCTGGCGAGCGCGTACAAGGCGCTCGAGCACACCATCCCGGACGACCTGAAGTCCGAGGACCTGGAGGACCTCATCGCCTGGCTCGGCGAGATGGTCCGTCAGGTCGACTCCAGCCTCCTGGACGAGTGGGAGCAGCTCGCCAACCCCGAGGTCATGACCGCCGAGGAAGCCCAGGAGCGCGCCGACCAGGTCAAGCCGGTCACCACCAACCACCGCGCCTTCCGCGTCCTGGTCCGCAACGCGCTCTTCCGCCGCGTCGAGCTCGCCGCCCTCGACCACGTCGACGAGCTGGGCGAACTGGACGCCGATTCCGGCTGGGACGCGGACGCGTGGGGCGCGGCCATGGACAAGTACTGGGACGAGTACGACGATCTCGGCACCGGTCCCGACGCCCGTGGCCCCAAGCTGCTGCTCATCGAGGAGGACCCGGAGCACGGTCTGTGGCGCGTCCGGCAGACGTTCGCCGACCCGAACGGCGACCATGACTGGGGTATCAGCGCGGAGGTCGATCTCGCGGCCTCCGACGAGGAAGGCCTCGCCGTCGTCCGGGTCACCGACGTCGGCCAGCTCTGACCTCTGACGCCGACACCGAGCGCACCGAGCTTCCCCCGGACAGGAGTCGAGGAACCGCCATGAACAATCCCGCCGACCGTCTTGTCGACCTGCTGGACCTGGAGCAGATCGAGCTCAACATCTTCCGTGGCCGCAGCCCTGAGGAGTCCCTTCAGCGGGTGTTCGGCGGGCAGGTCGCCGGGCAGGCCCTGGTGGCGGCCGGGCGCACCACCGAGGGCGAGCGCCCTGTGCACTCGCTGCACGCTTACTTCCTGCGGCCCGGCCGTCCGGGCGTGCCGATCGTGTACCAGGTCGAGCGGGTGCGGGACGGGCGTTCGTTCACCACGCGCCGGGTCACCGCGGTCCAGCAGGGCCGCACCATCTTCAACCTCACCGCTTCCTTCCACCAGCCCGAGGAAGGCGCGTTCGAGCACCAGCTGCCGCCGCGCATCACGGCCCCCGACCCCGAGTCGCTGCCGACGGTCGCCCAGGAGATCACCGAGCACCTGGGCGAGCTCCCCGAGGCTCTTGAGCGCATGGCCAGACGCCAGCCCTTCGACATCCGCTACGTGGACCGGCTGCGCTGGACGCCCGAGGAGATCAAGGACGCCGAGCCGCGCAGCGCGGTGTGGATGCGCGCGGTCGGCCCGCTCGGCGACGATCCCCTCGTCCACACCTGCGCGCTGACGTACGCGAGCGACATGACGCTCCTGGACGCCGTGCGCATCCCGGTGGAACCGCTGTGGGGTCCACGCGGCTTCGACATGGCCTCGCTGGACCACGCCATGTGGTTCCACCGTCCCTTCCGCGCGGACGAGTGGTTCCTCTACGACCAGGAGTCCCCGATCGCCACGGGCGGCCGCGGTCTGGCGCGCGGCCGTATCTACGACATTGAGGGCAGGCTGCTGGTCTCGGTCGTACAGGAGGGGCTCTTCCGGGCCTATGGGGAGCGGCACATGGACGGGCGCCCGTCGACTGGGGCGTGAGCGAGGGGGTCGTGAGCGGCGGGTCCGTGAGCGGCGGGCCGGGAGCGAGGGGTTCGTGAGCGGCGGGCCGTGAGCGAGGGGTTCGTGAGCGGCGGGCCGTGAGCGGCAAGGATCGTCGAGCGAGGAGGCGGGCCGGGAGCGACGGGGTCTCGTGGTCCCGTCGGCCCGGCCAGCCTTGTCAGCCTCGCCAGTCCCGCCAGCCTCGCCAGTCCGGCCAGTCCCGTCAGCCGACCAGCAGCACGAGCTTCCCTCGCGCCTGACCGTCCTCCATGACGCGGTGCGCCTTCGCGACCTCGGCGAGCGGGAAGGTCCGCGCGACCGGGAGCGAGAAGCGCCCGGCCTCGATCAGCCCGCCGACATCGGCGAGCGCGTGCAGCGCGCGGCCGTCGTCCCCGCGGCTGAACGTCACCCCGTACTGCTGCGCACCGGCGAAATCGGCGATCGTCACCACGTGCTCCGGGCCGCCCGCGAGGCCGATGAGGTCGGGCAGGACACCGCTCCCGGCGACGTCGAGCGCCCTGTCGACGCCCTTGGGCGCGAGCGCACGCACCCGCTCGACGAGACCCTCTCCGTAGGCGACGGGCTCGGCTCCCAGGGAGCGGAGGTAGTCGTGGTTCGCGGGACTCGCCGTGCCGATCACGCGCGCACCCCGCACCACGGCGAGCTGGACCACGGCGCTGCCCACGCTTCCGGAGGCTCCGCTGACGAGCAGCGTGCTGCCGCTCTGGACGCCGAGCCGGTCGAGGGCGCGCGTGGCCGTTTCGACGGCGGCCGGCAGCCCGGCCGCGCCGGCGAAGTCGAGGGAGGGCGGGATCGGCGCGTAGTGGGACAGCACCACCAGCTCGGCCTGGGCCGCTTCCGTGGCGGAGAAGCCGAACACGCGATCGCCGACGGCCACGTCCGCGACGCCCTCGCCGAGTTCGTCGACCACGCCCGCCGCCTCGTGGCCCATGGTCTGCGGAAGCTCCTGATCCATCAGGCCCCTGCGCTTCTTCCCGTCGCTCGGATTGACGCCGGCCGCGCGCACCGCGATCCGGATCTGTCCGGGCCCCGGATGCGGGTCGGGGAGATCCACGACCTCAAGGACCTCCGGGCCCCCGAAGTGCTCGAAACGGGCCGCCTTCATGGTTCACTCCGATCTCGGCAGTCTCCTGGCTCACCATCGCCGCTCGCGGCCCACTGCCCGTGAGCGATTGTGTCAGCCCGGCTTCCTGACCGGGCGCGCCTGCTCGCCCTCGCTCTCGCCCTCGGCGTCGATGTGCGGGAGCAGCCGGTCCATCCAACGAGGCGCCCACCAGGCCGACTTGCCCAAGAGGGTCATGACCGCGGGCACCAGCAGCAGGCGGACCACGGTGGCGTCGATGAGGACGCTGGCGGCGAGGCCCAGCCCCAGCATCTTCACGACGATGTTGTCGCTGAGGATGAACGCGGCGAAGACACTCACCATGATCAGTGCGGCGCAGGTGATCACGCGTGCGGTGATCTCCAGTGCGTGGGCGACGCTCGCTCTGGCATCCCGGGTGCGCAACCAGGCCTCGTGGACCCGGGAGAGCAGGAAGATCTCGTAGTCCATGCTCAGTCCGAAGACGATCGCGAACATCATCATCGGTACGTAGCTCTCGATCGGCACCTTCCCCGAGACCCCGAGTGCGGGGCCGCCCCATCCCCACTGGAAGACGGCCACGACGACCCCGTACGAGGCGGCGATCGACAGCACGTTGAGCACCGCGGCCTTGACCGCGACGAGCAGCCCGCGGAACACGACCAGGATGACGAGGAAGGCCAGGGCCACGACCACCGCGATGATCAGTGGCAGCTTCTGGGAAACGATCTCCAGGAAGTCGGCCTGCGCGGCGGTCGTCCCGGTGACATACGTGCTCGCCTTCGTCCCGGAAACCGCTTGCGGCAGCACGTCGTCGCTCAGATTCTCGTGCAGGTCGGTGGTCCGCTCGTCCTGCGGAGCTGCCACAGAATAGGCCGTGGAGATCAGGACGTCGCCGTCCGACGTGGCCTGGAGCGGGGTGATCGCCGCCGCGTCGGGTACGCCGGTGAGCGCCTTCTGCGCCTGGCTGGCCAGCGCCGCCCTGTCCGACTGCGGCACCTCGCTCTGGTCGATGACCAGGGTCATCGGGCCGTTCGAACCGGGTCCGAAGGCGGACGACATCAGATCGAAGGCGCGCCGGTCGGTGAAGGACTTCGGGTCCGCCCCATCGCCGATGTGCCCGAGCTGGATGAAGAAGACCGGGACCGACAGGACGGCGAGCACGAGGGCCCCGCCAATGAAGAACCACCAGGGACGTCGCTCCACGCGCTGGGCGTAGCGGTGCCAGCCGCCCTGGGAGGCCGCGCCCGTCGTGGTGTCCGTCTCGGCGATCGGGGTCCGCACCCGGAGCTTGTCGATCCGCCGTCCGATCAGTCCCAGCAGCGCGGGCACCAGGGTCAGCGCGCCGAGCACCGCCGTGACGACGGTGACCGCGGCGGCCAGGCCCAGCTTGCCGATGAACGAGATCCCGGAGACCCACAGGCCGGACAGGGCGATGATCACCGTGCAGCCGGAGACGAGTACCGCCCGGCCGCTGGTCGCCGTCGCGTGTCCCGCCGCCGTGAACGGGTCCTGGCCCAGGAGATTCTGCCGGTGGCGGGTGACCAGGAAGAGGGCGTAGTCGATCCCGACGCCGATTCCAATCATCGTGGCCAACGTCGGGGAGACCGTGGCGAAGGTGAAGGCCGACGCGAGCAGGCCCAGGCAGGCCAGGCCGCAGACCACACTGATCAGTGCCGTCACCAGGGGCAGCAGCGCGGCCAGCACACTGCCGAAGCCGATCAGCAGGACCACGATCGCCACACCGAATCCGATGGCCTCGCTCGTCAGGTCGTTCGGCTCCGGCCGGGCCAGCTCGCCCAGCGGACCTCCGTACTCCACTTCGACACCGGCGGCACGCAGCGGCTGCACCGCCTTGTCGACGCCGTCCAGATAGCCGTCGCCGAGGGTGGAGGGCTGCACGTCGAAGCGGACGGTGATGTAGCCCGTCTTTCCGTCGGAGGACAGCGGCCCGAGGTTCGGCGTCCCGGCGGGCTGCTGCTGCGCGGGCAGCGGGCTCTGCGCGGACAGCACGTGGGGAAGCTTCTGCAGGCTGCTGACGGCCGAGCTCACCTGGTCGCTCTCGTCGCTGAGTGGCTTGTCGGCGTCGTGCAGGACGACCTGGGCGCTGTAACCGCCGGCTGCGGGCTCGTGTGTCTGAAGGACGTCGAGGCCCGCCTGCGACTGGGTGCCGGGCAGGGAGAAGTCGTCGGAGTACTCACCGCCGTAGGCGTGGTTCAGGACCTGCAGCCCGACCAGGGCGGCCAGCCACACCACGATGACGATCACGCAGTGACGGGCGCACCACTGCCCTGTCCGCCGGAGGCGACCCTGCTGTGAGGGTGAGTCGGTCGGCCGTGGCTCGTGCGGCCCATGTGGCACAGACATGCTCGCTCCCGGAGGCATCAGTCCTCTCGGATTCAACTCAACGGCAGCGCTGTCGGCACCCAGGGCAGGGGAAACGGGTGACGGCTCGGCGTTCCGCCGGGCGGGGGCGCGCGCGATGCGGGAACGGGGCTCGGGAGATCCGGCCCCGGTCCCGCACGCAGGAAGGTGGTTCCCTACGTCGGGGCGCCGCTCCGGGCTACCGGGAGCTTCACCTCACCCTGGTTGAGAACACGTGGGTGGAAGTAGCAGGCCTGGATCTCGGCGTTGGTGTTGTTCCCCTTCAGCTGCTCCGACCAGATCATGAAGTACGACCAGCGGGTCTGGCTGTTGAGCAGTGCGGCATTGGGGACCTTGCCCATCTCCGCCAGGGCGATCGGCTTGCTGCCCGCGATGCTCTGGAGCTGCTGGTAGTCGGACGAGCTCGGGTGGTTCTTGTACCAGACGTCGAGCGACGCGACATCGACGTAGCTGTCCCCCGGGTAGTAACTGGACCAGCCGCCCTCCGGGTTGTCCTGCACGTTCCACACCCAGATGAGGTTGTCCAGGCCCTTGCCCGCGAGGTAGTCGTGGGTGATGCGGTAGAGCCGTGCGCCACCGTTCGCACCCGGTCGGTGACCCCACCAGTTCCACTGTTCATTCATCTCGTGCAGCGGCCGGAACAGCACGGGCACTCCTGCCGCCTTCAACTGCTGGAGGTAGGGGACGACCTCCTCCAGACGGCGCTTCCACGCGTTGTTCAGCGCCGTGCCGTCGGTGACGACCTGGGAGAACTGGGCGTCGGTGATGCGTGATTTGACGCCGCCCTCGAACTCGCAGGAGCTGCCCATGGTCGGCGGGCAGACGTGCCAGGTCAGCGACACGAGCGAGCCGTTGGCCCACTCCGTCTTCGCCTGATCGACGATCCGCTGTCGGTTGGCGACGTCCTCGGCCCGGAACATCAGATCCCCGCCCCACAAGCCCGGGTACTGCCCGGTGACGTCCTTGACCTGCTGGGTGTACTGGCCCGGGTTGCCGGCGGGTTCCTTGTTGTGCTGGCCGGACACGATCCCCGATCCCGTGATGGAGCGCAGGTAATTGATCACCTGCTGCTTGGAACTACTGGGGAACGCCTGTGCGTCGGGGGTGAGGCACAGCGCCAGGAGTGCGGCGGTGAGCATCGCGATGACGCGTTTTCTACGCATGGGAAAGCCCCTCTGTCGGGGATGCGAGACCGGAGCGGCCCGCGGTCGAGCGCACACTCTGCCCACCGGAGACAACGTTGTCTAGATGTCTGTCAATTTAAGTAAAGGTTTAGCAATCTAGGACTGAAGCCTTTGGCTTACTGGTTGTAGAAAACTGGACCGGTCTATGGACGAGCTCCAGAATTCCTGTCTAGGTTGTGCGCCAAGGCCAGCGGTCCCAACCAAGCCGGCGCCATCGCCACCGGCATCGAGCACCGGCGCTCCCACTGGCCGCCCTGCGCGGGCACCGTCGTCTGGCAGCTCAACGACTGCTGGCCGGTCTGGCCGAGACGACCGTCGCGGTACGGCCGCCGGGCGCTCGGTCGCGTGCGCGGACGTCCCCGACGAGCTGCTGCCCGATGCCGGGGCGGACAAGGAGGTCGCGTATCCCGTTCCCGCCGATGAGGCCGATGAGGTGGACGTGGTCCGGCACGAGGATAGGGTCGATGTCGTGGTAACTGCCCGCACGCTGCTGCGTGACCTGCTGCTTCAGGCCGACCGACTCGCGCCGACGGCCATTGCGGACCGAGGACTTGTGACGCTGCTGCCCGGTCAGAGCGTGCCCATCGGTGTACGCGGCTGGACTCCGGCCTCTGATCGCACACACAACCTCGCCGCCGTCGAGGCAGCCCTGTTCGCGGTGGAGCCCGCATGAGTGAGCAGAGGCTGACCATCCGGGACGTCGCCGCCCGCGCCGGGGTTTCACGGGCTGCCGTATCGCTGGCGTTCAACGACAAACCAGGGGTGTCGGAGGCGACGCGGGCCCGGATCATGGAGGTCGCCCGGTCGATGGGCTGGGAGCCGAACCGCTCGGCGCGAGCGCTGAACAAGCAAGGGACGGGAACGATCGGGCTCGCGATCAGCCGCCCCGCACGTCAACTCGGCCTTGAACCCTTCTACATGGAGTTCATCTCCGGCCTGGAAAGCGTCCTGTCCAACCAGTCGAGCGCCCTGCTCCTGCGCCTGGTGAAGAGCCTGGACGAGGAGATCGAGCTCCAGCGCCACTGGTGGCGGTCCGGGCAGATCGCCGGCTCCGTCCTGGTCGACTTCCGTGAGCACGACCCGCGCGTACCCGTGCTCTCTCAGCTCGGGATGCCCGTGGTCGCCGTCGCCCACCCTTCTCTGACGGGGCCGTTCACCTCGCTGTGGACCGACGACACCACGGCCGTCACCGAGGCGGTGCGCTATCTCGCCGCCCTGGGCCACCGGTCCATCGCCCGGGTCGGCGGGGCGGCCGAGCTGGGGCACAGCGTGATGCGCGGCGCCGCCTTCACCGCGGCCATGGCCGACCTGGGGCTCCCGGAGGGGCGCCAGCTGGCCACGGACTTCTCCGGAGAGGCCGGGGCCCGCGCCACGCGCTCGCTGATCGCCGCGGCCGAGCGGCCCACGGCGATCATCTACGACAACGACTTGATGGCCGTCGCAGGGCTGTCGGTCGCCGCCGAGATGGGCCTGCGGGTGCCCTCCGACATCTCCCTCCTGGCCTGGGACGACTCGCAGCTGTGCGAGCTGACCCACCCGACACTCTCCGCCATGAGCCACGACATCCACGCCTTCGGCGCCGATGTCGCCCGTGCTCTCTACGAGGTCCTGTTGGGCAAGCGCGTCGCCCCGCACCAGGTCCCCACGCCCACGCTCACGCCACGGGGTTCCACGGGCCCGCCACCGAGACGTCAGTAGCTGCCGCAGCCGTTCGCGGGCCTTCAGGAGCAGCCGGGTCCCGCCGGGTTGTCCGGAGGGGGTTCGTTCGGTTCGTTGGGTTCGTTGGGTTCGCTCCAGGCAGGATGACATTCGTGCCTCCGATCGCTTCGGACAGGGCAGAGAACAGAGAGAGTGATGGGGCAGCGATGAGGGATGACGACATGACCGGGAACCGCGACCACCTGCTCGCCGAGGCCGTGCGACTTCGCGAGGGCGGTCGCCGCGAGGAGGCACGGCAGCGACTGCTCGCCCTGTGCGAGCAGTTCCCCACGGACCCGGAGGTGGCTTACCAGACCGCGTGGGTGCACGACGCACTCGGCCTGGAGGCCGAGGCGGTGCCGCATTACGTACGCGCGGTCGAGGGAGGCGCGGGGTCGGGCCTTTCTCCTGATGACCGCCGGGGAGCCCTTCTCGGTCTGGGCAGCACCTATCGCGTCCTCGGCCGGTATCCGGAGGCCGTCGTGACCTTGGGTGACGCGGTGGCCGAATTCCCCGACGACGCCGCTCTCAAGACCTTTCTGGCCATGGCGCTCTACAACACCGGCCGTGCACACGACGCCATGGAGATCCTGCTGACCGTGCTCGCCTCCACGAGCCAGGACCCGGACATCGTCAGCTACCGGCCCGCGATCGAGCACTATGCGAAGGATCTCGACGCGACGGAGTAGGCGACCTCCTCGCCCGTCTGCCCGGTCACGTTCCCCTGCGGCGCAGCCACTTGAGCAGGCCACGCGGCTCCGGTGCCTGCTCTCTCGGCTCTTCCTCGGGCAGTGCGGCGGGCCGTCCGGTACGTGTCGCCTCGCGATCGGGCGCGGGGTGAGGGCTCGGCCGAGCATCGAGTTCTGCCTGAGGACCGGAAGCGGGCTCCGGCGCAGAGTCCACCGGCCCCGGGCCAGGCCCCGGCTTTGGCCCGGGCCTGGGTGCCGGGCGGTGTCCCCGGGCCTGGGAGAGGCTGATGGTCAGGTTCGCCCGCAACCAGCGGATCTCGTCGGGGTCGTCCGCGGTCGTGATCTTCTGAATGATCCGTACCGCCGGTGACTCGGGTGCGCCTTGTCCGAAGGGCTCGGGCACGAGCCTGCGTACATAGGCGCGTTCGTACGGATCCTTGATGATCTCCGCGATCTGCACCGGGTCGAGCAGCGAGGCCACGGCCGCGGCACGCTCCCAGGGGTCGTCGGACTGCCGCAACAGCGCTCCCGCGTGGCGGCCCCGCCAGTTCCGTGCCCTGAGATCGACGCCCGCCTCCAGTTGGGCG
This sequence comes from Streptomyces sp. NPDC054047, assembly GCF_055585065.1. Lineage (NCBI taxonomy): Bacteria > Bacillati > Actinomycetota > Actinomycetes > Kitasatosporales > Streptomycetaceae > Streptomyces > Streptomyces sp. NPDC054047. Next base: position 830,060 of record NZ_JBVJKV010000003.1, on the reverse strand, counting down.
CGAATCGTGCTCGGGGCTCGGCCGGTGAGCAGGCCGGCGTTGACCTCGGCCTCGGCGAACTGCGTCAGTTCCTCGGCCAGATAGAGCCAGACCACGGCTCGATAGCGGTTGAGGTAGAACTTCACCGGGGTGACGAAGCCCGCGCGGGTCAGCCGGGTGAACCGGGCCGTGGAAATGTCCATGAGAGCCGCGCCCTCGGTGGTCCCCACGGCTCTGATGCGCTCCACCCATGCCTCGGGAAAGCCCTCCGCGGCGCGGACACGCTCGATCTCCTCGCGTGTGACGCGGCGTCGCCCGCCCACGGTGTCGCTGACGGTGCGGATGCGCCCCAGCATCACGGCGAGCTCGAACTCGCCGCGTTTCAGTCCCAGTTCCCGTGCCGCGCGGCTCTGCGTGACCGTGGTCTGCGCTGCCGTGTCGGCGGCTTCTTGCGTGATCGTGTGACCTGTCATGGTGGTTCTCCCCCGTGAGGCGTCTTTGCTCTCGGGAAAACCGTAGCGCGATCACCGCAACCCGCGCCGAGCCTGTGGATAACTCTCGCGGCCTCGATGTTCCAGCAGGTCAGAGGTCTACGACCGGTGTCCTCTCCGGCTGTCGGGCGCCCACGCCGAGATGCTCACCGACACGATTGACGAGGAGTGTCATCTCGTACGCGACCTGACCGATGTCCGCCTCCGCGGAGCTGAGGACGCACAGGCAGCTGCCGTCGCCGGCCGCGGTGACGAACAGGACCGCGTCGTCGAATTCGATCATCGTCTGGCGCACGGCACCCGCCCGGAAGTGGCGTCCGGAGCCCTTGGCCAAGCTGTGCAGACCGGATGAGACCGCGGCCAGATGTTCCGCGTCCTCCCGCTTCAGTTCCGAGCTCGCGCCGGTCACCAGGCCGTCGTTGGACAGCACCAGCGCGTGTCGCACGGACTCCATGCGCTTGGTCAAGTCGTCGAGCAGCCAACCGAGCCCCGTGTTCTGCACCATGTTCCCGTCTCCCCGCCTTCTGTTCCCCCTGGCTGGAGGAACTGACCTGCCAGCCTTCCCCACCGGCGGCGCCCCGGCAAGCATGATGGGGACATGGCACAGAAGATGACCGAGGACCAGTGGCGGGCTTTCGTCTCCCAGGGCACCCGCACCGGCAAACTGTCGACCGTCCGAGCGGACGGCAGCCCACATATCGCACCGATCTGGTTCCTCTTGAACGGGGACGAGTTGGTGTTCAACACCGGGGCGGAAACCGTCAAGGGGCGGAATCTGGCGCGGGACGGGCGTGTCGCCCTGTGCGTGGACGACGACAAGCCGCCGTTCGCGTTCGTGGTCCTGCAGGGACAGGCCCGACTGAGCGAGGATCTCGACGAAGTGCGGCACTGGGCGACACGGCTCGGCGCCCGCTACATGGGTGAGGGGCGCGCCGAGGAGTTCGGCGAGCGCAATGGCGTGCCCGGCGAGCTCCTCGTGCGCGTCAGGATCGACAAGGTGGTCGCGCGCGGCGCCGTCTCCGACTGACGCCGCAGACCACCGTCCGACCTCAGCCCACGGTGTCGAGCAGCCGGGCGGTATGCATCCGCCCGGCGTACTCGACCAGGCGTATCAACACCTCCTTTCCCGAATCGCGGTCCCGTGCGTCGCACAGCACCACGGGGGTTCCGCGGTCGAGGTCCAGGGCCCGTGACACTTCGTGCGCACCGTACGTACGCGCGGTCGCGAAGCAGTTGACGGCCACGACGAACGGGATGTGCCGGTGCTCGAAGTAGTCGACGGCGGGGAAGCAGTCCTCGAGCCGTCGGGTGTCCGCGAGGACGACGGCTCCGAGCGCGCCCTGGGACAACTCGTCCCACAGGAACCAGAAACGGTCCTGCCCCGGCGTACCGAAGAGGTACAGCGACAGGCCCGATCTGATGGTGATGCGGCCGAAGTCCATGGCGACGGTCGTCGTGGTCTTGCGGTCGACTCCGCCGGTGTCGTCCACCGACTGGCCCGCCTCGCTGAGCAGTTCCTCGGTACGAAGCGGGCGGATTTCGCTGACCGCGCCGACGAGGGTGGTCTTGCCCACCCCGAAGCCGCCCGCGACCAGAATCTTCAACGCCATGGCGGTCGTGTCGCCGCCGTCGACGTCAGAGCGCTCGGAGCCCATCAATCACCTCTCGCAGGATCTTCTCGTCGGGCAGCTGTGCGGGTGGCACGGGTCGGCTCACCTTCACGCAGCCCATTTCCAGCAGGTCTCCGAGCAGCACCCTGACCACGCCCACGGGCAGATCGGCGTCGGCCGCCAGTTCGGCCACCGACTGGGTCTCGGTGCGGCACAGCTCGATGAGCGACCGGTGTTCCGGTCCGAGCGCGGTGTCGTCCCCGGGGCCGGGCGCGTTCGCGTCCAGCGTGACCAGTGCGATCAGGTCGAATTGCTCTCCGCCGGGACCCGGTTGGGTCCGCCCGCCCGTCATCGCGTAGGGGCGGACCAGGGGCCCGGCCTCGTGGTCGTACCACTGGCTGCCGGCGTCGCGCGGGACGCCGCTCCTGTCCTCGGTCATCTGTGTCGACCGCCCTGTGTCATCCGGCGGCCGGTGGCTGCGCCGCGAAGCGCGGTGGCGTGTAGAGATGCTCGCCCACCCGCTTGACCAGGCGTGCCATCTCATAGGCGACCAGGCCGATGTCGGCCGTCACGGAGCTGAGTACGGCGAGGCAGGAGCCGTCGCCCGCCGCGGCCACGAACAGGAAGCCGTCGTCCATCTCGACCATGGTCTGGCGCACGCCTCCGGCCCCGAAGTGCCTTCCCGCGCCCTTGGCGAGGCTGTGGAATCCTGAGGCCACCGCGGCGAGGTGCTCGGCGTCCTCGCGGCTGAGGGCGGTCGACGCGCCGACGGCGAGTCCGTCGTTCGACAGCACCACGGCATGCCGTACCTCGCCGACGCGCAGGACCAAGTCATCCAGCAGCCAGTCGAGTTCGCCGGACCGGCCGGCGGTGATGCTCTGATCCTGGATCATGCGTGGTCTCCTTCGGTGCTGTCACTGGCCGGTGCGGGCCCTGGAATGTCGGGGACCGCGCCGACGATGCCCGGTCGGCGTCCGCCGCCTCGGGTCCAGCCGTCGCGGTAGGCGGCCATGCGGTCCCGTACCGCTTCGGGGCTGCGTTCGGTGTCTTCGCGGACGCTCACGGATCCGGCCGCGTCGTCGGTGTGCCGCTCGCGCAGTTGGGGGGCCAGGCTGGCCTGGCGCACGCGGCGCGGGAGGTCGTCCGAAGGCTCCGGGGCACTGTCGGGTCCCGTGTCCGGGGGTTTGTGCAGGCGGAGTGCGGTGACGCCTGGGGGCGTGGTCTCCGGAGGTTCCGCCGAGGCGGACAGTGCGGGGCGGGCGGTCGGGGCAGGAACGGAGTTTCCGTTCAGCGGCGCGGTGTCGGGCACGCGCGCGTGCGCGTCCTGCTTGCGGTCACGTTCCATGGTGTGGGCTCCGGGGCTCTCCGGTGTGGTGCTCTGCAGCAGTGCTGTGGGGAGGAGGACGACCGCGGTGGTCCCGCCGTAGGGGGACGTGCGAAGGTGCACTTTGACCCCGTGTCGCGCGGCGAGCCTGCTGACCACGAAGAGTCCCAGTTGGTCGCTGTCGAACAGGTCGAGCGCTTCGGACTGCTCGATGCGGCGGTTGGCCTCGGCCAGGGTCTCCGCGCCCATTCCAAGGCCGCGGTCCTCGATCTCCAGGGCGTAGCCGTTGCCTACCGGTTCGCCGTTGACCCGCACCTTGGTGTGGGGCGGCGAGAACTGGGCCGCGTTCTCGACGAGTTCGGCCAGGAGGTGGGTGAGGTCGGCGACGGCCGTGCCGACGACCGCGGCGGCGGGAAGTTGCCGTACCTCCACGCGCGCGTAGTCCTCGACTTCGGAGACGGCCGCTCGGACGACGTTCGTCAGGGAGACGGGCATGCGCCAGGCGCGCCCTGGTGCGGCACCGGAGAGGATGATCAGACTTTCGGCGTGCCGCCTCATCCGGGTGGTGAGGTGGTCGAGCCGGAAGAGGTCGCTGAGTTCGTTCGGGTCGTCCGACCTTCGCTCCATGCTGTCGAGGAGGCTGAGCTGACGGTGCACGAGAACCTGGCTCCTGCGGGCGAGGTTGACGAAGACTCCTGAGATGCCGCTGGCGAGTTCGGCGCGTTCGATGGCGGCGTGCAGGGCCGCCCTGTGCACCGTGCCGAGCGCTTCGTAGACCTGCCCCGTCTCGTCCTCCGCGGGTGGACCGGGTGGCGCTTCGGCGTGAATGTCGATCTCCTCGCCGGCCCGCAACCTCCGCATGGCGTGCGGGAGTTTGTGGCGGGCGATCTCCAGGGCTCCGTTGCGCAGGCTCACCAGCTCGACGACCAGGCCTCGCCCGATGCGTACGGAGATGACCAGCGAGGCGGCGACGGCCACGAGGCCGAGCAGTACGGCGGCGCCTGCCGGGGTGAGCAACCCTCGGGTGAACGGGTCGCCGCGGTCGGCCGCGCTGCGGCTCGCGCCCGCGTCGATCGCGCGAAGTGCGTCCCGCACCGCCGCATGGGAGCTGTCCCACTTGGCGGCCGATGCCGCGTCGGCGGCTTCGCGGCCGGGCGGTGCGACGAGCACCTTGTCCTCGACGGCGCGCACGTCGGCGTACGCACTCCCCTCCACGAGGTCCTGCCAGGCTGCTCGCTCGGGTCCGCGAAGATCCGCCACCGCCGTGTCGGTCAGGGTTCGCCGGGTGTCGACGGCTCCGGTGAACTGGCGCAGTCGTTCGCCGTCCAGGGAACCGTCGAGCCGGGCGCTGGACAGGACGACGTCCTCGCGTGCCAGCATCTCGGCGGCCCTGGAGAATTCGAGCAGCACGCGCGCGTGGGAGCCGAGTTCGGAGTCCTGGATGCCGGTGAGTGCGCCGCCGACTCCGAAGGCAGCCGAAATGGTCTTCGTGTACTGGCCGTAGGTCGCGTCCCAGCCCGTGCGGCGGTCGAGCACGTCGGCGCGCACCGTGCTCAGGTCCTCGGCTGCGAGGAGGAACGTTTCGAGCCGGAACTCCACGCCGGTGGGCAGATCCGCGCCGTCGGCGACCGTCCGGCCCTCACCGCGGCGCAGTTTCGCCAGCGCGCGGTCCGTGTGGCCCGCCTGCCTCTGGAGGGCGCTGTCACGGGTGGGCGTGGGTTCGGTCGCGTAGCGCACGGCCGCCACTCGCTCGGCCTGCAGCGCGGCGATGGCCGTGTCGACGGGACCGCGCACCTGGGCGTCGGCGCGCTGCAACTGACGCAGGTGCGCCACGTCCTGGGCCGTGGTGACCGTGGCGTACCCCCACAGCGCGAGCAGGGAGACGACCGGCACCATCAGCAGGCACACGATCTTGGCTCGTACGGTGCGGGGGCGTGGCCACCTCGACCGCCCGCGCGCGGGCGGTGTCGGCGGCGCGGGCTCCGGTGGGGCCTTTGCGTCGGGCCGTTCGTCGGCGGGTGGTCCCGCGTGTGCGCGGCGACCACGTGCCGGGGCCCCGGGCTGCGGCGGCACCGTGCCGTCGGCCGGGTCGGGGGTCCTACGGGGTGTGCGCATGGCCTCCTCGCTCGGAAAGATGTCGGGGCGTGTGCCCGCCCGGCCGTGGCCGGTCCGGGTACGCCGTCATCGGGCGGCGCGCTCCACCGGTCGCTGGGCCGCCACGGAGGCCTCACGCTCCCCCGAGGTCGGGGAGAGCGCGACGAACGCCGAGGTCAGGAAGAGATAGGACCCGAGGCCGACCGCGAGGGGGAAGATGAACTGCATGGTCGTGGCCCCGGGCAGTGCCGCACCGGACTCGGTGACCCGCACGCTCACGGCCAGCATTCCGGTGTAGTGCATGCTGCTCACCGCCCCGCCCATGACGAGCGACGCGACGGCGACCGCGAGAGGCGACTTGATGTTGAGCGCCGCCCACAGCGCCGCGGTCGCCGCGACGACGGCGATGACCACGGAGAGACCGACCAGCACCGGGTCGTAGCGCACGTCGCCGTGCAGTCGCAGCGCGGCCATGCCCAGGTAGTGCATGCTCGCGACGCCGAGCCCGGTGGTCAGCCCGCCGAGCGCGAGCGCACGCCCGCGGTCACGGCCGTAGCCGACGGCGAAGACGCCGGCTCCGACGACGGCCATCGCGACGATCAGACTGAGGATCGTCAGGGGCACGTTGTAGTGGATCTCGGTGCCGGTGACCCCGAAGCCGAGCATGGCCACGAAGTGCATCGTCCAGATGCCGGTGCCGATGGCGGAGGCCGCGGTGATGAGCCAGTTGCGGCGCGAGGTGCCCGTGGCGCCGAGCGCACGGACGGTGCAGCGCAGCCCGAGGGCGGCGCCTATACAGGCCATCGCGTACGACAGCACGGGGGTCAGCCAGCCGAAGGCGGCGTGGTCCAGGTGTCCCATGGCTCCGGGACGCTAGTCCGGGCAGGGGCGCACAACGGGGGCGCAGTTCGAAAGCTGCTGGAATCTGACAGAGAGAGGATCCTGAACGATCGCATGACGCTCGAACGTGTGCCCCCAACGCGCATGCACGTCGTTGAGCAATCATGGCCACATGAGCGATGACCACACGCGTGTCCGTGACTTCTTCTCCGCCCGAGCGGCCGACTGGGACAGCCGGTTCCCCGACGACGGGCCCGCCTACCGGGCCGCCGCGTCCGAGCTCGGCCTGCGCCCCGGCGGTCGTGTCCTCGACGCCGGGTGCGGCACCGGGCGGGCGCTGCCCGCGCTCAGGGAGGTCGTGGGGCCTTCCGGAGTCGTGCTCGGGGTCGATCTGACTCCCGCCATGCTGGAGACCGCCACGCGGGCGGGCAGGGACCGCGAAGGGCGGCTCCTGCTCGCTGACGTGACCCGGCTTCCGTTGCGGGGCGCGTCGCTCGATGCCGTGTTCGGCGCGGGCCTGATCTCCCATCTGCCCGATCCGGCCGAGAATCTGCGGGAGTTGAGGCGCGTGGTGCGTCCCGGAGGGACCCTCGCCCTGTTCCACCCCATCGGCCGGGTGGCGCTCGCGGCGCGGCAGGGCCGTCAGATCACCCCGGACGATCTGCGGGCCGAGGAGAACCTCCGCCCGCTGCTCGCCGCTTCGGGATGGAGCATGACTTCGTACGTCGACGAGGACGCGCGGTTCCTCGCAATGGCCGTACGGGAGGACTGAGCCGCAAGCCCAACCAAACGGGCCGACGGATCACTGGCGTCCGGCAACTTCCGCGGCGAACGCCTCCGGGTTGTCCAACATGACGTTGTGCCCCGCCTGCGGCACGGTCACCACCCGCACCCCGGACGCCACCAGCTGGTCTGCGCCCACAAGTTCGCCGCTCCGCGCGCCCTGCAAGAAGACACGCTCCACGGGCGCGTCCATGAGCATTGCGCGCATCGTCGGTTTCGTTCCTCGCACGAGGCACGTCGCGCTGCGGTGCAGGGCGCGGGGATCGGCGAGCCGCATGGTCGCCGCCCACTGGGGGCCAGCCCTCTCGAGCACGCGCGCGTGCCCGTCGGCCACGAAGTCCTCCTCTTCGTAGGCCGCGATTCCGCTGCTGCCCTCCGTCGCGGCGGGGTTGGGGTCGAGGTTGGCCTCGGTGAGGACCAGCCGTGACACCAGGTCGCTGCGGCGGTGCGCCAGCACGATGGCCACGGAGCCGCCCATGCTGTGCGCGACGATCTCCGCTCCGGTCACCTGGGCCTCGTCCAGCGCCGCGGCCAGGGCGTCCGCGTGCTCCTCCAGGGAGTAGCCGAAGTCCGCCGGCCGGTCGCTGATGCCGTGGCCCGGCAGATCGACGAAGAGCGATCGGCGTCCGGCCAGTTCGGGCCTGGCCGCGATATGCGCGTGATAGACCGCCGACGCCGCCCCGAGCCCGTGCACATACACCCGGGCAGGGTCCGATCCCTCACTCTCCTTCCAGCGGATACAGCTGCCCTGTGCGTCGAACCGTGCCTGTCGCATCGTCGCTCCCCCACTCGTATGCCGGTGCTCCGAGGAAGAATACATCGGTCACGATGTATGACGGATCAGAGGTACACCGCTGGTGCGACAGAATGCCCTCCATGCTCGAACTGACCATCCTCGGATTCCTCTACGACACGCCCCTGCACGGCTATGAGCTGCGCAAGCGCATCACCGCGCTGACCGGGCACGTACGACCGGTCGCGGAGAGCACGCTGTACCCCGCCATCAAACGGCTGGAGAAGGCCGGCCTGCTGGCCCGCGAGACGCAGCCGGGCTCCGTGGCGGCCCCGCGTCACGTCCTGAACCTCACCGCGGCGGGCAGGAGCGAGCTGCGCCGCAGGCTCACGGAGCCGCAGCGGGCCGACATCACCGACGAGAACCGCTGGTTCACGGTCCTCGCCTTTCTGCGCCACGTAGACGACAAGGCGGCCCAGGCCGCGGTCCTCGAGCGCCGCCTGGCCTTTCTGGAGGAGCCGGCCAGCTTCTTCTACGACGGCGAGCGTCCACTGCGCGCCGAGGAACTGGACGACCCGTTCCGACGCGGCATCCTCACCGTCGCGCGTGCGACGAGCCGTGCCGAACTCGCCTGGCTGCGGACGACGTTGAGCTCACTCCGCTGAGGAGGGGGCCGCTTCGTCCGTGTGCGCCACCGGGCAGCCCCGGACGCCGGGCACCGGGAACGTGCCGAGCTCACCGACGCGGTACCCCTTCGGGTAGCCCTTGATCTCCCAGTTCTGCCGGGCGTAGTGCGGTGCGGTACGAGGCGGCATCAGGCGCACGGCCCGGCCGCGCAACCGCACAGCGCGCCTGACCAGCGTGCGGGTGACGGCGCCCGGCGGTTCGTAGCGGAAGGCGCGCAGGAGGGGCTCGTCGAGCAGGGCGAGAGTCGAGGCGCGCAACAGGGGCGCCAGCGGGCCGGGATACCAGGAGGCCATGAGATCGAGGGTCGCGTCGGAGACCTTGCGCGCCCCCTCGTCCCAAGCGAAGTGGGCCTCTTCGTAGGCATCGAGACACTTCTCGAAGGCTTCGTAGGTGTCCGGGATGTCCTGGATCCCCATGTGCCGCCCCAAGGTGCGGTAGTAGACGGCGGCAGCGGTCGTCTCATGGCGTGACAACGTGCGCCATCCGTAGGCGTCGATCCAGCGCTTGGGCATGACGACGAACGTGCACAGGACGTAGCGCATGTCTTCGTTGCTGATGTCGTAGCTGCGGTGCATCTGGTTGATGCGGCGGATGGCGGTGCGGCCCTCGTCCGTGCCGAAGCCGTGCTCTACGACGGTGTCGAGCAGCAGGGCCGTGTCGTCGTACCGCTTTTGCGTACGATCCGTCAGTTCCGCCGTCTCGGCGAGGAGCCTGCCGATGCTGGGCACGGCGTACGTGCGGTAGAGCGCCAGCTCAAGAGCGCGGGTGTAGTCCCAGGGGAATTCGTACGTCGCGGTGAGCCGGTAGATCGCCAGGGCGTCCTTCTCCGGGTCCAGACGCCGAATCTCCTTGAGCCGGTCATAGCGCTTCACCGCACGGACCCCCTTCTGTCGTTGGAGCTCCAACTCTACGTTGGGGTACAACAGATGAGTGATCATCAGCGGCAACCACAGGGGGAAGGTGGCCCACATGTTCGACAAGATCCGCAAGCTGTGGCGCACGGACGAAGCTGTTCGCAGCAAGGAGAAGCGCCCGCACAACCTCTTCGAGGCGGCCGCCGTCTACGTGGCGGCGAGCGCCGAGGACGACCAGGACCGCATGGACGAGGCCACGGGCTGGGTGTCACCGGAGGCTCTGTCTTTTGGCGTCAGCGAGCTCGCCTGTCGAGCGGTCATCGCCCTCGCCCGGGAGCGCGACGAGTCGCCGACGGACGTGGCACGAACGCTCCTCGGCCTGCCCGCCGCCTGACGTCCCGGTCACGCGCCCCTCGACGATCAAGCGGACCTGTGGTTAGGGTGCGCCGACGGATGAAGCGATGGGGAGGCTGGCATGGCCGGAACGGACGACGCTGTCGCCGCCGATGACGACGCGCTGTACGTGCTGACCGCGGTGCTGCTGACACCCGCGAAGTTCCCGAGTGTGCTCGGTGACGACTATCCGGAGGCGTGCGCGGCTCTGGGGCTCGCGCCGCTCGCCGACGGGTACGGTCTGGTGCTCGGTCAGGACGGTGCGGGTGCCCGGTGGACCGTCGTCATCGACGACGTCTCCCTTGTGGCCGTCGCGATCGCCTCCTGGGACTGCGGCATGGAGTACGACCTGTCGCCCGACGAGCGCACGGTGGTCGCCGCGCTGCCCGGCTGGCCGCTCGCGGTCGCCGTGGCGGCACCCAACGTGCCCGCGCCGCACGATCCCGAGCCCGAGGAGGCGGACGAGAAGCCGCTCTCGCCCCCTCAGTCCGACACCTGGGGTCCCGCTCAGCGACGGCTCGGCGCCGACGAGATCGCGCTCCAGTGGGCGGCCTGGCGGGATCGGATCGACGACGCCGACTTCTTGACCGACGGAGCCGAGGCCGTCGCGGATCAGGGGGACAAGGACCCCGACCCGCGGAACAGCGACGCCCCCGAGACCGATGCCGACGCCGATCAGGGCCATCTCACCGGCGTACGACGCGTCCTGGCGGAAGCACGGGCGTACGTGGACACTCCGCCGCCCCTGGGTCGCGTGCGGTCGTCGTTCGCCTCCGGAGAGGCCCGCACCCTGCGTGCCGACGGTCCTGGCTGGTCCATGGTCGCCAGGACCGACGACATCGCGTTCGTGCTCCTCGACGAAGAGCCTGGAGAAGTGCTGCCGGTGGGCCGCGGGCCCGAACTCCCCTCGCTTCTCGACGCGCTCGACAAGATGGCCGTGCGCCCCGCCTGACGCGCGGGGCGCACGAGGGCGAGCGCCGTCACTCCGGCGGCGGGGTCAGTGGCCCAGCTCCTTGCGTGAGACGCGGCGCAGCCTGCGCCGCTGCCCGGGGTCGAGGGTCAGATAGGCCGCCGCCGGGACACCCAGCACGATCAGGAGGGCGGCCCACCAGGGCAGCCAGAACAACAGGATGATGCCGACCGCCACACCTCCTGCGGCGATCTTCGCGTTCTTCGACATGTGCGACGCCTCCTTCGCGGCTGTTGCCGCTCTCTGTCTTGAGAAACGGCATCAGGCCGCCCACGGTTCCAGTCTGCTCCCCTGATAGATCCCTGAGGAGCGACCCTGACGCAACCCTGAGGAGCGCCGCGGGTCAGCGACTACTCGACCCTGAGCGGCTCGCCGACCTCGTACATGTGGCGCAGTACCTGCCGGTAGGAGTCGATGAACCCGGCCTCTGTGTACGGCATGCCCAGTTCGGCGCAGTGGGCGCGGACCAGAGGCTGAACGCGGCGCAGGCTGGGACGAGGCAGGCTCGGGAACAGGTGGTGCTCGATCTGGTAGTTCAGTCCGCCCAGGAACCAGTCGGTCAGCGCGCTGCCACGGATGTTGCGCGAGGTGAGGACCTGGCGGCTGAGGTGACCCCAGCGCTCTCCGTCGGAGTCGGTCATCTCCATGCCCTTGTGGTTGGGCGCGAAGGCCAGTCCGAGATGCAGGCCGAAGAGCGCCTGGTGGATGGCCGCGAAGGCGAGGGCGTGGCCCACCGGCATGGTGACGAGCAGGAGTGTCACGTAACCGACGAGGTGGGCCACCAGCAGGAGGCCCTCCAAGACGCGTTCGCGCGGGGCCTGGCGGCGCAGATCCTGGAAGCCGTAGATCTTCATGGCGATGCCCTGGAGCAGCGTCAGCGGGAAGAACAGCCAGGCCTGGTTGCGGGTGATCCAGCGCCGGAAGCCCACACGGACCTTGGCCTGCTTGCTGGTCCACACAAGGACGTCCGCGGCGACGTCGGGGTCCTTCTCCAGGTGATTGGGGTTGGCGTGGTGCCGGTTGTGCTTGTCGTTCCACCAGGCCGAGCTCATGCCGAGGAGGAGGTTGCCGTGGATGAGGCCGATGGCATTGCTCACCCGGCGGTCGCCGGTGATCTGGGAGTGCCCCGCGTCATGGCCTATGAACGCCGTCCGGGCGCACAGCACGGACAGGACGGGCGCGAGGAGCAGCACCCACCAGGAGCCTCCGATGAGGAACATGCCCGTCGCCACGGCGGCCAGCGCCACCGTGTTGACCACGATGGTGCGGGCGTACCAGCCGGTGCGGCGGCCCAGCAGCCCCTGTTCCTTGACGGTGCGCAGGAGAGGCGCGAAGTCGCTCCCGGCGGGCTGTCTTTTGGTGGTGACTGGGGAACGCTCCGCGACAACGGCGGCGGCCTGGGACATGGTGAGGTCTCCGGTCTCTGACTGGATCGGGCTGACGCCAATCAACGTATGAGCCGGTGACCTGGGGCAACCATGGCGCCTTCACCCGTCTTGTAAGGGGGTCAGCACCGTCTGGAAGGGGGGCTAAGTACACCACGGGAGGGGCGTGACCGGGATCACTCCTTGATCACTCACACCTTGCCCCGAGCGTGCTGTACCCTCGGCGACTCCGCCCCTAGTAGTCAAGTTTGAGGAATGCGCCATCGCCGTGCTGAGGCCCCTTGCCGCGTCACCTTCCGAGCTCTCCGAACTGTCCCGCTGCTCTGTGCTGTTCGTATCCGCCGACCCGGCACGCATGGGCCGGGTCGCCTTCTGGCGCCCCGACGGGGACGCACCGCCCGCCTGCTCCGCGGGCACCGTCGAGGAGCTGACCGTCGCCGTGCCCGGCGACGACGGAGTACAGCTCAACGACGTGTCGGCCGTAATGCTCCCGGTGCGGGTCGCGCTGCCGGTCCTGACACGCGCGCGTGCCGCGTCGGGAAGTCATCCGACGGCCGCGTTCTGGGGAGCTGCGGGGGTGCTCGCGCTGCAACTCGCCGCACGCGGCCTGCTGCTGCCCGGACTGACGCCGAGTGATCACGACGCATGGCGTTCGGGTCCGCTGGGCGCCGACGACCTGCGACGCCTGCGCGACCTCGCCGCCGCGATGCCCCCTGCCGCGCACGCCCTCCCGCTGGCGGACACCGAACCGCCTCGGCTGCCCGAACCCGAGCGGCTGCTGCGCCAGTTCCTGGACGCGGTGGCCGACGCGCTGCCGCGCTCCCCCGCCGCGACGCTGGCCGCGGGAGCCCCCGCCTTCGCCTCCCCGCAGCCCCAGCACATCCCCGATCAGCGTCCCTGGGCCACCGATGTCGCCGCAGGACACGACGCCGGCGTACGCATCTCGCTGCGCGTCGAGGTGCCCGGCCTGGTGTCGGACACCTCCGAGGGGACCCGACTGCCGTTCCGCGCCGTGCTGCAGATGCACAGCGTCAGCGACCCCTCGCTCGTCGCCGACGCGGCCGAGGTGTGGGCCGGTTCCGGCGCATCGGGGCAGGCCTTCGGGCCTCGGTCCCGGATGGATGCCCTGCTCGCGCTGCGTCGCGCCACGCGCGTGTGGCCGCCGCTCGCCCCGTTGCTCTCGGCCACCGTGCCCGATGCGATCGAGCTCGCCGACGAAGAGGTCACCTCGCTCCTGGGCGAGGGGGCCCGGATGCTCGCCACCGCGGGTGTCGATGTGCACTGGCCCAGGGAGCTGGCACGGAACCTGACCGCCCGCGCGGTCATCGGCCCGCCCGACGACGAGGCCAAGGACCCGGACAAGCCGTCGTCGGACACGCCGTCCTACCTCTCCGCCGACGCGCTGCTCACCTTCAACTGGCGGTTCGCGCTGGGTGATCAGCAGCTGTCCCGCGAGGAACTCGACCGTCTGGCCGAAGCCAACCGCCCCGTGGTGCGCCTGCGCGACCAGTGGGTTCTCATCGACCCCGAAGAGGCCCGGCGCGCTCGCGCGCACCAGGACCACAAGGTCACGCCGATCGATGCCCTGAGCGCCGTCCTGACGGGCACCACGGAAGTGGCGGGGCGCCGCGTGGACGTCGAGCCCACGGGCTGGCTCGCCACCCTCCGCGAGCGCCTCGCGGACCCCGAGGGCATGGAGCCCGTCGGACAGCCCGAAGCTCTCGCCGCGAACCTGCGCGACTACCAGCTGCGCGGCCTGAACTGGCTGGCCCGGATGACCTCCCTGGGCCTGGGCGGCTGCCTCGCGGACGACATGGGTCTCGGCAAGACGATCACGCTCATCTCCCTGCATCTGCACCGGCAGTCGGACCGCGAATCCGCGGGCCCCACCCTGGTCGTCTGCCCCACGTCCCTCATGGGCAACTGGCAGCGCGAGATCGAGAAGTTCGCCCCCGGCACGCCCGTACGCCGCTTCCACGGTGCCCGGCGCAGCCTGGAAGGCCTCGCCGACGGGGAGTTCGTGCTCACCACGTACGGCACGATGCGACTCGACGCGGAGAGCCTGGCCCACACGCCGTGGGGGATGGTCGTCGCCGACGAGGCCCAGCACGTCAAGAACCCCTACTCGGCCACCGCCAAGCAGCTGCGCACCATCGGGGCACGCGCGCGCGTGGCTCTCACCGGCACCCCCGTGGAGAACAATCTCTCCGAGCTGTGGGCCATTCTCGACTGGACGACACCGGGCCTGCTCGGCAAGCTCGGCACTTTCCGCACCCGCTACGCCCAGGCCGTCGAGAGCGGCAAGGACCCGGCAGCGGCCGAGCGACTCGGCCAGCTCGTGCGACCCTTCCTGCTGCGCAGGCGCAAGTCCGATCCGGGCATCGCGCCCGAGCTGCCGCCCAAGACGGAGACCGACCGGGCCGTGTCGCTCACCACGGAGCAGACGGGCCTCTACGAAGCCGTGGTGCGCGAGACGCTCGCGGAGATCGCCGGCGCCGACGGCTTCTCCCGCCGCGGTCTGATCGTCAAGCTGCTCACCGGTCTCAAGCAGATCTGCAACCATCCCGCGCAGTACCTCAAGGAGGACGAGCCGCGGATCGAGGGCCGTTCCGGGAAGCTGGAACTCCTCGACGAGCTGCTCGACACGATCCTTTCCGAGGACGCGAGCGTGCTCATCTTCACGCAGTACGTGCAGATGGCGCGCCTCATCGAGCAGCACCTGGCAGCCCGCGGCACCCCGTCCCAGTTCCTGCACGGCGGTACGCCCATCGCGGCGCGCGAGGCGATGGTGGAGCGATTCCAGGACGGTGAAGTCCCGGTCTTCTTGCTGTCGTTGAAGGCCGCGGGCACGGGACTGAATCTGACGCGGGCCGAGCACGTCGTGCACTACGACCGCTGGTGGAACCCCGCCGTCGAGGCACAGGCCACCGACCGGGCGTACCGCATCGGGCAGACACAGCCGGTCCAGGTGCACCGGCTGATCGCGGAGGGGACGATCGAGGACCGCATCGCCGACATGCTGCTGCGCAAGCGGGAGTTGGCGGACTCGGTCCTCGGTTCGGGCGAGGCGGCGCTGACGGAACTCACCGACGCCGAGCTGTCGGATCTGGTGGAGCTGCGAGGGGGGACGCGATGAGCGACATGTACAACGAGTCGAATGGCGACACACACGGGGACGGCCGTCACGGGGAGGGCGCGGACGAGCACGAGCGCACCTTCGCGGCACTGCCGCCCGCGCACGGGCGGGGGTTCGCGCAGAGCTGGTGGGGCCAGGCCTGGCTGAAGGCACTGGAGGACACGGCGCTGGACCTCGCGCAGCTGAAGGCCGGACGCAGACTGGCGCGCGCGGGGGCCGTGGGCGCGGTCTCGGTACGCCCTGGCCGGATCACCGCGGTCGTCCAGGACCCTGACGGCACGCCGCACCGCTCCGACGTACTGCTACAGCAGCTCAGCGAGGACGAGTGGGACCGCTTCCTGGGCATGGCCGTGGAGCGGGCCGGCCACATCGCGGCGCTGCTCGACCGCGAGATGCCGCCGCATCTGGTGGAGGACGCGGCGGCAGCGGGGGTCGAACTCCTGCCCGGCATCGGTGACCTGGAGCCGGAGTGCGACTGCGACGCGTGGGACCACTGCGGCCACACCGCCGCGCTCTGCTATCAGGTGGCCCGGCTGCTCGACCAGGATCCGTTCGTGCTGTTCCTGATGCGGGGCCGTGCCGAGCGCGAGCTGCTGGACGAGCTGCAAGTACGCAGCGTGGCACCGGCGGAGGCCGAGGAGGAGCCGGCGCAGGAGCAGGAGGGGGCCCAGGAGGGCGTGGACGCCGACGAGGCGCACGCGGAGGGGGCCATCCTCCCTCCGCTGCCCGACCTCCCTCCGCTGCCGTCAGAGCCGGGCCTGCCGCCCTCACTCGACACGGAGGCGGAGCCGGCGCCCGGTCTCGATGTGGCAGCGCTGGAGTTCCTGGCGGCGCAGGCGGCCGTGGAGGCGCACCGGATGCTGGCCGAGGCGCTTTCCTCCGGGCACGAGCAGAAGCCGGTCGAGCAGGAACTGACGCTGGACGAGGATGCCGTGCGCCTCTCCGTCATAGCTCCCGCGGCGGTGGCCGGACGTCTCGCGACCGCCGCTGGCCGCGGCAAGGACGGGCTCGCGCTGGCCGTACGGGCCTGGAAGCTCGGAGGTCCTGCCGCGCTGGCCGTCCTGGAGGAGGAGTGGACTCCTGAGGCGGACGCACTGGCACGCGCGCGTGCGGCGCTGGACGCGGCTTGGGACGACGACGAGCGGCCACAGCTTCGGGCCGCCCGCAATCGCTGGACGGTGGTCGGGAGCGATGCCCAGCTGCGGCACGGGTCCGACGGCCGCTGGTGGCCCTACCGCAAGGAGCGCGGCCGCTGGACCCCGGCGGGCCCCGCGGCCCACGACCCCGCGACGGCACTGGCCGCGGTGACCAGCGGAGAGTAGGGGCAGGCAGATCCGGTGCGGGCATCCCCGCGTGCCCGCACCGTCGCGTGCCCGCACCCCCGCGTGCCCGCATCGTCGCCCCTACGGAGCGCGCCACCCCACGCGTTCACGCCACCGCAGCGCACCTCCTGGCCGGAACGCGCACGGCGGCCACCGGCGTGTCCACGCCGCTCACGCACGCGCCGGGAACACCGGCACGTGCACTCCCCCTGACCAGCGATTGAGCGCGGGCATGTCATCCGCGACTGTGGATCACACCGGTTCAGGGGGTACCGACCGCGACTGGCCTCCCCCTTCCCGCAGGGCCCCGGAGTGAATGAGTACGTCAGCGTGATCCAGGCGAAGGGGGAGGACAAGGGCAAGGTGCCCAACGACCGCTGACCGGCCTGTGGGTGACGGCGGCGCCTCCTGCCCCTCGCGGGAGGCGCCGTCAGCACGCCCCCTCACGTTCACCTCTCTGCCTCCCTGTGTTCGTGGCGACGGCGAAGTCTGATCGCTGTCACCGAACACTTGCGCCCCAGGAGGCACTCATGTCCCCGCACGCCGCCCGTCAGCGTCGCGTCCGCCGTTCCGTCGCAGCGGGTGTGCCGATCGCCGTGCTCACCGCGATCGCGGTGACCGGTACCGCCACGGGGGCCCCGACCGGCGGCAAGGAGAAGGCGCCCCGGATCACCTCGACGGCGACCCTGGGCGACGTCCCTCTGGGCAGGTTCAGCAACTCCCTGCTGCCCGGGACGGTGAACGACGACCGCGGTGTGGATCTCGGCGGCATCGGCAGCGACATCTATCCGGCGGGCCGCAAGGGCGAGTTCTGGACGGTCACCGACCGAGGCCCGAACGGCCAGATCAAGGTGGACGGCAAGAAGCGGCGCACTTTCCCCGTGCCCGGTTTCGACCCGGCGATCGTGAAGGTCCGCGTCTCCGGTGACACCGTGAAGGTCATCGACGCGCTCCCCCTGACGACGTCCTCCGGCAAGCCCGTCACCGGACTGCCCAACCAGAAGGGGCGCGACGAGGCGCCCTACACCTACGACGCGAAGACCCCGCTGACGTACGACCCGAACGGCCTGGACACCGAGGGCATCGTGCGGGCGCACGACGGCAGCTTCTGGCTGATCGACGAGTACGGGCCCTCACTCGTGCATGTCTCCGCTCGCGGGAAGGTACTCAAGCGCTATGTTCCCCAGGGCCTGAAGCTGTCGGGCGCCGACTACCCGGTCGTCGAGGCGCTGCCCGGCGTCCTGCTGCACCGCAAGGGCAACCGCGGCTTCGAAGGGCTCGCCCAACTGCCGGGCGGCGACCTGGTGATGGCGGTCCAGAGCCCGCTGTCCCTCCCGGACGAGGGCGCGGGGGACGCATCGCGGACGGCGCGGCTGCTGCGTTTCTCACCGAAGAAGCAGGCGGTCACCGCCGAGTACGCGTACCGCTTCGACGCGGTGGATGTCGTCGACCCGGGCGAGGACGACACGTCCGAGCTGAAGATCTCCTCCGTGGTGGCCGTCGGCCGTGACCGGCTCCTCGTCGAGGAGCGCACCGACAAGGCCGCGCGGCTGCAGATGGTGAAGCTCGACCGCCGCTCCGACATCCTCGGAGAGCGGTGGGACGACGCCGCCACCAAGCCCTCCCTGGAGCAGCTCGACGATCCGGCGGCCTCCGGAGTGCCCGTTCTCAAGAAGCGTCTCCTGGTCGACCTGGACACCATCGACGGAGTGCCGGACAAGATCGAAGGCGTGGCTCGCGTGAACAGTCGCACCCTCGCCCTGATCAACGACAACGACTTCGGGATGACCGACGGGGCAGAGGCGTTCGACAAGGACGGCCGGCTCGTGGACAGCGACGTGGAGACCACGGTGACGTACGTGCGGCTGCCGAAGGGCATCTGAGCCCGTCGGCCCCACGCTCGACACCCCGGTCAGGACAGTGGTCTGGTGACGCCCACCTGCAAGAAGTAGTAGGGCACTTCACTGTCCACACGTGAGGGGACCAGGGAGTCCAGGTCGCTGGGCAGATCGCTGGGGAAGTCCGATGGCAGGCCGCTGGGCAGGTCAGAGGGCAGCTCCGTCGGAAGCTCGGACGGAAGCTCCGAGGGGATGCTCAGCGACGGGGTGGGCTTGCCTTCCGAGCTCTCGCTGGTCTCCGAGGGGCCCTTCTTGTCACCGGAACCGTCACCGCTGCTGACCACGAGGACCACTGCGGCGACGACTCCGATCGCGACGAGCACGGCGAGCAGGACGAACAGGCCGCCGCGCCGCCCGGAGGGCCCACCCGGCGGCGGCTGAGGCGGCCACCCGCCACCGCCAGGGGGCACACCGCCACCCGCAGGAGGCCACCCCCCGCCGTCCGGGGGCGGCCCGTACCCGCCGCCCGGAGGCGGACCGTACCCTCCTCCGGGCGGGCCGAAGCCACCATCGCCCGGAGGGGGCGTGTCGCCCGGCGGAGGGGGAGGCGGCGGTACGGGCGGCATGGCCATACCGTCAAGAGTCGCCTCGAAAGGGTCAGGATGCGACCCCTGTGCGGAAGTTGATGCCTTCGGAGTGGAGCCTCCGGTCAGCCCCGCGCCCCCAGGAGGTGGTCCATGGCCAGCTGGTCGAGGTGTTCGAAGGCCATGCCACGGTCCGCGGCGGCCGTCACGTCGAAGTCCTCGAAGGCCGCGCGGTCGGCGAGCAGCCCGGAGAGGCCGTCCTCCGCGGTCGGCAGGGCCAGCTCGTCCAGACGGGATGCCCGCAGGGCCTCCTGGACGTCCGGGTCGGCGCGGAACGCGGCCGCACGATCCCGAAGGATCAGGTAGTTGCGCATGCAGCTGGCCGCCGAGGCCCACACACCCGCGTAGTCCTCCGTACGCGGAGGCTTGAAGTCGAAGTGCCGCGGTCCTTCGTAACCACCCCTCTCCAGGAGGTCGACCAGCCAGAAGGCGCTCCGCAGATCGCCCGCCCCGAAGCGCAGGTCCTGGTCGTACTTGATGCCGGTCTGGCCGTTGAGGTCGATGTGGAAGAGCTTGCCCGCCCACAGGGCCTGGGCGATGGAGTGCGGGAAGTTGAGGCCGGCCATCTGCTCATGGCCTACTTCGGGGTTGACGCCGAAGAGTTCGGAACGCTCCAGGCGCTCGATGAAGGCGAGGGCGTGCCCGACGGTGGGCAGCAGGATGTCGCCGCGCGGCTCGTTCGGCTTGGGCTCGATCGCGAAGCGCAGGTCGTATCCCTGCTCCGTCACGTAGTCGCCCAGGAGGTCGAAGGCTTCCTTCATGCGGTCGAGAGCGACGCGTACGTCCTTCGCCGCACCGGACTCCGCGCCTTCCCTGCCGCCCCACGCGACGTAGGTACGGGCGCCCAGTTCCACCGCGAGGTCGATGTTGCGGATCGTCTTGCGCAGCGCGTAACGGCGCACGTCGCGGTCGTTGGCGGTGAACGCCCCGTCCTTGAAGACGGGGTGCGTGAAGAGGTTCGTGGTCGCCATCGGGACGACGAGGCCCGTCGCGTCGAGCGCCTGGCGGAAGCGCTTGATGTGCGATTCGCGCTCGGTGTCCGTGGCGCCGAAGGGGATCAGGTCGTCGTCGTGGAAGGTCACTCCGTAGGCACCCAGTTCAGCCAGGTGACGCACGGAGTCGGCCGGGTCGATGGCCGCCCTGGTCGCGTCCCCGAACGGGTCCCTTCCCTGCCAGCCGACGGTCCACAGGCCGAAGGTGAACTTGTCCTCAGGAGTGGGCTGGTACGTCATGTGCGGCTCCCTGGATGACTGGTGCACGACTGCGTGGCCGACCCGGGCATGACTGCGTGCCCGTGATGTACGGCTGCCGCGACTATTTCGTCATGGCGCTTAACAAATTAGTATCCGGAGGCATCCCTGGGAAGGTCGGACGGAAAGAAGTCCGGGCGTGCCCGGAAAGAGCCGCGGGAACGGAGACCCTCGATGTCCTCAGCACCAGCAGCCGACGGCCCCCTCGTCGTCGGCGTGGACAGCTCCACGCAGTCCACGAAGGTTCTGGTCGTCGACGCCGCCACGGGCAGGGTGGTGGCCAGTGGTCAGGCCCCGCACAGCGTCAGCTCGGGGAGCGCCCGCGAGAGCGACCCCGAGGAGTGGTGGAGCGCCCTGTGCGCGGCGCTGGACCAGTGCGGCAGCGCCGCGCGCGAGGCCGCAGCCGTGTCGGTCGGCGGCCAGCAGCACGGGCTCGTCACGTTGGACGCGCAGTCCAGGCCGGTACGGCCCGCGCTGCTGTGGAACGACGTCCGCTCGGCGACGCAGGCCCGCTCGTTGGTGGACCGTCTAGGGGGCCCGAAGGCGTGGGCCGAGCGCGTAGGCAGCGTGCCGGGGCCCTCCTTCACGGTGACCAAGTGGGCCTGGCTCAGCGAGCACGAGCCCGAGGCGGCCCGCGCCACCGCGGCCGTGCGGCTCCCCCACGACTACCTCACCGAACGCCTCACGGGATCCGGCACGACCGACCGGGGCGATGCCTCCGGTACGGGATGGTGGGCATCAGGGACGGAGGCGTACGACGAAGAGGTCCTGGGCTTGATCGGCCTGGACCCCGAACTCCTTCCGCGCGTGGTCCGCCCCGGTGAGGTCGCGGGCACTGTGCGCGGAAGCGGCGAACTGCCCTTCTCCAAGGGCACGCTGGTCGCGCCCGGCACCGGCGACAACGCGGCCGCGGCACTCGGACTCGGCCTGCGCCCCGGCACCCCGGTGCTGAGCCTGGGAACGTCGGGAACCGTCTACGCGGTCTCCACGCGGCGCCCCTCGGATCCGACGGGGACGGTGGCCGGCTTCGCCGACGCACGCGGCGACTGGCTCCCGCTGGCCTGCACCCTCAACTGCACCCTGGCAGTGGACCGGGTGGCCGCCCTGCTGAGCCTGGATCGTGAGGCGGTGGAGGCGGGCGGCGCCGTCACCCTGCTGCCCTATCTGGACGGCGAGCGCACCCCCGACCTGCCACACGCCTCGGGACTGCTGCACGGGCTGCGGCACGACACGACTCCGGGGCAGCTCCTACAGGCGGCCTACGACGGGGCCGTGCACTCGCTGCTCGGCGCCCTTGATCTGGTCCTGGACGCGGACGCGGACCGTTCGGCCCCGCTCCTGCTCATCGGCGGCGGAGCACGGGGCACGGCCTGGCAGGACACCGTGCGGCGCCTTTCCGGACGCCCCGTTCAGGTGCCCGAGGCCCGGGAACTGGTCGCGCTCGGCGCCGCCGCACAGGCCGCGGGCCTCCTCACGGGCGAGGACCCGGCAGCTGTCGCGCGCCGCTGGGGTACGGCCGAGGGGCCCGTGCTGCCCTCTGTGGAGCGGGACGAATCGGCTCTCGCCCGGATCGCCGGGGTAGTCTCCGACGCGGCGCCGCTGCTCGGCAGCGCGGGCCACGAGGACACACGGCCATGAGGACGCAAGAGCAGGGGCTGACGGGGGCATGACCGCACCACCGCACGACGCGCGCCAGGGCACGTCCGAAGCCCGGCTGCCCGACACCCAGCAGGGGATGCGCCGCCGCAACCTCTCCCGCGTCCTGCACGCCGTCGCGGCGCACGGGCCGCTGTCCCGTGCCGCCGTGGCCACCCGGATCGGCCTGACGCGGGCCGCCGTCTCCACCCTGGTGGACGAGTTGATCCGCTCCGGGCTCCTGGACGAGCTGGGCCCCGAGCGTCCCGGCAAGGTGGGGCGCCCGGGTTCCGCACTGGCGGTCAGCGGAAGCGGACCGGCCGGCATCGGCGCCGAAGTGGGTGTCGATCATCTCTCGGTCTGCGCCGTCGACCTGCGTGGAGAGGTACGCGCGCGTGCCGTGCGGCAGGGCGACAACCGGGGGCGTGCCCCCGAGCCCGTCGTCAAGGAACTCATCGCCCTGATACGGCAGGTGAGCAACGAAGCCCACCAGGCCGGGCTGCGTCCGGCGGGACTCGCCGTCGCCGTCCCCGGGCTCGTCGCCCGCGGAACAGGAACAGTGGTCCGTGCCCCCAACCTCGGCTGGCACGACGTCGACCTCGGCACACTGCTGCCGGGCAGCCTGCCACTGACAGTGGACAACGAAGCCAACTTCGGCGCACTGGCCGAGCTGTGGCTCGGCGACTCGGTGCCGCAGGACTTCCTCCACGTCTCGGCGGAGATCGGCATCGGCGCCGCGCTGGTCGTCGACGGCCGGCTGCTGCGCGGGACGCGTGGCTTCGCCGGGGAGTTGGGCCATGTGCCGGTGTGGCCGGACGGCCCGGCGTGCCCCTGCGGCGGCCGTGGCTGCCTGGAGCAGTACGCGGGCGAGGAGGCGGTGCTGCGCGCGGCGGGCCTTGATCCGGGCACGGACCGCGTCGGGCTGCTCGCGGAGCGCGCCGCTGAGGGCGACGAGGACGTACGAGGGGCGCTGCACGACGCCGGGGCCGCACTGGGCATCGCGCTGACCGGTGCGGTGAATCTGCTGGACCCGCGCTCGGTGGTGCTCGGCGGAGCCCTGTCGCGGCTCGCGCCGTGGCTGCTGCCGTCGCTGGAGGCCGAGTTGGGGCGCCGCACGGCCAGTACGACGTGCGATGTCGCTGTCTCCGGGCTGGGCTCCGATGGTCCGTTGCTGGGGGCGGCGCACTCGGTCGTACGGGCGGTACTCGATGATCCGGCGGGGGCGGCGGCGTAGGGTCTGCTGGTCCCCGGCGCACGCTACGTAGCTGACGGCTGCCTCCTTGGGGCCCGACTTCTTGTGGGCCGCCTCCTGGTGGGCCGCTTCCTTGTGGGCCGCTTCCTTATGCGCCGCCGCGTTGTAGCCGCCTCCTTGCATGCCGCCGCGTTGCGGTCGCCTTCCTGTCAGCGCCATTGCGGTCCCCCGACGAAATGCACGTCGTACCTGTCGTGGAGGTCGTCCATGCTGTCCCACCCCGCCTCACCCCGCGCAATGCGCCCCAGCTGCCGGAAGTAGCCGAACCGTTCGATCCCCGGAGTGAGCACGGCGAAGAACTCCGCCGAGCCGTCGCCCGACGCTCCGAAGGCGTGCACTGTGCCGGGCGGCACCACGATCAGACCGCCCTTGCCCACCACCGTCAGGGTGCCGTCGAGAAGGAACTCCATCGTGCCGCCGAGCACGTAGAAGATCTCTGTGGACAGGCGGTGGTGGTGCGGACGCGTGCCGTCGGAACCGGCGGGCAGGACGAGCCGGTTGGCGCCCAGGAGTCCGCCGGTCGCCCGGCTGTCCTCCAGCAAACGGAACCGGCCGCCCCCAGGCAGCGGCACTTCCTCCGCGTCTCGTTCGTGGACGATCAAGGCTTGCGGGTTGCGGGGCATGCCGTACTCCTTCGGGCTCTGTGGTGGGCGTGCGCGAGGGACCAGTCCATCGCGGGAACACAGCACGTCCAAGAAGCCGTTCATGAAGGCAGTGATCACTTGCGCTGATGAATGCGTGAGGTGTGGAACGGACATGGGCACCGGACACGGGAGGGGCGACGGCTGTGGAGCTTCGGCAGCTCGAGTACTTCGTGGCAGTCGTCGACGAGGGCGGCTTCGGCCGGGCGGCCGGGCGGCTGCACGTCGTGCAGGCCTCGGTGAGCCAACAGATCGCCCGTCTTGAGCGGGAGTTGGGCGTACGCGTCTTCGACCGGACCACCCGTCGAGTGGGTCTGACGGCGGCCGGGGAGCGGCTGCTGCCGGAGGCTCGGGCCGCGCTCGCGGCCGCTGCTCACGTGAGCCATGTGGCCGCCGAGATCGTCTCCGGTGGGGAGGGTGTGCTGCGGCTGGGCACCGCCCGGGCGTTCGCGGAGCGCGTGCATCCGGCTCTCGACGTGCTGGCTGAGCGGGTGCCGAGGCTTCGGATCCGATTGGTCCAGGAAGCTCGCGAGCGGCGTATCGACGCGCTACGGAGCGGAGAGTTGGATGCCGCGCTCGTCCGGGGCGACGGACTGCTGCCGGGCCTGGCGGCGGTGCGGGTCTGGGACGATCCACTGATCGTCGCGCTGCCCGTGACGCACCCACTGGCAGCTCTGCCCCGTCTTCAACCGGCCGATCTCGCCGACCTGCCGCTGCGGTTGGCGCCGCGGGACCGCAACCCTGCCTTTCATGACCTGGTGACGGGGTTGCTGCGGACTTCCGGGGTCGACGTGCCGACCGGCCCGCACTTCACCACCTTGCAGGGGACTCTGGCGGCGATCGCCGCGGACTCCGTGAGCGGCGCGGACTCGTGGACGGTCTTCGACCTCGTGGGAGGGCTCCCCTCGGCCCGCCGCGTCGCCTTCCGGCCGCTCCTCGGCGCGCGATCGGCCGTCAGCCTTGCCGTGCGGCCAGGGCCGCTGTCCCCCGCGATCCGGCATCTGCTCACTGCGCTGAAGCCCATGGATGCGTCATAGGTCCTGTGACCCGTCCCCGTGGGTGGTGGGGCTTGAGTCTCCAGTAGGGGGAGACGTGAAGGTAGGGGCATGAACGGCGACACGCTCTACTCGATCGGTGATCTGGCGCGGCGGACCGGACTGACGGTCAAAACCGTCCGGTTCTACTCCGACGCGGGGATCGTGCCGCCCGCCGACCGCAGCCCGGCCGGCTACCGCCTGTACGGCGCCGATGCCGTCGCCCGCCTCGATCTCGTACGCACCCTTCGCGATCTGGGGCTTGACCTCGCCACCATCCGGAAGGTGGTGGACCGGGAGGTCTCGCTGCCCGAGGTCGCCGCGGCGCACGCAGAGGCGCTGGAAGTGCAGATCCGTGTGCTGCGCCTGCGGCGCGCGGTTCTGACAGCGGTGGCCAAGCGCGGGTCCACACCTGAGGAGTTGGATCTCATGCACAAGCTGGCCAAGCTCTCCGAGGACGAACGCCGACGTCTGATCGACGACTTCCTGGGCACTGTTTTCGATGGTCTCCGCGACCACCCCGCCTTCGCTGCGGTCACCCGCTCCCTCACTCCGGAACTGCCCGACACCCCCGAGGCCGCGCAGGTCGAGGCATGGGTGGAGCTGGCCGAGCTGTTTCAGGATTCGGGGTTCCGCTCCACCATGCAGGGCATGGCCAGGGATCTGGCGGCCGACCGCGCCCCGGACGACGTCACAGGCCTGCCACGCGTCCTCGCCGCTGCCGTGCGCACCCAGGTCACCCCGGCCCTGGACGCAGGCACCGATCCGGCATCGCCCGCAGCCGAGCCCGTCGTCGCGAGCCTCTCGGCGCACTACGCGCACATCCTCGGACTGCCCGATGACACCGCCCTCCGCCGACGCCTGGTGACTCGCCTGGAGACCATGGACGACCCCCGCAGGGACCGCTACCTGACGTTGCTCGCGGTGATCAACGGGTGGCCGGCGCCGGAGAGTCTGGCGCCGGTGCTGGACTGGGCCGTACGAGCCCTGCGCGCCCGAATGCCCCGGTAGTGAGCCAGCCGAGATCGATCCGCACCGCCCACCTCACCGAACCAGCCGATGCCGCACAGCGTCGATTCATCTCCAGCTACCGGCTCCTGGCGGACGTACCCGGCTTCTGGCGCCTAGCCACGATCGGCATGGCTTCGAAACTGCCGCCCAGCATGGCCGGCCTGAGCCTGCTGCTCCTGGTCGGCCGGGACCATTCCTACGGCACGGCGGGCCTTGCGGTGAGCGGCTTGGCGATCGGCCAAGGTGTCACCGCTCCCCTGCGCGGACGACTCATCGACCGCCATTCCCCGGGTCCGGTCCTGCTGGGCTGTCTTGCCGTGCATCTGACGGCCACTCTTGTGCTGGTCCTGGTGGTGCGCGGGGGTGGGTCTGCCTCCGCGATCCTGACGCTCGCCTCGGCCATGGGGGCGAGCGCCCCACCGGTCACCGTGATGATGCGCTCGGTCTGGCACCGCTCCACGGGCAGTTCCGCGGACGACGCTGTGGACGGTTCCACGGACACCCGGATGCTGGCCACCGCGATGGCTCTCGACTCGTCGATGATGGCCACCGCGCTGATCACCGGCCCTGTGCTCGCCAGTTGGCTGAGCCTTTCGGTCTCCCCTGTCGTCCCGTTCGCAGTCGTTGCCCTCCTCACTACTGCGACGGTCGGCCTGCTGGTCAACTCAGCGGGCCCACCGCCACGTTCCGCTCGCTCCGGACATCGGCTTGGTCCTCTGGCATCCCCTCCCTTGCGGTCTCTCCTGGCCGCGGACGCGCTCTTCGTCATGGCGGTGACCGCCGTGGATGTCGTCCTGCCGATCTACGCACGGGAGTACCACGCGGCCGGGTTCACCGGCTTGTACCTGGGGGTTCTATCCGTCGGCAGTGTTCTGGGCAGCCTCGCCCTGGGTGCCGTACCCAATCTGTTGTCCCCCCGGGGGCGCAAAATCTCCGTGCTGCTCTGTGTGTTCGCTGTGGGGACTGGTGCGCTGACGTGGGCCACGGAAGTGTCGCCGCTCGCGGTGCTCCTGGTCTGCCCGCTGGCCGGGCTGGTGATCGGCTGCACCTTTGCGACGCTGCGCACGACCGGCGGCGGCCTCGCCCCCGAGGGGCGCGTCACCGAGACGATGTCCTGGCTGAGCAGCCTGGACATGGCCGGTGGTGCGATCGGCGCGGCAGTGTTCGCCCACATCGCGGCGGAACAGGGAAGCCGGACGGCACTGCTGTGGGTACCTGCGGTCGTCCTGGTGGCCGCCGTGGTCAGCTGGAACACGCGGGCACGGACGCCGTGACGATCCCCGGGCCTCGAACTGCCGGGGCGCATCGCGGCAATATGTCGTTCCGGTGAACCGAGCGTCGCGCTCGTGTCGCGCGGGCAGAATCGCGAGACTGGACAGAGCGGACAGAGCCGACGGACGAGGGGACAGCGATGGAGATGGACCGGCAGGCCCACGTCCTGAGTGGCACCAGCGGCGAAGCCGCACGCCACTACGAGCGGGCGCTCGACGCCCTGTTGTTCTTCCGTGCGGAGGTCGCCGACGAGGCGCAGGCGATGGTGGCCGCGTCTCCCGATTCCGCGATGGCACACGTCTTCAGCGCCTATCTCGGGCTCCTCGGTACCGAGGAGAAGGAGGCGGCCAAGGCCCGGCGGTCCTTCGGCGCGTTCCGGGGCGCGGTCGATCTTGCCGGGCTCTCGCCGCGCGAGAGGATGCACGCGGCGGCTGCCGAGGCATGGCTGGACGGGGACATGCTGCGCGCCGGCGCGATCCTCGGCGAGGTCAGCACCGAGTTCCCACGCGACGCCCTCGCCTTGGCCGTCGGCCACCAGATCGACTTCTTCACGGGCGATGCGCAGCGGCTGCGCGACCGGGTCGGCGGCGCGCTCTCCGCGTGGGACGGCGACGATCCGCACTTCGGCCCGCTGCTGGGCATGTACGCCTTCGGGCTTGAAGAGGCCGGGCACTACGGACACGCCGAGGAGATCGGACTGCGGGCGGTCGAACGTCATCCGCGGGACGTGTGGGGCATCCATGCGGTCGTCCACACGTACGAGATGCGGGGACTGTTCGGCGAGGGGATCCGCTATCTGGACGCCCGGACCGAAGACTGGGCCGACGGCAACTATCTCTCCGTGCACAACGCATGGCACTACGCCCTGTACGCGCTGGAGGCGGGGAGCATCGAGCGCGTCCTCGGCGTCTACGACAACACCCTCCACAACGAGGCGTCGCAGGCAGTCGCCATGGAACTCCTGGACGCCTCCGCCCTGTTGTGGCGGCTGCTCCTCACCGACATCGACGTCGAGGGACGCTGGGCGGCGCTCGCCCAGGCATGGGCGGGGCGCGAGGATGGCGCCTATTACGCCTTCAACGACGTCCATGCCGTGATGGCGTTCGCGGGGGCCGGGCGGCTCTCCGACGCCGAACGGCTGGTGAAGGACCGCGAGCAATGGCTCGTCCGAACCGACCCCGCCGTGTCCAACCACGCGATGACTCGCGAAATCGGTATCCCGGTGTGCCGCGCCCTCATCGCCTATCGGCAGCGGCAGTACGACCGCGTGGTCGAGCTGCTCGCCCCGATCCGCTATAACCTCAACTCCTTCGGCGGCAGCCACGCACAGCGCGACGCCATCCAGCGCACGCTGGTGGAAGCAGCCATCCGCTCCGGCCGGCACGATCTGGCGCGCACCCTGCTCAGCGAACGCGTCAACCTGCGTCCCATCTGCCCGTACAACTGGCGAGCTCGTGCCAGGCTGGCCGACCGGCTCGGAGACACGGGCCAGGCTGCGGCCGCCCGCGCCCGGGCCGAGGAGCAGGCTGCTGTGGGGGCGGCTGCGTTGGGCTGAGGCTGCTCAGGCTGCACATGCGAATGCGGCTGCGGCTGCGGCTGCGGCTGCGGCTGCGGCTGCGGCTGCGGCTGCGGCTGCGGCTGCGTACGGATCGCTCATGCGCGGGCGTTCATGCGCGTGCGCACCTCAAGGGCCCCGGTCCCCTTCAGGGTGGCCGCGTTATCCACATTCACGGTGCTGTACACAGATTCAGTTCACACCCTTCCGGCTCAACCAGCCCTCGCCGTAACGTATTTGAGGCGGGACACCATCGCTCTGGCGGCGGTTTCGTGTCCACGCGGATCGGGGGATTCAGGTGTCGGGGGCAATCCATCCTGGGCTGCGCACGGGGTCTGCGGGCCGCACAAGGTTCCCCAAGTTCCCCACACAGCGACAAAGAGACAGAGCGACGGAGCGGAGCAGCCTGCCATGAACCAGCCTCGGATCTTGACCGTGCGCCCCGAACCGGGTGAGTTCGCCTGGACGTTCGGCGGTGCGCCACCCGTGGCACGGATCGCTCCCGGCACGGTCCTCGACCTGTACACGGAGGACTGCTTCGCGGGGAATGTGCGCTCCGAGAAGGACCTGGTGTCCGAGGTCTGCCAGTTCCCGTTCCTGAATCCGCAGACCGGTCCCTTCCATGTCGAGGGCGCGGAGCCGGGCGACACCGTCGCCGTGCACTTCGTGTCGATCGAACCGGCCCGCGACTGGGCGGCGTCCACCACGGTCCCTCTCTTCGGGGCGCTCACCTCCACCCACACCACCGCATCGCTCCAGCCGCCGCTGCCCGAGACCGTCTGGATATGGCAACTCGACCGGGACCGGCGCACCGCACAGTTCAGCGCACATGACGGCGACTTCGAGATCGCGCTGCCGATGGACCCGATGCACGGCACGGTCGGCGTCGCACCGGCCAATCTGGAGGTGCGCTCAGCGCTCGTGCCCGACGCGCACGGGGGCAACATGGACACCCCCGAGATGCGAGCCGGGGTCACCTGCTACCTGGGGGTGAATGTGGAGGGCGCTCTCCTCAGCCTGGGCGACGGACACGCGCGGCAGGGCGAGGGAGAGACCTGCGGAGTCGCCGTCGAATGCGCCATGAACACAGTCGTGATCGTCGAACTCCTGAAGGGGATCGCAACGCCCTGGCCGCGCCTGGAGTCCGACACCCACATCATCTCCACCGGCTCGGCACGCCCCCTTGAGGACGCGTTCCGAATATCCCAACTCGACCTGGTGCAGTGGCTGGTGCGGGACTACGGCTTCAGCGAGCTCGACGCCTACCAGTTCGCGACGCAGACCGTCGAGTCGCCGCTCGCCAACGTCTGCGACACCAACTACACGTGCGTGGCCAAGATCCGCAAGGAGTGGCTGCCCGCGCGCGAAACTCACCGGGGGCTGCACGCGCGGCTGCGCGAGACGGCCAAGGTGCTACCCCACTGAGAACTCCAGCTGCTCCCCCCACCGAGAGGCAGGCCAGCCATGGATCGAGCAAGACGATTCCCCAGCAGGCGCAGGCTGTTGCAGGGAGCGGCCCTCGCCGCCCTCCCTGCCGCGCTCCTCCCCGCCACCCGGGCCACGGCCGGGCCTCGGGCGGTCGACTATCCGCTCGCCGAGTGGGTCCCGGCAAGTACCTCCAACTACACGGCCGCCAACCGCCCCAGCACCTACCCCGTCGACTACGTGATCGTCCACGTCACCCAGGAGACTTACGCCGACACTCTCGCCATCTTCCAGAACTCGGCGAAGAAGGTGTCGGCCCACTATGTGGTCCGCTCCCAGGACGGCCACATCGCCCAGTGCGTCCGCGAACGGAACGTCGGCTGGCACGCCGGCAACTGGAACTACAACACCCGCAGCATCGGAATCGAGCACGAAGGATGGGTGGATCAGCCCGAGTACTTCACCGACGCGATGTACGAGCAGTCGGCGCTGCTGACCTCGGCCATCTGCGATACGTACGGCATCCCCAAGGACCGCAAGCACATCATCGGGCACGTCGAAGTGCCCGGGAGCGACCACACCGATCCGGGGCCGCACTGGGACTGGACGCGCTACATCCGCCTGGTCAATTCCACCTGACATCGGCCTCCTCATCCCGTGGCGCGTGTCCGGGCGCTTGTCGGGGCGCTTGTCCGGGCACGCTCACGGGGTGACGATGGCAGCACCGCATCGCCGTCCCGGGAGGCCGAATTGACCGAACCATGGGTGGCCCTGGAGGCCGGTGTCGATCCGGCCGAGCGGGTGCGGGTGCTGCGGCGTGCCCATGAGAGGTTCACCGAGGCGGGGACGGTCACGCGACCGGTGCGTTCCGTCGTGGCCGACTCGTGGCGCCGTTCGGCCAGGGCCAGGGTCAGCCCGGAGGACACCGGCGCGGCGGTGGAACTCACCGACGGGGACCTCGGTTCGTATCGGGCCGAGCATCCGCTGGCCGGGGTGATGCCGCTGTTCCGTGAGCTGATGGGCACGTTCGCGATGGACGGCGAGCATCTCCTCGCGGTGTGCGACGCGCACGGCAGGCTGCTCTGGGTCGAGGGCCACTCCGCGACCCGGCAGAAGGCGGGACGGATGAACTTCGTGCCGGGCGCTCGGTGGGCGGAGTCCGCGATGGGCACGAATGCTCCGGGCACGGCGGTGGCGTTGGACCGGCCGGTACAGGTGTTCGCCGCCGAGCACTTCATCCGGCGCGTCCAGCCGTGGACGTGCGCGGCGGCGCCGGTGCACGATCCGCGGACCGGGCGGCTGCTCGGGGCGGTGGACATCACCGGGGGCGACGGGCTCGCGCATCCGCACAGCCTGGCCTTCGTGCAGGCGGTCGCCCGGGCGGGGGAGTCCCAACTGGCCCTGTTGTCGCCACCGGTGGAGACCAGGGACACGGTGGGTCTCACCGCGCTCGGCCGTGATGAGGCGCTGCTCCTGACCGGCGGTCGCAAGGTGCGGCTGAGCCGCAGGCACAGCGAGATCCTCGTCCTGCTCGCCCGCCACCCGGAGGGCCTGACCGGCGACGAGATGCTGTGCGCGCTGTACGAGGACGAGTCGGTGACGCCGGTGACGCTGCGGGCCGAACTGGCCCGGCTGCGGCGACTGCTGGGCCCGGAGTTGCTGCGATCACGCCCATACCGGCTCGCGCTGCCCGTCGAGTCGGACGTCGACGCCGTCGAGCGGCGGCTCGGTTCGGGGGCGGTCGCCGCGGCCGCCGCCGCGTACGCGGGTCCGCTCCTGCCCGCTTCGCAGGCACCTGCCGTGGCGCGGCTGCGGCGCAGGCTGGCCGATCAGTTGCGGGCGGCGCTCATCGCTCGCCGCGACCCCGACCTCCTGGCCGACTGGGCGCACACCCCGTGGGGCGAGGACGACCTGGTGGTGTGGCGGGCGCTGGCGCAGGTACGGGCGACCCCGCCGGTGCTGGCCCGGCTGCGCGAGCTGGACGCGGAGCTGACTGACGCGGGGTAGGCGAGCTGAACCCGCCGGGTGGGCTGCTGGTCGACGCCTGTGGGCCGAACTCGGCGTGCCGGCGCAGGCGCCCGGGGGGGGCAGGCGCAGACGAGATTGACCGAACCCGCCCCCTGCGAACCTCCGATCAGCCACCGCCGATCAACTCCCGCAACGTACCTGCAACGTCCGCGCTCCTACTCTCCGGGCGAGAGCTGCCCAACGGCGGGCAGCCTTCCCCGGGAGGCCACCAAGATGACCCGTTACGCAGCGCCCGGTACCGACGGAGCAGTTGTCTCCTACGAGGCCCGCTACGACCATTTCATCGGCGGCGAGTACGTCCCGCCCGCCCGCGGCCAGTACTTCGAGAACCCGAGCCCGATCAACGGGCAGCCGTTCACCGAGATCGCCCGCGGTACGGCCGAGGACGTGGAGCGCGCCCTGGACGCGGCGCACGCCGCCGCACCGGCCTGGGGCCGTACCTCCCCCACCGACCGCGCGGACGTCCTGCGGAAGATCGCCGACCGGATGGAGGCGAACCTCGAGAGCCTCGCGGTTGCCGAGAGCTGGGAGAACGGCAAGCCGGTACGCGAGACGCTGGCCGCCGACATCCCGCTCGCCATCGACCACTTCCGCTACTTCGCGGGGGTCCTCCGCGCCCAGGAGGGGTCGCTGAGCGAGGTGGACGAGGACACCATCGCGTACCACTTCCATGAGCCGTTGGGCGTCGTCGCGCAGATCATCCCGTGGAACTTCCCCATTCTGATGGCGACATGGAAGCTCGCGCCGGCCCTCGCGGCGGGCAACGCGGTGGTCCTCAAGCCCGCCGAGCAGACCCCGGCCTCCATCCACTACTGGATGAGCCTGGTGTCCGACCTGCTGCCGCCGGGTGTCGTCAACATCATCAACGGCTTCGGGGTCGAGGCGGGCAAGCCTCTCGCCTCCAGCGCGCGCGTCGCCAAGGTCGCCTTCACCGGTGAGACCACGACGGGGCGGCTGATCATGCAGTACGCCTCGGAGAACATCAAGCCGGTGACGTTGGAGCTGGGCGGGAAGTCGCCGAACATCTTCTTCGACGACGTGTGGGCCGCCAACGACGACTTCCGCGACAAGGCGCTCGAGGGCTTCACGATGTTCGCCCTCAACAACGGCGAGGTCTGTACCTGCCCGTCGCGTGCCCTGGTCCAGCGGGGTCACTACAGCGAGTTCATGGAAGCGGCGGTCGCCCGCACGGAGCAGATCGTGCCGGGGCACCCGCTGGACACCAACACGATGATCGGCGCCCAGGCCTCCAACGACCAGCTGGAGAAGATCCTCTCCTACCTGGACATCGGCCAGCAGGAGGGCGCGAAGGTCCTGACGGGCGGCCAGCGCATCACGTACGACGGCGAGTTGGCCGGTGGCTACTACGTCCAGCCGACGATCTTCGAGGGCGACAACCGCATGCGGATCTTCCAGGAGGAGATCTTCGGCCCGGTCGTCTCGGTCGCGTCGTTCAGCGACTTCGACGACGCCATCAAGACGGCGAACGACACGCTGTACGGCCTGGGCGCCGGAGTGTGGACGCGCGACATGAACACCGCCTACCGGGCGGGCCGCGCGATCCAGGCGGGTCGGGTCTGGACGAACTGTTACCACGCGTACCCCGCACACGCGGCGTTCGGTGGCTACAAGCAGTCCGGGATCGGGCGCGAGACCCACAAGATGATGCTGGAGCACTACCAGCAGACGAAGAACATTCTTTGTTCATACAGCCCTCAGAAGCTTGGGTTCTTCTAGAGCCTCAAGTCGGTTGCCTGGAGGCTCCGTTCCGCTCCAGGCAACCTCTACACGTACGCCGCTCCCCCGCGATCACCTCCACCTCAGCACCTCAGCACCTCAGCACCTCGCGCCACGATGGGCGACTCGAGCGAATTCTCCCGGGCCAGTAGCGGACCAGGCGGACCAGGCGGCCCCGCCGACCCCTACCCTGACGACGCACACAAGCTGGACAACGACCGCGTCGTGCCTCCTGAAAGACGACTACGTGCACCACGGGTTCGATGATCGGGTTTTTCTGCGGCGGCCTGGGTCTGCGGGTGGGTCGGTCTCCGACTTCGTGTGCTCTCGCACTGCCGGTGCCGGATCAGGTCCCGGGTGTGGCCCGCTGACCTGGCAAGATGCCCGCATGGAATCCGGGTTCCCTTGAGGGCGACGCCAAGCGTCGAGCTCCGCCTGTCGCGTTCTGACGCCATCGCGCTGTTCGACTGGCTGATAAGCACCGCCCTCGACGCCGTACCGATCACGCACCCTGCTCACAAGCAGGCTCTCGCGGACCTGCTGACGCGCCCTGGGGGGCGGATGCCATCGAGTCCACAAGGAGCAGATCGCGGCAGCCCAGGCCGAGGTGGCCAAGAGCATGGGGTTGGTGAGGGGCGCTCGGCCAGCCCTCGGTGGCCGCTTCGGCGTCACGAGCGTTCGTTGAGGGGTGCGGATCCGCGCCGGGGTTCAGTGGGTGTCAGTAGGGCGGCGAGCCGAAGGGTGTCTGCCAGATAGCGCTCATAGGGGAAGCCGGCCTTCAGGAGGGCTGTGCGGAGTTCTTCCTCGAGGGGCTTCCCCTCGGCGAGGAAGGCGGCCTGGCCCATCGGGGTGAGGGAGACCAGGCGCCGGCGCCGGTGGGCGGGGTCGACGCTGATCGTCACGTGCCCCTCCCCCTCCAGCGGGCGCAGCGCGCGGCTGATGGCCGGGTCGGACAGGTTCAGCGCCTCGGCGAGCTGGTGCTGGGTGGCGGGCTGGATCTCCTCAAGGGTGCCAAGCAGTCGCAACTGGCTTGGGGATAGGCGCTGTTCGGGGCCGGAGCGGCGCCGGGCCGCCTCACCCATCAGCATGACCACGCGGTACAGAAGCTCTGCCAGTCCTTCGTCCATGAGCCCACCCTACCGGATACTTGCGTGGTTAATATTAACCATGCAACACTCAATGCATGAACACTCTCCCGTACGCGGTTCAGACCACGTTCCCGCTCCTCTTCATGCTGGTGCCCGCCCTCGGGTCACTGCTGAGCTGCCGCCGCAACCCCGGCAGGCCCGCGGCGGAGGTCTGGCAGCGCTGGTGGTCCGTCGGCGCCCTCGGCATCGGAAGCCTGTGGATCACGCTCTCATTCCTGGCGTTCCCGGACGGCATGGCCGACACGATCGGCTTCGCCCACTCGCCGTTCCAGTTCGAGATCGCCTTTGCCAACCTCGGCCTCGCCCTGCTGGGCTTCCGCGGCGCGTCCGCGTCACCCCGTGAACGCCTCACGAGCGGGCTCGCGGCCGCCGCGTTCCTGTGGGGAGCGGCGATCGGCCACGTCTACCAGTGGCTCGCCCACGGCGATCACGCCGCCGGAAACACGGGCGGCATCCTGGCCAACGACATCCTCATCCCCGCCGTGATGATCGCCCTGGCGGCACGGGACCTCCGCCGTGCGCGACCCGGCGTCAGTCGCGCCATCGACCCGGCCGCCTCGCCTTTGCGGTGACCTCCGCCACGTAAGCGGCGACGGCCGCGCTCGCGCCAACTGCGCTCCACTGCCCGGCACTTCGAGCCTCACGTCACGAGCTTGGCGAACCCGCACCGCACCCCACGTCCCCGTGCGTCCCCGTTCGGCGCATGCTAATTCCTCTGCGCACGTCTCCACTTCCACCCTCCGGCATCTCCTGCCACTGACTGCCGGTGCGGAACCCGGGTGGGGCGCACACCCGACCGACGACTACAGCGGCGCAGACAATGGCCGCAGACACTTCTAGGGCATACCTAGTCCAGCGCCCCCGCCGGCCGGCGGCACCTCGTGAGTCACCGGCGCCTCTGCCGTTGGGCTTACAGCCAGGGTCCACAGAGTCGCCACAGTCGCTTGTCCGGGCGAGCGGGGTTGCGCAATTGCCACGCGATAGGCGCGCGTGTGGTCCCTTGTCGAGGGCGTAGTTCAC
Organism: Streptomyces sp. NPDC054047; assembly: GCF_055585065.1. Classification (NCBI taxonomy): domain Bacteria; kingdom Bacillati; phylum Actinomycetota; class Actinomycetes; order Kitasatosporales; family Streptomycetaceae; genus Streptomyces; species Streptomyces sp. NPDC054047. The sequence continues at coordinate 793,969 of NZ_JBVJKV010000003.1, read as the reverse complement.
CGAGAGCACTCTCGGCGCCGTCCGAAGAGGCGGGTCTCTGGCGACCTCGCCCGGCGTCCGCACCCCGATTGCCCCAGGCTCGGCAAGCTGGAAGCAGCGTGCGGAGTGTCGGGTATCGGTCACTCACGTCTGGATGCGGATACGTGCCGCCAACGGAGACATGGACGAGGGCCGCACCATTTGATGCGGCCCCAGGGCATCCCGGATCTGGCTCAGCGTGGGACATGATCGGCTGGAATGCAACTGCGGGCCTAGACGTGTTCCTGACGCGCCCTCGACGCCGATGGCGGCCCAGGCCGGACCAGTCACTGCCTCGCCTGACCGGGACCGGTGATAGCCGAGCACAGTGTCCACGGCGCCGTAAGCGCACTGCGCGCGAACAGTACTCCAGGAGTGCCCGGCGCTCCCGCCGGGGGCGCTTGAGCAATACTTCGTCGCGGAGCCGGAGGATGTCGAAGACGGAAGCGAACAGGTTCGTGGATTCCGGGTGTCGAACAGTGCGGACCCGCGGCGGCACATCTACGGGGAACTGCCTGAGTCAGCAGGTTCCTTGGTCAGGGCAGCAGCGGCATGAAGATGGGTGCTTGGGTGCTGATCGGGACCAATCAGCTGCTCGGCAGTGGCGAGCCTAGCAGCCAGTTGCCGGGTGCCTCGGTGTCGGTGCTGAGGTAGAACTCCTCGATGGCGGTGCGGAATTCGTCGTGGGTGATGGTGCCGCTGCCGTTGCGGTCGAGTCGTTGGAAGGCCGCGCTGGAGGTGGCCGGGTCGATACCGAGGGCCTCGTACATGCGGACGTACTCATCAGCGGTGAGCATGCCGCTCTTGTCGGTGTCCAGGGCGCGCATGAGGGCGTCGATGATGGGCGTCACCAAGCGTTCGACGGTCTGGGCATCGGCGGCGATATGGGAGCGCATGGCGGTGATGAACTGTTGGCGCCCGACGCGGCCCTGAGCATCAGGGGCGCCGGCCTCGCCCAGGACGTCCCACCAGAGCATGAAGGCCTCGCGCAGCGCGCTCTTGTTGCTCTCGTCCGGCGCCACCGCGGCGAACACCTCGCCGATCTGCTGGAAGTCATCACGGGTGAGGTAGCCGTCGCCAGTGCGGTCGAACCAGGTGAACAGGAAGGTGAACTTCTGCTCGGTGCTGTTCTGCGCCATGGTGGCCTCCTTGAACGGGATGGTTGGTCAGGGCTCTCATGTCCTGCCTGCTTACCGTGGCGCACACCTGCCTCCCGCGTTTCTGCTGGTCAGGCACATGTAGTGGATGTAGTCGGCAGATGCTACGGCGAATACATATTGGGCGCTGAAGGTGGTCGGCCCAACCTTGGAACCTGGAGCCGGCGCGCCCTGGGTTCCGTCGGAACCTCAGGTTTCGATGTGTGTGAGGGAGTCGGCCCAATTCCCTTATGTGAGACGGCCGAAGATGTGGTTGGCCGGTGAGCCGGGATCGTCTCCGTAGAAGAACTCGGAGACGGCTTTGTGATATTCGGCCCGTGAGAGGGATCCGGAGACGTCGAGGTCGAGCGCGTTGAACACCTCGGCGCACTCGTCGTCGGCGGCCCGTCCGGTGCTTCCGAAGATGTGTGTGAACTCGGTGCGGCTGATCGCGCCGTCGCTGTCGCCGTCGGCGAGGTCGAAGAAGCGGTCGGCGACCGGCGCGAGCTCCTCGGGGTAGTGGGCGCGATCGGTGAAGGTGGCGGCGAACGCCTGTGTGACTTCCGCCAAGGTCACCCTGTCGTCCTTGTCGGCGTCGGCGGGGGCGATCACGGACTCCCAGAACCCGTGCATGGTCTCGTACATCTGCCGTGCCTGAGGGGAGTCGGGGGCGATGCCCCTGGCCTGGACGTAGCGTTCGCTCATCGTGACGACGTCCTGCCGCGTTATCGCGCTGTCGCCGTCGACGTCGGCGGCGCGGAACCACCGCTCGTACTTGCGTGTGCGCAGCTCATCCATAGGCGCACGGTAAATGCGCCTCGGCGGTGCGACTAGGCCTATTCCCGGCCGCCGACGTGGACGGGTGGGCTGCACTGCTCAGCGAGCGATGTCTCGTCGTCGAGGTCGACATCGGCGGGGGTATGCCCCCATCGGCGGCGTCCCGGCTCCCGATCGTGCATCGCCCCCTGGGTAGCCGCAGCGGAGGCACGAGACCGGAGGGGGCCGCATACGTTCAGGGGCGGCCTTGCTCGTCCGGCCGGAACATCCACGACTCACGGGCCGCCTCGCATACCTGAGCCGGCTCGGGCAAGGTGTCGTGTCGGCGCCACGCGAAGAAGCACTGCACAAGGTGGTCGAGGACGATCGGGATGCGTTCGGTCCGTTCGAGCACGTCACCCGTACGGCGTTCCAGCATCAGACGCGCAAGACGGTCCAGGAACAGCATGGCGGGAGCGCCTGAGCCAGCCAGCTCATCAATCCGCCGACGTACCTCACCGCGTGCAATCTCGCTGCGCAAGGGAGGCCGGATCACGGTGACATGGCCGGCCAGGGCCAGCGTCGCGCAGCTCTCGGGCACCACAGAGACCGGGAACAGGAGCTGGAACGGCGGGAACTCGTCGGTCGCCCGGCTCACCAGCTCGGCGTCGCCCAGCAGCAGGCTCAGGTCGTCGGGCGTGGCGAAGCGGAAGCAATAGCCGTCCAGCTCGGCGGGGGTGCCGCCATCGGGCCTAGCGCTGTAAATCTCGGGTTCGGCACTGATCTGCAGCACGCTGCGAAACCCCACGCCTTTGTTGCCGATTCCCTCGCCGACCACCTTTTCGCTGCAGGAGAGCTTGGATACGGAATCAACACGCTCCCAGGTGAAGGGGTTGCCGGCTGCGTTCACGCGATGCGCCAACTCGCCCTGGCTCACGTTGAGTTCCGCCATAGCAGCGGCGAGCTCACGCTTCTCTCCCACCTCCGCAAGGTGGCCGTGCGGCCCTTCGGGACGACAGTCCGAAGGTAAAAATCACCGGGCCACGGCCATTGCTGACGTGCACTTTCACCTGTCGGATACCAGCCCGCTCGCAGTGCACTGGATGCATGCCAGGTGCGCAAAGTTCGCGGACAGCCTCCGCGGACGGTCTTTGACCACCTTGACCACCCCCAATCCCTTGGCGCCATTTCGGTCACCGCGATTAAGCGGTTCGCTCTGGTAGGCCAGCTACTCCACGAGCGGGTGCACCCCACATGAACTCCTCTACTGGCAGATTCACCGACACGAGTGCAGCACAGCCAGGCGGCGGTGGCCCGAAGTTGCATAGTCGGGTGCAGAGCGTCGGCCGTATGCGCCCATGGCGCAGTCAGCCGACTGGTTGGTCGGCCCCCGCCGCCACGATCAGTCGGGCGGCGTTGGTGACTGAGGAGTCCACGAAGAACTCGACCATCGGAACTTGCACCGTGAACACACTCTTGAGGCGGGAAACGAGCCGCAGCGCGGCCAGAGAGTGGAAACCCAGCGCGAAGATGTCCGTCCGCAGGTCGATCGTCGGTACTTTGAGTACCGCACAGTAGATCTCCGCGACCTTGACTTCGAGCTCGCTGCCCTGCGCTTCCTCGGGGACGACACGCTCGCGGCTCTGCAGCGCGAGCAAGGCTGCTTGGTCAACCTTGCCGTGCGAGGTGAGCGGGAACCGTTCAACTACTGAGAACTGAGCCGGAACCAGGTGTGGGGGAAGCTGGGTACGAACGTACGCCGCGACTGCTGCCTCGTCGGCGTACGCACCGATCAGGAACGCGATCAGCTCAAGCTCGGTCGCTTCATCGGCCTCGGTGCGCCGAGGCACGACCAGGCTGCGCGCTACGTCCGGGTGGCCGTCGAGTACCGATTCGATCTCGGCGAGCTCGACCCGATGGCCGCGCAGTTTGAGCTGGCGGTCCACGCGGCCGAGAAATTCGAGGTCACCGTCGGTAGTCCATCGGCCTTGGTCACCGGTGCGATACATACGTGCGCCCGGCTCGGCCGCGAAGGGGTCCGCCAAGAAGCGCTCGGCGGTCTGCTCGGGCCGGTTGAGCAAGCCGTCACAGACGCCGGGGCCGGCCAGGTAGATCTCCCCTGTCACGCCGCGTCCAACCGGTGCGAGCAATGCGTCGAGCACGTAGACGGCGGCGTGCGGCATCGGTCGTCCGATCGGCAGCGCCTCGCGGTCGAAGTCAGCACCAGGCTGGTAGGTCGTGCTGGTCACCGCCGTTTCGGTGAGCCCATAGACGTTGGTGAGCGGAATGCCGAAGTCCAACCAGCGCTGGTATACCTCGAGTGGCGCGCGTTCGCCGCCGATCAGCACTCGCCGCAAGGTTTGCGGAATGGGGACAACAGCCGGGTCGATCAGGCGCACTACTTCGATCCAGTAGGCGGTGGGGAGCTCACATATGGTGACCTCGCGCTCTCCGAGGAGGTGCAGCAGTTTCTCCTGGCTGGTCCGGCCGAGCACGCCGTCGAAATAGACGACGCAGCCACCGGCCAGCCAGGTGGGGAAGAGCTCCTCGACATGTACGTCGAAGGTCATCGCGGCGAGCTGCAGCATCCTGTCTTCCGGGCCCAGATCGAACGTGTCCACCGCGGCACGGGTGAACGCAGTCAGGTTGACATGGGTGACGAGGGTGCCCTTGGGCACTCCCGTCGAGCCGGAGGTGAACGGGACATAGGCGACCTGACGGCCTGTCACAGCGATGTCCTCGAGATCTTCACCGGTCTGCGCCTCGATCGAGGAAGCAACCGCTGGGTCGTCGAGGGCGAGCACGTGGTGGGCCCCGGCAAAGTCCTCGGCAAGGTCCACGACCGTGAGCACCAAGCGGGGCGCGGTCTCGGCGAGGACGTGGGTCTTGCGGCTGCCGGGCGCGTCCGGAGCCACAGGGACGTAGGCCCCGCCCGCCTTCAGCACGGCGAGCACGGCGGACGGCCAGGAGGAGCCATGGGGCAAGGCGAGCGCCACCCGCTCGCCCGTGCGAAGACCCAGCTGACGCAGATGCCTCGCGAGCCGGTTGGCCTGGCTGTTGAGCTGTGCGTAACTGACCTGAGTACCGTCTTCACGCTCGATCGCCGGCGCATCCGGGCTCTGTCGGACCCGTCGCTCGAACAGCGCGTGCAGGGTGGCCGGCTCGTCCCCCGGCACGGGCCGACCGGTCAGCTCCCGATCGGGCGCGGCGTCGGTCGACGTGCGAAGCGCTCCCAGTGGGAACTCAGGATGGGACGCGGCCTCGCCGAGCAGCGCCAGGTAGCTCTCGGCCATGGCCTCGATGGTGCCCGGGTCGAACAGCGCACTGTCGTATTCGAACTGAAGGCTCAGCTCCCCCAGCGCGTCCACAGCGCCGAGACCGAGACGGAGCCGGGCCCCGCCATTGGACAACTCGTACAGCTCCGTCACCGCGCAGCCCGGCAGCGTGGCCTCGAACTCCGTGGACTGCTCGAAGGAGTACGCCGTCTGGAAGAGCGGGGTCTCATGCGAGGTGCGTTTGGAGTCGACCCGTTTGACAAGCTCGGTGAAAGGCGCGTCTTGCGAGGAGAGCGCGTCGAAAGTACTCAGCTGGAGTTCGCGGACCAGCGAGGCGAAGGAAACGTCCGCGTCCAGCCGCAGTCGCAACGGCATGGTGTTGGCGAACAGCCCGATGAGCGACTGGTACTCGGGCCGTGTCCGGCCGGCCAGAGGCGTTCCGATCAGCAGGTCGTCCTGACGGGTGTAGCGGGCCAGCAGCACGCCCCAGACACCGCCGAGCATCGCGAACGGCGTGACCCCGAGCCGCTTGGCGCAGGCGTAGGCATCGGCCCGAAGCTGCTCCGGCACCACTGTCGTGAACTCGTCCCCCCGGTACTCCCGGGACGCTCCTGCACTGTGATCGACCGGCAGTGCAAGGGTCGTCGTCGCACCGGCCAGTTCCCGGGCCCACGCGTCGAGCGCGTCGCCGTACCCGCCGTCCTCGGTGAGGCGCCGCTGTTCGGCAGCGAAGTCGCGGTACTGCAGCGTGAGGTCGGGCAGATCGGGCTCATCGCCCGCGTGCCATGCGGTGTAGAGCGCGGCGAACTCGGTCCAGAACAGACGCAGCGACCAGCCGTCCGCAACGATGTGGTGCATGTTGAGGAAAAACGCGTAGGCGTCATCCTCGAGACGTAGCGCAGCAGCCCGCAGCAGCGGGCCGTGCACGAGGTCGAAGGGCTCGCGAGCGGCGGTCTCGACGAACACACGCCACTCGTCGGGGCGGGAGCGAAAGTCGAACACAGGCAGCGCGAAGGGCTGCGGCGGATCTGTGACGAGGTACAGCTCACCGTTTTCCTCGCCCACCCGGGAGCGCAGCACCTCATGCCGGCGCACGATCTCGCTCACGCAGCGCGCGGCGAGTTCCGTGTCCAACGCGCCACGCAGTCGGATCACCATGGGTATTCCGTAAACGCTGCGGCCCGGGGCGAGTTGTTCGGCAATCCAGATCTGCTCCTGCAGGAGGGAGATCCTCTCGGTCTGTCGGTTGCCCATGGGTGCTCCGGTCGGGTGCGGGGCCTTCGGAGTGGTGGTTGACTCGGTCATCGTGATCCGCTCTTCCTGACAGTCGGCTAGTAACCGAGGTCCCGGTCGACCAGGCCGATCGGCTCGAGGCCGTTCGCCAGTCGACGAATGTTGCGCCGGACCAGGTCGACGAAGGGTCCGATTGCGTGGTCCATATCGCCCGCGCAGTGCGCGGTGATCACACAGGTGGGAAGGGACCACAGCGGGTGCTCCGGAGGAAGCGGCTCGGGGTCGGTGACGTCCAGGCCCGCGCCGGCGATCCACCCGGAGGTCAGCGCACGAACGAGGTCATCTGTGATGACGAGCCCGCCGCGCGCCACGTTCACCAGGCACGCGTCCCGACGCATGGACCTGAGTCTGACTGCGTCGATCAGCCCCGCCGTGTCCGCGGTCAGCGGCGCCGCGAGGAAGACCACACGGGCCTCGGGCAGCCATGCGTCGAGGCGATCGGGCGTGCCGACCTCGGCGCCCGCCATCGGGGCGCCGCTGCGGCACACCACCTTGGGGCGGACCTTGAACGGGCGCAGCAGTGCGAGCAGTGCCCGGGCAACCCCGCCGCCGCCCACCACAAGGACCTCGGCGTTCGTCAGCCCGATGGCGGGGCGCGGCAGCCACGCGCCGGCCCTCACGGAGGCAGTGCCCTGACGCAGCACGGTCAGCGCGAGCATGAGGGCGTGTTCCGCTACCAACTCGGACTGGACGCCCACGGCCCGGCTCCAGCGGATCCGCTGATCCATGAGCGGCAGGTAGCTTTCGACGCCGGTGCTCGCCAGCTGAACCCAGCGCACCGACGGCGCGCTCTGAAGTGCGGCTGCCAGCACCGAGGGCTGCTCGCCGGTCCAGATCAAGCCCTGAGCCCGGGCCAGCGGTACTGGTCGAACGCCTGAAGCATGCAGCGCTGTCATGAGATCGGCGGGCGCCGGCTGCGGAAGCACTGCCACTGGTAGGTCGGGAAGCATGGTCACCAGCCACTGCCCGGCTTACCCACCGCCGTGACGTCCGCCTTCATGTCGGCCAGCGCTGCCACTCCGCGTACCGAATACGCGTCGAAGACCTCGCGCGGACCGAGGCTGATGCCCAAGTGTTTGCGGATCCAGCTGATCAGCCGCAACATGAACAGCGAATCCCCGCCCAGCTCAAGCAGGTTGTCGAGCACACCGATCTCGTCGAGTCCCAGGAGCTCCGCCGCGGCGGCGCCGATGCGCCGCTCGATCTCACCTGCCGGCGGTACGAACTCTGTGGGCAGGTCGGGCCGGCGCTTCGGCGGCTGCGGAAGCATCGCGTGGTCGATCTTCCGATGCGTCGTCAGCGGGAACTCCTCCAGCCGGATCAGCGCTGAGGGGATCAGATGGGTCGGCAGTTCGTCGGCGAGGAAGGAACGCAGCTCACCGACGCTCACCGTGTCCCGGTCAGCAGTCACGTAGCCGATCAGACGCTGCTCACCCGACGCGTCCCGACCAGTCGTGACCAGGGCTTGGCGCACCGCTGGGTGCCGGTCGAGCGCAGCCTCGATCTCGCCCGGTTCGACGCGATAACCACGCACCTTGACTTGCTGGTCGCTGCGTCCGAGGAATTGCAGCCGACCGTCGGGAAGACGGCGTACCCGATCGCCGGTGCGGTACAACCTGGCCCCCGGAATCCCCGAGTAGCGGTCGGCGACGAACTTCTCCGCGGTGACGTCGGGCCTGCCCAGGTAACCGCGTGCCAGCGAGTCACCACCGATGAGCAGCTCGCCCTCGGTATCCGCCGGAACGAGTTCGAGCCGCTCGTCGACGACGAACATGCGGGTTCCGGCGATGGCGTCGCCTATGGACAGCACCCCGTCCTTGGGTGTCTGTCCGGGCGGCACGCTCCAGTACGCCGCGGTCGCAGTGGTCTCGGTCGGCCCGTAGACGTGCACCAGCGGAAGGCGGAAGCGGTTCCACTGCTGGACGGCTTCCGGCATGGCGCGGTCTCCTCCCATGACGACCAGGCGCAGCGATGGGGGCAGTGCCCCGCCGGTGTCCACGAGGTGGTGAACCAGCAGGTGCCAGTGCGCGGTCTGCATCTCCAGCAGGGTGACGTCGTGCGCGGTGAGGAAGTCGAGCAGGGCCTCCACCGGGGAGAGCGCGACCCGGTCGGCCGGGAACACGCTTGTCCCGCCCTGCACGAGTGGGGGGAACAGCTCCTCGAGTGAGGCGGAGAACGCGGAGGCGGCCAGCATCAGGTAGCGATCACGCGGCCCCATGCCGAACTCGGCACTCGCGGCGGCTGCGAGATTCGCCAGGCCGAGATGGGTGATCATGACGCCTTTGGGCGCTCCGGTGGAACCCGAGGTGTAGATCACGCAGGCCAGATCCTCCGGCGCGGCCGCGGGGGCGCCCGGACGGGGAGCCAAGCGCCCTCGGTCCGGCGCAAGCGTCGTGACGGGCAAGCTGGTCGGCCCCTCATGCGCTCCGTCCACGATGAGAATCTTGATACCGGAGTCCGCCGCGAGGAAACTCTTGCGCTGGTCGGGGTAGTCCGGGTCGATGGGCACGTAGGCCGCTCTCGCACGCAGCACGCCGAGCATCGCGACAAGCAGGTCGACGGAGTGACGCATCATGACGCCGACGCGATCTCCGGGAAGCACTCCCGCCTCCGCCAGGCGCGCCGCCATGTGCTCGGCTTCGGCGGCGAGTTCGGCGTAGGTCAGCGCCCGCTGTGCATCCTCGGTGGCGGGGGCGTGCGGCGTCACCCTGGAGTGCTGCTCGAGCAGGCTCGGGATGAGCTTCGGCGCGTCGTTGCGCGCTGATCGAACGTCGGCGTTCACGCAGCGGACTCCTCAGGGTTGGACGACATCGACGTCAAGGGGCCTGCGGGGACGTCAACCTGCTCTGCCATCAGCTTCACAACGGGTGTGACGCCACTGCCCGGCAGCACCGGGGCGCCGAGGGCCGCGAACCCGGTCTCGAGCGCGGCCAGCGCGGTGACCAGGTCGAGCGGGTCGACGTGGCCGCAGTGACCGATCCGCACGACGTGGTCGGCCAGTTCTCCGTTGCCTGTGGTCAGTTGGACGCCTGTGTGCTCGACCACCGCATCGACGAGAGATTGCGCGCCCACTCCGGGTGGTGTGAACGCGGCCGTCACGATGCCGTTGCGCGCCACTTCCGGGGTCAGCAGCCGGAGTCCGAGGCCGCGCAAGCCCGCTCTGGCCATCCGGCCGAGCTCCGCATGCCGCAGCTGGCGCCGCTCCATGCCTTCAGCGAGTACCTGTTCGAGCGCCGCGGACAACTGGAGCAGCACGCCGATCGCCGGCGTCCAGGGGGTACGCGGGATGGAGTGGTTCAGGCTGTCACGCGTGATCGTCCAGTCGAAGTAGTACCGCATGTGCCTGGCCTCGGCGTGCCGGCGCCAGGCGCGCTCACTGACCGAGACGAAAGAGACCCCTGGCGGCGCCATCAGCGCCTTCTGAGTCCCGCTGACCACGACGTCCAACCCCCACGCGTCGGCCTGCATCTCGCAGCCGCCGACCCCGGAGGCCGAGTCCACTATCGTCAGCACGTTGCGAGTCGCTCGCCCGAAGGCCTCAAGGTCGGTGACGACGCCTGTGGAGGTCTCGCAGTGCACGACGATCGCCGCGACGATCTGCGAGTCGGCCTCCAGACAGGCTTCGACGACGACAGGGTCCGGCTCGCAACCCGGTGCGACGTCGAGCACGACCGTCTCGAGGCCGTAAGCGCGGCACAGCTCCACCCAGCGCCTTCCAAAGGCACCGTTGTCCACCACGAGTACCTTTTCCCCTGGACTGAAGAGGTTTTGCACCGCGCTCTCGAACGCACCGGTGGTGCTTGACGTGAAGACCAGCACGTCCCCCGTGGTACCGAGCACCTGCCTGAGCCCGTCGATGATGCGTGTGAATATGCGTGCGAAGTCCACGGTGCGCTCGTCGACCATGGGATGCGTCGCCGCCGCGATGACCGCGGGCGGCAGCGGGGTCGGACCGGGTATGGCCAATCTGTCCTTGTAGATCATCTTCCTGATTCCTTCGTGCCGCGGTGGTCCGGCTTCGTCAAAGGCTCGTCCGCAGTCGAGTGCCGCTCAGCTGACCGTCGCCTCAGTGCCGCTGTCCGGTACGTGCGGTTCGTTCTGCAGCTGTAGCTCTGGTTGCTCAACCTTGGCCAGGGCAAGGGCGAACAGTGCCGTGCCCACCACCGCGACCACAGCACAGCCCACCAGCACCGGGCGCAGGCCGAACAGGATGCCCAGGGGGCCGGCTACGGCGAAGCCGACCGGCTGGGCGATCTCCGAGGCCATCAGATCGAAGGCGGCCACCCGGCCGAGTACCTTGCTCGGCACCGCTCGCTGCATGAGGGTCTGGAAGAACACTCCTTGCAGGCCGATCGCGCAGCCGGAGAGCACTGCGGCACCCGCCACCACCACCGTCGGCACGCCGGAGCCGAGGGCCAACGCCTCGAAGACGATCAGCGGTGGCAGCCACGCTATGAAGACCACCGGTCGCTTCGGCTTGATCCGGCTGGAGGTGAACTCCGCGCAGAGCACGCCGATGGTCATGCAGGTGCCGATGACACCCCAGGCCGCGGGACCGCCCAGATGGGTGTCGGCCACCAACGGGCCGAGGACCGCGAGGGGAGCCAGCAGGACCATCGAGAACAACGTCCACTGCAAGGTCAACAGCCATAGCCAGGGGCGCTTTCGAAACTCCCGCCAGCCTTGCTTCAGCTGCGTGAGCGTCCCGCCTTCGTGATCCGGTTCGACTTCGCCCCGGGCGGGGATCCTGGCGAATATGAGACAGAGGGTGATGAAAGCCATCAGCACGCTCTCCACCAGGAAAGCGGCTCCCGAGCCGTACGCCGCCACGACCATGCCTGCCGCCGCAGGGGCCACCGTCCAAGCCAGCGAGGAAAAAGCGCCGACCAGCGCATTGGCCTCGTCCAGGTCTTCTCTCGCAACGATGTCCGGCATGATCGCCATGCTGGCCGGACCGAACAGCGCGTCAGCGCCGCCATACACGACTGCCAGAGCGAAGAACCAGGCGAGGGTCGCAGTATCCGTGAGGAGTCCTATCGCCAAGGTCGCCGCCGCGGTCAGGCGTACGATCGACGAGACGATGAGCAAAGCGGCACGCGGAAAGCGGTCCGCCGCGACGCCGGCAAACAGCGACAAGGCGAGCGAAACCGCCGCCTGAACTCCGAGGACAAGGCCGAGGTCACTCGCAGAGCCAGTGGTGTGGAGGACACCGAAGCTCTCCGCGACCGGCAGGAAGCCGTTGGCCATGCTGGAGCCCAACCGGGCGGCCAATAGGCAGGTGAAGTTTCGGTTGGTCAGCAGCCTTCTGCGTTTGCTTCGGCGTCCTTTTTTGTCGGAGACCTCTACATCGCTCATTGCGTCTCTTTCCGCGCGTGCGGGTTTCAGGTCCCGGCACGAGGGCTAGGTGATGGTTTCTTCGGGTCCGGTCGGTCGGCGGTGCCACACCGAGGGGCCCTCAAGAGGTTGTCGCCTCGACCAGGGACTTGGGCCGCATGTCCGTCCAGTTCCGTTTCACGTACTCCAGGCATTCCTCTCGCCCGGCTTCGCCGTGCACTACGGTCCAGCCCTTGGGCACTGTGATGGCGGCGGGCCACAACGAGTGCTGTCCCTCAGCATTGACCAGCACCAGGTACACGCCGTCCTGGTCCTCGAACGGATTCGCCACTGCTTTCACTCCCCTAAGTAAGTTGTCATCGTTCGTCAACGGCCGCTCAACTCGATGCGCGTGCCGCATTCATGAGAAATAGGGAACTTATGCAACCCGCAGCACGTCGACGGTGCTGATCGGCGCATCCGGGTCCGCGGCAAGAGCGGCCAGCATCCGCCGGTAACCGTCGGCCATGTGCTGTGCGGTCTCCGGTTCGAACATGTCGAGCTGGTACTCCAGGAGCGCATCCATCCCCGCCGGCTCCTTGTCCGGGCCGAAGTTCTCCCGCAGGCTCAACACCAAGTCGAACATGGAGCTGCCGGCGTCGACATCCAAGGGCACGTCGGTCAATCCGTCGAATGTGAGCCCGGCGTCGGTGTTGTCCTCCAGGGTCAACATGACCTGGAAAAGCGGGTGACGGGTCCGCGAGCGGGCAGGATTGAGTTCCCTTACCAGGCGATCGAAGGGGATGTCCTGGTTGTCGTAGGCATCAAGGGCAACGGCCTGGACCCGTTTGACCAGGTCTCGCAGACTCGGGTCGCCGGAGACGTCAACGCGGAATACCAGCATATTGACGAAGTACCCGACGAGATCGGTCAGCGCATCATCCATGCGGCCGGCCACGGGTGAGCCGATCGGAATGTCGGCGCCCGCACCGATCTTGCTCAGCAGCGCCGCAAACCCGGCCTGCAATACCATGAACATGGTCGCGTTTTCGGTGCGGGCGACCTCGGCCAGTGCCGTATGCAGATCGGCGTCGAGGGTGAACTCGGTCGTGCCCCCGGCGAAGTCGGACATCGGTGGGCGCGGGTGATCCACCGGCAACCGCAGTTCCTGGGGAATGCCGTCGAGCACCGAGCGCCAGTGCGCGAGCTGTCTCGACGCCAGGCTGTCCGGGTCCTCCTCGCGGCCCAGCAACCGCCTCTGCCAGAGTGCGTAGTCGGCGTACTGGACAGGCAGCGGCGGCATATTCGGCTCGGCACCACGGCGTCGCGCCGCGTAGGCCCGGGCGAGGTCTCGGGTGAGCGGCCCGAGCGACCAGCCGTCGCTGACGATGTGGTGCATCGATATGAGCAGCACGTGCTCCTGCGGCCCCAGTGCGAACAGCCATGCCCGAAGAGGCAGGTCGTGCACAAGGTCGAACGGGTGCTCCGAGGCCTCGTGCATCGCCTCGTACACCTCTTCCTCGGCAAGCTCCTCGTACTCCAGCCTCACCGCGTATTCCGAGATGTCCAGGACAACCTGGTGCGGCCCGCCCTCACCGTCCCGGATCACCGTGCGAAGCGATTCATGTCGCTGCACGACGTCCCGCAGTGCCTCCTCAAGGGCTGTGCGGTCCAACTGCCCCGTCAGCCGCGCAGCGAGCTGCATGGTGTATATCGAATTGCCCGGATTCATCTGATGGATGAACCACAGTCCGAGCTGACCAAACGACAGAGGGATCATGGCTGGTCCCACATAATGTCGCCTCGGTCCGATCGCTCGCGCAAACGGCTTGACACAATCATTGAGATCCCTATTGCTCTGTGCGGGCCCATCCGCCCACGCGGAATTCATCCGGCGCCCGCCGTGGGTCAGCGGGCCATCGGGAGGAGTGCCGGCCGGGTGATGACGGCGACCTGACCAGAGTCGATCTGCGCCGCGAGCAACGCCGCGGTAGGCGCCTGGAACAGGGCCTTGATACCGATCTCTACACCCATGACACTGCGGATCCGGCTCAGCAGACGCACCGCGTGCAGAGACCGGCCGCCGAGTTCGAAGAAGCTCTCGTCCACGCCGACCGCAGAGAGGTCCAGCACCTCGCTGATCAGCTCGCACAGTTGCTGCTCGCGCGCGGTGCCCGGGCTGCGATCGGTGACAGATCCTCGATCATCCGGAGCAGGCAGGTTACGACGGTCCACCTTGCCGTTCGTGGTCAACGGCAGGTTCTGCAAGCGCACCACGGCAGACGGGAGCATGTAACCGGGCAACTGTGACGCGGCGTGGGCGAGGATCTCCTCGTTGGGCGCCTGGGCCACTACGTAGGCGACGACTTGCCGCAGTCCCGGCCTGTCTTCGCGTACCACCACGGCGGTCTGTTCCACATCTGGGTGCGCTGCGATCACGTTCTCGATCTCGCCGAGCTCGATCCGGAAGCCGTTCATCTTGACCTGGTCGTCCCGGCGCCCGACGAACTCAAGATTCCCGTCGCTACGCCAGCGGGCCCGATCTCCGGTGCGATACATCCGCCCCCCGGCCGGACCGAAGGGACAGGCAACGAAGCCGGCCGCAGTGACGTCGGGTCGGCTGAGATATCCGCGGGCCAGCCCGGCGCCGCCAAGGTACAACTCGCCCGCCACGCCCACCGGCAGCGGCCGCAGGCCCTCGTCCAGGACGAAGATCTGGGTGCCGGCGATCGGCCGGCCGATGGGTGGCGGTTCGTTCCCCTCGTTCCCCCTCAGCGGGCCGATCAGCGTTGCGCACACCGTGGCCTCGGTAGGCCCGTAAGCGTTGAACATGCTGCAACGCCCGGACCAACGTGCGGCGAGGTCGGCGGTCAGGCTTTCCCCGGCAACCACGATGGTCAGGTCCGCGGGCAGATCCTCGTCGGGGGAAAGCGAGGCGAGCACCGAGGGCGGCAGGGTTACGTGCGTCACGGTCTCTCGGACAAGCACTGCTTCGAACGAACCCCCGACGAAATCGTGAAGGCCCGGGACGAACACCGCCGTAGCGCCGCTGAGCAGGGCCATGCAGAGCTCCGAGACGGAGGCGTCGAAACTTGGACTGGCGAATTGCAGGACCCTGCTGTCGGACCGTACGCCGAATGCCTCGATCTGCGCGCCGGAGAGCCCGGCGAGGCCCTCGTGCGTGACCGTCACGCCCTTCGGTGTCCCGGTCGAACCGGAGGTGTAAATGACGTATGCCGGGTGCGCGAGGGTGAGTGGGTGCGACCGCTGTGCGTCGGAAAGGTTCGATGCGTCCGCGTCCGCGTCACGCCCGGTCTGCTGTTCGTCGAGCACCAGGATCGGCGTCGTCCAGGGCTGGGCCGTGGCGCCGGCGGCATCGGTCAGCAGCAGGGCGGGGCGCGCGTCGCCGACGATGTACTCGATTCGCTTGGTCGGATAGGCCGGGTCGAGCGGTAGGAACGCGGCACCCGCCTTGCTGATCGCGAGGATGGCCAGGACGAGGAGCGGGCCGCTGGGCAACGCGACCCCCACCAGCTTCTCGGGTCCCATTCCGCGGGCAATCAGATCTCTGGCAAGCCGGTTGGCCCGCTCGTTGAGTTGTCGGTAGCTCCACCGCGATGCGCCGCAGGAGACCGCGCATGCGTCGGGACGCCGCGCGACCTGGGCCTCGAAGAGCGAGGGGAGGACGACGGGATCGTATGACGCGCCGTCTCCGCTCTGCTGCGTCGCCGGCAGAGCGTGCTCCTCCTTTGAGGCCAGTGGAATCTCGCACAGCGGTCGGTTCGGCGAGCGGACCGCGTTGGCGAGGAAGGTGGTGTAGTGCGTTGCGATGCGGCGGATCGTCTCCGGCGTGAACAGGTCGGTCGCGTACTCGATTTCCGCTTCGAGTCGGCCGTCCCGCTCAACGACCTCGATACTCAGGTCCAGTTTGCTGGCGGTGCGCGGTGGCGGTGCGGCGCCCTCGATGGTCAGTCCCGAGACGTGTATGGACTCCTCAAGCGCCTCGTCGTAGATGAACGCCGTCTGGAACAGCGGATTGCGGCTCGGGTCGCGTGGCGTACGAAGTCGCTCGATGACCTTCTCGATCGGCGCTTCCTGATGGGCGAGACCTTCGATGGAAGCCAGGCGTGTCTGGCTGACCAGGCCGTGGAAGGTCTGACCTCGCTCTGGGCGTACCCGGAGGGCCAGGACATTGACGAACATGCCGATCATTTCCTCGGTGCCCGGCTCGGTCCGACCGGCCATGGCGGTGCCCACCATCAGGTCCTCTTGGCCTGCGTAGCGGCCGAGAACGGCAGCCCAGCCAGCGAGCATGACCACGTAGGGGGTGACGCTCCAGCGGCGGGCCGCCTCCGCGAGTTCGACGCCCAGCGAAGCCGGCAACGTGAAGGAGTGGCTGGCGCCATGGAAGCTCATGCGTGCGGGACGCTGGTAATCGGTGGGCAGTTCAAGTGTGAAGGACGCGTCCCTGAACTGGGTGCACCAGTGCTCGACCTGACTGTCCAACAGGCCCTCGTCGAGCGAGCGACGTTGCGCAACGGCGTACTGCCCGTAGGCGAAAGGCAGAACGGGGAGCTCGGGTGTGCGGCCCTCGGCCCCCGCGGCAAGAAGTTCGGCGAGCTCCTGGACCAACACGCCGGCCGAGACTCCGTCGAAGATCAGGTGATGTATGTCCACCAGCAGGCGGTGATCCGCGGGACCAAGGCGGTACAAGCCGAACCGCACGAGCGGCCCATGCAAGAGGTCGAACGGAGCTGCCGTCGCGGCGCTCACCCGCTCAGTCATCTCCTGCTCCGAGGCCACATCCTGTGGATCGAGTCGTACGGGGCGTGCGGGGACGACGACGAACCGGGGCGAGCCAGACGCGATGGAGACCACGGAGTGCAGCACTTCGTGCCGTTCAACGATATGGGTCAGAGCCACCTCGAGCAGCCCGGGGTCCAACTCGCCGCGCAGGGCGAACACAACCGGGGCCCCGTAGTGCGAGCCCGCATCGGCGAGCTGCTCGGAGACCCAGATCCGCTCCTGTGCCAGGGAAAGGGGGAAATCCCTGTCAACGCGGCGGTCCTGGCTGTCTTTCGGTTGTATCGCAGAGTCTTGGGTAGTCGACACTGACGTCTCCCAGTCGTTTCCGGGTAGGGTCCGTCCGGCCGCGAGGGCCGAGGCGCTGTAGGTCGTCAATGGATCACTCGCGCGTCGTGGCTGATTCTGCGATCGCGCGACTTCCGCAGGTCGCGCGCCACGTTCAGCCTCTTGAGCCAGCGGTCCGTGCCGTCGAAGCGGGCAGTGAATGGCACCCTGCCGTGCACGATCTTGTAGTTGTCCAGGAAGAGCAGTTCACCCGGTTCGAGCACGTAATCTCGTATGTTGCGATCGACCTCCGCGGCGATGGCCTTCATTGCGCGGGCGCTGTCCGGGACGGCGTATGCGTCCTCCATGAAGAATGGATCGATGCGCAGATAGGGTGCTTCGCGGTCGCCGAAGAGGATGGCGACTCGGTCGGGCTCGCTGTCCTTGGCCATGATCCATTCATAGCTGCGCGAGAGCAGCTCGCGTTCGCGCGACGACATCTCCCGGTTGTCTTCGGCGTGGTGCGGTAAATGCGAGCGGTCGGGCCTGATCGGGTACCGCTCCTGGCAGAGCAGGTCCCTGATCTCATCAGTGAGCTCAAGGTCGTCGACCGAGGCGAAGGTCGTTGCCACCCGGTCGTGGTTGCGTAGACAGGCCAGGCCGAGGTAGTCGGCCCGCAGCGGGTGGAAGGCCTCCTCGGTGTGCCAGGTCAGCAGTTCTTCGCTGCCGGAGCCAAGCTGCTCATTTTCGTGACCCTTGATCGGAAAGATGTCGTGCATGATCCGGCCGTCCTGCTGTGTCGCCCAGGCGATGGGGTCGCCCAGCAGGGATGCGCAGAGCATGAAGTACACCTCCGCGGGGAGCGTGGACACTCGGCCGACGTGGGAACGCCAGTGCTCGGGAGTGGCCCCGATGGCGACGTCGTCAATCCGGAAGCCGCGAATGGACAGCACGCCACCGGAAGCCTCCAGGCGGAACGCGTTCAACTCAGCCCGCAGCCGCTGCGGCAGCTCGTGTGCGTACACAGCGCACTGCCGGACGAACTCCGGGTCACTGCTCGAGTGGAACTTCGCCGTGAGCGAAGCGAGTACTTCGTGGACTGTCTTCAACTCAATGTCTGAGAGTTCAATGCTCTGCATGTTCGTCAGGGTTCCTTTCCGCCTCACGGTTGGGGGCTCGCGGCGAACTCAGCGCCCAAAATGTCCAGGCCTTTGCTTAGTTGGCTGCGATCGCCGCCGAAACCGAGCCGGACGCGGCACGGGTGGTCGAATGCCCGGCCGGGGACGAGCAGTATGTTGCTGGTCTCTCCCAGCCGACGGCACAGCTCGGTCGTGTCCCGCCACGGGCGTAGTTGCGGGAACGCTGTCACTCCGCCGAGGGGCAGCGGCAGGTCGACACGATCCTCGTGCCGCTCGGCCCAGTCGGCCAACAGGCGTCGGTTGGCCTTGGCGTTCTTCAGCCTGGGAGCGATGAAGACGTCTGCACGCTGTACGACGCGCAGCGCTATGTACTCGAGAAGCGGAGAGAGGCTGAGGGTGATGCGGTCGCGCAGGTTGGTCATCGCCCGCAGAAGCTCCGGGTCGGCCATGCACCATCCGAAACGCATGCCGGGTAGACCAAAAGCCTTTGAAAAGGTTCCGATCGACACACTGCGCGGATAGGTCAGTCCGGGGTCCGGCAGCGGTGCGTCGTCATAGACCAGGTCCGTAAAAGCGCCGTCCCACAGGAGATGGGCGCCAACACTGTCAGCAATCTCAAGCAGGCGACGGAAACCAGCAAGGTCGAGTGTCGCGCCGGTCGGGTTGTGCGGAAAGTTGACCACAATAACCTTTGTGCGCGCAGTGACGAGCCTCGCTAGTTCCTCCACGTCAGGCCGGAATCTATCCTCCTCGCGCAGCCGCCAGCGCAGAACTTCGCACCCCATGGACTCTGCGACGGATACGTGCGAGTGGTAGGCCGGGTGCAGGGCGACGACTTGGTCACCTGGCTCGAGGAGGGTCTGGAGCGCGACGTAGATAGCCTCGCTGCCGCCGTGCGTAAGCATCACCCTGCGCGCGTCACCGTCCGCCCAGCGCGAGGCGATGGCCTCGCGCAGGTCGTCCCGGCCCAGGCACGGACTGTCCCGGAAGACGATCTCGTCCAAATCACCAGGCTCGATGCCGGCGAGATTTCGCACCTGTCCGAGCGAGTAGTCAAGAACCCCGCTCGACCCGATGTCTATCGCAGCGTCATGATAGTGGTCGCGCATCCAGTCTTCGAGCAATGCCCCATCAAAATTCATCGTTCTCCAGAACCTTGTCCACGCGACCCGAGAACCGCGACCCCATACAGGGATCACAAGAGGTAAGTAGATTCTTTTCGGCAGAGATGCCGATCTCGCGTATCTGCTCCAATGACTGTGATTCCTCAAACTCCCAGATCGAGGGTGTGAGGTCTTCTGTGGAGCAATGTATGTCCTCCCCGATATGGGCAGTTGACAGATATTGCCCGCTGCGGGATCTGCGTTGCTGCCCATGCGTCGACGAGTCAGGGCCCCATCTGCCGATAGCCGACATCGCGGAAGAAGAGGGCTTCCGTAGCGTGGTGAGCGGCACGCTCCAGACACCACCGATCTTCAAATGGTGTCGCAGGTCAGGGCGGTTCGAGTGTGAGGGATGTTCCGGCGGAGCACCCTCGACGATGTCGGGCCAGTGCTGGACGCCACGGCCCGGCCGGCGAATCCCGCCTCTTTGACCCGGCCGCGAGGGTGGCGGACGGTTGCGGCTTGGTGGGGATGGCTGGGTCGGGCCGGCTGGGGCGAGGTGGTGGGCGGGCGTGTACGGCTGTGCGTGCAGCGGGTAGTACACGCGGCCGTCGCTCAACACCGTGGTCACCGTGGCGATGCCGTTGTCCGTCTTGCCGTATCGGCTCGGCTGCTGCCGGCCCACGTGCGCGGTGGCCGTGCCGTCCTTGCGGTGCCGTCCTTGCGGTGCCGTCCTTGCGGTCCCCGGATTCGTCGATCACGATGGACCCGCCGTCGTGCGGTGCCATCGCCCGCTGCTTGCGCGGCAGTTCAAGCCGCCGGTCGTTGACCTGCTCGGCCTCCCCGGGCGACTCGGACAAGAAGAACTGCAGCCGCTGCACCCCCGGGCATCCCCGCACCGGCGACCGGCTCCGCCCCGGCCAGGCAGGTGATCGCCTCGTTCCGCTCCCACGGCGCCGGCAGCCCCGTCAGGTACGCACGCGACATCCCCGCCGCTGGGCCAGGCCGAAGAAGAGGTCATCGATCCGGGCCGCGTACTCCTCCAATAGCCCCGGCCCAGGCGGACACGGACGGCGAGCAGTCATCCTCAGCCCCCAAGCCCGTTCACTCCTAGCACCGGCTAGCACCGGCCTACGACCAGCCTGACCCGCCATCAACCCACACCATCACCGGACTTGACGAACCACCGGTATAGGGAGAGCGATCCAGTGGCCAGCCGGGACAGCCCGAAGTCGGCGACGGCGTCGTACCAGTGGGCGGAGTCCTCGTACATGGCGCTGCCCGGAGCCGAGGCAGCGCCATCCGGGAGGGACTCGCAGCAACGGTGCCCGGCCGAGGTCTAACGGGCGGTCCGCTACTCGCACACCGCCTCACGGTGGAACACCTGCTTAAGGGCCGGCTCGGCCGACGACTCGAACGGACTGCGCAACACCGGATGCACGGCAAGAACGACGGAGAGGCCGCGGAGAATGCCACATTCAGGCGATTGCCTCAAAAGTGATCGGAAGGGATGCAAGGAAGCGGAAGTTGATGCTTTCGAGCCACTCGGGCTGCGCCACCTCACACTTCCAGTTGGTGGTCCGACGCAGCAGCGCCCGCAGTGCGACGTCGATCTCGGT
Source organism: Streptomyces sp. NPDC054047 (assembly GCF_055585065.1). Lineage (NCBI taxonomy): Bacteria > Bacillati > Actinomycetota > Actinomycetes > Kitasatosporales > Streptomycetaceae > Streptomyces > Streptomyces sp. NPDC054047. The sequence continues at coordinate 773,247 of NZ_JBVJKV010000003.1, read as the reverse complement.
GAGAGCGAGTGAGGCGCCCAGGCAGTAGTGGATGCCGTGCCCGAACGATAGGTGATCAGCGGCCGGTCGGGAGACATCCAATATGTCAGGGTCGGTGTAGCGGCGGGGGTCACGATTCCCTGAACCAAGAACCAGGGTCACCGACTGGCCGGATTTGATGAGGTGCTCACCGATGTCGATGTCGGCGAGCGCCTTCCGAGTGGTGAACTGGACCGAACTGTCGTATCTCATCAGTTCGTGCGTGGCGGGTGAAATCAGATCAGGATCTCTGCGCAGCCGCTGAGTTTGCTCGTCGTTGTTCAACAGGGCAAGGACCGCGTTCCCGATCAGATGTGTGGTAGTCGCCTGCCCCGCGTCGATGAGCAGCAGGAGGTTGGCGAAGACTTCGTCCTCGGTGTAGTCGGCTGCCCGGAGTTGGGGACTGATCATCCGACTGAAGAAGTCGTCGGCCGTGCTGTTCCGACGAGCGGCGGCAGTGCGGTCGAAGGATTCCCTCAGTGCCTGTATCCGAGCGTTCTGGGAGTCGGACTGCGTAAAGAACTCATGCAACAGTCCCTGCCAGTTCTCCATGAGGTGGGTGGCGTCGTCAGATACGCCTGCCAGTTTCGCGATGACGCCACGGCTGAGCGGTTCCGAGAAGTCGTGAATGATGTCCATGCGCCCGCTCGGCAGGACCTTGTCGAGCAGTGCGTCGGCCAACTCCTGGACATGAAAGCGTAGTTCCCGGGCGAGGCGGGGAGAAAGGCTCGGCCTGATCAGTCGGCGTAGCCGGGTGTGATGCGGCGGATCATTGAACAGCATCATGTCTGACAAGGTGCGAGCCAGCAGTGAAACATCGCCACGGGCCTGTTCGGGAAGGTTCTCGTAGAAATCCGATATTCTGGCTACAGAAAGACGCCCGTCTTTCGAGAGATCGAGGATTTCCGGATGGCCGAACACCGCCCAGGTCTGCATCCATTCGTCCCACTGCACCGGTGATTTTGTGCGTAACTCGGCATAGAATGAGTATGGCTCCGCCGCATGTTCGGGATCGAGCAGGTGAGAAAGATTCGTCGTATGGGGAGTGCGCATGGAAGATCCTCCAGTCCATCGCATCGAAAAAGTCGATAACCCGAGGCTGCAGCCTGCTTGTTGCTTGTGAAGCTACAGGCACTGTGGTCGATTGGCGCCGTCAGCTCCGTTCCACCCAGGGGTTTCAGGAATGAAGAGTCGGAGTTGAGCACTGCACCGGTGATGGAATATCGAGACAAGCTAGCGATGTCCTCGAGCTGGCGTCAAGTGTCGTCAACAAAGCACGGTTGACAGTTATTGCGCTCTTCTGGACACGTATTGCGTGCCCCCTCACCGGCCCTTCTTACGGCATTGACGCTGGGGTGAGCGGATGCCAGAGTGAATCCTCTCCGGTCTGAGCGGAGTTCAGTGACCGTCCGATGAGCGTGTACTGCTCATGTTCGCCCGCCACTCCTGTCCGTAGGAATTCGGTGTTTTCGGGAGTTGATACCGGTAGTACCTGATCCGTAGGCCACGCCAGCCGGGGTGCGGACTGAACTGCTTGGACACACCGATCTCCGTGACGACGAATTAGCGTGGGAATTTTGATGACCTTGCCAGAACAGAACTTTGTGTCGAACGCTCCACACGAGGAACTCAGCCCAGTCCATGCAGTCGTGGCCCGGATAGCCAGCAGTGATCCACTGAGGGCCGCCGTTCGGAGCAGGGGCACCGAGCTGAGCTATGGCGAGCTCGACGCTTGGGCCAGGCGCATCGCAGCGTCTGTCCGTGCGGCAGGTGCGGGCAGAGGCGAGCGAATCGGTGTGCTCGTTGAACCTTCGAACGCGATGATTGCCGCCGTGCTCGGAATCCTGTACGCGGGTGCCGCGTACGTCCCGGCAGACCCGGCCCACCCTGATCAGCGGATCGCTGACGTGTTCGCTGACGCGGGCGTGTCTGCCGTGATCGTCGCAGACGGCACGTCTGCCCGACTGCCCACGCTCACATGCCCGGTCATTCGAGCGGAGGACGCCCGAGAAGGAGAAGAGACCGCGGCGGCGGCAGTCGCGGTGACACCCAATGACGCCGCTTACGTCATCTACACGTCGGGCAGCACTGGCGAGCCCAAAGGCGTCCTGGTCGAGCACAGTCAGCTGTCCGCTTCCACTTGGGCACGCCGCGCGGTGTATCCCGGCGCTCCAGTCTTCTTGCTTGTGTCCCCCTTGGCCTTCGATTCCTCGGTCGCCGGGGTGTGGGGGACCTTGACCGCGGGGGGATGCCTAGTCGTAGCTGCATCTGATGAAATCCGCGATCCTGAGCGGCTGGCCCGCCTGGTGGAACGCTTGCAGGTGACCCGGCTGCTCTGTGTACCGCTCCTCTACAGCGCACTGCTAGACGCGGCGGCACGGCAGGGCACGCGGCTGGATGCGCTGGATACGGTGATCGTGGCCGGCGATTCGCTGGCTGAGGCATTGGTGGAACGCCATTTCGCCTTACTCGGCCGCACGGTCGCCCTGGTCAATGAGTACGGCCCGACCGAGGCCACTGTATGGGCTAGCTTCCGCCGTTATGAGGCCCCTGGGCCGATATCCATCGGCGGGCCGGTTCCTGGTGTTCGCCTGTACCTGCTGAATGAGGAACTGGAGCCGGTCCCACGCGGTGTAAGCGGCGAGTTGTTCATCGGCGGCGCAGGGGTGGCCCGAGGATACTTCGGCCGCCCTGAAGCGACTGCCCAGGCTTTCATCGGCGACCCTTTCACCGACGTCGAGGGCGCCAAGATGTACCGCACGGGAGACCTCGCCCTGTGGAAAGACGATGGTGAGTTGGAATTCCTCGGCCGCCGCGATCAACAAGTGAAGATCCGTGGCCATCGGATCGAGCTCGGCGCAGTCGAGGCTCATCTGCGTACTGCGCCAGGGGTCAGCGACGCCGCCGTAGTGACGAACGCGGAGCGGACTCAGCTTGTCGGGTTCGTCCTGTCGCCTCCTGGTATTTCTCCAGAACCTATCCGCGAGCATGTGGCCAGCAGGCTGCCGCAAGCCATGGTTCCGAACTGGATTCATGTGCTCGATCGGTTTCCTGTGACTGGCAACGGAAAACTCGACCGGAAACGCCTTGGTGCTCTGGCAGAAACCTGTCCGGACTCCCAGACAGAGGAGGTAGCCGCCGCCCCCACGGACAACACGACTGGACGGGTGTCCGCCGCCTGGGCCGAGGTGCTGAATCGGAAAGACATTCCGATCGAGGTGAATTTCTTTGATCTGGGCGGCCACTCGATCAAGCTCTTCGAGCTTCAGAACGCCCTTGAGCGACGTACGGGAGTTCGACTCTCGGTTGTTTCTCTGTTCTCGCATACCACGGTGGCGGCGCAGGCGACGCTGATCCGTAACGGCGTGCCCTCGGACGATGGTTCGGCTGTGGTCGGGCAAGCGGCATCGGCGAGGCGCGCTCGCGCGCGGCAAGTACGGCGCCAGCGTTTGGAGGGAGGGGGGCGGCTGTGACGGTGGAGTTGACCTAGGTCCCATCACAGTATGGGCGCCTTGGTAGCCCTGGAGACTGCCCGAGTCTTCCAGGCGCGCGGCACCCGAGTGGCGCATCTATTCGCTTCGGGCAACCGCAACGCAGCCAGCTATCCACCGCCCGCCGCCCGCCGCCCCCGAGAACGACGCCGAAACGACCCGTTGATGGACACACGGAGCCGCAGTTGCACTGCCCCGTTTCCACAATCTCCGGCGCCGAATACGAGCATGCGGACCGTCGACCATTCAGAACCTCCATACTCTCTGATCCGGAAATCCCCCAACGTCAAGATAACCAGCCGGAAGGACTCGCCTCATGCAGGCAAATAGGGACGTAACCCTGACATGGGGAAATCCGTAGTGGGGTACGAGGCGGACAGCACGGCCGAGCGGCGCGTGGCCCGGGTGTGGCAGCAGCTGCTGACCCTTGACCGGTCGGCGTCCACGACAACTTCTCCGAACCGGGTGGCCATTCGATACGGCTGCCGGCCGTCCTCGCGGCGCTCCAGAAACACCCGGAGTACCAGGACCTCATCACCCTGACCGACCTGTTTCGGCACCCGACGGTGGCCGCCATGACTGCCCATCTCGACCAGACCGCCGAGCAGGAGGCGGCCCGGCGCGGCAGCGACCGCCGGGCCGCCCTGCACAAGCTCCGTTCCAGGAAAGGCACGACGCGATGACGACCGAGGAAGCCACACAGCACGACCTTGAGCAAGCGGTGGCCGTCGTGGGGATGAGCGGACGCTTCCCCGGCGCCCCCGACCTCGACGCCTACTGGGCCAACCTTCGCGACGGCGTCTGCTCGCTGTCCGAGTTCACCGAGAAGGAACTGCTCGCCGACGGGACGGACCCGGCCGAGCTGCGCAATCCCGCGTTCGTCCCGGTGCAGGGGCATCTGGCTGACGCGGACCGCTTCGAGGCCGAGCTCTTCGGCTTCAACCGCACCGAGGCGGCCGCCCTGGACCCGCAACACCGGGTGCTCCTGGAGACCGCCTGGTCGGCGCTGGAGGACGCCGGGTACGCCCCGCTGAACGCACCCTCCCGCACCGGCGTCTACATGGGCGGCAGCTCGACGGAGCACGCGCTGGCCGCCGAGACGGACCCGGCGCTCGCCGCGTCGATCGGCGCGATCCAGGTGCGTCTCCTCACCGACCGCGAGTTCCTGGCGCCCTGGATCTCCTACCGGCTGGGCCTGGACGGGCCGAGCATGATGGTCCAGACGGCCTGCTCGTCCTCGCTGACGGCGGTCCATGTTGCCGTCCAGGCCCTGCTGCTCGGCGAGTGCGACACCGCGCTCGCGGGCGGCGTCTCCATCGGCGCCCCGCGCAAGGAGGGCTACGTCTACTACCAGGGCGGGACCTCCTCCCCCGACGGCCGCTGCCGCCCCTTCGACGAGAAAGCGGCCGGCACGGTGCCGGGCAGCGGGGTGGGCGTGCTGGTGCTGCGGCGGCTGGAGGACGCGCTCGCCGACGGCGACCCGGTGCGCGCGGTGATCCGGGGCACGGCCGTCACCAACGACGGGGCCGGCAAGGTCGGCTTCACCGCTCCGGGCGTGGACCGGCAGACGGCCGCGATCACCGAGGCGTGGACGGCGGCGGGGCTGGAGCCGTCGGCGGCGCAGTACGTGGAGGCGCACGGGACCGGGACCGAGCTGGGCGACCGGATCGAACTGGCGGCGGCGAGCGGGGCGTTCACCGCCCGGGCCGGCCTCGACGGCGGCGTCGGCATCGCGCTCGGTTCGGTGAAGTCGAACATCGGGCACGCCGACGCGGCGGCCGGTGTGGCGGCGCTGATCAAGACGGTCCTGATGCTGGAGCACGCCACCCTGGCCCCGACGGTGAACGTCACGAGCCCGATGGCCGCCCTGCGGGACTCGCCGCTGCGGCTGGTGACCGAGACCCGTCACTGGCCGCGCAGGCCGGACCTGCCCCGGCTGGCCGGCGTGACGTCGGTCGGCATGGGCGGCACGAACGTGCACGTGGTGGCGCAGGAGGCACCGGCACGCGAGCCGCGCGCGAAGGCCGACGCCCGCCCGACGGTCCTGCCGCTGTCGGCCCGCACCGAGCATCAACTCGGCCTCGTGGCAACACGGTTGGCGGCACGTCTACGCGAGGCCGACACCCCCGCCCTCGCCGATGTCGCGCACACCCTGCGCACCGGCCGGGTCGGGATGCCCGTGCGTGCCTACGTGGTCGCCGCCGGCGTGCAGGAGGCGTCGGACAAGCTCATGGCACTGGCCGAGGGCCACCCGGATCCTGTGCGGCACCCCTCGGGGGAGGCGTGGCTGCGCGGCGAGGAGGTGACCTGGCCGGCGCTCGACGGCGAGGTGCGCCGGGTACGGCTCCCGTCGTACCCGTTCGCGGGCGAGAGCTACGGCGCGCTGACGCTGCGCGGCCCGGCCGCTCAAGCGCCGGCCGAGAGCGCGGCGCCTGCGCTGGGGGGCGAACTGGAGGCCAGGGTCGCCGAGTTGGTGATCGAGGCGCTGGATCTCGACGGGCCCGCCGGTCTGGAGAAGACGTACATCGAGGCGGGCGGCGACTCGCTGACGTCTGTGCATCTGGCCGGACGGCTCCGCGACGAGCTGGACATCGACGTACCGATCCAGCTGTTCCTGGAACCGGTCACGCTAAAGGAAATGACGATCCACATCGTGGAAATCAAGGAAGGCGGCGAGAGCCCCGGGCACCCTGCTCACCGAGCTACGGCCGTGCGGCGGCCCACCTTCGCCTCGGTGCACGGCGAGGGCGTGACCGAGGTCCACGCGAAGGACCTCACCCTCGACAAATTCCTCGATGCACACCTCCTCGCCGACGCCCCCGCGCTGCCCCGCGCCGAGCGGGAGCCGCGCACCGTGCTGCTGACCGGCGCGAACGGCTATCTCGGCCGCTTCCTCGCCCTGGAATGGCTGCGCACCCTGGCGCCGGTCGGCGGCCGGCTGATCGCCCTGGTGCGCGGCAAGGACGCCGCCGCGGCCCGGCAGCGGCTGGACGCGGCCTTCGACAGCGGCGACCCGGAGCTGGTGCGGACGTACGAGGAACTGGCCGCGGTGCATCTCGAGGTCGTGGCGGGTGACATGGCGGAACCGCGGCTCGGCCTGGACGAGGCGGCCTGGGACCGGCTGGCCGACGAGGTCGACCTGATCGTCCACGCCGGTGCGGTGGTGAACCACCTCCTGCCGTACCCGCACCTCTTCGACGCCAACGTCGTCGGCACCGCCGAACTCGTGCGGCTGGCCCTCACCCGCCGGACGAAGCCGATCACCTACATCTCCAGCGTCGGGGTCGCCGACTCCTGCCGGCCGGCCCTCGACGAGGACACTGACGTCCGCGTCGCCATACCGGGCCTGAACGTTGACGGTGGCTACGCCAACGGGTACGCGACCAGTAAATGGGCCGGCGAAGTACTGCTGCGGGAGGCGCACGACCTGTGCGGACTGCCGGTCACGACCTTCCGGTCCAGCATGATCCTCGCGCACAGCCGGTACGGCGGACAGCTCAACGTCACCGACGTGTTCAGCCGCCTCCTGTTCAGCGTGCTCGCCACCGGGATCGCGCCGCGCAGCTTCTACCGTGCGGACGGCGAACGCGCGCACTACGACGGCCTGCCGGTCGACTTCACCGCCGCCGCCGTGTTGGCGCTGGGGGGTCGCGGCACCTCTGAAGCCCCGTCCGGATACCGGACGTTCAGCCTCGTGAACCCCAACGACGACGGCGTCTCCCTCGACGCCATCATCGACTGGCTCGCGCAGGACGGCCACGCCATGGAACGGGTGGACGACTACGCCGAGTGGTACCTGCGATTCGAGGCGGCGATGCGCGCCCTGCCCGAGGCACAGCGGCAGTACGCGGCGCTGCCCATCCGGCACGGCTTCAAGGAGCCCGAGGACCCGGTAGCCGGATCCGTCATCCCCTCCGACCGGTTCCGCGCCGCCGTCCAGGCCGGCGCCATCACAGGGCACGGCGACATCCCGAGCCTCACGCGCGACCTCGTCACCAAGTACGCCCGGGACCTGAAGTACCTGATGGCAGCGGGGCGCCCCATGCACGGCGGCCACGTCAACCACTGACGTGCCGCCTGGGACGCGGAGCCGGGATCATCCCCCGTCCCCGGCTCCACGTCCCGCAGTAGAGCTCCCGGGACGGCAGGAAGGGCATGGTGCCGTACCGAACCTTCGGTGGGCCCATGGTGGACGGTTCGATGTGCAGGCAGGGCGAGAGAGACGGGGGGGCGGCCGAGTGGCGCGTCAGGAGCGTGCGCGCGCCCGTACGCGTGAGGCCATACTGGAAGCCATGGCGCGCCTGTTCATCGAGGTCGGGCACGAAGCCGCCACCATCGCCGCACTCGTCGAACGGACCGGGCTGAGGGGCTCGTTCCGCAGACGCACAAGCTCCAGGAATGGGTCGACCTCGGGCTCCCGCTCGGACACCGGATGCCCCAGGAACCGATGTTGCGTGCGGCTGTCCGTCTACGCCAAGGCACGCAACATGTGCGGCCCGCGCCGGCCGGACTGGATCTGCAGCAGCCTCAGCCTGCCACGCTGTCCTCTACGACGGCCCCACGACGCGGTGCCTGACGCATCGCCACTCTCCCGCGCCCCGAACTTCCCGAGTTCACCAGGGCTCCTTCAGAGACTTCGTGAGGTCAACACCACCATGGACACCCAGGTCCAGAGCTTTGCCGTCACCAACCTCCGCCACCGTCCCGTTTCGTCGAGACCGGCGGCTTCGTCGCGGGCTTCACCCCCGATGCCGACAACCCCTATCTGAGCTACGCGACCCCGCTACCCGGCGCCGAGCCGATGGAGCGGGACATCGCTGCGCTGATCGGGATCTTCCGGGAGCGGGGTCTGCTGCCCCGGTTGGAGTTCGCACCGCAGGCCGCCCCCGCCGTGGCACCGGCCCCTGCAGGCGGCAGGCTTCGACACCGAGGCGGTGCACGCATACCTCGTCTGCACACTCCACACGCTGATACTCCCCCAGTCCGCCGACTCCCTGCGTGTGGAGAGCCCGACCGCCGAGAAACAGTTCACCGAGCTCGATGCCGCGCTTGCCGAGGCGTTCGGTGGCGTCTTCACACCCTCCGCACAGGGTGCGGCCCGACTGCGCCGCACCCAGCAGAGCGGCGGAGCAGTGCTTCGTCCGCGACCCGCAGGGCGGCATCGTCGGCCGGGCGTCAGGCTCCCCGTCGGCCGAGGGCACCGCAGAGCTGTCCGGCGTCGGCACCCGCCCCGCCTACCGTGGCCGCGGCATCGCCGCCGCAGTAACCGCCGCGCTGACCGAAGCGAACCTCTTATCGGCCGGGCGTGAACCGTATCGGCAGAGCCTTGATCCCGTATACCGGGGTGAGATCCGGAAACCATTCGATCGCCGCGTCATCGGCGACGGTGTAGTCCGGTATCCGGTCGAACACCTCCTCCAGCATCGCCGTGAACATCTCTCGCACCATGGCCGCGCCCACGCAATAGTGCTGGCCGGCACCGAAAGCGAGGTGGCGGCCGGCATCGCGGTCCAGGTCGATCCGGTCCGAGTGCGGGAAGACGGAATCGTCGCGGTTCGCCGCGGCCCACCCGAGCAGCACCTGCTCGCCCCGGGTGATGCGCGTCCCACCGAGTTCGACGTCCTCGGCGGCGATCCGGCCCGTGCTTTGAACGGGCGAGACCCACCGCAGGAACTCGTCCACGGCGGTGCGGATCATCGAGCGGTCGGACATCAGCCGGGACCGCAGCTCGGGTTGCTGGGCGAGGGTACGGAGCGCGATCGCGGTCAGGCTTGACGTCGGATGGATGCCGAGCAGCAGCAAATACATCATCGAGACGATGTCATCGTCCGGTACCGGTGCTCCGTCCACCTCACGGGTCGCCAGGTGCCCGAGCAACCCCCGCTTGTCGCCGTCCCGTTGCGCGTCGAGTGCTTCCACCAGCTCCAGGCAGATCAGTTGCGCGCATTCGCGGGCTGTCGACGGATCGTGCGGAGCCGCGAAAAGCGCCCGGTAGAGCAGGGAGTCGATGTCGAACCACCGCTCCTCCGGCAGTCCGATGTCCCGCATGGTCAGAATGCTGGGCAGCTTCTCGGTCATCGCCAGAACGATGTCACACTCGCCGCGCTCGATCACCTCGTCGATACAAGCCGCCGCCAACTGCCGGACCTCGCCGACGCGCGCGGCGACCCGCTTCGGGGAATAGAAAACGGAGATCAGCTTGCGGTACTTCAGGCACTCCGGCGAGTCGAGTTCCAGCGGTATCATCCGGTTGCTCTGCCCGAGCGAGGGAATGGTCACGCCCTGCACCGTACCGTCCGCCCTATCCTGCGCGGTTTGGAAGGTCCGGGCATCGCGGGCCGCCGAGGAGACCTCGCGGTGACCGGTCGCGACCCAATAGCCGTCCCAGGCGCGGCTCCACTGCACCGGGCAGGATTCGCGGAGTTTCGCATAGGTCGGAAACGGATCCACCGCTATCGCCGGGTCATGGCTGTCATAGTCGAACCCTGCTCGCATATTCACCAAGGAAATCACCTTCGCTGTCACGGAGTTTTCTCGGCATCGCGCTCCGTAACCTTAACAGCCGAATCGACGACGGCAGATGGCGCAGCAATATTGATCGAATATCGGGCAACGATCGACAACAGACAACAGCCCATTCTGGGTCTTCGAATTCAGCCTCGATTCTTCGGTGGGGTTTGGCAGTTGAGGACTTGCCGGGAAACAAGTCGTGGCTTCCAACTGTGGGACTCGTTGTTCTGGCATGGGGAGACCGGAGGGGGCGGGTGCGTCGTCCTGGTGGGGGCCTGAAGAAGGCTGTGGACCTTGAACAGCGTTTTCGCGCCCTCGGACCGGGCCACCTCGGTCAGCGCCGTGTGCAACCCCTTCGTCCACGCTGACCGTGATTGCGCCGCAGACCCCGTCGGACACCGGCCGACGCGGCCGGTCCACCGGCAGCCGCAGCTCCTCGGGCATGCCGCCGAGCGCGGTGCGCCAGTACTCCCATTGTCGTGACACCAGAAGACTGTCCGGGTCCTTCTCGCTGCCCAGCAACTGCTGTTGCCACAGCACGTAGTCCGCGTAACTCAGGGGAAGCCTCGGCGGATCCGGTGTGACACCGCGCCGTCGCGCCGCGCAGGCGCGGGAGAGGTCGCGGGCGAGCAGCTCGCGCGACCAGCCGTCGCTGACCATGTGGTGCATCGAGAGGAGGAGTACGTGGTCCTGCGGCCCGAGCGCGAACAGCCAGGCACGGAAGAGCAGTTAGCGGCTCAGGGTGAAAGGGCGCGCGGACGCCTCGTGAGCCGTCTACGCCCTGCTGTCACTGGTCATCGCCCGCAGAAGCTCCGGGTCGGCCATGCACCATCCGAATCTCATGCCGGGCAGGCCGAAAGCCTTCGAGCAGGATCCGACGGGGACGGACCCGGTAGTAGCTCAGCCCGGGTCTGGCAACGGCGCGTCCTCATGGACCAGGTCCGTGAAGGCCGCGTCCCATAGAAGACCGGCATTGGCGTCGGCAGCGATCTCGATCAGTCGGTGGAAACCGTCGAGGTCGAGTGTGGTGCCGGTCAGATTCTGCGTGAAGTTGACCACGATGGCGCGACGTAGAGCGCCTCGCTGCCGCCGTGCGTGGTCATCACCCGTTGTGCGTCCCCGTCGCCCCAATCGTTGGGCAATTGGCCTCGCGCAGGTCGTCGCGCCCCAGGCACGGGCTGTCACCGGAAGACGATTTCGTGGAGCTCGCCCGGCTCGATGCCGACAAGTTGCCGCACCCGCGCGAGTGAATAATCGAGGACCCCGCTCGACCCGATGCCGATGACCGGATCGTGATAATGGTCGCGCATCCAGTCTTTGAGTAATGCCCCAGGGAACGTCATCATTCTCCGAACGCTGTCCGACGCCTTCAACGTGGGAATGTATGGCGCCCCCAGTACGAACAGTTGGCCTACGTTGCTCATTGCCGCATCGTTATTGCTCTCAGTACGCCGACTCTCCCGGCGGTGCCGCAGAGGAGTCGACGGCACGGCCACCGCGCACGTGGGCCGGCGACGGTTCTTGAGCCGGTGGCTGTTGCCGTTGATCGAGACGACTTCGCAGTGGTGCAGGAGGCGGTCGAGGATCGCGGTGGCCAGGACCTCTTCGCCGAATACTTGGCCCCGTTCACCGAAGGTCTTGTTCGAGGTCAGGATGATCGAGCCCCTCTCGTAACGCTTGGAGATGACCTGGAAGACCAGGTTCGCCCCGGCCCGCTCCAGCGGCTGGTAGCCCACCTCGTCGACCACGAGGACGCTGGGCCGGAGGTAGCTGGTGAGCTTGCTGATCAGTGGGCCCTGGTCCTCGGCGGCTTTGAGGCGGCGGACCATGTCGTCGAGGCTGGTGGAGTAGCTCGAGTAGCCGGCCCGGCAGGACTCGACTGCCAGGGCGGCGATGTACGTCTTGCCAACCCCGGGTGGCCCGAGCAGAGCGACGTTGGCTTTGTCCTCGACGAAGGAGAGGGGGGCCAGGTCTTTGACCTTGCGTGGGTCGAGGTCGGGCTGGAAGGCGAAGTCGTAGTCCTCCAGCATCTTGTGGTGCGGCAGCTTCGACAGCCGCAGGCCGTTGCGGAAGCGGCGGTCGTCGCGGAGAGCAAGTTCCTCGGCCGGCACCAGGTCGAAACAGGTCGAGGTAGCCCGTCTTGGCCTCGTCCGCCCGCTGGATGTACTGGTTCAGGGCTTCGGCCAGGTGCGGCAGGCCGAGCTTGGCGGCGGTGGTGCGGATGCGGGTGCCATCAGCTCACTCAACGGGCTTTCTTCGTGGCGGAGTTGGCAGTGAAGGGGGGAAGTATCGATGCTGCGGCCCGATCCATGGGCCGTGTCAACTCCCTGGTTGTGTAAAGACGTTGGTTTGCGGCCCGGCCTTCCTCATCGGTCCGGGCTCGCGCTTCCTGGATGGCCCGTTCGAACTCGGCGGGCGGTCTTGCTCTTCCTGCAGACTGAGGAGATCTCCACGTCGATCGCCGTGCATCTGCAAGAAGTACAGCGATGGCTCAATCTCGATGGTGAGGAACCAGCCCTGCCGGCCGGCCGTCGACGTCTGGGGCATCGGCTTCCTCACCACCGCCAAGATCGCCCATTTCCGTCGGCATCCGGCATCCCGCATCCCGCACGACAGCCCGGAGCCCGTCAAAGTGGGCCAGCGGTATGCGCTGTCCCAGCCCACCGACCAGGGCAACTGCTACCTCCCCGCGGGAGTGTCTGATCGCCGAGCGTCAAAGCTGCTCCAGGTCAACACCGGTCCGGTCATCGAGGCCGAGCCGAGCAGGAACGCTGGACGGATTCCGAGCCGCCTGCCGTGGTCGTTTCGGCGGGGCATATCGCTGAAGAGCGTGAGCGGCCACCTCCTCAAGACCATCCGCGCCGCTGGTGTCCAGGGCGGGGCGGATCAAAGTCCACCCACCCCTGGCAGCACACGCACTACATCAACGCCTCCACCGCCCGCCTCTCTGCCCGGGGGCCTCGTCCTGCACCTGTCTGCCACCTTCTCCACCACCGTGTTCGCTGGGGCCATGGTCCGTCGTCACGTGTCGGCGCTCAAGGAGAGGGCGGACACTGCCCTCGCTGCCGGTACTCCGAGGGCGAGCAGCCCATGTGCTTCCTGAACACCCGCGCGAAGTTCTCCGGATTCGGGAAACCACAGAGCCTGCCGACCTGGGATATGGGGTCGCTGCCCGCCGTGAGCAAATGGCGGGCAGCGTCGATGCGTAACCCGGTCAAGTACCGCATGGGCGTCTTTCCCGTGGTGGCAGAGAATCGGCGCAGGAAGTGGTACCGGCTGAGACGTACTTCTCTGGCTAACTGGTCGAGTGTGATGTTCTCGGACAGGTGCATCTCCATGTAGGCCCGCAAAGTGAGCAGTTGTTCCGGGCTGAGACCTCCCGTGCCCGGTGATGCGGGATGGAAAGGATGGAGCAAGTGTTCGGCCAGGTAGTGGGCTGCACTCAAGGCATAGCGCTCTCCTGCACCTGTCTTTCGGGCGTGAAGCAGAGTTTGCGCCATGGATGCGACATGTGGATCGAAGGCGCGCAGCGTCTGCAATTCCGAAACATCATGGACAGGGGCGGCGGCGTGTGTGTCCAGTGCCCGCTGAAGGAATTCTACGGAAAGCTGGATATAGACGACTTCGAATGGGAGATATCTAGGCGGTGTCCTGCTGAGCCGGATCAGGTTGTTGGGTGCGACCCGGCAGACCTCTCCAGGCGTGAGCGTGGTACCTCGCCAACCGTGATTGTCCCGACGTTCAATTTGACACACACCTCGTATTGGCGTGACGATGCCGAACCACTGATCCGACAATTGGTATGTCAAGGTGCCGCTGTCGTGTCCAGCGGCTTGCTCTTCCACAACGAGTTTCTGACTGGATTGATCTCGCCACGTAATGGTCACGTAATTTTCCCTTGCGTGGGTCGAAGGAACGAGGAGTGACAGGCGCCAGGTTCGTCACACTCTGAACCGGGCTGAAAAAATTACCCTCTGTGTCACGCAACGGTCGGCGACACGTTAGTTCTCACCCCGCACCGCCAGCCGGTGCGGACGTTCCTCACCCGCCATCACCTTCGCCGACGACATAAACACCGAACCGAACCTCGAAGAGTTACTCGCCGTCAAATACGAACGCGGCACCGTCCTTCCCCGCGACATACTCCAACGCATCCGCCGGAACGGCCGTCTCGGACCCATCGACCGACTCAAAATCGAAATCCCCACACCGAACGATGATCGCCCTTCGTCCTAAGACGGCAAGGGCGGGCCGAAGGGCTCCGACAAGGACCGGGAGTTGGTGCGTGCGTGAGGTGAAAGGTCAGCTGTTAAGGCTGGTCAGCCGGAGAAGTGCGTCAGCGGGAGAAGGGGACGGCGTCGGCGGGGTCGGCGTGCCAGTTGGTGGCGATGGGCTGGTCGACGAGGACGGTGTTGGAGAGGTCGAGGGAGATGCTCTCGCTGAGAGCGTGCTCGGCGGGCGACACGGCAGTGTCGGGGGAGGAGCCGAAGGACGCGGAGGGGAAGACGCCCTCCAGGGTGCAGGAGATACCGGGCTTGGCCTTGGCGGTGAGGAAGAGGTAGCCGCCCGCCTGCGTCTCCTCGGTGACCGTGAAGGTCAGGTCGTCGGTTACGCAGGCCGGTGCGGCGGTGCCGCGGCTGTCGGCCGTGGCAACGGCCGTCGCGGCGCCGGTGAGGGCCAGCGCGGCGACCGCGGCGAGGGCGAGGCGGGCGGAACGGGCGACAAGGCGCCAACGCATCTGGATCTCCATGGTGCTGAAGGGTGCGGAAGTGGTTCGTCCAGCGGGTTTCTGAGATGACCGCAGCTTGTTTCGGTGATCGTCCCGCCCGCCACAGATGACGACCACTACGGGACGCCGGAACGCCGAAACATTCCCTGACCAGCACAGACGTCGTGGGCGTGGAACGGGACGCCGGGACGTTGGGACGCCCACCGATCCGAGGATGACCACGAGACGAAGGACATGAACCGTGGCCGTAGGGCGCAGACAAGCGGGTGGATCCGCCTCACTTCGGTACCGAACGCGAGAACTGCCGCTCCCCTACTGCCTGAGGACGCCACAACGTGAACGCAGAAGTCCTGGTCGCCTCTGCCACCGCGGCGGCCATGAAACCGACTAGCCCTACCGCTCCGGCCATCGAGCCCCGGCCGTTGCTCTCGTACTTCCCGTTGGTGGCCGGTTGCAGGATGACAAGCCCGAACACCGCCAAGCCGATCAGCGTCCCCACGCCGAGCACGGCCCCGGCCCCCGCCCGGCCACCTCCTCCGCCGGCTTCAAATCGTCACCGCACGGTGGACACTTCCGCGTAGCTCGCACGGAGGAGCGACTGCCGGCGTACTCGGCCGTCGGCGTACTCGTACGGGGCGCAGCCCAGGGGGACGGTGGATGCGGACGTATCCATCAGTAACAGGTCATGGGACGAAGGGCTGTACATCGCCTTGTTGACGTTCTTTTTGACGGAGCCCCACTTCGCGTTGGGCTCCGCCGCGTTCCAGGTGTCTTCCGTGTTGGAGTTGAGATCCTTGATGCCCTATCCGCCGGCTTCCGCATTGTCGAAGCTGGCCGGGACCAGCTTGCCGCGGACGTGCCCCAGCCTGGGAATGCCCGCCTTGCCGTCCCCCTTCACCGAATCGGCATGGAAGAGGCCGGGGTACTCCTTCACGTAAGGTGTCGAAGGTCGACCGGATCTGTTCCTGGGTCACGTTGTCCGGCTCGTTCTTACCGTCGGCCGGGCTGCCCTTTTCGTCCTTGTAAAGGCACTCGGCCCTCAGTCGCATGACGATCGTCTCGTGCGGGTTGGCTTTGAGGAAGCCCCGCGTCTTCTTGAGGACTTCGTCGAAGTTGGCCTTCTGGTAGTACGACGCATGGTGAACCGTGAACTTGCCACCGATGGAGCGAACCCGGATGTCGATGGCACGGATCCCGCGGTCGAACTGCGCCCTCAGCGTCTGCCCGCTGTCGTCGTAGTTCTCCTGCGTCTCCACGTAGTTACCACCGTGGACGGACAGCGTGTCGTGAGTCCCCGGGATGGGCACGTCCGACAGCATGGTGTTGCTCGCGACGCCCCACATCCACTCGTTCCGGTCCGGTGCGCCGAGGTTGTGGTAGGCCTCATCATTGGTCGACCCGGCCGCCCCAGCAGCGGTCGGGGTCAGCAGCGCCGCGCCGAGCGCGACACAGACCGTCATCAGATGTGCCAGCGGGCGGGACCGTATGCGCGATCCGGCGCGGGCGGCGCGAGGAGTGGGGCCGGGCATGGGACTCCTGTCCAGAGCGGGGCGTTACGCGGCTCAGCGTGAGATCCGCCGCTCACGTTTCGCTCACGTTTCGCTCACGTTTCGAGCACACGACCCACACCGAACTGACGCCCCGCTACCCCGTTCACCGCGTTCAGACAGGCCGGCACGACCAGCACCCGCCGATGTCCGCTGCCGCTCGGCGGCAGCCCCAGCTTCACGAGCACATTGCCGATGTGCTTACTGGCAGATGGCCGACGCCGCTCGCACCCCGCCAGAGTAAGAAGGGCTCCGACGAAGCAAGCCAGGCCACGCCTGCTCGGAGGTCGCCAACGGTGCCGGGAAGCTGAAGGTCCAGGACGGGGCCGTGCAGGACACGGGCTGCACCAACGGCTCGAAGGTCACCTTCCCGTGAACCCATCGCACACAGAGCCTCCGCCCTCACCGAGCCACGCCGCCGCCCCGGGTCAACAACTCCAAGGCGCGGCAAGCGCGTTGTCGCTGCCGCCCGCGTGCACGGCTTGTTCGCATTACGTATGTCGACCATCGCCCAACGGACGATATCCGGCCAACATCCAGCCGAAATGCTGACATGTACCTGGCTCGAATGGCACGCTTCCCCGCAACACGCTGCATGTACAGCCACACGCTGCACGCCCGCATCGCGTCTTTTTCTGCTCCGGGCGGCCCTCCATGCCTCCCGGGCCCCCACAGATGGAGCCTGCGTGACCTCTCATATATCCCGTAAGCGTTCGACGCTCACGATCGGCACCGCCGTCGCCGCCGGAGCGCTGCTCACCGCCGGACTGACCACCGGCGCCTCCGCCGAGCCTGCCAAGGACACCGAGCCGTCCGGCTCCCCCGTCGCCCTCTCGGCGTCGGCCCGCGCGGACCTCCTCCAGGACGCGAGCGCCGACAGATCGGTGACCGCCGAGCGGATCGGTCTCGGTGCCAAGGAGAAGCTCGTCGTCCGCGACGTCGTCAAGGACGCCGACGGCACCACCCACACCCGCTACGAGCGCACCTTTGACGGTCTGCCCGTCCTTGGCGGCGACCTCGTCGTGCACACCGCGAAGAGCGGCGAGTTGAAGGGCGTCACCAAGGCGACCGAAGCGACCGTCAAGGTCGCCTCCACGGACGCGAAGCTGGCCAAGTCCTCCGTCGCCAAGTCCGCCGAGTCGACCGCCGCGAAGGCGAAGACCGCGCAGGCCGACGCGCAGTCACCGCGCAAGGTGGTCTGGGCCGCCTCCGGCAAGCCCGTCCTCGCGTACGAGACCGTCGTCACCGGCATGCAGAAGGACGGCACGCCCAGCAGGCTCCACGTCATCACGGACGCCGCGACCGGCAAGAAGCTGTACCAGTACCAGGCCATCGAGAACGGCACCGGCAACAGCCAGTACAGCGGCAAGGTCACGGTCGGCTCCAAGAAGGGCACGAGCGGCTACGAGCTGACCGACAAGGCCCGCGGCGGCCACCGCACCTTCGACCTGAAGCACGCGGAGAGCGGCGCCGGCAAGCTGTTCAAGGACGCCAACGACGTCTGGGGCAACGGCAAACCCTCGAGCGCGCAGACCGCCGGTGTCGACGCCGCCTACGGCGCCCAGCTCACCTGGGACTACTACAAGTCGGTCCACGGCCGCAAAGGCATCAACGGCGACGGCAAGGGCGCGTCGTCGCGGGTCCACTTCGGCAACGGCTACGTGAACGCCTTCTGGGACGACAGCTGCTTCTGCATGACGTACGGCGACGGCGAGGGCAACAAGAAGCCTCTCACGTCGATCGACGTCGCGGCCCACGAGATGACGCACGGCGTCACCTCGGCGACCGGCAACATGGAGTACAACGGCGAGTCCGGTGGCCTCAACGAGGCCACCTCGGACATCTTCGCCGCCGCCGTGGAGTTCAAGGCCAAGAACCCCAAGGACGTCGGTGACTACCTCATCGGCGAGAAGATCGACATCAACGGCGACGGCACCCCGCTGCGTTACATGGACAAGCCGAGCAAGGACGGCGGCTCCCTGGACAAGTGGAGCGCCAACGCCGGGAACGTCGACGTCCACTACTCCTCGGGCATCGCCAACCACTTCTTCTACCTGCTGTCCGAGGGCAGCGGCAAGAAGCGGATCAACGGCGTCAAGTACAACTCGCCGACCGCCGACGGCTCCAAGGTCCTTGGCATCGGACGCGGCAAGGCCGAGAAGATCTGGTACAAGGCCCTGACGACGTACTTCACGTCGACCACCAACTACAAGGCGGCCCGTAAGGGAACGCTGCGCGCCGCGAAGGACCTGTACGGCGCGAACTCCACCGAGTACAAGCGCGTGGCCGCCGCCTGGACCGGCGTCAACGTCAAGTAACCCCCGGTCAGTCACGCAAGGGGCGGCGTCCGGAACGGATGCCGCCCCTCCACGTCGTCAGGGGACAGCTCGCCGAGATGGCATGACCAGTGGTCGCTCATCGAGCCGTTGATGCCCGAATCGGGACCGAAGCTGGCCCAGGGCTTGCCCAGGGCTGACCTAGGGCGCCCGACCGGCAGGTTCTGTGCGGCATCTTGTTCGTGCCACACACCGGTATCCAGTGGGAGTACCTGCCCCAGGAATTGGGCTTCGGCTCGGGCATGACCTGCTGGCGGCGTCTGGCCGCCTGGAACGAAGCCGACGTCTGGGACCAACTCCACGTCGTCCTGCTGGATAAGCTGCGCTCGAAGAGCAAGCTCGACTGGTCGCGGGCCGACGGCCAAGGCAAGGCATCCCGCTCGCGGTCACGCTGACCGGCGACAACCGCAGCGATGTCACCCAACTCATGCCCCTGCTCGACAAGATCTCGGCCGTCGCGGGCCGAGTCCGCAGACCGCGCCGGCGCCCTGACGCGCTGCTGGCCGACCGCGGCTACGACCACGACATGTACCAGCACCTGCTCCGGCAGCGCGGGATCCGCCCGGTGATCGCGAAATGCGGCGAGCCACACAGCAGCGGCCTGGGCATATTCCGGTACGCCGTCGAGCGCACCATCGCCTGGCTGCTGCACGGCTTTCGCCGCCTGCGCATCCGCTGGGAACGGCGCGACGACAACCATGAGGCCCTCCTCGGCCTCGCGGACTGTCTGATCACTCACGGTCACGACCAACGGCTTTGTTAGCGAACGGCTAACACAATGAGGTAAATCCACCCTGCCGGCCTTTGCCGACATGCGAGTTGAGCGTTCGGCCCGGTGCGGCGAGCTCGCCGTGGATGGTGTCGGATGATCTGCGGGAATAGCCTCAGACGCCCTAATCGTCCCTTGCACCAGGTCGTACAGCATGACGGGCGCCTCGACACCACAGACTGCACTCCAAGATCCGGACCAGGCCCGGGCCAACTTGGCTCGGTAGCAGACGATTCCACACTTTCCGGCAGGTCAGAGCCTCTGTTGGGCATGTACCACCAGCAGACGAAGAACCTTCTTGTTTCCTACAGCCCGAAGAGGCATGGGTTCTTCTGAAACTCGCGCCGGGTCGCCTGGAGACGCCGTAGCGCTCCAGGCGACCAGGCAGCGGAGCGTGTCCGGCAACTGGCGGTCAGCCCTCGGGACGGAGACGACTGCTCGCCGCGGGTGACGGACCGTGAGCAGAGCCGTGACGTGCATCCGTCAGGCGGTCGGCGTTCGTGTTCGTGTTCGTGTTCGTGCGTGTGGTCGGGCGGTCGGCTCAGACGGCCAGCGGCAGGCCCGCGGCGTGGAACAGCCGGTCACGGGAGGCCGTTGCCTCGTCGAAGACGGAGTCCCCGGCTTTCAGCACACCGTTCTCCTTGAGGACGTCACCGGCCACCACCAGGTCGACGTTGCCGGCGTGGCCGCCCGCGACGATCGTGGCGGCGGCGTTCGTGGCGGGCAGCGTGTTGGCGTGGTCGAGGCGGATCATGATCTGCGTGGCAGCCTCACCGTGGGCGTGCTCGGCGGGCTGACCGTGGTCGACGTGCCCGCGCAGCAGGCGACTTCCACCGGCGCCATCCGGAGGTCAGGTTGCGTACCGAGACCTCCCAGCGGGGAACCTCCGGTCTGATCGAGAAGATCAAGGAAGGCCACGTCGACGTGGCCTTCGTGGGAGTCGACATCAAGGACGACCACCTCAGAGTGAGGCCCGTCAAGAGGTACCCCCTCCAGTTGCTGGTTCCCGCCGGTCACCCACTGGCACTTCGAAAGAGCGTGCGCCTGAAGGACGTTGCCGGGGAACCCTTCGTCGACATGCCCATGGGATTCGGGCAACGCCAGATCGTGGACGACGCGTTCACCAAGGCGGAGCTGTCCCGACGTGTCCTGAGCGAGGTGTCGGACATCACCACGATCGCCGAGTACGTGGCGCACGGGCTGGGAGTGGCGCTGCTGCCCCCGGACTTCGCAGAGGCGGCCGGGGACGCCGTGCGTCCCGTCCCCCTCGCGGACGCGCCGCTGTCCTGGACGCTCAGCGTGGTCGCCTCGGCAACGCATCCGCCGACGCGGGCGCTGCACGCCTTTCTCGACCTCATCCCGCACCACATCCGGCGCGACCGCGTGTTCTAGGCAGGCATACGCGACCACACAGCCCCCTGAGCGGGGCTCGGTTCCCAGCAGGGAGTGCCTACCGCGCATTAGGGGTGGTGGGGAATGGGTACGGCGTGCGAGCGGCTCCGGCGGCAGCGTCGCCGGGCAGGTCCAGAAGGTTGCGGCCGAGGGCTTCGGTGTTGGCCCGGTGCAGAGCCAGCATCGCGGGATCGGGGCGCGGGTCGGCGTAGTCGGGTCCGCCGGAGCTCACGGTCAGTTCGCACCCGGTGGCCAGTGCTCCGGCTTCGAAGCAACGCGCGGTGGGGCACCATGAGTTGCTGCTGGCCGAATACACCGCGGCCCGGACGGCGAGCAAAGACCGCCGTGACAGCCGCCTGCGCAGAAGGCGTTACGCATGCCCAGCCGCCACCGCGGTTGAGTGCGGGGAGCGTGCGCTAGTCCGCCCGCGTCCTGATCAGCCGTCCCTCCACCGTGCCGATCACCAGGTCTCCGTCCGGACCGGCGCTCAGGCTCATCGGGGTGTAGACGTGCCCGCCGAGGGTGAGCGTCCTTCGTCGTACGACCGTGCCGTCCGCTGCTCGCAGCGTGAGCAGCTCGCAGGAGCCCGCTCGGGTCACGGCGGCGTGGACGAGGCCGCCGTGGACGTCGACCCCGGTGACCCGCGCGTCGAAGCGGTGCGCCCAGGCCACGGCACCGCCCGGGTAGGCGCGGCGTACGAGGTGGGTGCCGTCGCGTGCCGTGCAGGTGTGGACGAGTCCAGGCCCGGCCTCGTCGTCGACGTAGACGGCGGGACCGCCGCGCAGGTGAGGGCCGAGGGAGTCGTTCCAGGAGAACGGGAACAGCCGCTTGATCCCGTCTGGGCCTGCCCGCACGACCCACTTCTCCAGCACCTCCGGCCTTATGTCCCCGCCACCGACGCCGTAGAGGAAGAGCAGGTGGGGCGAGCGTCGCACCGGAAAGTCGAAGGAACTGTCGCTCTCCCCCAACGCCAGGGTGGCCAGCTGTCGCCCGGAAGGCGTGAGCACGACGCTCTCGTTCGGCGGCCAGCGCGGACCGGGGAACAGCTCCCGGGAGTCCCTGGCCACCCAGGCGCCATCCGTGCGCGCGGCGATGGCGACCGGGAAGTCGAGGCGGAGTTCGGCGAGCCGGGCGCCGTCGGCGAGGGCGAACCGGCACAGCAGGGTGCGCCGGTCGCTGCTGTCGCCCTCCAGGAGCGTGATCCAGACGCTCTCCTCGTCCGGGGTGACGTACAGCCGACAGCCGTTGCGCTGCCGCTGCGTGTCGGGCACCGGCACGGTCCACTGCAGGGTGCCCTCCGGCGACCAGCACTCCAGCAGGACCCCGCTCTGCGCCGCGGCCAGTATCCGGCCGTCCCGCAGGACCTCCACGACGGCCGCCCCGGGCCGCCGGTTCCAGGCGCGGCCCCTCTCGGCGGCGAGGGCGGCGAGGTACCGCTGGGGTTGGTCGATGTCCGGTCCCTTGATGCGGCTCCAGTCGACCTCCACCGGCACCTGCGGCCAGGAGACCAGAGCCGCGAGCACGTCAGCGGCGACGGCGTGCCAGTCGTCGCGCTCGGCGACGGAGCGCGTGTACGTCACTCGGCCCAGGTCTTCGTAGTCGACGACCGGCCGGGCGAACGTCACCTCCAGGCGGCGCGCGTCCCGCCAGCACAGGGCGCTGACACCGGCCCCGGCAACAGCCACGGCGGTACGGCGCCGGGTCTCCGGCTCGTACAGGTGCAGCCCGCCCCGGAGCTCGAACTCGTCACCGTCCTCCGTGCCCACGGCAAGTACGGGCAAGGTGGGATGGAAGACGAGCCCTTCGATGCCCTGCTCCAGCACGATCTCGTCCCACAGGGCGAGATCGCTCGTCCGGTAGACGGCGATCCGGCCAAGGCCGGCCCGGCCGCTCGCGTGACAACTGACGGCGATCCACCGGCCGTCCGCGCTCACATCGGTCGTGAAAGGGTGGCCGATCTCGGGGAACGGATCGTCGGGTATCAGACGCATCGCAGGAGCGTATCGCTCGATGATCTCTGGTGAACGGCCCCGTCTCCGATCTCGACACTGACGAGCGGCCCTTGATCCGGCGCCCTAGAGGCCCCGTGGCCGCACCGTCATCCGGATTCCGTCCCGCGCCCACACCACGAACCGTTCCACCGGCGTCACTTCGTGCCCCGGCGCCGGCCGAAAGCGCAGGCGCTTGAGGAGGACGGCCAGGACGAGCTGGGCCTCGATCGTCGCCAGAGCGGCGCCCTCGCAGCTGCGTGGCCCGATCCCGAAGGGGACGTACGCGAGCCGCGGCCGTTTGGCCACTTCCTGCGGCGTGAAGCGCTCGGGGTCGAACCGTTCCGGCTCGGGCCAGTGCTCGGGGTTCAGGTGCACCGCCCAGAACGGATAGAACACCGTCGTCCCTGCCGGGATCTCGTACGGGCCAAGGACCAGGTCCTCGGTCGTCTCGCGCGCGCCGTACGGACCGGGCGGGAACAGCCTCATCGACTCCTTGAGCACCATGTCCAGATACGTGAGCCGCCGCAGATCGCGGTAGTCGGGCGTGGCGCGCTCGCCCAGCACCTGATCCAGTTCGGCGGCGACGCGGTCGGCCGCCTCGGGGTGGTGGCCCAGCAGGTGCAGCGTCCACGACACGGCGACGCCGGTGGTGTGGTGGGCGGCGAGCAGCGTCACCATCACGGTGTCCCTGATCCGCGCCGGGCTCTGACCGGCCTCGACGAGTGCCCCGATCAGGTCGCTGCGGTCGGCGCGGGCGGTGCCTTCGGTGCCGTCGCCCGAGCGGTGTGTCGCCACCATGCGGTCGACCGTCGCGCGCAGGTACGCGAGGGCTTCCTCGGCCCGCTCCGCCGCGCGCGGGTCGTCCCGGGGCACCTGGTAGAGCCGTCCGAGGTGCTCGGTGAGCACTTCCTCGAACGCGGCGACGACACGGTCCGTGTCGGTTTCCGCGCCGCCGAGCGCGAACCCGCAGATCATGCGGAGCGACAGCGCGGTCAATTGCTTCTGCAGCTCGACGGGTTCGCCGTCGGCCTGCCCGGCCCAACGGTCCGCGAGCTCCTGCGCCAGCTCGGTGAAGCGCGCGAAGTGCCGCTCGTGCGCCGGCCGTCCGGCGAGCACGGAGAGCAGGACGCGGCGCCAGGGCGTGTGCTCGTCGGCGGACAGCACTTGCAGGTTGTCCGCCTCGCACAGCGGGTCCAGGAAAGCGAACAGTTCCTCGGGCCGCTTGTCGATGTGTGCCGTGGCCTCCAGAAGCACGGGATCGGCGACCGACACGGCCGTGTCCGCGCCCGGCAGTTGAAAGCGCACGACGGGGCCGTGCGCCTCGTGCAGGCGTAACTGGTAGTGGTGCAGCCCGCCCGCGGCCGCGACGGCACTCAGCCCGCCGTCCTCCTGATGCTCGGGTCCGGGGATACGCATGACGGTTCCTCCTGTTCCCAAATCCCGTCTCATGTCCTGCCCTTGCACCAGACAGTCTCCCCCGTCCCCGCATCCCGCTTCCCGCCCCAGACAGGCCCCATCGCCCGCCCGCGCCGCGCCCCCGACATCGTTGTCAAGGGCGCGGCTTGCACGGATCGCGAACCTACGGGATGCGGCAGACCCCGAGGAGGCACCGCGCACTGGGGCGTGCCGTCGCCCTACGGCGTGTAGACGGCGTCACTGCCGTACAACTCCCTGGTGAACGCGGAGACATCGGCACTGCGGTCGGCTCCGTCGAGGTTGTACGTCAGATAGACGCCGTATCCCTCACTGACGGTGCGGCGGGCGAGGCCGGCGACCGTGCTCTGCGAGGTCCGGCCGATCTCGACGGCCGCCGGCGACAGCTTCGACTTGGGCAGTGCGATGCCGGGGACCTGCCAGGTGCCGTAGTACGGGTTCCAGGCGTAGTCGAACTTCGACGAGACGTCGACGCCGCCGTAGGAGAGGCGCGACGCGGCCGGGCCGATGTTGTAGAGGCTGATGATCTTGTCCGGCATGTTCGCGCGCAGCGCCGTCACCAGGTGCACGAACGAGCTGGCGTTGGGCTGGCCGGTGCCGTTGTTGCCGTACTCGGCGTACTCGTCGTCGAAGTCGATCCCGTCGAGGCCGTACTTGGTCACGGTGTCCGACATCTGCTTCGCGAACGCCGAAGCCGCCTTCTGGGACGGGAAGTTCGCGAAGCCCGCGCCCTGGTGGTTGCCGAGCACCGAGAGGACGACCTTGATGCCCTTCTGCTGCAACGGCCGTATCTCCGTGGCGGCGTTGTCGAGGACGCGCTGCACGTTCTCGTTGAAGTGCAGATACGCCGCCTTCTTGCTCGTGTCGTAGTTGATGTTCGCCGCGAAGATCACGGCGACGTCGAAGGCGTTGCCGCCGCCGTTGGCGAGGGTGTACTTGCCGACGTTCAGCATGCTGTTGTTGTTCACCTCGACGTAGGCCACCGAGGTCGGTCCCTGTTTCGTGGGAGCGGGCCCGGGGGCTGGTGCCGCTGCCGCGCCGGTCGTGGCGGTCGTGCCGAAGGTGAGGGCCGCGACGGCCGAGAGCGCGAGCGCGGCCGCCCGCGCTCTGCTCCGTACCAGAGTGAACATCGTTGATCGGTCTCCCATCGCATGGGTCGGCGCCCGACCTGTTCGAAAGCGCCGAGTGAGCCCTCCGAGTTTTCCTCTCCGATGACCGAATCCCAAGAATCGCGCACAAACTCTTCACGACTCCCACGCACCTCGCGCCTCAGCCCGCTTCCAGGGCAAGGGAGTTGGATCGTGCGCGCGCACGGCCTTGGTGGAGGTCCACACGCAGGGCGTGGTGCGGCGGGAGGCGAGGCCCACCGCCGGTCAGCTGATCGGCGGCAGGAGGGGCACCCGGGCGGCGAGGAACTTCGGGGCCATTTCGCGGTAGCTGTCGGTGATCAGTTCGGCGAGCTCGGTCCAGTCGGTGTGGTCACCGAGAATCGCGGCGACGACGTTATGGCCCCAGTCGGCACGGAGGAACGGGAAACCACCGGCGGTCAGGCCGAGCAGGTCGTCGACGGGTACCCGAAAAGTCATCACCACCGGTTCCTGATCTGCGGATACGTACGAGGCGTAGACCGGGTAGCGATCCACGTCCGGCGCGTAGACATGGGCGAACGTCCGCGTACGGATGCGCCAGCGCACGCCGATCCAGGCCGGTTCCTCGTACGACTCGGGCAGCTGCCGACAGATCGACCGCACCCGGTTCAGGATCTCCGGCGGCACGTCTCCAGGACTGGACATGGACCGACCCTATCGACCGCCGGCGCGTTCCGCGCCGAACGCGGTTGGGCAGGGAGGCCCGCGGGGCAGGGCGGATTCGCCGTACCTGACGGGCCGTTGGGCCCTTCGCGGAACCAGTGCGGGGTGAACAGCGCCCGTTGCGCACGGTTCATGGCCGGAGTTCCGCCGACGCCACTGGTGCGCCAGGTGCGGAAAGGAGCGCGTGATCCGCCTGTGTGCGGCCGTCACACACCCGCCCGAAAATACCCCCCTAGGTATCTCTGTTACGGTGGATGGAGATACCCCGGGGGGTAATTTCGGAGTGAGGGAGAGTGCGCCGTGTTCTTTGCCGACGTCTTGGAGACCGAAGGTCTGGGCAACCGCAGCTATCTGGCGGGCGGGGCCCGGGCGGCGGTGGTCGTGGATCCGCCGCGGGACATCGACCGGGTGATCGCGGCGGCGGCCCGGCGCGGAGTCAGGATCGTGGCCGTCGCGGAGACGCACGTGCACAACGACTACGTCACCGGTGGTCTGGAGCTGGCCCGGCTGACCGGCGCCCGCTACCTGGTGCCCGCCGGGGCGTCGGTGGCCTACGCCCGCCTCCCGGTGGCCGACGGCGATACCGAGGAGGTCGACGAGGGCCTGGCGCTGCGGGCCGTGGCCACTCCCGGGCACACCCCGCACCACACCTCCTATGTGCTGGAGGAGGCCGGGCGTGCGGTGGCCGCGTTCACCGGCGGCTCGCTGCTGATCGGCAGCGTGGGCCGTCCCGATCTGGTGGAGCCGCGGCTCACCGAGCACCTGGCCCGCGCCCAGCACGCCTCCGCGCACCGGCTCGCCGCCCAGCTGGCCGACGACGTGGCGGTGATGCCGACACACGGGTTCGGCAGCTTCTGCTCCTCCACCCAGGCCAACGGCGACCACAGCACCATCGGCACGGAGAAGACATCCAACCCGGCGCTGCTCCAGGACGCGGAGACGTTCGTCAAGGAGCTGCTGACCGGCCTGGACGACGTCCCGGCCTACTACACCCACATGGGCCCGGCCAATGCCGCAGGCCCCGCTCCTATAGACCTGACCGCACCTGAGCGGGCTGACGCCAGAGGGATCGCCCGCCGCCTGGCGGCCGGGGAGTGGGTCATCGACCTGCGCAACCGTGTGGCGTTCTCGGAAGGCCATGTCGCGGGTTCGCTCAACTTCGAGGTCGAGGGCCAGCTGGCCACTTACCTGGCGTGGCTGATCCCGTGGGGCAAGCCGGTCACCCTGCTCGCCGAGAGTGCCGAGGACATCACCCGCGCCCAGCGGGAGCTTGCCCGGGTGGGAATCGACCGCCCGGCCGCCGCGGCCGTCGGCTCCCCGGCCGACTGGACTACCGGCGGGGCGCCGCTCGCCTCGTTCCCTCGGGCGACATTCGCCGACCTGACCGCCGCCCGTGAGCGGGGCGAGAACCCCGTGGTGCTGGACGTACGCCGGGACGCGGAGCGGGCCGACGGCTGGATCGAGGGCAGCGTGCACATCCCGATCCACCAGGTCCACCAGAGGCTGGACGAGGTGCCCGCCGGGACCGTGTGGGTGCACTGCGCGGGCGGCATGCGCGCGGCGATCGCCGCCTCCGTCCTGGACTCCGCCGGACGTGACGTCGTCGCCGTCGACGACGGCTACGCCGCTGCCGCCGACGCCGGCCTCAGTCTCGTCTCCCCCGCCCAACACTGACCGCACCACCTGACCCTGCCGGCCCCTCACGGTCCGCCCGGGGTCAGAGCATCAGAGGAAGCATCATGCTCTTGCCGCACAGCGGCCCCGGCCGCATCACACCGGCACAGGCCCGCCGCGCCGTCGAGGACGGCTCCGCGCTGCTCGCCGACGTCCGTGAGGAGAACGAGTTCGGGGCCGGCCACGCCCCCGGGGCAACGCTCTGGCCGCTGTCGCGGCTGGCCCGGGGCGCGGCTCCGCCCGGTCCCGATGACGGCCGTGGTCTCGTGCTGATCTGCCGCTCCGGCAACCGCTCCCAGCAGGCCGTGCGCCTGCTCGCCGAGCGCGGTGTGACGGCTGTCGACGTCATCGGCGGCATGGTGGACTGGGCCGATCAGGGTCTGCCCGTCCAGGACGCGCACGGGGCGGCGGGCACCGTCATATGACCGCGTTCGTGCTCGCCCTGCTCGCCGGGGCGCTGGTCGGTCTCGCCCTGGGCTCACTCGGGGCGGGCGGCAGCATCCTGACCGTCCCCGCCCTGACCTACCTGCTCGGCTTCAGCCCGGCCGAGGCCACCACTGCCAGCCTGATCATCGTGATCGCCACCTCGCTCACCGCGCTGGTGGCCCACGCCCGGGCGGGAACGGTGCGCTGGCGAGCCGGACTGCTGTTCGCCGCGGCGGGACTGCTGCCCGCCGCGGCGGCCGGCCTGCTGTCCGCGCGTATCCCCGCCACGGTGCTGACCCTGGCCTTCGCCGCCCTCGCGGTGCTCGCCGGGCTGCGCATGCTGCGCCCGCGCACACCGCCGGTGAACGGAACAGTGTCGGCGCCCCGCGCAACGGGAGCGGGCGCCGCGCTGGGTGCGGTGACCGGGTTCCTCGGGGTCGGCGGCGGCTTCCTCGCCGTCCCCGCCCTGGTGGCGGCGCTGGCGGTGCCGATGAGCGCGGCCGTCGGCACGAGCCTGCTGGTCATCGTCGCCAACGCGCTGGTCGCTCTCGCGGCCCGGGCGGCCACCGAGGTCAGCCTGGACTGGGCTCTGATCATGCCGTTCATCGCGACGGCGGTCCTGGGGGCGTGGGACGGCAAGCGGCTGTCCGCGAAGGTCCAGCCCGCCGTCCTGCAGCAAGTCTTCGGCGGCCTGCTGCTGACGGTAGCCGCGGTGATGGCGACCGGCGCCCTGCTGTGAAACACCCGTGGGGCCTGCCGCGGACGCCCCGCTGTCGGCACGTCCGCGGCAGGCCCCACGGGAGGGCGGAACGGTCAGGCCAGCGAAAGGAACAGCTTCTCCAGCCGGGCGCGCATCTGCGCCGAGTCGCGCACCTGCGGGTCCTCGCTGGTCATGCACTGCTGCAGACCCGTCGCGATGATCGAGAACCCGGCCCGGTCCAGCGCCTTGGAGACCGCGGACAACTGCGTGACCACGTCCTCGCAGTCCCGGCCCTCCTCGATCATCTTGATCACTCCCGCGAGCTGGCCCTGCGCCCGCCGTAGCCGGTTCAGCGCCGACTTCAGTTCCTCGGCACTCATGTCGAGTTGCACACCAACCTCCTCTCATACCCCCATGGGTATCCTACCGTGGGAACCAGCCCAGAAAGGCATCTGTTCCGTGACCACCACCGCACTCACTTCCGCCCAGGCCACCGCCCGCTTCGGCGAGTTCACCGTGATCGACGTACGCACCCCCGGCGAGTACGCCACCGGCCACCTGCCCGGCGCCCACAACATCCCCCTGGACCGCCTGGACACGGCCGCCGACACCCTGAGGAAGGCCGCACAGCGCACGCCGCTCCTCGTCGTCTGCGCCTCCGGAACACGCTCCGCCAGGGGCTGCGCCCAGCTGGCCGCCCACGGCATCGATGCCGCCACCCTCGAAGGCGGCACCACCGCCTGGGCCTCTGCGGGCCACGAGGTCGAGCGCCCGGCCGGCGCCCGCGCGACCTGGCCCATGGACCGCCAGGTCCGCCTCGCCGCCGGCACCCTGGTCCTCGCCGGCTTCGTGGCCGGTCTCGCCTGGACGCCCGCGCACTGGCTGTCCGGGGCCATCGGCGCCGGACTCGTCTTCTCCGGCGTGACCAACACCTGCGGCATGGCCGCAGCCCTGGCCAAGATGCCCCACAACCGTCCCCCGAAGAACGCGGTCTCCTTCCGGGAGACCCTGCTGCGTCTGGCCCCTTGACCTCCGTGCCTGCCCGGGCCGTGACCGACCGTCGTGTGCGGGGCGGCGGCGGTCTGAGCCCCCCAGAGACGGGCGAAGGCATCGGAAACCTCTCGCAGTTCCCGCACGCGACGAGCGGCAAGTGGCAAGTGGCAAGCACGAACTCGGAATCGGTGGGCCTGAAATAGATGGTCTTTTCCGGTTGACGCTATTCGTCCTCTGCCAGCCGCGCTCCGGGCGCTACCGTCCCAGGGGATCGGACAGCAGCCCCATGTAGCCGAGTAGCCGAGAGGGGAAAGCACACCATGAGCGATGCGACCTTCCGTCCCGGAACACCAGAGGCCACGATCCGCCGCAACCAGGCCTGGACGTCGGGAAACGGGCGGGCGATCCTGCGCCTTCAGGAGGACGGCAACTTCGTCCTCTACAGGGAATCGGTCTCCAAGCCGGTGTGGGCCTCCAACACGGCCGGCGAACAGGCGGCCTACGCCGTCATGCAGGAGGACGGCAATCTCGTCGTCTACACAGAGAACGACAAGCCTCTCTGGGCCTCCGACACCAACGGGCGTAGCGGTGCCCACCTGGCCGTCCAGGACGACGGCAACGTCGTCATCTACCACCAGGGCGCGCCGATCTGGGCGACCGACACCGGCGACTGACCGACGAGCGGATCGGCGGGAGCCCGCGGGGCCCTTGGCGCGGCGCACGGCGAACATCCGGCGTACGTGCGTGGGGCGGGCGAGCCGGATGACATGACGTCCTCGGACTTGCTCAGGCCGGGTTCGGACGGCGAAGGCCCGCCAAGGCCTAGCGCGCCACGCGGTAGCGGAGGTAGATGGCCTTCGAGGCGAACGTGCGGGTCTCGACGAGTTCGAGATTCACCTGGCGCTCGTGCTGGGGGAAGAACGGAATGCCGCCGCCCACCAGTACCGGGTGGACCACGACCCGGTACTCGTCGATCAGACCCGCCGCGGCCGCCTCGGCGGCGAGTGTCGCGCCGCCGATCGCGATCTCGCCGTCTCCCGGCTCGGCCCGCAACCGCTCGATCTCCTCGGCCAGGCCGCCGGACAGCAGGCGTGCATTGCCCTGCACCTCCGACAGCGTGGTGGAGAACACCACCTTGGGCAGCGGCTTCCAGAGCCCGGCCCATTCGAGGTTCGCCTCATCGAGCGACGGGTCCTGGTCGGCGGTCTCCCAGTACAGCATCGTCTCGTACAGCCGTCGGCCCAGCAGGTGGACGTCGATCCCCCGAATCTCGTCGATCCAGAAGCGGAAGACCTCCGCGTCGGGCGCGCCCCAGTCGATGCCGCCGTCCGGGCCGGCGATGTAGCCGTCAAGGGAGACGTTCATCGAATAGGTCACGCTGCGCATCAGAGGTCCTCCTCGGTGTCGGTTCGACAGTACGACCGCCGAAGGCCGCAGGGGCGGCACGGCTCGCGGGATCCCCTGGGCCAAGGCGGTTCCTCCTGGGCCTGCCTACGCTTTGCGGGCGAGCAGTTGGATCTCCTTGAACTGTCGGCGGTCGGTGGGCTGCGGCTCTCGGACCATCCGGGCCACCTCGGCCAACCCGGACTCGCGCAGCAGCGCGGCGAGGTGGTCGGGCCACCACCGATAGGCGGGTGCGACCGCGTGGTCGAAGACCTGCGTCAGGTGGGTCTGGTCCTCGCTCGCCGAGAAGCCGATCAGGAGGTGACCGCCAGGTGCCAGAACGCGGTGGAACTCCGCCAGGATAACGGGGAGTTCCCGCGGCGGCGTGTGAATGACGGACCAACGGGAGAGCACGCCGCCCAGCGCGCCGTCAGCGATGTCCAGCGCGGCCATCGAGCCCACGTCGAACCGCAGGCCCGGGTAGGCCTCTCGAGCCAATTCGATCATCGTGGGTGAGGCGTCGACACCGGATGCCAGCAGTCCCAACTCCGCCAGATGGGCCGTGACATGGCCAGGTCCGCACCCCAGGTCCGCGACCTGAGTGTCCCCGCTCGCGCCGACCGCCTCGGCGAACACACCCAGGATCGCGCGGTCCAGGGGGCTGTCGCGCAACGTGTCGCGGAACAGTTGCGCATAGGTGTGAGCAGCATCGTCGTAGGCATCGCGGGTGGCACTGAGGGCATCGTGTTCGACCATGCTCCCGACAGTAGTTCCTGGCGCCCGGTGGGCAGGTCCCGAAGGAGCGGACGTCAGCGCAACATCAGCAGGACGTGAGCGGTGAGCACCAACCTGGTGATCAGGAACACGTTGAGCCTCCTAGGGCACCAACGCAGTACCTGATTATCTGGTCGACGAGGGGGTGGCGGCGCACACTCATGTCTGCCGTGCTCGAGCCCCCTGGGCCTTCATGGAAGCAGAAGGAGCTCTAGCCCGTGCAGCAGACCGTCGAGAGTGTCCCTACGACTGAGCGGGTGCTGTTGTCCGTTCACACATCGGACCCGATTTCCCGGGCCGGCGTACTCAGTCAGTTCCGTCAGTACCCGGAGATCGAGCTGGTGGACACCACCCAGCAGGACCGCGGCCAAGTCGCCCTGCTCGTCGCCTGTTCCGTCGACGAGACGACCTTGCTGAGCCTGCGCACACTCGTCCGCGTCAAGGGCGTCCGGGCGGTCCTGGTGGTGGACCGGATGCGGGAAGCCGACCTGTTGGATGTCGCCGGGTGCGGGGTCACCTCGATCGTATGGCGACGAGAGGCCACGCCCGCGCGGCTGCTGCGGGCCGTGCTCGCGGCTCACCGGGGTGACGGTGACTTACCGGCCGACTTATTAGGCACCTTCCTCACCCGTATGGGACAGCTCAAGAGCAGCACACCAAGTCCGGCCGGACTCCCCACGATGGGAATCACGCCACGCGAAGTCGAAGTCCTCCAGTTGGTCGCGGAGGGACTGGACACCGGGCAGATCGCGGTCAAGCTCGCGTACTCCGAGCGGACGGTGAAGAACGTCCTGCAGAATCTGACCTCCCGCCTCCAACTGCGCAACCGCACCCATGCGGTGGCCTACGCGGTGCGCGCGGGCTACATCTGAGGTCGCGCCAGGCCGCACCGCATCGTGTGGGCTCGTGCCACGGTGCCGCCGCATCGCGTGAGCTCATGCCTCGGTGCGCCGCATCGCGTACGGCGCGACGGGGGCTGGACCACCTTCTCGTCCAACCCCCGTTCTCCCCTGCCTGACCGGTGCCTAGCCGACGGTCACGGCGCCGCGCAGCGTCTCGCGCATCAGTGAGATCACCTCCGCCGCGCGCGGGCTGAGGAAGAAGTGACCCCCGCGGAACGTCTTGATGTCGAACGCGGCCGTCGTGTGGGAGCGCCACTCGTCCGCTTCCGGCACCGTCGTCTTCGGGTCCGCGTCGCCCACCAGGGCGGTGATCGGGCAGTCGACGGTCGCGTCCACGGGTCCGTACGTCTCGATGGCCCGGTAGTCGCTGCGGATCGCGGGCAGCACCATCCGCAGCAGTTCCTCGTCACCGAGCACCTGGGCGTCGGTCCCGCTCATGGCCTTCATCTCGGCCACGATGCCGTCGTCGTCCCGCTGGTGGACGTTCTCCACGCGTCGCGTCGACGGTGCGCGGCGCCCGGAGGCGAAGAGCATCGCGGGCGTGTGGCCGCGCTCCTGGAGCCTGCGTGCGACCTCGAACGCGATGATCGCGCCCATGCTGTGCCCGAAGAACACGACGGGCCGGTCGAACAGGGGCGCCACCACGGGCGCGATCCGGTCGGCGAGCACGCCTATGTCGTCCACGTTCGGCTCGGACCGCCGGTCCTGACGGCCGGGGTACTGCAGGGCCGTCACGTCGCAGTCGCTCTGGAGCGCGGCCGATACGGGGAAGTAGAAGCTCGCCGATCCGCCCGCGTGCGGGAAACACACCAGCCGGACCGGGGAGTCCGGTGCGGGGTGGAACCGGCGGAGCCAGAGGTCGCTGCCGTCGGCAACAGTCATGTCGATCGTCCGTTCTGCTGTGGTTGTCGTACTCAGTGTGCGGATGACTCTGTTGTGTCTTCGGTGGTTCGCTGGTCTGTCTTTGGTTGCCCTCAGGGGGAGTTGGTGGTCCGGTCGTCGGCCAGCCAGGCCCGTACGGCGAGCGCCGTCGACTCCGAGTGGTCGTCCATGATCGTGAAGTGGTCGCCGGGGACGTCGGCGGCCTCGTGCGGCAGGGGCCACCGGGGGCGCCAGTCGTCCTCGGTCTCCAGCGCCTGCGACTCCCCCGGCGGGAAGGTGGCGTGCACGTACAGCGTCGGTGTGTCGATCGGTTCGGGCTCCCAGTCGCCGAACACGCGCAAGTAGCCGCCCTGCCCGGTGAGTTGCGCGCCCGACATCAGCTCGAACGCCTCGCTGGTCGCCGCGCGCTGCCGCAGCGCCTCCTCGAGCCGGCCCTCGAACGAGGTCGTCGCGGTGTAGGTGTCCACGAGCACCACGGCCGCCGGTGCGCTGCCCTGCTGTTCGAGCAGCGCGGCGACCGCGTTGGCCAGCCAGCCGCCCGACGAGTAGCCGACGAGCACGAACGGTCGGCCGCCGGCCTCCCTCCTGACGGCCTCGGCCTGGAAGCGCACGACCGCGTCCCTGGTCGCGGGCAGCGACTCCCCCGCCGCGAAGCCGGGGTTGGGCAGCACGGTCACGTCCCGCTCGCCCGCGAACACCGGGGCGAACCGGCCGAAGTAGTGCGGTCCGGAGGGCGCCATCGTCGGCGGCAGGCAGAGCAGCGGAGTGCCCGGCCCGGTCGCCAGCGTGACCGGCGGCAGTGCGGGCACCTCGTCCGGCGTCTCGAACACCGGGCGCACCCGGGCGGCCGCGTTCACCATCTGCCACCCCTCCTCGTACAGGCCGAGGTCGCAGGCCTGCCGGTACAGACCGGTGAGCGTGTCCTCGACCGCCAGGGCGGCGGTCGAGGCGGGAGCCTCACCCCCGGCGTCGGCCGCGGCCCCCGAGGCGAGTTCACGCCGGAGGTACCCGGCGAGCGCCGGTCCTGTCGGCTGGTCGAAGACGACGGTGGTGGGCAGGCGGAGCCCGGTCGCGCCGGCGAGCCGGTTACGCAGTTGCAGCGCGGTCAGGGAGTCCAGGCCGAGCTGGGTCAGGGCGCCGGAGACATCGAGCTCCTCCGGCACATAGCCGAGCACGGCCGCCGTCTGGTCCCGGACGAGCAGCAGGAGTTCCCGCCCCTGTTCCTCCTCCGTGAGACCGGCGAGGCGCTGCGCCAGCGGCTCCTCGCTCGTGGCGGCCGCCTTGGCGGCCCGCGGGCGTACGAGGCCGCGCAGCAGCGGTGGCACCTCGTCGGGCCCGCCGCGCAGGGCGGCGAGGTCGAGCCGCATCGGCACCACGACCGCGTCGTCCGCCGCGCAGCCGAGGTCGAACAGCGCGAGGCCCTGCTCCTCGGTCAGGCCCGCGACACCGGAGCGGGAAAGCCGCTCCACGTCGCTGCCCGCCATGGCGCCGGTCATCGCACTTGCCGTCTCCCACAGGCCCCACGCCAGCGATGTCGCGGGGAGTCCGGCGGCCCTGCGGTGCTGGGTGAGCGCGTCGACGAACGCGTTGGCCGCCGCGTAGTTGCCCTGGCCGGGGCCGCCGAGGATGCCGGCGGCCGAGGAGAAGAGCACGAACGCGGAGAGGTCCAGGTCGCGGGTCTGCTCGTGCAGGTGCCAGGCCGCGTCGACCTTGGGGCGGAACACTCGGTCGACCTGGTCCGGGGTCAGCGAGCTGATCGTGCCGTCGTCCAGGACGCCCGCCGAGTGCACCACGCCGGTCAGCGGATGGTCCGACGGCACATCGGCAAGGAGTTCCGCCAGCGCGTTGGGGTCGGTGACGTCGCAGGCGGCGAGCGTCACGTGCGCGCCGAGGCCGGTCAGTTCGGTGCTGAGGTCCTCGGCGCCCGGGGCGGCAGGGCCGCTGCGGCTGGCCAGGACGAGGTGCCGTACGCCGTGCTCGGCCACGAGGTGCCGGGTGACGAGACCGCCGATCATGCCGGTGGCTCCGGTCACCAGGACGGTGCCACCGGGGGCGAACGCGATGCCGGAGTCCACGTCGGACGGCGGCCGGGTCCGCGCGATGCGCGGCACCAGCACCTCGCCGTCGCGCAGCGCCAATTGGGGCTCGGCGGCGGCGAGGGCGGCGGGCAATGCAGGCCAGGAGGTGTCGTGCCCGTCCACGTCGACCAGTGTGAACCGGTCGGGGTTCTCGGACTGCGCCGACCGGATCAGGCCCCACACCGCCGCGTCGGCGAGGCCGGGCACGTCCTCGTCGGGTCCGGTCGCGACGGCCCCTCGGGTCATGAAGACGAGGCGGGATGCGAGGAAACGGTCGTCGGCCAGCCACTCCTGGGCGATGCGCAGCGCGCGCAGGGCGGCCGTGCGGGCGGCGGCGACCGGCTCCGTGTCGTCCTCGGCGCACGGGACGACGACCAGCTCCGGCACCCCGGACTCGGCGAGGGCCGCGAGGCCGTCGTACTCCTCGACGGCGATACCGGCCGCGGCGAGACCCGCGCCGGCCTTCAGGTCGTCCGGGCCGACGACGGCGCAACCGCGGGCGGGAGCGGGAGTGGCCGCACGGGTCGGTGCGGCCACCCACTCCAGCCGGAACAGTGAATCGCGGTGGCGCGCACCCCAGTGGTCGGCGGCGATCGGCCGCAGGACCAGGGATGCGACCGTCGCCAGGGGGTTTCCCTGTACGTCGGTCAGTTCCAGGCAGACGGCGTCGGGTCCGGCAGGTGTGAGCCGTACCCGCGCCGCCGTGGCACCGGTCGCGTGCCAGCGGATCCCGCTCCAGGAGAACGGGAGCCGGGGGCGACCGGCGTCTTCGACGAGGCCGCCGAGCGTGCAGGCGTGCAGCGCGGCGTCAAGCAGCGCCGGGTGGAGGCCGAACGAAGCGGCGTCCCGGTGCTGGTCCTCGTCAAGCTCGATCTCGGCGTACACGGCGCCCTCGCCGCGCCATGCCGCCCTCAGTCCCTGGAAGGCGGGCCCATATCCGAACCCGGCCCCCTCCAGGCTGTCGTAGAGGCCCTCGATGTCGACGGGCTCGGCTTCGGCGGGCGGCCACTGCGTGAGCGCGGCCGGCTCGGCGGGGGCTCCGGTGGTGAGGAAGCCGGTGGCGTGCCGGGTCCAGTCGGCACCGGCGGCCGGGGCCTCCAATCCGACCGGTCCGTCCGGGCAGGAGTCGATGCTCAGCGCCCGGCGGCCGGAGCCGTCGTCGCCGCCGACCGTCACCCGCAGGCGTACTCCGCCGCGTTCGGGCAGCACCATCGGTGCGGCCAGGGCCAGTTCCTCCACCTCGTCCAGGCCGAGCCTGCCGCCCGCCGCGAGCGCGATCTCCGCGAAGGCGGTGCCGGGCAGGAGGATCGTCTGTGCGACGGCGTGGTCGGCGAGCCACGGGTGGGTGTCGGTGCCCAGCCTGCCGGTGCACACCAGGCCCTGCTCGTCGGCGAGGTCCACGGCGGCGCCGAGCAGCGGGTGATCGGCGTCCGCAAGGCCGAGACCACCGGCCGCTTCGACGAAGCGCAGGTCGCGGGGGGCGTCCAGCCAGTAGTGCTTGCGCTGGAAGGGGTAGGTGGGCAGGTCCACGTGCCGCCCGGCGGGCACGGTCTGCCGCCACTCGAAGGGCAGGCCTTCCACGTACGCCTCGGCGGCGGAGAGCAGGAACCGGTCGAGACCGCCCTCGTCCCGGCGCAGCGTACCCACCATGACGGCGTCGCCACCGGTGGCCTCCACCGTCTCGGACACGCCGATGGTGAGCACGGGGTGCGGGCTGCACTCGACGAACGCGCCGACCCCGTGGTCGAGCAGGCCGCGCGTGGCCTCCTCGAACCGCACGGTATTCCGCAAATTCTGGTACCAGTAATCGGCACCCACCTCGGAACCGGTCAGCCACTCCCCCGTCACCGTGGACAGCATCGGCACACTCGCGGGCAGCGGCTCAACCCCGGCCAGCACGCCCGCCAACGCCTCCTGAATACGCTCCACATGCGGCGAGTGCGAGGCATAGTCCACAGGCACCCGACGTGCCCGCACCTCGTCGGCCGCGCAGGACTCGATCAGCTCGTCCAGTGCGTCGGCGTCGCCCGCCACCACCACCGACCGCGGGCCGTTGACCGCGGCGAGCGAGATCCGCCCGTCCCAGCGCGCGATCCGCTCGCGCGCCTCGTCGACCGTCACCGAAAGCGACACCATGCCGCCCTGGCCCGAGAGCGCCAGGATCGCCTTGCTGCGCAGCGCCACCACCTTGGCGGCGTCGTCCAACGACAGCGCTCCCGCGACGTGCGCGGCGGCGATCTCGCCTTGACTGTGCCCGACCACCGCGTCGGGCTCCACACCGTACGAACGCCACAGCGCGGCCAGCGACACCATCACCGCGAACAGCGCGGGCTGCACAACATCCACCCGCTCCAACTCGGCCCCATCGGCGAGCACTTCGTGCAGCGACCAGTCCACATACGGGGCGAGCGCCTCAGCGCACGCATCCAAGGAGGCGCGGAACACCGGCGACGACTCCGCCAAGTGGGCACCCATGCCCAGCCACTGCGAACCCTGACCGGGGAACACGAACGCCACCTTCCCCACAGGCCGTGCGACACCGATCGCCACGCGGGTGGACTCGGTGCCTGCGGACACCGCCGCCAGCGCCTCCGCTCCGCCCGCCACCACCACGGCCCGGTGGTCGAACACCGACCGCGACAGCAGGGCATCGGCCATGTCGGTCGGCGCCAACGCCTGTGAGGCGGTGGCCAGTTGGGCCGCGTGGGCGCGCAGGGCGTCCTCCGTGCGCGCGGAGAACACCAGCGGGGTGGGCTCGGACGTCCGCGGCGGGTCGACGGGGGTTCCGTAGGGGGTCTCGTCGGGTGCCTGTTCCAGCACGGCGTGGGCGTTGGTGCCGCTGATGCCGAACGAGGAAACGGCGGCCCGCCGGGGGCGTCCCACCTCGGGCCACGGCGTGGTCTCGGTGATCAGCGACACGGCGCCCGATGCCCAGTCCACGTGCGGGGTGGGCTCGGTGATGTGCAGGCTCGAGGGCAGTACGCCGTGCCGCAGCGCGAGCACCATCTTGATGAGGCCGGCGACTCCGGAGGCCGCCTGCGTGTGGCCGATGTTGGACTTCACCGAGCCGAGCAGCAGCGGCCGGTCGGCGGGGTGTTCGCGGCCGTAGGTGGCGAGCAGGGCGTCCGCCTCGATCGGGTCGCCCAGGCGGGTGCCGGTGCCGTGCGCCTCGACGGCGTCGACCTCGGCGGCCGGGACGCCCGCGTCGGCGAGCGCCTGCCGGATGACCCTGCGCTGCGCGGGGCCGCTGGGGGCGGTGAGGCCGTTGGACGCGCCGTCCTGATTGATCGCGGTGCCCTTGATCAGGGCGAGGACGGGGTGCCCGTTGCGGCGTGCGTCGGACAGCCGCTCGAGGAGCACCATGGTGGCGCCCTCGGCGAGGCCGAACCCGTCGGCACTCGCCGAGAACGCCTTGCAGCGCCCGTCGGGGGCAAGCGCGCGCTGCCGACTGAACTCCACGAACATGCCCGGCGACGGCATGACCGTGACACCGCCCGCCAGGGCGAGGGGGCACTCGCCGCGGCGCAGCGACTGCACGGCCAGGTGCAGGGCGGCCAGCGACGAGGAGCACGCCGTGTCGAGGGTGACGGCGGGCCCGTTGAACCCGAACGAGTAGGAGAGCCTGCCGGAGGCGACGCTCGCGGTGTTGCCGGTGAGCAGATAGCCCTCGAGGTCGGCGGGGGCCTCGTGCAGCCGCGGCCCGTAGTCCATCGTCATCGCGCCCACGAACACGCCCGCCTGGCTGCCCCGCAGCCCGTCCGGGTCGATGCCCGCGCGCTCGATCGCCTCCCAGCCGATCTCGAGGAGCAGCCGCTGCTGCGGGTCCATGGCCAGCGCCTCGCGCGGCGATATCCCGAAGAACTCGGGGTCGAACTGGTCGACGTCGTGCAGGAATCCGGCCTCGCGCTGGTAGTAGCCGCCGGCCCGCTCGGCGTCCTCGTCGTAGCGCCCGTCCAGGTCCCAGCCACGGTCGGTGGGGAACGCGGTGATGCCGTCGCCGCCCGTGGAAAGGAGCTCCCACAGGTCCTCGGGGCTGCGCACGCCGCCGGGCAGGCGGCAGCTCATCGCCACGACGGCGATCGGCTCGTCGTCCCCCACCGTCGCGAAGGCCAACGGCTGGTCGTCGTCGGCCGCCGTGCCGAGCAGGGTCCGGTCGATGCGCTCGGCGAGGCCACGGCACGTGGGGGTGTCGAACACCGCCGAGACCGGCAGGTTCAGGCCGGTGGCCGCGTTCAGGAGGTTGCGCAGTCGCACCGCGCCCGCCGAGTCGACGCCCAGTTCGAGCAGCGGCGCGTTCGCGTCGGGCGTGGGCCCGGCGTCCCCGACGACGGCGGCCACCTGTGCGCGGACCAGGTCGAGGAGGAATGCGGTGCGGTCGGGGGCGTCCGCGAGCCGGTCGGCGAAGGACGGGGCGGGGGCGGTCCCGGGCGCCGTGTGCAGCGGGTAGGCGGGCAGCGGCACCGCGCGTGCGTCCCGGCCCGCGAACACCGCGTTCCAGTCGGGGAGCACGCCGTACGTGTGCAGTTCGGCGAGCGCGGCGGTCATCTGGTCGGCGCCGCCCCGCTCTCTGCGCAGCGTGCCGATGACGGCGGCCTCCACGGCGGCGTCCTCGGCGGTCTCCTGCACGGCCCTGGTCAGCACGGGGTGGGGGCTCGGCTCGAGCAGCAGTCGGTGTCCGGCCGCCAGGACGGCGCGGGTGGCGCTCTGGAAGTCCGCGACGCCGCGCATGTTGCGGCACCAGTGGTCCGCGGTGAGCGTGAGCGGGTCGACCCTGGCGCCCGTGGTTGCCGTGTAGATCGGCACGTCCGTCGGGCGGGGTGTGATCGGTGCGAGGCCTTCGCGCACCAGGTCGAGCACGGAGTCGACCTGGCGGCCGTGGGCCGCGAGACGGATCGCGATGCCTCTGGCCCTGATGCCGTCCGCGGCCAGTTCGGCGAGGAGTTCGTCGGCCTCGTCCTCGGTGCCGGAGACCAGGACCGAGGTGGGGGCGTGCACGGCGGCCAGGTCGAGTCCCGCGTACCGGGTGAGCCGTTCGCGTACGTCGTCGGCGGACGCCAGCACGGACAGCATCACGCCGCGTTCGAGCAGGTGCACCTGTGCCTGGCTGAAGAGGGCCACGGCCCGTGCGCCGTCCTCGACGGACAGGGCGCCCGCGACCGTCGCGGCCGGGATCTCGCCGACGCTTGAGCCGATCACGGCGCCGGGCCGCACACCCCAGGAGCGCCACAGCGCGGACAGGGAGACCATCATCGCCCAGAGGGCGGGCTGCGCCACGTCCGGCCGGTCGAGGGAGGGCGTGTCCGTCGTGCCGCGCAGCACGTCGAGGACGGGCCAGTCCACGAACGGCGTGAGGGCGTCGGCACAGGCGTGCAGTTGCTCGGCGAACACCGGCGACGCGGCGAGGAGTTCGTCGGCCATGCCCAGCCACTGCGGCCCGTGCCCGGGGAACACGAAGGCGACGTCGTCTGCCGCGGCCCGCACCGGCCCTCCGGCGAGCCCCGGCACCGGTATTCGCCCCTCGCTGACGGCGAGCAGTTCCTCGGCGAGCCGCGTGCGGTCCCCGCCGACCAGTACCGTGCGCCGGTCGAGGGCGGGACGGGTGGTGGCCAGGGAGAAGGCGAGGTCGGCGAGCGGCAGGGTGGGCTCGGATTCGATCAGCGCGCGCAGATCGGCGGCCCGTGCCCGCAGCGCGTCCTGGCTGTGTGCCGACAGGGTGATCGGGACGGCGGGCCCGTCCGGTGCGGCGCGGCCGGGATCGGGCCGGCCCGAGCTCAGTGCGGCGTCGACCAGAGCGGGAACGCCGTCGGACCAGGCGTGGTCGGTGTCGAGCCGGTAGGCGAAGGTCGCGGTCCGCGCGATGTCGTCGCGGGTGAGCACGGCGAAGGCACCGTCCGACCCGACCAGCGCGAGGTCGCACTCTCCGGAGCGCACGGCGGCGGCAGCATCGGCGAGGGGGTCGCGGCTTGCCCGGCGTGGACCGTCGAAGCCGAGTGCGCGTGCCAGCCCGGCCGCGTCGTCCTCGCCCTCGGTGCCGGCGGCCAGATAGACACCGACTCCTGCCCGCTCGGCCGTGCCGATGCCCGCGTCCTCGCAGGCCGTCCACGCCGACTCCAGTTCGCCCGCCCGGCTCGCGGGCAGCGGCGCACCGGTCAGCTCGGCCAGTGCACCGTGATCGCTCTCCGCCTGCACCGGTGCCGCAGCCGCGGCGCCAATGACGGCGACAGTGCCGGTGTGCACCCCTTCGGATAAGCGCATAGCAGCCTCTGCCTTCGTCAGTCATCCAACTGGAAAGTGGATACACGCGCGGTTGGCGTGAATCGGCTCGATACTTTCTCGGCCACTTCGCCGCGACAACGATCGCAAGTCAAAACCAGAAATCCAGAAATTGTCAACTGCGGTCTATTTTCGGTCTGCCGCAGGCGGAAAACAAACGTAGGGCAGGTGGAAGCGCTGCGCAGAGGCGCGTCGACTCACGCGATTTACCGTACGGACTTCCCGAATTTACCTGGTTATCGACGGGCCCGGGAGAGCGGCGGACCCGCCTCTTGCCCTGCCTCCGGGCAGCTCCTGCCCTATCGTGCAGCGACTTTTACCCCATCGCGCAGCGGCGGCTCGCACCCGGGGACGACGGAATAGCGACACAGTCCGTTCATCAACAACCCGCCATTCGACCGTCACGATCTGGCCATACGGGTTCCGTTAAGAATCAGGCCTCGCGCACGACCACCGTGAAACACTGAATGCACAGAGGGCGGAAACCAACGCGTCGACCGGGCATGCCGAAGCGGCTCCCGCGTTGCGGGAGCTCAGGGCGGTGCCCCCCACGGCGGGCCTTGGGCCTGGGCGTAGGCAGGGGTAGCGGGAAACAGGGGCGAAGGGGCCGGTAAGGACAGGCCCCCGCAAGGCGCCGGCCGGGATCGAATTTCGCGACGGTCCGAGTTCGCGAACCATCGGCCGGGAGCGGGAGAACGACATAAGCCGTTCAGAGGAACAGCGACTCGCGTTCGGGCAGCGGAAAAGCCCTTCTGGTCTTCACATGGCAGCCGAGGCAGCGCGCCGGAAAGTGGCGGCACCCGCGTCACGGCCCACCGATTCTTATCCCTCCTTTACGTAAAACCCCATGCGGTTGCCGGGACCTATACGGAGGACCAAGGAAGCGGGCACTCCGAGAGGACCTGATCGGCCTGCGGACGGGGGTGCATGGTCGGAACAAACGCGATACCTGTGGCCTCGCGCTGACCCAACAGTATCGGAGTGCGTGTAGCCCGCACCAGGCTCTCTTTATGTGGCAGGCGGAGGCGGAACAGCCCTTCTCCACGCACACAAAGGGCGCGTCACCGGGTGTGGTGAACGCGCCCTTCCGTATGCCGCCGCGAATGCCTGCCGACTCCGCCACCTGGCATCGATCCGCGCAGTTCGCTTCCGCGAAAACTGACTCCGGAGTAATTAACGCACCACACTGCGTGTCCGGCCGTGGAGCGCACAGCGGGCGGCCGTGCCCGTTTCACCGTGCCCGCGCGCCCGCCTTCTGCCCGTTTCGGGCTCACGCGCGGTCGCTGTGCTTCACCTCACACGTCCCGGTACTTCCAGGCAGCCTTCGCCGTCCGTCCGATCCGACACCGCTGCCCTCTGATGCCCGTCTAGCGCGTGACGAGAGCCGGGCCCGTCCAGGCGGCGCGCAGCGCCTTCTTGTCCACCTTGCCGACCTTCGTCGTCGGCAACTGATCGAGCAGCACCGTCTTCCGGGGCGTGTACAGCTCGCCCAGCTCGGCGGTCACCGCCGCGCCGACCGCGTCCGGGTCGACGTCGGTGCCTTCGGCCGTGGCCAGGAAGATCTGCACGGCCTCCCCGTACTCCTCGTCCGGCACGCCGAGCGCCGCCGCGTTGCGCACGCCGGGCAGCGTGAGCAGGAAGTCCTCCAGGACGCGGGAGTAGACGTTGTCGCTGGTGCTGCCGGTGACGATGATGTCCTTGGCCCGGTCGACGAGATACAGGTATCCGTCGGCGTCCAGATAGCCCATGTCCCCGGTCCGCAGCCAGCCGTCCTCCAGCGCCTCCGCGGTGCGCTCCGGGTCCTCGTAGTAGCCGAGCATCACCGTCTCGCCCCGGACACACACCTCGCCGACCTGCCGGACGGGCAGCGCCGCCGTGCCGTTCTCACCCCGGATCTCGATCTCGGTGTCGGATATCGCGCGACCGCAGCTGCGCCAGAGCTCGGGCCGCCGGGCGCCCTCCGAGGCGAGGTCGTCGGCACCGAACGCGGCGATGCCGAGCGCCTCCGACTGTCCGTAGCCCTGGCTGAGCACCGGCCCGAAGACCTCGACCGTCTGCTGCAGGCGGCTGGGCGAGGAGGCCGCGCCGCCGACGACGATCCGCCGCAGCGCGGGGAAGGCGCCCGGCACGCACTCCGGGTGGTCGAGCAGCGCGTACAGCATGGGCGGTACGAACATGGTGGCGGTGATCCGCTCCTCGCGCAGTGCCGCGAG
Source organism: Streptomyces sp. NPDC054047 (assembly GCF_055585065.1). Taxonomy (NCBI): domain Bacteria; kingdom Bacillati; phylum Actinomycetota; class Actinomycetes; order Kitasatosporales; family Streptomycetaceae; genus Streptomyces; species Streptomyces sp. NPDC054047. Next base: position 728,921 of record NZ_JBVJKV010000003.1, on the reverse strand, counting down.
GGCCGCCCCCGCTTCGAACTCGGGCAGCACGACGAGGGCGGACCCGGTCACCAGCGCCTGGAGCGAGGTGAGGTGGCCGCTGCCGTGGGTGAGCAGCGTGGCGACGAGCACCCGGTCCGTGCCCGGGTCCATGACCGGGAAGAAGCCCGGGTGGCGGGAGTCGCGCGGGGCGTCCTCCGCCTGGTCCACCAGCACGTTGTAGAGCCGGTGGCTGTGGGCGGCGAGCTTGGGGCGGCCCAGGGTGCCGCCCGTGTAGAGGACGGTGACGGCCTCGTCCGGCCCCGGGGCGGGTACGCCGTCGGGTCGCACCGCCGGGCAATCGGCGGCCAGGGCCAGCAGGTCCGCGCACTCCTGCTCGCAGGGCCCCAGGCTGAGCAGCTCGGGGGCGTGGACGCTGCGGGCGGCCGCGTCGGCGGCCCGCTGGGCGAAGAGCGGGTCGGTGACCACGGCGCGTGCCCGGGACTGCTCGACCAGTGCGGCGAGCTCGCCGGGGCCCGGTTCAGGCGGCAGGAACACGACGCGGCAGCCGATGAGATGGACCGCGAGCTGCACCAGGACGGAGTCCACACGGTTGGCCAGGAAAAGTCCTACTCCGTCGCCCGGCGCGAGCCCCTGACGGCGCAGTGCGTGCCCCATTTGGAACAGACGCCGCCGAGCCTCTCCGCGGGTCAGCCGCTGCGCGCCCTGGACGAGCGCCTCGACGTTCTCGTCCGTGTCCCAGCGTTCCAGGATGCGGTCCACGTACGTGTGCGGCTGCGTTGTTTGCTGTGCGTTAATGATCATGGACACATGCAAACATGCCGGTCAGGGGCCGTGGCCTCACAGGGGCCAACTTCGGCCATCGGGCGGCGGAGTATGATGCCCGGCCACGTGAGAGCCGCCGGTCACCCGCGGACGACGACCTGGGCTTTCCCCGGGCGCGTGCGTTCCGCTCGCGCCGCGGCGACACGAGACTTCCGGTGGGTGGGCGTGCCGCGGTTGTGCCCGCCCCCGGGACGGCGGATTCTGTAGGGGATGAACGGGGCTGGTGTGGCGCCATGACGGCATCGAACGCGGAGCAGAGTGCCGACTTCCGTGGGCCCCTCGACGTCACCAGGGCAGCCACGGCGGTCGTCGACGCCCAGGACACGGTGATCGGATGGAGCCCCGCGGCACAGCGGCTGCTCGGTTACCGGCCGCGGGAGATCGTCGGCCGGCCCGTTTCCACGTTCCTTTCGCCCGGCCCCACTCCCGCTGTGCCCCCTCTCCACCCCCGGTCACAGGGGAACGAGATCCGCGTCGCCCGGCACCGGGACGGGCACGAGCTGATCGTGGCCACCGCGGTGTGCCCCCTGCCGGGCGACGGCGAGGCGGGGCGCGTCCTCGTCGCGACGGAGCTGAAGGATCTGCGGCAGTGGGAGTCCCGGCTCGCGCTGCTGCACGGACTGACCACCCAGTCTCCCGTCGGCCTCGCCATCTACGACACGGACCTGCGTCTGACCTGGTGCAACACGGCGTACGAACGGGAGATCGGGCGACCGTTCGCGGAGTTCCGCGGGCTTCGGGCCGATGAGCTGTACTCCGACGGTGTGTTCGTGTCCAAGGGGCATCCGCCCACGCTCGACGCGGTCATGCATCACGTCCTGAAGACCGGAGAGCCGTTTCTTGACCTGCACTTCAAGGGCCGGCCGCCCAGCGACCCGACGACGGACCACCTCTGGTCCTGCGCCTACTACCGGCTCCAGGACCCCGACGGCCACGTCTTCGGCGTGTGCGAGGACGCGTTCGACATCACCGACCGCTACAAGGCCCAGCAGCGCCTCGCCCTGCTCGTCGAGGCGGGCCGCGGGATCGGGACCGCCCTCGATGTGCTGGTCACCGCCGAGAAGATCACCGAGGTGGCGGTGCCGGAGTTCGCCGCCACGGTGACGGTCGACCTCGCCAGGGCGGTCCTGGAGGGCGAGGTACCGGCCACCAGCGGCTCGGCGGCGATGTCGCTGGTCCGGGTCGCGGGCTGCTGCTCGGCTCAGGACGCCGGCCGGGAGAATCCGGGGCAACGGCCCCGCTCCCCCGCGGACCGCGTGCCCGTGGAGTACCCGTCCGGTTCGCCACAGCATCGCAGCCTCTCCTCGGGCGGGCTCGTGCTCGACGAGACGACCCTGGTCGTGCCGCTGCGGGCCGGGAACAACACGCTGGGCCTTGTCACCTTCGTCCGCGGCACCGGTTCGGCCACCTTCGACAGCGGCGAAGTGGCGCTGGCCGACGAACTGGTCGCCCGGACGGCCGTCTCCATCGACAACGCCCGCCGCTTCACCCGCGAGCGCACAGCGTCCCTGGCCCTTCAGCGCCAGTTGCTGCCGCAACATGTGCCGGAGCAGTCGGCGGTCGACGTGGCCTACCGCTACCTGCCCACGGACGACGTGACCGGGGTCGGCGGCGACTGGTTCGACGTCATCCCGCTGTCCGGTACCCGGGTCGGACTCGTGGTCGGGGACGTGGTCGGCCACGGCCTTCAGGCAGCCGCCACCATGGGGCGGCTGCGGACCACCGTGCGCGCGTTCGCCCAGATGGACATGGACCCCGTCGAGCTCCTTTCGCGGCTCGACGACCTGGTGGCGCAGTCGGCTGAGGAGCAGCGCAGCGAGCTGGGCACGCCCGACGGCGTCTACGCCGATGTGACCACCGGGGCGACCTGCCTCTACGCGGTCTACGACCCGGTCTCGCGGCGCTGCGTCATGGCCAGGGCCGGGCACCTGCCGCCGGCGGTCGTCGCCCCGGACGGGCGGCCGTCCTTCCCGGAACTGCCGGCCGGACCGCCCCTGGGCCTGGGCGGCCTGCCGTTCGAGTCGATGGAGATCGAGCTGCCGGTGGGCAGCCTGCTCGCTCTGTTCACCGACGGCCTGGTCGAGGCCCGCGACCGCGACATCGATCACGGACTCGACACCCTGGGACGCGTACTCGGCGACCGCGACGCGTCACTCGAGGACCTGTGCGACCGGGCCGTGTCGGAGCTCCTGCCCGGCGGCCCGACGGCCGACGACACCGCCCTGCTCCTGGTCCGTACCCGCGAGCTCGACACGGCGCGGGTCACCGAGTGGGAGCTGCCCGCGGAACCGGTCGCCGCGGGCCGCGCCCGGGAGCTGGCCACCGGGCAGCTGCGCCAATGGGGCCTCGAAGAGCTGTCGTTCGCGACCGAGCTCGTCGTCAGCGAACTGGTGACCAACGCGGTCAGGTACGCGGAGGGACCGATCCAGGTACGCCTGATCCGTGACCGCACCCTCCTGTGCGAGGTCGCCGACAGGGGCCACACCTCGCCGCACCTGCGCCACAGCGGCGAGGACGACGAAGGCGGGCGCGGCCTGTTCATCGTCGCGCAGCTGGTCCAGCGGTGGGGAACGCGCTACACCCGCTCCGGCAAGACCATCTGGACCGAACAGGCCTTCCCCAAGACGGGATGATCCTCAAGGCCGGATGGGACGGCCCGCCCGCACCCGGGCGCGCGCCTCCCCTTCGTCGCCCCCGACGAGCGCCGCGTGCCGTGTTGTCGCCCGCCACGAAGCGGCGCCCCGGCCGGCCGCCCTAGCTTCCGGGCATCACCGGTCTGAGGAACGGGCGAACACCGCGCCGCGGTACGGCCATTGCCTCTGATCGCAACGACCGAGAGGGGAAGCAATGGCAGTGCGGACAGCACGGATCGGCGCGGTGGGACTGGTGGCAGCGGCGGCCTTGACCGCCGCACCGTTCATCTCACCCGCGGCCGCCGACAACGGCGTGGGACATCCCCGGACCCAGGAGGCCATGGACGCCGCAGTGCAGGCCGGGGTGCCCGGAGTCGCCGGGCAGGCCAAGGAGGGCTACTCGGTCTGGGCGGGCACGTCGGGCGTCGGCGACCTCAGGACGGGTGCGCCGCGCTCGGCGGTCGACCGCTACCGGATCGGCAGCATGACCAAGACGTTCGTGGCGACCGTGCTGCTCCAGTTGGAGGCGGAGGGCAGACTCGACCTCGACGACAAGGTCGACACGTGGCTGCCCGGCGTGGTGCGGGGCAACGGCAACGACGGCCGCCTGATTTCGGTGCGGCAGCTGCTCAACCACACCAGCGGGATCTTCGGCTACACCGCCGACCCGGAGTTCCTGGAGAAGGGCTTCACCGAGAAGTTCCTGGAGCACCGCTACGACACCTACACGCCCCGGCAGTTGGTCGACATCGCCCTGCGTCACGAGCCGCTCTTCGCCCCGGGCGCGGGCTGGAGCTACTCGAACACCAACTACACACTGGCCGGAATGATCATCGAGAAGGTCTCGGGCCGCCCGTACGAGGACGAGATCAAGCGGCGCATCGTCAGCCCGCTCGGCCTGTACGCCACCTCCGTCCCCCGCACGAACTCCGCGCTGCCGGAGCCGAGTTCGCGCGCGTACTCCAAGCTCTCCCTGGCGCCGCGGCCGAACGGGCCGACCCACGACGTCACCGAGCTCAATCCGTCGGCCGCGGGCTCGGCGGGCGCGATGATCTCCGACTCCGGTGACCTGAACCGCTTCTACTCGGCCCTGCTGGGAGGCAAGCTGCTGCCCGCGGAGCAGCTCAAGGAGATGAAGACCACCGTCCCCGTCGCCGGGGCCGGCCTGATCAAGGGTTATGGGCTCGGCCTGATGAAGTTCGAGCCGTCCTGCGGTGCTTCGGTCTGGGGCCACGGCGGCAACATCCAGGGGTCGGCGTCCCAGGCCGTGACCACGCCGGACGGCAAGCACGCGCTCGCCTTCAACTTCAACGGCGACTGGGCGGGCGACAGCCAGGCGGTCATCGAGGCGGAGTACTGCCCGAAGTGAGCAGGGGCAGATGAGCAGGGAGAAAGGCGCCTGACGTGCTCTCCCGCACGCCAGACGCCTTCTAACGGGGTTCCCTCAGCCGTTGAAGCGCTCCGGGTCGGGTCCGGTCCGCTCGTCGCGGTTCAGGGCGGAGATCTCACCGATGTCGCCCTCGCTGAGCTCGAAGTCGAAGAGGTCGAAGTTCTCCTCGATGCGCTTCTGGGTCACCGACTTGGGGAAGACGATGTCTCCGCGCTGGATGTGCCAGCGCAGCGTCACCTGTGCGGGCGTCTTGCCCACCCGCTGCGCGATGCGGCTGATGGTGGGGTCGTCGAGCACCTTGCCCTGCGCGATGGGCGACCAGGCCTCGGTGGCGATCTCGTGCTCGGCGCCGAAGGCCCTGACGTCGTCCTGGGTGAGGTAGGGGTGCACCTCGATCTGGTTGACCGCGGGCACCACGTCGCTGTCCTGCAGCAGCCGGCGCAGGTGGTGGGGCTGGAAGTTGGAGACTCCGATGGCCTTGGCGCGGCCGGAGCGGTAGATCTCCTCCAGGGCCTTCCAGGTCTCCACGAAGTCGCCCTTGCCGGGCAGCGGCCAGTGGATGAGGAAGAGGTCCAGGTAGTCGAGGCCCAGGTCGTCCATGGTGCCGTCGAACGCCTTGAGGGCGTCGTCGTGCGCATGGGCGCCGTTGTTGAGCTTGCTGGTCACGAAGATGTCGGCGCGGTCGATGCCGGAGTCGCGGACCGCCTGGCCGACCTCCTTCTCGTTGCCGTACATCTGAGCCGTGTCGATGTGCCGGTAGCCGGCCTCCAGCGCGGCCAGCGTCGTCTCGCGGGTCTCCTCCGGCTCGATCTGGAAGGTGCCGAAGCCGAGCTGCGGGATCTGCACCGCGTTGTTGAGGGTGATGGCGGGTACTGCGGTCACGATGGCTCTCCTTGTACTGCTGGGTACTGCTGGTGTCGCGTGCAGAGGGCTGCGTGTCAGGACTGCTGTCCGTTCACTCGGCCGCAAAACACTCGTATGGGCATCTTTTGTCCCGCCGTCGAGGTGCGGGACGCGGCCGGACGGTTCAGCCGGCGATTCCGCGCAGTTGCGCGTCGGGCGGCAGAATCCTGACGAGCTTGCGGTTCACGAACTCCCGCATGCCGAGCCGGGAGAGCTCGCGCCCGTAGCCGGAGCGCTTGATGCCGCCGAACGGCAGGTCGGGCTGGGTCGAGGTGGGGTGGTTGACCCAGACCATGCCGGTCTCCACGCGCTCCGCCACCCGGCGGCCCCGCTCCACGTCCGCGCAGAACACGGAGCCGCCGAGGCCGTACTGGCTGTCGTTGGCCAGGGCGATCGCCTCGTCCTCGTCGGCGACGCGGTAGATGACCGCGGCCGGCCCGAAGAGCTCCTCGGCGTAGGCGCGCATGCCCGGCTTGACGCCGGTGATGATCGTCGGCTCGACGAAGGCGCCCGGGCGGTCGATGCGGTGGCCGCCGGTGACCAGTTCCGCGCCCTGGTCCACCGTCTCGCGGATCTGGTCGGCCAGGTCGGCTGCCGCCTGCTCGGAGGAGAGCGGGCCCAGGGTGGTCGCCTCGTCGGCGGGGTCGCCCGGCTCCAGCGCCTCGAACCTGCGGCGCATGCCGTCGACGAAGTCGTCGTAGACGTCGTCGAGCACGATGAACCGCTTCGAGGCGACGCAGCTCTGGCCGGTGTTCGCCATCCGGCCGGCCACCGCGGCGCCGATCGTGCGCTCGAGGCCCTCGCCGTCGAGGACGATGAAGACGTCGCTGCCGCCGAGCTCCAGGAGGCTGGGCTTCATGTTCCGCCCGGCCCGTTCGGCGACCTTGGCGCCCGCGCCCTCGCTGCCGGTCAGGGAGGCGCCGCGCACCACCGGGCTGTCGATGACGCGTGAGATCTCCTCGTGGCTCACGAACAGGTTCGTGTAGACGCCCTCGGGGGCCTGCGCGTCGCGGAAGAGCTTCTCCAGGGCGCGTGCGGACTGCGGACAGATACCGGCGTGCTTGACCAGCACGGTGTTGCCGAGGACCAGGTTGGGGCCGGCGAACCGGACCACTTGGTAGAGCGGGAAGTTCCACGGCATGACGCCGAGCAGGACACCGAGGGGTTCGTTGACGAGGTACGCCTCCCCCTCCTCGACGTCGAGCGGTTCGGCGGCGGCGAAGTCCGGCCCGTGCCGGGCGTAGTACTCCAGGATCGACGCGGCGAGATCCACCTCTCCGCGCGCCTCGGAGATGAGTTTGCCCATCTCCAGGGTGATGATCTGGGCCAGCTCTTCCTTGCGTTCCTTCATCAGTCCGGCCGCTCGTGCGACGACGGCGGCGCGTTCCTCGATCGGCCGATTGCGCCATGCGTGGAACGCGTGGTCCGCGGTTTCCAGCGCGGAGTCGACTTCTTCGCCCTCGATGACCGGGAACTCCTCGAGGGTTTCCCCCGTGTACGGGCTCACGGTCGCAAACGAACTCTTGCGCTGATCCGACATGAACTCTCCAGGACGACGAATGAGGGCATCGGGCGGAACGTCGCGTTCCGCCCTTCCCGGGGTACCCGACATCGCGAAGCGCAAACCGTTCATATGTGCCAAAAGGGTGCGCATGTTCCCCGCGGGAATCGGACGCCCGGCGGCAGAACCCTGCAGGGTCACCCCTGACTGCCCGCCGCCCTCGTCGCGGGGCCCACATGGATGCGCAGGTCGCCGAACCGGTGGGACGGCCAGTCGCGCGCGTAGCCGGGCGGCCCGTCCTTCGTCGTGGCGAGGGCGGCCGTCGGCGTCCGCCCCGCGGTCCGCAGAAGGTTCGCCGTGGTGGTGCTGGCGTTGTGCCCCTGCGTCTGGGCCGAGGAGCACCCGGCGTAGAAGGCGATCGGCAGCGCCTCCTGCCCGGTCACCACGCACGGCGGCCGTACGCCGAGACGGTGGAGCTCGGCCGCCGTGCGCGCCCAGTCCTGGCGGGCGCCGGTGGAGCGGCCCACCGCGTCCTCGAGCACCGCGTACTGCACGGCCACATGCCCGGCGAGACCGAGCGCGACCAGCGTCAGCGCCACCGGCCGCCACGACGGGCGCGGGGCGGTGACCAGGTGGACGAGGGCGTCGGCGACCGGGATGGCGAGCAGTGCGTAGAACGGCAGCAGGAAGCGGGGCGCGGCGTATCCGATCATGAACAGGTACGGGGCGCTCGCCGTCGCGGCGCAGACCAGCGGCAGCAGCGTGCTCGCGGTGCGGCGGGCCCTGACCGCGACGACCAGCGCGAGGGCGGCGAGCAGCGGCAGGGCGAACCACCACGCGATCAGCTCCGGCGCCGGAACCGAGCCGGTGCACGGGCGGCACAGGGTCTGCCCGCGCAGGCTGCGCAACTGGTCGAGGACGGCGATGTTCCAGCCGAGGCCGCCCTGGATCCGGGAGGCATCGGCAAGGCGCGCGCCCAGACCGCCGAAACTGGCGTACGCCTCGACGACCCACGCGACCGCGCCCGTCCCCAGACCCACGACCAGCGCCGCCAGCAGCCGCGGGCGACGCCACCGGCGGGCGCACACCACCAGAACGAGCAGCGGAAGGATCACCCAGACGGCGTCGGTGGGCCGCATCCACGCCATCAGCGCCGCGCTCGCGCCCACGCCCCACAGTGCGGCCCGGTCGCGGCGGTCCACCTGGGCGCGCAGGAAGCATCCGACCCCCGCGAGGGCGCCGATGGCGACCCAGTAGTTGGGCATGACCTCCGGGCCGTAGAACACGGTCACCCAGAGCGTCGCGAACAGCGCGCCGGCGAGGGCCACCACCCGTACGGGGAACAGCCCGCGCCAGACGCGCAGCGCCAGGAACAGGCCGAGTCCGGACAGCAGGGCGAGGTAGATCCGCAGGAGTGAGGTGGACGACGACCAGGAGGCGATCGGCGCGGCCAGCAGGGAGATCCCACGGGAGCGGGGTGCGCTGAAGAACGCCGCGGGAGCGTGGCCGCTGACCTGGCTGACGTACACCGCCTCGTCCCAGCCGAGACCCATTCCGGGCCGGACGAGCACCAGTTGTGCCAGCGGGAACGCCACCGCCACAGCGGCCGTCCAGCCGTGACCTCCGATGCGCCGCGGAGTGCGCACGGCCCGCGTCGGGCCGCGGTAGTCCATGGCGACGAGCGGAACGTTCAAGGTCTTGGCCATCGCACGCCGTTCCCCCTACACGCTGTAGGGCTCCTCTGCTGACCTACAGGGCGCAGGACAGAAAGCCGGTACAAACGTGCACAAATTAACCCGCGCGCTCCGGAAGCGCAGCGCGAAGATCGGCGTCACGGTCGAGTTGCACGGCGTCCGGGTCGACGGAGTGACCGCCGACCCGGACCGGTGCACCCGCGCTCACATCTGTTGTGGCTGATGAGCCGTCAAAGGCAGCGCGGGAGAACCTGGGTCAGCGGCACAGGGCCTCGACCACCACCTTGTCGACACGCTCCCTGCGTGCCTCGTCGTTCAGCTGCTCGGTCACCGCGACATTGGCGGCGCGGCCGTCGTCGGTGGCTCCGCCCCGGGTCTCGTATCCCGGGAAGCTGCCGCCGTGGCCCCAGTAGAGGCCGTCACCGCACGGAAGCGGCTTGCTCACGATCCCCAGGCCGTAGCGGGCCCCGGGTCCGAAGGTCTCCGCGGCGGGGCGGGTGGAGCCGCGCATCTGGGCGAGCTGGGTCCGCGACAGGAGGTCGCCGGACAGGAGCGCGGAGAAGAACCGGTTGAGGTCGGAGTTGGTGGAGACCAACTGGCCCGCGGCCCACCCCCAGGAGGGGTCGATCTCCGTGATGTCCTGCAGCGGCGCGTCGGCCGAGTCCCGGTAGTAGCCGTGGGGGTGCGGTCCTCGGATGGTCGCGTCGCCGGGGGCGGGGAAGTAGGTGTGGCGCAGTCCGATGCGCTTGATGATGCGCCGGTCCATTTCCTCGGCGAGGGAGTGGCGCGTGACCTCCTCGACGATCAGGCCGGCCAGCACGTAGTTCGTGTTGCTGTACTGCCACTTCTCCCCGGGGTCGAACCCGGCCTCGTGCCGGAGTGCGATGTCGAGGAGCTCACGGGGTGCGAAGTAGCGGACTTCTTCCCCGAGGTAGTTGCTGTAGTTGGGCAGTCCGCTGGTCTGCTGAAGGAGATGGCGGACGGTGATGCGGCTTCCGTCGATGCCCTTCCCGCGGACGAGGCCCGGCAGATAGGTGTCGACCGAGTCGTCGAGGCCGATCTTGCCTTCGCCGACCAGTTGCAGCACGACCACCGCGGTGAACGTCTTGGTGTTGCTGCCGATCCGCACCCGGCCGTCCCTGGGCACCTTCGAACCGGTGGCGAGATCACCGACCCCCGCGGTGTAGGAACGGGTACGGCCCTCGCCGTCCCGGACACCGGCCAGCGCGGCCGGCACGCCGTCGGAGTGCACCAGTGAGTTCAGGCCCTGCTGGACGGTGTCCGGCTTGGCGGTGTCCCGCTTCGCGGTGGCGTACGCCGCGGTGGGCGACAGGGCACCCACCGCCATGACGCCGACGACCACCGCCGCCGCGGCCTGCACGGCTCTGCGCCGACCGCCCTGCTGCCTGGGAGAACTGAACCTCTGCCATACCTGCTCACGCACGAGCCGACTCCTACGGATTGATCGGAAAACCAGCGGTATTCGCCGGACCCAGCATTTCCGTAGGTGATCGTCCGGGGCGATCCTGCTGACCGCCCAGGTAGAGGTAGGGCTAACCCCCGTAACCCCTGCCGACGGGATGCCCGGGGGGGGCAGGGCTCAGCCCGCGATCGAGTCCAGCTGCTCGGCCGCGGGGCGCAGCGCCCACAGATCGCCGCCGGGCGGCGTCTCGAGCTTGGGGACCGCCTTGCGCGCGGCCTCGTCCCCGGCGTCGGCCGCCGCGTGGACGACGTCGCTCGCCGCGAACCGGTGGAACTCCAGCTCGGGGTGCGGCCACTTCGCCGCCCCCGTGGCGGCGGGCAGCAGATAGCCGACGGCCTTGAACAGGCTCTGCCCGTCGGGGCCCTGGTGCGCCCAGAGGTCCACGCCCACGTTCCTGCCGATGGCGGCGAGCCGGGTGTAGGCGACCAGGTCGAAGGTCGAGTAGTGCCAGCTCCGCGTCCGGGCAAGCTCCTGCGGCTGACTGCCGTCGCCCGCGATCTGGGGGTCGATGCGGCGGGCACGGGCGTCGAGTACGGTGCGCCGGGCGAGGGCCGTGTCGCCCGTGGCGTGGGCGAGGGCGGCGACCTGTAGGTCGTAGAACGTGCCGTGGTTGTTCTGCGCGGCGCGCTCCTGCTTGCCGAAGTCGCTGTCGACGAGCCAGCCGAGGAAGTCCTTGTTCCACTTCGCCATGGCGGAGCGGTCGCTCTTCGACCACCCGGGTGCGCCCGTGCCGAGGATCGCGATGGCGTCCACGACGCTCGTGTACGACTGCGAGAAGTCGATGATGCCGATGGCCCGGCCGTCGTACTTGCAGGGGATGAACTGCGCGTGGTCCAGGTTCGGGTTCATCCGGGTGGCCGGATCGAGGAACCAGGTGCGCAGCACGGAGGCGGCCTTCTCGGCGTACCGCTTCTTGCCCGTGTAGTACCAGGCGAGCGTGAGGTCGTACGTCGAGTCGAAGACCTTCTCCACGTCCTGCCGGTCGGTCCCGGTGTCGACCTCGGGGTTGCGCTGCCCGTCGCGCTGTTCGTAGGGGCAGCCCCATGGGTTGTCGGCGGTGGGGGCCTGGGTGGGCCACCAGTAGGGGGCCTGGCTCAGATAGTCGTGCACGTCGCCGCCGGGCGCGGGCTTCGGCTTGTCGACGACCGTCCAGGGCCCCTTGTCGATCCAGGCGTCGGCACGGGCCGTCAAGTCCCGTATGGAACGCTTCAGTTGGGGGTCGCCGCGGTCCAGGCGGAGCTTGGTCAGCTGAAGCCGCTTGCCGTCGAGCACGGCGGTTCGCGGGGCGGCTTCGCGTGCGGCGGCGTTCGTGGCCGGCATCAGGACGGAGGCGAGGGCTGCCGCCGCGGTGAGCAAGGCGCCGAACCGCACTCGGGATCTTGCGCGCATCACACACACTCCAGTCGCGGACGAATCATGGATGAGTCATGAGCGAGTCACGGATGTGAACAACGTTCGCCATACGGACCGGGTGAGCGTAGAACCCATGGGGTCACCCAGGCAACGGGTGCGACAAGAAGGGGCGCGGCTTCCGGGTCTTCCTCCTCCGCGGCTTCACCGAGTCGGGACTTGAGGACGCTTCAGGACGCTCAGGACGTGGGCGGGTCGTCGAAGCTGGCGAAGTAGGCAGCGGCCATGTCCTCGTCACCGTGTCCGGCCTCGGCGGCGCGCGCCAGGCGGTCCGCGCTCGCGGCGGCGACGTCCAGGCGGACGCCGTGCCGCCGCCCTGCTTCGACGATGAGGCGGGCATCCTTGACCGCCGTGTTCACGGCGAACTGCGCAGGGGACAACTGGTCGTTCAGGACGAGTCCGGCCTTGGCGCGCAGGTACGGCATGTCGAGGCCGCCGCCCGCGATGGTGTCGAAGAAGCTCTGCGGGTCCACGCCGAGGGCCTGCGCCAGGGCGAGGACCTCGCCGGCCGCGTTGGTGGTGGCGATGACCCAGCTGTTGGCCACGAGCTTGAGCCGGGTGGCGCTGCCGGCCGCCCCGTCCTCGCCGGTCCACACGGTGCGGGCGCCGACCGCGTCCAGGACGGGGGTCACGGCGGGGCGGTGCTCGCCGGGCCCGGCGGCGAGCACGACCAACTGCCCGGCCTCGGCGGGCTCCCGGGTGCCCAGCACCGGGGCGTCGAAGAAGACCAGCCGGTGCTCACGGGCGAACTCGGCCAGGCCGCCGATCGCCTCGATCCCGGCGGTGGTCGACTGCACCCAGGCCGCGCCCGGCCGCAGCGCCTCGGCGGCCTGCCGCATGACGTCGAGGGCGGCCGGGCCGTCGTACAGCATGGTCAGCACGGCATCGGCGCCCGTGACGGCCTCGGCGGGGGTGTCGCAGACCCGCACGCCGTCGGCGGCGAGGGGTTCTGCCTTGTCGCGGGAGCGGTTCCAGGCGCGGACGGTGTGTCCGGACCGGGCGATGTTGCGGGCCATCGCGGCACCCATGATTCCCGTGCCCAGGACAGCGACGGTGAGGTCGGCAGCGGGCGGGCACTGCTCGGGTCGGCTGCTCGCGTTCTGCGTCGTCATGGGAGGCGCCTTTCGCATAGGGATCACAAGAGATGCAGAAGATACGGGAGATGCGGCAGATGCCCGGCAGGGGCTCGCGAGCATCCTCACGGAGGGCCGGCGATGCCGCCGTCCGGCGGCAGCATCCGACGTTACGCCGCCCTCACCCGGTGGGCGACGGGCGGCAGTTGACCTTCCCTGCGATCGACCCCCTCCCCTCCATCTAGGACGGCATCTGGCCTATATGACCCATAGCGTGGTCCTCGACCGGTGGGACAGGAACACGGAAGGCGGAGGCCATGACTACAGACGAACGCACCCCCCAAAGCCCCTCACAGGACATCGCCGTCACCGGTGAGCGCGCCGAATGGCTGGACACGCTGGCCAAGCACCGGCACTTCCTGCGCTTCACCACCCGCGACCTCACCGACGAGCAGGCAGCCCTGCGCACCACCGCCAGCGAGCTGTGCCTCGGCGGCCTGATCAAGCACGTCGCCGAGGTCGAGCAGAGCTGGGTGGACTTCATCCTCAACGGCCCTTCGGCGATGGGCGACTTCACCGCCATGACCGAGGCCGACTGGGCCAACAGGAGCGACGAGTTCCGACTGCTGCCGGGCGAGACGCTGGCGGGCGTACTGGCCTTCTACGAGGAAGTGGCCCGTCGGACCGACGAACTCGTCGCCACCTTGCCCGACTTGAACGTCACGTGGCCGCTTCCGAAGTCCCCGTGGTCCGAGCCCGGTGCGCGATGGTCGGCCCGCCAGGTGCTGATGCACATCGTCACCGAGACCGCACAGCACTCCGGCCACGCGGACATCATCCGTGAGTCCATGGACGGCGCCCAGAGCATGGCCTGAGCCGTGCCCGCGGAGGCCGCCCGCCTGACTTACTTTTCAGTTTATGGATGGGGGCCTCCGCGGACGCCGGCGCTACTTCTCCCGCAGCAGCGCCAGCTCGGCGTCGACGGCGCCGCGCATCAGGTCACGCGCGTGGTCGATCTGCAGCCCGCCGCTGAGCCATCGCATGCTGAGCCCTTCCAGCAGGGCGGTCAGCCGCTCGCCCGCCGCCGCGAGGGCGGGCGCCGGGGTCGTCGGCGTGACCTGCCCGAGGAGGGCCGCCACCTCCTGCACCCACACCAGGGTCGCCCTGGCGAGATCCTCCCGCAGCACCTCGTCGAAGACGGCGCTCGCCCGCAGCTCGCCCCAGGCGGAGCTGTTCTCCCTGACCACCGGGGTGTCCTGAAGCTCCAGGAGGAGGGTCTCCTCCAGTTCCGCACGCGGAGCGAGCGGTGCTGCGTCCGGTGCGCGCCCGGTGGTGTAGCGCTCGGCGCGGTCGTTGATGAACTCGAGCGTGTGGCGCAGGATCCCGGTGCGGTCCTTGAAGTGGTAGTAGATCAACCCGGTCGATACGCCCGCCTCGGCGGCGAGCTCTTCGACACGCAGGCCGCGGACACCGCGACGGGCGATGAGCCGTGCGGCCGCTTCGAGGATCTGAGTAGTGCGAGACGCCATGGATCCGAACCCTATCGGGCCGTTCGCGGCCCGGTGATCTCGGGCGACCGGACGGAGCGCCGTACCGCCGGGTGCCGTATCCGCACCAGAAACACTCCCCTCTTTGACTGAATTTTCAGTCCGTGTCAGAGTCGAGGTGTCGAGCGGCTTCGGCAGGACCGCGGTGCGGCGCGCTCGTCGCGCGCCCCGCCCTGCCGATGGATAGCTTGATCCCCATCACGATGATCGGAGTTCACCGTGTCCCCCCTCCTCCCCCGCCGCTCCTCGCGTCCCTCCCGCCGCTCGGCCCTCCGCGCCCTCGCCGGCATCGGCACCGCGGTCCTCGGAGCATCCGCGTCGGCGTGCGGGACCGGTGACGAGCCCGCGGGCGCCGCGATCGCCGACGGTGACGAGGACACGGCGGCCAAGGATCTGCGCATGGGTGCCGAGTGGGAGAGCCACGCGCGCACCTTCATGTCGTGGCCGGCCCTGGAGTCGGTGTGGGAGGGGGACCTCCGGTACGTGCGCGAGGACATCGCCCGCGTCGCCCGCGCCATCGCGGAGTACGAGTACGTCGTGATGATGGCGAGGCCCGACCAGCAGGCCGCCGCGCAGAAGGCCTGCGGGCGCGACGTCGAGGTCGTCCCGCTGGCCGTCGACGACCTGTGGGCCCGCGACACCGTGCCGGTGTTCGTCGAGCAGGACGGCGAGGTCGTCGGCGTCGACCTGAACTTCAACGGGTGGGGCGACAAGCAGGAGCACACGCACGACGGCCGGGTGGGCCGCACCCTCCTGGCGGAGTACGACATCCCCCGCAGGAAGGCCCCTTTCGTCTCCGAGGGCGGCTCCGTCGAGACCGACGGCGAGGGGACGCTCCTCATCACCGAGAGCTCGATCGTCAACGACAACCGCAACCGCGGGAAGAGCCGGGCCCGGATCGAGGCCGAACTCAAGCGGACCCTGGGCGTGGAGAAGGTGATCTGGCTGGCCGGCGTGCGCGGCGAGGACATCACCGACGCGCACGTGGACAGTCTGGTGCGCTTCACCGCGCCGGGTGTGGTGCTCCTGGACCAGGCCTTCCCCGGGACGCCCGCCGACTCCTGGTCGCGCGCGGCCGACCAGGCCAGGGCCGTGCTCAGCGAGGCGACGGACGCCAGGGGCTTGTCCTTCGAGATCATCGATCTGCCGCAGCCCGACCTGGACAGGATCACCGGCGAGGGCGACGACTTCGTGTCGACGTACGCCAATTTCTACGTCGCCAACGACTCCGTGTTCATGCCCAGGTTCGGCGACCGCAAGGCCGACGACCGCGCCAGGAGCATCCTGCGCGAACACTTCCCCAAGCGCGACATCGTGCCGGTCCGGATCGACACCATCGCCTCCGGTGGCGGCGGCATCCACTGCTCCACGCACGACCAGCCCGGCAAGCCGGTCGACTGAGCCCGGCCGCCCCGTCGGCCGTGCCGCCCCGGGGGCCGTCTTCTCGATCGGTGGAGCGGTGAGCGGTGCCCCCTGGGGTTGGCCGGTCGGCCGCCGCCGGCCGGTCAGCCCCAGGGGACTCTGGGGGGCTTCTGCTACGCGACCGTTCAGTTGCCGCCGGCGCCGATCTCGGCGCCGACCGCTGCCAGTGCGGTGGTCACGGGCTGGAAGAACGTCTCGCCTCCCGCGGTGCAGTCACCGCTGCCGCCCGAGGTGAGGCCGATCGCGCTCCCGTCGGCGGTGAACAGCGATCCTCCGCTGTCCCCCGGTTCGGCACAGACGTCGGTCTGGATGAGGCCGGTGACGGTGCCCTCCGGGTAGTTGACCGTGGCGTTGAGGCCGGTGACCGTGCCGTCCTGGAGGCCGGTGGTGCTGCCCATGCGGGACACCTCGAGGCCGACGGCCGCCTCGGCGACCTGCGCGATCTCCACGGTCTGGCCGTCGCCCGTGTTGACCGCGCTGGGCGCCTCGGTGGCCGGGTCGTCGTAGGTGACCAGCGCGAAGTCGCCCTCCCCCGGGAACGTCGCGGCCTGGACCGTGCCGATGGCCGCGCCGTCCTGGGCGTCCGACCAGCTCTCGGCGGCCACCCCGCAGTGCCCGGCGGTGAGGAAGCCGGGGCTGCCGTCCTCGGTCGTCACGTTGAAGCCGAGCGAGCAGCGTGCGCCGCCGCCGAAGATGGCGTCTCCGCCCGCGGCGAAGGGCTTGAACTCTCCCGTGGACTTCTGGATGCGGGCCATGCCCGCGCCGAGCGACTCGACGGTCGCCTCAAGCTTGTCCCAGCGTTCACCGGTGACCGTGCGGTCCGCCGTGACCACGATCTGGTTGGTCTTGGGGTCCGTGGCCCACGCGGTACCGGCCATGGTCGCCCGCTCGGCCAACGTCTTTGTCGCGGTGCCCAGTTCACCGGTGCTGTTGTCGACGCTGCGCGCCACCGCTCCAGCTCTCCTCACCTCGACGTTCACGTCGTTGTCGTTGCCCACGACGTTGACGACGAGCTGCTGCTTGTCCTCGTCGTAGTACGCACCGCCGTAGGCATCACCGAGCTGTGAGGCCAGCCCTTCGACCACCTGCGTCGCCGATGCCGCGCTGAGCTTCTCGGCAGGGGACTGCGAGGCGTTCTCCGTCCCGGACTGCGAAGCGTTGGCCTGCTGCAGCAGGACGCCCGTGGCGACCATGCCCATCACCGCGGCCCCGGCCAGAACGGCCTTTCGCTTGGGTATTCGCTTGTGCCTCAACTCGTCGCCTCCTGTGCGGATGCCGTATCGACCACCGACCGAAGCCGGGGACATGTTCGGCTCTAGATACGCGTGGGGCGACAGTTGTGTTCATCCATGCGACTGCGGAGGCCTGCTGACGGATGGTCAGCACGTTGCGCCCTCGTGTTCCACGAGCCCGGCGGGCGCGGCCGCCTGTGCTCCGACCGCGCCCGCCCCGTCAGGACGCGTTCGGGCCCACGTCCGCTGCCGTGAGGGGACGGCGGAGCGGTGCCGTCGTGGCGTACTCGTCGGCGCCGATGTCCCGTGCGGTGCCGCGCGGGTGGCCGTCGATGTCGTCGGCCACGGCCGGGCTGCCCAGCGTCGCCTTGCCGATCGCGGGGCTGCCCGCCGACAGCCGGGACACCCCGTCGGACTCCTTCCGCAGGAGCGGGTCGACCCGCGTGTAGCCGCCCGCGGGGATGTTGCCGTTGGCCGCCGCGCCCCACAGGATGTTGCTTCGCCAGGTGAAGCCGGTGGTCTTGCCCATGGCGACCAGGCTGCCGGAGTCGCCCACCAGCAGGTTGTCGGCGATGACCACCTTCTGGGGTTCGTAGTCCCGGGTCTCGCCCGAGAGCGTGTCGGCGTTGCCGACCAGGGTGTTGTGCACGATCACCGCGCGGTCGCACGCGTCGTTGCCCCGCCGCTCGTCGGCCGTCTCGCCGGAGTGGTGGTCGCGGGTGCTGCCGCTGCCGACCACCAGTGCCCGCCCGGACAGGCCCGCCATGAAGTTGTTGACCACCAGATGGTCGTTTCCGTACAGGCGCACGCCTTCCTTGCCGCCGAGCAGGTAGTTGCTCTCGACCCGGGTGCGGTTGCCGTGGCGCAGGACGATGCCGCCGAGGCTGTCGCGGATCGTGTTGTACCGCACGGTGTTGTCGGAGGACTTCACCGAAATGGCCTCGGGGTCTCCGTCGCAGCGCTCGAAGAGGTTGTACTCCACGACGGCGCGGGCGCCGGACAGTGCCCGGGGGCTGACGCCGAGGCGGATCGGCTCCCCTCCGTTGGCTCCGGAGAAGCTGTGGTCGGAGAAGTAGTTCCGGAGGATGTGCACGCGCTGGGCCATGGCGGTGCTGCCCGCGCCCTCGACGCAGAGGAAGACGCCGAGGGTGGTCTTGCCGTGGAAGTGGTTGCGGTCGACCTTGCTGTCGTCGGCGCGCACCATCACCCAGTGCAGGCCCTCGATGTCGGCGAGTTGGAAGTCGTTGCGGGTCAGCCGGATGCGCGAGCAGCTGGCCGGTATCTCCAGGGTGGTGCTCTGGCGGAACGCGAAGCCGGTGACCGTGATGTTGCTGGAGTCGCTGAAGACGAAGCCGCGCTCGCCGCGGAGCACCGCGCCGCCACGGGACGCGGAGGCGATGGTGATGGGGGCGTCCTGCGTGCCGTTCTTCCCCGAGACGTTGATGGAGCCGCCGGACGGGACGGTGTAGGTGCCGTCGGCCAGGACGATCCGGGCACCGGGCGCCGCGCTGTTGATCGCCTTCTGCAGGTCGTTCAGGGAACCGACCGTTGCGGACGCGCCGGTCTCGGCTGCGTCCGCGGTGCGCAGGGTGGCGAGCGGCACGGCGGCCAGGGCTGCTCCTAAGGCCGTGCCGGTGAGGAAGGTGCGGCGTTGCATGGTGCCTCCATGGGGGTGTTGGCGGGTGTGGCAGGTCTGACGGTGAGGGCGGATGCGGCCGCGGTTTCAGCCGACGGCGGGGGTGTCCAGGCGCGTGTCCTGGTAGGTGTCCAGGAACAGCTCGATGACGGGCACGGGGGTGTCCGGCCGCTGGACGGGGAGTTGGAGGGTGAGGGTCCCCGCGGGCTGCCCGCCCATCTCGGTGTTGAGCGCGGGCTCGCCGGGGGCGATCTCGATCCGGGTGATCTCGGACGCGTCGTTGAGCAGTTGGGCGTAGCGCACCCGGCCCGCGAGGCCCGGCAGGTGCAGGTGGCGCAGCGGCCAGGAGAACAGGTGGACGTAGAGCCGGTCGCCGCGCTGCGTGTAGCGGCAGTCGGCGGGGGCGGTGTACGGGGAGGGGCCGCAGCCGCGGACCGACCGCTCGTGCAGGTCCGTCCACCGGCCGAGATCGCCGAGTACGGCGACGGCACGCGGGTCGAGGTCGCCGCGGCCGGTGGGGCCGACGTTGAGCAGCAGGTTGCCGCCCTTGGACACGCCGTCGACGAGCATGCGGATCAGCAGGTCGGCGCTCTTGTGGTCGAGGTTGTCGCGGTCGTAGCCCCAGCTGCCGTTGAGCGTCTGGCACGCCTCCCAGACAACGGGCCGCCCGTCCTTGGTCATCGGTCCTGCGGGCTGGTACTGCTCGGGGGTGACGAAGTCGCCGGGCAGGCCCGTCCTGTCGTTGACGAGGACGTGCGGCTGGAGCTCCCGGATCAGTTCGAGGAGCTTCGGCGCGTCCCAGTCGTCGGCGCCCTTGCCGCCCCACCAGTGGCGGCCCGCGTACGAGAAGTCGAAGAAGAGGTAGTCGACCTGTCCGAAGTCCGTCAGCAACTCGCGTACCTGGCCGTGCAGATAGCGCCGGTACTCGCGGATGTCGCGGTCGGCGGTGGCGGCCTTGAACTCCTCGTCGTCGCGCTGCGGGTGGGTGCCGTCCACGGGGAAGGACGGGTGGTGCCAGTCGATCAGCGAGTAGTAGAAGCCGACCTTGAGCCCCTCGGCGCGGCACGCCTCGACGAACGGCGCGACGAGGTCGCGGCCGTACGGGGTGTTGGTGACCTTGTAGTCGGTGAGGGCGCTGTCCCACAGGCAGAAGCCGTCGTGGTGCTTGGTGGTGAGCACGACGTACCGCATGCCGGCCGCCTTGGCCGTCCTCGCCCACTGGCCCGGGTCGTAGCGGTCGGGGTCGAAGTGGTCGAAGTAGACCTGGTACTGCTCGTCGGACTGCTTCTCCCGGTTCTTGACCCATTCGTGCCGGGCGGCCAGGGAGTACAGCCCCCAGTGGACGAACATGCCGAACCGGGCGGTGGTGAACCAGGTGGTTTCCGGGGTCACGGAGGTGTCGCTCCTTGTCGTCGGTACGGGGTGGTGCGGCACGGCGGGCGCGGTCAGCCCTTCAGGGCGCCGGAGGAAAGGCCGTGCACGAAGGAGCGTTGGAAGAAGAGGAAGACGATCACGGAGGGGAGCAGGGCGAGGAGCGCGGACGCGAGGACCACTCCGGGGGTGACGTGGGGGTCGATGCGCAGGGTGCGCAGCGCCAACGGCAGGGTGTAGGAGGAGGAGTCGGTGGCGACGAGGAGGGGCAGCAGGTACTGGTCCCAGATCATCGTGAAGCCGAAGACTCCGATGACCCCGAGCGCGGGCTTGCACATCGGCAGGATGATCTGGGCGAAGATGCGCAGGTCACCGGCGCCGTCGATGCGGGCGGCCTCTTCGAGTTCCTTGGGCACGTCCTTCATGAACTCGGTCATCACCAGGATGGAGAATCCCCAGGCGCCCAGCGGGACGATCATTCCCGCGAGGGTGCCGATGAGGTTGAAGTGGACGACCGGCAGATCGGCGAGGATCAGGGAGAGCGGGAGCGCCAGGATCTCCTCGGGGAGCATCAGCGTGGCCAGGATCGCCACGAGGGCCAGCGTCATTCCGGGGAAGACCTTCCGGGCCAGCGCGTAGCCGGCCAGGACGGAGACGGCCACCTGGAGCAGCAGGCCGAAGCCGACCACGAAGAACGAATTGAGGAGGTACCCGAGCACGCCCTGGTCGAAGGCGATCCTGAAGTTGTCCAGGGTGGCGCCCGTGGGGATGACGCTCAGCTGCGTGGGGTCCTTGACCCTGCTGAAGGCGCCGACCAGCAGGGCGAGGAGCGGCCCCGCGAAGAGGATCAGGACCACGAGGTACGTGGTGGCCCGCAGGATCCGCCCGCCCGTGCTCCTGCTCTCGGTCAGGCCCAGGGCGGTCTCGGTGGGCGCGTTCATTTGCTCTCCCTGCGGCGCACGAGGTGGACGACGACCGTCAGGATCAGCGTCGTGATGAACAGCAGGACGGCTCCCGCCGCTCCGACGCCGAGCCGGTTCTGTTCGAGGCCGAGCTTGTAGATGAGGGTCATGACGACCTCGGTGGAGCCGTCGGGGCCGCCATTGGTCAGCAGGAAGACCTCGGTGAACACGCGCAGGCCGCGGATGGCGGCGAGGATGAACAGGATCGAGAACACCGAGCGCAGTCCGGGCACCGTCACGTGCCACACGCGCTGGAGCCTGGAGGCGCCGTCGACCTTGGCGGCCTCGTACAGACCGCGGTCCACGCTCGCGAGCCCGGCGAGGAAGATCATCATGTCGTAGGGGGCGCCCCGCCAGATGCCGGTGAGCATGATGGACACGAGCGAGGAGTCGGGGTCGTTGATGAATCCCGAAGGGCCGAACCCCACCAGGCCGAGCACCGAGTTGAGCATGCCCTCGTCGGTCGGGTGGTACATGATCCGCCACAGTTCGGCGACGACGGCGATCGGCACCACGACCGGCAGGAACGCCGCGGAGCGCACGATCCCCAGGCGGCGGCCCTGCCCTTCCATCATCAGCGCGAGCGCGAGACCCAGGAGCATCGAGCCCGCCGTCTGTCCGGCGGCGAGGACGACGGTGTGCCAGGCGGCCTCGCGGAAGCCGTCGGAGCCGAGCACGGTGGCGTAGTTCTCGGTGCCGACCCACCGGTTTCCGAGGTAGGGCTGAACCTCCTGGAAGGACATGGTCAGCGCGTTGGCCATGGGGATGAACTTGAAGTACAGGAAGAGCAGCAGCGCCGGGGCGAGGAACAGCCAGGGCGTCCACCACCGGCCCGCCCGGCGGCTGCGTCCGCGTCGGTCCGCGGCGGCCCCGCCGTCCGGACCTCCCGCCGCGCCGGTGCTCCCCCGTGCGCGGAGCGGGGCGCGTTTGACCTGGTCGAGGCTCATGGCGCGGAGATTCCCTGTTCCTCGAGGAGGCCGGCGAGCTGCTTGTCGAGGTCGCGCAGCTCCTTGTCGGTGTTCAGGTCGCAGTCGGCCATCAGGGCGTTGATGGTCTCGGCAGTGGTCTGGCGCACCGCGGTCCAGTTCGGGATGGAGGGGGCGTACCTCCCCGAGGAGCGGTAGATGTCGTCGTAGGTCTGCCAGCGGGGGTCCGGGCGGACCTTGGAGATGTCGACCGTCTTGTTGACGGGCAGTTGGACGGTGAAGCCGGTGTCTCCCCGCATCCCGGTTCGCTGGCCGTCGGCGGAGACGGCGAAGTCGGCGAAGGCATCCTGGCCGGCCCGGTTCGCGGAGCCCGCCATCAGATAGAGGGAGCCGCCCTCGGCGAGCACGGTCGCGTCCTTCGGGCCCTTGGGCATCGGCACGACCTCGTACTTGTCCTTGCCGAGCACCTCGTCGAAACGGGGCAGCAGATAGGGGCCGACGGCGAACATGCCGGTGCGGCCCGCCTCGAACGTCTCGTTCGTGGGCGGGGTGTCCATGGTGACCGCGCCGGGCTGGATGGCCTTGTCCTTGCAGCCAAGGTCGCGGAACCACCGCACGGCCTCGACCGACTGCTTCGTGGTCATGGCCGGCTTGTACTTGCCGTCCCCGGCCCCGGTGATGAAGTCTCCGCCCGCGGCCCAGAGGAAGTTGGAGAAGTACCAGGAGGCGTAACCGCGCTTGGTGGAGAGCGGGGCGGCGAGTCCGAAGGTGTTCTTCTTGCCGTCGCCGTCCGGGTCCTCGGTGGTGAAGGCCTGCGCCATCTTCGCGAAGTCGTCCCAGTTCTCGGGGACTTCGAGCTTCAGCTTCTTGCGCCAGTCCTTGCGGATGAGCAGCCCGGTGGCCTGCGCCGAGTACGGCAGGCTGAACTGCTTGCCGTCCAGGCTCTTCCCGGAGTCCAGACCCTGGGCGGTCACCTGCCCGCTGTTCTTGATCTTGTCCAGGTCGATCTCACGGAGCAGGCCCTGTCCGTGCAGGGCGCCGAGCTGCGTCACGTCGTTCATGACGATGTCGGGGAGGTCCTTCTGCGCGGCCCGCTGCTGGAGCTTGGTCTCGAAGTCGTCGAAGATGGCCGTCACTTCGACCTTGAGGCCGGTGGACTTCTCGAAGGCGGCGGCCAGGGCGAGCGTGCCCTTCTCCCCCGGCCCGCCCGGTGTCGTCCGGGTCCACAGCTCGAGCTTCGCCTTGGAGTCCTGCTCGACGTCCGCTCCCGCGGGACCTGATGTACAGCTGGTGAGGATCAGTGCCGATGCGAGGAAACCCGCACCGATCCACCGTGATCTCTGCATCACAACTCCCGTGTCACTGCTTCACAGCCGCCCCTAGTAAGCGCTTGCCGGGGACGCTAACGGGGCAGCAAATCCCGGGTCAATACTCCGATGAATACAAAATTTCCCCGGCACCCCACGAGACGCCGACCGCAGGCCTCCGCCGTACACCACTCCCCGGGCAGTCGCCTCCACACTGGGACGGAGACACCGAACTCCCGTCCACCGACGCAGGGTTAACGCAGTACGAGCAGTACGCACCGACACCTGAAGCGAATCAGTCATCCGATGTATCGTCGCCCTGAGGGGCAAATATCCGAGATTTCGAACAAGCCGCGCCAACCTTCGACACCCAGACGCACTTTTCCCCACACGCCCGATCGGCCACCGGCCGCGGGCCACACACATCAGCCGAGGAGCGTCATCGACATGGACGAGACGGCACGCAGACCGACAGCACTTCTGGTCATGGAGGAGGAACGCAGGCCGGACGTCTATCCGCCTGAAGTGCTCGCCGCCATCGACCGGCTCGTGGACCGGACCAGCCCACCTCTCACCCGCCGGGAGCTCGAGGACCGCCCCGGCCTCCTGCGCCGCACCGAGGTCCTGCTCACCGGCTGGGGCGCTCCCGTCCTCGACTCCGCCTTCCTGGCACGGGCCCCCGAACTGCGGGCCGTCCTCGTGGCGGCGGGCTCCGTACGGCACTTGACGACGCCCGCCTTCTGGGCGCGCGGCATTCCGATCGTCTCCGCGGCCGCCGCCAACGCCGTCCCGGTGGCGGAGTTCACCCTCGCCCAGGTCCTGCTCGGGCTGAAGCAGGTCCACCGCATCGGCCGCGACGTGGCCGCGAGCCGCCGGTTCCCGCACGACCCCAAGGTCCCCGGTGCCTACCGCTCACGCGTGGGCCTGATGGGGCTCGGTCACATCGGCCGTCTCGTCGCGGCGCACCTCGGCCGCTTCGACGTCGAGATCCTCGCCACGGACCCCCTCGCCCGCCCGGACACCGCACGGGACTTGGGCGTACGACTGGTCGACATCGAGGAGCTCTTCGCCACCTGCCACGTCGTCAGCCTCCATGCGCCGCTCCTGCCCGAGACCCGCGGCGCCGTCGGAGCGCGCCTGGTGAACTCCCTGCTGCCGGGCGCGACGCTGATCAACACGGCTCGGGGCGCGCTCATCGACGAGGAGGCGCTGGCGGAGGTCCTGCGCGCACGGCCCGATCTCACCGCCGTCCTGGACGTGACGCACCCGGAGCCGCCGGTCCCGGACTCGCCGCTCTTCACCCTCCCCAACGCCGTCCTGACACCGCATCTCGGCGGCGCCCTGGGGCCCGAACGCCACCGCCTCGGACACCTCGTGCTCGACGAACTCGGACGCTTCCTACGAGACCGGCCCCTGCGGCACGCCATCGATCCCGCCCGTGCCGCGTCCCTGGCCTGACGGCCGGGGGGCCGCCGCTCCTGCCGACAGGAGCCTGTCCGCCAGTTCGCGGCAGCGCTCCCCGAGCTCAGGAGGGTCGAGCACCTCGAACGCGTGCCCCAGCAGGAGCACATGCATCAGCACGGCGTCGAGGCGCTCGCCGCCGCTGATCACCTCGCAGCGCCCGCTCCCCCGACTTCGTACGACGGCCGCGGACGCCGGAATCTGCGCGCGCACCGTGTCGACCGGCGCGTGCACGAGGAAGCGCGCCCGGTGCGCGTAGACCCGACTGGCCACGCCCTCCTGTACGTACGTCGCCGCGTCGGGCGCATCGCGCGGGCGAAACCGCCAGGTCCGCGCCGACGCATCAGTCATCCGGTCGACGCGGAAGGTGCGCCAGTCGTCGCGATCGAGGTCGTAGGCGAGGAGATACCAGCGCCGGTCGGACGCGACCAGGCGGTAGGGCTCGACCCGCCGCCGTCGCACCTCGCCCCCGGGAGGTGCCTCCCGGGCGGCGTCCGAGGAAGGGTAGCCGAAGGTGGCCTCCACCTCGTCGCGGCAGGCCCTGGCCAGCGTCATGAGCACCTCGGGATCGACCGGCGTGCGTCCGCCGCCGAAGGACTCCACCGCGCCGGCGAGCGCACGCACCTCGTGTCGCAGCCGCGCGGGCAGCACCTGGTCGAGCTTGGACAGCGCCTGGAGTGCGGCATCGCCCGCACCCGCGACCGCGCCTCCCGCGCCGGCGAGCAGCGAGACCGCGGTGGCGATCGCCTCCTGGTCGTCGAGGAGCAGCGGCGGCAGTTCCTGCCCCGGCCCGAGCCGGTAGCCGCCGCCGACGCCCTGGCCCGCATGCACCGGATAGCCGAGTGCGCGCAGCCGCTCGACGTCCCGGCGCACCGTGCGCGAGGTGACCCCGAGCCGCTCGGCGAGCTCGGGGCCGGTCCAGACCCGGCGCTGCTGCAGCAGCCCGAGCAGGGTGAGCACCCGCTCCGTCGTGCCCCGCTCGTCACCGCGTATCCCGTCCATGCCGCCACCCTGCCAGAGATGGCGGACCGATCCTGTCCGCCTTGGGTGTCACGGTGGATCCATGGACGCAGACGGACTCGTCTCCGGCGCCGGACGCGCGACGCGACGCGCTTCGGCGCGGCGGCGCCCTCGTACGGGAGCTGGGAGCATGCCGACAGCGCGACCGCCGCGCGCTGGTCCGCCGCCTGTCCGAGGTCCGTCCGCGCCCCCTGTCTGCACGCGTATCCC
The DNA here is from genome assembly GCF_055585065.1 of Streptomyces sp. NPDC054047. Taxonomy (NCBI): domain Bacteria; kingdom Bacillati; phylum Actinomycetota; class Actinomycetes; order Kitasatosporales; family Streptomycetaceae; genus Streptomyces; species Streptomyces sp. NPDC054047. The sequence goes on along the minus strand of NZ_JBVJKV010000003.1, from coordinate 702,936 downwards.
GCCACGAACGGAGCAAGCCGATGAGCCGCCACATCCAGATCACCTTCGACGCCCACGACCCGCGGGGGCTCTCGTCCTTCTGGCGCGAGGTCCTGGGCTACGTCCATCCCGGGCCGCCCGGCGTCGACCTGCCCGAGGGCGCCGACGCGCTGGCGGCGTGGGACGACTTCCTCGCGCGGATCGGCGTACCGGAGGATCAGCGCAACGCGAAATCGGCCATCGAGGACCCGGCCGGGCACGGCCCGCGCGTGTTCTTCCAGCAGGTGCCTGAGGACAAGGTCGCCAAGAACCGCGTCCACCTCGACGTCCGCGCGGCTCCCGGTCTGGAGGGCGAGGAGAGGATGGCCGCCCTTGAGGCCGAGTGCGACCGTCTCGTCGCCCTGGGAGCGAAGCGGGTACGTCGCGACGAGCCCGCTCCTCCGCTGAGCGCCGGCTACATCGTGATGACCGACCCCGAGGGCAACGAGTTCTGCCTGGACTGACCGTCCCGGACCGCCGCTCGGTGACCGTGTGTGACGGCTGGACGGGCGAGGTCACCGTGCGCCGCCTACGTTGATTGCAGAGGCCCACACCACGGGTGAGACCGGTGGGCGCTGTACCGACAAAGGAGTGGTCATGGCCGACAAGGGCGGCATGGACAAGATCAAGGGCAAGGCCAAGGAAATGGGCGGCAAGGTCACGGGTGACCGTGGCAAGGAGGCCGAGGGCAAGATGGACCAGGCGAAGGGCGAGGCCAAGAAGGCCATGGGCGACGCCCGCGACCGCGCCCAGGACTCCCTCAAGCGCCGCGACACCTGACCAACTCCGCCGAAGCCCCCGCCCACTTGTGTGCGGGGGCTTCGGCCGTTCCCGTCAGGTCAGCCGCCGCTCCACCGGCGTGTAGGGCGGGATGTCCGCCTCGCCCGCCGCTTCCCGCAGGACGTCCTTGAGCATGTCCGGGGTCAGGCGGCCCGTGAACGTGTTGCGCTGGCTGACGTGGAAGCAGCCGTACAGCGTGACCGGGCCCGGCCCGGCCTCCCCGGGCGCGAGGGCTTGCGCTTGGCCTCCCGGTTCCTGCGCGGTCTCGCGCTCCAGCGTCACCCGCGCGCCGTGCGCGAACCGCGGCCGTGGTTTGGGCACGCGCCATCCCGCCGCCGCGAACGCCGGAAGCGCCGCCTGCCATCCGAACGCCCCCAGGATCACCGCCGATCGCAGTCGCGGCCCCAGCAGCTCCATCTCCCGCACGAGCCACGGCCTGCACATGTCCCGCTCGCCAGGGGTCGGCTTGTTCTCGGGCGGGGCGCAGTGCACCGGCGACGTCACCCGCACCCCGCGCAAGGTCAGGCCGTCGTCCAGGGACACCGCCAGCGGGCTCGACGCGAGACCCAGCTCGTACATCGCCTTGTACAGGACGTCGCCGGAGCGGTCGCCCGTGAACATCCGGCCCGTCCGGTTCCCTCCGTGTGCCGCGGGCGCGAGGCCGATGACGAGCATCGAGGCATCCGCGGGACCGAACCCGGGCACCGGCCGGGCCCAGTACGTCCAGTCCTGGTAGGCGGCCCGTTTGACCCGCCCCACCTCCTCCCGCCACGCGACCAGCCGCGGGCAGGCGGAACACCCCGAGATCCGCGCGTCCAGCTCGGTCAGCGGGTTCATGCGGGACCGAACAGCGCGTCGTCCGTGGAACGGACCATGCGTGCCTGCATGTTCCGTTCCATCATCTGGAGCGCGGCGGCGGCGAGGTCGCCGTGGATGCTCGCGCAGGCGTCCTCGGCCACGACGACCCGCAGATGCCTGATGTGGGCGTCGAGAGCCGAGTAGAGGATGCACTGCTCGGTCACCTGGCCGCAGAGGAGCACGGAATCGATGCCGCGCTGGCGCAGCAGGTACTCCAGAGGCGTGTCGTAGAAGATCGAGTGCCGGGCCTTCACCACGAAGAGCGATTCGCCGTCGGGGCGGATCGGAGCGACCAGATCGGCGTGCGGGCCGCTCAGGACGATGTCCAGCAGCTCGTCGTGGTGCGAGCGCCACTGCCCGAAATTGTCGTTGGCGTAGATCACCACGATGTCGTCGGCCCGCGCCCGCTCGATCATCCTGCGGACGTTCGGCAGCACTTCCCTGACCGACCGTCGGAGGATCTCCGCATCCGGGTGGTCGTACAGGTTGATCATGTCGACGACGACGAGAGCCTTCACAGCCATGCCCCCGAGTCCATCACGCGCCTCACGCGTATTCACGGAGGCCCCGCCCGAGAGTGCGATCGCGCCCGCCCGCGGGCTGCCTGGAGGGCGTTCGCCACGCGTCCCGCCGGAGCTGGCAGGACCACACTTTTCCTGTCAGCGGGCGACCGCTTCGACGGCGAGGTCGATCTTCAGGTGGCGGCCGGTCATGCCCTTCGCCGTGGTCACGCCGAACGCGTACCGGTCGACGGTGGCCGTGCCCTCGACGGTGAGCCGCGGGCCGTCCTGCGTGATCGTCCCGACCATGACATCGAGTGGCCGCGTGACGCCTCGTACCGTCAACTCCCCTTGCAGGGCCGCCGGACCCGTCGCGGCCCGGGTCACCCGCCCGCCGCGGAACTCGATCTCCGGATACTCGGCCGCGTCGAGATAGTCGGCGGATACGACGTGCCGGTCACGGCGTCCCAGACCCGAGTCGAAGGTGCCCGCCCGGACGGTCACGTCCACCGCGGAGTTCTCGACGGCATCGGCCACGGTGATCCGCCCCCGCCCGATGCCGAAGGTGCCCCGCACGGGGAACAGACCGAACACCGCGCGCGTACGGAACCGCACCGTCGAAGCCGCCGCGTCGATCTCGTACGTACCGCTCTGCGGAACCCTCAGGTCCCTCCGCATCGGCAGGACCATGGCCCTGCGCCTCCCTCTCGCGCCCTCCGCGGCGGTTCGGCCACCACCGCGGTCACCTGACTCATCGTGCCTGCGCGGCGAGACGGCGGGCAGATTCGGATGTCGCCGGTCCCCCGGTACAAATGTCACCGTCCACGGCGCCGGGTGGAAGGGATGCCCTATCAGCCCCTCGCCAATGCCGAATCGACCGCGAGCGGTGCGGCTCGCTAACGTGTGGACGGACCGGCCTCTCCACACCGTTCGGTGTGCGGTATCCGGCCCTGTCCAGCGAGGAGTTGATCGATATGCGCAGGCTCACGCAGCGCCGCCACATCGACCTCGGACGTCTCGCCGGCGCCTTCTGTCGCCGCTGACTTCTGGCCTCCGGCCTCCGCTCGGCCCTTCCTTTCCCCCTTTCCTTTCCCCTTCATTGATCCACTGCGGACGCGATCCGCGGGTGGTCTGCCGCGCCTGCCATGCCTGCCGCGCCTGAGCGACGCCGTGTGATCAACGCGTCCCGGTGCGCATCCCTTTCATCCATCTTCATCCCTCGACCCGCCGTCTCGCCCTGCCCTGCGCTCCCCAGGAGTTCTCCATGTCATCCACCCCTGCCTTCCCCGAGCCCGCACGCTTCGCCTACTGGGTGCCCAACGTCAGCGGTGGCCTCGTCACCAGCAAGATCGAGCAGCGCACCGACTGGGGCTACGACTACAACCGCGAACTGGCCGTCCTCGCCGAGAACAACGGCTTCGACTACGCCCTCAGCCAGGTGCGCTACATGGCCAGCTACGGCGCCGAGTTCCAGCACGAGTCGACCAGCTTCAGCCTCGCCCTGCTCCTCGCCACCCAGCGTCTGAAGGTGATCGCCGCCGTCCATCCGGGCCTGTGGCACCCGGGTGTGCTCGCCAAGCTGGGCGCGACCGCCGACCATCTCTCGGGCGGGCGTTTCGCCGTCAACGTGGTCAGCGGCTGGTTCAAGGACGAGTTCACCGCGCTAGGTGAGCCCTGGCTGGAGCACGACGAGCGCTACCGCCGCTCCGAGGAGTTCATCCGGGCGCTGCGCGCGGTCTGGACCGAGGACCACGCCGAACTGGCCGGGGACTTCTACCGGATCCGCGACTTCTCCCTCAAGCCCAAGCCGCTCAACACCCCCGAGCGCCCGCACCCGGAGATCTTCCAGGGCGGCAACTCCACCGCCGCCCGCGCCATGGCCGGCCGCGTCTCCGACTGGTACTTCTCCAACGGCAAGGACTTCGACGGCGTCACCGAGCAGATCCAGGACGTACGTTCATCGGCCACGGCCGCCGGGCGCACCGCGCCCCGCTTCGGCCTCAACGGCTTCCTCATCGCCCGCGACACCGAGGCCGAGGCCCGCGAGACGCTGCGCGAGATCGTCGCCAAGGCCGACTCCGACGCGGTGGAGGGCTTCGGCGCGGCCGTCAAGCAGGCGGGGCGCTCCGCCGCCGACGGCAAGGGCATGTGGCAGGACTCCGGCTTCGAGGACCTCGTCCAGTACAACGACGGCTTCCGTACGGGGCTGATCGGCACCCCGGAGCAGATCGCGGAACGCATCGTCGCCTACAAGCGGCTCGGCGTGGACCTCTTCCTCCTGGGCTTCCTGCACTACCTCGAAGAGGTCGAGTACTTCGGCAAGAAGGTGCTCCCGATCGTCCGTGAGCTCGAGGCCGCCGCAGCCGACCACTGACACACCCCCATCGCTCCTTCCTTCCCTCGCTCCAACTCCCGTAGAGAGGCATCAACATGAGCACCGTCGCACCCGCCGACTGGCAGACCCTCCCCGCGCCCAAGGACTCCCGGGCCTGGATCGACCGCGCCTCCGAGGTCGCGGCCGTACTGGCCACCGACGCCGTCGCCCGCGACAAGGCGGGTGAAACCCCGTACGCCGAGGTCCAGTTGCTCAAGGACGCCGGCCTCGTCACCCTCCTGGGGCCGGTCGAGCACGGCGGAGCCGGTCAGGACTGGCCGACGGCCTACCGTGTCGTGCGCGAGGTCGCCAAGGCCGACGGCTCGATCGGCCAGCTGCTCGGCTACCACTATCTGTGGAACTGGGCCGCACGCCTGGTCGGCACCCGCGAGCAGTGGGAGCACGTCGAGGCCGAGGCCGCCCGCGAGCGGTGGTTCTTCGGCGGCGCGGTCAACCCGCGCGACCACGACGTCGTGGTCACCGAGGACGGCGAGGACCTGGTCTTCACCGGTCGCAAGACCTTCTCGACCGGCAGCAAGGTCTCGGACGTCACCGTGCTCGAAGGTGTGCTGGACGGCACGGACAAGCACGTCTTCGCCATCGTTCCCTCCGACAGCCAGGGCCTGACCTTCCACGACGACTGGGACAACATCGGCCAGCGGCTCACCGAGAGCGGCGGCGTGACCCTCGACGGCGTGCGCACACCGTGGGCTTCGGCCGCCGGATACGTCGACAAGGAGTTCACGCCGCGTGTCTACAACACGCTCAACGTCCCCACGATCCAGTTGGTCTTCGTCAGCTTCTACCTCGGCATCGCCGCCGGGGCCCTGGAGACCGCCGCCGCGTACACCACGGCCAAGTCCCGCCCCTGGCTGCACGGAGGCCACGACCGGGCAGTCGACGAGCCGTACGTCATCGACATCTACGGCGATCTCACCGCCAAGCTCTGGGCCGTCGAGGCGCTGGCCGACGCCGTCGCCCTGGAGGGCCAGGCGCTGCACGACGAGCCGGACGCGGTGACCGAGCAGTCCCGCGGGGCGTTCGAGGTGCGGGTCGCGGCGGTGAAGGCGCGGGCCACCGAGGTCGCCCTGGAGATCACCAACCAGGTCTTCGAGGTGACCGGCGCCCGCGCCACGGCCTCCGCCGAAGGGCTCGACCGGTTCTGGCGCAACGTACGCACCCACACCCTGCACGACCCGGTCGCCTACAAGCGCCGCGAGGTCGGGCGGCACGTCCTGACCGGTGAACTCCCGGAACCCACCTGGTATTCGTGACCCCGCGCCGATTGGTGGACCCCGCCGTGTGCGTGGCCCTCGCCGCGAGGGCGGTCAGTTACTGCCGGTCAGTTCGCCGCTGAGCTTCTCGTGGATGCGGGCGCTCGGCTTGTTCAGGCCGATGATCTCCACCGTCTTGCCGCGCTGGGCGTATTTGGCCCCGATCGCGTCCAGGGCGGCGACGGAGGAGGCGTCCCAGATGTGGGCGGCCGTCAGATCGATGACGACCTGGTCGGGGTCGCCCGCGTAGTCGAACCGTCCGACGAGGTCGTTGGCGGAGGCGAAGAACAGTGCGCCGGTGACGGAGTAGACCGCGCTGCCTCCGTCGGGGGCGGTGACGGCGGTGACCTCGGCGTGGTGGGCGACGCGTTTGGCGAAGACGACCATCGCCGTGACCGATCCCGCGACCACGCCGACGGCGAGGTTGTGCGTGGCGAGCACGCAGACCACGGTGACGACCATGACCGTGATCTCCCCGGCGGGCATCCGCTTGAGGGTCTTCGGCGCGATGGAGTGCCAGTCGAAGGTCGCGAAGCAGACCATCACCATCACGGCGACCAGTGCTGCCATGGGGATGTCGGAGACGACGGGTCCGAAGACGATGCACAGGACCAACAGGAAGGCGCCCGCGAGGAAGGTGGACAGGCGGGTGCGGGCCCCGGACACCTTCACGTTGATCATCGTCTGGCCGATCATGGCGCAGCCGCCCATGCCGCCGAAGAAGCCGGTGACGATGTTGGCGATGCCCTGGCCGATGGACTCGCGGGTCTTGGAGGAGCGGGTGTCGGTGATGTCGTCGACCAGCTTGGCGGTCATCAGGGACTCCATGAGACCGACCAGCGCCATGGCGAGGGCGTAGGGCGCGACGGTCGTCAACGTGTCCAGGGTGAACGGCACATCGGGCAGGCCCGGCACCGGCAGCGCGGACGGCAGCTCACCCTTGTCGCCGACGGTCGGCACGGCGATCCCGGCGGCGACCGTGATCACCGTGAGGATCACGATGGAGACGAGCGGGGCCGGGACCGTCTTGGTGACCCTCGGGAAGAACACCATGAGGGCGAGACCGGCCGCGATCAGCGGGTACACGGGCCAGGGCACGTCGTGCATCTCGGGGACCTGCGCCATGAAGACCAGGATGGCGAGGGAGTTGACGAAGCCGACCATCACGCTGCGGGGCACGAACCGCATCAGCTTGGCGACGCCGACGGCGCCGAGGACGATCTGGAAGACACCGGCCAGGATGACGGCGGCGACCAGGTACCCGAGGCCGTGCTCGCGGTTGAGCGGGGCGATGACCAGGGCCACGGCGCCGGTCGCCGCGGAGATCATCGCGCGGCGTCCGCCGACGAGCGAGATCGTCACGGCCATGGTGCAGGAGGCGAACAGACCGATCGCGGGGTCGACCCCGGCGATGATCGAGAACGAGATCGCCTCGGGGATCAGCGCCAGCGCGACCACCAGACCGGCGAGCACCTCGGTGCGCCAGACCTTCGGGTCGGAGAGCCAGTCGGGGCGCAGGCCACGCAGCCGGGCGGCCGGGGACGGTGCGGACGTGGACAAGAGAGGTACCTGTCGTGCTCGGGCAGCGCCGGGCATGACCCTGGGCGTGCGTGAAGGGGCGCCGGAAGCGCTGCGCTCGGCGGCTGCGACGCGGCTGAGGTCACGGAAGGTGTCCCGCACCCTGGTGGGGGCGGCACGCGAGCCGACCCCGGCATCCGTCGATCTTACCCGCGCGCACCATCCGTCATCGCGTGAGCGTCTCCCCCGCGACGGGTGTCAGTGGTCGGCGCCCTTGCCGATGTAGATCTCGGCGAACGCGGCAGCGGCGGCCGGCGAGCGCAGAATTCTGCGCAGCCGGGCAGCCGCGACGCCCGCCTTGAACGGGTCACCCGATGACGTCCCGTGCAGCAGCTCCGAGAGCCACTGGGAGAACTCCTCGTACTGCCAGACCCGCGGCAGGCAGGCCTGCGAGTAGCCGCTCAGATCACTGTCGTCGCCGTCCGCGCAATAGGCGACGAGTGCGTCGCCGAGGAACAGCGCGTCGTGCAGCGCCAGGTTCATGCCCTTCGCGGCGATCGGGGCGGCGAGGTGGGCGGCGTCGCCCGCGAGGTACAGCCGCCCGTAGGACATGGGCTCCACGACGTAGTTGTGCATGTCCAGGACGCGCTTCTCGATCAGTCGCCCCTCGGTGAGCGGCGGCGCCCCCGCCGCCGCGAGGCGGGCGTGCAGCTCGGACCAGACGCGCTCGTGCGGCCAGTTCTCGGGGTCGTCGCCGGGCGGGCACTCCAGGTAGTAGCGGGTGACCTCGGGGCTGCGGGCCATGTGGGCGGCGAAGCCGCGCGGATGGAGGCCGAAGACGACGCAGTCCGACGACGGCGGTGCCTCGGCGAGGAGGGCAAGCCAGCCGATGCCGCAGTCGTGCCGGGCGACGGTGGCCCGCTCCGGCCCCAGGTAGGTGCGCGTCACGCCGCGCGCGCCGTCGCAGCCCGCGACGGCGTCGCAGTCGATGCGTATGCGCTCGCCCGTCCCCGGGTCCGTGTACGAGACCGAGGGGCGGTCCGTGTCGATGCCGTGCAGTTCCACCTCGCGTACGCCGAAACGGATGTCGCCGCCCGCGCGGTCGGCGTAGGCACGCACCAGGTCGGTCACCAACAGCGGCTGCGGGTAGACGAAGTGGCGGTGGCCGGACAGCTCGCCGTAAGAGAACCGGCCGGCCTCTCCCGCCCAGCGGAACTCGCATTCGCCGTGCGTCTGCGCGTGGGCCAGCAGCCGGTCGGCGAGGCCTCGCTCCTCCAGGGCGCGCACCGCCCACTCCTCGATGAAGCCGGCGCGGGGCCGCTGTTCGATGAACTCTCTGCTCTCCGTCTCCAGAACCACGCAGTCGACGGAGGCGGCCCGCAGGATGTTGGCGACGGTGAGTCCGGCCGGTCCGGCTCCTACGACGACGACGCGGGCGCGGCGTGGTGGCGCGGAGGGCTCGGGGGTCGAGGCGAGGTTCATCCGGAAATTATGACGCGGACACGACGAGAGTAGAGACCATCCCGACGGTGTCCGACGACCGCTTTTCCACCGAAGGGTCCGTCGTGGGCGGATACGCCGAGCCGGACGGCCTCCCCCGGATGTGGTGCGACAATCTGCCCAGGACCACGCCCTGTGCCCCGTCTCCGGCGCGTCGGTCCCGTTGCGGGAAGCGCCGGTCACGGACGTCCCCGGGGCATCGGCGCCCCGGCGGACCGGCGGTGGGGAGGAGTCGATGGTGGTGGAGTGGCGATACATCGCCAAGGGCGTGCGGGTCGTTCCCGAACCGGTGGCCACGCCCTTCATCTGGACGGGCGCGTACGCGGGCGCGTTCGCCCTGGTGACCGTGCTCGACCTGCTCGGCGCGCTCGACCGCACGGGGCTCGCGCTGGCGGCTCTCTCGGTGCTGGCCGCGCTGCTCGGACTGCGGGGCCGTTTCGTCGCGGCGCCGGGGACGGCCCTGCTGTGCTGGATGCTGCTGAACTTCTTCGCCGCCCACCCCATCGGAGAGATCTCCTGGGCCGGGCACCGGGACCCCGAGTGGATGGCCTGCTTGTTGGCCGCGGCTCTCGTCGGCACGGCCGCGGGCCGTGTCCTGCACGCGCGCGCCGCGTACCGCCGCGTCAGCCCGTACGACGGCACGGGCTGACCCCGCGGCCGACGTCGGTCGCCGAAATCCGTTTCCCGTGGCCCGGTGGTGCTCCTACTGTGGCGCGGTGACGACTCAAGTGATCGTTCTCAATGGTGGTTCCAGCTCGGGCAAGTCCGGCATCGCGCGGTGCCTTCAGGCGGTGCTGCCCGATCCGTGGCTGGCCTTCGGATGCGACACGCTGGTCGAGGCGATACCCGCGTCCATGCGGACCGCGTCGGAGGGAATCGAGTTCGCCGCGGACGGCGCGGTGACCGTCGGCCCGGAGTTCCGGACGCTGGAGGCGGCGTGGATCGAGGGGATCGCGACGATGGCCCGGGCCGGTGCCCGCGTCATCGTCGACGAGGTCTTCCTCGGCGGCGCGGCGTCCCAGCAGCGGTGGCAGAAGTCCCTCGGCGATCTCGGGGTGTTGTGGGTCGGCGTCCGCTGCGACAGCAGGGTCGCCACGGGCCGGGAGACGGCACGGGGCGACCGCGTCTCCGGGATGGCTGCAGCCCAGGCGGACCTGGTCCACCGCGGCGTGCTCTACGACATGGAGGTGGACACCACGCACACCGAGTCCCTGGAGTGCGCGCGAGCCATCGCCGCCCGCGTCGTCCGCGCCGCCTGAGGCCGTCGAAGTCGTTCTTCTCAGAACTCCCAGCCATTTCGCCACTCCCAGCCATTTCGGCACACCCACGCATCGAAACACTCACGCATCGAATCACCCGCGCATCGAATGCGATCGAGGAGAACCATTTCCCCGAGCTTTCGCACGGCAGCCGGGGTTACGAGGCCGTGCGGTGACGCACGGCAATTCGTCTGGCCGCCACTGAGCCTCGCCGGAACGCCTGATGGCGTCCGGGGCACCAGGTGCCTCGGACGCCATCAGTGTGAGTGAAGAGGCGTGCGCACGCCTCCGCGACGGGTCGGTCAGTGACCCGGGCCCAGGCCGCCGTAGTAGCCGCCGAGCTGGTCGCGGTAGGCGGGGTCGCCCAAGTGCTTCTCCTTGTCGAACTCGGGCGCGTCCTTGATCTGGTCCTTCGTGCGCGAGACCAGGATCTTCCGCGCCTCGTGGTCGATGGCGGTGACGGTGCTCGCGGGCAGCAGCACCTCCTTGCCGAAGATCCACACGCCGGTGTCGACGACGATGTACTGGTTGGCGACATCGTTCGAGTGCTTGTCGACCTTGCCGATGTGGCCGTCCGCGGCCTCGACCTTGTAGCCCGTCAGGTCGTTGTCCGGGCCGTGCCCGGCGGTGGGAGCGTAGCTCCAGATTTCGTTGCTCATCGAGAACTCCTCAATTGGTTTTCCCTGAAAGGCAGGGATTCAAATAACGGGAGGGGATGATCAACCTCCAAAGCACCGGGTGCCCTGCCGGAAAGAGGCCAAACAGAAACTTCCGGCCGTCTCTCCCCGGCGGGCACCGTGGACGTGTCACAGCAAGTCGCGGGGCACGGATTCGTTCCAGGACCGCGAGAAGACCCGCCGGTCGCCCTCGTAGCCGTCCAGGGTGGCGTCCACCCGGAAGGTGTCCTCGTCGCAGCTGAGGACCGTGCGGGTCTCCACCCGTACGTCCCAGTCGTCGCGGCGGAAGGACATCGTCCAGGCCGACTCCCCGGTGGCGGAGGTGAAGTCCTCGGCCACGGACGTGTAGCGCTCGTAGGCCCGGCGGCCGACGTCCAGGCGGATGTCCTCCATCCGCACCGTCCCCCGGTCCTTGACGATCTCCAGCTCCGCTGCGTAGTCGACCAGGTCGCGCTTGACCTGCCAGCGCTGCTCGGGGGCGGTCAGCTGGACCGGGCTGACGGGCCGCGTGCCCTCCGGGTCGCCGAAGGGCTGCTCGGGCAGCTCATCGGGCTCGGTCACCGGGCGGACCGGGAGCGTGAGGGTGCTCGAGGTCTCGTACACCGTCAGGAGCACCGGCTTGGGCGGCGGCCAGGCCAGCGGCCAGTACGAGGTGGACAGGGACAGGCGGATCCGGTGGCCGGGCGGGAAGGCCTGGGCGACGCCGTTGAGCGGGATGACCGCGCGGTAGCGGCGCCCGGGTTCCAGGGGGCGCGGATCGTCGTTGTGCGCCTCGTGGCGGGTGAGGTTGAGCAGGCCGTAGCTGACCCGGGTGGCGCTGCCGTCGGGGGCCACGTCGGAGAGGCGGGCCGCGACCATGGCAACGGGCTGGCTGACGCTCAGGTCCAGTTCGACGCAGGGCGAGCCGAGGATCTCGGTGCGCTCGGTCAGCAGGTCGGTCTCGAAGACGAGTGAGCCGCCGTCCTCCTCACGCTGGTCGTAGGGCAGGTCGGGGGGCGCGTTGTAGGAGGCCCACTTCCCGCCGAACTGGCCTACGGACAGCGGTGATTGGACGGATAGCCCCTCGGTGGGACCCGCGCCCTCGGCGGGACTCGCACCCCGCGCGGCCTCGGCCCGCGCCTCGGACTCAGGGATCGGTTCGGAGAGGCTGTGGCGCGTGAGGCGCCGCACGACGGGGGTGATGTGCGGGGAGGGCCAGGACGGCTCCCCCACCCAGCGGCCCGGACGCTCCTCGTACGACGTGGAGGGCGGCACGCTGTCCTGCATCCACGCCTGAAGCATCGGGCCGTCCATGACGCCGTTGTCGACGCCCTTCAGCCAGTGGTCCCACCAGCGCACCACTTCCTGGAGGTAGCCGATGGCGGGGCCCGGTTCGCCGAGGTGCGGGAACTTGTGGGACCAGGGGCCGATCAGCCCCTTGCGCGGCACGTCCAGGTTGCCCAGGAGCCGTGTCACGGCGTTCGAGTAGCCGTCCGCCCAGCCGCTGGACGCGAGGACGGGACAGCGTACGGCCTGGTAGTCCTCGCAGACCGAGGCGTGGCGCCAGTAGTCGTCGCGGCGCTGGTGCCGCAGCCATTCGAGCACCCAGGGGCGGGTGCCCTCCATGCGCTCGTGCCACATGTCGCGCCACCGGTCCCCCACCATGGCCGGGTCCGGGGGCATGGTGCCGTAGGCGAACATGGTGCCCGCCTCGGCGAGGTTGTCCGAGAGGAGGGCGCCGCCCATGTAGTGCATGTCGTCGGCGTACCGGTCGTCGGTGAAGGACGCGATGGCGATGGCGCGCAGGCTCTCGGGCTGGCGCGCGGCGACCTGGAGCGCGGCGAAGGCGCCCCAGGAGATCCCCATCATGCCGGTGGTGCCGTCGCACCAGGGCTGGTCGGCGAGCCAGGCGAGGACGTCCTCGGCGTCGGTCTGCTCCTGCTCCAGGTACTCGTCCTTGAGCACCCCTTCGGAGTCGCCGGTGCCGCGCAGGTCGACGCGGACGCAGGCGTAGCCGTGCCCGGCGATGTAGGGGTGGTGGATGGAGTCGCGCTCGGCGGTCAGGTCGCGCTGGCGGTAGGGGATGTACTCCAGGATCGCGGGGACGGGGGCCTGGTCGGAGGACGTCGGCCGCCAGATGCGGGCCGCGAGGCGGGTTCCGTCCGCCGCGGGGATGGTGACGTTCTCCTCTTCCTTGGTCTCGTACGGAAGGTCGTTCACATAGCGCAAACCGGGGACGCTCCTTCGTGTTGCGGCGGTGCTCGTGCGTCGAGCGCGCGTCAGGCGTTCTTCGTCTCGCGGCTGCCGGGTTCGGCCTCGTCGAAGGTGAGGCCGAGGGCCGCCACGCACTGGTCGTACTTGGCCCGCATGTCCTCCTCGTCCTCGCCGCCCGTGAAGATGTGCGCCAGCTCGTAGCTGTAGCTGTCCTGTTGGGAGGCGTCCGAGAGGCGCTGGCCCTCCTCGACGACCACGTCGATGCGCACGCCGGGGATGCGGCGTTCGATGCTCTCGATGTCCTTGCGGGAGGGCACATTGTGCACCGTGGCATCGGCGAACCAGCGGTGGTACCACTTGGCGGCCGTGCGGTATTCACCCTGGCGGTGCGGCAGCGCGGGGTCCTTGCCGAGCGCGAGGCTCAGCATGCAGTGGTGGTTGGGCACGCCGTCGACGTACTGGAACATCTCCGCGTGCGACTGGGAGTGGCGCGGGTTGATCTCAAGGAGGTTGAGCACGTCGGACCGCGGGTCGTAGAAGTACTCGATGCTGAAGGTCGCCGCGTCCATGCCGATCTGCCGCATGACCCGCTCCGACACGTCCCGCAGTCGTTCGAGGACGGGCTCGGGGAGCCGGGAGGGGTACTGGTGGCGCAGGAAGCACGACGAGTCGGGGTACTGGATCGAGTCGAGGATGCCGTAGACGGTGACCTGTCCCTCGTGGACATAGCCCTCGACCGCGACCTGGATGCCGTTCAGCGCGCCCTCGGCCAGGCACACCTGGCCGCCCACGTCGGCCATCTCCGGGGGCAGCTCGACGCGGGCGAGTATGTCCTCGAACGGCCGCCCGATGCGCCCCATGCCTTCCCGGATGCGGTCGGCGGCCTCGGTGAACTCGGTCTGGTCCCCGACCCCGTAGGCCAGTTCCGAGGAGTAGGACAGGGCCGGCTTGAGCCACATCGGGAAGTCCATGCCCTCGGGGGGCTTGGGGTCGGCGCTCTCCATGTCGACCCGGCCGAAGGGCGGATGCGCGTCGGTGACCCGCTGCTGCTCCAGACGGCTCCAGTACTTGTGCTCGCACTTGACCACGGACTCAAGACTGGTGCTGCGCGTGCCGTAGCGCTCGCTGAGGATCGGCACGAGCGTGCTGACGGGGAAGTCCCAGTAGCCGACGATCGCGTCGATGTGGCCGTCGAACGCGTCGAGGATCCGCTCGGCCTCGGCGAGCAGTCCGGGGACCGACACCTCGCCGTTCTGGAGCTCGTCGATGGTGAGCAGCGGGTGGAAGACGTAGTCCTGCGCGTCGGGCACGGCGCGCAGCGTGGGCAGGTTGGCCTCGTCGAGACCGAGTACGAAGATGTTGTGCGGCATGGCGCCCTTTCGATCGCGGGGTGCCGGCAGCAGGTGCGCTGAGTGGCAGGGATGGCCGCGTACCCACGCCGCGGTGGCGCAATCACCACCCTCCTTCCACGCAGGCCCCGGCTCCCCCGTCCAGTGATCCACGGGGAGTGGGGCACGTGTGCGGCACGGTTCGCCGGGCACCAGGGACGACGACAGTCGCGGGAGCGAGCCCCGAGCATCCAAGGAATCCATGAGGCCAGAGGTGCACCCAGCCGGTCCGGCACATCACTGTGCGTCATCACCCGAGTGGTGGGCGGCCCCGGAACAGCGGAGTGTGGTGAGGGGGCCAAGGAGTGGGCTTCGCCCCGTGGGGCCCACAGAGAGCGGAGGTGCGTGATGGTCGCCGACACGGCCGCACCGACGCCCCCGGTACGCCTGCTGACCCTTCCCGGCGTGTACGCGCCGCAGGACGACACGGGCCTCCTCGCCCGCGCACTGTGCCGCGAGGCCATCGGTCCGGGCGCGGAATTGCTGGACCTCGGCACCGGCAGCGGTGCGCTGGCCGTCCATGCGGCGCGGCTGGGTGCCCGGGTGACGGCCGTGGACATCGCCTGGCGTGCCGTCCTGACCGCACGGCTCAACGCGCGGGTGACGCGCCAGCGCATCACCGTCCTGCGGGGCGACCTCACGGCCGCCGTACCCGGCCGGTCCTTCGACTTCGTGGCGAGCAACCCTCCGTACGTGCCCTCCCCCTCCGTCCTGCTGCCACGGCGCGGCGCGGCGCGTTCCTGGGACGCGGGGCGGGACGGTCGCGCGGTGGTCGACCGCATCTGCGACGCGGCGCCGGCTGCGCTGCGCCCCGGAGGCGTGCTGCTCATGGTCCATTCCGCGATGTGCGACACGGACGCCACGTTGCGCCGTCTGTCGAAGGCCGGCCTGGAGGCCTCGGTCGTCGACCGCGCCCTCATACCGTTCGGTCCCGTCCTTCGCTCGCGCCGGGCCTTCCTGCGCAGGCAGGGGCTGCTGGACGATAGGAGCGGCGAGAACGACGGCGAAAGCGTCGAGAACGGCGAGAACATGGAGGAGCTGGTGGTCGTCCGTGCCGAACGCACCTGACCCCGCGCCGACCGCACGGGACCAGCGCCCCCGCCGCGTCACCATCGACCCCGAAGGTCCCTTGCTCGTCGAGGGGCCTGTCGAAGTGGTGGGCGACGACGGCAAGGTCGTCGCTTCCCGGCGCTTCACCGCCGCGATCTGCACCTGCCGCCGCAGCCGGACCTACCCGTGGTGCGACACCAGCCACCGCCGCCGCGTCAGGGGAGACGACGAGACCACGTCCGAGGAAGATCCAGAGGGCGACACCGACACCGAGGCCGCCGAGAACACCGAGAACACCGAGGGGGAGGACGTACCCGATGTCCGCTGAGAGCCAGAGTCCCTCCCTCGTCGGCGGTGCGCGCGAGTCGCGCCGCGCGAGCCCCGCCCTGCCCGAGCCCCGCGGGGTGCTGTCCCGTCTGGTGATCAGCACCCTGCGCGCCGGGGGAAGCCCCGGGCCGCTGCCCATCGACACCCACGACGCCGACCCCTACGGGGACGACCTCCAGCTCGCTCTCTACACGCTCTACGAACTGCACTACCAGGGCTTCGACGGCGTCCGCGAGGACCTCGAATGGGACCCGGAGCTCCTTGGCCTGCGCCGCGCGCTCGAAGGGCGCTTCCTGGGTGCCCTGCGCGCCAACTGCCGTTCCACGGACAGCGCCGAACGCGCCCTGGCCGACCTGCTTGTGGAGCCCATCGGGCACAGCGACACCAGCGTCAGCCACCACCTCCAGCGCGACGGGGAACTGTGGCAGTTGCGGGAGTACGCGGCGGCGCGCTCGCTGTACCACCTCAAGGAGGCCGACCCGCACGCCTGGGTCATCCCGCGGCTGCACGGCCGGGCCAAGGCGGCGATGGTGGCCGTCGAGTTCGACGAGTTCGGGGCCGGGCGTGCCGAGGACATCCATGCCCGTCTCTTCGCCGACCTCATGGAGGACCTCGCGCTGGAGACGGCGTACGGGTACTACCTCGACGCAGCTCCTGCCGAGGTGCTCGCGACGGTCAACCTGATGTCCCTGCTCGGCCTGCACCGGGCGCTGCGCGGCGCGCTTGTGGGGCACTTCGCCGCCGTCGAGGTGACCTCGTCGCCGGGCTCGCGGCGGCTGGCCAAGGCCATGCGCAGGAGCGGCGCGGGGAAGGCGGCCGAGCGGTTCTACGACGAGCATGTGGAGGCCGACGCCGTGCATGAGCAGGTGGTGCGCCGCGACGTGATCGGCGGTCTCCTGGAGAGCGAACCCGGCCTCGAGTCCGACGTGGTGTTCGGCATCGAGGCCACGGGCTTCCTGGAGGACCGCCTGGGCGCACGGTTCCTGGCCGCCTGGCGCGACGAACGCAGCGCCCTGCGCGAGCCGTTGACACCGACGCACTGACGGCGGCCGGACTGACGACGGCGGGCTGACGACGGCGGACTGACGACGGCGGGCCGAGGCGAGCATCACCTCGCGTGTGCGGACACGGCCTCCCCGCGCACCTTGCCGATCTGGGCCAGCGCCTCCCGCAGGCTGGTGGGCCGCAGCGCGCCGCGCACCGCGGGACCGGCCCAGCCGGGCCCGCCCAGCATGACCACGGGACGGCCGCGGGCCCCGCGTACGCCCCAGCGGGTGTCGGCGATGTGCCGGGCCAGCGGGACGCTCGCGGTGGAGCGGGCCTGTGCCCACAGGACGACGACGGCCGGGCCCGTCCTGCGCACGGCCGCCGAGACCGCCTCGACCGGCACGGCGGCGCCGAACATGCGCTGGGGGACGCCGAGTTCGCCCAGCGCCGCGCTGAGCGCCTCCAGCGGCAGGGAGTGCTGCTCACCCGGTACGCAGGCCAGGACGAGGGGGGTGCTCGCGGCGGGCGCGCTCGGTGGGGTCGCAGGGATCGGGGCGGTGGCGCAGCGGTGCAGGGTGCGGGAGACGTGCCAGGACAGCAGGTGCTCGACCTCCACGTAACGGTCGCCGGCCTCTTCCCACTTGCGGCCCACCGCGTGCAGGGTCGGCACCATCACCTCCTGCCAGGCGGTGACCAGGCTGTGGTTCTCCACCGCGTCGGTCAGCAGATCCTCCATGGTGGGGGCATCGAGCCGTACGGCGGCGCGCGAAAGTCCCCGTCGTTGGCGCACGAACGCGTCGGGTGACCCCGCCGGCGCCGGGCGCCGAGTCCGCCTGGGCCGCGGCACGGCGGCCGGCCCTGCGGCGGTCTCGGCGGCGGCTTCGGGGTCGAGCAGCTTGAGCGCCTCCTGGGCGGCCTCGGCCGGCGGCACCCCCGCCGAGGTGAGGCGGCCCATCTCCTCCACCATGGCGATGTCCCGCGTGGACCAGCGCCGGTGGTGACCGGGGTCGCGCCGGGCGGGGCCCAGACCGTACCTGCGGTCCCAGGTGCGCAACGTCGTCGGTGACACCCCCAGCCGTCGCGCCAGAGCACCGGTGGTGACTCCCGTGCTCGCCGACTCGCCGTCCTGACCGTGGTGTTGCCCCTCGCTCATCCGGCCACGATACGACGCACAACCGATGCGAGTTGCAGAGCGTGAGCGGCTGTTTCCAGGATGACCGGATCGCGGCTACGGCGAAGGCGCGACTGCCCGTTTCCGATCGGTCGTACGGCGAGTGTGATCGCCACGAGGAGCTGACGAAGCGTCGATGAGCACACCGGTGCAACAGCCGATGCGAGTCCCCGCCGGTGAGCGGGCCCCGGATCTGGCCAGGGGCCTGGCCGGCGGGGACGAGGCGAGCCTCGCGGCGGTGTACCGCCGGTGGGGGCCGCTGGTGCACGCCCTGGCCCAGCGCGCGCTCGGTGACAGCCGGGAGGCGGAGGACATCACGCAGCAGGTGTTCCTGGCCGCGTGGCGCGGCGGGGCGGGGTACCGTCCCGAACTCGGCAGCCTGGCGGCCTGGTTGACCGGCATCACGCGGCACAGGATCGCGGACGCGCTGGCGGCGCGCAGCCGCCGGGCGGCTCTCGTCGAGGGTGCCGGGGTGCAGTACGCCGCCATGGATCACCGCGCCCAGGAGGGCATGGACTCGACGGTCGACCGGACCCTGATGAAACAGGAGCTGGCGAGGCTCCCGGGCCCGCAGCGGACGGTGCTGCGCCTGGCGTTCTACGAGGACCTCACGCATCCGCAGATCGCCGAGTGCACGGGGTGGCCGCTGGGCACGGTCAAGAGCCATGCGCGGCGCGGCATGCGCAGTCTGCGCCTCCGCCTTGAGGGCGCGCAGGACGACGAATGAAGAATTCCTCGCGCGGGTGCATCCGCGCGGCCCGTGCGGACGGAAGCAAGGGGTAGCTCAGCTCGTCATGTCCGCTGTGAGCTTGAGGTCGGCAGGATCGCCCGGACCCTGCTTCCTGTTCGGCCTCAGCGGAGTCGGTGCCGCTGAGGCTTGTCGTCGTCGTTGCCCCCGAAACGGCGACCGAGCGGGCCGTGGGCGGCGCACGTGTCGTGCGGCGCCGCCCACGGCCGCGTCTCAGGCTGCGTAGCCCTTCGGCGGGATGAGGGTGGCGAGCTGGGCGAAAGAGAGCCAGTAGATCTGGTTGCCGCCGAAAGAGGCGGGGTCGGCGATGAGAACCGTGCGGTTCGCGTCGTCGTAGCCGATGACCGTGAAGTAGTGGTAGATCGTCTGGTCCGACGGATAGCCGGGCGGCTGGTTGCCGGGCGGGGCCACGATGTTGGTCACCAGCGGGTAGTTGTTGTCGATGTCCAGGACGATGTCGTTCCACAACAGGTCCTTCTGGGCCTGGGTGGGCGGATCGTTCGGCATCTCCTTGGTCTCGTACCAACCGGTGCCGAGGTTGGCGTTGAGCACGCCGGTCACCTGGCCGATGTGGTCGGTGCCCGCCTCGGTGGTGCCGAGCTGCGCGGCCAGGGCGCCCTGGCTCGGCGGGGCGATCCGTGCGGACAGGGCGATGCGGGTGGCGGCGGGTCCGCACCAGTAGCCGGTCTCCTGGACCTGGTAGTCGACCGGGAGCGTGTGGGCGCTCGCCGTCCTCGCACCGCCGACGCGCAGGCGGGTGCCGGGCTCGTTCTGACCGCTGACGACCGCGGTCCCGGCCTTGGAGCCGTGGCCGAGCACGGAGACGCTGTGCGGGTGCGCTGGTTCGGCCTGGGCGGCGGCCGGGGTGACGAGGGCGCCGACCGCGGCTGCGGCGATCGCTGTGGAGACAAGTCTCTTGCGCATACGGGCTCCTGGTGTGGGGGGGCGTGAAGAGTGCGGGGGCGTGCGGGATGCGAGACCCGGCGCCCGGGGGTCAGGGGATCGGCGGGACCGAGGGGCCTTCCTGGGCGAGCAGGTCGCGGGCGAACTGCTCCCACTGGGCGTAACGGTCGGGGTAGGCCGAGACCTGGACGGCCTGGCAGACGTCGCCCGGGGGCATCGTCTGCCAGCCGTCGATCTGGATCAGCCCCGGGTTGCTGCCGAAGGGCGCCACTCCGTAGAAGGACTTGGACGAGGTGGCGACGTCGGTGATCTGCTCGGGGGTGCCCCAGCCGGTGCTGGGGCGCTGCTGGAAGATCCCCAGGGAGTCGTGGTCGACGGGCGTCAGGTAGTTGACGAACTTCGACTCCTGCATGGCGGTCATCAGCGCGATGACCAGGCCCTGTTCGGGGATCTGCGCGCCCTTGCCGACACCGATGACGGTGCGTGCGTTGGCGAGTTCCTCGGGGCCGAGGTCGGCCGCGGTCCGGAACGTCCGGTGCAGTTCGGCATCGGAGGCCCGCTGAAGGGCCCTGGCCGTCGCGCCGTCGACCGAGCCGGTCCGGGGCAGCCCGTGGCGTTCCTGGAACCACTTCAGTCCGTGCCCGGAGGCCTCCGCGGAGGCCCTGGGGGGTTCAAAGGCTCCTGCGGCGCCGGGCACGGCGCAGAGGGTGCCGAGCACGGCGAGCGAGGCGGCCACGGCCGCGCGGCGGGTGAGGATACGAGTAGTAGTGCGCAACGCCACTCCTTCATCGGATCGTCGATGCGTCCCCTCGTGCCGTGCGCACGGGTCCACAGGTGGACGCGCGTTGACCTAGGAAGCGCAGGGCGGGATGTCGGGACGCAACGCGGTGGGGGGATGCGTGGGCAACAACAGCGCGGCCAGCTTCCTGGCATGGCCATGCCGGGCGCAATCGATGAAAGCCCAGACTTACGACCCGCAACTGCGCAGCAGCGCTCGC
The DNA here is from genome assembly GCF_055585065.1 of Streptomyces sp. NPDC054047. Lineage (NCBI taxonomy): Bacteria > Bacillati > Actinomycetota > Actinomycetes > Kitasatosporales > Streptomycetaceae > Streptomyces > Streptomyces sp. NPDC054047. The sequence goes on along the minus strand of NZ_JBVJKV010000003.1, from coordinate 682,413 downwards.
CCTTCCGCGGTCGCGACATGCAGCGAGCGTCCCGCTCTGCGGACCGTGGTCACAAGACCTGCCGCGCGCAGGACTTTGACGTGCTGGCTTATGGCCGGGTGGGTGACCGCGAGCTGACGGGCGAGCTCGACCGTGGACGACCCGGTGCGCGCCGCCTTGAGGACGGCGGCGCGCGTCTGCCCGATGAGCGGCCCCAGCGCGCCGTCGTCCGGGCAGTCGGGAGGCGTGGGATGGGTCCAGTCCATCGCGTGGTCGATGGGATACACCAGGACGGGGGGCAGTTCACCGTCGGCGAGCGTGACGGGCGTGGGCCAGCAGAAGAAGGAGGGCTGCAGGGTGAGCCCCCGGCCGTCGAGCCGCAGGTCCTGGTCCACGGGATAGTCGACCTCCAACACCGGTGGGCGCCAGCGCAGTTGACGCCCCAGACCCGCCAGCAGCCCGTCGGTCCCGCCGTCCAGGAGGCTGTGCAGCCGGATGATGCGGTCGGCGTCGATCTGGGCGTGGATGCGCGACCAGAACGGCGCGAGCGCCTCCAGGTGGTACGTGTGGAGAGCTTGCCCCAACTGCCGCAGCGCGGCGGCGTCACCGCGCGCGAGGGACTCCGTCCAGCCCGGAAGGCGACGCGACGCGGCCACCCGCGTCAGATCGGTGCGCAACCGCGGGCGGGGCGTGCGCACGAGCGTGTCGACCGCCGCGTGGAGCGTCTCGCCTTCCCCGTGGGTGGGGGTGAGGAAGTCGGGAGAGCAGCCGTGCGGCGGCAGGAGGGGCGACAGGAGGCGGCAGCTGTCCGACAGCCGCGGTCTCGCCCACCGCCTCCATTCACCGAACACCCGCGCCCCGTCGCGCCGTTGCAGCGTCTGTACGCTGTTGCTGATCTCCCACAGGAAGTCCGGCCCCGATGCGACCCGCACCCGCGCCAGGTCCTCGGCCGTGAAGTGCACCCGCAACATGGCCTGTCTCTCCCCCTGTCCCCCGTAACCGGCCTTCTTCTGCCCGCCGCGTCACTGATCAGTCGTAGTCGCCGGACGGCAGCGGCCAGCTCCGCACTCCCGTGGTGAAGGACGCGGCGGGGCACACCCTGCTCCACGCCTCCTGGGAGCGGGCACGCCTCTGTGTGTCCATCCCCGCGAATCGGCACCGGTAGCGGCGGCCTTGACGACTGTGCGGGTCGTGACGGATGTACAGGTGCAGTACCACCGACCCGTCGCCGGGAGTGTCGGGCTCCTGGAACGGCGTGGTCACCATGTGCACGCGGCTGACCGAGGCCGCCGGGAGTTCCACGATCCCTCCGCCGGCGCGGCGCAGCCGCAAGGCCGACCGGTCGCCGGGCACCACGCGCACCTCGACGACGGAGCGGCTCTCGCGCAGCCAGTGGACGGCCATGGGCAGCCCGATGAGCAGAAGGAAGCCCGCGATCACAGCGGCGGCGACGGGCTCGTCGGCGGCGAGCAGCAGCCCGCCGAAGCCGAGCCCCGCCATTGTCGTGGCGACGGCGCCCAGCAGCCGGCGCAGATGCGTTTCCCCGTCCGCGGCGCTCCAGAGGGCCTCGCCGTCCGTGCCGGCAGCATCGACGTCCTCGTATTCCCGCATGCCCTCATGATGACCGCGGGGCCTGGCGGCACCAATGGGGCGGGGACCCTCAAGTTTAGCTCTGAAGAGGCGAGTTGGAGGGATGTGCACTCCTGCCGTCGGGCACCACAGCCGAAGGACGGGGTGTCCGAAGGGGGTGGGGGCATGCGGATGTACTTCAGGCGGGCCACGACGGCGGTGGCCGGGCGACGGGCCCTTGGGGTGTACGACGTCGCCTATCTGGCGGGTGGGGCGCGACGGGTGGTGGAGTGCGCCATGATCGCGCTGGCCGAGGGCGGACTGCTCAGGCTCAGGGCTTCGCGGGTGCAGGCCGTGGACGGGGAGCTGCCCGAGCACCCGGTCGAGCGCGCCCTGGTCACGGCGTGCCTGCGCAGCCGCGGCGCGGCGGCCGTGTGCGCGGAGTTGCGGGAGTCTCCCGAGGTGGAGGAGATCGGTGAACGGCTCGCAGAGTGGGGCCTGGTGACCAGGGCCCGGCACCTGCCGACCCGGGTCGGCAGGCAGCGGCTCCAGACGGCCGAGGAGGACGGGAGCCTGCCGGACTACGTGTTCGGCGGACCCGAGGTCCTCCCGAAGGGGACGGTCCAACGCAGCGTCACGGAGGCGCAGTTGGTCCCGTCCACCCTGGGCCGGACCCTGATCCGGATGGGCAAAGCCCTGGAGCACGACTCCGACCACTCCGACTCCGGCTTCGGCTGTGGGGGCGGAGGCGGCGGGAGCGACTGAGCGGAAGCGACTGAGGAGGAACGCGCGAGCCCGCGCCCGTGGGGGGCGACGATCCATCGTCCCCGGGCGCGGGCACGCGCGTGACCCGCTCGGCTCCTAGCGCAGGGTGGTGCCGAAGATCGCCGCGACGTCCGGGGCCCCGACGTCCTTGGGGCCGAAGGCGACGGAGTCCGTGGCGGTCAGGCCGGTGGAGGTGCCGCGCAGCGACCAGAGGGCGCCCGCCTGGGCGTTCTCCCGGGCGGAGGACACCGCCAGGTCGCGGTGTCCGTCGCCGGTGACGTCGAGCAGCGCCGCGGCCTGCCCGAACTGGTCGTCCGCCTCGGCGACTCCGGGAACGCCTGCCGTGTCCTGGTGGAAGGCCTGGGCTCCGGAGCCCGTCACGCCGTTCGCGCTTCCGTGCACGAGGACGACGGCGCCCGCGTCGCCGACGGCCTTGACGTCCTCGCCGACGACACCGAGGGCGATGTCCGCGTAGCCGTCACCCGTCACGTCGGCGACGGAGAGAGAACTGCCGAAGCGGTCGCCCTCTTCCTCGGCGCCGGGAATGCCGGGCAGGTCCTGGTCGAACTTCTGGACGCCCGCCTTCAGGCCGTCCGCCGAGCCGTAGGCGACCATGACCTTGGACTCGTAGTCTCCGTCGCCGACGACCAGGTCGTCGTAGTGGTCGCCGTTGACGTCGCCGACGCCGAGTGCTCCCCTGGATCCCGGCGCGTCACCGCGCTTGAAGCCGGTGGGGCTGCCGTACAGGATGCTGTTGCCCCACTCGCCGTCGCCCGCGTAGTCGTTGACGGCGATGTCGGTGCGGCCGTCGCCGTTGATGTCGCCGACGGCCTCCGGGATCACCGGGCCCTGGACGGAGAGCGGTCCGTCGACGCACGTCTCGGGCTTCTCCCGGCAGACGGGGTTGGGGCGCTCGTCGCTGTCGTAGCTCCACCACTGCGACTTGTCCATGAAGTCGAGGGTCGCGGCCGGGGCGCCGGTGCGCGCGATGGGGCCCTTCCACAGGCGGGCCTTCTGCTCGACCGGGTCGTCGCCGTGCGAGCCCACCAGGTCGAACAGGGCCAGGTCGGTGGTGCCGTCGCCGTCGAAGTCCCCGGCCCGCGGGGAGAATCCGAAGGTGCTGATGCCGGTGCCGCCGGTCAAGCCGCTCGGAGAGCCCCACAGGATCACCGAGCCGACGCCGGCGGGCCGCGTGCCGATCACCACGTCCGTGTACCCGTCCGCGTCCAGGTCGGCCTTGGTGAAGTGCCTGCCGAACTCCTGCTTGGCGGTGGCCGCGCCGGGCACCCCGCTCGTGGAGCGGCTGATGATCTTCTTGTTGGCGGGGGCGAGACCGTCCTTGGAGCCGTAGGTCACCACGACGTACCCGGCCTTGGCCTGGCCGGAGACGGTGCCGCCAGGGGCGCCGACCACGAGGTCGGCGTAGCCGTCGCCGTTGAAGTCGTCGGTCGCCTTCTCCGCGGCGGCGCTCGCGCGGCCCGCGTCGGCGGCCGGGGTGGCCGCCTGGGCGCTGCCCGCCCCGATGGCCAGGGCCGAGAGGCCGCTGCCCACGAGCAGCGAGGCGGCCATCAGGGGCAGGGTGCGACGGGCTGAGCGACTGGCTCGCGACATACGGGTTCCCTTTGGTTCAGAGTTCGGCCGGTCGGCCGCCCGGCGGAGTTCACCGCCGGTTCATGACGGCCGATCACTTGACCCTCCACGGCCACCAAAGGTTGTATGCCGCCCCACGCCGCTCAGCCGCCCCACCCGCCGGGACTACTGCGGCACGTTCAGGACGAAGTCGAAGTCCGCCTCCTTCGTGTTGCCGACGGTGCGTACGTTCATGAGCAGCCGGGCGTCGAAGATCGGGTCCGTGTTGTTGCGCGGCTCACCGGGGAAGTACAGCTGGGTCGTGAGCACCGGGCGCCCCGGGGCCTGCACCTTGACGTGCAGGTGCCGGGTGCGGCCCGGATAGAGGCCGGGCACGATGGTGGTGAGCCTGAACGCGCCGTTGGCGTCGGTGAACTGGTGCCCGCGGAAGCGGAATCCCGTGTTGTCGTACGTCCCGTAGGTGTCGGCCTGCCAGAAGTCCATCAGGACCCGGGGAATCGGCCGACAGGCCCGCCCGAAGACGTAGCCGGTGACGGTGAGCCGTACGCCCGGTGTGCCGGGCTGGAGGAGCGAGGTGCGCCGGGGGGAGTTGGGTTTGAAGTAGGGCCCCTCCATCTGCGGGGGCGTCGGGTCGTCGCCGTCGTCACAGGCCGGGGTCGCCTCCGGGGCCACGCCCCGGTCGCCCGCGGTCCTGGCCAGGGCGGGGACGCCCATGAGGGCCACGGGCAGGGACATGCCCACCGCGGCGGCCGCTCTCAGGACGGTCTTGCGGCTGGGGCCGCCGCCCTCACCGTCGGCACGTGAGCCGTCGGCACGTGAGCCGTCGTCGCGTAAGCCGTCGTCAGGTATGCCGTCTCCGGTCGTGCCGATCTCGCGCTCCATCGCTCCTCCTGGGGGGGGTGGGGTGGGTTCCGGATCGGCTCCGAAGCTATGCGGAGGGCCCGGCGCGGGCGATGGACTCAAGGCGGTGGTCGTGGTGAATATCGCCACCGCCGCGCCGGAAGTCCCCGGGACTTGCACCGGTCTCGCGGCGGAAGAAGCGGCAGAAATAGGCCGGGTCGCCGAAGCCGACCCGGGCCGCTATCTGACGGACCGACAACTCCGTACGCAGCAGCAGGCGCTTGGCCTCGTGCACCCGGGCCTGCCGGATCAGTTCGCCGGGCGTGCGGCCCGTGGACGCTTTCACCGCCTCGCTGAGGTAGCTCACGGAGACGCCCAGGTGCTGCGCGCACCCGCGCACGGACCGCAGAGCCCCCTCTGGAGTGCCGAGCAGCAGCACGAACTCCGCGGCGACCGAGCCGGGCCGCGAGCGCGGGGCGGGCGCGTCCGGTACCGGGTGGTGTGCGGGCAGCCGCGCCGCCCGCACCACCAGGACGTGCAGCAGGGCCCGCAGCACGCTCTGGAATCCGTCGGCGCCCGTCCGGTACTCGGCGTCCAGCTCGGCGACCAGGCGCGCGGTCCGGTCGGCCGCGTCGGCGGGGAGTTCGAGACAGGAGCGCCGGCTGAGCCCCCGCAGCGCGTGGCGGTCCGCGGGGTGGTCCAGGAGGAAGTCGTCGGTGAAGAGGATGACGTGCCCGTCCAGGCCGTCGGCGTTCTCCCAGTGGTGGACCTGGCCGGGCGCGATGAAGCACAGGGCGGGCGGCCGCAGCGCGAAGCGGGTCAGATCGACGACGTGGCTGCCGGTGCCGCCGGTGACGTGGACGATCTCGTGGAAGGTGTGCCGGTGCGGGAACGCCGCGCGGGACATCGGCCCGATGGTGTCGAAGGTGCCGATGGCGAACGGCAGCGCGTTGGGCATCGGCACTTCAAGACGATGCGTCGGCATGTCCTCCTCACCGGGTGGCCCGCTGCCCGGTAACCCGCTGTTCCCCTCGCCGGGCAAGACCGTTGTGCCGCGCATGCGTACGCTCCTCACCACGACCGGCGGCTGGTCCAGACCAGCCGAATCCCCCACCATGGCATGCGCGGGTCACCGGTGGGCAGGGGGTGACCACGGTCCGCCACTGAGCCGAGAGGGGCTCCCGGCGTGACAATGGTGGTGCGGAGCACGCCTGCCGTTGCGGAGAGGCGGGACAGGAATGCCCTACATAACAGTCACGGCGCTGAGCCACCCCGGGCTCGTGCGCGATCACAACGAGGACAGTCTGGCCGTCGGCCCGTGGACGCTGTGCGGGACCACGACCGAGAACCCGCAGACGCTGGGGTTTCCGCTCGGCAACCCCCTCGTCGTCGCGGTCGCCGACGGCATCGGCGGCCAGCCCGGCGGCGAGGTGGCCAGCGGCATCGTCGTACGGCAGCTGGCGTCGTTCGGCGCCTCGCTGGACGGCGAACAAGCCGTTCGTGACGCGCTGGACGTCTGCAATCACGCCGTGTACGCGGCCGCCGAGATCGACCCGGAGCTGACCACCATGGGGACGACGGTCGCGGGTGTCGTGGTCCTCGGCAAGGAACTCCTGGTGTTCAACGTCGGTGACAGCAGGGTGCTCGACGTGAGCCGCGGCGGCGCCCGCGAGACGCTTCGCCGGATGAGCGTCGACGACAGCCCGCCGCCCGCGCCGGGCCGGCGCACCACGTCGATCGTCACGCAGGCGCTCGGCGGTGCCCTCCGGTTCAGCGCGGTCACACCGCACGTCAGCACGGTGCCGCTCGTCGGGGGTGAACGCTTCCTGGTCTGCTCCGACGGATTGACCGACCCCGTGCCCGAGGACACCCTCGACGAGATCCTCACGGCCCACGACGGCGGCCGGGCGGTCTTCGAACTGTGGAAGGCCGCCATCGACGCCGGTGGCCCCGACAACATCACGCTCGCGCTGATCAGCGTCGTCGACGACGACTAGCCGCCCGGCCGGTCGTGCCCACCGAGAAGCCGGGGACCACTGGTGCGATCACGTACGCTCGGCGGATGGCGAAGTATTTTGACGTGCACCCCGACAACCCCCAGCCCCGCAGCATCAGCACCGTGGCCGACAGCATCCGCTCCGGCGCGCTGATCGCGTATCCGACGGACTCCTGTTTCGCGCTGGGCTGCCAGCTGGGCAACCGCGACGGACTCGACCGCATCCGGAAGATCCGGAACCTGGACGATCGCCACCACTTCACCCTGGTGTGCCAGAACTTCGCGCAGCTGGGTCAGTTCGTGCACATCGACAACGACGTGTTCCGTGCGATCAAGGCCGCGACGCCGGGCAGCTACACCTTCATCCTTCCCGCGACGAAGGAGGTGCCGCGCCAGCTCCTGCACCCGAAGAAGAAGACCGTCGGCGTCCGCATCCCCGACCACGTCGTCACGCAGGCCCTGCTCACCGAGCTCGGCGAGCCGCTGCTCTCCAGCACGCTGCTCCTGCCCGACGAGGAGGAGCCGCTGACGCAGGGCTGGGAGATCAAGGAACGGCTCGACCACGTGGTGGACGCCGTGGTCGACTCGGGCGACTGCGGCACCAGCCCCACCACGGTCATTGACTTCTCCGACGGCGAGGCCCAGATCGTGCGCCACGGAGCGGGCGACACCTCGCGGTTCGAGTAGCCCCTCCGGCCAGGCGTGGGCTCAGCCGGTGAGGCCGGTGACCCGCATCGTGATGTTCAGGCGGCCCGAGGTCAGGCCGGTGGCGGGGTCCGCGGTGCCCTCGTGGACCTTGGGCACGCCGTGGAAGATGTAGCGCGAGGGCCCGCCGAAGACGAACAGGTCGCCGGAGGCCAGTTCGATGTCGGTGTAGGGCTTGGTGCGGGTCTGGGTGTTGCCCACGCGAAAGACGCAGCTGTCGCCGATGGACAGGGAGACCACCGGGGCCGACGACCGCTCGTCCTTGTCCTGGTGCATGCCCATCTTGGCCTGCCCGTCATAGAAGTTGATCAGCGCCGTGTCCGGGGTGTAGTCGGCCGTGGACGAGACGTCCCCGTACGCCGCCGTCAGCGCCCGGCGGCCCAGGTCGACCATCCAGTCCGGGAACGCGGCGACCCGCCGGCCGTTCACGTCACCGGCGGTGCGCGTGTACTGGTAGGGCCGCCAGTGCCAGCCGACGCACACCGTCTGCACCGACATGACCCCGCCGCGCGGCAGCTCGGTGTGGCGGATCGGCACCGGCCCGGTGGCCCACTCCCGGCACGCCGTGACGAGTGCGCGCTGCTGGTCCGGGGTGAGCCACTGCGGCACGTGCACCGCGCCGGGCGCGATCTCCGTGGTGGGGCGGGGAATCAGGGCGCTCACGCGGTCACCTCGGCGGGCGGACAGGTGGTGACCCAGCGGTGGCGTACGTGCCAGGTGGCGCCGTCGGCGGTGGCGCCCCGCAGGCCGTGGAGCACGTCGTCCCCGGCGAGCGCGGGGACGCGGGAGTCCTGGAGTGAGGCGAAGGCGTAGCTGCGGGCCGGGTCCCAGTCGGTGGAGTGGCGCAGACGGCGGGCCAGCTGGGCGAGGCCGAGCGGGGCCGCGGCCAGGACCCAGGCGTCCGGCGCCGCCGCGGTCAGGCGGATCGCGGGGCGCAGCCAGGACGCGGCCGTCTCGGGCCAGCTCACCGTGGTCAGGACCGTGCCGCCGCGGGCCGTCCATGCCGCGGTGAAGGCTTCGGCGGCGGCTCGGGAGGCCGTGTCGCGGCCGTGGCCGATGGTGACGGTCTCGATCCGCGCCTTCGGGAGCGTCAACAGGCCGATGAGGGCGGCGAGTTCGGCGTCGGTGTGCGGGGCGGGCGCGGGCAGGTCCGCGTGGGCGGCCTGCTCGGCGGCGCCGATCAGGGGCGAGCGGGATGACTCCCGCTCCGTCAGGATGCTCATGGTGTGCCGGTGCTTTCTGGGTCTGCCTTCCAGCGAGCGTACTGATCGGGCAGGCAGACCGCACAGGGGCGGTATCCGGCGGCGAGCGCGGTGGCCTCGTCGGGGAAGAACACCCGGTGGGTGGCGTAGCCGCCGCGGGCGACGGCCCGCAGCGCCGAGGGGCAGTCGAGGCGGCCGTACAGCCGTCCGCGGCGGTGTCCGCCCAGGGTGCCCGGTGTGCCGCTGGGGTACGGCTCTCCGTCCGGGCCGCACAGCGTGTACCTGCGCGGGTCCGGCCGCCCGGCCGGGGCGGGGTTCACGCCGCGTCGTGGAAGACCAGGCCGAGCGTGTGCCGCCGCCCGGAGCGCACGGTGCTCACGCCGTGCCGCATCGGCGCGTTCGACCAGCCGCGCTTGGAGGCCACGGGCCGGTCGCGGGTCGTGAAGATGAGCCCGTGGCCCTGCGGCAGCGTCGTGGACGATCCGCGCGACTGGGCGCGGGGGCGCTGCTCGGTCATGATGAACTCGCCGCCGGTGAAGTCGGTTCCAGGGGCGTCGAGACCGACGACGACCTGGAGCGGGAAGAGCATGTCGCCGAAGACGTCACGGTGCAGGGCGTTCCAGTCGCCGGGTCCGTAACGGAGCAGGATCTGCGCGGACTTGGCCTGCCCGGCCGCGTGGCACATCTCCACCCACTCCCCCAGGCTGTCGGGCCAGGGGGCCGGCTTGTCGAGCTTCGCGGCCCAGCCGCGGGCGACGGGCAGCAGCCGCGGGTAGAACGCCTCGCGCAACTCTCGTACGGCATCGGGCAGTTCATGGGTGAAGTAGCGGTACTGGCCGGAACCGAAGCGGTAGCGGGCCATGTCGATGGTGGTGCGGAAGCGGTCGGTCTCGTCGTACAGGGCGGCGATGTCGCGGCAGGCGCCGGGGGTCAGGAGCCGGCCGGTGAGGGCGTTGCCGTGCTCGTCGAGCTCGGCGGTCAGCGCGTCCCAGTCCCCGGCCGCCACGCGTTCGCCGACGCGGGCGTCCGCCGGGTGAGTGGTGTCGATCATGATGAGGTCCTTCGCGGTCGTGCGGGTCAGACGAGGGTGGGCTGGAGGGCGCCCTCATGGGTGAGGAGTTCGACCTTGCGCCGCACGCCGCCCGCATACCCACGCATCGAGCCGTCCGCGCCGATCACGCGGTGGCACGGGCGCACCAGCAGCAACGGGTTCGCGCCGATCGCGGCGCCCAGGGCCTGGACCCGCCCGCGCTCGATGCCGAGCCGCTCGGCGAGCGCGCCGTAGGTGGTCGACGTGCCGTACGGGATCTCCTCCAGGGCGCTCCAGACGCGCCGCTGGAAGTCAGTGCCGCCGGGGGTGAACTCCATGTCGAACCGGGTGAGTTCACCGGCGAAGTAGGCGGCGAGCTGCCGTGCGATCTCCGGGAATCGATCCGGGTCGTGCATCCAACTCCCGTGCACGGCTGGGGCGTTCCGCTGGCCCGGCATGGACAGTGACGTCAGCGAGACGCCGTCCGATGTCGGCTCCCCCACCAGCAGCAGTTCGCCGAGCGGGCTGCTGACGGTCGTGTGGACGGTCATCGTGGCCACCCTCTTCCCTTTCCGTTCCGCGCTTCTTCGCTTCTTTCCACCTCCCACACTGAGGTGTCGCGATCGCGCGTGCTGGCGGGATTCGGACGGGGCGTTCACGCCCTGCGGGCCTCCGCGGCGCCTGCCGGAGCCGCCGCCACCTGGCGCGTCGGTGCCGGGTCGCGCTTCTGCCGTCGCGTCATGGCGACCCCGACGAGTACGACCGCCATGCCCGCGGCCACCCGAAGACTGAAGGCCTCGTCGAGCACGACCGCGCCCAGCGCCACGGAGACCACCGGCAGCAGATAGCCGACGGTCGCGGCGTTGGTCGCGCCCTCGTCCGCGATGATCCGGTAGGTGAGGTGGAAGGTGACACCGGTGGCGAAGACGCCCAGGACCACGACGGCGATCAGGGCGGTGCGGTCCACGTGGATCGCCTCCAGGCCGCCGACCGGCAGGGCGAGCGACGTCAGGCCCGTGGCCGCCATGAGCTGGGCCGCGGAGAGGGAGAGGGTGGGCATGCCCTTCCCGACGAGGTGGTGCCCCATGTACGCGAAGCCGACGGCGTAGCTCGCCGCCGCGCCCACGATCGCGAGGGCGCCCCAACTCGTCATGCCCGACTGCTGCCACGGGGCGAAGATCAGCGACGTACCCGCGAAACCGATGAGGAGTCCGGCGAGGCGTACGGGGCGCAGTCCGCGTTCCGTGCCGATGGCGAGGCCGATCAGGACCGACCACAGCGGGGTCGTGGCATTCAGCGCGCCCGCCACTCCGGAGTCGACGGTCTGCTGGCCGACGCTGAAGAGGCCGAAGGGCAGGGCGTTGCAGAAGAAGGCGGCGACGAAGACGTGCTTCCACGTCTTGAGGCCGCGGGGCAGGCGGTTGCGCGTACCGAAGAGCACGACCGTCAGGGTCGCGGCCCCCAGGGTGCAGCGCAGGAGGGTGACCTGCACGGGAGACAGGCCCTCCAGGGCCAGTTCGATCCAGAGGAAGGTCGATCCCCAGAGGAGGGCGAGTACGCCCACCCTGGCCGCTGCCCACGTTCGTCCGGGGACGCCGTTCACTGTCGCTCTCCTTGGTCGGGGCCTTGATGGCGGGCCCTCGCCCTCGGGCCGTTGTCAGGGAACGATGCCGTCGCCGACACGAAAGGACAAGCAACAAGTTTTGAACTTTCATTAAGCTCAACTACATCCTCAATGCCGGCCGCTTCCCGCCCCGCCCCGTCCCTTAGGGTGAGAGGCGGGCCGTGACTGGCGCTGAGGTGGAGTACCACCGGGGAGCGGCCTGACATCGTGTCGATGCCGCGCGCCTGGGCGACTCACCCTGAAGTCCAGGAGTGGCACATGCCCCAGACTCAGACTGCTCGCCTGATGGACGGCACCGGCCTCGCCCGCCGCCTCGTCGACACCACCTCCGCGACCGCGGCGGACATCCGCCGTCGCACCGGGAACTCCCCCTGCCTGGCGACCGTCCTGGTCGGCGACGACCCCGCCTCGGTGACCTACGTCCGCATGAAGCGCGCCCGCTGCGAAAAGGCGGGCATCGAGTCACGGCACGTGGCCCTGCCCACTTCGGTCGGCACCGAGGAACTGGTCGCGACGATCACCGGCCTCTCCCAGGACCCGACCGTGCACGGCATCCTGCTGCAGCACCCCGTGGGGCCCCACATCGACGAGCGCGCCGCCTTCGAGGCGATCGCACCGGCCAAGGACGTCGACGGAGTGACCATGCACTCCTTCGCGGCGATGGGCTTCGGCCTGCCCGGCTTCGTGTCCTGCACGCCCGGCGGCATCATGCGCCTGCTCGACGCGTACGACGTCGACCTCACCGGCAAGCACGCCGTCGTCGTGGGCCGCAGCGCCATCCTCGGCAAGCCCGCCGGCATGCTGCTCCTGGGCAGGGACGCCACGGTCACGTACTGCCACTCGCGCACCGCCGACCTCTCCTCGATCGTCCGGCAGGCCGACGTCCTGATCGCCGCCGTCGGCCGGCCGCGGTTCATCGGCGGCGCGGACATCAAGCCCGGCGCCGTGGTGATCGACGCGGGTTACAACCCGGGCAACGTCGGCGACATCGACTTCGACTCCGCCCGGGAGCGCGCGAGCCTGATCACTCCCGTGCCCGGCGGTGTCGGTCCCATGACCATCGCCGTGCTCCTCGCCCAGACGGTCGAGGCGGCGAAGCGGCAGCTCGGCCTGGACTGATCGCGGGCGCCTCGCGCCCACGTACCGATCACGCTCGCCTCGCGCCTACTTCAGGACGCTGACCCCGTTGGCCGAGACGATCGCCGCGATGGCCAGCCACTCCACCCCCTCCAGGGACTGCCCCAGGACGACCATGCCCACCAGCGCCGCGAGGACCGGGTTGACGCTCATGAAGATCCCGAAGAAACGGGCGTCGACCCGGCGCAGGGCGAGCAGGTCGGCGAGGAACGGGACCGCTGAGGAGAGGACGCCCGCGGTCACCGCGCAGGCCAGGGCCGTCGCCGTCGGCGGGTGGTGGGCCAGCACCGCGATGCCGACCGGCACGTAGAGGAGCCCGGAGACTCCCGCGGCGGCGGCCGATCCCTCGACGCCCGGGAGGCGGGCCCCGACCGTGCGGTTGAGCAGGATGTACGAGGCCCAGCAGGCCGCGGCGAGCAGGCCGAGCCCGATGCCGACGTAATCCGCGCTGGGTCGCGGGCGGGCCAGGGCGACCACCGCGGCCCCCGCCACGACCGCGCAGCCGAGGTCCACCGCACGGCGGGAGGCGGCGAGGGCGACCGTCAGCGGGCCCAGGAACTCCAGGGTCACCGCCAGGCCGAGGCCCACGCGGTCGATCGCGGTGTACAGGGAGAGGTTCATGGTGGCGAAGACAGCGGCCAGGCACAGCAGCGGCCACCACTGGCGCCAGGTGAAGGCGCGCACCTTGGGCCTGCCGACCGCGAGGAGTACGGCTCCCGCGACCCATTGCCGCACGGCCACGACCCCGGCGGGACCGATGGCGTCGAACGCCAAGGCGCCCGTGGCGGCGCCGACTTGGTTGGACAGGCCGCTGCCGAACATCATCGCCATGCCCGGCAGCCGACCTCGGGAACTCTCCGCCGGTTCCCCCAGGTTCGCGGTGGTCCTGCCTTCGCTCCGAGACGTTCGCATGCACCGCAGGATGCGTCACCCGCGGGCATACGAAAAATGCATGCCGGCGTTCATCTATACGCTCTGGTTATCCATACGGCCTGGTTATTCATTGGCTCCGGTTGTTCCTACGCTGTGGCCATGGATCTGGAACTGCGGCATCTGCGCTGCCTGGTCGCCATCGTCGACACCGGCGGCTTCACCGATGCCGCCGCCGAGCTGGGCGTCTCGCAAGCCGCGGTCTCGCGCACCCTCGGCGGGCTCGAGGAGGTGCTCGGGGTGCGCCTCCTGCACCGCACCAGCCGGAGCGTCACGCCCACGACGGCCGGGGTGCAGGTGCTCGCGCGGGCCCGGCATCTGCTCGCCGAGGCCGAGGACCTCATCCGCGAGGCGACCACCGGACACACCCGGCTGCGCATCGGCCACGCCTGGTCGGCGATGGGCCGCCACACCGCGGAGTTCCAGCGCCGCTGGGCCGCGGGACACCCCGACGTGGAGCTGTACTTGATCCGGACGAACTCCGCGACCGGCGGCCTCGCCGAGGGCCTCTGCGACCTCGCCGTCGTCCGCACCGCCTTCAACGAGGCACGCTTCGCCAGTGCCGTCGTCGGTCATGAGCGGCGCTTCTGCGCGCTGGCGAGCGACGACCCGTGGGCCAGGCGGCGCTCCATTCCGCTGGCCGACATACGGGACCGGACGCTCCTCGTGGACCGGCGCACCGGCACCACCAGCGCCGAGCTGTGGCCCGAAGAGGCCCGCCCACCGGTGGAGTACACCCAGGACATCGACGACTGGCTGGCCATCGTCGCGTCGGGCCGCTGCATCGGCCTCACCCCGGAGAGCACCGCCAACCAGTACCGCCGCGACGGCGTCGTGTTCCGCCCGCTGCGGGACGCCGACCCCATCGCCGTACATCTCATCTGGCGCCGCCACGACCCGCATCCGGTGACGCACGCGGCCGTGGCGCTCCTGACGGACCTCTACCGGACGTGAGGCGGCGGCCCGTCCGTGCCGAGTTGAAGACCGGGACGCCCCGCCACCGCCACGGCGGGGCCGGGGCCCTGGGGGCCCGGGCCCACGAGGACGCGCTTCCCGGCGGCTCCGTACAGATGCTTGACGTGCAGCCGTATCACCAGGCGCCGCTCCTTCACCATCGCGGCACGGAACCCCTCCCAGTCGGGGTGCTCGCCCTGGAACCCCCGGAAGACCAGGGCCAGTTCGTCGGCGACCGCGTCGTGCGGGTCGGTCACGACCGGCGTGAGCTCGGCGTCGCCCTCGGCGATCATGTACGAGAATCCCGCGCCGTCGGTGACGAGGAAACTCGCGCGCGGATCGCGGCGCAGATTGCGGGTCTTGGCCCGGCTGTCGGTGACCATGAGGCGGATGACGCGCTCCTCGGGGTCGTAGGCGTAGCCGACGTTGGAGAGCTGCGGGCGGCCGTCGCGTTTGAGGGTGACGAGCGTGCCGATGCGCTGTTCTTGGAGCAGGTCGAGCAGGGCACTTTCGTCGACTTTCCCTAAGTGCTCAGTCATGCGGCGAGAATACGAGAGGCGGGGGCCGTCCAGGCGGCGGAGCCAGGGCACGCGGGCGCAAGCATCGCGAGCGGCGCAAAGCGATGCCCTCGTCGCCCGCGGGGGATTTAGGCTGACGAAGGCACCGCGTCTGATGGCGTTGCAGCTCTCTGGGTTCGCAGCTCCTTCTATGGGGTCACAGCTTCGTGGGGTCACAGCTTCGTGGGGTCACGTCGTCGCCAGCGCCTCCGTGGGAGGCAGCCGCGCCGCACGGACGGCGGGATAGAAGCCGGCGAGCCCGCCGATGACCAGGGTCGCGCCGACGCCGCCCGCCATCGCCCAGACCGGCACCACCGATGGCCAGCCCTGGTAGGTGGAGTAGCCGGAGGTGACGGCGATGCCGAGCAGGACGCCGCCCAGACCGCCGAGCGCGGACAGCAGCAGTGCCTCGCAGAGGAACTGCGTACGGATCTGGCCGCGGGTGGCGCCGAGGGAGCGGCGCAGGCCTATCTCTGAGCGGCGTTCCAGGACCGAGATGACCATGGTGTTGGCGACCCCGACCCCGCCGACGAGCAGGGCGACCGCGCCCAGACCGAGGAGCAGACCGCTGAGGGTGTCGTCGGTGGCCTCCTTGGCCTCCAGGACGTCGGAGGGGCGCGAGACGTTGGCCTCGCTGGGGTTCTCCGGGTTGGCGGTGGCGCCGAGCACGGACTGGACGTCGCCCACGGCGGCCTCCTCGGCACGGGTGTAGACCGTCGTCGGGTAGCCGTCGAAGTCCAACTCCTGTTCCGCGACGGGCCAGCCGACCAGCGCGGCCGAGTCCAGGTCGGGCACGAGCTCGTTGGGCGCGAGCAGCCCCACGACGGTGAACCACTGCCCGCCGAGCCACACCTTCGTGTCGGGACCGGCCCGGAAGACGCCCAGCTGTTCGGCGGCCTTGGGGCCGAGCACGACGGCCGGGTAGCGCTGGTTCGCGGCGTTCAGCCAGCGGCCTTCGACGATCCGTGCGCCCGCCGTCCTCGGCAGGTCGGTGCGGGCCGCGTAGACGTTGAGGCCGCCGGTCTCCTCCTTCTTGATGTGGTCGTTGCGGTAGACCTTGGCCTGCGTCTTGCCGATGGCGGAGACCGACTCGACGTCCTTGATGTTGCCGATCATGTCGACGGACGCGTCGGGCAGATGGGCCGCGTCACCGGCGAAGGACTGGCCCGGCGAGACGGTGAGGAGGTTGGTGCCGAGGGCGGCGAGCCGCCGGTCGAGGTCCTCGCTGCTGGAGGTGGAGATGCCCACCACGCCGACCATCGCCGCGATGCCGATGGCGATGCCGAGCGCCGAGAGGAAGACCCGCATCGGGCGCGAGCGCAGCCCCGAGCCACCGACCCGCAGCACGTCGGCCGGGCCCATCCGGGCCGGCTTGGGGCGCGGCGGGGGCGCGGGGCGGGGCAGCTCGTGCGCCGCGCCCGGCTCCCCCGTCGTGCTCAGCTCCTTCGTCGGGCTCATCGCAGGGCCTCCTCGGGGACGGGGAGCAGGTGGGACGCGTCGGTCACGTCGATCGCACCAGCCGCACCGGTCCCACCGGCCGTGCCGGTCGCACCGGTCGCGTCCTCTTCGATGCGGCCGTCCTTGATGCGGACCTCGCGCGGCAGCGAGCCCGCGATGTCCCGGTCGTGGGTGATGACCACCACCGTGGTCCCGGCCCGGTGCAGCTCGTGCAGGAGCTCGATCACCACCGCCCCGGAACGGGAGTCGAGGGCGCCGGTCGGCTCGTCGGCGAGGAGCAGCGGAGGATCGCCGAGGACCGCGCGGGCGATGGCCACGCGCTGCTTCTCGCCGCCGGAGAGCTGATGCGGCTCGTGGAACAGCCGGTGGCCGAGGCCGACCCGGCGCAGGGCGCGCTCGGCGAGCCTGCGCCGCTCGCCCCGGGGCCTGCCGCTGTAGAGCAGCCCGTTCGCGACGCTGTCCAGCGCCGGGACGCCGGGGGCGAGGTGGAACTGCTGGAAGACGAAGCCGATCGTCCCGGCCCGCAGCGCGGACAGCTCCCGGTCGCTGAGCCGGTCGACGTCGTGCCCGTCGATGCGCACGGTGCCGGTGGTGGGGCGGTCGAGGGTGCCCATGATGTTGAGCATCGTGGACTTGCCCGAGCCGGAGGGGCCGACGACGGCGAGCAGTTCCCCACGCCGGATGACGAGATCGGCGCCCTTGAGCGCCTCGACCTCTCCGTACGTCTTGGAGACTCCGGCGAGCTCGACCACCGGGTGCGCCGCCGTGGTCACTTGGTGCGCTCGGGGCACTTGGGGCGCTCGGGTCACTTGGGGACCCCCACGACCGTGCCGTCGGTGATACCGGTGCCGGACACCTCGACCATGCTGTCGGAGAACATGCCGACCTCGACCGTCCTCGAGGTCACGTCGCCGTCCGCTCCGACGACCTCCACGGCGTAGCCGCCTCCGCGCTGTGCCACCAGGGCGTTGACGGGGACGACGAGCACGTCCTTGCGGGTCTCCGCCTTCAGGGAGATCTGCACGGCCGCCGCCTGGTAGCGGCCCAGGCCCTTCTGGTCGTCGACCTTCAACTCCACGGGCAGGGTGGGCTTGTCGTCGCCGCCCGCCTGGCCTCCGGCGTCCTCGGAGCCGCCCTCCTGGGGAGGCGTGGAGGGGGTGCCGATGTCGGTCACCTCGGCCTGGACGGTGGAGTCGTCGGGGAGGGTGACCGTGGCCTTGGTGCCCTTCTCGACCATGTCCTCGTACTGCACGTCGAGGTCGACGGTGACGGTGCGTTCGGTGCCGGTCCAGGTGAGGACGGGTCCGTTCGACGGGGCGCCGGCCGTGGCCTTCACGTCGGCGACACGCCTGGCGCCGGGGGCGACCACGGCGTCCGACGGCTGCACGGTGCCGGTCTCCGCACGGCCCAGGTCGTCCTGCCAGTCCCGTACGGCCTCGGCGGTCGCGGCGTCGTACGTGTCGTCGACGGTGAAGCCGGTGTAGCCGAGGGCGGAGAGGTTCTTCTCCAGGATCTCGACGTCCTTGCCCTCGGTGCCCGTCTTCAGCGGGCGGTAGAAGGGGGTGGAGCCGTAGAGCAGCGGGACCTTCTGCTCCTCCACCTTGTAGGCGGCCCCGCCGCGCTTGACGGTGTCGCCCTCGCCCGGCACCCAGGTGATGATCCCCGCGCCCGCTTTGGTGACGGCCGGGGCCTGTACGGCCGTCGCGTCGCCGTAGCCGAGGTTCCCGTCCACGGTTTCCGTGCGCGTCAGCGTGGTCCGCTCCACCTCGGCGGTCTTCGGGGGCGCCGAGGGGGCGTCGCCCGCCGATCCGGAGCCGTCGTCCCCGAAGACCCCGGTGGTGGCGGCGCCCGCGGCCGCGACCACGGCGATCGCGGCGACGACGATGAGCGACATCCGCAGGGGGCGGCGGCGCCTGCGGGGGCCCGCGGGCGGGGGTGTGGTCCCTTCGCCGCCGTCGTCGCCCTCACCGCCATCGTCGTCGCCCGGCTCGGGGGCGGTCTCCTCGCGGTCGGGTTCCAGGCCGTCGGGGGTCCGCTCGGAGACCTCTCCGGGGGTGTGCAGTTCGAGGGCTCCTGAGCCGCGGGCCGACTCCTGGGTCTTCTCGAACCGCCCTGTCCCCTGACGCTCTCCCGTCTCCTCGAACTCCCCTGTCTCTTCGTCCCGTTCCCGCTCGCGTGTCTCGTCCGGTGCGGTCATCAGGCGCCGCCGCCCGAGCCGGTGAGGCCGCCGCCGGGCCACTTGTCCTGGCAGGCGATCCTGGCCTTCTGGAACTCGTCGCTGCCGGGGTCGATGCCGCTCGCGCCGAAGTCGAGCGACATGTTGCCGCCGTTGATCTCCGGGTCGGGCAGCTTGGGCAGGCCGTTCTCGCGCATGCACTTGGCCCATGCCGCGACCTTGGCCGAGTCCAGCGGTTCACCGCCGCCTCCGCCTCCGCCGAGCTGGCCGCCCTGGGGCATCTTGTCGCGGCAGGCCTCCGTGGCGGACTGGAACTCCGGCGAGTTCGGGTCGACGTCGCCGCCGGGGGTGAGCGCGATGCCGCCGCCCGCGTCCTTCTGCGGGTCGGGGAATCCGGTCACGCCGTTCTCGCGCATGCACTCGGAGAAGGCGAGGGCCTGGTCGAAGGGGCTGGTGGGTGAGGCGTCCGGTTTCTTCGCGTCGTCCGACGACGCGTCCGACGAGTCGTCGGAGCAGCCGCTGAGGAAGACGCCGGCGACGAGCGCCGACGCCGCTATCAGTGTCTGTGCGGTTCGCTTGTGTGTGGTGGACATGGGGCCAAGTTCTACGCGGGCACCGGTCACACGGCGGATACAAGCGGCGCCGCCCGTACAGGCTCGCCCGGACCCTGGACGCCGACACGGACGGCACCCCAACTAACCTGCGGATTCGGGGAGTTCACCTCGGACGGCAGGGGACGGCCCGTCCAGGAAGCGGACCGGCCGGGCGGGGCTCGTCCAGCTCCCCCACCCCGGCGGCGCCGCGGTCCAGGAGGTCCACCAGGGTGTGCCTGCTCTTGCCGGACAGCTCCCGCCCCCGCTCGGGGTCGGCGAGATCGTACAGGGCGGCGACGATGCTGGCGAGGTCCTCCTGGAGCCGGGTGAGGATGTCGGCGACCGCCGCCGCGTTGGACTCGACGATGTCGCTCCACAGCCGGGAGTCGCCGCGCGCGATGCGGGTGGTGTCGCGCAGCCCCTGCCCCGCGAGATGGGCCGCCTCCGCGGGGCCATCGCCCAGGCGCGCCGCCATCAGGCTGGCCACCAGGTGCGGGGCGTGGGAGGTCAGCGCCACCGCGTCGTCGTGGGCGCGGGCCCGCATCACGCGCGGCACCGCGCCGCACAGCGCGATCAGGTCCAGGGCGCGGCCGAAGGCGGCCCGGGAGGTGAGGCGGGTCGGAGTGAGCACCCAGGGCCGGTCGCGGAACAGTTCCGCGCGGGCCGCCAGCGGGCCCGAGCGCTCGCGCCCCGCCAGGGGGTGTCCGCCGATGTAGCGGGAGGGGTCGGGGGCGGTGTCCAGGATCTCCCGCTCGGCGTGCGCCTTCACGCTCGCCACATCCGTGTAGCTCAACGCGAGTCCGCGCGCCTGTAGTTCGGCGAGCACCGGGGCGATCTGGCTCGGCGGGACCGCGAGCACCGCCAGGTCCACGGGCGCCGCGGGGAGCTCCGGCCGCCCGGCGCCGAGCACCGCCGCGGCGCGGACGGCGGACTCGTCGCGGTCGGAGAGGTAGACGGTCACGCCGCGCAGGCGGGCCGCCAGGGCCACGGAGGTGCCGATCAGGCCGGTGCCGACGACGGCCAGGGTGCGGAGCGTCACGCGACCTCACCCGGGAGCGGCTCCCCGGCCCCCTCCTGCGCCCCAGGCGCCTCGAACTCCCCCGGCCGCTCCCCCGTCCCCTCGTCGAGCCGCTCCTCGATCAGCGCGGCCAGGCGGTCCAGGCCCTGCTCGATCCGGTCGGACGTCAACGTACTGATCGAAAGGCGGAGTTGGCGGAACCCGGCCGACGCGCCGTAGAAGTGGTGCATCGGCGTGAACAGCACGCCGTGGTGGCGCGCCGCGTCCTCCAGGAGGGCGTCGTCGACCGTGAACGGCACGGTGAGCACGATGAAGAACCCGCCGGTCGGTGCGTTCCAGGTGACTCCGGCGTGATCGCCCAGGCGCTGTTCGAGGCCGTCGAGCACCTGGCGCAGATTGCGCCGGTAGACCTCCGTCTCCTGGCGGTTGGCGGCGACCAGGCTGCAGTCGTGGGCGAGGAGTTTGCCGCCGATCACCGCCTGGGCGATCGGTGAGGTGTTCACGGTCAGCATGCTCTTGAGCTTCGACAGCTCGTCGGCGAGCAGGACGTCACCACCGCCGTGGCCGGTCACCCGCTGGTCGGCGACCACGTAGCCCACGCGGGCGCCCGGCATCCCGGTCTTGGCGAACGAGCCGAGATAGACGACGCGTCGGTGCCGGTCGAGGGACTTCAGCGTGGGCGGGCGGTCGGCGGCGCTGTTCAGGAGGCCGTACGCGTTGTCCTCCAGGAGCAGGAGGTCCTCGCCGGCGGCGATGTCCAGGAGGCGGTGCCGGTCGGCGAGCGGCAGACTGACGCCCACCGGGTTGGCGAAGTCGGGCGTGACGTAGCAGGCGCGGACCCGCTTTCCCTCGGCGCGTGCCGTGCGCAGCCGGCGCAGCAGGTCGTCGAGGTCGATGCCGTGCGCCGCGGTGCGCACCGGGAGCACGGGCATGTCGGCGAGCAACGCGGCGCCCGTCAGGCCGACATAGGTCGGGCTCGGAGCGAGCACGGCGTCGCGGTCGTCGGCGCGCAGCGCGCGCAGCAGCAGGAACATCGCCTCCTGGCAGCCGACCGTGACGACCACGGACGAGGGGTCGGCGTCGATGCCCTCGTCCACGGCGAGACTGCGCGCCACGAGGTCGCCGATGATCCCCTTCGTCGCGCCGTACTGGAACAGCGTGCGGGCGATCTCCGCCTCGCCCAGGCCGCGGCGGGTGCGGAGGTGGTCGCAGAAGACCTGGAGGTGTTCGTGGATCTGGGCCACGTCGTAGAAGCCCTCGTAGGGACGCCCCGCCGCGAACGAGATCGCGTCGGGATAGGTGTCGGCGACCTGGTTGAGGAGGTTCATGGACTCCATCGACACATCGGCGAGCGACGCGTGCAGCGTGGCCGCGTTCAACTCGGCGACGGCGATTTCCGTTTGCAGGATTTCCATCGCTTCAGCGTCCACCGAGAGCAGCTCCACAGCAATGGCTTGACAGGTGCGGGAAGCGCGAAGGCGGTCGTACCATCGGGGCCGCAAAGAGAATTCTGCCTCGCGGCCGGCGGCAATGGCCCGGATTTCCGCAGCACCTTTGTGGTCCGGCATTCCGCGATCCGGCGCGAGGGCATGAATCCGCATTCTTCTTCCCACGAGGACTCCGATGACGGATTTACCCGCAACGGCTTCGAACAACGATCTCGCGGATCTCGCGATCGACTATGTCGAGATGTACGTCGACGGCCTGGAGGCGGCGGTGTTCGCCTGGGTCGACAAGTACGCCTTCACGGTGGTCGGCACCGGCGGCTCCGCCGAGCACCGCAGCATCGCCCTGCGCCAGGGGCGGATGACCCTGGTGCTCACCGAGGCGACGGCGGGGCGCCACCCCGCCACCACGTACGTCAGCACGCACGGCGACGGCGTCGCCGACATCGCCCTGCGCACCGCGGACGTGTCCGCGGCCTTCGCCGCCGCGGTGGCGGGCGGCGCGCGTCCCCTGCGGAAACCGACCCGGCACGCGGGCGAAGGACCGGCGGTCACAGCTGCCATTTCGGGCTTCGGCGACGTGGTGCACACGCTGGTCGAGCGGACGCCGGGGGAAGGCCCCGGGCTCCCGCCCGGATTCGTTCCCGCGCTCGGCTCGCGCGAGGCGCGCACCAGCGAGGTGGGGCTTCTCGACATCGACCACGTCGCGGTGTGCCTGAACGCGGGTGATCTCGAATCGACGGCCCTCTTCTATCAACAGGCCCTGGGTTTCCGTGAGGTCTTCGAGGAGCACATCGTCGTCGGCGCCCAGGCAATGGACTCCAAGGTCGTGCAGAGCGCGTCGACCGGGGCGGTGACGCTGACGCTCATAGAGCCCGATCCGCTGGCGCAGCCCGGTCAGATCGACGAATTCCTCAAGAGCCACCACGGCGCCGGTGTGCAGCATCTGGCTTTCTCCAGCAAGGACGCCGTGCGTTCGGTGCGCACGCTGTCCGCGCGCGGTGTCGCATTCCTTCAGACCCCGTCGGCGTACTACGAGTTGCTCTCCGAACGGATCGGGCTCAAGTCGCACACCTTGAACGAACTGCGGGCGACGAATCTGCTCGTCGACGAGGACCACGACGGCCAGCTGTTCCAGATCTTCACCGCGTCCACGCACCCACGGGGCACGATCTTCTTCGAGGTCATCGAGCGCCAGGGCGCGCAGACCTTCGGCAGTTCCAACATCAAGGCGCTGTACGAGGCCGTGGAGCTGGAACGGACCGGGCAGCGTGCGGCGCGCTGATCCCGCGGCCGCGCGTGATCTGAGCGACGTCGAGAGAGCCGCGGCCGCGGCCCTGCCACCCGAGGTGTGGGACTTCGTCGCGGGTGGCAGCGGGCGCGAGCGGTCGCTTGGCGCGAACCGGGAGGCGTTCGACCGCGTCTTCGTCGCCTCCCGGGTGCTCAGGGACGTCTCGGGGTGCACCACGGACGCGACGCTTCTGGGGCGTCCGGTGCGGATGCCGGTGGCGGTCGCCCCGGTGGCGTACCACCGCCTGGTGCACCCCGAGGGCGAGTTGGCCACCGCACGGGCGGCGAAGGCGGCGGGCGTGCCCTTCACGGTGGCCACCTTGAGCAGCGTCCCGGTCGAGGAGGTCACGGCGGTCGGCGGCACGGTGTGGTTCCAGCTCTACTGGCTGCGCGAGCGCCGGCGCACCCTGGACCTGGCGCGCCGGGCCGAGGACGCCGGCTGCGAGGCGCTGATGCTCACCGTCGACGTGCCCTGGATGGGCCGCCGGCTGCGGGACGTGCGCAACGGCTTCGCGCTGCCCGGCCATGTGCGGGCCGCGCATCTGGACGGCGGTGCGGCATCGGCGGCGCACCGCTCCGCCGGGAACGGCTCGGCGGTGGCCGCCCACACCGCCGAGGCGTTCTCGCCGGCGGTGACCTGGTCGTGCGTGGAGGAGCTGCGGGCCGCCACCCGGCTCCCGCTGGTGGTCAAAGGCGTCCTGGCCGCCGAGGACGCGGTGCGGGCGGCCGGCATCGGCGCGGACGCCGTCGTCGTGTCGAACCACGGAGGCCGTCAGCTGGACGGCGCGCTGCCCGGCATCGACGCCCTTCCCGAGGTGGTCGACGCGGTCGGCGGCGCGTGCGAGGTCATGGTGGACGGCGGCGTGCGCGGCGGCACGGACGTGCTCAAAGCACTGGCGTCGGGGGCCGACGGGGTCCTGGTGGGGCGCCCGCCCGTGTGGGGCCTCGCCGCCGCCGGGGAGGCCGGCGTGCGCCACGTGCTCGACCTGCTGGCCGACGAGCTGCGCGACGCGCTGGGGCTCGCGGGCTGCGCCGGTGTCGGGGCGGCCAGGCGGCTGCGTACGGTGCGTCTGCCGAAGGGCGGCGGGGCGGCCGGGCGTGAGTGAGCGCCTGAACGGGCGCCTGAGTGGGCGTCAGTGGCCGGCGGTGTCGTGTTCGTGCAGCGTGATCGCGCCGGACGGACACCGCGCGGCCGCCGCGCGCACGGCACCGGCCAGCTCGGGGCCGGGGGCCGGGGCGTTGAGCAGGACCTTGCCGTCCTCGTCCGACTGGTCGAAGACGGCGGGGACCTGGGCCGTGCAGAGCCCGGAACCCGCGCATCGATCGCGGTCGACCCGTACGTGCATGTGCTCCTCCTCCGCGTTCTCTTTCACTGGATGCACCAAGTGTTCGCTGGTACCCGCTCACCAGGTGACCGGCAGCCGGTCCACGCCGTGGGCGAGCGCGTGCACGCGGAACGGCACCTCGTGCTCGGGCACGGCCAGGCGCAGGCCGGGGAAGCGCCGCAGCAGCGCCGGGTAGGCGATCCGCAGTTCCATCCGGGCCAGTGCCGCGCCCAGGCAGTGGTGGATGCCGTGGCCGAAGGCGACATGGGGCACGGGCTCGCGCGTGATGTCGAAGCGGTCGGGCCGGGCGAGCAGCGCGGGGTCGCGGTTGGCCGTCGGCAGCGAGCACAGGACGTGCTCACCGGCCTTGATGAGCTGCTCCCCGACGGTGACGTCCTCCAGGGCGGTCCGGGGCGTCGGGGCGTGCGGCACCGTCAGGTAGCGCAGCAGTTCCTCGACCGCGCCGTCCACCGCCGCGGGGTCGTCGCGCACGGCGGCGAGCTGGTCGGGGTGGTCGAGCAGCAGGAGGGCTCCCAGGCCCAGCATGCCCGAGATGTTGTCGAGGCCCGCCAGCACCAACAGGACGCAGACGCCCCGCAGTTCCTTGTCGGTGACCTCGTCTCCGTGGTCGCGGATCAGCATGCCCAGGAAGCCCTCGTCGGGGTCGGTGCGCTGCCGGGCGACCATCGCTGCGACGTACCGCGAGAGCAGTTCTCCGGATGCCGCCCGCCGCTGCCGTCCCCGGCCGGGCGCGAGGAAGGCGTGGCAGCGGCGCAGGAAGTCGCCGCGGTCGTCGCGGGGCACCCCGATCAGTTCGCACAGGGCGGCGCCGGGGACGGGCGAGGCGAAGGCCGCGACCAGTTCGGCGGGCGGGCCCGTGCGCTCCATGGCGTCGAGGTGCTCGGTGACGATGCCGGTGATGCCCGGCTCGATCCTGCGCATGCGGCGCAGGGTGAACTCGGGGGTGAGGATCTGCCGGAGCCGGGTGTGTTCGGGCGGGTCGTAGTCCATGAGCTGCCCGATCAGTTCGTCGGGCCGCTTGCCCTCGTCCCGTCCCGCCGCCGGGCGCGGTCCGAGGCGGCGCCGGGTGGAGAACCGCCGGTGGTCGGCGAGGACCTGGCGCACCTCCGCGTGGCCCGTGACGAGCCAGACGGTCATCCCGTCCGTGCCGGGGCCCACGTCGATCCGGGTGACGGGGCGCCCCTCGGAGAGCCGGCGCAGTTCCTCGGCCGGGCCGAAGCGTGCGCGCCGGGTGTGCACGAGTCCGGTCGCGGTCGCGTCGGTCTCCCCGGTCGCATTGTTCGTCTCCGTCGTCGGTGTCATCTCTCCCCTACCAGGTGACCGGCAGTGTCTCCACGCCGTACGGCGCCTGCGTCCGAAAGCGGATCTCCTCCGGCGGCACGGCACAGCGCAGCCCGGGAAAGCGGCGAAGGACCGCCAGGTAGGCGCTCCTGAGCTCCATCCGCACCAGCGACGCCCCGATGCAGTAGTGGATGCCGTGGCCGAGCCCCACGTGGGCGGCGGGCTCACGGGTGATGTCCAGGACGTCCGGCGGTGTGCCGGGCGGCCGGACGCGGTTGGCCGCGAACAGCGAACAGGCCACCTGGTCCCCGGCCTTGATCACCCTGCCCGCGAGGGGTACGTCCTCGCGGGCGGTCCGCGGCGATGCCGTCGGGATGATCGACAGGTAGCGGATGAACTCCTCCACCGCCTGGTCGATCAGGTGCGGGCACTGCCTCAACAGGTCCAGCTGGTCGGGGTGTTCGAGCAGCGCGAGGATGCCGAGGCCCAGCATGCTGGCCATGTTCTCGACGCCCGAGCCCATGACGAACGCGGTGAGGCCGACGAGTTCGTCGTCGTCGATGTCGTCGCCGTGCTCGCGCACCAGCCTGCCGAGCAGGTCGTCGCCCGGTGCGCGCCGGTTGCGGGCGACGAGCTGGTCGACGTACGCGAGATAGGCCGCGCCCGCGGTCATCTGCAACCGCCGGCCGCGGAAGGCGGGCCTGCTGACCTTGAGCAGCCGCGCGAGCTCCGCCCGGTCGTCGCGCTCCACGCCGAACAGCTCACACATGACCAGGCCCGGCACGGGCCAGGCCACGTGCCGCATGAAGTCGGCGGGCTGACCTGCCTTCTCCAGGGAGTCCAGGCAGTCCGCGACGACGGATGCGACGGCGGGCTGAAGGCCGCGCATCCGGCGGACCGTGAACTCCGGTGTGAGCAGCAGCCGCAGCCGGGCGTGGTCGGGCGGGTCGTACTGGATGAGGTTGCCCGCCTGGATCGGCCTGCTGCCGCCCGCGGGCGGGGCCGTGCTGAACCGCTCCGCGTCGCCCAGGACCGCGCGCACCTCGTCGTGGCCCGTGACGAGCCAGCCCGTCGACGAGCCGGGCCCGTCGCCGAGTTCGGCCTCGGAGAGCGGCGCCCGCGCGCTGAGTTCGCTGAGCTCGGGCAACGGGTCCAGGCGGTCCCTGCGGTTGTGCATGGAGAGGTCTGACGGCCGCGCCATGCGCGGACCTCCTTCTGCTCGGCTTCTACCGGCTTTCGGTCGGCCGCTACTCGGCCGGGCTCTGGGCGGCGGACACGGGCAGCTGCCAGAACATGCCGTCCGGCGACGGCACCAGACCGCCGCTGAACAGGGGCGCCTCGTCCTCGGCATCCTCCCCGAGCAGCGCCCGCATCTGGACCTGGCCGCCCTCCTGCATGACTTCGCGCACCACCGAGGACTTGAAGAGCGGCACCATGCTGCCGTCCTCGCTGCCGGCCAGGTCGTCGACCGCGGCGGCGAACTCCGCGGAGTCCGACGAGAACCGCTTGGCGAGGATCTCGGCGTCCGTCAGGACGCGATCGCCGGAGGAGACACCTCCGATGAGCTCGACGAACGACTGGAGTTCGGGACGCTCGGTCTTGGTGACCTTCTTGGCCTGCCAGAAGTAGGAGTCCTCGTCGTGGTGCATCTCGTAGAAGGAGAGGAGGAACTCGTAAAAGACGCCGTACTCGCGCCGGTAGCGGGACTCGAACTCCTTCAACGCCCGCTCCTCGTCGACGCGTTCGGACAGGACGCTGTTGATGGAGCGTGCCGCGAGCAGCGCGCTGTAGGTCGCCAGGTGGACGCCGGACGAGAACACCGGGTCGACGAAGCACGCCGCGTCGCCGATGAGGACCAGGCCGGGGCGCGAGAACGTCGTCTGGTGGTACGAGTAGTCCTTGCGGACCCGCAGTTGGCCGTACTGCCCGGTGGTGACCCGCTTGGCGTTCGCGAGGTACTCGCCGATCAGGGGGCACTCGTCGACGAGCGCCATGAGCGCCTTCTCCTGGTCGCCCTGGATCTTCTCGGCCATCTCGCGCCGCACCACGGCGCCGACGCTCGTCAGGGTGTCGCTCAGGGGGATGTACCAGAACCAGCCGCTCGGGAAGGCGACCGAGAGGATGTTGCCCGAGTTGGGTTCCGGCAGCCGCTTGCCGCCCTCGAAGTAGCCGAACAGGGCGAGGCTGCGGAAGAACTCCGAGTACTCGCGCCTGCCGCCCACCCGCTGGTACACGCGGCTCTTGTTGCCCGAGGCGTCCACGACGAACGTGGCGAGCGCCCGGCGTTCGTTGCCGTCGGCGTCGGTGTACGTGACGCCTCGGACCCGCTCGTCGTCGGCGACGACGTCGAGCACCGCGCAGCCTTCGCGCACCTCGGCGCCCACCTTGCGGGCGTGCTTGAGCAGGATGTCGTCGAACTTGGAGCGCTCCACCTGGTACGCGAACGACGTCGGCCCGCTCATGCGCGGGGAGACGGAGAAGGAGAAGGTCCAGGGGTCCGGATTGGCGCCCCACCGGAAGGTGCCGCCGCGCTTGCGCGGGAAGCCCGCCTCGGCCAGGTCGTCCGCGACACCGGTCAGCCTGCACACGCCGTGCACGGTGGACGGCAGCAGCGACTCACCGATCTGGTGGCGCGGGAAGAACTCCTTCTCCAGGACCAGCACCCGCCGCCCCTGCATGGCCACCAGTGCGGCCAGTGTCGATCCGGCGGGCCCTCCGCCGACCACCACCACGTCGAATTCCTCGGAATCCGGCAAGGTCATCCCTCCTCCCCTTTTCTCCCGGACGGGAAAACCGAAAGGTGCGGCACCCGCCCAGGGAGCCCATTGCTCAATCGAGTCTGAAATCGCACTGCCCGAGCGTCAAGGTTGTCCATCCGTCAGCGCGGGAACGACCTTCCCTTTCGGCCCCTTTTCCGGACCGCTCGGGGTTTCCCGTTTCTGCCTGCGCCCTATCAGAGTCAGCAGAGGTCCCGTCATGAAGGTGGTGACCAATGCCATGAGTACGAGAACGGTGAATAGCGCCGGGCCGATGATCCCGGCGTCCAACGCGACGTTCAGGACGATCAGTTCCGTGAGCCCGCGGGTGTTCACCAGCACGGCCACGGTCGCCGACCGGTGCGTGTCCATGCCGCTGATCCGGGATGCCGCGTACGCCGGTCCCAGCTTGCCCAGGATGGCGACGGCGAGGATCAGCAGGAGCAGGATGCCGCCGTCGCCGTCCAGCGAGCCGATGTTGAAGGACAGTCCCGTCGTCACGAAGAACAGCGGGAGCAGCAGATCGGATGTCTGCTCCATCGGCCGCAGCACGTCGGCGTCCGGCACGCCGTCCCTGCGGGGCATCGCGAGGCCCGCGAGCAGACCGCCGAACACGGGGTGCAGGCCGAGCTCAGCGGTCACCCAGGCACTGCCCAGGGCGAGGCCGAGCGCGATCGTGAGCTGGTTGGCCATCACCACCCGGGAGCGCCGCAGCCACCATCCGAGCACCGGGCGCACCACCAGGAAGAGGGCCGCCACGAACAGGGAGATCAGCAGCAGCGTCAGCTGCCACGAGCGGCCGGTGGCATGCCCGGTACCGGCCAGAGCGGCGGCGAGGACGAGCCACGCCACCACGTCCATGAGCCCGGCGGCGGTGGTGGCCACGGTGCCCTCGGCGCTGCCCGCGAGCCCCCGCTCACGGACGATGGCCGCGAGCACGGGCAGCGCGGTGACGGAGACCGCCACGGCCATGAACAGCCAGAACGTCCTGCCGTCCGCGTGAGCGGGCTGGACCGCGTCGAACGCGCCGTGGAACACCCCCACCGCGCCCACGCCGAGGCTCGCCGGCACCAGGAACGCGCACAGGGCCACGGTGGCCGCCGCTCTGCCGCCCTGGCGCAGCTGCCGCCAGTCCATCTCGTACCCCACCACGAACATGAAGATCACGATGGCGATCTGCGAGAGCACGGTCAGGAACGGCAGCACCTCCGGCGGGAAGAGCCGCGAGGTCGGATCTCCGGGCAGCCGGCCCAGGAGGGTCGGGCCCAGGGCGATACCGGCGACGATCTGGCCGATGACCGCCGGCTGGCCGCAGCGGCGCGCCAGCGCTCCGAGGAGGCGGGAGACGATGACGATGACGGCCACATCGCCGATCGCCACGGTCACCAGTGATTCCGTGTCCACCTAGGGCACCGCCGTCTCGTTCCTGTTCATGTCCGCGACGAGGCTCTTCGGGCGCATGTCCGTCCAGTTCTCCTCGATGTACGCGAGGCATTCCTGCCGGGTGCCTTCGCCGTGCGCGGTGGTCCAGCCTTCGGGGACCTCGGCGAACGCGGGCCACAAGGAGTGCTGTCCCTCGTCGTTGACGAGAACCAGGAAGGTGCCGTTTTCGTTGTCGAACGGGTTGGTCATCGTTCAGTCCTTTTCGTTCGATGTCCACTGTCCGCTGTTCCGGTGTTCGGGATTCTCTTCCATTGCCTTCTCCCTCGTCGCGCCGAGTTTGCGCGCGACGACGCGCACAATGCGCGACAGGGCTTCGGGCTTGAGCATG
Source organism: Streptomyces sp. NPDC054047 (assembly GCF_055585065.1). Lineage (NCBI taxonomy): Bacteria > Bacillati > Actinomycetota > Actinomycetes > Kitasatosporales > Streptomycetaceae > Streptomyces > Streptomyces sp. NPDC054047. The sequence goes on along the minus strand of NZ_JBVJKV010000003.1, from coordinate 652,401 downwards.
TCGTAATGACCGACGGGCACTTCGTGCGTTTCGATGTCGCCCCCGATGAAGGGCCGCCAGCTCGCGACGGCATCCGCCACGGGCCGCCTACCGGCCGATTCGGCGGTCGCCACGAAGAGCAGCAGGTCGCCGTGGGAGGGGCGCGGCGTGTGGTCCGGCACGAACCCGGACATGTTGCGAACGACTGTCTCCAGGTTCGACAGGGCCTGCTCGCTCATGCCCGACGAGCGGTAGAGGGAGGCCACGTCGGCGCCCTGCCCCTGCTCCCCCGGCCGCAGCACGCCGTAGCCCTCCGTCTCCTGTCCCGCCTCCCCCTTCTCGCCGCGGAAGCGCGACTTGGGGGCGCCGCTGCCGGGATAGGCGTCGAGCAGCGCCAGGAGCGAGACCTCTTCGCCGAGTTCCTCCAGGCGGGCGGCGACGGCCTGCGCGATGGTTCCGCCGACGGACCACCCCAGGAGTCGATAGGGGCCGACCGGCTGCACGGTGCGGATCTCGTCCGCGTAGTCGGCCGCCATCTCCTCGATGCTGCCCGGCAGTTGCCCGAGCTGCGCGATGCCGCGCGCCTGCACGCCGTACACCGGCTGGTCCTGCGGGAGGTGCGGCAGGAGGGCCGCGTAGGTCCAGCTCAGGCCCATGCCGGTGTGCACGCAGAACAGCGGGGAGCGGCTGCCTTCCCGCCGCAGGGGCAGCAGGACTCCCAGGTCGCCGCGGTGCCTGCCAAGGCGGCGCCCCACGCCGACGTCCCCCTTGTGCCCCTGGCCCTCGGGCTGTACGGCGATGCGGCCCGCGTACGTCCGCTTCGCCCGCTCGCCGGTCCGGAACATGCGCTCGCCGGCGGCGCCGAAGGGGCACGCCACGAACCGTTCGCCCGTGCGTCCTGGGCTGCCCGCGTAGCCGCGCGCCAGGGTGCCGCCCGCCAGGTAGAGATCGCCCGGGACGCCGGGCGGCACCGGGCGCAGGCATTCGTCGAGCACGAAGGCGCGGGTGTCCTGGACCGGGCCGCCGGTCCGGGGTTCCCACGCGTCCATCGCCTCAACGCCCGTCCTGTCCTCCAGCCAGGCGCCGCCCGTCTCCGGTGATCCGTAGCCGCTCACCAGCGGGGTCGAGGGGTTCCGCGCCCGCCAGTCGCGCAGCCGGTCCACTGCCTGCGGCTCGCCCGCCAGGTCCACGACCAGGGCCTCGGGGGCGGAGTCCAGCAGCTCCGGGGTGGTGACCACCAGCGTCCCGGGCTCCTCGGCCGCGAGGTCCTGGCCCGGGATGCAGAGCCGCACGCTCCCTCCCGCGCAGAGCGCCGCGAGCAAAGGCGTCGCGAGCGCCGCGAACGGGGCCCTGGAGTCCAACAGCGGTGCCGCTCCCAACGCCGGGGAGGCATGCATGCGGTACGTCGCGTGGGAGGCGAGCGTGCGGTGTTCGATGACGGCGCCCGCGAGGACGAGCGCCGGGTGTCCCGGATGGGCCCGGTGTCCCGCCGAAGTCTTGTCGGTCTCGTCCTGCGTCGGGCCGTCGAGCACCACCACCGGAATTCCGGCACCGTCGGGCAGGGCCGCGGCGACTGCTTCGGAGCAGACCACCATCGCGCAGGACGCGAGGTCGACGCCCTCCAGCGGGCGTGCGGGATCTTCGGCGAAGGAGCAGGCCGCGCCGGATTTCAGCACCCCGAGCAGCGCGACGACCCAGGCGTTCCCGGTCGGCTGTGCCACGACGACGACGCTCTCCGGGCCCGCCCCCTGCCCGATCAGCCGACGGGCGAGCCCCTCCGCCGCCGCGTCCAACGCCCCGTACGTCAGGGGGCCGTGCAGGTCCGTGACGGCGACCGCGTCCGGCGTACGTGCCGCCTGCTCGGCCAGCAGCTCCACCACGGTGCGCGTGGGCGGCTCCACCGTCGTGTCGTTGTCGTTCACGCCCGCCACGAGCCGACGGCGCTCGTCCGCGTCCAGCAGCACGTCGACCTCGCTCAGGCGCAGCTGCGGATCGGCCGTCACCTGCTCGAGGACGCGGACGAGCCGCCGCGCGAGCGCCTCCGCGGTCTGCCGGTCGAACAGCTCGGTGGCGTAGCGGAGTTGACCGTCGATGCCGCCGAGGTCGCCGTCGGGTTCGTACCGCTCGGTGAGACTGAACGACAGGTCCAGTTCGGTGGCTTCGGCGCCGAGGTCCAGGCGGGTGGTGGACAGGCCGGGCAGCTCCCAGGGGTCCCATGGCTCGTCGACGCTGTCGTCGACCTCCAGGAGGACCTGGAACACCGGGTGGCGTGCGAGCGAGGGCGGCAACTCCAGCGTGTCCACGAGGCGTTCGAACGGCACGTCACGGTGCTCGTGCGCCTCCTGGTCGGCCCTCAGTACGCGGCCGAGCAGTTCCCGGAACGTGGGGTCGCCGGACGCGTCCGTACGCAGCGCGAGAGCCCCGGCGAAAGGTCCCACCAGCGTTTCGAGGCCGGGCTCGTCCCGGCGCGGGATCCGCGTGCCGATGGTGACGTCGGTGCCCGCGCCGAGCCGGGCGAAGAGCATCACGAGGGCCGTCTGCACCACCATGAACGTCGTCGTTCCGTCGCCGTCGGCCAGATCCGCCAGATCGGCGAGACGGCCGTGCGCTTCGGTGTCGAGGTGCAGCGGTACGGTCCCGGCCCGGTGCGACGCGACGGACGGCCGTGTCCGGTCCGCCGGCAGCTCGATCTCGGCGTCGATGCCCGCCAAGGCGTCCTGCCAGTAGGCGAGCTGGTCGTTGACCAGACTCTCGGGCTCCCGCTCTCCCTGGAGCAGCTGCTGTTCCCATAGGGCGTAGTCGGCGAACTGGAGGGGCAGCGGAGCCCGTTCCGGCACCCTGCCCTCGCGGCGCGCGCCGTACGCGGTCGCCAGGTCGCGGACCAGGACGTCCAGCGACGCGTCGTCGGCGACGATCCGGTGCACCACGAGGAGCAGCACGTGCTCGGTTTCCGAGAGGCAGACGAGCGTCTGCGTCCACGGCGCCTCCCGGCCGAGGTCGAAGGCCTGCCCGGTGCGGGCGGCCAGCAGGCCCGGCAGCTCCGCCTCGGTCGCCCGCACCACCGCGGGCTCCGGACGGGACGCGGCGGTGTCCAGGACACGCTGGCGCATGTCGCCGCCCCGCATGCCGTCGAAGGTGGTGCGCAGGATCTCGTGTCGCGCGGCGACATCGCCGAGGGCGGCCCGCAGGGCTTCCTGGTCCAGCTCGCCGCCGAGCCGCAGCGCCACCGGGATGCGGTCGGTGCCCGCCTCGTCGTCGAGCCGGGACATCAGCCAGGTGCGGAACTGCCCTGTCGTGACAGGGATTTCATCGCGACGCTCGACCGGCTGGAGGACGGGCCGCGCCTTCGTGGCGAGCAGCCGGGCCACTCCGACCGGGGTCGGCGAGCCGAAGAATTGCCGGATGCCGAGCTCGGCGTCGAACTCCTCGCGGACCCGTCCCGCCAGGCGCATGGCGAGGCTCGAGTCGCCGCCCAGGTCGAAGAAGCTGTCGTCGGGCCCGACCCGCTCCAGGTCGAGCACCTCGGCGAACAGGCGGCACAGCACCTCTTCGGCCGCTGTCCGCGGCTTGCGACCGGAGACGCGGTCGGCGAAGTCGGGGGCGGGCAGGGCCTTGCGGTCGACCTTGCCGTTGCGGGTCACGGGCAGGGCTCCCAGGGCCAGTACGGCGGCCGGGACCATGTAGTCGGGCAGGGTCTCGGCGGCGTGGGCGCGGACGAGTTGGGGGTCTATGGCCTCCGCTCCCTCGGGGACGACGTAGCCGACGAGGCGACGCTCACCCGGGCCGTCGTCGCGGGCGACGACCAGGGCCTGGGCCACGGAGGGGTGAGCGGCCAGAGCCGACTCCACCTCACCCAGCTCCACACGGAAGCCACGGATCTTGACCTGGGCATCCGCACGGCCGAGGAAGAGCAGCTCGCCGTTCTCGGTCCGGCGCACCAGGTCTCCGGTGCGGTACATCCGCTCGCCCGGCACGTACGGGCAGGCCACGAACCGCTCGGCGGTCAGCCCTTGCCCGTTCCAGTAGCCCTGCGCCAACCCGGCGCCCGCTACGTACAGTTCGCCGGTCACACCCGGCGGAACCGGCTGCAAGAAAGCGTCCAGGACGAAGGCCTGCCGCTGGGGCAGCGGACGCCCGATCGGCAATACGGAGCCCATCGCGTCGCCCGGCTCCAGCACGTGCCAGGTCGCGCAGAGCGTCGTCTCGGTCGGCCCGTACAGATGGCGGACGGCCACGTCCGGGCAGGCCTCGCGCACGCGGGCCACCGCCCCGGCGGGGACGACGTCGCCGCCGGTCAGCACCTCACGCAGTCCGGTGAAGCAGTCGGGCGACTCCTCGGCCATCACCCGGAAGGAACCGGCGGTCAGGTGCACCGTCGTCACGCCGCCCTTCACCTGCTCGCGCACCTGCGGGGCGTCGACCACGCCAGGCTCGGCGATCACCACCCGGCCACCCGCGACCAGCGGGACCCACACCTCGAAGAGCGACGCGTCGAAGGCGTGCGGGGCGTGCATCAGGACCGCGTCCGTCGGGCCGACCGACCAGCCGCGCTCCCCCACCAGCGCCGCCACACTCCCGTGCGGCACAGCGACACCCTTGGGCACGCCCGTCGAGCCCGACGTGTACATCACGTACGCCACGTCCTGGGCCGCCACGGGATCCTGCGCCGCCACGGGGCCCTGCGCCGCCACCGGCACGATCGGCTTGTCGGTGCCGCACGCCTCCAGCGCCGCCCGCACCTGCGGATCGTCCAGGTTCACCAGGCGCCCGGCAGCTCCGTCCGGCACCACGCCACGGCTCTCCGACGTGCACACCACCCGCACCGGAGCCGCGTCCTCCAGCACGAAGGCGACCCGCTCCCCCGGCCAGCCCGCATCCACCGGCACGTAGGCGGCGCCCGCCCGCCAGATCCCCAGGAGCAGCGCCACCAGGTCCGGCGAACGTTCCATCACCACCGCGACACGGTCACCCCGCCGCACCCCCAGGCCCGCCAGGTACTGGGCCCAGCGGCCGGACTCGGCCCACAACTCCCCGTACGAGAGAGTCCGTGCACCCTGGACGGCCACCGCGCCCGGCGCGGACACCACCCGCCCCGCGATCAGCTCGGACACGACCTCGCGCGGCGGTGCAACAGCCGCCTCACGGTCGGCCGTCGTCATCGCCCCGAGGCGTCCCGCCACGACCGCGGGATCGACGGCGACCCGCTCCAGCACCCCCGCAAGCGCGTCGAGCGCCGATGCGGCGACACCGCGGTCGAACAGGTCCGGCCGGTACTCCAGCTTCAGGTGCATGCGTGCGCCGGGGCCGACCACCAGCGTCAGCGGATAGTGCGCCGCCTCGCGTGTGAACCCCGCGGGCCTGAGCGCGAGGCTCTCGCGGTCCGGAGACGCGGAGTCGGCCGGGGGCTGGGGGAAGCTCTCGTACACGAGGAGCGTGTCGAAGCCCGCCCCCGGGCCCGCGGCCTTCTGTATCTGCGGGAGACCCAGGTGCTGATGGGCCATCAGCGCGGACTGGCGCTCCTGCAGCTCACGGAGCATCTCCAGCACCGGCTGATCGCCGTCGAGTCGGACCCGCACCGGCAGCGTGTTGATGAGCAGCCCCACCATCGACTCCACGCCCGGCAGCTCGGGAGGCCGTCCCGCCACCGTCGCGCCGAACACCACGTCCGTGCGCCCGGCGAGCCGTGCCAGGACCAGCGCCCAGGCGCCCTGCACCACGGTGTTCACGGTGAGGCCGCCCGCGCGGGCGAGTTCCACCACGCCCCGCGTGACCTCCTCGGGAAGGTCCGAGCTCACGTTGTCGGGGAAGACGGGGAGCCGGTCCGGGACGGCCGGTGCCACCAGCGTCGGTTCGTCCGTGCCGGAGAGTTCCGCCTGCCAGGCGGTCCGTGCGGCTTCCCTGTCCTGGCGGCCGAGCCACTTCAGGTACGCACTGTAGGAGGTCGTGCGCGCGAGTCGGGAGGCGTCTCCTCCCGCCGCGTAGATCTCGGAGAGTTCGCCGATGAGGATCGGGGCCGACCAGCCGTCCATGAGGATGTGGTGGCTGGTGACGACCAGGCGGTGCCGGTGCTCGCTGCGTCGGATCAGGAGGAGGCGCAGCAGGGGCGGCACAGCCAGGTCGAAGGGCTCCGAGCGCTCGCTCACCGCCAGGCGTTCCAGCGCGGCGGGCTCATCGGACTCGGCCAGGCCCGACACGTCCTCCGTACGCCAGGGCAGCACCACGTCACGCGCGATGACCTGCACCATCTGCGCCCCGCTCACCTGCCGGAAGCAGGCGCGCAGCGCGGCGTGCCGGGTGAGGAGCGCCTGCCACGATGCCCGTAACCGGTCCGCGTCCACCGTGCCTTCGATGTCCAACGCGGACTGCACGGTGTACACGTCCGGACCCTGGTCGTCGAAGGCGGCGTGGAAGAGCAGTCCTTCCTGTAGCGGCGACAGCGGCCACACGTCCTCGACCGGTGATCGGGTCATCTCTTCTCTCCTCGGAGCTTCGGAGCTTCGGAGCCTCTGGGCCTCGGCGCCTCTTGGCCGGGGCTTCAGGCTCCAGGGCTTCAGAGCGGGTTGAATCCGGCTTCGAGCTCCTCGATCTGGCTCTGCGCGAGGCCGAGGAGGGGGAAGTCGGAGGGTGTGTGTCCACCGGCCGTGGGATCGGTGGTGTGGGCGGCGAGGCCGCCGAGCATGTCCAGCCAGAGCCGGCCGATGCGTTCGGCCGCGGCGCCTTCGACGACCTGGCCCGCCCAGCTGAGCGAGATGGTCAGCTCGGGCCCGTCAGCAGTGTCCACGATGGCCGCGCCCGCCTCCAGGGCGTGCATGGACGGCATGTCCGGGTCGGCCGACCCGCCGATCGCCGTGTCTTTGGCCAGCTGCCACGCCGTGACGGTGCGGCCGGCGGACGGGTCACCCACGTCGCCCGCGTCCGCGTCCCCCGCGTTGCCCGCCGTGAATCGGCCCAGGTAGTTGAAGCCGATCTGCGGGCCGGGCAGGGCGGCGAGCACCGGGCCCGTCTCGGGGTTCAGGTGGCGCAGCAAGCCGTGGCCCAGTCCGTCGCCCGGCACCTCTCGCGCCTGTTCCTTGACCGCCTTCAGGAGTGCTCCGGCCGCCGGACCGCCGTCCGCCGCTTCGGTCAGATCCACGGCGGCGACGGCGAGGCGGAGCGGGTGGGTGCTGGTGAACCAGCCCATCGTGCGCGAGAGTTCGGCGCCTTCGACCGGTTCCCGGCCGTGGCCCTCCACGTCGAGCAGGACGTGCCCGCCCGTGCCGCGCCAGCGCGTGACGGCTGCCGCGAGCGTCGCCAGGAGCACCTCGTGGACCCCGCAGTGGAACAGCGCGGGGGTCCGGCCCGCCAGCGTGGCCGCCTCTTCTCGCGGGACCTGCCAGGACGCGCGGCGCGTGGTCCCGGCGGTGTCCACCGCCGGGTCGAGCGCACGTCGGCCGAGGAGCGGTTCCACGCCGTCGAGCAGGGCCGTCCACGCGTCGAGCTCCGCCACCCGGTCCGGTTCCGTCGCCTGTGCGGCCAGGAGGTTCGCCCAGCGCCTGAACGATGTGCCCACGGGATCGAGCACGGGTTCCTGGCCCGCCGCCGCGGCCTCGCAGGCGAGGGCCAGGTCGGGCACCAGAATCCGCCAGGACATGCCGTCCACGGCCAGGTGGTGGACCATCAGGACCAGTCGGCCGACCCGCTCCGGGCCCGCGTCCACCCACACCACCTGGAACATCGCGCCCGCCGACGGGTCGAGGCGCTCGGCGGCCTCCTTCGCCGCCCGTTCCGCGGCCTCGTCCAGCGCTGCGGTCGCCGTGCCCTCGGCGGCCACGCGGGTGACCACGTCCGCGGGGTGCACGGAACCTGGTTCGCCGACGACCAGGCGTGGTTCGTTGCCGTCGCCGTCCGCCGGGGCCACGCGGGCACGCAACATGTCATGGGTGTCGAGTACGGCCCCCACACCGGCCAGGAGTACGTCGCGTTCGAGACCGGCCGGAGCGCCGACGAGGGCCCACTGCGCGAACCTCGGGCGGCGCGCGGGTTCGCCGAGCTCCCGCATCACCGGGGTCCAGGGCACCTCGCCGACCCCGATGTCCTCGACGGCGTCGCGCCCGGCGCCGTCGGCCGCCTGTGCCACCGTCGCGACGCGCTCGGGGGTCTTCTCCTCGAAGACCTGCCGGGGTGTCACCACCAGGCCGGAGCGGCGGGCGCGGGAGGCCAGTTGCATCGAGGAGATGGAGTCGCCGCCCAGCTCGAAGAAGCTGTCGGTGACGCCGACCCGTTCCAGGCCGAGCACCTCGGCGAACAGACCGCACAGCAGCGCCTCGGTCTCCGTGCGCGGCTCCCGTCCCGAGACCTTCCCCGCGAAGTCGGGCGCGGGCAGCGCGCGCCGGTCCACCTTCCCGTTGGCGGTGAGGGGCAGCCGCTCCAGCGGGACGAACGCCGACGGGACCATGGAGGCGGGGAGACGCTGCGCCGCGATGTCGCGGAGGGCGCTGAGGAGTTGATCGGTGCGCGAGGTCTCCGACGTGGCGGTGACGGATGAAGGGGCGGGGACGGGTGAGGGGGTAGTGACGGGTGAGGGGGTGGTGCTGGCCGACGGGTCAGCGACGCCTGACGGATCGGTGACGACCGAGGCGGCGGCGACCACGTACGCGACCAGCTGATGCTCCCCGGACCGCCGGTCGTCGCGCGCCACGACCACCACTTGGGCGACCTCTGGATGCGCGCCGAGAACCGCTTCGACCTCGCCCGGTTCGACGCGGTGGCCCCGCACCTTCACCTGGGTGTCCGCGCGCCCGATGAAGACGAGTTCACCGCCGTCGGTCCAGCGCACCAGGTCCCCGGTCCGGTACATCCGCTCGCCGGGTGCATACGGGCACGCCACGAACCGCTCGGCGGTCAGACCGGGCCGCGCCCAGTAGCCACGGGCCACGCCCGCGCCCGCGACGTACAGCTCGCCCGGCGTTCCGGGCGGGACGGGCTGGAGGAACCGGTCCAGGACGAACACCTGGACGTTGGCCATCGGTCGCCCGATCGGCACCGCGTCCTGACGGCCTACAGTCCCGCCTGCGTCCCCGTCCGCCGACAGGGGCGCGCTCATGGCCGCGCACACCGTCAGCTCGGTGGGCCCGTACGCGTTCACCATCCGCCGCCCCGCGGACCACCGGTCCACGAGCGCCGGGGGGCACGCCTCTCCTGCCACGACCAATGTCCGCAGTTCTGCCGGCAGTTCCTCCTCCACGGCGAGCACGCTCGGCGGCACCGTCACATGGGTCACGCCCCACCTGCGCACCGCCTGCCCGAGCGACACCTGGGGCGGCAGCGCGTCGGCCCCCGGCACCACGAGCGCACCTCCCGAGAGCAACGCCATGCACAGTTCGGACACCGCCGCGTCGAAGCTCGGCGAGGCGAACTGGAGCACCCGAGCATCCGGCCCCACCGCGAACCGCTCGATCTGCGCCCGCGCCAGGTTGGCGAGCCCCGCATGCGGCACGACCACGCCCTTCGGCGCCCCGGTCGACCCCGAGGTGTAGATCACGTACGCGGCGTTGTCCGCGGTGAGCGGTCCGGTCCGCTCCTCTTGGCCGATGGGCCCGGCCGTCTTCCCGGCGGCGGCGACCGCTGCGGCGTCCTCCGGGTCGTCGAGGACGATCAGGTGGCCGGCGAACCCCTCCGGCACCAGGGCGCGCGTCTCCCGCGTGCACAGCAGCACCGCCGGGTCCGCGTCCGCGAGGACGAACGCCACTCGCTCCCGCGGGTATCCCGGGTCCACCGGCACGAAGACCCCGCCCGCCATGGACACCGCGAGGACGGCGACCACCGTCGCCGCCGACCCCGGCGCCAGCAAGGCCACCCGGCACTCCGGCCCCACGCCCGCCTCCATCAGGCAGCGCGCCCAGCGCCCGGCTTCGGCCTCCAGCTCTCCGTACGTCGGCGACTGCTCACCCGACGTCTCCGAAGCCCCCGCCGTTCCCGACGTTCCCGACACCAGGGCGACGGCATCCCGCGATCGCTCCACCTGCCGCCGGAACAGCTCGGGCAGCGTTTCCGCGGTCACCGGCACCTGCGTACGGTTCCACTCGCCCACGACGAGGTCGTGCCGAGCCCCGCCCAGTACGCCCACCCGCGCCACGGGCGCCGACGGATCAGCCGCCATCCCTTCGAGCACAGTGCCCAGTGCCGCCACCATCTCCTCGGCCCAGGCGCGGTCGAACACTCCGGGCCGGTAGATGAACTCGCCGTGCAGCCGCTCGCCGGGCACCGCGATCAGGGTCAGCGGGTAGTGGCCCGTGTCCTCCGGTGTGCCGCCGGGGCGAAGGGACAAGGTGTCGGGCGCGGGCTCACGGAGGGGTGGGCGTGGGTAGTTCTCGTACACGACCAGCGTGTCGAAGGCCGCGCCGGGACCCGCGAGCCTGCGGATCTCGGAGAGGCCGATGTGCTGGTGGGACATGAGCGCGACCTGCCGCTCCTGGAGACCGGTCAGCATGGCGGCGACCGACTGCTCTCCGAGCACGTCGACCCGTACGGGAAGCGTGTTGATGAACAGGCCGACCATCGACTCCACACGCGGCAGCTCGGCGGGCCGTCCGGCCGCCGTCGCTCCGAAGACCACGTCCGTGCGCCCGACGAGCCGGGCGAGGAGCAGCGCCCAGGCGCCCTGCACGACCGTGTTCACCGTCAGGCCGTGGCCGCGCGCCAAGCCGACGACCGCTCGGGTGAGTTCCTCGCCGAACTCGTAGGGCACGCGTGCCGGTAGGGCCGGTGCGACGGACGGATCGTCGGGCGCTGTCAGCGTCGGCTCGTCCGCGCCCGCGAACTCCGTGCGCCAGGCCTCGCGCGCCGCTTCCTTGTCCTGGCGTTCCAGCCATGCCAGGTACTCCCGGTACGAGGTCGCGGCGGGCAGCGCACGCCCGTCACCGCCTGCCTCGTAGATCGCGGACATCTCGGCGATGAGGACCGGCAGCGACCAGCCGTCCGTGACGATGTGGTGGTTGACGACCACCTGGGCATGCCGGTTCTCGCCGAGCCGGACAAGGAGCAGCCGCAGCAGCGGGGCCTGCGTCACGTCAAGCCGCCGGGTGCGCTCGTCCTCGACGATGCGGTCGAGTGCGGCGCGCGCGTCTGCGGACGAACGGGTCGACAAGTCGATCTCGCGCCATGGGAGTTGCACCTGCCGTGCGATGACCTGGACCGCCTGGCCCGACGCACGTCGGTGGAAACTCGCCCGCAAGATGGGGTGCCGGGCGAGGATCGCCTCCCACGAGGCCCGAAGCCGGTCCACGTCCAGCGGCCCGTCCAGGTCCAGGACGCGCAGACCTTCGTAGAGGTCCGGGCCATGGTCGTCGAATCCCGCGTGGAACAGCAGCCCTTCCTGCAACGGCGAGAGCGGCCACACGTCGGCCACGTCCGGCACCGCTGCTTCGAGTTCGTCGACTTCGTGCTGGGTGAGGTCGAGGAGGGAGAAGTCGGAAGGGGTGTGTCCGCCCACGGTGGAGTGGGTGCCGGGACCGGTGTCGGAGGCGATGTCGGGGGCGGTGGTGTGGGCGGCCAGACCGGCGAGCAGGTCGAGCCAGGTATGCGCGAGGTGTTCCGCCTCGGTCTCGTCCAGCACACCCGTGGGCCACGTCAGCGTGACGGTCAGCTCCGGCCCTTCGGGGGAGTCCTGTACTGCGGCGCCCGCTTCCAGGGCGTGCGGGGCGGGCATGTCCGCGTCCACCGAACCGCCGATCGCGTCGCCGCCGGCCAGTTGCCAGGGGGTGGCCCGGCCTGCCGCCGTATCCACTGCCTTCGCCGTGTCGAACGTGAACCGGCCCAGATAGTTGAAGCCGATCTGCGGGCGCGGCAGAGCCGCCAGGGTCGGTGCGGTGTCGGGGTTGAGATGACGCAGGAGTCCGAAGCCGAGCCCGTCGCCGGGGATCGTCCGCGCCTGCTCCTTGACGGTCTTCAGCAATACTCCCGCCGCCGGGCCACCGGCGCGTGCTTCGTCCAGGTCGATCGCGGCCGCGTCGAGGCGGACCGGGTGTGTGGTCGTGAACCAGCCGACCGTGCGCGACAGTTCGGCGCCCGCGAGCGGGTCCCTGCCGTGGCCTTCCACGTCCAGCAGTACGTGCCCGCCCTCGCCGCGCCGCCACTGCGTGACCGCGCCTGCGAGCGTCGACAGGAGCACCTCGTGCACCCCGCAGTGGAACACCTTCGGCGTCCTGCCCACCAGCGTGGTCGCGAGGTGCGTCGGCACGGTCCAGGTACGGCGGCGCATGCTGGCCGCAGTGTCCAGCGCGGGGTCCAATTCCCGCTTTCCGAGCGGGGTTTCGACCGATCCCAGCAGCGCGGTCCAGTCCGCGAGCTCGGCGGCCCGGCCCTCGCTCGTGGCCTGGTCGGCCAGGATGTCCGTCCACTGCTTGAACGACGTACCCACCGGGTCGAGTTCGGGCTCACGTCCGGCCGCCACCGCCTCGCACGCGGCCCGCAGGTCCGGGACGAGGATGCGCCACGACAACCCGTCGACGACCAAGTGGTGCACCACCAGGGCCAGTCGACCGGTCCGCTCCGGCCCGGCATCGACCCAGACGGCCTGGAGCACGACGCCCGCCGACGGATCGAGCCGCTCGGTGGCCTCGCGGGCCGCCTCGTCCGCGAGACCATCCAGCGAGTCGGCCGGCGCATCCGAAGCGTCGACACGCGTGACCAGGGCGGCGGCATCGACGGAACCGCACCGCCCCACGACCAACTTGTACCCGCCCCCGTCGGCCCCACCAGTCGTTGCGCGGGCCCGCAGCATGTCGTGCGCGTCGAGGACGGCGGCCACACCGCCCACCAGCACATCCCTGCCGAGATCCGCCGGAGCGCCGACGATCGTCCACTGTGCGAACTTGCCGCGCAGGCCCCGCTCGCCCAGCTCCCGCATCACCGGCGTCCAGGGCACGTCACCGATGCCTGACTCCGCTGTCGCCGTGGCCGTGCCCGTGCCCACGTGCTGGGACACGGCCGCGAGACCGGCGGGTGTCTCGTGCTCGAAGACGTCCTGCGCCTTGAGGAGCAGGTCGGCGCGGCGGGCACGGGCGACCAGCTGCATCGATATGATCGAGTCGCCGCCCAGCTCGAAGAAGCTGTCGTCGGGCCCGACCCGCTCCAGGCCGAGCAACTCGGCAATCAGCGCGCACAGGACCGCCTCGGTCTCCGTACGCGGCGCGCGACCGGTGACCTTGCCCGCGAAGTCGGGGGCGGGCAGGGCGTCGCGGTCGACCTTGCCGTTGCGGGTCAGCGGGAGGGTTTCCAGGGTGATCACGGCAGTGGGGACCATGTAGTCGGGCAGCGTCTCGGCCACGTGGGCGCGGATGTGTTCGGGGTCCGGCGGCGGACCGTCGGGGACGACATATCCGACGAGGCGGCGCTCAGCCTGCCGGCCCTCATCGCGGGCGATGACGACCGCCTGGGCCACGGAGGGGTGAGCGGCCAGGGCGGCTTCCACCTCGCCCAGCTCCACACGGAAGCCACGGATCTTGACCTGGGCGTCCGCACGCCCGACGAAGAGCAGCTCGCCACGCTCGGTCCACCGCACCAGGTCTCCGGTGCGGTACATCCGCTCGCCCGGCACGTACGGGCAGGCCACGAACCGCTCGGCGGTCAGGCTCGCGCGACTCCAGTAGCCCTGCGCCAACCCGGCGCCCGCTACATACAGTTCGCCGGTCACACCCGGCGGAACCGGCTGCAAGAAAGCGTCCAGGACGAAGGCCCGGCGGTGGGGCAGCGGACGCCCGATCGGCAGTACGAAGCCCATCGCGTCGCCCGGACCGAGCACCTGCCAGGTCGCGCACAAGGTCACCTCGGTCGGCCCGTACATGTGCCGGACGGCGACCTCCGGGCAAGCCTCGCGCAGCCGGGCCACCGCCCCGGCCGGGACGACGTCCCCGCCGGTCAGCACCTCACGCAGCCCGGTGAAGCAGTCCGGCGTCTCCTCCGTCAGCGCACGGAACTGGCCGGCCGTGGCATGGATGGACGTCACCCCGCGCTTCACGTGCTCGCGCATCCGCTGGGCGTCGACGACGCCGCTCTCGGCGGTGACGACACGGCCACCGGCGGCCAGCGGGACCCACATCTCGTACAGCGATACGTCGAAGGCGTGCGGGGCGTGCATCAGGACCGCGTCCGTCGGGCCGACCGACCAGCCGCGCTCCCCCACCAGCGCCGCCACACTCCCGTGCGGCACAGCGACACCCTTGGGCACGCCCGTCGAGCCCGACGTGTACATCACGTACGCCAGGTCCCGCCCCGCCACGGGGACGGTCCGCTGGTCGGTTTCATGCGTGGCCTGCGCCGCCCGTGTCTGCGGGTCGTCGAGGATCACGGCGTTGGCGGCAACTCCGGCGTCCGGCAGCACGCCTCGGCTCTCGGAGGTGCACACCACCGCCGCCGGAGCCGCGTCCGTCACGACGAACGCGATCCGCTCCTGCGGCCAGCCCACGTCCACCGGCACGTAGGCCGCGCCCGCCCGCCACACGCCCAGAAGCAGCGCGGGCAAGTCGGGCGACCGCTCCATCAGCACCGCGACGCGATCACCGCGGCCCACGCCAAGACCGGCCAGATACGCCGCCCAGCGACCGGACTCGGTCCACAAGTCCTCGTACGAAAGCGTCCGTTCACCCTCGACCGCCACCGCACCGGGTGACGACTCCACCCGTTCCGCGATCAGCTCCGGCACGGTCCCGCCAAGAGCCTCCGCCTCGGTGGCGTTCCACTCCTCCACGACCGACGCGCGATCCTCGGCGTCCAGCGCGCACACCCGCGCCACCAACACCTTTGGGTCTGCGACCAGTTCCTCGATGACCCGGACGACCTGGCGTGCCGTCCTGAGGGAGGTCGCCCGCTCGATCAGATCGGGCCGGTAGGTCACCAGGACGCGTAGCCGCTCGGCGGGGATGACGCCCACCGCCAGCGGGTAGTGCGTCCCGGCCAGCGTGTTCAACTGGGTGATCGCGACCGCGTCGTCCGCCGGTGCATCGGCCGGGCCGGGCAGGGTGGCCGAGTTCCGGGGGTAGTTCTCGAACATCAGCATGGTGTCGAAGACCGCTCCGGGACCGGCCAGTTGCTGGATCTCGGACAGGCCCAGGTGCTGGTGGGCGATGAGGGCCGACTGGTGCTCCTGGAGTTCGGCGAGCATCTTCAGGACCGGCCCGCCCGGGTCGAGCCGCACGCGTACCGGCAGGGTGTTGATGAAGAGGCCGATCATCGACTCGGCGTCGGGCAGCTCCGGGGGCCGCCCGGCCACGGTGCCGCCGAACACGACGTCCGTGCGCCCGGCGAGGCGCGCAAGGACCAGCGCCCAGGCGCCCTGCACCACGGTGTTCACCGTCAGCCCATGGGCGCGGGCCAGCTCGGTCAGCGCCCGGGTCTTCTCCTGGGAGAGCTCCGCGGAGCTGACCTCCGGCACCACCGGCGGTCGGCCCGGGTCCGCCGGTGCCACCAGCGTCGGTTCGTCGGCGCCGGTCAGTTCCGTCCGCCAGGCGGCCCGTGCGGCCTCCTTGTCCTGCTGCTCCAGCCAGGCCAGGTAGTCGCGGTAGGAGGCAGTCGGCCTGAGGTGCGACAGCTGCGAGAGGTGCGCCGCGGCGCCGCTCGCCGCGTACAGCGATGACACCTCGTTGAGGATGACCGGCATCGACCAGCCGTCCACCAGGATGTGGTGGCTGGTGACGGCGAGGCGGTGCCGGTTCTCGCCGAAGCGGATGAGCAGCAGGCGCAGCAGCGGCGCCCGCGTCAGGTCGAAGCGCTCCGCCATCTCGCGTTCGGCCAGGCGCTCGGCCTCGGCCTCCGCGTCGGCGTCCGCCAGCCGCGACACGTCGGCCTCGCGCCAGGGGAGTTCCACCCGCCGCGCGACGACCTGTACCGCCTCGCCCGACTCGGGGCGGTGGAACCCGGCCCGCAGTGCCGCGTGCCGGGCCAGGAGCGCCTCCCAGGAGGCGCGCAGCCTGTCCACGTCCAGCGGACCGTCCAGTGCCATCAGGCGCTGGCTCTGATAGACGTCCGGCCCTTCCTCGTCGAACGTGGCGTGGAACAGCATCCCTTCTTGCAAGGGCGACAAGGGCCATACGTCGACCAACTCCGGCTCAGCGGATTCCAGTTCGGTGATGCTCCGCTGGGTGAGGGCCAGGAGCGGGAAGTCGGACGGCGTGTGTCCGCCGGCGAGGGGATCGGCGGTGTGGGCCGCCAGACCACCCAGAGCCTGCTCCCAGGCATGGCCGAGCTCTGCCGCCTCGGCGTCGTCGAGGAGCCCGGCGGACCAGCTCAAGGTGACGGTCAGCTCGGGCCCTTCGGGAGTGTCCTGTACGGCGGCGCTCGCTTCCAGGGCGTGCAGGGCCGGTGTGTCGGGGTCGATCGAGCCGCCGATGGCCTCGGTTCCGGACAGCTGCCAGGGGGCCACAGTGCTGCCCGCCGCGTCCGCCGCGAACCGGCCCAGGTAGTTGAAGCCGATCTGCGGGCGCGGCAAGGCCGCCAGGGTCGGCGCGGTGGCGGGATTGAGGTGGCGCAGGAGACCGAAGCCAAGGCCGTCGCCCGGTATCGCCCGTGCCTGCTCCTTGACCGTCTTGAGCAGTGCTCCGGCCGCCGGGCCACCGGCCACCACCTGGCTCACATCGATGTCGTCGATGTCCAGCCTGACGGGGTGCACGCTGGTGAACCAGCCCACCGTGCGCGACAGGTCCACGCCCTCGGTCGCCACCCGGCCGTGCCCCTCCACGTCCAGCAGGACTCCAGGGGCAGCCTCCTGCCGCCAGTGGGCGACCGCACCGGCCAGGGATGCCAGGAGCACCTCGTGCACCCCGCAGTGGAAGACCGTCGGCGTCCTGCCCACCAGCGTGGCGGCGAGGTGCGTCGGCACGGTCCAGGTACGGCGGCGCATGGTCGCCGCGGTGTCCAGCTCCGGAGACAACTCCCTTCGCCCGAGCAGTGGTTCGGCCTGACTGCCGAGCAGATCGGTCCACTCCGCGAGTTCAGCCGTCCGGCGCTCGCCGGTCGCCTCCTCAACCAGTGCGTCGGCCCACGCCTTGAACGGCGTCTCCACCGGGTCGAGCCGCGGCTCCCGGCCGGCCGCCACCGCCTCGCACGCGGCGCGCAGATCCGGCAGCAGAATCCGCCACGAAACGCCGTCCACCACCAGGTGATGCACCACAAGGGCCAGCCGACCGCCGCGTCCCGGCCCGGCATCCACCCACACCGCCCGGACCATCACGCCCGCGGCCGGATCGAGCCTCCCCACCGCCTCGCGCGCCGCCCTCGCCGCGACGTCATCAAGCGAGTCGTCCGACGCGTCCTCCGCACCCACACGGACGACTAGGCCCTCGGCGGCCACCGAACCCCGGGGCCCCACCGACATCTTGGGCTCGCTCCCCTCGGTCACCACCCGCGCCCGCAGCATGTCGTGCGCGTCGAGAACCGCGCCCACTCCTCCCACCAGGACATCCCGGCCGAGCCCCGCCGGAGCGCCGACGATCGTCCACTGCGCGAACCCGGCACGCAGGCCTCGCTCGCCCAGCTCCCGCATCACGGGGGTCCAGGGCATCTCCCCCACACCCGCGTCCCGATCCGCTCCTGCGCCGCGCGTCTTCTCGGCCGTCTCCGCCACGCGTGCGAGCAGCTCCGGGGTCTTCTCGTCGAAGACCTGCCGGGGCGTCACCACCAGGCCGACGCGGCGGGCTCGCGCGACCAGTTGCATCGACATGATCGAGTCGCCGCCCAGCTCGAAGAAGCCGTCCTCGGCGCCGACCCGCTCCAGGCCGAGCACGTCGGCGAACAGGCCGCACAGGACCGACTCGGTCTCCGTGCCCGGTGCGCGCCCGGTGGTCCGCGCCGCGAAGTCGGGGGCTGGCAGGGCCCTGTGGTCGACCTTGCCGTTTCGGGTGACGGGCAGTTCGTCCAGCGGAAGGACGGCGGCCGGCACCATGTAGTCGGGCAGCGTCCTGGCCACGTGGGCGCGGAGGAGGGCAGGGTCCACGCCCTCCGGGCTCCGGGGTACGACGTAGCCGACCAGGCGGCGTTCGCCCGGGCCGTCCTCGCGGGCGACCACCACCGCCTGCGCCACCGCCGGATGGGCGGCGAGCGCCGCCTCCACCTCGCCGAGCTCCACCCGGAAGCCGCGCACCTTGACCTGCGCGTCCGCGCGGCCGACGAAGAGCAGTTCACCGGTGTCGGACCAGCGCACCAGGTCTCCGGTGCGGTACATCCGCCCGCCCGGCACGAAGGGGCAGGCCACGAAGCGTTCCGCCGTCAGCTCCGCCCGGCCCCAGTACCCCTGCGCCAGGCCATCGCCCGCCACGTACAGCTCCCCGGTCACGCCCGACGGAACCGGCTGGAGGAACGCGTCCAGGACGAACACCCGCCGGTTGCCCAAGGGCCGCCCGATGGGCAGCACCGATCCCACCGCGTCGCCGGGCCCCCAGACCCGCCAGGTCGCGCACAGGGTCACCTCGGTCGGCCCGTACAGATGGCGTACGACCAGGTCCGGGCAGGCCTCGCGCACCCGCGCCACCGCTCCGACCGGGACCACGTCGCCGCCCGTCAGCACCTCGCGCAGTCCGGCGAAGCACTCGGGCGACTCCCCCGCCAGGACACGGAACGAACCGGCGGTCAGATGCACCGAGGTGACGCCGTGGGCCGCGTGCTCCCGCACCCGCTCGGCGTCCACCGCACCCGGCCCGGCCACGACCACCCGTCCTCCGGCGGCCAGCGGGACCCACACCTCGAAGAGGGAGACGTCGAAGGCGTGCGGGGCGTGCATCAGGACCGCGTCGTCCGGGCCGACCGCCCAGCCCCGCTCCCCCACCAGCGCGACGACACTGCCGTGCGACACCGCCACGCCCTTGGGGACACCCGTGGATCCCGAGGTGTACATCACGTACGCCACGTCGTCCGCGCTCACCAGCACCGGGGACACGCCCACGGGGGAAGCGTCGGCAGTACGTGCGGTGAGCACCGCCTCCCGCACGCGCGGATCGTCGACCACGAGCGGCTCGGTGCCTTCCGGCACGACGGCCCGGGTCTTCTCCGTGCACAGCACGACGGCGGGAGCCGAGTCGTCGAGGACGAAGCCCACGCGTTCCGGCGGAGAGCCCGCGTCGACCGGCACGTAGGCGGCGCCCGCCCGCCACACGCCCAGCAGCAGCGCCAGCAGATCCGGCGATCGCTCCATCACGACGGCGACGCGGTCGCCGCGCCGCACGCCCACCGCGGTCAAGTACCGGGCCCAGGCGCCGGACTCCGCCCACAACTCCGCGTACGACAGCGTCCGTTCGCCCTCGACGGCCACCGCGTCCGGCGACGTCTCCACGCGTCCGGCCATCAGCTCGGGCACCAGGGCGCCCGGCGCCTCGCCGGCCGTGCCGCCCCAGCCCTCCACGACCAGGCCGCGCTCGGGCGCCGCGAGCACCTCGACCCGGCCCACGAGGACCGACGGATCGGCGACCAGTTGCTCTAGCACCCGCACCAGCCACGCGTACACCGACTCGGCGGTCTCGCGGTCGAACAGGTCGGGCCGGTGGTCGAGCTTGCAGAGCATCCGGTCGCCGACGGGCGCCACCACCAGGGTGAAGGGGTAGTGCGCGGTTTCCTGACCGGCGGCTATGCGCACGGTGAAGGTGTCCGGCGACGGGGGTTCCGCGGGCGGGCTCGGATAGTTCTCGTACACCACGAGGGTGTCGAAGACCGCGCCGCCGGAGTCGGCGAGCCCTTGCACCTCGGGCAGTCCCAGGTGCTGATGTGCCATCAGGGACGACTGTCGCTCCTGGAGTTCGGCCAGCATGCGCGCGACCGGCTGATCGGCGTCGAGTCGCACGCGCACGGGCAGTGTGTTGATGAACAGGCCGACCATCGACTCGACGCCCGGCAGCTCCATCGGCCGTCCCGCCACGGTGGCGCCGAACACCACATCCGTGCGTCCCGCGAGCCGTGCGAGGACCAGTGCCCACGCGCCCTGCACCACCGTGTTGACGGTCAGACCCTGGCCGCGGGCGAACCGCACCAGGCCGTCGGTCAGTTCCGCGGGGAACTCGTTGATCAGGCTCTCCGGGGGCAGGGGCGAGCGGGCCGGGTCCGCCGGGGCCACGAGGGTCGGCTCGTCGGCCCCCGCCAGTTCCGCCTGCCAGGCGGCCCGCGCCGCGTCCTTGTCCTGGCGCGACAACCAGGCCAGGTACTCCCGGTACGACGTCACCGGTGGGAGCCCGGAGGTGTCGCCGCCCGCCGCGTAGGTCGCCGAGAGTTCGTCCAGCAGCACCGGCATGGACCAGCCGTCCATCAGGACGTGGTGGCTGGTGACCACCAGGCGGTGGCGCCGCGCTCCGATCCTGATCAGCAGGAGCCGCAGCAGCGGCGCCGCCGCGAGGTCGAAGCGCTCGGCCCGCTCCCGGCCGGCGAGCCGGTCCGCCTCGGCCAGCGCGTCCGCCTCCGCGAGCCCGGAGAGGTCGGCCGCGCGCCAGGGCAGCTCCACGTCCCGTGCGATGACCTGTACCGCATCGCCCGTCTTGCGTCGGCGGAAGCTCGCCCGCAGCGCCGCGTGCCGGGCGAGGAGCGCCTGCCAGGACGCCCGCAGCCGGTCGGCGTCCAGCGGACCGGTCAGTTCGAGCAGTCGCTGCCCCTGGTAGACGTCGGGACCCTCGCTGTCGAAGGCGGCGTGGAAGAGCAGCCCTTCCTGGAGGGGCGACAGCGGCCACACGTCCTCGACAAGGGATCGGGTCATCGCTTCTCTCCTCAGAGCGAGTTGCTTCGAACGGGTTCCAGGGCACGGGCAGGACGGTTCGTCCAGGACGTGACGGTCACGGGATGTCGTCGGCGAAACCGGCTTCGAGCTCCTCGACCTCGTCCTGCGCGAGGTCGAGGAGCGGGAAGTCGGAGGAGGTGTGTCCGCCCGCGGCGGGATCGGCGGTGTGGGCGGCCAGACCGCCGAGCAGGTCGAGCCAGAGCAGGCCGAGGCGTTCGGTCGCCGCCTCGTCGAGGAGCGCGGCGGCCCAGCTCAGCGTGAGGGTGAGCCTGGGGCCCGCGGCCGTGTCGACGATGACCGCGCCCGCCTCGATGGTGTGACCGGCGGGCATGGCGGGGTCGAGTGTGCCGCCGATCGTGGCGCTCGACGCGTCGGCGGTGAAGCGGCCCAGGTAGTTGAAGCCGATCTGCGGGCGCGGCAGGGCCGCCAGGGTCGGCGCGGTGGCGGGATTGAGGTGGCGCAGGAGACCGAAGCCAAGGCCGTCGCCCGGTATCGCCCGTGCCTGCTCCTTGACCGTCTTGAGCAGTGCTCCGGCCGCCGGGCCACCGGCCGTCACCTGGCTCACGTCGAGGGCGTTGAGGTCGAGGCGGACGGGATGGACGCTGGTGAACCAGCCCACCGTGCGCGACAGGTCCACGCCCTCGGTCGCCACCCGGCCGTGCCCCTCCACGTCCAGCAGGACTCCAGGGGCAGCCTCCTGCCGCCAGTGGGCGATGGCTCCGGCCAGGCCGGCGAGGAGCACCTCGTGCACACCGCAGTGAAAGACCGTCGGCGTGCGGCTCGTCAGCGTTTCGGCCTGCGGGGTCGGCACGGTCCACGAACGGCGGCGCACGGTCGCCGCGGTGTCGCGGAGCGGGTCCAACTCCCGCTCCCCGACGGCAGGCTCCTTCCGCCCCAACAGGGCGCGCCACTCTGCCAGTTCGGCGACCCGTGCCTCCCCGGTGGCCTGCTCGACCAGCAGCCGCGACCAGTGCCGGAAGGACGTGCCCACCGGGTCCAGTCGCGGCTCCCGACCGGCTGCCACCGCTTCGCAGGCAGCCTTCAGGTCCGGCACCAGAATCCGCCACGAGACCCCGTCGACCGCCAAGTGATGGACCACGAAGGCCAGTCGGCCGACCCGTCCGGGTCCGGCGTCCACCCACGCCACCTGAAGCATCACGCCCGCCGAGGGGTCGAGGCGCTCCGCCGCCTCCTGTGCCGCCTCGTCCGCGATGTCGTCGAGGGTGCCGGCCACCGCGTAGGTCGCGTTCACGCGGGTGACCAGCGGCCCGGCATCCACCGATCCCTGCTCGCGGACGATCAGCCTCGGCGCCTCCGCGCCGCCGACCACCAGGGAGCGGAGTACGTCATGGGTGTCCACGACCGCGCTCAACGCGGCCACCAGGGCGTGCCGTTGGAGCGCGGAGGGAGCACTGACGACCGCCCATTGGGCGAACCTGCCGCGCAGGCCTCGCTCGCCCAGGTCCCGCATCACGGGCGTCCAGGGCACCTCGCCCACACCCACGTCCGGCGGAGCCGACACCTCGTCCGCCGGGCGGCCGACGACCGCGAGCCCGGCGGGTGTCTCGTGCTCGAAGACGTCCTGCGCCTTGAAGAGCAGGTTCGCGCGGCGGGCCCGTGCGGCCAGTTGCATCGACATGATCGAGTCGCCGCCGAGCTCGAAGAAGCTGTCCTCGACGCCGACCCGCTCCAGGCCGAGCACCTCGGCGAAGAGGCGGCACAGCGTCTCCTCGGCCTCGGTCCTGGGCGCACGGCCGACGACGCGTTCCGCGAAGTCGGGCGCGGGCAGAGCCGCGCGGTCGACCTTGCCGTTGCGGGTCACCGGCAGGGCGTCCAGGACGAGCACGGCGCCGGGCACCATGTAGTCGGGCAGCGCCCGGGCGATGTCGTCGCGCAGGCGCCCGGGGTCCGGCGCCCGGCCGTCCGGGACGACGTAGCCGACCAGCCGACGCTCACCCGGACCGTCCTCGCGGGCGACGACCACGGCTTGCGCGACGGAAGGATGGGCGGCCAGGGCCGCCTCCACCTCGCCCAACTCGACGCGGAATCCCCGGACTTTGACCTGGGTGTCCGCGCGGCCGACGAACAGGAGCTCGCCGGTGTCGGTCTCGCGCACCAGGTCGCCGGTGCGGTACATCCGCTCGCCGGGCGCGTACGGGCACGCCACGAAGCGCTCCGCGGTCAGGCCTGGACCATCCCAGTAGCCCTGCGCCAACCCCTTGCCCGCGACGTACAGTTCGCCGGTCACACCTGGCGGCAGGGGCTGGAGGAACGCGTCCAGGACGAACGTCCGGCGCCCGGGCAGCGGTCGCCCGACCGGCAGTACGGGGCCCATCGCGTCGCCCGGCTCCAGTACGTGCCAGGTCGCGCAGAGCGTCGTCTCGGTCGGCCCGTACAGGTGCCGGACCGTGAGCTCGGGGCACGCCTCCCGGACCCTCGCCACCGACGCGGCCGGGACCACGTCTCCGCCCGTCAGCACCTCACGCAGTCCCGTGAGGCATTCCGGGGACTCCTCCGCAAGCACCCGGAACGACCCCGCGGTCAGATGCGCCGCCCTCACGCCGTCCGTCACGTGCTCACGCAGCTCCTGGGCGTCGACGACTCCGGGCCCCGCCAGCACCACACGGCCACCGGCGGCCAGCGGAACCCACAGCTCGTAGAGCGATACGTCGAAGGCGTGCGGGGCGTGCATCAGGACCGCGTCCGTCGGGCCCACTGCCCAGCTTCGCTCCCCCACCAGGGACGCGACGCTGCCGTGCGGCACCGCGACGCCCTTGGGTGTGCCGGTCGAGCCCGACGTGTACATCACGTACGCCACGTCCCGCCCCGTCACCGGCACGGCGAAGTCCCCGCCATCGACGGCGGACAGCGCCTCCGTGACCCGCGGATCATCCGCGACCAGCAGCCGCCCGCCGGCGCCCCGCGGCACCCCGCGCCGGCTCTCCGAGGCGCACACCACCACCGCCGGAGCCGCGTCCCCCAGCACGTGGGCCACCCGCTCCACCGGCGAGCCGACGTCCACGGGCACGTAGGCGGCGCCCGCACGCCACACGCCCAGGAGCACGGCCACCAGGTCCGGCGACCGTTCCATGACCACCGCGACACGGTCGCCCCGCCGCACCCCGAGTGCGGCCAGTTGTGCCGCCCAGCGCCCTGCCCGCTCCCACAACTCGCCGTACGTGAGGGTGGCTCGTCCGCCTTGGACGGCCACCGCTCCCGGCGCCGCGTCCACCCGCCGCGCGATCAGCTCCGGCACCGACCCACCCGCCGAAGCCGCCGTCACCCCGCGCTCGGGCAGTGCGTCGGCCACACCGATGCGTCCCACCGCCGCCGACGGTTCCGCCACCATCCGTTCCAGCACGCGTGTCAGGAGTCCGGCCAGCGCCTCGCCCACCGTCTCGTCCACCAGGTCGGGTTGGTACGTCACGTCCACCCGGAGGCACTCGCCGGGCGCGACGCCGATCGACAGCGGGTAGTGCGTGGCCTGGCGGGACTCCACCGTGGTGAGGGAGAGCGCGTCGGGCGTGGGCGGCCTTCCGGGTGGCCGGGGGTAGTTCTCGTACACCAGGAGTGTGTCGAAACCGGCGCCGGGGCCGGCGAGTTGCTGGATCTCCGAGAGACCCAGGTGCTGGTGGGCCAGGAGCATGGACTGGCGGTACTGGAGCTCTCGGAGCAGGTCGAGCAGCGGCTGCGAACCGTCGAGCCGGACCCGTACCGGCAGCGTGTTGATGAAGAGGCCGATCATGGAGTCGGCGCCGGGCAGCTCCGGGGGGCGGCCGGCCACCGTCGCGCCGAACACCACGTCCGTACGTCCGGCGAGGCGAGCCAAAAGCAGCGCCCAGGCGCCCTGTACGACGGTGTTCATCGTCAGGCCGTTGGCGCGGGCCAGCGCGGTGAGCGCTTCGGTCGTCTCCTCGGTGAGGCGGGAGGAGCGTTTCTTCGGAGGTGTGTCGCCGTGAGCGGGGCTCGTGGGGCCCGCGACCTGCGTCGGTTCCTCCGCTCCGGCCAGCTCCGCCTTCCAGGCGGCTCGTGCGGCCTCCTTGTCCTGGCGGGAGAGCCAGGCCAGGTACTCGCGGTAGGAGGTGACCGGGGGCAGCCCGGATGCGTCGCCGCCTGCCGCGTAGACCGTGGAGAGTTCGTCGAGCAGGAGCGGGGCCGACCAGCCGTCCATGAGGATGTGATGGCTCGTCATCACCAGTCGGTGCCTGCGCTCGCCGATGCGGATCAGGAGCAGACGCATCAGTGGTGCCGCCGCCGGGTCGATCCGGTCCGCGCGTTCGCGTGCGGCCAGGCGCTCGGTCTCGGCCGCCGCGTCGGCCTCGGTGAGGTCCGAGAGGTCGGCCTCGCTCCACGGCAGTACGACCTCGCGGGTGATGAGCTGCACGGCCTCGCCCGTCTTGCGCCGCTGGAAGCTCGCCCGCAGCGCCGCGTGCCGGGCCAGCAGGGCTTCCCAGGAGGCGCGGAAGCGGTCGGCGTCCATGGGCCCTTCGACCGCCAGTACGTTCTGCACGGTGTAGACGTCGGGCCCCTGGCCGTTGAAGTCGGCGTGGAACAGGAGCCCTTCCTGGAGGGGCGACAGCGGCCAGACCTCCGCGAGCGCGGAACCCCCGGTCCGGGGCGACGGCTGGTGGGCGGCGGGGGCGTGACCTGTTGCGGGGCTTGGGGTCGGGGTCTTCACAGCGAACGCCCTCCTTCGAGCTCTGCTGCTATCGCTTCGAACTGCTCGACCTCGTCCTGGGCGAGCTCGATGAGAGGGAAGTCGGACGGGGTGTGGCCGCCCGCCGTCGGGTCCGTGGTGTGGGCGGCGAGGCCCGCGAGCAGGTCGAGCCAGTGGCGGCCGACGCGCTCGGCCACCGCCTCGTCGAGGACCGCGCCGTGCCAGCTCAGCGAGACGGTCAGCTCGGGCCCTTCGGCGGCGTCGCGGACGGTCGCGCCCGCCTCCAGGGTGTGCGTCGCCGGCATGGCCGCCGCGGTGGAGCTGCCGATCGCTTCTTCGCCTGCCATCTGCCAGGGGCCGACGGCGCCCGCTCCACCGACGGCGGGGAAGCGGCCCATGTAGTTGAAGCCGATCTGCGGGCTCGGCAGCGCGGCGAGCACCGGGCTCGTCTCGGGGTTCAGGTGGCGCAGCAGTCCGTGTCCCAGGCCGTCGCCCGGCACCGCCCGCGCCTGTTCCTTGACCGCCTTCAGGAGCGATCCGACGGCCGGTCCGCCGGCTGCCGCCGCCGTCGTGTCGATGCCGGACAGGTCGAGGCGTACCGGGTGCACGCTGGTGAACCATCCGACGGTGCGCAGCAGATCGGCGTCGGCGACCGGCTTGCGTCCGTGGCCCTCGACGTCGATCAGGACTGTGCTCTGCGTGTCCCGCCGTCCTTGGACGACGGCTCCGGCCAGCGTGGCGAGGAGCACCTCGTGCACACCGCAGTGGAAGAGCGCCGGTGTCGGTCCCGCGAGCGTGGCCGCCTGCCGGGCCGGGACCGTCCAGGACCGGTGGCGCATGCCTGCCGCCGTGTCCCGTGCCGGGTCCAGGACCCGGTCGCCGAGGGGTGGTTCCGCCCGCGTACCGAGGAGGGCGGTCCATGCGTCGAGTTCCGCGACGCGGTTCCTGCCGGTCGCCTCTTCGGCGAGGAGCCTGGACCAGCGCCTGAAGGAGGTGCCGACTGGGTCGAGCACCGGCCCCCGCCCGGTGGCCGCCGTGTCGCACGCGGCGCGCAGGTCCGGGACGAGGATCCGCCACGACACGCCGTCCACGGCCAAGTGGTGGACCACCAGGGCCAGTCGGCCGACCCGCTCAGGCCCGGCGTCCAGCCACACCGCCTGGACCATGACTCCGGCGAAGGGGTCCAGGCGCAGGACCGCCTCCCGTGCCGTGCGGCCCGCGAGCCCGTCCAGGTCGCCCTGCGTGACCTCCGCCGCGTCGACCCGGGTGATCAGGTGGGCGGCGTCCACAGAGCCGCGCTCGCCCACCACCAGGCGGGGCCCGGTGTCGCCGTCCGCCACGGCATGGGCACGCAGCATGTCGTGCGTGTCGAGTACGGCGCCCAGGCCTGCCGCCAGGGTCTCGCGGCTGAGACCGGTCGGCGTTCCCATCACCACCCACTGGGTGAATCCGCCGCCGAGGGCCCGCTCGCCCAGGGCCCGCATCACCGGTGTCCAGGCCACCTCGCCCTCGCCCACGTCCGGCCCCGACACGCTTCCGGCGCCGAGCCTGACCACCCGCGCGATGGCCTCGGGTGACCCGTGCTCGAACACGTCCTGGGCGCCGAAGAAGGCACCGGCCCGGCGGGCGCGGCTCACCAGTTGCATCGAGCTGATCGAATCTCCGCCGAGCCGGAAGAAGTTGTCGTCGGCGCCGACCCGTTCGAGGCCGAGCACCTCCGCGAACAGGGCGCAGAGGATCTCCTCCGCCTCGCCTTCCGGCGCCCGGCCCGAGACGTGGCCGGCGAAGTCGGGCGCGGGCAGGGCGGGGACGTCGACCTTGCCGTTCGGGGTGACCGGCAGGGTGTCGAGGGCCAGGACGGCCGCGGGCACCATGTAGTCGGGCAGCGCGGCGGCGGCGTACTCGCGTACGGCGTGCCCGTCCACGGTCCGCGCGTCGGCCCGGTGCCCGGCTCGGGCGTCGGTGCCCACCACATAGCCGACCAGGCGGCGTTCCCCTTGCCGGTCCTGCCGGAGGATCACCACGGCCCGGTCGACGGCGGGGTGTCCGGCGAGGGCCGCCTCGATCTCGCCCAGCTCCACCCGGAACCCCCGCACCTTCACCTGGGCGTCGGCCCGCCCCGCGTAGACGAGGTCGCCGGTGCCGGTCCTGCGCACCAGGTCCCCGGTCCGGTACATCCGCTCACCGTGCGCGAACGGGCTGGCCACGAAGCGCCGTGCCGTCAGCTGTGTCCGCCGCAGATACCCGCGTGCCAGGCCCGCGCCCGCCACGTACAGCTCGCCCACCATGCCCGCGGGCACCGGTCGCAGGAAGGCGTCCAGGACGTGGGCCGAGGTGTTGGCGACCGGGCGGCCGATCGACGGTTCGTCGTGCGCTTCGAGAGGGCGGCTGACCGTCGAGGCGACCGTGGCCTCGGTGACGCCGTACTCGCTGTAGATCTCGCGGTTCACCGACCACTGACGGCGCAGTTCGTCGGAGACGGGTTCGCCGCCGATGACCAGGACGCGCAGCGCGGGCAGGTCCTCCGGCGGCAGCTGTGCCAGCAGGGTCGGCGTCATCGCGACGTGCGTCACGCGCTCCGCGCGCATCAGGTGGACCAACTCGTCGCCGGTCGCGTGCCGCCGCGCGGGCGGTGCCAGGACGAGGCGCCCGCCCGCGCACAGCACCGGCCAGATGTCCGACAGGGAGACGTCGAAGCTCGGCGAGACGAGTTGGAGCACGGCGCTGTCCGCGCCGATCCGGTACCGCGCGATGCGGTCGGCGACGAGGTTGCGCAGACCCCGGTGGGGGACGACCGCGCCCTTGGGGGTGCCGGTGGACCCGGATGTGTAGATGACGTACGCCGCGTGGGAGGCGGTCAGCGGTGCGCGCCGCTCGGTGTCCTTCAGCGGGCCGTCGGCGTAATCGTCCACGGTCCGGGCGGTCAACGGGTCGTCCAGGAGCAGGAGTTGCCCGGTGTACTGCTGCGGTATCGCGTCGCGGGTCTGCCGCAGGCAGATCAGGACCGGCGGGGCCACATCGTCGAGGAGCATGCGCAGCCGCGCCGGGGGAAGTCCCGGGTCCACGGGGACGTAGACACCTCCGGCCGTCGACACCGCGATGAGCGCGGTCACCAGTTCCGCCGAGCGGTCCGCCATGACGGCCACCCGCGTCTCGGGCCCCACACCCCTGTCCGTCAGGTACCGGGCCAGACGCGCTGCTCGGCCGGCCAGTTCGCGGTACGTCAGCGAACGCTCGCCGTCCACCACCGCCACCGCGGTGGGTGCGGAGGCGGCCTGCTCGGCGAAGAGGTCCGGTGCCGTGGCGTCGGGCACGGCCTGCGTCGGCGCGGTCCGTTCCCGTGCCACGAGCGCGCGTTCGGTCTCGGGGAGGATGTCGATGCGCCCCACGGGCGACGACGGGTCCGCCACCATCTGTTCGAGGACGCGGACCAGCGAGGAGATCACGGCTCCGGCCCGGTCGCGGCCCACGACGTCCGGGCGGTGCACGAGCAGTCCTCGCAGCCGGGTGTCAGGGACCACGATCAAGGCCATCGGGTAGTGGCCCCTGTCCTCGGGCTCCCCGACGGGGCGGATGACCAGGTCCGTGCCGGCGCCGGTCCCGTCGGGCGTCCGCGGGAGGTTCTCGAACACCACGAGCGTGTCGAACACCGCGCCGGGACCAGCCAGTTGACGGATCTCGCGGAGGCCCAGGTGCTGCCGGGCCATCAGCCCGACCTGTCGCTCCCGCAGGTCCGCCAGCAGCCCGGCGACCGACTGGTCCGGGGCCAGGCCCACCCGTACGGGAACGGTGTTGATGAACAGGCCGACCGCCGTCTCGACCCCCGGCAACTCCGCTGGGCGGCCCGCCACCGGAGTGCCGAACACCACGTCCGTGCGCCCCACGAGCCGGGCGAGGAGCTGCGCCCACGCGCCCTGCACGACCGTGTTGACGGTCACCCCTTGGGAGCGGGCCAACTCCACCACACCACCCGTGAGTTCTGCGGTCAGCTCGAACGGCAGCGGGTCCGGCACGACCCGCGCGCCTGCCGGTTCCTCCGGCACCACCAGCGTCGGCTCCTCGGCCCCGGCGAACTCCGCGCGCCAGGCCTCGCGCGCCGCTTCCTTGTCCTGCCGGTCGAGCCAGGCCAGGTACTTGCGGTACGACGTCGTCGTGGGCAGCGTCCGGCCGTCGCCGCCCGCCGCGTACACCTCGGACAGTTCGGCGAAGACGACGTCGGTGGACCAGCCGTCCACCAGGGAGTGGTGGACGGTGACGATCTGGCGGTGCCGGTCGGCGCCGAGGCGAATCAGGAGCAGCCGCAGCAGCGGCGCGGCCCGGAGATCGAACTTCTCGGCCCGCTCGGCGCGGGCGATGCGCGCCACCTCGGCGGGCACCTCGTCCTCCGGCAGCTCCGAGAGGTCGGCCTCCCGCCAGGGCAACTCGGCCCCGGCCGTGATGACTTGGACCGTCCGACCGGAGTCCCGCTGGTGGAAGCTCGCGCGCAGCACGGCGTGCCGGGCGAGCAGCGTCTCCCACGACGTGCGCAGCCGGTCGGCGTCGAGAGGGCCGTCCAGTGCCAGCGTCCGCTGGCTCGCGTACACGTCCGGCCCGTCGTCGTCGAAGGTGGCGTGGAAGAGAATCCCCTCCTGCAGCGGCGACAGCGGCCATACGTCCACAAGGCCCGGCACCGAGGCCCGCAGCCGGTCGGTCTCCTCCTCCCGGAGCTCGCCCATGAGCGAGCCCGCGAAGCGGTCGCGGGCGGGGGTCGCGTGCTGCTCGCCGGAGCGGGCGATCGTGGCCAGGGCGGCCGGTGTCGCGTGCTCGAAGACGTCCTCGGCCCGGAAGAACAGGTGCGCGCGGCGGGCGCGAGCGGCCAGTTGCATCGACATGATGGAGTCGCCGCCCAGCTCGAAGAAGCCGTCCTCCGCGCCGACGCGCTCCAGGCCGAGCAGCTCCGCCATCAGGTCGCACAGGACCGACTCGACCTCGGTGCGCGGCGCGCGCCCGGTGACCTTCGCGGCGAAGTCGGGGGCGGGCAGGGCGTCGCGGTCGACCTTGCCGTTGCGGGTCACCGGGAGGGACGCGAGGGGCAGTACCGCGGTGGGGACCATGTAATCGGGCAGGGTCTCGGCGAGCGCGTCGCGGACGCGTCCGGGGTCCAGGGCCTCCGGCTCGTCGGGGACGACGTAGCCGACCAGGCGCCGCTCGCCCCGCCGGTCCGCACGGGCGACGACGACCGCCTGGGCCACGCGGGGGTGGGCGGCGAGCGCGGCCTCCACCTCGCCCAACTCCACGCGGAATCCACGGATCTTGACCTGGTCGTCCGCGCGGCCGACGAAGAGCAGCTCGCCGTCCTCGGTCTCGCGCACCAGGTCACCGGTGCGGTACATCCGCTCGCCCGGGACGTACGGGCAGGCCACGAAGCGTTCCGCGGTCGGTCCTGGCCGGTTCCAGTAGCCCCGCGCCAGGCTCGATCCCGCCACGTACAGCTCGCCGACCGTACCGGCGGGCAGCGGCCGCAGAGCCGCGTCCAGGACGAAGGCCCGGCGGTGGGGCAGCGGGCGCCCGATCGGGAGCACGGAGCCCGTCGCGTCGCCCGGCGTCAGCAGATGCCAGGTGGCGCACAGGGTCACCTCGGTCGGCCCGTACAGGTGCCGGACGCCCACCTCCGGGCAGGCCTCGCGGACGCGGGCCACCGAGCCGGGCGGGACCACGTCGCCGCCGGTGAGCACCTCTCGTAACCCGGTGAAGCAGTCCGGTGATTCCTCGGCCATGACGCGGAAGGAACCCGCGGTCACATGCACGGCGGTGACACCGGCCGCGACGTGCTCGCGCACCTGCTGGCCGTCCACCGCACCCGGCTCGGCGATCACCACGCGGCCACCGGCGGCGAGCGGCACCCACATCTCGAACAGCGTGACGTCGAAGGCGTGCGGGGCGTGCATCAGGACCGCGTCGCGCGGGCCGACCGCCCAGCCGTCGTCGCCCACCAGTGCCGCCACGCTCGCGTGCGGCACCGCGACGCCCTTGGGCACCCCGGTCGATCCCGACGTGTACATCACGTATGCCACGTCCTGCCCGGCCACCGCTGTGCGGACGTCTCCGCCGTCGCGGGCGGCCACCGCCGCCCGCACCCGCGGATCGTCCACCACCCGCACGGCGGCGCGCTCCGGCACCACACCTCGGCTCTCCGCGGTGCAGAGCACCACCGCGGGAGCGGCGTCGTCGACGACGAAGGCGATGCGCTCGGCCGGGGAACCCGCGTCGACGGGGACGTAGGCGGCGCCCGCCCGCCACACGCCCAGGAGCAGCGCGGGCAGTTCCTGCGACCGCTCCATCACCACCGCGACGCGCTCGCCGCGGCCCACACCGAGCCCTGCCAGATACGCCGCCCATCGGCCCGACCGGTCCCACAACTCCTCGTACGACACCGTCTGTTCGCCCTCGACCGCCACCGCGCCGGGTGATGACTCCACCCGTGCGGCGATCAGCTCCGTCACCACCGACGACTCCACCACTTCCCCCTTCAGGCCGGCGCTCAGCGCTCGTCCGGGTCGGCACCCAGGCGCAGGATGTGCTCACCGCCGAGCACGGGTCCGCTGCCGCCCAGGACGGGGCCGCTTCCGAGGACCGGGCCCTGGAGCACCGGTTCCTTGGGGGCGGCCGGGCCCGCTCCGTTGGTGCTGGGGCGGTTGAACTGCGTGTGGTAGAGCTCGGCGTAGAGGCCTCCTGCCGCGAGGAGTTCGTCGTGGGTGCCGCTCTCGCGGACCTCGCCCTCGTCGATGACGAGGATCTGGTCCGCCTCGCGGATGGTGGACAGGCGGTGGGCGATCACCAGGGACGTCCTGTCCCGCAAGGCGGTGGTCAGCGCCTGTTGGATGGCCGCCTCGGACTCGGAGTCCAGGTGCGCGGTGGCCTCGTCGAGCACCACGATGGACGGCGCCTTCAGGAGCAGTCGGGCGAGGGCGAGGCGTTGCTTCTCGCCGCCGGAGAGCCGGTAGCCGCGGTCGCCGACCACGGTGTCGAGGCCGCTGGGCAGGGAGCGGATCAGGTCGCCGATCTGGGCCGCGTCGCAGGCCCGGAGCAGATCGCGCTGCGTGGCGTCGGGGCGTGCGTAGGACAGGTTCACGCGGATCGTGTCGTGGTAGAAGTGCGCGTCCTGGCTGACCACGCCGACGACGTCGCGCAGGGAGTCGAGGCTGACGTCGCGCAGGTCGTGGCCGTCGATGCGGACGCTTCCCGATGTCGGGTCGTAGAGGCGGGACACGAGGTGGGTGGTGGTGGTCTTGCCGCCGCCCGACGGGCCGACGAGGGCGGTGAGTTTGCCGGCCGGCACCCGGAAGGTCATGCCGTGGAGCACCTGCGCCGTCTCCTTGGCCCGTTCGGCCGCGGACAGCGCGTTGGACTCCAGCGAGGCCAGGGAGACGTCGCTGGCGCGCGGGTAGCGGAAGGACACCTGGTCGAACTCGATCTCCGGTGCGGGTCCTTCGCCCGGAGCGGTGAGGGCGACCGGGTTCGGCTTCTCCTCGATGAGGGGCTTGAGGTCGAGCACCTCGAAGATGCGGTCGAAGCTGACCATCGCGGTCAGCGCGTTGGACTGCAGGCTGGACAGCTGTGTGATGGGCCCGTAGAGGCGGCCCAGGAGTGCGGCCAGGGCCACCAGTGTGCCGATGCGGAACACGTCGTTGAGGACCAGGCCGCCGCCGACGCCGTAGACGAGGGCGGTCGCCAGGGACGCGAGCAGCGCCATGAAGATGAAGGAGAGCCTGCTGTAGACCGTCCAGACGATGCCGACCTGGCGCACCTCGCCCGCTCGGGCCTCGAACGCGGCCGCTTCCTCGCGCGGGCGTCCGAAGAGCTTGGCGAGCATCGCCCCGCCCACGTTGAAGCGTTCGTTGATGATGCCGCCCAGTTCGCCGTTGGCCTGCATCTGGGCCCTGGAGTAGTGCTGCAGGCGCCGTCCCACGTAGATGCCGGGGACGATGAACAGGGGCAGCATGGCGACGGCGATCAGGCTGATGAGCCAGGACAGATAGAACATCTCGGCGAGGACGAGCGCGACGGTCAGCACGCTGGTCGCGGAGACCAGCATCGTGGTGAGGGCCTGTTGGGCCAGCATGACGTCGCCGTTGAGGCGGCTGGCGAGCAGCCCCGTCTGGGTCCGGGTGAAGAACGCCATCGGCTGCCGCTGCACGTGCTTGAAGGCCTCGACCCGCAGATCGTGGCTGACGCCCTGTCCGATGCGCCCGGAGAAGTAGCTCTGCACGAGCTGTGCCAGCGCGTCGACGACGGCGAGTCCGGCCACGACGAGGGCGACGGTCGTGATGACGCCCGCATCGTCCTTGAGAATTCCTTCGTCGATGATCGTCTTCAGCAGCAGGGGCGTCGACACAATGATGAGGGAATCCACCACGGTGGTGAGCAGCAGAAAGGCGAACGCGGGCTTGTGCGCCTTCATGTAGGACATCGCCCGGCGCACTGATCCCGGCCGCAGCGATTGCTTCTGGGCCCCGGATTGCGGCCCTCCGATGGTGGGTCCACCAGGTCCTTGGGTGATCAACACGCGACGGGATCCTCCTGCCTCGGCATTACGGAATGGGGCTCGTCGATATGACACGCAATGTGGTCACCCGCAGGACGATACCTTTCTGCATTCCGGCCATCCAGGCCCTGAATTGGGCACGGAAATACCCGAGTCGGGGCATCGCGATACGCGCCGTGGAACTGCCCGTGGTCAGGGAAATATCCATGGCCGGAGAAATGTTCGTGGTCGACCGGATCGGGAGGTCGGCGTCCAAGTGGGCAGTCTGCCCACTTGGACGCCCGGGGTGTCCTACGCGGTCTCGGCGACCTTGCGCTGGACGCGCACCGCTACCTCCGCCCACATCTCCGCGCACTCGTTGGCCAGGTAGGCCACGATGCGGCCGCAGTGCGGCGGGGCCTTGTCGATGATCTCGTCCCAGTCCTCCGCGCTGATCGTGTGGATGTTGAGCAGCCGCAGCAGGGTGCGGCCGGTCTCGCTGAAGCGCAGCGCCGGGTCGGCGTTGAGGCGTTTGAGGACCGCGGCGCGGTCCTGGCCCGTGTCACGGTCGGTCACGATGGTGGGGCCGGTGCCGCTGCTGGGGGCGCTCGCGCTTCCTTCGCCGCCGCCCCGTTTCCCGCGCTGCGGCAGCGGGTCCTCGCCACGCATCATCCGGTTGCGCACGTCGCGGACCGTTTCCGGGGAGATGGACGCGACGCGTGCGATCTGGCGCAGGGACAGCTGGGGGTTCTCGGCGATGAGTTCGCTGGCCACCCTGCGTCCCTCGGTGCCGTCGACCGGGCGAACCCGGCCGTCGTGGCCGATCCTGCTCGCTTCGCCGGCCTGCTCGGCCGGGGCCCGTCTGCGGATCTCCGCGACGGTTCCCGGCGCGATGCCGCTGACCGAGGCGATCATCCGGTCGGACCACTGCGGGTGCGAGGCGATGATGCGCCCGGCGGCACGCTTCCGGTCGGCCGTGGTCAGCGGCAGACCGTGCGTGACGTTGGACTCGACGGCCAGGACGAAGGCGTCGGCCGCGTCCCCGTCGAAGAACTTCGCCGCGATCTTGCGATGCCCCCGCAGTTCGGCGGCCCGCAACCGGTGCAGTCCGTCGATGACGCGCATGGTCGAGCGGTGCACGGTGATGGGCGGCAGCGGGGTCTGCACCACTGCCAGCGCCTCCACGTGTTCCTGATCCATGCCGGAGATTCGCGGTGAGTCGGCCGTCGACAGCGACCTGATCTCGACTTCGACGACCATGAGTTGGTCGATCTGCGCATGCCCAGGTATTGCCAATGGAAATCCCCCTAGTGATCTGATGTCGCCCGTGCGCGCATGTCGGCCCGCCGGTCAGGATCGGCGCGGCATCAGGGAGGGATTGGCCAGAAGTGAAAGGTGATGCACGCTCGTAAGACCGGTTCGCCCGATGGCCGGGCGATGAACGAGGTGCGCGGAAATACACCGGCACTGCGGTGATGAGCCCGAGCCGCACATCTCTCGTGGATTAGCAGAACTACACCCGCACTCGGCGCCACTTCCCCTCCTGGGGGTTCCGCTCCGATCCTGAATGGGAGCGGAATCCCGCTGGCCGAACCACGTTCACCCTAACAACGCGCTTTCCGGCCTGGTACCCCTCACTAGCAGCATTGATCTAGGTCTTGAAACCCCTATTCACCCCTATCGGGTGCCCGATCCCGCCCCGGCTCGCGCCGTCGGCCGCGTGAGCGTGCGGCCCATCAGGGGCGACATGACCGCGGCGATGTTCGCGAGTTCACCGATCTCGGCCCGGGTCACGGCCTGACTGCCGTCGCAGAGCGCCGTGCCGGGATCGGGATGTACGTCGATCATGACGCCGTCCGCGCCGACGGCGAGGGCGGCACGGGTGAGGGGGACGACGAGGTCGCGGCGGCCGCCCGAGTGCGAGGGGTCCACGATCACCGGCAGGTGGGAGAGGCGCTGGACCACGGGCACGGCGCTGATGTCCAAGGTGTTGCGGGTGGCGGTCTCGAACGTACGGATGCCGCGTTCGCAGAGCACGATGTCGAGGTTGCCCCGCTGGGCGATGTACTCCGCCGCCATCAGCCACTCCTCGATGGTGGCGCCGAAGCCGCGCTTGAGGAGCACGGGCCGCCCGGCCGCGCCGACCTCCTGGAGGAGCGCGAAGTTGTGCATGTTGCGGGTGCCGACCTGCAGCATGTCCGCGTAAGGGGCGACCAGTTCGACGCCTGCCGGGTCGATGACCTCGGTGACCACCGGAAGCCCCGTCTCGTCCCGGACGTCGGCGAGGATCCGCAGCCCGCTCTCGCCGAGCCCCTGGTAGGCGTACGGCGATGTGCGCGGTTTGAACGCCCCGCCGCGCAGCAGCGCGGCTCCCGCGGCCTTGGCCATCTGTGCGGCGGCCAGGGTCTGTTCGGGGCTCTCCACCGCGCAGGGTCCGGCGATCACGGTCAGGGTGTCCGGTCCGATGGGTACGCCGCCCACCCTGATCACGGACCGGTCGGGGTGGTGCTCCCGGCTGACCAGCTTGTACGGCGCCGAGATCCGCACGACGTCGAGGACGCCGGGGCGGTTGGCCAGATTGAGCGCGTCGAACGCGTCCACGTCTCCCACCAGGCCGACGATGGTGCGGGTCACGCCGCGGCTGACGAACGCGTCACCGCCCGCCGCCCGCACCAGTTCGACGACCGCGTCCACGTCCTGCTGCGTGGCCTCGGGGGCCATCACGACCACCATGGGGTTCCTCCCGTTGTTGGAGACGGCTTCGCCGGGTCCGGCGGCACATGCGGACGGGGGGATCCATCAGGCGCCGCACCAACGGTAGGAGTTCGCGTCCCGCCCCTCAACGGATGGCCGACGCATCGTCCAACTGCCCAATTCCCGGAGGGCCGATTCCCGCGGGGCGTGGGAGCGGATCCGTCCGCGGCGGGAAGGAGACCTCCACCACGAGGCCGCCTCCGGGGCGGGCATGGGCGCCGATCACCGCGTCGTGCGCGGTGGCGATGGCGCGGACGATCGAGAGGCCGAGGCCGTGATGTCCGTCGCCCGCGGTGCGGCCGAGCCGCTGAAAGGGTTCGAAGAGCCGCTCCACGTGCTCCGGCGGCACTTCGGGCCCGGTGTTGGCCACGGCGACGACGGCCCGCCCCGCGGCGGTGCGGGTGGTGACCTCCACGTGCCCGCCGGGGGTGTTGTAGCCCGTCGCGTTGTCGACGAGGTTGGCCATCAGGCGTTGGACGAGGGCCGAGTCGCCCGACGCCTGGGCCGGCCCGATCGTGGTCTCGATGCGCACGCCCCGCCGCGCCGCCTCCGGGCGTGAGGCCGCGACGACCTCCTCGGCGATGTCCGCGAGGTCGAGCGGTTCGCGGTGGTCGATGCCGCGCTCGCTGCTGGACAGGGTGAGCAGCGACTCCAGGAGGCGGGCCTGCTGCTTGCTGATCTCCAGGAGCCGTTCGAAGTTCGACCGGAACGACTCGCGGGTGGCATCGCGGTCGATGAGGGACTCCTCCAGGAGCGCGTGCTCCAGGGTCAGCGGCGTGCGCAGTTCGTGCGCGGCGTTGGCGACGAAGCGTTTGTGGGAGTCCAGGGCCGTTTCCAGGCGGCCGAGGAGTCCGTCGACGGTGTCGGCGAGGTCCTTCAGTTCGTCGGCGGGTCCGACGACGGCGAGGCGCTCGTGCATGTTGCGGGCCGAGATGCGCTGGATGGTGCCCGTCATCGTGCGCAGCGGACGCAGCACGCGTCCGGCGACCACCCAGCCGAGCACGATCGCGATGACGGCCATGATCGCCAGCGCGATGCCCGACTGCACCAGCAGGTGGTCCATCTCGATCTCGTGCTGACGGATCGCCTGGTCGCGCAGCTGCTGGGTGATGTCGTTGAGCTGGCCGGAGGAGTTGGCATCGGGATAACCGAGGTAGAGACGGCCGTCGGCGCCCGGTGCGAGCACGGGTTCGCCGCCCCTGTTCTTGACGAGGACGAGGTTCGCCGGGGAGCGGGCGACGAGCAGATTGGTGATGGCGAGCAGGACCACGCCCGAGGCGACGAACAGCACTCCGTAGAGGAGCGTCAGTCGGACGCGGACGCGCCGTGGCAGCAGCCAGCGGACGAGCCCCGATGACCGGGCGAGGAGCGTGGGCAGGCGCATGGGCATCTCACATCCGGTAGCCGTGGACATCTCAGATCCCGGTAGCCGTGGGCATCTCAGATCCGGTAGCCGCCACGGGGAACGGTCTCGATCATGGGCGGGTCGCCGAGCTTGGGGCGCAGCCGGTTGATGGTCGCCTTGACCGTCGTGGTGAACGGATCGGCCGCCTCGTCCCACACCCGCTCGAGCAGCTCCTCCGCCGACACCACCCGGCCCTGGGCGGCGAGCAGGTACTCGAGGACCGCGAACTCCTTGGGCGTCAGCGCCAGACGCACCCCGCCGCGGGAGGCGATCCGCTGTGCCGGATCGAGCCGCAGGTCGCCCTGGACGAGGATCGGCGGCAGCGCGGGCTGCGAACGCCGGGCGAGCGCGCGGATACGGGCGACCAGTTCGGCGTACGCGAAGGGCTTGGGGAGGTAGTCGTCGGCGCCGAGGCTGAACCCCTCCACCCGGTGGGCGATCGTGCCGGACGCGGTGAGCATCAGGACCCGGGCGTGCATCGGCTGGGTGGCCAGCGCGCTGCAGACCTGGTCCCCGTGGACCCCGGGGAGGTCCCGGTCGAGCACGACCACGTCGTAGTCGACGACCGTCGTGCGTTCCAGCGCGTCCGAGCCGTCGTAGACGACGTCGACGGCCATCCCCTCGCGGCGCAGGACGCGCGCCACCGAATGTGCGAGCTCCGCGTGGTCCTCGACCACCAATACCCTCATCGCCCACCCCTCGCACGGCACGTCACGGGCGGAGAGGGCCGGAGAGACCGGCGGGAGGGGTGGCGTGCAGCGCCGCCGCGGCAGAGGCTGATCATGCGGCACCACGTTGCCCGATCCCACGTCACACACCGGTCACAGCTCCGGCGACGGCCCCCCGTCGACGCGCTCTCGTGTTCGACCTGCTGCTGTCGAAAGGGTACCGCCGCGGTGGCGGATCCTCCGGTCACAGCTTCGCGGACCGCAGTGTGACCGGCCGCCGCGTAGAAACGAGACCGCGTAGAAGCGAGAAACGCCTGGCAACGACCGCACGTCGTCCGGGTGGTCGTGGACGGTCCGGGAGAGGAGATGCAGGCCGTGGTCATCAACCCGCACGGCGACCTGCGCCTCCCGCGGCCTCTACACCACGCGAAGACGGTCGCAGGGCCCGCTGTCCTTCCGCCCCTCGCGGCGCCCTTCCTGACGCCCCTCCTGGCGCCCCTCCCCCCTGCCGGAGCCCGCGACGGGTACGGGGACGGGGCTGAGTTTGCCGACCAGGTCCGCCCGGCGCTGGACGGCCAGCTTGCGGTAGGCGCGCGTGAGGTGCTGCTCGACGGTGCTGATCGTGATGAACAGCTTGTCGGCGATCTGCCGGTTGGTGTGGCCGCGGGCCGCGAGCGTCGCCACGCGCAGCTCCGCGTCGCTCAGCTCGTCGGCCCCGCGGCGGGCTCCGGACGGCCACGGCTGCTCGGCGGGAAGGGAGCTGCCGGTGTCGGCCACCGGCGACACCCTGGGGACGGGAAC
Source organism: Streptomyces sp. NPDC054047 (assembly GCF_055585065.1). Lineage (NCBI taxonomy): Bacteria > Bacillati > Actinomycetota > Actinomycetes > Kitasatosporales > Streptomycetaceae > Streptomyces > Streptomyces sp. NPDC054047. The sequence goes on along the minus strand of NZ_JBVJKV010000003.1, from coordinate 612,912 downwards.
CCCGCACTCCCGTCCCAACTGCTGCGCCTTGCGGGCCAGGGCCCGTGCCCGACCGCCGTTGCCGAGCTCGCGGTGGGCGCGGGCCAGCTCGTCCGTGGCACGGGCGAGCTCCACGCGGTGGCCGCGCTCCCGCAGGATGTCGATGGCCTCGCCCAGGAGCGGAAGCCGGCGCCCGGGGGTGAGCGCACTCGCCAGGACCCGCAGCGAGACGCCGCGCGTCCAGTCGCCCCCGGCGTTCGCGCCGCCGACCAGGGCCAGTTGATCCTGGGCGAGCGTCCGGGCCCTGTCGTCGTCACCGAGCAGCAGATGGGCCTGGGCGGCGTCGGTCCGCCACGGGACCAGCGCGGGCAGGTCGAACTCCCAGCGGGTCATGAGGTCGCCGCACGTGTGGAAGTCGTCGAGCGCGGCGTAGGGACGCCCGGCGGCGAGGTAGTAGTGGCCGCGCGCCCGGAGGTAGAGCAGCCCGTCGGAGGTGCAGAACGCCGACTCCGGTACGGATACGCTCAGTTGGGCCGCCGCCTCGTCGAGCCTGCCCATGGCCGTCAGGGTGCAGACCGCGGTGGCGATCGGCGAGGCGATGGCCACGCCCCAGCCCTCGGCCGGGACGAGCGTGAGCGCCAGGCGCGCCGACTCCTCGGCGGCGGCGAGCCCGCCGAGCCTCAGTTCGACGCGCGCCCTGACCGCGGCGAGGAGGGCCTGCCACATGGGTGCGTGGCGCTCGGCGGCCTCCTTGCACAGGGTCTCGCACCAGAGGGCCGCCGTGTCCAGACGGTCGGCCAGGACAAGGGAGTTGAGGGCGACGACGAGCGCCGTCAGCGTGCCGTCGTCCAGGCGGGTGCTCTGCAGGATCTGCTCCGCCCGGGCCACCACGTCCTCGCCCGCCCCGTCCAGGACGGCCTTCATCAGGATCGCCGCGCGCTGATGGGGACTGCGCGCCGGCGTCCGCGCGCGCCGCTCGGCGTCGCCGTGGCGGGCACGGGCGCGCGCGGAGCCGGGGAGTCCGGGATATTCGTACGCCATCCAGGACCGGACGCAGTCGAGCCGGCGCGAGGCCTCCGGCTGCCCGGAGAGCTCGGTGTCCGTGCCGGCCTGCTCGGCGGCGCCGAGTATCTCCAGGGCCGGGTCGACCTGGCCGAACCAGAGCAGGTGGCCGACGAGTTCGACGGTGTGCCGGTTGCCGAGGCCGCCGCGCAGTGCGTCGGCGGTGAGCTCGGGCAGGTGCCGGGCGGCGGTGGCCGGGTTGAGCCGCCATTCCGCCCGGGTCAGCGCTTCCCTGATCGCCACGGACTGCCGGGCGTCGGTGCGGGTGTCGCGGGCGGCGCGCAGGCAGGTGAGGGCCAGTTCGACCTCGTCGTCGGCCAGCGCGCGCTCGGCGGCCTCCAGGAGCGTGCCGAGCGCCCACGGGGCGTCGATGGGCTCGGCCGCGATCAGATGCTGCACCACCACGGTCGCCGCCTCGCCGTGCTCGTGCAGCACTTGGGCGACGCGGGCCTCGAGGCGGGCGCGGTGTGCGGGCTCCATGCTCCGCAGGACCGCGGTCCTGCCCGCTTCGTGGCGGAACCAGCCGGAGTCGAGCAGCCCCGCGTCGTTCAGGGCGCGCAGGCTGCGGTGGACCGACTCCCGGCTGGTTCCCAGGACTTCCACCAGTTCGGCGAGCGGCACGTCCGGGCCGACCACCGCGAGCGCCCACGCGGTGTGCCGCGTCGACACGTCGCTGCGGTACAGGCCGGTGGCGACGGCCTGTGCGAAGGCCTCGCCCGGCACGAGGCCCGCCGGGCCGCACCCGTCGGCGTCCGACGCACGGCGGTCCTCGATCAACGCCCGTGTCAGGAGCGGGTTCCCGCCGCCCGTCCGATGGACGTCCGCGACGAGTTGGCGCGTCCCCCACCCCTCGCCGCCGAAACCGGAGATCATTTCGGCCACTCCGTGCCGCTCGAGTGGTCCGAGCCTGATATTGCGGCAGCCCGGCAGACGCAGCAAGTCCGCGTGTAATCGCGTATTTCCGGCCAGGAATCCGCTGTTCTCTCCGAGGACCACCAGAATACGGCTGGCGTCGAGTCGGCGGGCCAGGTACAGGACGCATTCCAGGGAGTGGCCGTCGGCATGGTGCACGTCGTCGATGCTGAGCACCACCGGCCTTTCCCTGGCCTGTTCCAGGACAATCCCGCAGAGTTTGGGAATCTCATTCATCACGACGGCGGGCAACACCCCCTCGGCCCGCCGAATCTGCGCGGCCACCGCGATCAGGTCCACAAGCCGGGCCGCCCGCTTGGCGTCGGCGCCCGGCAGATCCGCGCCGAGCAGCAACTGCCCCATGACTCCAAGGGGCAGGTCGCTCTCCGCCTCTGACGCCGTGGCCTGTAGAAACAACGCGCCGGCCGCGCTCGCCCGGGCACTGAACGCGCGCAGCAGCGCGGTTTTCCCGCTGGCCACCGCGCCGCTTACCAATAACACTCCGCCATGCCCCGCCATGCAGGCGTTGAGCATGCCATCCATGATCGAGAATTCTTCCCCACGGTCCACCAAGTTCATGAGCCGACTTCTCCCCCGCGCCTGACGGCTGGTCCAGAGCGGCCGGACGGTCAGTCAGATCTCGCCTTTCGACTTGTCCGGACACTTACTTGAAGACTCTGCCATATTTGAAAATCAACCACCAGCGTCATTTGACTCAATGATGTCGAATAACCGTCGCGAACGCGCCACTTGGCCGATGAGCGGACTTCCCTGTTCCATATCGTCGGTAAACTCCTGCCGTATTGCCGAGGGCGCCGGGGGTGTGGAAACCAATGGCATTTCGGAAGGTGCCCCCGGACCCGTGCCACGAGAGAGCAGAGGCTCCACGGGACACCCGTGGCGGGTGGGCCGCCAGGACGAATGGCGCGATCGGCGCGGCCCGCCCGCACGGGGTCTGACTGATTCCTCGCCCCTTCGTACGTGGCCCCAACACCCCATGCTCAAGACGATGTTGCTGTGGCAGACTGCGGCGACCCAAGCGTCTCGCAGCAGCAACGGAGCACGTCATGACCCCAGGTGCGCCCAGGCCGACGATCGACACCAGCAACCCGCACCCCGCGCGTGTCTACGACTGGCTGCTCGGCGGCAAGGACAACTACCCCGTCGACGAGGCGGTGGGCGAGAAGTTGCCGCCCGAGGCGAAGGACGCGGCGCGGCAGAACCGCGCGTTCATGAACCGCGCGGTCGCCTGGCTCGCCACCCGGGGCGTGGACCAGTTCCTCGACATCGGCACCGGAATACCCACCGCGCCGAACCTGCACCAGATCGTCCAGGACATCGTGCCGTCGGCGCGGGTCCTCTACACCGATAACGACCCCATCGTGCTGCGGCACGCGGAGGCCCTGCTGGTCAGCCGCCCCGAGGGGATCACCGACTACATCCAGGCGGATGTCCGCGAGCCGCGGGCGATCCTGGAACACGCCCGCGGCCTCTTCGACTTCGAGCGCCCGATCGCCCTCTCCCTGATCGCGCTCCTGCACTTCCTGCCCGACGACCAGGACCCGTACGGCATCGTGAACACGCTGATCGGCGCCCTGCCTTCCGGCAGTCACCTGGTGCTCTCGCACGCCTCGTCCGACATCTACCCGGAGCTGGCCGAGCAGGTCACCGCGGAGTACGCGAAGGGGGGCATCCGGCTCGCCTTCCGCATCCGCGGCGAGTTCGCCCGCTTCTTCGAGGGGCTCGACCTCGTCGAGCCGGGCCTGGTCACGGCCACGGAGTGGTTCAAGGACACCGCCCGGCCGGAGGCGGCGGGCGGCGGGATCTACGCGGCCGTGGCGCGCATTCCCTGACCGGGCGTGAGCCGCGGGGCGCCCCGCCCCGCGCGGGGGCCCACGGATGTGTCTCAGTCGCCGAGTGCGCCGGCGGCTCCCGCGTTGCTGCGCTCATTGGCGCGGTCGATCTCCACCATGTGCTCCTCCGCCCACGCCCTGACCACGGCGAGCGGCCCTTCCAGGGACAGCCCCAGGCCGGTAAGGCGGTAGTGCACCCGAGGCGGAACGGTCGGCTCCACCCGCCGGGCGACCAGGCCGTCGCGCACCATGCCCCGCAGGGTCGTGGAGAGCATCTTCTGCGAGACGCCCGGCATACGGCGCCGCAGCTCGGCGAAGCGGACCTCGTGCGGCTCGGCCTCCGCGAGGACCTTGACCGCCATCGACGTCCACTTCGTACCGATGCGGTCGAGGAGTCTGCGGGTCGGGCAGTCGGGATCGAAGAGGTCGCCGCGCGCTGCCGGCTTGGGGCTCGCCGCACGGCGCGCCTGGGGAGGGGTGGTCACCTCGGGCTCACCACCTGTCGGGAAAGTACGTTCTTGGCAGGCCAGGGACGGTTACCTAGCCTCATGTGGTCACCAATGGTAACCACTTCGGAGCCACCCACCATGCACCTCCCCTCAGCCGCCTCAGCCGCCCCCGGCACCTCCCTGCGGCAGATCACCACCAACGGCATCACCCTCAACGTGGCGATCGCGGGCACCGGCCCCGCCGTCCTGCTCCTGCACGGCTTCCCCCACACCTGGCAGCTCTGGAGCGAGGTCATGCCCCGGCTCGCCCCGCGGCACCGCGTCATCGCCCCCGACCTGCGCGGCCTGGGCGCCAGCACGCGGGCGGCCGACGGCTATGACGCCGACACCCTCGCCACCGACGCCGAAGGACTCCTCGACGCGCTCGGGGAACGGAGCGCGGCGGTCGTCGGCATCGACGCGGGCACACCGCCCGCCTTCCTCCTCGCGCTGCGCCGACCCGATCTCGTACGAAGGCTCGTCGTCATGGAGTCGCTCCTGGGACCGCTGCCCGGCGCGGAGGACTTCCTCGCCGGGGGCCCGCCCTGGTGGTTCGGCTTCCACTCGGTCCCGGGGCTCGCCGAGAGCGTCCTGGCCGGGCAGGAGGCCGAGTACGTCGACTGGTTCCTGCACACCGGCACGCACGGCCGCGGTGTCCCGGACCCCATCCGGGACGCCTTCCACCGCGCCTACACCGGGCGCGAGGCCTTGCGGTGCGCGTTCTCCCACTACCGGGCCATGCCCACCAGCGGGCGGCAGATCCAGGACGCCGCCGCACACGCCCGGCTCACCATGCCGACGATGACGGTCGGCTCCCACCCCGTCGGAGCCGCCCTCGAACGGCAGGTGCGCCCCCTCGCCGACGACCTGACCGGCCACCTTATCCAGGACTGCGGCCACATCATCCCGCTGGACAGGCCCCACGCCCTGCTCGACCTGCTCGGCCCGTTCCTCGCCGCCGACTGCCCCGACCCCGATCTGGGCTAGGCGCCGGCGAACAGGTCGAGCAGACCCTGCGGCGTGTCGTGGCGGAAGCAGCGGACGAGGCTGTCGGCGGACGCGACCGCGGCGCTCTCGCTGCGGGGAGACAGCGCCTCTTCGTAGGCGGCGAGCGCCTTCTCGGTGGCGCCGGGATGCGCGGCGACGGCACCGGTGAGTTGCGCCCCGTCGACCATGGCGAGGTTGGCGCCCCCTCCCCCGCGAAGGGCGACATGAGGTGGGCCGCGTCGCCGAGCAGCGTGACGCCCGGGACCCGGTCCCAGCGGTGGCCGGCCGGCAGGGCGTGGACGCGGCGCGGGATCAGCGCGCCGTCGGCGTCGGCGATCAGCGCCCGCAGGCTCTTGTCCCAGTCGGCGAAGTGTTCCAGGACGGCGGCCTTGGCGAGGTCGGCGTGGTCTGCGCCGAAGTCGATGGCGGAGATCCAGTCCTCGGGCGCCTCCAGCGCGGCGTAGACGTGCAGGCTGCCGTCGGCTCGCGGTGGGCGGCACCCCGCACCGACACCCGCACCGACACCCGCCTCGGCGCCCACCTCAGCACCCGTCGCGGGGGCTCCCGCGCCGCGCTGTCCCCCGCGCTTGCAGGGGCTTGATTGGCGATCACCATGGGCGGGCATCAGGGGGGAGCAGGATCGGCCGCGCAAGACACGTCGTGGCCCCGGTGAGCGGATGTCGTCGCGAGCACGCCGGTTGTCCCAGGGGAGGGGAGTGAGTCGCCATGCGTGCGCACAAGCGCGCCCATCGGCACGTAGCCCGAGTGGAGTACGCACTGCCGCAGGAGGCCGCTTCGGCCGGCCGGGCGCGGAGGTTGACCTCCGCGTTCCTCACCCGGCCCCGTCGGCACCTGATGGAGGTGGACGCCGAGCGGGTGGACGATGCCACGCTGATCGTGTCCGAACTCGTCACGAACGCCACCCAGCACGGCCACAGTCCCTGCCGGCTGCGCCTGGAGGTGTCCGACGACCACGTGACGGTCGAGGTCCACGACGCGAGCCCCGTCGGTCCGCGCACGCTCAAGCCGAGCACCGAACGGGAGAGCGGCCGGGGCCTGGCGATGGTCCGTCACCTCTCGGCGCGTCTCGAAGTCGTCGGCAGCGGCCGGCGCGGCAAGGCCGTCCGGGCGGTGCTCGCCTGACGGAGCCGTGAACCGCGCCCACACGCGCATCCACACGCTCATCCGCACGCGCCTCCACGCGCGTGGCCGCAACGTCCTCGCAACGTTGCCGTGAGTTGACTGGGCCACCGCATCGACGGCGTCCCGGTGACCAAGGAGCGGCTGCCCATGACCGACACCCCGCGCGTGGAGCTGACCCCCGCCGCCGCCGATCTGCTGCGGCGGCTGCGGGAGGCCCACGGACCACTGATGTTCCATCAGTCCGGCGGCTGCTGCGACGGCAGCGCGCCCATGTGCTATCCGGCGGGCGAGTTCCGGACCGGCGACTCCGATGTGCGCCTTGCCTCGCTGGACGTGGAAGGCATGGCGGAACCGGTCGCCTTCTGGATGTCGAAGAGCCAGTACGACGTGTGGAGCCACACCCGGCTGATCGTGGACGTGGTGCCGGGCCGCGGCAGCGGCTTCTCCCTCGAAGCCCCGGAAGGCGTACGTTTCCTCATCCGTTCCCGGCTGGTCGGCTCCTAGCCACCGGCCCTGCACCCATACGGCGCTGCCCTCTGGCGCACTGTCAGACCGGCACTCACACTGGGGCAGTTGGTCGGCCCGGGAGACGTCAGGGGGCATGGTGGGGACACGGCTCAAGCACACCTTGGGACGGTTCAGAACGGCGAGAGCGGCGCTCTCGGTGATCACGGCATTCGGCACGCTGGCCGGTGCCGCTCTGGTGGGAGCGGCACCGGCCAGCGGCGTGCAGGCGAGCGAGAAGACGGGCGCGTCGCGTATCGCGCCAGGCGTGGAGTATTGGAAGTTCGACATTCCCGCCTCCCACGGCATGGCCCGCGCGCACGTCCTGGACGTCGATCTGAGCGACCCGGACACCGGCGTCGGACTGCTCTATCCGGGTGCCGTCGGTGCCCGCTCCGTCGTCTCCGCGCTCGCGGACGGGGCGGGGGCGGTCGGCGGCATCAACGGCGACTTCTTCAACATCTCCGAGACCCAGCATCCGGGCGTCGAGGCCACCGGTGCGCCCGTCGGCCCGGCGGTCGCACGCGGCCGCGCCCTCAAGGCGGCGGTACCCAACGGTCAGCGCTTCGGTCCCGCGATGCCTCCGGGTGTGACCACCGAAGCCGTCCTCGGCGTGGGCTTCGACCGCCGGGCCCGCATGGACAGCCTCCGTCTGGACGGCGAAGTACGCACCCAGCAGACCCGGTTGCCGCTCGGCGGGCTCAACCAGTACGCCCTGCCCGTGGGGTCCGTCGGCGCGTTCACCAGCGACTGGGGCAGCACCTCGCGGGTGCGCTCCACCTGCGGCACCGACACGAACCGCGGCGCCCCCTGCAGCACGGACACCCACGAGGTGACGGTGCGCGGCGGGCGTGTCGTGGAGTCCGCGGGCACACCCGGCAGCGGTGCGGTGGCCCCCGGCACCACCGTCCTCGTCGGCCGCGAGGCGGGCGCCCAGGAGCTGCGCAAGCTGTCGATCGGCGAGCGGGTGCACGTCCGGCACCGCCTGGTGGCGGCCCAGTCGCGCACCCCGTTCCGCTTCGCGCTCGGCGGCTATCCGGTCCTGCGCGGCGGCGCCCCGCTGCCCGGCCTCGACTCCGTCACGTCGGCCGTGCGGACGGCGGCCGGGATCTCCGACAACGGCCGGCGCCTCCTGCTCCTGTCCCTCGACGGCTCCCCCGAGTTCCGTACGGGGCTGACCATCGCCGAAATGGCCGAGACCCTGCGGGGGTTGGGCGCGCGGGACGGCTTCAGCCTGGACGGCGGCGGCTCCTCCACCCTGGTCTCGTCCGCCACGCTGGTCGCGAGGGCCCCGGGCGCGGAGGCCGTCACCGTACGCAATCACCCCAGCGGCGGAACCGAACGCGCGGTGGCCAACGGCATCGGCGTGTTCTCCCGGAGCTAGTCGGCGACGGGGGGCGCGCTCACTCGGTGTCCCGCACCGCCACCAGGCCGTTGAACACGCCCACGTACGCGGTGCCGTCCGGGCCCAGGGTCACCGGCGCCCAGTTGTTGTCGTAGGCGACGCCCGTGCCGGCGAGGCGCTTCCACTTGGTCTCGCCGGTGCGGAAGTCGACGGCCGTCAGGTACCAGGCATCGATGCCGAGGCTGTTCGGCTCCTTGGTGTAGAAGTACAGCAGCCCGGAGGCGGTGGACAGTTTGGGCACGTTCGAGGGCGCGCGGACGTCGCTCTCCCACACGGTGTCGCAGCCGCTGCCGTCCTCGCGTACGTCGATCCTGCTGACGCCGCCGACGACGCTGCGCCCGAAGGTGAGCGAGGTGATGTTCTCGTAGCCGTAGTTGTTCTCGACGACGAGGCTGTTGCCCCAGGTGATCAGCGAGTTGTCGGTGGTGGACGCGCCGGAGCGGAAGACGGGGACCTTGCAGACGAGGCGTTCGTCGTCGGCGACGTCGTCGCCCCGGCGGTAGACGAGGACGTTCATGCGGTCGTCGGCGTTGTCGGTGATCGCCACGTAGTCGTCGTCGCCCTGGCCGAAGAGGTCGGGGGTGGTGCCCGAACCCTGGTTCACCGAGCCGGGCTTGGTTCCCGTGCCCCGGTCGTAGGTCTGGCGCCAGACGGCCTTCGGGGTGCCGTCCCGGTCGGCCCGGAAGCCGTAGAGCGCGTGGTCGGAGACGATCGACACGCCGTCCTCGGCGACGGAGAACGAGTTCTGGATCTCTTCGCCCTCAAGGCGGATGGAGCGGATGTCGCCGGACGTGGGGTCGACGGTGCCGACGCGCCCTTGCCGGGTCACCCACCAGATGCGGCCCTCCCAGTCGGGCATCACCGAGGTGACCGGGTCACATTCGCCACTGGGGTAGAGATTTGACCAGGTCACGCAGTCGTGCGGGACGTGCGCGGTCAGGTCCCAGTCCTTGTCGACGACGAACCGCCAACTGCCGTCCGCCGCCTGCTCGTGCGCGAGACGGACGATGTGCTGGCGGGAGTCGGCCAGGACGAGCCGGTCCTTGTCGTCGAGGTACGAGTAGGCGCCGCCCGAGGTGTCCTTGAAGATCTTCGAGAAGTCCAGGCGCGTGATGGCCTCGACGGTGGAGGGGCGCTGCGGCAGCTTGTACTCGGCCAGCGTCTCCATCGTGTCCGGGTCGAGCAGCTTGACCAGGAAGCCGGTGAACGTGCCGCAGACGGTGACGATGCGACCGTCCTTGTCGAAGGTGACGGTGGCGCACTCACCGCCGAGCGCCGCCATCTTCTCGCTGCTGACCTCGGGCTTCTTCCCCAGGGGCCCGTTCCAGGGGTACGTTCCGCTGCCCGCCGCGTCGGCGTGCATCCCGCTGCGGCCGTTGGCGGCGAGATACGGGTGCTGGGGCGGCTGTTCGCCGGGCAGCGGGTGGGCGTCGGCGGGGGCGCCGGTGTACTGGTCGACGAGCCGGTGCCCCGGCGCCTTCGGTATGTCCTCCGCCTGGGCGGGAGGTGCGAAGGACACCGCCGAGACCGTGAGCGCGGTCAGGGCGAGGGCACTGCTGAGGGTTCTGCGACGCGGCATGGGCCGAAGCTAGGGCCGGCGCCTTGAAGTGTCCATGGAAAGGTGACAGTTGTTCATGAACACGCAACGATCAAGGCTGTAGGCCGCTGACGATGTCCGCGGCGGCCGTGACCCCGTTGTGAATGGTCGGAGCCATGCTCGAACTCGCCAGGTAGAAGCCCAGCAGCGCACAGACCAGGGCGTGCGAGAACTTCAGTGCGCCGTTGCGCAGAAAGACCACTGCCAGGATCACCAGCAGCAGCACCACAGAGACCGAAATGGCCATGGGGACAACCTCCTCCGCCACGTCAGCACCGCGGCTCTGGGCCGAGTGTGGCGCAGCGGAGGGACCGTCCGGGCGACCGGCATGTCCTCCGAACGGGTGTTATGTCCCAGGGGGTTGCTTCGGCCGGGCCGCGGCCTACCGCCGGTGGGCGTCGAGGAAGGCCTCGAGCCCCGCGAGGTCGTCCGTGTTCAAGTGGTCGACGCCGGCGGCCAGGAGCTCGCCCCACACCGCGTCGCGCGCCGGGCCCGCCAGGTCGGGCGTCGCCCAGAAGCGGACGCGCTGCCCGCGCTTGTGGGCGGCGGCGACGATGCGGCGCAGCTTGTCGCGCTCGGCGGCGGGGATCGCGCCGACGCCCTGCCAGCTGAAGTTGAGCGTCCAGTTGTCGCTGATCAGCGGGATGAGCGAGGCGGGCGCCGCGCTGCCCAGGTCGGCGAGGCGGCCGTCGTAGAAGGCGCGGCGCACGCGCTGGGCCTCCATCGGCGCGCGGGCGGCCCGGTCGCCGGAGATCACCGCCGTGACGGGGCCACGGCGCACCTTGCCGTAGGAGTACGTGGTGAACAGGTGCCGGTAGCGCCGCAGGTGACGGTCCAGTTCCAGGTAGGTCGCCGCGCCCTCGGTCTTGATGTCGATCAGGAGCTGGAAGGGGGTGCGGTGGTAACCCCTGTACACGGAGCCGTGGTTGGCGCGCACGCGGGCGGCCAGGGGGTCCAGGTAGAGCGATTCGAGGGTGCGGGTGGGGTCGAGGTCGATGGGGTCGTGCGCGACCAGGAGCTGCCCGTCGACGAGGTAGATGTCGGCCTCGACGCTGCCGAAGCGGTGGTCGAGCGCGTCGAAGAGGGGCCGGGGGTGTTCGTAGTCGTTGTGCGCGTGGGCACGGATGAGGGGACGGGGTCCGTGGCCGCGCTCGCTCGCCTGGGCGTACGCGGGGACGGCGGCGGTACCGGCGAGCGCGGCACCGACGGTGAGGGCTCTACGACGGGTGATGAGTGCCATGGAGACTCCCGGAAAGGGCGAGGGGACGAGGGACGGGCCTCAGTGAGTATGAGGCCATGCCCGCGTCAAGAAACCCCATCGGGACGGGAGTTGGCGCTATCGACGCCCCGCGTTCACCGCGCCGGACCCACGTCCCTACGGGGCACCTCAGGCCACCTCGGGGGCGTGCTCGGCCGCCGCCCCGCGGACGGCCGCCGTCGCCCCTCCCCCGGCCAACTCGCCCCAGTGGACGGTCCGCTCGCACCAGCGCTCCAGGAGCACCCGGTCGTGTCCGACGGCGAGCAGTCCGGCGCCGCTCTCGCGCCGGTACTCCTCCACGGCGTGCACGAGTGCCGCCGTCGTGGAGGCGTCCAGCATCGCCGTCATCTCGTCGCAGATCAGCCAGCGCGGGCGGAGCACCAGGGCGCGGGCCAGGCAGGCGCGCTGGAGCTGGCCGTCGCTGACCTCGTGCGGCCTGCGGCCCAGGAGGTCCTCGCCGAGGCCGACGGTGGCCGCCAACTCCCGTACCCGCTCGGCGACCTCGGCTCCGCGTCCGGCCGCGCGCAGCGGCTCGGCGATGAGGTTCGTGAGGGTCAGGCGCGGGTCGGCGGAGAGGCGGGGCTGCTGGAAGACGACGCCGAAGGCGGTGCGCTGGGCGCGGGGGGCGCGGTGACGCCAGCCGCGGGCGGGCTCGCCGTCGATGACGACGCGGCCCGCGTCGGGTTTGTGGAGCAGGGCGGCGACCCTGGCCAGGGTCGACTTGCCGCAGCCGCTGGGGCCCAGCAGGCCGACGGAGGCACCGGGCGCCAGGGTGAGGTCCACGCCGCGCATGACGGGGGCGCGGCGGTCGTATCCGGCGGTGATGGACAGGAGTTCAAGCACGGGGTGCCTCCAGGACGGCCGCCGTACGGGGGTGGTGGCAGGCGACCCCGCCCACGGCCTGCGGCACGGTGCGGCAGGCCTCGTCCGCGCCGGAGCAGCGCGCCGCGAAGGCGCATCCGGCCGGTAGCGCGGACAGTTCGGGCGGCATGCCGGGGATGGGCGTGAACTCCCGCTCCGGGAGGGCGTTGAGGAGGCCGCGCGCGTAGGGGTGTTGGGGTCCGGGGGTGCCGAAGAAGTCCTCGGCGTCGGCGACTTCGACGATGCGGCTCGCGTACATCACGGCGACGCGGTCCGCGATGCGTTCGGCGGCGGCCAGGTCGTGGGTGATCAGGAGCAGCGCGCGGTCCTCGCCGACGTGCTTGCGCAGTTCGTCGACCGTGCGGTCGACCAGCTCGCGGTCCAGGCCGGTGGTCGGCTCGTCGGCGAGCAGCAGCGGGGCGTCGCCGATGAGCGCGAGCGCGGTGGCGGCACGCTGGGCGAGGCCGCCGGAGAGCTCGTGCGGGTAGCGGTCCAGGTGCCCGGCGGGGAACGCGGCCCGCTCGGCGGCGGCTTCGGCGGCCTTGCGCAGCTGCGGGCGGCGCACGCCCGCCAGTTCCCGCAGGGTCTCCTCCAGCTGGGCGCGGACCGTGCGCACCGGCGTCAGGTGCGCGGCCGGGCTCTGCGGTACGAGACCGACGCGCCGTCCCCGCACCGTGCGGGCCAGCGTGCGCTCGTCGGCGGACAGCAGGTCCACGTCGCCGATGAGCGCGGACCCGGCCGTCTCCGCGTTCCGCGGCAGCAGCCCGAGCAGCGCCGAGGCGAGCACGGACTTGCCGCAGCCGCTCTCGCCGACGAGGGCCAGGCACTCCCCCGCCGCCAGGTCGAAGTGGGCGTCGGTGACGGCGGAGACGAAGGTGTCGCCGCGCATGCGGAAGCGTACGCAGAGTCCGCGTACGGAAAGCACCGGGGACGAGAGGGCGGGTTTCGAGACGGGCTCGGTCACAGCATCAGCTCCGATCGGCGCCGGGGGTTGATCCGTTCCCGCCAGGCGCCCGCGAGGCCCGCGATCGCCAGGGTGGGCACGATGATGAACAGGCCGGGGAAGAGGGTCGGCCACCAGTCCCCGGCCAGGAGCGAGCCGCGCGCGCTCTGCACGAGGGTGCCCAGGCTCGCCTGGTGGGTGGGCAGTCCCAGACCCAGGAAGGACAGCGCGGACTCGTGCCAGATGGCGTGCGGCACCATCAGGACGGCGGCGAGTCCTGCCTGCGGGAGCACGCCGGGCAGCAGATGGCGCACGGTCACGCGCATCCGCGACGCGCCGCCGGAGATGGCCGCGTCGATGTAGGGACGCGAGCGCAGCGAGAGCACCTCGGCGCGCACGATGCGGGCCGTGGACAGCCAGTGCGTGAGCGCGACCGAGACGACCACCGGCCATACGCCGGGCCGGAACATCGCCACGATGAAGATGCCGAGCAGCAGGTGCGGCACGGACGAGAAGACGTCCACGAGCCGCATCACGACCCGGTCGACCCAGCCGCCCGAAGCGGCGGCCAACGCGCCCACGGCCGTGCCGATGACGGTCGCGACGACGGCGGCGACCACGCCCACGAGGAGCGAGACCCGCAGCCCGTACACACAGCGCAGGAGCAGATCGCGTCCCACGTCGTCGGTGCCGAAGGGGTGCCCCCAGGAGGGCGGTTGCAGCTTGGCCGCGAGATCCACGGCCTGTTCGTCGAGGTTCACCAGCGGCGGCACGAGGAGCACGGCCAGGACGACCGCCGCGACGGTCAACGCCGAGGAACGCATCCGCCACGCGCGCGTGGAGCGGCTGCTCTTGGAGGCGCCCCCGAGGGAGGCGCGCCAGGTCACGTCAGCCATCGAATCCCACCCTCGGGTCGGCGAGGCCGTACAGCAGGTCGGCGAGGAGATTGCCCAGGAGCACCGCCACCGTGGCGAGGACGGTGAGCGCGGCGAGCAGCGGGAAGTCCACGGCGGTCGCCGCCGAGACGGTGGCCGCGGCGATGCCGGGCCAGCTGAAGACGGTCTCCACCAGGAGCGCCCCGGTGATCAGTTCGGGCACGCGGGAGCCGATCAGGGTGAGCACCGGCAGCATGCCCGAGCGCAGTGCGTGCCCGAGCAGCACGGTCCGTTCGGCGAGGCCACGCGCGCGTGCGCCCCTCACGGGGTCGTCGCCGAGCGCGTCGCCGACTCCTTGGCGTACGTACAGCACGAACCACGGGAGCTGCGAGATCGCCAGGACGGCGGCGGGCAGCACGAGATGGCTCGCGACCTGTCCGGCGGTCACGGCCGAGCTCGCGGTGTCCGTGAGCCCGCCCGATGGCAGCACCCCCAGCTTCAGGGCGAACAGCCAGACGGCCAACAGACCGATCCAGAACGGCGGCGCCGCTTCGAGCGTGTAGGCGAGCGAGGTCACGGCGCGGTCGAACCAGCCGCCGGGGCGGCGCGCGGCGAGGACGCCGAGCGTGGTGCCGACGAGGATCGCGAGCAGGAACGCGGTGGCGGCGAGCAGCACGGACCAGCCGATGCGTTCACCGATGACGTCGGCGACGGGCTGGCGCAGGGTGCTGGAGTCCCCGAGGTCGCCGCTGAGCGCCGACGTCAGCCACTGCCACCAGCGCTGCGCGAGCGGCTGGTCGACGCCGAGGTTGGCGCGCAGCTGGTCGAGGTTCTCCTGGGACGCGGTGAGCCCGGCCGTGCCCGCGTAGGCCTTGACGGGGTCGAAGGGGGAGGCCGCGGCGATCGCGAAGACGCCGAAGGTGACGGCGAGCAGGACCGGGACGGCGAACAGGGCCCGCCGTCCCGTCATGCGCGCCATCGGCCCCCAGGGGAGTCGCTGGAGCGCGGACTTCACTGCTTCGGCTGCCAGTCCTCGACGTTCCACCACGGTCCTGACGCGAGACCGTGGTCGTGCGGCTCGGTCTGGGTGGAGAGGTCGCCGAAGCGCTTGTCGACGACGTAGAGGTGGTCGATGTGGGTGAGGAAGGTGTAGCCCGGGTTCTTCACCAGCTCGCGCTGGATGGTGTCGTACGCGGCCTGCCGCTCGGCGTGGTCGCCGCTCTCGCGGGCCTCGTCGAGCGCCTTGTCGACCTTGGGGTTGTCGTAGTGGGCCATGTTGTTGAAACCGTCACCGGCGAGCGAGGACTTCAGGAGCGTGTACTGGTCGAAGTCCGGGTCGGCCGGGGAGCCGCCGCCCGCGAGGACCGCGTCCTTGGGCATGCGCGGCTCGATGACCTCCCACGTGCCGGCCTGCACCTCGACCTTGATGCCGAGCTTCTTGGCGTCGGAGGCGTAGGCGAGGGCGTGGTCCTGGCGGAGCTTGTCGCCGGAGAGGTACCAGAGCGGGAACGTCGCGCGGACGCCGTCCTTCGCGCGGATGCCGTCCTTGCCCGGCTTCCAGCCCGCCTTGTCGAGGAGCTTCTTCGCCGCGGCGAGGTCGTGCTTGCGCTCGGTCCCCTTGGTGAACCAAGGGCTGTCGGTCGGGACGGGCCCGTAGGCCTCCTTGCCCGCGCCGTCCAGGATCGAGTCGACCATGGCCTTGCGGTCCACGCCGGTGTCGAGCGCGCGCCGGATGCCGGTGTCGCCCGTGACCTTGTTGCCGGTGGGCAGGGTCACCACGCGGTAGTCGAAGGTCTTGGCGGCGTACGACGTCTTGTTGCCGTCGCTCTCGTACTTCTTCGCCAGGTTGGGCGGCAGGATCGCGCCGTCGAGCTCACCGGCGTCGAGCCGGGTGGCGCGGATGTCGTCGTCCTTGATGATCGCCATGGTGAAGTTCTTGACCTTGGGGGCGCCGCCCCAGTAACCGGGGTTGGCCTTGAAGGCGAGCTTCTCGCCCTTGGACCACTTCACGAGCTTGTACGGGCCCGTGCCGACCGGCTTGGTGGTGAACTCGCCGGTGTTCACGTCCTGCTTGCCGGCTATGTGCTCGGGCGCGATCGGCAGGACGGTGCGCTCGGCGAACGGCGCGTAGGGGTACTTGAGGTGGAAGACGACGGTGTCGTCGCCCTTCGCCTCGACGCTCTTGACGGCGTCGAGCTCGGTCTTGGCGGCGTTGTTGGTCTTCTTGTCGAGGATCGTCTCGTAGGTGAAGACGACGTCCTTGGACGTGAAGGGCTTGCCGTCGCTGAACTTGACGCCCTCGCGCAGCGTGAAGGTGTAGGTCTTGCCGTCGTCGCCGACCTTGGGCAGCTCGGCGGCGAGCGCTGGCTTGAGCTTCATGTCGGCGTCGTGCGTGAGCAGACCGTCGAAGATCTTGGAGTTGCCGTCCTTGCCGTAGCCGAGGAGCGGGCTCAGGGTGTCCGGTTCGTACGCGATGCCGACGACCGCGGAGTCCTTGGTGCCACCCGCGCCCTTGCCGTCGCCCGGCGCCGAACAGGCCGACGCGGCGACCGCCAGTGAGGCGGCCGCCGCTACCGCGCCCGTACCCCGTATCGATCGGGCCCTCATGCTCCACACCCCTACTGAAGATCAAACGTTATTGCGAACGGGTCGCAATTATGCCTGATGTAATGGGTGGGTAAAACGTGCGGGCCGTACCGGATTGATCACGGGGCCAGGAGCTCCGCGATCAGGGAGCCGGCAGGTTCACGCGCGCGGCCAGCTCCTCCCGGTGCCGCCCCACGGTGCCCAGCGCGATGGAGTCGGCCTTGGCCCGCTTCAGGTAGAGGTGGACGGGGTGCTCCCAGGTCATGCCGATGCCGCCGTGCAACTGGAGCGCCTCCTCGGCGATGTGCACCGTGGCGGGCGAGGCGTAGGCCTGCGCGAGGGCCGCCGCGACATCGGCGTCCTCGCTGTCGGCGGCGAGGGTGTCGGCCGCGTTGCGCGCGGCGGCGCGCAGGTTGACCACCTCCAGCCAGAGCTGGGCGAGGCGGTGCTTGAGCGCCTGGAAGGAGCCGACGGGCCGGTTGAACTGGTGCCGTTCCTTCGTGTGGCGCACGGTCTCGGTCAGGCACCAGTCGGCGAGGCCCAGTTGCTCGGAGGCCAGGAGCCCGGCGCCCGCCCGCAGCCCCCGCCGTACAGCGGGTCCGGATTCCGGACCCACAGCACGCGCGCGTGCCCCCTCGAAGGTGACCGTGGCGAGCGGCCGCGTGAGGTCGAGCGCGGTCTGCGGCCCGATGCCCACACCTCCCTCGGTCGCGTCCACCGCGAAGAGCCCCGCACTCGTCGGCACGAGGAACACGTCGGCGGCGACCGCGTCGGCGACACCGCGAACGCTGCCGTGCAGGACCTCGCCCTCGGCGCGTACGTCGGGCAGGGCGCCGCCCGGCGCGGTGGTCAGCGGCACGGTGAGCACGCCGACCGTGCGCCCCGAGGCGAGTGCGCCCAGGAGTTCCCTCGCCGCGTCGCCGTCGCAGGCAAGCAGCGTCTCGGTGGCGATGACGGCACTGGTCAGATAGGGCACGGGCGCGACCGCGCGGCCCAGCTCCTCCAGGACGACGGCGGCTTCGCGGTGCGTGGCGCCCTGGCCGCCGAGCTCCTCGGGCACGAGCAGGCCCGCCAGCCCCATGCCGTCGGTGAGCGCCTTCCACAGTTCTCGGTCGTGCGGCTCGGCGGACTCGGTGCGCGCGAGCACCGCGGCGGCGTCGCAGTGGTCGGCGAGGAGGCCGCGCACCACCGAGCGCAGCGCCTCCTCCTCTTCGGAGTACAGCAGGTCGCGCGGCGCGGGCTGCGCGCTCTGGGGGGTCTGCGTGCTCATCGGGCGAGGTCCTTCCACGCGACGTCCTTGTCGGTGCGCGGCTCGGAGGGCAGCCCGAGGACGCGCTCGGCGACGATGTTGAGCAGTACCTCGCTGGTGCCGCCCTCGATGCTGTTGCCCTTGGCCCGCAGATAGCGGTAGCCGGCGTCACGGCCGACGAAGTCGACCTTCGCGGGCCGCCGCATCGTCCAGTCCTCGTACAACAGGCCTTCCTCGCCCAGGAGTTCCACCTCCAGGCCGCTGATCTCCTGATTGAGGCGGGCGAACCCGAGCTTCATGCCCGAGCCCTCGGGGCCCGGCTGCCCCGCGACGAGCTGCTGGCGCAGCCGCTCGCCGGTGACCCGGGCGACCTCGGCCTCCACCCACAGCTTGAGGAGCCGCTGGTGCAGGTCGTGCGTGCGCAGCTCGGGGCGCTCGCGCCAGGCCTCGACGACCGGGCCGATCATGCCGCCCTCGCGCGGGATGCGGGCGCCGCCGATGGACACGCGCTCGTTCATGAGGGTGGTCTGCGCGACCTTCCAGCCGTCCCCGATCTCACCGAGCCGGTGCGCGTCCGGGATCGTCACGTCGGTGAGGAAGACCTCGTTGAACTCGGCCTCGCCGGTGATCTGGCGCAGCGGGCGCACCTCGACACCGGGGTCGGTCATGTCGCAGACGAAGTACGTGATGCCGCGGTGCTTGGGCACGTCCGGGTCGGTGCGGGCGATGAGGATGCCCCAGCGGGCGGCGTGCGCGCCGGACGTCCACACCTTCTGCCCGTTGACCACCCAGGTGTCGCCGTCACGGACGGCGCGGGTACCCAGGGCGGCGAGGTCGGAGCCCGCGCCCGGCTCGCTGAAGAGCTGGCACCACACCTCGTCGCCGACCCACAGCGGCCGCAGGAAGCCGCGCTTCTGCTCCTCGGTGCCGAAGCGCAGGATGGTCGGCGCCGCCATGCCCAGGCCGATCCCGATGCGGCGCGGGTCGTTGTCGGGCGCGCCCGCGGCCTCCAACTCGGCGTCCACGACGGCCTGCATAGACCGGGGCGCACCGAGCCCGCCGAGCCCTTCCGGGTAGTGCACCCAGGCGAGTCCTGCGTCGAAGCGGGCCTTCAGGAAGGCGGCGCGCTCCGTCGTGGCCGGCGGGTGCGCGGCGAGGAACTCCTGGGTGCGGCGACGCAGTTCGGCGGCGTCCGTCATGCGGCGCCTCCCTCGGGGACCACGGCCACCCGCCCCGTGGTGACTCCGTCCGCGACGCGCTGGACGGCGGCGGCCGCGTCGCCCAGCGGCACGCGCTCGCTGATGAGCGGCTTGATGGCGCCCTTGGCCGCGAGCTGGGTGAGCTCCTCGTGGCAGCGCAGGATCGCCTGCGGGTCCTTGGCGTTGTACAGGCCCCAGTGCAGGCCGAGCACCGAGTAGTTCTTCACCAGGGCGTGGTTGAGCGCGGGCGTCGGGATGACACCGCTGGCGAAGCCGACGACGACGATGCGCCCCTCGAAGGCGACGCACTTCGTGGACTGCGTGTACGCGTCGCCGCCGACGGGGTCGTAGACGACGTCGACGCCCCGGCCGCCGGTGGCCTCCTTCACGGCGCCGATCACGTTCTCCGTACGCCGGTCGACGACCACGTCGCAGCCGAGCTCGCGCGCGACCTCGGCCTTGGCCGCGCCGCCGACGACACCGATGACCTTGGCACCCGCCGCCTTGCCGAGCTGCACGGCCGCGCTGCCGACACCGCCGGCGGCCGCGTGCACCAGGAGGGTCTCGCCCGCCTGGAGGTGCGCGCGGCGGTGCAGTCCGAACCAGCCGGTCTGGTAGCCGATGTGCAGGGCTGCGGCCTCGGCGTCGTCCAGGGCGTCGGGCGCGGGCAGTACGGCCGCCGCGTCGGCGATCGCGTACTCGGCGAATCCGCCGTACGGAAGGGCGGGGTTGGCGATCACGCGCCGCCCGTCCTCGGTCTCGCCGCAGATCTCCACGCCGGGTGTGAACGGCAGCGGAGGCGTGATCTGGTACTGCCCGCGGCAGAGCAGGGCGTCGGGGAAGTTGATGTTGGCGGCGCGGACCTTGAGGAGCAGTTGTCCGTCGCCCGGCACCGGCCGGTCCACGTCTTCGAGGCGCATCACCGCGCCCGGCTCGCCGTTCTGGTGCACTTGCCATGCCTGCATGCGGGGCCTCCACGGGGCTGTCGTAGACCAAGCTCCGTCGCATACTAAGCGGTCGCTTGCAGGCAGGGGAACCGTCTCGTCAGTCCGCTTCGCGCTTCTGCTGACCAGCCCGCTCAGCGGGTCGCGCCCGTACGTGCATCCGCTCGCCCTGCGGCCCGAACAGGCTGAGGAACTCCGCCGGCCCCTCCCCCGTGGACCCGAACCAGTGCGGAAGGCGCGTGTCGAACTCCGCGGCCTCGCCCGCCGTGAGGATCACGTCATGATCGGCGAGCACCAGCCGCAGCCGCCCGGACAGGATGTACAGCCACTCGTACCCCTCGTGGGTCTGCGGGTCGGGCTCGACGGACCGGGCGGGCTCGATCACCTTGTACGCCTGGAGGCCGCCGGGCTGCCGGGTCAGCGGGACCATCGTGCGGCCGTGCCGGACGATCGGCTTCGACCGCACGCGCGGGTCGCCGACGGGCGGGGCGCCGACGAGCTCGTCCAGGGGGACCTGGTGGGCGCGGGCGATGGGGAGCAGGAGTTCGAGGCTGGGCTTGCGGTTCCCGGACTCCAGGCGGGAGAGGGTGCTCACCGAGATGCCGGTGGCCTCGGCGAGACCCGCGAGCGTCGCGCCGCGCTCCTTGCGGATCCTGCGCAGGCGGGGGCCGACCTCGGCGAGCACGCCGTCGAGATGCGCACCGTCGTCATCGTTCGCTGTCATTCCTCTATTGCAGTATCAGCAACTTTGATTGTCAATACCGCACTGTCGATGCGACGGTCTGCGTGGAGGTGGTCACGATGAAGAGCATCAACGGCCCGTACGACGTGGTCGTCGTCGGCGGCGGCGCGGCGGGTCTCAGCGCGGGGCTCGTCCTGGGCCGGTCGCGGCGGCGCGTACTGATCGTGGACGCGGGCGAGCCGCGCAACGCGCCCGCCGCGCACATGCAGGGCTACTTGTCACGGGACGGGATGCCGCCCGCCGAGTTCCTCGCCGCGGGGCGACGGGAGGTGGCGGCGTACGGCGTGGAGACAGCCGACGACCGCGTCACGGACGTGCGGGCCGACGGCCCCGGCGAGTTCACGGTCGACCTCGCGGGCGGCCGGTCCGTGCACGCCCGCCGGGTCGTCCTGGCCACCGGGCTCGTCGACGCCCTGCCGGATGTGCCGGGCCTCGCCGAGCGCTGGGGCCGCGACGTGCTGCACTGCCCGTACTGCCACGGCTATGAGGTGCGGGACCAGCCCTTCGGTGTGATCGCCTCGCCGGTGACCGGCATCCATCAGGCGCTTTTGGTCACGCAGTGGTCCAAGGATGTGACGCTGTTCCCGCACACCGCGCCCAAGCTGTCCGCCGACGACATGGAGAGGCTGGCCGTCGCCGGGGTCACGGTGGTGGAGGGCGAGGTGGCCGGACTCGACGTGCGGGACGACCGCCTGGCGGGGGTGCGGCTCGCGGACGGCCGGACGGTCCCCCGTTCGGTGCTGTTCGTGGAGGCGGGGGCAGTGCCGCGCAACGCTCTGGCGGACCGGCTCGGCGCACGGACCCAGGACACGCCGTTCGGGCCGTATCCGGCCGTGGACGCGGGCGGCCGCACGAGCGTCCCCGGTGTGTGGGCCGTGGGCAACGCGGTGGGCCCCAAGGTGCAGGTGGTCAACGCGGCGGCCGCGGGCTACCAGGCCGGGCTCGTGATCAACCACGAACTCACCCTCGGGGACATCGACGAAGGCGTGGCGGCGCGGCGCGGGGAGGCGGGTACCCCGGCATGAAGTTCCGTGCGGCCATGGAGCTTTGAGGCGTTCCGCGATATCGATGCGGCCATGACGGACGATGCGAGCGAAGGGGTGCCGCCGGGGCTCCCGGCCCCCGCCCCGCCCGGTGCCAGCGCGCTGCCCGAGGGGACGTACGCGGGGACGGTCGTCCTCGTGACCGGCGGCGGGACCGGACTCGGCAAGGCGATCGCCGCGGAGTTCGCGCGGCTCGGGGCGGATCTGGTGATCGCCAGCCGCAAGGAGGAGCGGCTGAAGGCGGCGCGGGACGATCTCGCCGCCCTCGGCGGGCGGGTGACGGCCGTGCCGTGCGACATCCGGGACCCGGACCGCGTCGCCGAGGTCTTCGACGCGGCGCGGGAGGCGTACGGTCTGCCGGGCGTCCTGGTCAACAACGCGGCGGCGAACTTCCCCGTGCCCGCCGAGGACATGTCCCCGAACGCGTGGCGCTCGGTCGTGGACATCACACTGACCGGGACGTTCTTCATGACGCGGGAGTTCGGCCGCCGCCATCTCGCGGCGGGGACGCCCGGCTCCGTCATCAACATCGGAGCCTCGTACGCGTGGACGGGCGGCCCCGGTTTCGCGCACAGCGCGGCGGCCAAGGCGGGCGTGAAGAGTCTCGTCGAGAGCCTGGCGGTGGAGTGGGGGCCGTACGGCATCCAGGTCAACGGCCTGGTGCCCGGCCTGATGCCGCACGAGGACATGACCGCCGACATCCGCGGCAACCTCGACCGGCCGGCGCCCGCGCAGGAGGACGAACCCGATCAGCGGCCAAGGGGGTTGGACGCACGTCAGCCCGCCCTGCGCGTCGGCGCCCCGCGCGAACTGGGCTGGGCCGCGACCTTCCTCGCGTCCCCCTACGCCCGCTTCATCACCGGGCACACGCTGGTGGTCGACGGCGCGAACTGGCAGCGGCGGGGGCTCGTGAGCCCGGAGGTGGTGACGGTGCGCGAGCAGATGGGGCGCGGACCCTTCGTGGGATGACCGCCCCGCCGGGGGCCTCGGCGGCTACTTCCCCTCGAAGGTGGCCGCCCGCCGCTCCCCCTTGGCCGCGTACCCGGCACGCGAGTCCTCCGACGTCAGCGTGATCGCCGCGTTCATCGCGACCCGGTCGAGGGCGGCGTCCATCCCCGCGTCCGCGTACGCGTCGATGCCCCGTTTGATGCCCTGGACGGCCAACGGGGCGTTCGCCGCGATCTCCGCGGCGACGCCGCGGGCGGACTTGGCCAACTCGTCCACCGGCGTGACGAGTTGGACCAGGCGCAGCCGTTCGGCCGTGACCGCGTCGATGCGGCGCCCGGTGAGCGAGAGCAGTTTGGCCCAGCCCGCGCCCGCGTCGCGCGCGATGCGCAGATCGCCGCCCGCGTCCACCGCGACGCCGATCTGCGCCTCGGGGAGCGCGAACACCGCGTCGTCCGCAGCGATCCGCACGTCCGCCATCAGCGCGAGCTCGAAGCCGAAGCCCAGGCAGTACCCCTGCACGGCGGCGACGACCGGCTGCGGGAGGCGCGCGAACGTGCGGAAGCGTTCGTGGACCCAGCGCATGCCCTCGTAGTAGTTGTGGGTGCGTTCGGAGACCGAACGCCCGTCGATCGCACGGCCATTGAGGGCCGTGACGTCGATCCCGGCACAGAACGCCCGCCCCTCGGCGCGCAGCAGCACCGCCCGGATCGAGTCGTCGAAGCGGATGCGGTCGGCGAAGATGCCCAGCTGGCGCGTGGACTCCCAGCTCCACGCGTTGAGCTTGCGCGGGTGGCAGAGGGTGAGGATGCCCAGGCCGTCCTCGACGTCGAGGCGCAGCCGCTCCTCACCCTCCGGGATGTCCGTGCCGATGGTGTCGATCATCCAGCACCAGCTCCTGCCTACGTTCCTGACGGGACGTCAGGTAGTTGACGTGCCGTCAGCGTAGTGGCGCCGGCTCAGCGACTGAAGACCTCGAACGGCACCGCGGGCTTGCCTCCGAAGCGCGGCGCCGCCTGCTGGGCGTTGCCGATGAGGAACTCACGGCAGTACTTCTCGGGGTCCTCCTGCGTCAACACCTCGATGTACGTGCGGTGTTCGAGGAGGGAGCGCACGGAGCGCTCGAGCCCGGCCGTGGCGTCCACCGCGTGCGTGGGCGACGACGAACCGGCGACGGCCACCCAGCGCACGCCGTCCCAGGGCTCGAGGGCGTCCTCCTCGAGCAGCTCGGGGAAGATCCAGCGGTTGCCCGCGTCCCCCACCGCGTCGAGCGTCGCGCGGCCGACGGCTACGTGGTCCGGGGTGTTCCAGGCGACGCCGCCCCAGGTGTCGCGGTGGTTGAGCGTGATCACGAGTTCGGGCCGGTGCCTGCGGACCGCGGCGGCGATGTCGCGGCGCAGGGCGGTCCCGTACTCGATCACGCCGTCCCTGTGGTCGAGGAACTCCACGGTCGACACGCCGACGACGGCCGCGCTGGCCCGCTGCTCGCGCTCGCGCAGCGGGCCGCAGGTGGCGGGGTCGAGGGTGTCGATGCCCGCCTCACCGCGGCTGGCCAGGAGGTAGGCGACCTCGCGTCCGCCGTCCGTCCATCCGGCGATCGCGGCCGAGCAGCCGTACTCCAGGTCGTCGGGGTGGGCGACGACGGCGAGGGCGCGCCGCCAGTCCTCGGGCATGGGGGTGAGCTGGTCGTTCGCATTCAACGGCTCTGTCATGCCCGCAGCCTAGCTTCGCCGCCCCCGGTCGCGGAGGACTCAGACCTCGCCCCGGGCGAGGGCGAGCAGCCGGTCGAGGACGCGCGGCGAGCCCGTCCGCAGGCCGTCGTGCTCGTACTCGTCGGTGACCCAGGTCCGCAGCCCGCGGATGGAGCGGGCGGTGCGCAGGGAGTGTTCGGTGTCGACGTACATGTCGTCGTGGTAGACGGCGGCCGCGGCGGGCACCTCGTTCGCGGCCAGGCGTGCCGTGTCGTAGAGGGGCGCCCAGTCGGTGCGTGCGGCAAGGAGCTCGGCGGTCTCGCGCAGCGGCCGCAGGGCCGGATCGCAGTCGAACTGCCAGCGCTGGACGGCTTCCCCGGTGAACAGCAGCGGCGCGTCCCCGGCGAGCGCCTTGCCCGGGTCGAACTGCGGGAACTCGCCGCGCAGCCGCTCTGCCGACCAGTCGGTGGGCCGCTCGCCCTGTCCGTAGATCGTCTCGTGCATCAGCGCGAAGAGCGGGCGGTTCGCGAGCGACAGGTTGGCCTGTACGTCTTCCTGGAACGCGTCGGAGAGCTCGATGCCCGCCGGGGTCCTCACGAAGGCGTCCTCCAGGAGGTAGTGCAGGCGGTGGCTGCCGTCCTTCGTGCCGAGCAGCATGCCCAGGGACTGGAACGCCTCGACGGTGAGGCGGTAGCCGCCGTTCAGGACCGGCTCGTGCTCGGAGAGGTGGGCGGCGATGCGGCGGGCGCGCTCGATGTCCTGGGGGTAGCGGGCGTAGTGGGCGGCGCTCTTGCGCGCCATGCGCGGGTAGGCCGCACGGTAGACGTCGTCGGCGTGGCCGTCGAGCGTGGGCAGGCCGCCGGTGATGATCGCGGTGTGCAGGCCTTCGGGGGCGGCCGACAGGTAGTGGGTGGCGCAGAAGCCGCCGAAGCTCTGGCCGAGGACCGTCCAGGGGGCGCCGCCGGTCAGCTCGCGCCGGATCAGTTCGCAGTCGCGGACGATGGAGTCGGCGCGGAAATGCGTGAGGTAGTCGGCCTGCTCGCGGGGGCCGCCGCGCAGCGGGAGCGTCTGGCGCGTGGCCGGGGTGGAGCTGCCGGTTCCGCGCTGGTCGAGCAGCAGCACCCGGTAGTCCTGAAGGGCCCTGCCCAGCCACGCCTCCTTGCCCACGAAGCGGTTGGCCCCGCACCCGGGACCGCCCTGCAGATACACCAGCCACGGCAGGTCTGTTCCCCCGTGGCCCCCGTGGGCGCTCGCCACGGCCTCACGGGCGAAGACCTCGATCCGCTCCCCCGCCGGGTCGTCGTGGTCGAGGGGCACGGAGAAGCGGTGGTCGGTGAGGACCACACCGGGCTGACGGTAGGAGGCAGTGGCGGTCAAGGGGGCTCCTGGGCGCATGCGGAAGGGGACACTTCGCCCCAGTTCAGCACACCCGTCGCGGGGCCGTTCAGCGGGGCACCAGGCTGGAGCGCCGTACGACGAGCTCCGGCTGGAGGACCACCCGCCGGTGATCGTGTTCTTCCGGCTCGGCGTCCGACTCGGTCTCCTCCAGGAGGAGTTCCGCGGCCATGGCGCCCATCTTGATGGCGGGCTGGCGCACCGAGGTGAGCGGGACGACGGCCGCGGCGGCGAACTCGATGTCGTCGTAGCCGACGATGGCGATGTCCTCGGGCACGCTGACCCCGGCCGCGTACATGGCCTGAAGCACCCCGAGGGCGAGCAGGTCGTTCGCGCAGAAGACGGCCGTCGGCCGCTCGGCGAGACCCAGGACGCGGGCGCCCGCGTCACGTCCCGCGGCCACGTCGAGGCGCTCGGTGGGCAGCTCCCGCAGCGCGGATGCCGGAAGCCCGGCCTCGGCCAGCGCCTGCAGCGCTCCCTGCCTGCGGTCCTTGACCTGGTTGAGGCCGGGCGGGCCGCTCACGTACGCGATGCTGCGATGCCCCGTGTCGACGAGGTGGCGCACCGCGAGCGCTCCGCCCAGGACGTCGTCCACGGAGACGGAGCACTCGGTGGCGCCATCGGCGACCCGGTCGACCAGGACGAAGGGGATGGCGTGCCTGCGGAACGCCTCGATGTTGCGTCCCGTCGCGTCGGCCGGGGTCAGCAGGACCCCCCGTACCCGTTGCTCGGCGAAGAGCGCCAGATACTCGGCCTCTTCGGAGGGGCTCTGTCCGCTGTTGCACATCATGACGCGGAGCCCGGCGTCGCGCGCCGCGCGCTCGGCGCCGCGCGCGACGTCCACGAAGAAGGGGTTGCCCATGTCGAGCACGAGCAGCGCCATGATGCGGCTCTGCCCCGCGCGCAGCTGCCGCGCGGACTCGCTGCGGACGTAGCCGAGCCGTTCGATCACGGACTGCACCCGGTGGCGGGTCTCTTCGGAGACCACGTCCGGGCGGTTGATCACATTCGACACCGTGCCCACCGACACGCCGGCGTGCTTGGCCACGTCTTTGATGCCGACCATGCGTCCCCTTGTTCCGTTGCTCGTGCGGCGCCTGGTGCGCCGCAGCGTGCGATCCCCTCAGAATTTGTACTGGTCGATGTTCTTCTTGTCGAAGACGGTCGGTTCGCCGAGATCGACGACCCCCTTGTCGCCGATGGTGAAGGTGCCCAGGTCGCCCGCCTCGAACTTCTCGCCCTTCTTGCCGGTGATCTGGCCGGACTTCAGGGCCACGGCGGTGTGCGCGGCGAGGGCGCCGAGCTTGGCCGGGTCCCACAGCTCGAAGCCCTCGACGGTGCCGTTCTTCACGTACTGGCGCATGTCGTTGGGCGTGCCGAGGCCGGTGAGCCGCACCTTGCCCTTGTACTTCGACCCCGAAAGGTACTGGGCGGCCGCCTTGATGCCGACGGTCGTCGGCGAGATGATCCCGGCCAGCTTGGGGTGCTCCTGGAGGAGGCCCTGGGTCTGCTGGAAGGACTGCTGGGCGTCGTCGTTGCCGTAGGCGGTCTTGACCAACTTCATGTTCTTGTACTTGGGCTTCTTCAGCTCGTCCTTCATGAAGCCGATCCAGGTGTTCTGGTTCGTCGCGGTCTGGGCGGCGGAGAGGATCGCGATGTGGCCCTTGTAGCCCAGCTGCTTGCCCAGCAGCTCGACCTGGGTGCGGCCGAGCGCTTCGGCGCTGGACTGCGAGACGAACACGTCACGGCACCCGGGGTTGGTGTCCGAGTCGTAGGTGACGACCTTGATGTCGTTCTTCATGGCCTGCTTGAGGGCGGTGCACAGGGCGCCGGGGTCCTGCGCGGAGACGGCCATGGCGTCGACCTGCTGCTGGGTGAGCGTGTTGACGTAGGAGACCTGGCCGCTGGTGTCGGTGGCGCTGTTGGGGCCGGTCTCCTTGTACGTCGACCCGAGCTCCTTGAGCGCTTTCTCGCCGCCCTTGTCGGCGACGGTGAAGTACGGGTTGTTGACCTGCTTGGGCAGGAAGGCGACGGTCAGGCCCTTCTTGGTGGCCGCGTCCGGGTCGGCCTTGGCGTTCGAGGCCTTGGCCGCGTCGTCGTTCTTCGAGGACTCCTTGGTGGTGCCTGCGCAGGCGGTGGCGGTCAGGGCGAGCGAGGTGACGGCTGCCAGGGTCACGCAGGCGCGGGTGAGGGCGGAGCGGCGGACGGAGCGGCGGGGAGAGAGCATCGTTGGTCCCTTTCGGACTTCTTTCGGACTTGTCGACTTGTCGGCGGTACGAGGGGTCAGCGGGCGGGCGCTGCGGCGCGGCGGCCCGCTCGGGCGACGGCGATCTGCCGGGCCACGCGCGGCCCGAGCACGGACACCACGAGCAGCACGCCGGTGACGACGATCTGCGACTGTGCGGAGACGTTCAGCAGGCTCATCGCGTTCTGCAGGGCGCCGAGCAGGAAGACTCCGGCGATGGCGCCGCCGAGGGTGCCCTTGCCGCCGTCGAAGTCGATGCCGCCGAGCAGGACGGCGGCGACGACGGACAGTTCGAGGCCGGTGGCGTTGTCGTAGCGGGCGCTCGCGTAGTGCAGGGCCCAGAAGATGCCCGTGAGCGAGGCCATGAGACCGGTGAAGACGAACAGCCACAGCTTGTGCCGCTTGACGCGGACGCCGGCGAACCGCGCGGCCTCCTCGTTGGCGCCGATCGCGAAGAGCGAGCGCCCGAAGGGGGTGGCGTGCAGGACGACGACGGCGATCGCGAGCAGCACGAGGAAGGGCAGGAAGGCGTACGGCAGGAAGGTGTCGCCGACGCGTCCGGCCGCGAAGTCCAGGTACTGCGTGGGGAAGTCGGTGACGGCGTCCGAGCCGAGGACGATCTGTGCGATGCCCCGGTAGGCGGCCATGGTGCCGATGGTGACGGCGAGCGAGGGCAGTCCCAGGCGCGTCACCAGGAGCCCGTTGACCAGACCGCAGAGGACTCCGAGCAGGAGTACGAGCGGAATGATCGTCTCGATGGCCATTCCCGCGTTCCAGAGCGCGCCCATCACCGCTCCGGAGAGGCCCGCCGTCGAGGCCACCGAGAGGTCGATCTCTCCGGAGACGACGAGGAGCGTCATCGGGAGGGCGATCAGGGCGATGGGCAGCGTGTTGCCGATGAGGAACGACAGGTTGAGGGCGTTGCCGAAACCGTCGACAAAGGAGAAGGACATCAGGAGGAGGACGACAAGGAGAGCGCCGACGACGGTGTCCCAGCGGACGGCGCGCGTGAGCGTGAGCCGGTTGGAGTCAGCCATGGCGTGCGTTCCTCTTCTTCAGGGCCTTGGCGACGCGCAGGGCGACGATGCGGTCGACGGCGATGGCCAGGACGAGCAGTACGCCGTTGATGGCGAGCACCCACACGGAGCTGACGCCGAGCGCGGGAAGCACGCTGTTGATGGAGGTCAGGAGCAGGGCGCCCAGTGCCGCGCCGTAGACGCTGCCGGAGCCGCCGGTGAAGACGACGCCGCCGACCACGACGGCGCTGACGACGGTGAGTTCGTAGCCGTTGCCGGTGGCGGAGTCGACGTTGCCGAAGCGGGCCAGGTAGAGCGCGCCGGCGAGTCCGGCGAGCGCTCCGCAGGCCGTGTAGGCGGCGAGGATGCGCTTGCGCACGGGGATGCCGGCTAGGCGTGCGGCCTCGGGGTTGGAGCCGAGGGCGTAGAGCTCGCGTCCGCCGCCGAAGTGCCGCAGGTAGTAGGCGACCGCGACCAGGACGGCGAGTGCGATCAGCGCCAGGTAGGGCACGGCCGAGATTCCGCCGGAGCCGAAGTCGACGAAGCCGTCCGGCAGGTCGGAGGCGGTGATCTGCCGGGAGCCGACCCAGATGGAGTCGATGCCCCGGATGATGTAGAGGGTGCCGAGGGTGACGACGAGGGCGGGCACCTGGCCCAGGCTCACGAGCGCCCCGTTGAGCAGACCGCAGCCGACGCCGAGCGCGACGGCGAGGAGGATGGCGAGCGTCGAGTCGCCGCCGCCCTGGAGGTAGTTGCCGGCGGCGAAGGCGCTGATCCCCAGTGTGGAGCCGACCGACAGGTCGACGTTGCGGGTGATGACGACCAGGGCCTGTCCGGTGGCGACGAGGACGAGGATGGTGGCGTTCAGGAGCAGGTCCTTGATGCCCTGCTCGGAGAGGAACTCGCTGTTGCCCGCCTGGGTGACGCCGATCATCACCAGGAAGACCAGCAGGATGGCCAGTTCGCGCATCTTGAAGACGCGGTCGACCAGGCGGGTGGCTCCGGCCTTCGCCGGGTCGACGGCGGGTGCCGGGCTCTGGGTGGTCACGCTCATGCCGTCCTCCCTGTGGCGGCCGCCATCACGGACTCCTCGGTGGCCCGCGCGCGCGGGATCTCGGCGGTGAGCCGCCCTTCGTGCATGACGAGGACCCGGTCGGCCATGCCGAGGATCTCGGGCAGGTCGGAGGAGATCATCAGGACCGCGACCCCCTCGGCAGCGAGTTCGGAAAGCAGACGGTGCACTTCGGCCTTGGTGCCGACATCGATGCCGCGGGTGGGTTCATCCACGATCAGCACCTGGGGCTTGGTGGCGAGCCACTTGGCGAGGACGACCTTCTGCTGGTTGCCGCCGGACAGGGTGCCGACGGCGTCGGCGATGCGCGCGTACTTCACCTGGAGCCGCACCGCCCAGTCGAGCGAGCGGCTGCGTTCGGCGCCGCGGTCCATGAGGCCCGCGCGCACCGTCGTCCGCAGCCCGGTGAGGCCGATGTTGCGTTCGATGGACATGTCCATCACCAGCCCCTGGGCGCGCCGGTCCTCGGGGACGAGTGCGAGCCCGGCCGCCATGGCGGTGCTCGGGGCGCCGTTGAGCAGCGCCTTCCCTTGCACCTCGACCGTTCCGGCGTCCCACTTGTCGACGCCGAACACCGCCCGCGCGACCTCGCTGCGTCCGGCTCCGACGAGTCCCGCCAGTCCGACGATCTCGCCGCGCCGCACGTCGAACGACACGTCGGTGAAGACGCCTTCGCGGGTCAGCCTGCGGACGCTCAGCGCGACGTCGCCCACCTGGGTGTCCTGCTTCGGGTAGAGCTCGTCGAGGTCACGGCCCACCATGCGGCGCACGAGATCGTCCTCGGTCAGGCCGGTGAGCGGCTCGCTCGCGATCAGGCCGCCGTCCCGCAGGGTGGTGACGCGCTGGCACAGCTCGAAGATCTCCTCGAGGCGGTGCGAGATGAACAGCACGGCGGCGCCCTGTTCGCGCAGGGTGCGGACGACGCCGAAGAGGCGGGCCACTTCGCTGCCGGTGAGCGCCGCGGTCGGCTCGTCCATGATCAGGACCCGGGCGTCGAAGGAGAGCGCCTTGGCGATCTCGACGATCTGCTGGTCGGCGATGGAAAGCCCGCGCGCGGGCTGGTCGGGGTCGAGGTCCACGGCCAGGCGCTTGAAGAGCGCGTCGGCCGCCGCGTGCACGGCCTTGTGGTCGACGCGGCCGAGCGAGCGGCGCGGCTGGCGCCCCATGAAGATGTTCTCCGCGACGGAGAGGTCGGGGAAGAGCGTCGGCTCCTGGTAGATGACGGCGACGCCCGCGTCCCTGGCGTCGCCGGGGCCGTGGAAGACGACCGGGGACCCGTCGAGCGTCAGCTCCCCCGCGTCCGGCCGGTGGACCCCGGCGAGGGTCTTGATGAGGGTGGATTTGCCTGCGCCGTTCTCGCCCGCGAGGGCGTGCGCCTCACCGGCGTACAGCTCCAGGGAGACGTCGTGCAGGGCGCGCACCGCCCCGAAGGACTTGCTCAGGCCCTGCACGGCAAGGACGGGGGGCTCTCTCATAGGTAGCACCGATCGGTCACGAAGGGCATACGGCTTCTGGCATGGGGGAACAGGCGTCGGGCGTCAGTGGTCAGGCGCCGGGGCCAGGGGTCGGGCGTCATCGGGAGTCACCTGCCGGACACCCGGCGTGAAAGGTTTCAATCAATTTTCAGGGAAGCTAAACCCGCGCCAACTACGGCGTCAATGGGCGTGACTTGAAAATCCTGACGCCACTTGATGCACCAAGGGCAAAGCACACCAGCCCCCTTGACATCAGGCAGCACCCTCCCTAGCTTCGCCTCTCGTGAAACGATTCATCGTCGAGTCGTTACGGAGTCGAGTTGTGATCAGCAGAAGACGACTGCTCAGCACCACCGCCACGGCCGCCCTGGGAACGGCGATGGCCGCCGGGGCCGTTCCGGCGGCCGTCGCCGCCCCTTCCGCGGGGGGCCGGGCCCTCCGCGTGACCAGACCGACCGTCGAGTACGTGAGACACCCCCTCGGTCTCGACGTGCCGCGTCCGAGGCTCAGTTGGCCTCTGACGTCCACCAAGGAGGGCCAGGCGCAGACCGCCTATCAGGTGCGCGTGGCCAGCGCCCCGGGCCGCATTGCCGAGCCCGACGTCTGGGACAGCGGCAAGGTCGCGTCCAGCGACTCCGTCCTGGTCCCCTACGCGGGCCCCGACCTCACGTCCCGTACGCGCTACTACTGGTCGGTCCGGGTCTGGGACAGCGCGGGCCGGGCCTCCGAGTGGAGCGAGCCCTCCTGGTGGGAGACCGGGCTCTTGGCGGCCAAGGACTGGACCGCACGGTGGATCGGTGCGCCCGCGTCCCTCGTCGGCGCGCCCGCCCTGGACGCCGCCTCGTGGATCTGGTTCCCCGAGGGCGACCCCGCCACCAGCGCCCCGGCGGCCACCCGTTGGTTCCGCGGCCGCGTCGATGTCCCCGAAGGGGTTACTCGCGCGCGCCTCGTCATGACGGCCGACGACGGCTACACCGCGTACGTGAACGGCACGCGGGTGGCGCACACCGAAGCGGACAGCGCCGCCGACAACTGGCGCCGCCCCGTGGTCGTCGACATCACGGCCCAGCTGCGCCCCGGCGCCGCGGTCGTCGCCGTCTCGGCCACCAACGCCACGACCGGCCCCGCCGGTCTGCTCGGCCTGCTCGAGCTGACGACCGCCGACGGCGTGCGCACGCTCACCACCGACGGCACGTGGAAGGCCACCGACAAGGAGCCGTCGGGCGACTGGCGGTCGACCGGGTTCGACGACGCCTCCTGGGCCGCGTCGAAGGTCCTCGCCGCCTGGGGCTCGGGTCCCTGGGGCAAGGTCGCCGCCCACCACTGCCCCGCCGCGCAGCTGCGCCACGAGTTCCGCCTGCGTCCGGGCAAGAAGGTCGCGCGGGCGCGGCTGTACTCCACGGCTCTCGGCCTCTACGACGCCTGGCTGAACGGCGAGCGCGTCGGCGACGACCGTCTGGCGCCCGGCTGGACCGACTACGACAAGCGGGTCCAATACCAGACGTACGACGTGACCCGGCAGCTGAAGCCCGGTGCCAACGCGCTCGGCGTGACGGTCGCGGTCGGCTGGTACGCGGGGAACGTCGGCATGTTCGGTCCGCATCAGTACGGCGAACGACCGGCGTTCCTGGGCCAGCTGGAGGTCACGTACACCGACGGCTCGACCGACCGTGTGCTGTCCGGCACCGACTGGCGCACGGCCACAGGACCGGTGACCGCCGCGGACCTCCTGTCGGGCGAGGACTACGACGCCCGCCTGGAGACGGCGGGCTGGACGCGCGCCGGGTTCGACGACTCGGACTGGATCAAGGCTGATGCCATCGACAAGGTGAAGGCCGCCGTCGTGGCCCAGATCGACGGGCACACGCGCGTGGAGAGCGAGATATCCACCCAGAAGGTGAGCGAGCCCGAGCCCGGCGTCTTCGTCTTCGACCTTGGACAGAACATGGTCGGCGCGGTCCGCCTCACCGTCTCCGGGAAGGCCGGCACGAAGGTCCAGCTGCGCCACGCGGAGGTCCTCAACCCCGACGGAACGATCTACACCACCAACCTGCGGACCGCGCGCGCCACCGACACCTACACGCTCAAGGGCGGCGGCAAGGAGACGTTCGAGCCGCGGTTCACCTTCCACGGATTCCGCTACGTGGAGGTGACGGGCTACCCGGGCAAGCCGCCGCGCGACGCCGTGGTGGGCCGCGTGATCCACACGTCGGCTCCGTTCACGATGGACTTCAAGACGAACGTCCCCATGCTCAACCAGCTGCACAGCAACATCACATGGGGCCAGCGCGGCAACTTCCTGTCCGTCCCCACCGACACCCCGGCCCGCGACGAGCGACTCGGCTGGACCGGCGACATCAACGTCTTCGCGCCGACCGCCGCCTACACGATGGAGTCGGCGCGCTTCCTCACCAAGTGGCTCGACGACCTGCGCGACGGGCAGCCCGACGACGGCGCCTTCCCTGACGTGGCCCCGTTCGTCGGAACGGTCGGCAAGGGCGTGGCCGGCTGGGGAGACGCCGGAGTGACCGTCCCCTGGGCGCTGTACCAGGCGTACGGGGACACGCGTGTCCTGGAGCAGTCCTGGTCCTCGATGCTGAAGTGGCTCGACTACCTGGAGAAGCACAGCACCGGATATCTGCGCCCCGCCGAGGGCTACGGAGACTGGCTCAACATCCAGGACGAGACCCCCAAGGACGTCATCGGCACGGCCTACTTCGCGCACAGCGCCGACCTGGTCGCGCGGACCGCCGAAGCCCTGGGCAAGGACCCTGCCCCGTACAAGAAGCTCTTCGGCAGTGTCCGAGACGCCTTCCGCGCGGCATACGTCACCAGCGGCGGCCGGGTGAAGGGCGACACGCAGACCGCGTACGTCCTGGCCCTGTCCATGGAGCTGCTCGCCGACGGCGACCGCGCACCGGCGGCCGCCCGTCTGGTGGAGCTCATCAAGTCCAAGGAGTGGCACCTGTCGACGGGCTTCCTGGGCACCCCGCGGCTGCTTCCCGTCCTGACGGCAACCGGCCACACGGACGTCGCCTACCGCCTCCTGGTCCAGCGGTCCTTCCCCAGCTGGGGCTACCAGATCGACAAGGGCGCCACGACGATGTGGGAGCGCTGGGACTCCATCAAGCCGGACGGCAGCTTCCAGGACGCCGGCATGAACTCCTTCAACCACTATGCCTACGGCTCGGTGGGCGAGTGGATGTACGCGAACATCGCGGGCATCGCACCGGCCGACCCGGGCTTCCGCAAGATCCTCGTCCGCCCCCGCCCGGGCGGCGGCGTGACCGAGGCGCAGGGCAGTTTCGACGCCCTCTACGGCCCGGTCACCACCCACTGGAAGACGGACTCCGAGGGCTTCCGTCTCACGCTCACCCTGCCCGCCAACACCACGGCGGAGGTCTGGATCCCCGCCGACGAACGATCTCAAGTGACGCACGAAGCGGCCGAGTTCCTGCGGATGGAGGACGGCTGCGCCGTCTTCGCCGCGGCCTCCGGCACCCACCGCTTCTCCAACTGACCCACCTCGACCGCTCTTTCGGAAGGCTGCGCGATGACCGCCGGAACCAGCAAGGACGCCGTGAAAGCGGCACTCACCACCCAGGCCCTGGAGACCCCGTCCTGGGCGTACGGCAACTCCGGTACGCGCTTCAAGGTCTTCGCGCAGCCAGGTGTCCCCCGCACGACCCGGGAGAAGATCGACGACGCCTCCCGCGTGCACGCCCACACGGGTGTGGCTCCCAAGGTGGCCCTGCACATCCCCTGGGACAAGGTCGACGACTACGCGGTACTCGCCGACTACGCCGCCGAACGCGGCGTGACGCTCGGCGCGATCAACGCCAACGTCTTCCAGGACGACGACTACAAGCTCGGCTCGGTCACCAACCCGGACCCGACGGTCCGGCGCAAGGCGCTCGACCACCTCCTGGAGTGCGTCGACATCATGGACGCGACGGGTTCACGCGACCTGAAGCTGTGGTTCTCCGACGGCACCAACTACCCCGGCCAGGACGACATCCGCAGCCGCCAGGACCGCCTGTCGCAGGCGCTGCGGACCACCTACGACCGACTCGGCGACGACCAGCGCATGCTCATCGAGTACAAGCTCTTCGAGCCGGCCTTCTACGCGACGGACATCCCGGACTGGGGCACGGCCTACGCGCACTGCCTCAAGCTCGGCCCGAAGGCGCAGGTCGTCGTCGACACCGGCCATCACGCGCCCGGCACCAACATCGAGTTCATCGTCGCGACCCTCCTGCGCGAGGGCCGCCTCGGCGCCTTCGACTTCAACTCGCGCTTCTACGCGGACGACGACCTGATGGCGGGCGCCGCGGACCCCTTCCAGCTCTTCCGGATCATGTACGAGGTCGTCCGCGGCGGAGGCCTCACCTCCGACATCGCGTTCATGCTCGACCAGTGCCACAACATCGAGGCGAAGATCCCCGCGATCATCCGCTCGGTGATGAACGTGCAGGAGGCCACGGCGAAAGCGCTGCTCGTCGACGCGGACGCGCTGGCCGAGGCCCAGCGGACGGGCGACGTGCTGGCCGCCAACGCGGCGCTGATGGACGCCTTCAACACCGACGTCCGTCCCCTACTGGCAGAAGTCAGGGAGGACTCGGGGCTCGACCCTGATCCCATGAGGGCCTATCAGGAGTCAGGCTGGCAGGAGCAGATCGTCAAGGATCGCGTGGGCGGCGAGCAGGCCGGATGGGGGGCATGAGCGACATGACACAGCACGCACGGATCAAGGAACTCCTGGACCGCGCCCACCGCTTGGGCGCCGACCCGCGCAACACCAATTACGCGGGCGGCAACGCGTCGGCGAAGGGCACGGCCCCCGACCCGGTCACCGGCGCGGACACGGACCTGATGTGGGTCAAGGGCTCGGGCGGCGACCTGGGCACCCTCACCGAACAGGGCCTGGCGGTCCTGCGCCTGGACCGCCTCCACGCACTGAAGGAGGTGTACGGCGGCGCGGATCGCGAGGACGAGATGGTCGCCGCCTTCGACTACTGCCTGCACGGCAAGGGCGGCGCGGCCCCTTCCATCGACACGGCCATGCACGCCCTGGTCGACGCACCGCACGTGGACCATCTGCACCCGGACTCGGGCATCGCCCTGGCCTGCGCCGCGGACGGCGAGAAGCTCACGGCCGAGTGCTTCGGCTCGACGGTGGCCTGGGTGCCCTGGCGCCGCCCCGGTTTCCAGCTCGGCCTGGACATCGCGGCGGTGAAAGAAGCCAACCCGGATGCCATCGGCTGCATCCTGGGCGGTCACGGCATCACGGCCTGGGGCGCCACGGCGGAGGAGTGCGAGCGCAACTCGCTGCACATGATCCGCACGGCCGAGGCGTTCCTCACCGATCGCGGCAAGCCCGCCCCCTTCGGCAAGCACCTGGCCGACTACGCCCCGCTCCCCACCCCGGCCCGCCACCGCCGAGCGGCGGAGCTGGCCCCGCACATCCGCTCACTGGCGTCTCAGGACCGCCCCCAGATCGGCCACTTCACCGACACGGACACGGTCCTGGACTTCCTGGCCGGCGCGGAGCACCCCCGCCTGGCGGCCCTGGGCACCTCCTGCCCCGACCACTTCCTGCGCACCAAGGTCAGGCCGCTGGTCCTGGACCTTCCCCCCACCGCACCCCTCGACGAGGCCATCACCCGCCTCAAGGAACTGCACACCGCGTACCGAGAGGAGTACGCGGCCTACTACACCCGCCACGCCGGCCCAGCGTCTCCCGCCATGCGGGGCGCCGACCCGGCGATCATCCTCGTCCCCGGCGTAGGAATGTTCTCCTTCGGCAAGGACAAGCAGACGGCACGCGTGGCGGGCGAGTTCTACGTGAACGCCATCAACGTGATGCGCGGCGCCGAGGCCGTCTCCACCTACGCCCCGATCCACGAGTCGGAGAAGTTCCGCATCGAGTACTGGCCACTGGAAGAGGCCAAGCTCCAACGCCTCCCGCGCCCCAAGCCCCTGGCCACCCGCGTCGCTCTGGTGACCGGCGCGGGCAGCGGCATCGGCAAGGCGATCGCGCACCGCTTGGTGTCGGAGGGCGCCTGCGTCGCCGTGGCGGACCTGAACGCGGAGAGCGCCGCGGCGGTGGCGGAGGAGTTGGGCGGCCCGGACAAGGCCATCGCCATTCCCATGGACGTCACGTCCGAAGACCAGGTGACGAGCGCCTTCACCACCACAGCCCTCGCCTTCGGCGGCGTCGACCTGGTGGTGAACAACGCGGGCATCTCCATCTCCAAGCCCCTGCTCGACACCACGGCCCGTGACTGGGACCTACAGCACGACATCATGGCCCGCGGCTCCTTCCTGGTCTCCCGCGAGGCGGCCCGCGTCATGCGGGACCAGGCCCTGGGCGGCGACATCATCTACATCACGTCGAAGAACGCGGTGTTCGCGGGCCCGAACAACATCGCGTACTCCGCCACCAAGGCGGACCAGGCCCACCAGGTCCGTCTGCTGGCAGCCGAGTTGGGCGAGTACGGCATACGCGTCAACGGCGTCAACCCGGACGGCGTGGTCCGCGGCTCAGGGATCTTCGCGGGCGGCTGGGGCGCGCAGCGCGCGGCGACGTACGGGATCGAGGAGGAGAACCTGGGCGCGTTCTACGCCCAACGAACCCTTCTCAAGCGCGAGGTGCTGCCCGAGCACGTGGCCAACGCGGTCTTCGCCCTGACGGCGGGCGACCTGTCCCACACGACGGGCCTGCACATACCCGTGGACGCGGGCGTAGCAGCGGCGTTCCTCAGGTAGCCGACACCCCCTCCGGCCCCCGGCCCCGCACGCGGCCGGGGGGCAACGCCTAGCTGGCATCCCAGAACCCCGCATCCACCTCCCCACGAACAAGCTTTGCTTCCCACCCACCCGATTGCCCCGTAGCCACCCGGGGGGGGCGAACAAGCGGGGGGACAGCGGCCCCCGCGCACCCGCAGTCGGGAGCACACGTGAGGGGACGTGCCGGTATGTCCGCCCGGAGCACGGTTCGCGGCGCTCCGGCGCCGAAGTACCCATGGGGCCACCGGACGATAGCGAGGACGGACATACCGGCGCGGCCCCGCCCCCAAGTCGCACCACCCGCCCACCGACCACCCGCACTCACCCTCCGCCCCCTCAAGCCCACAACCCTCCGCCCCCTCAAGCCCACAGCCCACGGCCCCCGCCCTCCGCCCGTCAACCCCTGCGAGCCCCAATGCCCCGTCCCGCCCCCACCCCCCGCTCACCCCACCGCTTCGCCGCGATCGACCTCGGCGCCTCCAGCGGACGCGTCATGGTGGCCCGGACAGGCCCCGACACCCTCACCCTCCAGGAAGCCCACCGCTTCCCCAACCGCCCGGTCCGCACCGCCGGCACCCTGCGGTGGGACATCCTCTCCCTCTACACCGGAATCCTGGACGGCCTGCGCGCCGCAGGTGTGGGCTCCGCCCCCCTCACCTCCATCGGCATCGACGGCTGGGCAGTGGACTACGGCCTGCTGGACGCGGACGGCGCCCTCCTGGGCAACCCGGTGCACTACCGGGACACCCGCACCGAGGGCGTCGCGGCCAAAGCGTGGGGGACCGTCCCGGCCACCGAGCTGTATGCCGCCACCGGTATCCAGTACGCCCCTTTCAACACGCTCTACCAACTCATGGCGGCGCAGGGGACCGCCCAACTAGCAGCCGCCAAGCACCTGTTGCTCATCCCGGATCTCCTGACGTACTGGCTGACGGGCGAACTCGGCACGGAGCTGACCAACGCCTCCACCACGCAGCTCATGGACCCGGCTGCCAACACCTGGTCCCACGACGTGGCCACACGCCTCGGCATCGACCTCACCCTGTTCCCTCCCGTGCGGCGCCCCGGCGATCCGGCGGGTCATCTGCTGCCGCAGGTCCTGGACGACACAGGCCTGGCCACGCCCACCCCCGTCACTACGGTCGCCTCTCACGACACCGCCTCAGCAGTGGCCGCCGTCCCCGCCACCACCGAGAACTTCGCCTACATCTGCACCGGCACCTGGTCACTTGCAGGCCTGGAACTGACCGCCCCCATCCGCACGGAGGAGAGCCGCGCGGCCAACTTCACCAACGAACTGGGCATCGACGGCACGGTCCGCTACCTCCGCAACATCATGGGCCTGTGGCTGCTCCAGGAGTGCCTGCGCACCTGGGAGACGTCCACCGCCACTCCCACCCTGGAGGCGCTCCTCGGCGAGGCAGCCCACGTACCTGCCCTCCGCTCGGTCGTCGACGCGGCAGACCCGGCCTTCCTGCCCCCCGGCAACATGCCGCACCGCATAGCCCAGGCCTGCGAGGCCACAGCGCAGCCCGTCCCCCGCACCCACGCCGAGACGACCCGCTGCATCCTCGACTCCCTGGCCCTGGCCCACCGCCGCGCCGTCGAGGACGCCCAACGCCTCGCGGACCGAACCGTGGACGTCGTCCACATGGTCGGCGGCGGCGCACGCAACGAACTCCTCTGCCAACTGACGGCGGACGCCTGCGGGCTGCCGGTCGTCGCGGGCCCCGCCGAGGCCGCCGCGCTGGGCAACGTACTCGTACAGGCACGAGCGCAGGGCCTCCTCCGCGACCGCCACGAAATGCGCGCCCTGCTGGCCGGCACGCAGCAGTTGACGCGCTACGAGCCCACCACCGACCCGGCGCACCGGGCGGCATGGGAAGAGGCGTCGCGACGCGTGCCCGCACCATGACTCCCGCAAAGCGCGCGCAGCGCATACGCTGCACCCATCCGATGATCGACGAGGAGGAACCCGCGATGCGTGTCGCTCTGTTCCTGACCTGTGTCAACGACACGCTCTATCCCGACACAGGCCGTGCGGTGGTGAAACTGCTGACCAGGCTAGGAGTTGAGGTCGACTTCCCGATGGCGCAGACCTGCTGCG
This sequence comes from Streptomyces sp. NPDC054047, assembly GCF_055585065.1. Taxonomy (NCBI): domain Bacteria; kingdom Bacillati; phylum Actinomycetota; class Actinomycetes; order Kitasatosporales; family Streptomycetaceae; genus Streptomyces; species Streptomyces sp. NPDC054047. Next base: position 572,547 of record NZ_JBVJKV010000003.1, on the reverse strand, counting down.
GGCAGGCGCACTACAACACGGGATACCGCCACCAGGCAGAGCCGCTCGCCCGTCATTTCTCCGATGTATTCGGCTCGGACGAGTACGACGCGATCGTGACGCCGTCCGGTTCGTGCGGCGCGATGGTCCGCGAGCTGTACCCGCGCATGGGAGAGCGGGCCCGCTCCGAGGGCCGGGGCGACGGCCTGGCGACCACCCTCGCACCCGTCGTCCCCAAGACGTACGAACTCACCGAGTTCCTGGTGGACATCCTCGGTGTGACGGACGTCGGGGCGTACTACCCGCACCCGGTGACGTACCACCCGACCTGCCACGGCCTGCGGAGTCTGGGCCTGGGTGACCGTCCGACGCGGCTGCTCCAAGCGGTCAAGGGCCTTGAACTGCGCACGCTCCCGGGCGCGGACGAGTGCTGCGGTTTCGGCGGCACCTTCGCGATGAAGAACTCCGATGTCTCGTCGGCGATGGGTACGGACAAGGTGCGCAACGCCGAGTCGACGGGCGCCGACACCCTGTGCGCGGCGGACAACTCCTGCCTGATGCACATCGGGGGCACGATGACGCGCCTCAAGAGCGGCCTGCGCCCGGTCCACATCGCGGAGATCCTGGCGAGCACGGAAGAGGAACCCCTGTCATGAGCGGCACGTTCGTAGGCATGCCCGCCTTCCCCACGGCGGCCCGCGAGGCCGTGGGCAACAAGACCCTGCGCGCCAATCTGCGGCACGCCACGCACACCATCCGCGACAAGCGGGCCCGCGCCGTCGCCGAACTGGACGACTGGGACCAGCTCCGCGAGGCAGGCAAGCGGATCAAGGACGAGACCCTGCGCCATCTCGACCGCTACCTGATCCAGTTGGAGGAGTCGGTCACGGCGGCGGGCGGCACCGTGCACTGGGCGGCGGACGCCGACGAGGCGAACCGCATCGTGACCGAGCTGGTCAAGGCCACCGCCGAGACCGAGGTGGTCAAGGTCAAGTCGATGGCCACACAGGAGATCGGCCTCAACGAAGCCCTTGAGGCCGAGGGCATCCACGCGTACGAGACCGACCTCGCCGAGCTCATCGTGCAGCTCGGCAAGGACCGCCCCTCGCACATCCTCGTCCCCGCCATCCACCGCAACCGCGGCGAGATCCGCGAGATCTTCGCGCGTGAGATGAGCGAGTGGGGCCGCCCCGCCCCGGAAGGCCTCACCGACACCCCCGCCGAACTCGCCGAGGCTGCCCGCCTCCATCTCCGGGAGAAGTTCCTGCGTGCCAAGGTCGGCGTCTCCGGGGCGAACTTCATGGTCGCCGAGACGGGCACGCTGGTGGTCGTCGAGTCGGAGGGCAACGGCCGTATGTGCCTGACGCTCCCCGAGACGCTGATCTCGGTCGTCGGCATCGAGAAGATCGTGCCGACCTGGCGGGACCTGGAGGTCTTCCTCCAGACGCTCCCCCGTTCCTCGACGGCCGAGCGGATGAATCCGTACACGTCGATGTGGACCGGAACATCCCAGGAGGACGGCCCGAGCACCTTCCACCTCGTGCTGCTCGACAACGGCCGCACCGACACGCTCGCCGACGAGGTGGGCCGCCAGGCACTGCGCTGCATCCGCTGCTCGGCCTGCCTCAACGTCTGCCCCGTGTACGAACGAGCCGGAGGCCACGCGTACGGCTCGGTCTACCCCGGCCCCATCGGAGCGATCCTCAGCCCCCAGCTGCGCGGCACCCAGAGCGAGATCGACGCCTCGCTCCCCTACGCGTCGTCGCTCTGCGGCGCCTGCTACGAGGTGTGCCCGGTGGCCATCGACATCCCCGAAGTCCTCGTCCACCTGCGGGAGCGGGTGGTCCAGGGCGGCGAGGTGACACGGCACGGCACGAAGGTGACGCTGCGGCCCGCGAAGGGGCACGCCGCGGAGCGGGCGGCGATGCGCGCGGCGGGCTGGGCGTTCGGCCGCCCGGGGGCGCTGCGGACCGGGCAGCGCTTGGCGTCCGGGACCCGGCGTCTCCATCCGCGCACGCTGCCGGGCCCGGGCCGGGCGTGGAGCGCGACGCGGGACCTGCCGAAGGTGCCGGCGGAGCCGTTCCGTGACTGGTGGCGGCGTACGAACGGCGGCCAGGTGCAGAAGGCACAGAAGGGCGAGAAGAAGTGAGCAGCAGGGACCAGATCCTGGGCCGCGTCCGGCGAGCACTGGCCGACGTGAGCGACAGCGGGGAGAGCGGCGGTGGGGAGAGCGATGCCTACGACACGGCCGTCCCGCGCGACTATCTGCGCGAGCACGGCGACCGCACCACCGAGCAGACCGTCGAGCTGCTCGCGGAGAACCTCGCCGACTATCGCGCGCTCGTGCACCGCTGCGCGGACGATGAGCTGCCTCAGCTGCTCATGCGTCTGCTCGCGGCACGCGGCGCGCGGACCGTGCTCGTGCCGCCCGGTCTGCCGGCGCACTGGCTGGACGGCGCCGACGCGGCCCGTGTGCACGACCGTGCCGCGAGCACCCCGCGCGAGCTCGACGCGGTCGACAGCGTCGTCACCGGCTGCGCGCTCGCCGTCGCCGAGACCGGCACGATCGTCCTGGACGGCAGTGCGGACCAGGGCCGTCGTCGCATCACGCTCGTCCCCGATCACCACGTCTGTGTCGTGCGGGTCCCGGACCAGGTGGTCTCCTCCGTCCCGCAGGCACTCGAACGGCTCGACCCGCTCCGCCCGCTCACCTGGATCTCGGGACCGTCCGCGACCAGCGACATCGAACTGGACCGGGTGGAGGGCGTGCACGGCCCGCGCACTCTGGAGGTGGTGCTGGTGAGCGGAGTCCGAGGGCCGCGGCTAGCGTGAGTGCATGATCCGGTTCGAGCAGGTCAGCAAGCGTTACCCGGACGGCACGATGGCCGTGGACGAGCTGTCCTTCGAGGTCGCCCAGGGTGAACTTGTCACGCTCGTCGGACCGTCCGGATGCGGCAAGACGACCACGATGATGATGGTGAACCGCCTCATCGAGCCGACCGCGGGCCGCATCTTCGTGAACGACGAGAACATCGCGGACATGGACCCGGTCCGCCTGCGTCGCCGTATCGGCTACGTCATTCAGCAGGTGGGGCTCTTCCCGCACCGGACGATCCTCGACAACACGGCGACGGTCCCCGCGCTGATCGGCTGGAAGAAGGCGAAGGCGCGGGCCCGGGCGGCCGAGCTGCTCGACCTGGTGGGCCTTGACCCGAAGACGTACGGATCGCGCTACCCCGAGCAGCTGTCCGGGGGCCAGCGCCAGCGTGTCGGCGTGGCTCGTGCGCTGGCCGCCGATCCGCCCGTACTGCTCATGGACGAGCCGTTCGGGGCGGTCGACCCGGTGGTGCGCGAGCAGTTGCAGGACGAGTTCCTGCGGATGCAGGCGGCGGTCCGCAAGACGGTCCTCCTGGTCACGCACGACATCGAGGAGGCGGTCAGGCTCGGTGACCGGATCGCGGTGTACGGGCAGGGGCGCATCGAGCAGTTCGACACTCCCGGTGCGGTGCTCGGCACTCCGGCGACGCCGTACGTCGCCGAGTTCGTGGGCGCCGACCGGGGCCTGAAGCGTCTCTCGGTCACCGACATCCAGGCGGACGACCTGGAGCAGCCGTCGGTGGTCCGCCTCGACGAGCCCGCCGCGCACGCCGCCGCCCGGCTGCGCGAGCAGGACGCCCGCTGGGCCGTCGTCCTGGACACGGACGGGGATCTGCACGGCTGGGTCGGCATCGACGAGGTGGCGCTGGCCGGTGAGGGCGGCAGGGTCGGCGATCTGGCCCACCGCATGAAGGCGTGGGTCCCGGTCGGCGCCCCGCTCAAGCAGGCGTTCGGCGTGATGCTCCAGCACGACGCGGGCTGGGTCGCGGTCCTCGACGGGGCACGCTTCCTCGGCGTGCTGACCCCGGCGAAGCTCCACGAGGCCCTGCGCCGCTCGGTGGACGCGGACGCCCAGGGCGTGCCCCGTGACCAGGTGGAGTTCGACTCCGTCGCCGACGCGTAGGCCTCCCCGTTCGCCGACATGCCAGGCGCCGGCTACAGCAGCCCCTTCTCCTCCAAGTACGTCCGTGCCACGTCCTGCGGCAGCCTGCGCCAGCTGTCCACCTGTTCGTTCATCGAGGCCAGGTCCGCCGTCGTCAGTACGGAGTTGAGGCGGCCGAGCGCGTTTGCGACGCCCTCGCTGCCCGCGCGGGAGCGGTTGACGACCGGGACGATGTAGTCGGCGTTCTGGAGCTTCTTGTCGTCCTTCAGGAGGACCAGGCCGAAGTCGTCGAGCGTGGCGTCCGTCGACGTGGTCAGGACCATCTGGTCCTGACCACTCTGCACGGCCTTCTTGGCCTGGGTCGTGCCCACGCCCTTGGGGTCGACGGAGGTGATGTCGATGCCGTAGACCTTCTTCAGGCCGGGTTCGCAGTACGGGCGTTGCACGCATTCGTCGCCCGCGGCGAGGCGTACCTTCAGGCCGGACCTGCCCAGGTCGCTCAGGGTCTTCAGGCGGTGCTGCTCGGCGTAGGACGCGGTGACGGCGAACGCGTTCTGGTCGACGGCCTTGCCCGCGTCCAGGACGGTGAGCCCGCGCGGGGTGGCCAGGCCGCGCAACGCCCTCATGGTGGCGTCCAGGTCGGGCGAGCCGACCGGCTTCGCGTCCGCGCCGTTCTTCTTGGCGTTCAGCCAGTCCGCGAACGTCGCCGCGTACTCGGGGACGACGTCGATCTGGCCCGACTCCAGGGCGGGTTCGTAGAGCTCGCGGTTGGCCACGGAGAGGATCTCCGCGCCGTATCCGGCCTCCGTCAGGAGCAGGGAGTACATCTGGGCCAGCAGGTCGCTCTCGGTGAATCCCGCCGATCCCACGACCAGGTGGTGGCTGTCGCCGGGCGGCGCGGTGACCTCGCCCTGGGTCTCCAGGGACGGGCCCGAGGAACACCCGGCAAGGAGCAGGGCCGTCCCGGCCGCGATCGCCGCCGTCCGTGCCGCACGTGACCTCATCCGGTCCGCCCTCTCCCCCGCGCCCACCCCGGGGCGAGCCGTTCGCCGATCTCGAAGAGCCCCTCGACGATCAGCGCGAACACCGCGACCAGGACGGCGCCCGCGACCACCTGCGGGGTGCTCGCGAGGTTGAACCCGGCCGTGATGATCCGGCCGAGTCCGCCGCCGCCGGCGAGCGCCGCGATCGTGGCGGTGGCCACGAGCTGTACGGCGGCGATCCGCACCCCGCTGAGGACCAGCGGCATCGCGAGCGGCAGTTCGACCCGCCACAGCATCTGCCGTCCCGTCATTCCCATGCCGCGCGCGGCCTGCACGATGCTGCGGTCGACCCCGCGCATGCCGACGTACGCGTTGGTGAGCAGCGGCGGCACGGCGAACAGGACGAGGGCCACGACGGTGGGGCCCTCGCCCCACTGCCCGATGGGGGTGAGGAGCAGCAGGACGAGGACGGCGAAGGTCGGCACCGCGCGGCCGACGTTGGAGATGTTGACCGCGAGGGCGCCGCCCTTGCCCAGGTGGCCGAGGACGAGCGCGACCGGCAGCGCGATCAGACAGCTCAGGATCAGGCACACCACGGTGAGGACGAGGTGCTGGGTGAGCCGGTGCCAGATGCCGTCGTCACCCGCCCAGTGCGCCGAGTCGGTGAGCCACTGCCAGGCATCGCTGATGGTGTTCATGAGCGGACCGCCCTCGTCCACGGGGTGAGGATCCGCTGCACGCCCAGGAGCAGCAGATCGGCCAGTACGGCGATGACGACACACAGCACGGAGGCGGTCAGGACCTGGGCCTTGAAGTAGGTGTTCATGCCCGCGTAGATGAGGTTGCCGAGCCCGCCGAAGCCGACGATCGCGCCGACCGTGACGAGGGAGACCGCGGAGACGGTGGCAATGCGCAGGCCCGCCATCGCGGCGGGCAGCGCGAGCGGCAGTTCGACGGTGAGCAGGAGCCGGATGGGTCCGTAGCCCATGCCGCGCGCGGCCTGCCGGGTGTCCTCGGGGACGGCGCGCAGGCCGGCCAGGATGTTGCGCACGAGCAGCGTCAGTGAGTACAGGACGAGTCCCGCGACCACGAGGGACGCGGACAGGCCGTACACGGGCAGCAGCAGCGAGAACATCGCGAGCGAGGGGATCGTGTAGAGCACCGTGGTCAGCGCCAGGACGGGACCGGCCGCCAGGGCCCAGCGGCGGGCTACGACGGCCAGCGGGACGGCGATGACGAGCGCGATGAGCACGGAGACCGCGGTCAGCTCCAGATGCTGGAGGACCGCGTCGACGATGATCTGGCGGCGGGTGCTCAGATACTCGCCGCAGATCCACTCGTTGCGCGCGAGGCAGTCGTCCGGGGGCGCGGTCACGTGTCCATTCCAGCGGGCGCGGCGGGGGACGGCGCGTTCTGGTCCCCCGTACGTGCGGTGACCGGTGGACCACGAATCGCACATAACTACGCATAAAGAAAAAATAAGAGCAGAATGGATGTGCGCGACATCCCGCCGCGCGACGTGGTCAGGCCTGCATGAACCAGAGGAGACGAGTCTCATGGCCGACGTCTCACACAGGGGAGACATAGCCGCTCACCCTGACGTATCCGAAATGCGGGATCGCTACGCCCGCGTACTCGGTGGAAACGATGTGGCACTCGTGGACGGGCCCGTGTTCCTCACGGGCCTCTTCTGTGCCATCTCCCCCTGGGTGGTCCACTTCACCACAAGCCAGCCCGTCCTCACGACGCACAACCTCATCATGGGTATCGCGATCGGCCTGCTGGGCCTCGGGTTCACCGTCGCGCCGGCCAGGATGTACGGCCTGAGCTGGGCCATGTGCGCCATGGGCGTCTGGATGATCGTGTCGCCGTGGGTCGTCGGCACGAGCCCTGACATGGGCGTCATCCTCACCAACATCATCATCGGCGGCCTCACCTTCCTGCTGGGCCTCGTGTGCATAGGCGCGGCGGCGAAGGAGGGCAGGAAGACGAACTCGACCTGACGGAGGAAGACAGAGGGAACAAAGAGAACAAGGGGAAGTGGGGCAAGGACGCCGCAGCGGCCCCGGATCGGCGGAGAACCGGGAGCCGCTGTCGGCTGCTCAGGCAGAACCAGGCCAAGCCGGGCCGGGTCAGGCGGCGCGGCTCACGCGACCTTGGTGGCCCCTGATGACGTCCGCGTAGCGCAGGCCGCTGCCCTTGACCGTGCGGCGCTGCGTCTCGTAGTCGACGTGCACGAGGCCGAACCGCTTGTCGTAGCCGTAGGCCCACTCGAAGTTGTCGAGCAGCGACCACGCGTAGTACCCGGCCAGCGGCGCCCCCTTGCGGGCTGCGCTCGCACAGGCGGCGAGGTGGCGGATCAGGTAGTCGGTGCGCTCCGGGTCGTCGACGGTTCCGTCGGGGCGTACGACGTCGGGGTAGGACGAGCCGTTCTCGGTGACGTACAGCTTGCGCGCCCCGTACTCGTTCGTGAGGCGCAGCAGGAGGGTCTCGATGCCGCTCGCGTCGATCTCCCAGTCCATGCCGGTGCGGGGCACTCCCTCGCGGCGCACCTGGTGGGCGTAGGGCGCGGGGCCGGCCGGGTCGTCGGAGACGACGGCGGGGAAGTAGTAGTTCAGGCCCAGCCAGTCGAGCGGCTGCGCGATGGTCGCCAAGTCCCCTGATCGCTCCGGCAGTTCGACGCCGTAGACCTCTTGCATGTCGGCGGGGAAGCCCCGGCCGTGCACCGGGTCGAGCCACCAGCGGTTGGTGTGGCCGTCCACGCGGCGGGCGGCGGCGACGTCCTCGGGGCGGTCGCTCGCGGGCTCGACCGTGGAGAGGTTGTTGACGATGCCGATCTGCGCGCCGGGCGCCGCGGCACGGATCGCCTGGGTGGCCAGGCCGTGCCCGAGCAGGAGGTGGTACGAGGCGCGCACTGCGGCGGTCAGGTCGGTCAGGCCCGGTGCCATCCGGCCTTCGAGGTGGCCGATCCAGGCGGAGCAGAGCGGTTCGTTGAGGGTGGCCCACTGGGTGACGCGGTCCCCGAAGCGCTCGGCGGCGAGGGACGCGTACGCCGCGAAGTGCTCGGCCGTCTCCCGCTCGGGCCAGCCGCCGCGGTCCTGGAGGATCTGGGGCAGGTCCCAGTGGTAGAGGGTCACCGACGGGGTGATGCCCGCGTCGAGCAGCCCGTCGATCAACTGGTCGTAGAAGTCGAGGCCCTTGGCGTTGGGCGGCCCGTCGCCGCCGGGCACGACGCGCGGCCAGGCCAGGGACAACCGGTAGGCGTTGGTGCCCAGTTGCTTCATCAGCGCGATGTCCTCGCGCCAGCGGTGGTAGTGGTCGCAGGCCACGTCACCGTGATCGTCGTTGTCGATCTTTCCGGGGGTGTGCGAGAAGGTGTCCCAGATCGAGGGGGAACGGCCGTCCTCGGTGACGGCCCCCTCGATCTGGTACGCCGATGTGGCCGTGCCCCACGCGAAGTCGTGCGGGAGTGCGGCAAGGTCGATGAGCTCGGACACAGACGTCCTCTCAGACGTAAGGGGATCAGACGGGAGGGGGTGGGTCACTTGACGGCTCCGGCGGTGAGGCCGGCGACCAGGTAACGCTGGAGCAGCAGGAAGCCCGCGACCACCGGCACGCTCACGACCAGCGACGCGGCCATGATCTGGTTCCAGTAGACGTCGTTCTGGGTGGAGTAGCCCTGCAGGCCGATGGCGAGGGTGCGAGTGCCTTCGTTCGTCATGACGGAGGCGAAGAGCACTTCTCCCCAGGCCGTCATGAACGCGTAGACGGCGACCGCGACGATGCCGGGGATCGCGGCCGGCACGACGACCCGGAAGAGCGCGCCGATCGGCCCGCAGCCGTCGACGAGCGCCGCCTCGTCCAGGTCGCGCGGCACCGAGTCGAAGTACCCGATCAGCATCCAGATCGAGAAGGGCAGCGAGAAGGTCAGATAGGTGAGGATGAGACCCGCCCGCGAGCCGAACAGGGCGATCCCCGTGGCGTTGCCGATGTTGACGTACATCAGGAACAGCGGCAGCAGGAACAGGATGCCGGGGAACATCTGGGTGGACAGGACCGTCACCGTGAAGACGCGTTTGCCGCGGAACCGGTAGCGGCTGACGGCGTAGGCGGCGAAGACGGCGATCACCACCGAGCAGACGGTGGCCGCGCCCGCCACGATCAGCGAGTTCATGAAGTACTTCGCCAGCGGGACGGTCTTCCAGATGTCGATGTACGGGCGGATCGTGAGGCCGCTCGGCATCCAGCGGAACGTGCCGGACACGTCTTCGAGGGGCTTGAGCGAGCTGGAGACCATCACGTACACGGGTAGGAGCACGAAGCCCGTGAGCAGCGTCAGGAAGATCCGCCGCGACCAGAGGAACGAGCGGGGCGCCGCCATGGGCGACCGGGGCTTCGCGGCCCGGCGGGGCCGTGGGGCCATGCGCACGCTAGACATGCACGGACTTCCTCTCGCGCGACGTGACCCACAGATAGACGCCCGTCACCGCGAGCAGGAACACGAGCAGCAGGACGGACATGGCGGAGCCGGTGCCGAAGTTCCAGGTGGCGAACGAGGACTGATAGATGTGGATGGAGATCAGATCCGCCGCCTCGGGCGCCGACCTGCCGAACAGGACGAAGGGCGTGTTGAAGTCGTTGAACGTCCACAGGAACAGGACGAGCACGAGGACCTGGTTGACGGGCCGCAGCGACGGCAGCGTGATGCGGCGGACCTGCTGCCACACACCGGCACCGTCGAGCGCGGCCGCCTCGTACATCTCCCTGGGGATGTTCTGCAGCCCGGCCATCATGATGAGGAAGGCGAACGGCCAGCCCTTCCACACCGACACGGTGAGCAGCGCGACGAAGCTGTTGTCGCCGATGAGCCAGAACGGCGCGCTGTCGGTGAGGCCCAGCTGGTCGTGCAGCACGTGGTTGATGAGGCCGTTGTCGCGCTGGAACATGAAGCCCCAGGTGATCACGGCCGCGTACACGGGCAGTGCGTACGGGACGAGGAAGAGCGCCCGGAGGAAGCCGCGCCCCTTGAACGTCTCCTGCAGGTAGATGGCGGCGGTCGTCCCGATCAGCCAGCAGAGGCCGACGGACAGCAGCGTGAAGGCGCAGGTGACGAAGAACGAGTGCAGCAGCGCCTCGCCCACCGGCGCGTCGAAGTCCACCGCCACCTTGTAGTTGTCCAGGCCCGACCAGGGCGCGGCGCCCCAGTCGCGGATGAAGAACTGGGTGAGCTCCTTGAAGCTCATCACGGTGCCGATGACGATCGGCAGCAGGTGGACGAGGAGTTCGAGCAGGAGGGCGGGGAGCAGCAGGAGGTAGGGGAGGCCGATGCGGCGGAGCCGTCCGGGAGGGCGGCGCGGCCCCCGCTGCTTTCCCGGGGCGGCCACGGACGGCTCCTTCGCGTCCTGAACGATGGTCGTGGTCATGGACGTGTCGGTCATGGACGTGTCGCTCACTGCTGGGACATCTGCTGCTGAGCCTTGACCAGTTCGGCCTTCACGGACGCGGTGGTGACCTCACGTCCGTCCGCCGCGCTCGCGAAGAGGTTCTTGACGGCGGTGCCGACCGCGGTCTCGAACTGCGACTCGTTGGCCACCTGGGGAAGGGGCGCGGCGCTCTGGGCGAGGGTGTCGCGCAGGACCTTCAGCTCGGGGCGGTCGAAGGCGGCGTCCTCCTGTGCGGCCTTGACGGGCGGCACGGAACCGTAGGACTTGCAGAGGATCTTCTGTTCCGCGTCGCTCGTCATGAACTTCACGAACTTCAGCGAGCCGTCGATGTTCTTGGTGTTCTTGAAGACGGCCATGTTGATGCCGGCGACCATCGAGTTGGTGGCCTTGCCCTGGCCCGGCGTGCCGGACTGGACGGGCACGGGCGCCACGCCCCACTCGTCCTCGCTCATGCCCTGGGACTTGAAGGTGGTGGCCGCGGCCTGCCACAGCACCATCGCCGTCTTGTCCTTGGCGAAGTCGCTCAGGGACTGGTTCTGCGCGTACTCGGCGTTGCCCGGGGCGACGATCTTGTCCTTCGCCATCATGTCGACGTACTGCTTCACGGCCGCGACCGCGCCGGCGGAGGTGAAGTCGGCCTTGCCGTCCTCGGTGAAGAAGTCGGCGCCGTGCTGTTTGCCGAGGGCGAAGACCTGGTGGATGTTGTTGGAGAGGTTCGCCCCCTCCGCTCCCAGGGCCCACTTGCCGTCCTTGGAGATCTTCTTGCCGTCCTCGACCAGCTCGTCCCAGGTGGCGGGCGGCTTCTCGATGCCCGCGTCCTTGAACATCTTTTTGTTGTAGTAGAGGGCGTACGCCATGGAGTACAGCGGCACGGCGGCCGGGTCCTTGTCCGGTGCGCCGGCCGAGCCGAGGGCGGACTCCACGAAACGGTCCTTGCCGCCGATCTTCTCGAAGTTCTTCGCGTCCCAGGGCAGCAGGGCGCCGCTGGCCTGCAGGGACGCGCTCCAGGTGTTGCCGATGTTCAGGACGTCGGGGCCCTGGCCCGACGTCGTGGCGGTCAGGATCCGGTTGAGCAGCTCCGACCAGGGGATGACCTCGAGCTTGACCTTGATCCCCGTCTGCTTCTCGAACTTGGCGAGTTCGGGCTTGAGGATCTTCTTGTCCGCCTCGAGATTGGGTCCTTGGTTCGACGCCCAGTAGGTCAGCGTCTTCGGCGAGTCGTTGGACCCCTCGCCGCCCGTCGTCGAACCGCCGCCGCAGGCGGAGGCGGTGAGGGCGATCGAGAGAGTGGCGGCGCCGAAGGCGGCGGCTCGGAATCTGCGCATGGCTCCAGGTGTCCCTTCCGGAGGGAGTCATGGGGAGGACGGCTGGCCCAGCGCCGGGTCGAGCAGGCGCCGCGTTCAACTCTTGAATGCCCTCATGACTTAATTTAGGACGTGAGTTAAACCGGCAGGGAAGATACCGTCAAGGGGTCACACAGAACCAACTTCGAGGCAGAGCACGCCGGAAGGAACCACATGGCTGGGCAGCGCAACGGGCGTACGGTGCACGACCTGCGGCGGGAGAACCGCGCCGCCGTACTGCAGCGGCTGTACTTCGAGGGGCCGATGAGCCGCTTCACGCTCGGTCCGGCCACCGGGCTGAGTTCAGGTTCCATCAGCAACGTCGTGGCCGAGCTGGTGACGGAGGGGTGGGTGGAGGAGGCGGGCAGCGTGGAGTCCGACGGCGGGCGCCCGCGTACGCTCCTTCGGGTCGCGCCGGGCCGCGGTCAGCTGATCGGCGTGGACGTCGGCGAGACCCGCGTGCGCGTCGAGCTCTTCGACCTCTCCCTGTCCGAACTCGCCAGGACGGAGCGGCCGTTGACGCTCAAGGGCCACGATGTCGGCGGCATCGCCGAGCACATCCGCGACGGGATCGGCGAGGTGCTCGGCGCGGCGGGCGTCACCGAGGAGGGGCTTCTCGGCGTCGGGATCGGCGTGCCCGGCATCGTCGCGCGCGACGGCGAGCTCGGCGCCGTCGTGCACGGGCAGAGCATCGGCTGGAACGCGGTCCCGCTGGAGTCACTGCTGCGGGAGACCGCCCGGGGGGCTGCTCAACTCCCCGATTCCGTGCCGTACTTCATCGACAACGGGGCCAAGACGCTCGGCCAGGCGGAGATGTGGTTCGGCGCGGGGCGCGGGACGCGCAACGCGGTGGTCGTCCTGTTCGGTTCGGGTGTCGGTGCGTGCGTCGTCACCGAGGACGTGGAACAGGGCCGCGCCGTCGAGTGGGGGCACCTCACCGTGCGGGTGCAGGGCAGACGGTGCCGGTGCGGTTCCCTCGGCTGCCTGGAGGCGTACGCGGGGGCGGAGGCGCTGCTCGAACGGTGGCAGGAGGCGGGCGGGCGCCCGCCCGGGGGCACGGACGAGGAGAGCGCGCTCACCGCCATGCTCGACGCCGCCTATCCGGAGAGCGGCGGAGCGGCCGATCCGACGGCCCTGGCGGTGCTGGAGGAGACCGCCGAGTACCTGGGCGCGGGCCTCTCCGACCTGATCAACCTCTTCCAGCCGGAGCGCATCCTCGTCGGCGGCTGGGCGGGGCTCCAGCTCGGGGAGCGCTTCCTGACCGCGGTGAAGCGCCACATCCCCACCTACGCCCTCTCCTACCCGGCGGGACGCGTCACCATCGGCCTGGGCCGCCTCGGTCCGGACGCGGTGACGGTCGGCGCCGCGACGCTTCCGCTGGCCGACTTCTTCGCGCGGGGCGGGCGGCGGGCCGCACCGGCGCGTGCGGCCGAACTGCCGGGCTGGCAGACCGCGTTGGAGGGGCGCCAGCCGTCCTAGGGCTGGTCCGCGCGGAGGTTGGCGCGGAGGTGGGCGCGGCCCTCGGCCCGCTCGTCGCCGGAGCCCGGGTGGTGGTCGGCGGCGGAGGCGGCTTGCCCGAGGAGGGTCACCGCTTCCCTCGACGGTGAGCCGGGCTCGGTGACCGCGAGCACGAGGTGCTGGTCCTCGGCCTGGGGGAGGTGAAGGCTCTGCTGGGTCACGGTGAGGGTGCCGACGAGGGGGTGGCGCATCTCGTAGCGGGCGAAGTCGCAGGGGCGTACTTGGTGACCGGTCCACATGGCGGCGAACTCGGGGCTCTTGACGGTGAGTTCACCGATGAGCGAGGTCAGCAGCGTGTCGTCGGGGTGGCGTCCGGCGACCATCCGCAGATTCTCGACGACGGCCTTGGCCTTCGCCGTCCAGTCGGCGTACAGCGCTCGGGTGTGCGGGTCCAGGAAGAGCATCCGGGCGAGGTTGGGGCGCTCGGCCACCCGCTGAGGGCTGTCGGGGCTGACGTGCGCCGCGAACAGTGCGTGGCCAAGACGGTTCCAGGCGAGTACGTCGGTGCGGCGGTCGCTGACCAGCGCCGGAACGCTCTCCAGGGTGCTCAGCAGGTGGAGCGTGGTGGTCCCCGCCTGCTCGGGCCGCGGCCGACGGGCCGGGGCTCGCCGTCGGCCGGCGTCGGCGAGGTCGTGCAGATGTCTCCGTTCCGACGCGTCGAGGCAGAGGGCCCTGGCGACGGCGTCCAGGATCTCCGGGGACGCCCCCACCGACTGGCCCTGCTCCAGCCGCGTGTAGTACGAGGGGCTGACACCGGCGAGTAGCGCGAGCTCCTCCCTGCGCAGGCCTGCCACGCGCCGCCGGTCGCCGTAGTCCTTCAGGCCGACGTCCACGGGACGCAGCTGGGAACGGCGCGCGTACAGGAAGTCGCCGAGTCGGCCTCGTTCGCTCATGTCCCCCAGTCTGCATCGGCCCGTGCGCGCCAGCCTGACCCTGTCCGGGGTAGGCAGCGGCGGGTCTGGCTCACCTGCGCGGCCCCGACGACGGTGGTGGTGATCGAAAGCCCGACCGCCCCGGCCCTCAGGAGCACCCCGATGGACCAGATGGAACAGATGGATCAGCCCGAACCGCTGGAACAGATCGAACTCGGCGGCGTCACCGTCACCCGCGTCAAGGAGTACTACGGCCCCGTCGACATGACACCCGGCCAGTTCCTGCCCACCGCCGCGGAGGACGCCTGGCGCGACGACGCCGCCTGGCACCCGCCCCACTTCCTCGACCCGCGGACGAACATCGTCAACTCCGCGGTCCAGAGCTGGCTGCTGCGCAGCGAGGGGAAGACCATCCTCGTCGACACGGGCGTCGGCAACCACAAGGAGCGCCCCTACTCCCCGGTGTGGAGCCACCTGCGCACCGACTTCCTCGCCGACCTGGCGCGTGCGGGTGTCGCCCCCGAGGACGTCGACATCGTGATCAACACGCATCTGCACGTCGACCACGTCGGCTGGAACACCTATCTGGACGACAGGGACTGGGTCCCCACCTTCCCGAACGCCACCTACCTGCTACCGAAGGACGACTACGACTTCTGGAACCCGGCGAACGGCCACACTCCCCTGCTCGGCCGCGGCAACCAGAACGTCTTCGAGGACAGCGTCGCCCCCGTGCACCAGGCGGGACAGGTGCACCTGTGGCAAGGAGACCACCGGATCGACGCCAACCTGCGCCTGGAAGCGGCCCCCGGGCACACCCCCGGATCCAGCGTGCTCACCCTCGCCGCCGGGACCGACCGGGCGGTCTTCGTCGGCGACATGCTGCACAGTCCCGTCCAGCTCGTCGATCCGGAGCACAACAGTTGCTTCTGCGAGGACCCGGTCGGCGCCCGCGCCACGCGCCGACGGATCCTGGGCTGGGCCGCCGACCACAACGCGCTCGTCGTTCCCGCACACCTGGGCGGCCACGGCGCCGCCGAGGTCGAACGCTCGGGCAGTGCGTTCGCCATCAAGGGGTGGGCTCCCTTCACTCCGTACGTGCGTACGGAGGGGCGCGAGGCACACCAGGCGAACGCGGCACACAAGGCGAACAAGGTGCACGAGGCGAACGAGGGACGGGGGGCGACGGCATGACCACCGAGAACCGCACCGGGCCCGGCACCGGGCCCCGCATCGAAACCCGCACCGTGACCACCGCTCAGGGCGTGGTCGCCGGTGCCCGGCACGCGGGCGTCGCGGTCTTCCGCGGCGTCCCCTACGCCGCTCCCCCGGTGCGGGCCGGACGCTTCGCCGCGCCGCAACCGCACGCCCCGTGGGACGGCGTACGGGACGCGACCGCGGCGGGGCCGACCGCGCCGCAGGCCGAGCGGAACCTGGGCGGTATCGACATGTCGCCCTACTTCGGCCCCGGTTGGGTGCCCGGTGACGACTACCTCACCCTCGACGTCTGGGCCCCCGACCACCCCGGGCGCCGGGATTCGGAGGAGGCCCTGCCGGTCATGGTCTTCGTGCACGGCGGAGGCTTCGTGGCGGGTTCGACCCGGGCCGGCCTGTACGACGGCACCGCCTTCGCGCGCGACAGCGTCGTCCTGGTGACCGTCAACTACCGCCTGGGCATCGCCGGTTTCCTCGACCTGCCCGGAGCGCCGCGCAACCGTGGTCTGCTCGACGTCCTCGCCGCCCTGCGCTGGGTACGGGAGAACATCGCCGCGTTCGGAGGAGACCCCGGCCGGGTCACGCTCTTCGGCCAGTCCGCCGGAGCCACCCTGACCGGTGCCGTCATCGCCGCGCCACAGAGCAGGGGTCTCGTCCAGCGCGCCGTCGTGCAGAGCGGCAGCGGCCTGGGCGCCTTCTCGCCCGAACAGGCCGCCCGGGTGACGCGGGCGGCAGCGGCAGCTCTGGACATCGCGCCGCACGCCGACGCCTTCGCCGCCGTCCCCGACGCGCGCCTGGTCGAGGCCGCGGCCCGACTCGGCGGCATCGACCTTCGGACCGCGACCGCGTACGACCCGCTGATCGGACTCAGCCCCTTCAGCGTGGTCGCGGACCGCCAGCCCGCCGACGCCGTCGCCGCCGGACACGGCAGCACCGACATCGATCTCCTCGTCGGCACCAACACCGAGGAGGGCAACCTCTACCTCGTCCCCTCCGGCGCCTACGCCGACTCGACCATGGCCGACGTCCGGGCCGCCGCCGAACGCTCCCACCCCGAACCGGACGTGCTCGTCGACGCCTATCGCGCGGCGTACCCCGGGGCCGCCCCCGGGCAGCTGCGCTCCGCCGTCATGGGCGACGCCCTGTTCGGCGCGGGGAGCCGTGCCCTGGCCGACGCTCATGCCGAGCGGTCCTCGGGGGCCACCTACAGCTATCTGTTCGACTGGCGCTCCGGCGCCTTCGACGGGCTGCTCGGCGCCACCCACACCGTGGAACTCCCCTTCGTCTTCGGCCTCGACCCGGATCGGCTGCGCGGCCCCGACGCGCTGTTCGGCCCCGGCAGCCCTCCTGCCGATCTGGCTCCCCGCATGCATGCCGCGTGGATCCGCTTCGCCCGCACCGGAGA
This sequence comes from Streptomyces sp. NPDC054047, assembly GCF_055585065.1. Classification (NCBI taxonomy): domain Bacteria; kingdom Bacillati; phylum Actinomycetota; class Actinomycetes; order Kitasatosporales; family Streptomycetaceae; genus Streptomyces; species Streptomyces sp. NPDC054047. Next base: position 555,809 of record NZ_JBVJKV010000003.1, on the reverse strand, counting down.
CCCCGGCTGGGCCCGGTACGACACCCGCCGCCGGGCCACGGCGGTCATCGGCCGGCGCTGGACGGTGCGCGACGACCCCGGAAGCGAGGTGCGCCGGGTCTGGGAGCGGTGAGGCGGGCCCGGGGCGGTCGGGCCGCGGGGTGTCCCTGCCGAAGAGACGGTATGAACTCACTGCTCGACCGGGCCGCCGCCCGCCTCTTCCCCGAAACCGCGGGCCACCACGGCGTGCTGCCCCCGCTTCTCGTCCTGCTGACCTTCGTCACCGGTCTCGTCGACGCCGTCAGTTACCTCGGCCTCGACCGCGTCTTCGTCGCCAACATGACCGGCAATGTGGTCTTCCTGGGCTTCGCGCTCGCGGGTGACGTGCAGCTGTCCGCCACGGCGTCGCTTCTGGCGGTCGGCGCGTTCGTCGTCGGCGCGTGGACCGGCGGGCGGATCGCACCACGGGTCACCGAGCCGCTGCGGCTGTTCGCGCTCCTCGTCGCGGGGCACGCCGTGCTGGTGGCGGCGGCCCTGGTGCTCGATCTCGCCGCCGACGCGCGACACGTCCTGATCGTGCTCCTGGCGCTCGGCATGGGGCTGCAGAACGCCGTGGTCGGCAAGCTGGCCGTACCCGATCTGACCACCACCGTCCTCACCCGCACCCTGACGGGCCTGGCCTCCGACCGGCTTGGCCCGGCGTCCGTGCGCAGGTTCGTGTCCGTCGCCGCGATGTTCGCCGGCGCCCTCGCGGGCGGACTCCTTCAGCTCCACCACGGCACGTCCGCCGCGCTCGCGCCCGCGATCCTGCTGCTCGCCGCCGTCGCCCTGACGGCGTACCTGCGGGGCGTGGCCGAGCTGCGTGTCCGCTGAGCCGCCTACCGCGCTCCCTCGACGAGCCGGGCGAGGTTCGCCAACGCCATGCGCGTCCCCGTCTCGTTGTCGGCGGCGGGGACGCTGTCGGGAATCCCCTCGTGCACGACGAGGACATCGGTTCCGCCGTCGGCGTCGGTGAGCGTGGTGGTCATCGTCATCGTGCCGCGCAGCGCGGGATCCGCGGCCTCGAAGGCCAGCACCTCGACCACCTGCTCGTCGGGTACGAGCTTCGCGAAGTGGCCGTGGTAGGTGTCGGTGTGCGCGGCCGACTTGCCGGTGCCGGTCGGCGCCTCGTAGGTGAGCGAGACGCGGAACCGGCCGCCTTCGCGGGCGTCGAAGGTGTGCACCTGGCCGCTCATGCCGTCCGGCACGCGCCAGCGCGCGATCGCGTCCGCGTCCAGAAGCGCCTGATAGACGGCCGTGCGCGGGGCGTTCACGTGCCCGGACACTCGTGTCGAGTACATGAGGACCAATTTAGGGCGCCGACCGCGCGGCCCGTGCGAGCAACCCGCTGCGCAGCACTTCGAGCACTCGCGGACGACCGGCGCGAAGTCGAGCCGCATCACTGCCAGTTCGGGATCTGCTGCGTACGCGACCGGCATCGCGGCGGACGGCTGCGAGTGCGCCCAGGCGGCGCCCGTCACCCTGACGGTGTAGGCGGCGGACCGCATCCCGTCGCCCTCGTGAGCTCCGGCACGTGGGCGCGCACGAGTCCGGCCGGTACGCCGACGCTCGCGATGGCGGCCCGCTTGTATTCCGCGGCGGTCTTCGGGGAGACATCGCGTTCCAGGACCGCGGCCCGCGCGCTGATCAGGTCGCACAGGACGGGGCGCGCCGCTCCTTAGCACGCCGCCCACCCCGGCTGCACGCGCACCAGCCTCCAGACGGCAGGCGCGAGCCTGGGCCGCGACAAGCCGAGGTTCTCCCCGCTCGCCTCACTGGGCGTCCTGCGCTCGCAGGGGTCGAGCAGGGTACGGAGCCCTTGCTCTACGCGGCGACGAAGGTGACCAAGCCCCCCGTCGCCTGACGGCGGCGTCACCCTCGGCCGGGAGCCCCGCCCCCAGGCGCGCCACGCGCCGGCGAAGGATGACCCGCGCTTGCGGGGGCTCCCTCTTCGGCTGCCGCACCCGCGCCTGGCGGCCCTGCGTGCAAGCGTCAGGCTGCGACGGGCGTGGCCTGCTCGGTGAGGCGGGCGACGATCTCGGTGAGGGCCGTGGCCACCTCGGTGTCGTCCGCCGGGTGGGTCTCGGCGAAGCGCGTAAGGGAGGCGGGGATGGACAGCTTGGCGTCCTCGATGACCGCGCCGCCCGCGATGCCCGCGGCCTTGCGGGCCTCGTCCTGCGCCCACACGCCGCCGTACTGGCCGAACGCGGTGCCGACGACGGCGACCGGCTTGCCGGAGATCGCACCGGCGCCGTACGGGCGGGACAGCCAGTCGATCGCGTTCTTCAGGACGGCGGGCATGGTGCCGTTGTACTCGGGCGAGAAGAGCAGGAAGGCGTCGGCGCCGCCGGCCGCCTCGCGCAGGTGGGCCGCGGCGGCCGGGACGCCGCCCTCGACGTCGATGTCCTCGTTGTAGAAGGGCACGTCCGCAAGACCCTCGAACAGCTCGATGTGCACGCCTGCGGGCGCGTGCTTGGCGGCGGCCTCGGCGAGCTGACGGTTGTGGGAGCCGGCGCGGAGGCTGCCGACGAGGGCGAGGATGCGTACAGACATGGCGGAACTCCTGAAAGACGTGCGGACGGAACTCATATACGGGTTGCGACTACGGGTTACGCGACAAGCGGACCGGGGTCCGTTTAAAGTTGTACCACCTATCCGGACCACGGTCCACTTGTCCCCGCGGAGCGTTACGCTGGACCCATGACCGGCTCCGCTCTCCCGCCCCTCCCCTCGCCCGACGCACCGCGCGGGGCGACCGAGCTCGTCCTCACCCCGGCCGGCGAGCCGTCACTCAGGGCCGACGCCGCGCGCAACCGCACGCGCCTGCTGGAGGCCGCCGCACAGCTGATGGCCGGGTGCGGAGCCGCGCAGCTGACCATGGACGCGGTGGCCGCGGCGGCCGGAGTCGGCAAGGGAACGGTCTTCCGGCGCTTCGGCGACCGCACCGGCCTCCTCGTCGCCCTGCTCGACCACAGCGAGCAGCAGCTCCAGGCCGCCTTCCTCTCCGGCCCGCCCCCGCTGGGCCCCGACGCCCCGCCCCTGGAGCGCCTGCACGCGTTCGGTCCCGCCCTCATTCGTCACGAGCGCGACCACCACGAACTGGTCCTGTCCTCCCGGACCGACCCGCTGCGCACCTACGCCGTCCCGGCGAACCGGCTGCGCCACACGCACGTCACGATGCTGCTGCGCCAGGCGGGCGTGGCGGGCGATGCCGAGCTGCTCGCGCACGCCCTGCTCGGCTCCGTCGACAGCGTTCTCGTCCACCACCTGACCGTCGAGCTCGGCATGCCGCTCGACCGTGTGGAAGCCGGGTGGCACGACCTCGTCAACCGGCTGACGACCGCGCGCTAGCCTCCGCGCCGGCCGGCCCGTAGAGGGCGTGCGGCGCGCCCTCTGCCAGCGCCCAGTAACGATCGCCGTAGGACCAATGCCACCACTCGGTGGGGTAGTTGACCAGGCCCGCGCCCCGCAGGGCCGCGCCGAGGATCTCGCGGTTCCGGCGGGCCGCGGCGGTGATGTTGTCCGCATCCGTGTAGCAGGCGCCATCGCTCTCCTCCGGGGAGGCGTTCATCCGCGTGCCCAGGTCGAGTTCGCGGCCGTCGGCGTCGGCGAGGGTGAGGTCCACGGCGGAGCCCGCGCTGTGCGGTGCGATCTCCGGCGGCGACACATAGCGGCTCGCCGCCGTGTGGAGCCGCTCGGCGGTCCACGTGGGGTTCAAGTCCCGGAGCCGGCTCTCGTACTCCTCGAAGTAGCCGCGCTGCAGCCACGGCGGTCGGTAGCCCTCGACGAACAGCAGGCGCAGCCCGTCGGGCAGCAGCGTCTGGGCGTGCAGGATGCGGGCCAGGACGCCTTCGCGCAGCCGGGCGAAGGCGTCGTCGGCGTCCTGGGCGCGGGTGTCGACCAGGAGCGTGCCTGCGTGGCGCACGTCGACCAGGCGCTCCCCGCACTCCTGGACCGGTACGGCGGCCACCTTCGGGTCGGACATCAATGTGATCTCGCTCGAACTCATGGAGAGATCATCGCCGTTGACGCCGGGTGGTGCTTCACCCTCCGCGACCTGGGACGGAGTTCCCTTCTCTGCGGAGGAGACGCACCGCTACACGCCGATCGCGCCGTCGATCCGTTCGCGGAGGAGGTCGGCGTGGCCGTTGTGCCGGGCGTACTCCTCGATCATGTGGATGAGCACCCAGCGCAGCGACACCGTTCCGCGCCAGCCGTCGTGGCCCTCGATGTCGAGATCGGGCGCCTCGGCGACGAAGCGGTCGGCGAAGGCCACCTCGGCGCGCCAGGCCTCCCATGCTTCGGCGATCACGTGGGGTTCGGGCCGCGCGCCGTCGAAGTCCTGGTCGGGGTTGGCGTCCGTACTGAAGAGGAGCGCCGCGTCCTGACCGGCCAGCACGCGGCGGAACCAGCGGCGCTCCACGTCGGCGAGGTGCCGGACGAGGCCGAGCAGCGAGAGCGTGGAGGGCTCCACGGACCGCAGGGCCAACTCGGCCTCCAGGCCCGCGCACTTCAGCTCCAGCGTGGTGCGCTGGGCCGAGAGGAAATCGGCGAGCATGAGCCGCTCCTCGCCGGTGGTCCGGGCGTCGAGCCGGCCGTCCCGCTCTTCGTCCACGAACAGTTGCGCTCGTCTGCGTCCACTGGTCATGCCCGCCATCCAACCTGGAGGTCGCCTACGGGGCCAGCGATTATCGGCGGCCGATCCACTGTACGGCGATCATGCCGTCGTCGCGAGGAACTGCGTCGCCGCCAGCTCCCCGTACAGCGGATCGGCCGCCACCAACTCCTCGTGCGTGCCGGACGCGCGGACCCGGCCCGCGTCCATCACCACGATCCGGTCGGCCAGCGTCACCGTCGAGAGGCGGTGCGCCACGACGAGGACCGTCACCTCCCGGGAGACCTCGGCGACGACATCGCGCAGCGCCATTTCGTTCACCGCGTCGAGCTGCGACGTCGCCTCGTCGAGGAGCAGGAGGCGCGGCTTGCGCAGCAACGCCCTGGCGATCGCCACGCGTTGGCGTTCGCCGCCGGACAGCTGCGAGCCGCGGTGTCCGACCAGCGTCTCCAGGCCGTCCGGCAGCCGTTCGACGAGGGTGTCCAGTCGGGCGCGTACGAGGACGTCCCCGATCTCCGCGTCCGTCGCACCGGGCGCCCCGAAGAGGAGGTTCTCGCGCAGGGTGCCCGCGAGGACGGGCGCGTCCTGCTCCACGTAGCCGATGACGGAGCGGAGTTCGGCCAGCGGCCACGCGTGCACGTCGCGGCCGTCGACGAGGACGCGGCCGCCCGTCGCGTCGTAGAAGCGCTCCAGGAGGCCGAAGACGGTGGTCTTGCCCGCGCCCGAAGGGCCGACGAAGGCGGTCATGCCGGGGCCGGGGATGTCGAAGCTCACACCGTGGTGGACGTACGGAAGGCCCTCGCGGTAGCGGAAGGTGACGTCCTCGAAGGCGACGGCGGCGGGGCCGTCCTGCCCGGTGGGCGTCGCGGGCTCGGTGACGTCCTCCGTCTCCAGGCGTTCGGCCCGGACGATCCGGGCGATCGCCGCCGAGCCGACCTGGTACTGCGAGACGCCCTCGACGAGTCGGGACACGGGGTCGATCAGGTAGAAGAGGAAGAGCAGGAAGGCCACGAGCGTCGAGACGGAGATCGCGCCGGACGCCACGCGGGCGCCGCCGATGCCGAGGACGGCGAGGAACGACACCTGCACGGCGAAGCCGACCGAACTCCACGCCACCGCCTGCCACTTCGCGGACCGTACGCCGTGCCGCCAGGCCTCCTGCGCGGCGGCCTGCACGGCGGCGGTCTCGCGCTCCTCGGCGCCCGATGCCTTGAGCGTGCGGAACGCGCCGAAGGCCCGCTCCAGCGCGGTCGAGATGGTGCCGACCGCTTCCTGGGCCCGCTCCGTCGAGCGCGCGATCTTCGGCATCACCAGGGCCACGGCGCCGCCGATGAGCACGATCACGCCGAGTGTGACGCCGAGCAGGACGACGTCCATGAGGCCCATCATCACGATCGTCGCGATGAAGGAGAGTCCGCCCGCGACGGCGGACACCACGGACTGTGTGGTGACCGCGCGCAGCAGTGTGGTGTCCGAGGTGATCCGGGACATCAGGTCGCCGGGCTGGGTGCGCTCCACCTCGGGCACACGCAGCCGCAGCAGCCGCCCGATCAGGGTGCGCCGGGCCGCGAGCACCACGGACTCGGCGGTACGTTCGAGGACGTACGCGCCCACGGACTCGATGGCGGTGCCGAGCACCACGAGCGCGGTGAGCAGGAGGATGATCCCGGCGATCGACTCGTCGCTGCCGAGCCGGTCCACCAGGGCCTTCGCGGCGAGCGGCTGGGCGAGGCCGGTCGCCGCGCCGATCAGCGTGCACAGGGCGCCGAACGCGACGACCCAGCGGTGCGGGCGGAAGTAGCGGTACAGCGCCCGCCAGGTCTCCGCGGCGGAGAGCCGCTCCTGCGCCGGTCTCTCCTTCTGGGGTCCTTCGGGTGTCGGCCGCTCGGGGGCCGGCTGCTCCGGCTCGTTCTTGGTCACGTGAGGCAGGACGCCGGTGGAGGGTGATCTGCCTGACAGACCGCCGGGCCCTTCGCCCCGTAACCCAGATCGGGACACGGAGTTAGAGGATCTGGCGAATTCGTTGCAGTGACGATTCTGCACGGCGAGTGTGGCATGCGGCGGGCGGCAGGGCTCGCGGCATGGAAGGGCCCGAGCGTGAAGGGGATGACGGGGCGAGTGCGTGTGCGCGGGGGTGGCCTGCTGGGCCGGACCGAGGAACTGTCGAGACTCCGCAGGCTGCTGGCCCAGAGCAGGCTGGTGACGGTGGTCGGCGGTGCGGGCATCGGCAAGAGCACCCTCGCGGCGCATGCCGCGGCAGCGGTGGGCAGCCAGCTGACGGACGCGGTGGTGATCGTGCGCTGGTGGGACGGCGGCGGCCCGGCGCGGGGGCAGTCGGTGGCACGGGCGGTGGTCGAGGCGATGGACGGGGAGGCGGGTGGAGGTGAGCGGGGGGCCTCCCCGGCAGGTGGGGGCGACGAGCAGGCGACCTCGCCGGAAGGTGGGGGCGAGCAGGCGCCCTCCCCGGCAGGTGGGGGCGACGAGCAGGCGCCCTCCCCGGCAGGTGGGGGCGACGAGCAGGCGCCCTCCCCCGCAAGTGGGGACGACGAGCAGGCGCCCTCCCCGGCAAGTGAGGGCGAGCAGGGCCTACCCGCGGTGGATGGAGGCGGGCAGGACCCGACTGCTGCCACGGGTAGGGGCGAGCAGGAGCGGCCCGCCGCGGGGCGAAGCGAGCAGAGGCGGCGGCTCGCGGCGGTCGCGGGTGATCAGGCCCCGCCCGCGGCGAGTACGAACGAGCAGCGTCCGCCTGCGACGGATGCGGACGAGCAGGGCCCGTCCGCCGCCGGAAGCGAGCAAGGAGGTGCTGAGCGGGAGCTCATGGCGCGGCTTCGGGCGCGGCGGGTGCTGATCGTTCTCGACGACTTCGATCCCGTACGCGATGAGTGCGCGCGCCTGGTGCGGTCGTTGCTGCAGCGCGCCCCGGGCGTGCGGATTCTCGCCGCCGGAAGGCAATCGCTGGGGCTCGGACAGGAGTTGGTCCTGCGCCTGGGACCGCTCCCGGTCAGCGAACCGGGGGCGGACGAGGAACCGGGGCCCGCGGTGCGGCTGTTCATGGAGCGGGCGCGCTCTCTCCGGAGCGGGGCGGACGCCCGGTCGGCCGCCGGAGGCTCCGCCCCCACACCCGCCCTGCCCGACGCAGCCGAACTGCGCGCCGTCAGCGACATCTGCGCCCAGCTGGAAGGCGTACCGCTCGCGGTGGAGCTCGCCGCGGCGCAGACCGCCCTGCATCCGCCCGAACAGCTCGCGCGGATGCTCCGGCCCGCCCAGGGGTGGCTCGGCTCGCCCGAAGCACCCGTGCGGCGGCACCGGTCCTTACGGGCCGCCGTGGGCGCCAGCTATGCCTTGTGCGGGCAGGCCGAGCGCAGCGTCTGGGCGCGGCTCAGCGTCTTCGCGGGCGAGTTCGACGAGGACGCCGCCGTCCATGTGTGCGCGGGCGGCGGGCTGGCCCCCGCGCGGGTGGCGTCCTGCCTGGCGCGGCTCGCCCTGGCCTCGGTGCTCGAACCGGTGCGTGACCCCGGCGGCGTACTACAGCCCCGCTATCGGCTGCCCGCCGCGGCCCGCGGGTTCGGCGCCGAACGCCTCGAATCCGTCGGGGAGTCCGCCGCGGCGGCCGCCCGCCACCTCGCCTGGTACCGCACCGTCGCCTCCAGGGCCCATCAGCTGTGGAGCACCGGACGGCACGAGCAGGCGACCCGGCTGCTGCGCGACGAGGAGCCCGATCTGCGGGCCGCGCTCGAACGGGGCCCGCACACCGCCGACGAGAGCGCGGCCGCCCTCGGCATGGTCGTGGACCTGTGGTTCTGGTGGGCGGTGTGCGGACACGCCGCCGAGGGGCGCGAGCATCTGCGGCGGCTGCTGCCCCTCGCACGCGCCGGCACCGTGGGCTGCGGGCAGGCCCTCTGGCTGGCCGGCTGGCTCTCGGCGTGCACCGGCGCCCCCGAGGCCGAGGAACTCCTGGGCCAGGCGTGGCGCGTGGCCGTCCTCGCGGGGGACGACGCCACCATCGGACGGGTCTCCCACGTACAAGGCATCATCGCGCTGCGCGACGGAGAGACGGAACGCGCCATCGAGCACCTGCGGGAAGCGGCCCACACCATCCCGGCCCACGCGGACCACGGGCCGCCCGCCGCGATCAGCTGGGCCGAGCTCGCCGTGGCCCAGGCACGCGTCCGCCCGGCCGACGCGCTGCGCAGTGTCCGCCGTGCGTCGGCCGGCACGCAGACGCGGCACGACATGTGGACGCGCGCCATGACGCAGTACGCGCACGCCCTCGTGGAGCATCTGCGCGGCCGTCGCAGCCGCGCCTGGCGCCGGGCGCACAAGGCGCTCGCCGGTGTCGTCTCCGTGGCCGGGCCGCTCGGCGGCGTCTCGGTGCAGCAGCTGATCGACGTGATCGAAGGGGAGCCAGTGCTCGGCGGTGTCCAGTGGACCCCTCCGTGCGGGTGGGATCCACCAGGGACTTGACGGGCCCGGCAGTCGACCACTGGCGCTCCCATTCGGGGACTTTGATGGGCCATCAGTTCTAACGCTCCGTCACCGACCGGTCGGACCAGCAGCCCAGCGCCCCATCTACCACACCCCCAGCAACTGCCCTTTTCGGGTCAAATCCGGCAAAAGACATACCGTCATCTGATTCGTTCATCTTCTTGCGGTCTACACATGGTGAGACCAGGAAGCGAGTGAACGGAGTGGGTATGCGCTCGGTCGGCCGAAGGCACGCGCTGGGGCTCGGACTTGCGGTGACAGCGGGCGTGGGCCTTGCCGGGTGCGGTGCCGAGGAGCGTGTATCCAAGGGTTCGGCGTCCCCGTCGCCCTCCGGGGCGGCGCAGGGGCACGGGCACGAGGGAGAGGGCGGACGGCACGGCGCGCAGCTGAAGCAGGCACCGGCGCGTCCGATCGGCGACGGTTCGACGGCGTTCACGGGCAAGCAGCCGATGCAGCCGGACTCCCCTGTCCCCCTGGAGCCGGGTGAGACGCCCCCGCAGTTCGTGATCTTCTCCTGGGACGGTGCGGGCGAGGTCGGCAACGGTCTCTTCCCGCGCTTCTTGAAGCTGGCCGAGGACCACGACGCGAAGATGACGTTCTTCCTCTCCGGGCTCTATCTCCTTCCCGAATCCAAGAAGCGGCTCTACAAGCCGCCGAACAACGCGGTCGGCGCGTCCGACATCGGTTATCTCACCGACGGTCACATCAAGGAGACGCTGAAGTACGTCCGCCAGGCCTGGCTCGAAGGCCACGAGATCGGCACGCACTTCAACGGACACTTCTGCACCGGCACCGGAAGCGTCGCCCACTGGACACCCGCGCAATGGCAGAGCGAAATCGACCAGGCCGCCGGCTTCGTCAAGGAATGGCGCACGAACACCGGCTGGACCGATCTGCCGTCACTGCCCTTCGACTACGACAAGGAACTCGTCGGCGGCCGTACGCCCTGCCTCCTCGGCCGGAACAATCTGCTGCCCGTCGCCCGCGAACGGGGCTGGCGCTACGACTCCTCGTCCCCCGGCGGATCGCAGCGGTGGCCGGAGAAACGCCTGGGGGTGTGGGATCTGCCGTTGCAGCAGATCCCGTTCCCCGGGCACCGCTTCGAGGTCCTGTCCATGGACTACAACGTCCTGGCCAACCAGTCGAAGAATTCGACGCGGGCGCCCTCGTACAACTATCCCGGCTGGCGCACCCAGGCGACCCAGTCGTATCTCGCCGGTTTCCGGCGTGCGTACGAGACGAACCGTGCCCCCTTCTTCATCGGCAACCACTTCGAGGAGTGGAACGGCGGCATCTACATGGACGCCGTCGAAGAAGCCCTCAAGGGGATGGCCGGGAAGAAGGACGTACGCCTCGTCTCCTTCCGGCAGTTCGTCGACTGGCTCGACGTCCAGGACCCGGCCGTCCTCGCCAGGCTGCGCGGACTTCAGGTGGGCGAGCAGCCCGCGGGCGGCTGGCAGAGCTTTCTCGGCAAAGCGACCAAGCGAGAAATCAACAGAGAGATGGAGACAAGACGTTGACCGTGAACCGGTTGAAGCTGAAGCAGGTGTCGGTGGCGGGAATCGCGGCCCTCACCGTCCTGGCGGGGCCCGCGGTGGCCGGCGCCGGCGCCGTGAGCCCGCACTCCTCGCACGCACCCGGGGCCGCCGTGACCGCGGCTCCGCGCCCGACGCTGACGGCGAAGTCGACCGTGGGCAGCGTGCGGGCGTGGCACGACTTCCGCATCTACGGCGTCGGCCACCACATGCGCGCCGGTACGCGCGTCACGCTTCAGCAGAAGCAGGGCAAGCGCTGGGTGTCGCTGCCCGCGTCGGTGTACACCGCACGCTCCGGTGCGTACAACATGCGGGTCAAGCTCGGCCTCAAGGGCCGCAATTCCCTGCGCATCGTCGGCGGCGGCGCCATCTCGCCCGTGGTCTATGTGACGGTCCGCTGAGCCGGGCCCATACGCCCGTACGCCCGCACCCGGTCATGCGCTCACGGGCCATGACCGGGCAGCGGTCACACCCTCACACCATGGCCGCGCGCCTCACGATCTCCTCCGGGGACACGTCCTCCAGGTGCGTGAGGAAGACCCAGACGTGCCCGTAGGGGTCGCGCAGGATCGCGGTCCTGTCGCCGTGGAACATGTTCGTCGGCGGCTGGAGCAGCTCCGCCCCCGCGGTGACGGCCCGGTCGGCGAGGGCGTCCACGTCGTCGACGAACACGTGCAGCGCGACCGACGGGCCACCCGCTCCCGACGGAGAGGTGAACACGCCCGCGGCATCTCCCAGCATCAGGGCCGAGCCGTTGATCTCGATCTCGGCGTGCATCACCTGCCCGTCCGGCGCCTGGAGCTTGAAGAGCTCCTTGGCGCCGAAAGCCTCCGCGTAGAAGTCGATCGCGGCCGCCGCGCCGTCGACCATGACGTGCGGGATCACGGAGTACCGGTAACGGCCGGGGACGTCGCGGCGGTTCAGCTGCTCGTTCGTGGTCATCGGTGTCTCCTGAAGTCGTAGGGCCCTGCGGTCCTGAAGGTCGCCGCGGGGCGGGTGCGCCCCGCGAACAACTCGACCGTAGAACCTCGACCAAACTTCAGGTCAACGCCTCATGCCACGCCCCTCCTGCCCAGCCCGGCCCGGGGCGCGAGCGCCAGGACGCCGACCTTCCCGGTGTGCCGGTTGGCCTGGACGAGGCGGGCGGCTTCGGCGGTGTCCCTCAGGTCGTACGTCACCGACAGGGCGGACCGGATGTGACCGAGGTCGAGCAGACGCGCCACGGCGGCCTGTTCCTGGAGGTTGGCTCCATGGCTGCCGATGACACGCTTGAGGCGCATCCAGAGGTAGCGGTTGTCGAACTCGTGGAGATAGCCGGTGCTCGATCCGCAGGTGACGACGGTGCCGCCCCGGCGGACGACGAAGACGGAGACCCCGAAGGTCGCCCGCCCCACGTGCTCGAACACGATGTGCGGGTCCTCCCCCACCTCGGCGCGAATCCGCTTGCCGAGCTTCTTGCCGACCGCCGCCGGGTCGGCCGGAGCGGTGCCGGTCAGGCCGATCTCGGCGCGGTTGATCACCGCGTGGCAGCCGAAGGCGCGGGCACGCTCCGCCTTCTCCTCGCTGCCGACCACGCCCACCGCGATGCCGCCACCGCCCCGCACGAGCTGCGCGGCGTACGCGCCGAGGCCGCCCGCCGCGCCCCAGATCAGCACGATGTCGCCCTGGGTCATCCGCGCGCCGCGGTCGCTGACCAGCATGCGGTAGGCGGTGCCCGCGCACAGCGGGTTGGCTGCCGCCTCTTCCCAGGTCAACTTGGGTGATTTGGCGATGAGTTGATTCGCGCGGGCCACGCAGTAGTGGGCGAGTCCACCGAAGTTGGTCTCGAAGCCCCAGGCCAGTTGGGAGTCGCCGAGCATGCCGTCGGCGTGGGTCGCAGGTTCCTCGTCGTCGACGTAGGCGGGGGTGACCACGACCTCGTCGCCGACGCTCCAGCGGCGCACCCCGGCGCCCGTACGGACGACCACGCCGGCCGCGTCCGAACCGACCACGTGATACGGCTGATCGTGCCGCGCCGCCCAGCCGCCTTTCGCGCCGAAATGCCGCAGAAAGGAGAAGGTGGATATCGGCTCGAACATCGCCGACCACACGGTGTTGTAATTGATCCCGCTCGCCATGACGGCCACCAGGACTTCGTCCGGGGCGAGTTCGGGCATCGGCACTGATCCCACGTGGAGTGTTTTTCGGACGTCTTTGTCCGCCACCCCCGTGAAACTCTCCACGTCTTCCTTGCGCAGATGCGCGGCGGTGAATTCGGCGGGTAAGGGAAGTCGGCGCAGTTCGTCCGCGTCGGCTCCCGCGACGACTGCCTCTGCTAGCACATCCATGACGTTCCTCCTTCGGCACAGCTGTCCGGTGGTCGGGGTTCGTGCGGTGCGTGCCTACTGTTCCGGGTTCATACATTGCGGCGGAACACCCGCATCCCACAAGCAGATCGGCTCCAATTCACCAGGATCGCCAATCGAATCGCCGTCCTGTCATCACTTTTCGAGTAGAAGCCTCTCCCTTTCCCTCGCTAATGTCCGGCTCACTCGCACGGAAAGGTGAGGAAACCCATGGCAGAAGAGAGCGCGAACGCCGCTTGGGGCGAACGCATGGGCACAGCTGACCGGGTCGTGGTGGGGGTGTTCGTCGGTATTCCCTTTGTCGCGGTGATCGCGTCCGTCGTCGTGCTGTGGGGCTGGGGCGTCACCTGGCACGACCTGGTGATCGGCGCGGTGATGTACGCCATCGCCGTGCACGGCATCACGGTCGGCTACCACCGCCTGTTCACGCACAAGGCGTTCAAGGCCGCCCGCCCCCTGAAGATCGCCCTCGCGGTGGCCGGGACGATGGCCGTCGAGGGTGACGCGATCACCTGGTGCGCCGATCACCGCCGCCACCACCAGTTCGCCGACCAGCCGGGCGACCCGCACTCCCCCTGGCGGTTCGGCACCTCCGTGCGCGCGCTGCTCAAGGGCATGGTGTGGGCGCACGTCGGCTGGACCTTCAACAACGACAGGACCAACCAGCAGAAGTACGTCCCCGACCTCCTCGCCGACCGCGACCTGGCCCTGGTGGCGCGCTGGCAGCCGCTGATCGTGCTGTTCTCGTTCGGCGCGCCCGCCGTGGCGGGAGGGCTCTGGGGCGAGGGCGCCTGGGACTCCGGCGCCGCCTGGTCGGCCTTCTTCTGGGCCGGGCTCGTCCGCATCGGTCTGCTCCATCACGTCACCTGGTCGATCAACTCGATCTGTCACATCAGCGGGGACCGGCCCTTCCGGGTCCGGGACCGCTCCGGGAACGTGTGGTGGCTCGCCCCGTTCTCCGGCGGTGAGTCCTGGCACAACCTCCACCACGCCGACCCGACGTCCGCCCGGCACGGGGTGCTGCGCGGCCAGATCGACTCCAGCGCCCGGTTGATACGCCTCTTCGAACTGGCCTCGTGGGCCAGCGCGGTGCGCTGGCCGGACGAGCGGCGCCTCGCCCGCCTGTCCGCCGATGTCAGGACGCCTGCGCGGGAAGCCCAAGGCCCGCCGCCAGCGTCGGCCAGGAAGCCTTGAACTCCCGCTGCCAGGAGGGCCAGGCGTGTGAGCCGCCGCGGTAGAAGTGGACCGTCGCCGGAACTCCGGCGCGGTCCAACTGCCGGGTGAAACCGTGTGCTTGGCCCCACAGCGTGCCCTCCAGGACCGCCCCTTCCAGGTTGCCGAAGTCGCTGCTGGGGATGCCGCTGCCCTGGGAGACGTAGAGCCGGGTTCCGGCCAGGTGCTTGGCCAGGGCGGCGGGGTTGTGGCGGTTCCAGTTCTCGCGGTGCAGGAAGGGGCTGCCCCAGAGGGCGGAGGGGAGCTGGAGCTCCCGGGCGACGATGGCGTTCATGACCGTCGGCATGCCGAGGGCCGTGGTGTCCAGGACGCCGCTGTACGAGGCCGCCGCGCCGAAGGTGCCGGGGTGCCGGGCGGCGAACGCCATGGCGCCGTAGCCCCCGGTGGAGACTCCGGCGACGGCGCGGGTGCCGTTCGCGCGATAGGTGGCGCGCAGGAGGCCCGTCAACTCCTCGACCTGGAAGGCCTCGTAGTCGGGTGCGGTGGGGCTGCCGTGGTTCCACCAGTCGGTGGGGATGCCGGTGGGGCCCGACGCCGGGATCACGGTGATGACGTCCTTGTCGGCCAGGAACTCCTCGACGTCCGTCTCGCGGGTCCAGGAGGTGTAGTCGTCGTGGGCGCCCTGGAGGAGGTAGAGCACGGGCCAGGTGCGGTCCGGCTGTTCCTTGAAGCGGGTCGGCAGGATGACGCGCACGGGGAGCTGTTTGCCCACGGCGGGTGAGTCGATGGTGAGGTCGACGGTGCGGGAGTCGAGCCACTTCTCGCCGACGACGCGCGGACTGTCGGCGGCTCGGGCCGCCGCGGGCGCCGCGGTGGGTGTGCCCAGGGCGGTGGAGGTGCCCAGGGCACCGCCGGTGGCGAGGAGGGCGGCGACCGCGGCCAGGGCGGCCAGCTTCTTGCGTGGTCTGCGGTGCTTGTGACGCATGGGGGCGGTCCTCTCGGCGGGGGTACAGGCGGGCGGGTCAGGGGTCGGCGGGGGCGGTCGTGGGCCGGGTCAGTCGTCGGGCAGGTCGCGGGCCAGGAGCTCCGCGAGCGTGTCCACGACCGGGGGGTCCAGCAGGGACAGGTGGTGGCCCGGCAGGGGGGTGACCGTGAGGTCGGTGCAGTGGGCGTCCCAGCCGAGGCTTGCGTCGTCCCGTTCGTAGCGGATGTCGCGCACGGTGTGCGGGGCCGGTTCGGTGGCCCGGTAGAGCAGCGTCCGGCCCGCGTACGGCCCTGGTGTGTGGCGTTCGCCGCTGCGCAGGTCGAGGGCCGATGTGCGCTGGTGGTCGAGGACGGCCCGGGGCAGGTCGACGGCCTGCTCGAGCAGCTTCATGACGAGAGCGATCTGCTCGGCGTCGTCCAGGCGCGCCAGTTGCTCGTAGGGCAGCGGGAGATGGGCGCGGTACGTACGGCCTATGTACGTGGCGAAATCGGCGTACCGGCGGCGGGCTTCCTCTGCCGGGCTCAGGCCTGGGGGCGCGGGCAGGGGCAGTACGGAGTCGAGGAGGACCAGGGCCTTGACGGTGCCGTGTGGCGTGAGGAGCCTTGCGGCTTCCTGGGCCAGCAGACCGCCGTAGGACCAACCCCCCAGCAACCATGGCCCGTTGGGGGACAGCGCGCGGATGCGTTCCGCGAAGTGCTCCGCGCGGGGCTGGAGATCCTCGGGGGCGGCCAGCCTGTCGAAGCCGTAGACCGGGCGGGTCCCGGACAGGCGTGCCGCGAGGCGTGCGTACACCTCGGAGGTGCCGCCTGCGGCGTGGGCCAGGAAGAGGGGGGTGCCGCGCCCGGCGTCGGCGAGGACGCGCAGGGGCCCGTCCGTGCGCGTTGCCCGGGGCTTCTCCGCCGCCCTGTCGGGAGCCGCGCCCCGCCCGTCGGGCCCACGATCCGGCAGCAGGTCCGCGACCCCCCTCAGCGTCGCCTGCCGCAGCAGCACCCCGGGCTCCACCCGCACCCCGAACTCCCGCTCCACGGCGGTCCGGATGCGTGCCGCGGTGAGCGAGTCGAGGCCCAGGTCGGTCAGAGGGGTGTCGGCGTCGATGCGGTCCGGGGTGTAGCCCATGACGTCGGCCACGCAGCCGCGCAGGCGGTCGAGCGGGCCCGAGGCGCGGGTGGGCGCCGGTGCGTGACGCGGCCCCTCCTGCGGGCCGGGAGCCTCCCCCGCCCAGAACCGGCGGTGGCGCCAGCGCGGCGTGGGAACGTCGACGATGCGCGCACCGGGATGCAGACGTTCACGTGGTCCGGCCACGCCCACGCCTCGCACCAGCAGGGAAGCCAGTGACGTACGGAAGGTGAGCGCGTCGTCCGTGTCGCGGCGCAGGGTCGGCAGGATCAGCGAGCCTTCGGCGCCCGCGTCCCGCAGCGTCTCGGTCAGCGGGTGCAACTGCGTGGGGTGCGGGGCGACTTCGACGAACACCCGGTGGCCGTCCTGCGCCGCCGCGCGTACCGCCTGGCTGAAGCGGACGGGTCGCCGCAGGTTGGCCACCCAGTAGTCGACGTCGCAGGGCCACGGGTCCCGCGGGTCGGACAGGACGGTGGAGTAGCGGCGGCAGCCGGGGCGCGCGTGCCGCACGGTGCCGAGCTCGCGGGCGAAGTCGGCGAGCAGCGGGTCGACGTCGGGCGAGTGCCCGGCGCCGGTGACGCGCAGGGAACGGGCGAAGCCGCCCTCTTGGGTGACGTGGTCGATGAGTCCGCGCACGTCCTCGGCGGAGCCGGTGACCACGCTCTGCGCGGGAGACGCGTGAACGGCGACCTGCAGCGTGCGGAAGTCGGCGGCCAGGGCCTCGATGTGCTCGCCGGGGCGGTCCACCACGGCCATGGCCCCGCCCGTGAGTCCGGCGAGGAGCCGTGAACGGATCGCGACGACGCGCGCGCCGGTGGCCGCGTCGAGGGCGCCGCAGGCGACGGCCGCGGCGATCTCGCCCATGGAGTGGCCGATCACGGCCGCGGGCTCGAAGCCGTACGCCTTCCACAGCTCGGCGAGGGCGACCTGCATTCCGTAGAGGGCGGGCATGACGACGTCGGGGGAGGTCAGATCGGCGCCGGGGGCCATGCAGTCCCGCAGGGAGATGCCGGCCTGCTCGCGCAGCAGCGGTTCGAGACGGTCGACGGCTGCCGCGAACCCCGGTTCCGCGGCGAGGAGTTCGCCGCCCATCCCGGCCCACTGCGAGCCGTACCCGGAGAAGACCCACACCGCCCCGGGGCCGCCCCCGGGCGCGGGCGCCCCGACCAGCACCCGCCCGTCGGGCTCCCGCCCGGCCAGCCGAGCCAGCGCCGTGGTCAGTTCCTCCCGGCCGCGGGTGACGACCGCCGCCCGGTGGCGGCCCCGCCCCACGCGGCCCGCGAGGGTGCGGGCCAGGTCCGCCGGGCGGACGGCGCGGCTGTCCGGTCCGGTCAGCCACTGGGCCAACTCGCCCGCGTACGCGCGTACCCGGTCCTCGGTCACGCCGTCGAGCAGGGTGATGACGGGGCCGGTCGCGGCCGGGCGTGCGCCGCGCGGCACGCGGTGTTCCGCCAGGACCACGTGGGCGTTCGTGCCTCCGAAGCCGAACGCCGAGACGCCCGCGCGTGCGGTGCTCGAGTAGCGGGGCCACGGCTCGGGGCCCGTGACGACGCGCAGGCCCAGTGCGTCGAGGTCGGCGTGCGGGCCCGGTGCCGTGAAGTGCAGGTGGGGCGGGATCTCGTCGTGGTGCAGGGCGAGGACCGTTTTGATGAGCCCGGCGATGCCCGCAGCCGCCTCCAGGTGGCCGATGTTCGTCTTCACCGAGCCGATGAGCAGCGGCTGGTCTGCGGCACGCCCGCGCCCAGCGCCGAGCGCGGCCGAGAGCGCGGACGCCTCGATGGGGTCGCCCAGGGCTGTGCCCGTGCCGTGCGCCTCGACGTAGTCCACGGTCGCGGGTCCGGTGCCGTGGCACTGTTCCAGGAGGGTGCGCTGGGCCTCCGCGCTGGGGGCGGTGAGGCCGTTGGAGCGGCCGTCCGAGTTGACGGCGGTGGACTCGATGACCGCGAGGACGCGGTCGCCGTCGCGCTCGGCGTCCGCGAGGCGCTTGAGGACGACGACGCCGCAGCCCTCGCCGCGCACCATGCCGTCGGCCCTCGCGTCGAACGCCTTGCACCGGCCGTCGGCGGCCAGCGCCCCCGCGCGCTGGAAGCCGAGTGTCACCGCCGGCGAGAGCAGCAGGTTCACCCCGGCGGCCAGCGCCATGTCGCTCTCCCCCGCGCCGAGGCTGCGTACCGCGTGGTGCACGGCGACGAGCGAGGAGGAGCACGCCGTGTCGACGGCCATGCTGGGGCCGCGCAGGTCCAGGAGGTAGGACAGGCGGTTCGCGGCGATGCTCAGGGCCGCGCCCGGCGGGGTCCAGGCCCCGACCGACTCCGGGTCCGCGGTGGTGAGATGGGCGTACTCGTTGCCGCTGATGCCCACGAAGACGCCGGTACGGGTGCCCGCGAGGGACGGCGCGGGCAGGGCCGCGTGGTCGACGGCCTCGCGGGCGACCTCCAGGAGCATGCGCTGCTGGGGGTCCATGGCGGTGGCCTCGTGCGCGCCGATGCCGAAGAACTCGGCGTCGAAACCGGCCACGCCGCCGATGTCCCCGTCCCCGAGGAAGCCACCGTGTCTGCTGATCTCGTCCGGCAGGCTCTTGCCCTCCCGCACGAAGGGCGCCCAGCGGTCGTCGCCGACGGTGCCCACGGCGTCGCGGCCCTCGCTCAGGAGCCGCCAGAACGCGGCGGGCGATGTGGCGCCGCCGGGCAGCCGGCAGCCGACGCCGATGACCGCGACCGGCGCATCTCCCCGCGCGGACGGCAGGTCGGTACTCACCTGCTCCGACGGCGCACCGCCGTGCTCCGGTTCGCCGCGCGCCACGCGCTGTGCGAGCGCGCCGATCGTCGACGCCTCCCAGAGCAGCGTCGCGGGCAGCCGGGTCCCCGCCAGGTCGCTGAGGCGCGCCGTGAGGACGACCGCGTCCCGCGAGGTCAGGCCCAGCTCCGCCAGCGGGCGGTCGTCGGCGATCTCCTCGGCCGCCAGGCCGTACCAGGCGCTCAGGCTCTCGACGATCGCGGCCCGGATCTCCGCGTGCGCCTCCCCCCTCATCGCGCGCCCTCCGCGCCGCCCCGGCCCCCTTCGCCGAAGGCGCCGAGCAGGTAGCGCGCCCGGCCCGCCGCTCTGGCGACCTTGCCGCTGCTCGTCCTGGGCAGTGCGCCCGGCGGTATGAGCAGGAGTTCGGCCAGGCGCAGTCCGTGCCGGGCCGAGACGGCGGCCGTGGCGGTGCGCAGCGCGGCGAGCGCGTCCTGTTCGGTGGGCTCCGCGCCGCGCCGGTGCTCGGCGACGACGACCAGGACGTCGGTCTGCGTACCCGTCCAGGGCACGCAGAACGCGGCGAGCCGGTCCCGTCGTACGAGATCGACGGCCGACTGCACGGTCTCCTCGATGTCCTGGGGGTAGTGGTTGCGGCCGTCCACGATGATCAGGTCCTTGAGCCGCCCGGTGACGTACAGCCGCCCTTCATGGAGCGCGCCGAGGTCTCCCGTGCGCAGCCACCCCGCGTCGCCGTCCGCGCCCGTGGAGCCGGGCGGGCGGAAGCCGAACACCTCCTCGGAGAGCCCGCCGCGCTTCCAGTAGCAGAGGCCGACGTTGGGTCCGCGCAGCAGGATCTCGCCGACCTCGCCCGGCCCCAGTGCGGCGCCGGTCGACGGGTCGGCGACGAGCAGTTCCTGCCCTGCCGGGGTGCCGCAGGCGACCAGGTGGGTGGCTTCCGGGTCCGTCGGCTCCCGTAGGGCGAGTTGTCCTTCGGACAGGGCGAGCGGATCGCACGCCAGGATGGTGGGCGGTGCGGCGAACGAGTCGGTCGTCACGAACACGGTGGCCTCGGCCAGGCCGTACGCCGGGCAGTGCGCCTCGGGTGCGAGGCCCGCCTCGGCGAAGGCGTCGCGGAAGCGGTCGACGGTGCCGGGGCGCACGGGCTCGCTGCCGTTGATGAGGACCTTGACGCGGTCGAACCGCAGCTCGGCGGCCTCGTCCCGGTCGATCCTGCTCGCGCAGTAGTCGTAGGCGAAGTTGGGGGCCGCGCTGATCGTGCCGGGATACGCGGCGAGCAGCCGCAGCCAGCGCACCGGGTGCTCCAGGAAGGCGACCGGGTCCATCAGGACCGAGGGGAAGCCGCCGACGACGGGCGCGGCCACGCTCAGGACGAGGCCCATGTCGTGAAAGAGCGGCAGCCAGCCGACCGTCGTGCTGCTCGCCGCGTCGGCCGCGAAGGCATCGATGGCCTGGCGGGCATTGGCCACCACGTTGGCGTGGCTGATCACGACGCCCGCCGGGCTGCGGGTGGAGCCGGAGGTGTACTGGAGATAGGCGATGTCGTCCGGTTCGAGCCGCTCCGGGAGTTCGGGCCGCTCCGTGGGGGCGGTAGCGGAGTTCCCGCTCGGCCGGTCCACCAGGACCACCGGCACGCGCGGCAGCCCCTGCTCGGCCATGAAGCGCTCGACCCCTGCGGCGGTGCCCGAGTCGGCGAGGACGCACGAAGGCTCGCAGTCGGCGAGGACGGCGGCCAACCGCCCCTCATGGCCGGGTAGTTCGGGGCCGAACAGCGGGACGGCGATCACTCCGGCGTAGAGACAGCCGAGGAACGCCGCCGTGTAGTCCAGGCCCTGCGGAAGCAGCAGCGCCGCCCGGTCGCCGGGGCCCGCGCTCGCCGCGATCCGTCCGGCGATCGCGCGGGCGCGGACGTCGAGGCCCTGCCAGCCGAGGGTGTGGTGCAGGCCGGGTGAGGACGGGTCGGGGAACTCCACGTAGGTGAAGGCGCGCTGGTGCGGACGGTCGGCGGCCCAGTGCGCCAAGTGGTCGGTCAGCAGGGCGCCTTCGGGCGGCCGAGGGGCCCGCTGAGGGGACTGGGGACTGGACATGGCGGCTCCAACTGGACGGCGCGGGGACCGGAACGGGCGTCGCGGGGACCGGGACGAGCGGTGCACCAGGTTCCGCCCGGACGTGACACGCGAGTAAGACGGCTTGCTGACAGATCGTCTGACACCCTCTGTCACTCAACTGACAAGCACCCGCAGGGGATTCGGCGTCACGGGCAGGAGCGGCGACGTGTCGGCGCCCCGGAGAATCCGGCAGCGGAACCGCATCGCGCGACCGAGGGGAGCCGCACGTGGGCCGGGCCAGGCTGACCGCTCTTCTGGCGATGCTCGCCCTGGCCGGCTTCATCACGACGCTGGACAACACGGTGATCAACGTCGCCCTCCCCACGGTCCAGCGTGACCTCGGCCTGACCGTCACGGACTTGGAGTGGGTGGCCACCAGCTACGTCCTGAGCTTCGGCTCGCTCCTTCCGGCCGGGGGCAGGCTCACGGATCTGCTCGGCCGCCGGATCGTCCTCGCGACGGGGATCGTCGTCTTCACCGCGGCCTCGCTTGCGGCCGCCCTCGCCGACAGCGGCGGGACGCTCATCGCGGCACGCACGGTGCAGGGCGTGGGGGCGGCGCTCGTCATCCCGGCCTCGCTCGCGGTGGTCGCCGCCGATCTGCCCGCCCGCAGGCGCGCCATGGCGGTCGGCCTGTGGACGGCGGCGCTCGCGGTCGCCCTTGCGCTCGGCCCCGTGGTGGGCGGCTTCGTCACCGAACGGTGGGACTGGAGCTGGGTGTTCCTGCTCAACATTCCCTTCGGCGTCCTCGCCCTGCTCCTGGTGCCCGCGGTCCCGCGCACCGTCACCCGCGTGCGGCACGGCCTGCTGCCGCTGCTCGACCTGCCGGGCGTGGCACTGTCCACGACCTCGCTGTTTCTCCTCACGTACGGACTGGTCCGGGGCGGGGAGCACAGCTTCAGCACGCCGCCCGTGCCGCTCTGCCTCTGGCTCTCGGCGGCCACCGGGATCGCGTTTCTCGTCGTGGAGTCGCGGACGTTCCTGCCCCTGGTGGATCTGCGGCTGCTGCGCAGCCGTTCGCTGAGCGGCGGCGCGGCGGCTCAGGTGCTGTGGGGCATCGGCGTCAACGGCGTGTTCTTCTTCACCGCGCTCTACCTCCAGCGGGTGCTCGGCTTCTCCCCCACCAAGGCGGGGCTTGCCTTTCTGCCGCTGGCCGGCGCGCTGCTCGTGACGACGCCGTTCGCCGAGCGCGCGGCCAAGGCGGTGGGGGCGCACTGGTCGATCGCCGGGGGACTCGTCCTGGTCGCGGGCGGGCTCGTGTGGGTGTCGGGGACGGGGCTGCACGCCGAGTACTGGGATCTGCAGCCGGGGCTGCTCCTGATCGGCGCGGGCTCCGCCCTGACGACTCCGCTGACGGTACGTTCCGTCGCCGACGTCCCCGCGACGCGCACCGGCATGGCTTCGGGTCTGGTGAGCGCGGCACGTGAGATCTCCGGGGTGTTCGGGGTCGTCCTGGTCGGCGTGGTCCTCACCCGCACGGAACGTTCGGCGCTGCGGGACGGCGCCGACCCGCGCAGCGCCTTCCTGGACGGTTACGACACGGGGCTTCAACTGGCGGCTGCGTGTGTCCTGTTGGGGGCCGCGGTCACGGCCGTCACGCTGCGGCGGCGCGCCCGGCACCGGCGTCCGGGCTCCTCCGCCGGGGTCAAGGGGACGACGCGTCGCCCGGTGCGGCGGTGACGTACTGGTGCAGTCGGCCGGACGCGGCCAGCATGGCGGTCGCGCGCGCGGACACGCCCGCGAGGCGTTGCGCGATGGCCGCCCGGAGCGCGTCGGGGCTGCCCGTCTCGCGCAGGCCGTCGAGGACGGCGTGGATCTGGGGCAGGGGGTAGTGGCCCTGCCGCAGGATGCTGACGATGCGGGCGTCGCGTACGTCGGCGGGGCCGAACCAGCGGTAGTGGGTGCCCGGTTCGCGCTCGGGCGCGAGCAGGCCCGCCGCCTCCCACACCCGCAGTGCCGAGGTGCGCACACCGAGGCGGGCGGCCACCTCACCGATGCGCAGGCGCGGAGGCGTGGCGTGCGGCCCGGTGTCGTCCGGGGTCTCCCTCGCGACGGCTTCCAGGGCTTCGCCCGCGGTCCGCAGGGAGAGCCGCTGCTCGTGCAGTGCGGCGTGCCCGGCGTCGACGAGGGTGAGCGCCAGCGGGAGATCGTCCGCGTGGACGGCCCGCATGATCGCCCGGGCGGTGTCGAGGCCGTAGCCCGGGACGAGCGCGCGGTAGGTGAGCAGGGCGTCGCGGTGGCGGGTGTCGAACCTGCGGTATCCGGCGGGCGTACGCGGGGTGGGCGGCAGGATGCCCGCGTCGGCGTAGTTGCGGATCTGCTGGGTCGAGACACCGGCGGCCCGCGCCAGATCGACGGGCCGCAGCGTCGTCCCGGCTCGGCTCATGGGGCCCTCTCCTGACTGCTGCTGAACCTCCGAATTGAAGGTTAGCGGCACAGAAGTCTTGTCATCTCGACGCCGTCCGCGCTGCCGACTGGGTCATCGACCTGGGCCCCGAAGGCGGCGCGGCGGGCAGCCAGATCGTGGCCGCGGGCGCCCCGAAGGCGATCGCGCGGGCGCGCGGGTCACGGACGGGGGCGTTCCCGGGCGGGGTGTGACGCCGCGGCACCCAGGGGGCCACCGAAGCTCCCGGCGCGGCCGAAGCCCTAGGTGTCACCGAGCACGGTCACATAGCCGTCCGGCCCGAGCACCGCGACGTCCCCCGTGCGCAGCCATCCGCCCGGCAGCAGCCTCCGCCCCGTCTCCGCCGGGTCGCCCCAGTAGCCCGCGCACACCTGCGGCCCGCGCACCAGGAGTTCACCGGCCTGCCCGGACGGCAGCTCGACCCCCGGTGCGCCCTCCTGGCCGATGCGGACCTCCGTGCCCGGCAGGGGCAGGCCGGACGTGCCGGGGCGGGCGTTGGCGCCGCGCGGGTTGGCGAGGACGGCGCCCGCCGCCTCCGGGATTCCGTGGCCCTCGACGAGCACCGCGTCGACCGCGTCCCGGATGCGGTCGGCGGTTTCGGCGTCCAGCGTCTCGGTCAGCCAGGTCCGCACGGTGGCCAGGGCCTCCAGCTCGTGGGCGGGGCGCTGGAGAAGGCGTCGGCAGTAGGCGGGGTCGGCCGACAGGAGGGTCGCCTTCCTGCGGCGTGCCGTGCGCAGGAGTGCCTGCGGCTCGGGGTCCGGAAGCAGGACGGTTCGCGTCCCGGTGAGCAGCGGGGCGGTCAGGCCGAACAGCAGCCCGTGCGGGCGCCACAGGGGCGTGACGGCCAGAGCGGTCTCCTGTCCGTCACGCAACTGCGGGTGCCACAGGGCGAGTTGATGGGCCGCGGCGACGAGGTTCGCGTGCGTGAGCATGGCCGCGGGCCCGTCGTCCGCGACATAGGCGAGGACGGCCGGATCCCCCGACTCCGGCCCTCCCGCCGCCGACTTCGACGACCGGACCGGCTTGCGCAGACCGCCGCGCCCCGGCCACTCCCCGTCGACCGCCACGGTGATGACGTCGCGTACGCAGGTGTCGCCGCGCACCGCATCGAGCCGCTCCCCCGCGGAGTCGGCGGCGATGACCAGCACCGCTCCCGAATCCGCGAGTTGATGCCTCAACGCCTGCCGCGAGGCCTGCGGATCGATGGCCACCACGACCGCCCCGAGCCGCAGCACCGCATGCCACGCCACCGCGAACCACGGGCAGTTGGGGAGCACAAGCGCCACCCGGTCACCGTGCCGGATGCCGCGCGTCCGCAGCGTTTCGGCGCAGGTGCCGACCGCGCGGTGCAGCCCCCGGAGGCCGGATCGGCCGCCGTGGCGCCGGGCCGCGGCGTCGAGCAGGCCGGGGAGCGTGACGTCGGGTACGTGCAGGCGGTGCGGTACCCCGGCGGCGTAGAAGCGGAGCCACGGTCGTGGGTCCGTGGCCGTCACCTGTGGCTCGGTCATGACCTGATCGTGGCGCAGGAGGGCGGGTCGTCACTTGTGCCCCACGCACAGTTCCGGCCCGGCGGGCTGTGGTTCCACTGACTATCAACGCCCGGTTACCGATCCGTAACTTCACAGCGTGCACAGCACTCTCCCCTCGCGTCCCCCCGAAACGAAGGAGCCCCCGTGCGCAGGCCACGAGCGAAACGGAAGAAGAGGCTGATCGCGCTGACCGCGGCCGTCGCCCTGGCGGGCCTGGGTCTCGGCGTGCCGGCCCTGACGGCGGGCGCCGCGGCGGCCCCGGACGCGTCGGCGGCGTGCGACGCCCCGGACGAACGGATCTACCAGGTGCCCGGCGGCGTCCCGAGCGACCCCGGCAGCGTCATCGCCTGCCGGAAGACCGCACTCCCCCACGTGCCGGGCAACATCCCGATGCGGGCCTGGAAGGTCCAGTACAGCTCGAAGGACAACACGGGCAAGGCGGTCGCGGTCTCCGGCACCGTCGCCGTGCCGGACGCCGAGTGGAAGGGGCGGGGCAGCCGTCCCGTCGTGGCCTTCAACCCGGGCACACTGGGGCTCGGTTCGCAGTGCGCGTTCTCCAAGCAGCTCGCGGGCGCCTACCAGGACGAGTACGAGGGCGAGAACGTCGCGGCACTCCTGAAGGCCGGTTACGCCGTCGCCGCGACGGACGGCGCGGGCTATCTGGACGGCCAGACCCATCCGTACGTCTCCGGCGCCGACGCCGGGCACGCGCTCCTGGACATCGCGCGCAGCGCGCCCGAGATCCCCGGCAGCGGCCTGGACCCGAAGACCAAGGTCGGACTGTGGGGCTACTCGGAAGGCGGTGCGGCCAGCCTGTGGGCGGCGCAGCTCGCGGCTTCGTACGCTCCTGAGCTCAACGTCGTGGGCGACGCGTCCGGCGGTGTGCCGGGCGACCTGAAGGTGGTGGCCAAGGCGCTCAACGGCGGCCCGTTCGCGGGCTTCATGGTCGACGCCGTGCTCGGCCTGTCATCGGCGCATCCCCAGATGCCCTTCGAGCAGCTCATGAACGACCAGGGCAAGGAGACCCTGAAGAAGGCCAGGTCGCACTGTCTGGTAGGCACGATCTCCACCCTCGCGGGCCAGAAGATCGAGGACAACACCAAGGACGGGCTGAGCCTCGAGCAGCTCTACGCGCTCAAGGGCACGGACGGCAGGACGTGGGGCCAGGTCGTCGACGCGCAGAAGCTCGGCGTCGGCATCGGCCGCGCGGGCTCCGGCGCCACGTACGAGATCGACTTCCCCGTCCTTCAGTACCGCGGCGCGCTGGAGGAGGTCATCCCGATCGAGACCGAGGACGCCACGCGCAAGGCGTACTGCAAGGCGAACATCGCCACCCAGTGGAAGGTGTACCCGGGCGAGCACCTCACGACCGACCAGCTGGCGAAGGACGACGCGGTCAAGTGGCTCGGCGACCGCTTCGAGGGCAAGCCGGAGTTCGGCAACTGCTTGCTTCCGTGACCAAGTTCGCACGCGCTGCCTCTTGTCGCCAGGGCGACAAGAGGCAGCATCATGTGTCCGTCCTTGATGGGCCGCCGCGCACCCGCGGCGGTGTCTTCACCAAACCTTTGTCCCCCGTGCGCAGAGGGAGCACTCCATGGTGAACGGTTCGACGCTGCCCGCCGGTATACCCCCGGCAGGCGCCCCCGCATCCGCGGGCACCCCGGCAGAGGAGTCGTACGCCGCGTTCCGGGCCTTTCCCTCGGGCCTCCACGATCACGTCAGGCCGTTTCTCGACGACATCACATCGGAGGTGGTGCGGGCCATCCGCACAGAGATACCGGAGTACGCACGCCCGACGAACGACACGTACATGCATGTCGTGAACCGGGGTGTGGAGCAGGCCCTGGAGGGGTTCCTGGCCCGGATGGCCCACCCGGACACCGACTGGGAGTCGGTGAAGGCCACCTACCAGAACATCGGGCGGGGCGAGGCGGACGAGGGCCGCAGCCTCGACTCCTTCCAGTCGGCGCTGCGCCTGGGCGCGCGCGTCACCTGGCGCCGGGTCAACGCCCTGGTCGACGCCGACCTGCTGCCCCGGCACGTCCTCGCCGCCTTCGGCGAGGCGCTGTTCCTGCACCTGGACGAGATGGCCGCGGCGACGACCGCCGGTTACACGGAGGCCCGGCTGCACGCGGCGGGCGAGCTCCAGCAGCGCCGGGCGCGGCTCATCGATCTGCTGACCGCCGATCCTCCCGCGTCGGCGGAGGCCATCGCCGATCTCGCGCAGGCCGCCCAGTGGCCCATCCCGCGCGAGGTGGCCGTCGTCGTCATCGACCACGCCTTCACCCCGGAGACCACCAGGCCCATCGTGCCGCCGGAGTTCCTGGCGCGCTTCTCCGAGCAGCCCGGCTGCATCGTGGTGCCCGACCCGGAGGGTCCGGGGCGGGCCCGTTCGATCGCCGCAGCGCTCCAGGGGCTGCGCGCGGTGATCGGTCCCACGGTCGCGCTGCACGCCGGTGCGCGTTCGCTGCGCTGGGCGCTGGACGCCCTGGAGCTGTCCCGGCGCGGCATCCTGCCCCGTGCGGGCCTGCTGCACTGCGCCGACCATCTGGCGACGCTGCTGCTCTTCCAGGACGAGGCGCTGATCGACGCGCTGGCGCAGCGGCATCTGCTGCCTCTGAAGGAGGTGCGCTCACCGCAGCGTGAGCGCCTCGCCGAGACGCTGCTGTGCTGGCTGCGGTGCGGGCACAACGCGAGCGAGGTGGCCACGCGCCTGGCCGTGCATCCGCAGACGGTCCGCTACCGCCTGCGGCAGCTGGACGAGGTGTTCGGCGACCGGCTGCACGATCCGGTGGCGCAGTTCGAGATGCAGCTGGCGCTGCACGCGTTGAGCCTGCGGCCGGCCACCGGTGAGGTTCGGGCGGTGCGGTGAGCCGGATGCGGTGGGGAGGCCGGCCCGGGCGCACCGGGGTCGTCCGTACGTAGCCGCGGTACGTCACCCGGACGCGCCGCGAGGGCGGCCGTCCGTGGCCGTTATCAAGCCGTAATGTCCCCTTCGCCCCAACTCCCAGGCGAAGGAGAGTTCTTACGTGCGTGCCCCTCTCATGGCCGCTGCCACCGCACCCACCGCCCCGACCGCCCCAGCCACGAAGCGGACCCCCCGGATCCCCCCGCGGCTCCTGCCCCGCCTCGTGGTCCTCTTCCTGCTCCCCCTGCTGACCACCCTCAGCGGCACCCTGCTCGCCCCGGCCCACGCCCACGCGGACGCGCTGGTGCAGCACGCGCCGTCCGCCACCCGGCTGCTGGCCCCGCCGCCCGCACCCGATGAGCCGTGCACCAGCAAGGACCCCGCGGTCTGCCTGATCCGGCAGATGAGCCCGGAGGAGCGGGAGCGGGCGCGCGAGGTACGGCTGCGCTACCACGGGCTGCTGGACACCATGGAGCACGTGGCGGACCGTATGCACGAGGAGGGCCGCTCCGACGAGGAGATCGCCCGCGTCCTCGTCGACATGCGCAACGAGGCCAAGGACATCACCCGAGCGGGCATGACCCCCGAGGCGGTGCGGGCCCTGGAGGAGCGGAACATGAAGAAGTACGGCAACCCGCTCGGCCCGACGGCCGACCAGCAGTTCGCCAAGTACGGCAGCTGGGCCGAGGTCATCAAGGCGGCGACCCGCACCAGCGCCGCCGTCGACCAGGAACTCGGCATCCCGCCGCGCGACTGACCTCCATGCTGCTCCAGGATTACGACCGCCACGGCCGGACGTGGGCCCTCGACCCCCGCACGGGGCTCCTCTCCCCCGCGCCCCCCGCGTCCGGCCGCTGCCACGGCTTCGTCCACGCGGGCGACGAGGCGACGGCAGCGCTGTACGCCGACCCGTCCGAGGCGGAGCCGACTCTCTGGCTCCAGTACGGCGGGCGGCGCTGGGACTGCGCCACGGTGACGGCACATCAGTCCACGGGGCCGAACGGCACCCGGCGCTTCACGGTCGAGGGCGCGCGGGGAACGGCCCTCGAACTCCTCTACCCGGCACCGGATCCCGGCCCCTTCGACCCGACGTACGACGGGATGGACGCGGAAGGGGACGACTTCTTCCTCTGGGCGGCGGGCCGGCTCACGGACGGGGACGCCACCTCACGTACCACACTCCTGGCGCACTTCCGGGCCGGTTTCCTCCCCGCATGAGGTGGCAAGTAGCCTCTCCGAGCGATGAGTTGATGCCTCCTCCAGAGTCTTGACTCACACAAGGAGAAACCGAACAAGACCGGGCCGCGCGCAAGGTTCGCGACCCCCACCCGGAGGTACGCCATGTGCGCCCACCAGCCCCAGTGCCCGCCCGCCGAGAGCCCCGACCACCTCGCGGCCCGCGTCGTCTCCGCCCACCCCGAACAGGGCTGGAGCCTGCTGTGCAACGGCACGATCGTCTTCGACGACACCGGCGAACTGCTGCCGGACGGACGGGTGGTGGCGGTGACGAGGACCCTGGCGATGGCGGCCTGACCACACGGTCGCGTTCGGGCCCCGGTCCTGGTCGCGCTCGGGCCCCGGTCCTCTGCGTATACGTACGCGCGGGCGGGGTGCCGCAAGAGGAAGTGCCCTCACCAGGAGCCGGCCGGCCCCGAACCTCACCCCCGAGGGCGCCTCAGGGCGCGATCGCGCCGAGCAGCGCTCTGGCGCACAGGTCCCGCACCTGCTCGCGGGGCAGCAGCTCCGGCTCCTCGAGCCACTCCAGGCAGACGGTCACCATGAAGGCGAGCCAGCCGCGCACGGCCAGGCGCAGGGTGGGCAGTTCGTGGGCGGTGGACGCCGTCTCGGGGTCCGCGGCCAGGGCCTGCAGGATCTGGTCCTCGTGGGCCGCCAGGCCTTCGCGGTAGATCCTGCGGACCGTGGCGTCGCCCGTCTCCTCCGCGCGGTGGAAGGCACGGAAGCCCTCGGCATGGGATTCGACGTACGCGAGGAACGTGTCGAGGCCCCTGCCGATCTGGTCGCGCACCGGCACTCCGGGCACGGCCGCCGTCAGGCGCAGCATGCGCCTGCTCTCGCGCTGCACCACGGCGGCGAAGAAGTCGCTCTTGGTCGGGAAGTAGTGGTACAGCAGGCCGCGCGAGACCCCGGCGATCTCCGCCACGCGCTCGACCCAGACGTCGTCGTACGGATTCTGGGCGAAGAGCCGCGCCCCGGCCGAGAGCAGCTGCTCCCTGCGCTCCTCCGTGCTGAGTCTGCGGCGCGTGCGCTGCTGCGGGTTCGCGACCATGCGAGCACCTTACTTGACGTGGATTCAACAGCGGGACCAGACTGAACTCCTTATTGAATCCGCGTACAACAGGCTCAACGGGTCTGCGGCACAAGGGAGATGGCACACATGGCGCAGGTGTCGCAGACATCGCAGGTCGGAGAGGGTGCCGGGACAGCCGGTACCGCCGGGCCCGCCAAAGGGTTCCGCAGCGCCGAGCTCGGGTGGCCGCGTCTGGACCTCATCCCGCATCCGCCGCGCCGCCTGCCCCTGATCGGCGACATCCTGGGCGCGAACGTCCGCACCCCGGTGCAGGACTCGATGCGCATCGGCAGCAGCCTGGGGCCCATCTTCCGCCGCAAGGCCTTCGGCAAGGAGATCGTCTTCGTCTGGGGTGCCGAGCTGGCGGCGGAGCTGGCCGACGAGTCGCGGTTCGCCAAGCATGTCGGCCTGGGGGTCGCCAATCTGCGGCCGGTCGCCGGGGACGGCCTGTTCACCGCGTA
Organism: Streptomyces sp. NPDC054047; assembly: GCF_055585065.1. Lineage (NCBI taxonomy): Bacteria > Bacillati > Actinomycetota > Actinomycetes > Kitasatosporales > Streptomycetaceae > Streptomyces > Streptomyces sp. NPDC054047. Next base: position 525,066 of record NZ_JBVJKV010000003.1, on the reverse strand, counting down.
CAACCACGAGCCCAACTGGCAGCTGGCGCACGACATACTCGCGCCGGGCTTCAGCCGGGACGCCATGGCCGGCTACCACCCGCTGATGCTGGACGTCGCCCGGCAGCTGACCGCCCGCTGGGACGAGCGGGAGGCGGCGGGCCGGTCCGTGGACGTGCCCGGTGACATGACGAAGCTGACCCTGGAGACGATCGCCCGCACCGGATTCGGGCACGACTTCGGCTCCTTCGAGCGGTCCAGGCCGCACCCCTTCGTGTCGGCCATGGTCGGCACGCTCTCCTACGCCCAGCGCCGCAACGTCGTGCCGCCCGCGCTCGCCCCGCTGCTGCTGCGCGGCGCCACCCGGCGCAACGCGGCCGACATGGCCTACCTCAACCGCACCGTCGACGACGTGGTCGCCGCCCGCCGCGCCTCGCCGGGTCCCGGCGACGGCGATCTGCTCGACCGGATGCTGGAGGTCGCCCACCCCGACACGGGCGAGCGGCTCTCCGCCGAGAACATCCGCCGTCAGGTCATCACCTTCCTGGTCGCCGGGCACGAGACGACCTCGGGCGCCCTGTCGTTCGCGCTGCACTACCTCTCGCGCTCCCCCGAAGTCCTGGCCCGCGCACAGGCGGAGGTCGACGAGGTCTGGGGCGACGCGGACGAACCCGCCTACGGGCAGGTCGCCAAGTTGCGTTATCTGCGCCGCGTCCTGGACGAGTCGCTGCGGCTGTGGCCGACCGCGCCCGGCTTCTCCCGCCAGGCCCTGCACGACACGACGCTCGGCGGCGTGCACCCCGTGCGCGAGGGGGCCTGGGCGCTGGTCCTCGCCACGCTGCTGCACCGCGATCCGGCGGCGTGGGGCGAGCGGCCCGAGGAGTTCGACCCCGACCGCTTCACCCCCGCGGCGGTGCGCGCGCGGCCCGCCCATGTCTTCAAGCCGTTCGGCACCGGCGCACGGGCCTGCATCGGCCGTCAGTTCGCGCTGCACGAGGCCACCTTGGTCCTCGGCCTGCTCCTGCGCCGCTACGACCTGCACGCCGACCCCGGCTACCGCCTGCGGGTCGCCGAGCGCCTCACCCTCATGCCCGAAGGCCTCACGCTGCGGCTCACCCGCCGCGCCACGGCCGCGTAGGGACACGATTGTCAGACCCGTGCGCAAGAGTGGAGGGTCCACCGGTGCGAACCACCGGACCGTCCGCCCCCGCGCAGAGGAGCTCTCGACATGACCAGCACGCCGACCCCCGAACTGGCCGCCGCCCAGGCCTGCTTGCGGCTGCTGCACACCGCACGTGCCGCGCTGTCCGGCCCCTCACCGGCCGCCGCGGCCTCGCTGCTCGCAGGACCCATCGCGGAGGCGGACGAAGCGCTGCGCCGCGCGGGCCTGACGGGCAACGAGGCCGAGCTCCTGAACAGGATCTACGACCTCGATCCCGGCCACCCCGATCCCCGGGCCTGCCCCGATCCCCGCCGGCGCCCCGCGTCGGCTAGTTCGGCCCCTTCGGTTCCCCAGGCTCCGGCGGCTCCATCGGCTCCATCGGCTCCTTCGGCTCCTTCGGCTTCCAGGTGAACTTGTCGCCGCCCACCCAGCGCACCAGGTCCGGATCGTCCACGTCGTGCACGACGACCCCCAGCTGGGCGGCCACCTCCAGGACGTCGACAAGTTCCCTGGCCTCGCCGACCACCTCGCCGTCGAGCTCCACGATGCGGAAGGGCGGTCGGCCGGGGTTGACGCCAAGGACCGTGATCCGAGGGTTCGCCATATAGAGGTTCGCGCTTTCGGTCATGTCTGGAGGCTTCCACGCTCCGGCTCCGTCATGACCATCACGACCTGCCCGTTCGGCCGCTCGGGCTACGTACCGGTCGCCTCGGGGTGCCCGACGAGCCGCTCGGCCGCCGAGCGCGCCGAGGCGAGGGCCCCCTTGCGGTCGGCGCCGCGCTGCCCGAGGACGACACGGGTGCTCAGGCCGTCGAGGAGTGCGAGGAGTTCACCGGCGCGGCGCGCGGCGTCGTCCACCGCGAAGGCCTCCTGAGCCGCGCCCTGGGCGAGCAGGGCCTCCAGATCCGCCTGCCAGCCGCGGTCCAGATCATCCTGGGCCGCGCGGAGCGGTTCGTTCGCGCCGGCCCGCGCCCACAGCTCGATCCACAGCATCCAGCGCGGGTCACGCGGCCCCTTGGGCAGGTACATCCGCAGGAACCGGTCGAGCTTGCGGGCGGGCGCCGCCCGGCCCGCGAGCAGCGCCCGGCGCTCCTCGGTGAGCGCGGCCTCGCTCCAGCTCAGCGCCTCCAGGAGCAGGCGGTCCTTGCTGCCGAAGTAGTACAGGATGTGGCCGCCGCTGGTGCCGAGCCGCTCGGCCAGCGCGGACATGGTCAGCGCGGCGAGGCCGTTCTCGGCGATCGCCGTCATCGCCTCCTCCAGCATCCGGTCCCGCGCGACCTGCCCGTCCCGCCGTCGTGCCACGCCTGCTCCCGTTCCGGTCCCCGCGTCCTGCTCCACCCGCCGACCCTATCCCCGGAGGTCCGCGACCGATTTCCCGCAGGGTCTTGACGGCTCCCGGGCCCGTGGCGCATTTTGAATGCCGTTCTAGGTCATAGAACGGCATTCAAAGTCTGGGTGCCGGAGAGTGAGGTGCCCGCATGACGCGACAGGCCCCGGATACCGCTGGGACGACGGCAGCGACGACGGCGACGACGGCGACAGGAACCGGCCCCGGGATCAGCACCGGAGTCACCAGCGACGAGGTGTTCCGGGTCGAGACCCACGGCATCGACCCGATCCCGGACGAGGACCGGCACGGCAGCGCCAAGGACCTGTTCTGGCTCTGGTTCGGCTCCAACCTGACCTTCACCTACGTCATCAACGGCGCCCTCGCCGTCAGCTTCGGCCTCAGCTTCTGGCAGGCCACCGCCGTGGTCGTGATCGGCGGACTCTCCTTCTTCGCCATCAGCGCGGCAGGACTGAGCGGTATCCGCACCGGCACCGCGACCCTGGTCATCTCCCGCGCCGCCTTCGGCTTCCTCGGGAACTTCCCCGCCGGGCTGCTCAACTGGGTGGTCTCCATCGGCTACACCATCGTCAACACCGTGGTCGGCACGCTCGCCCTGGACGCCCTCTTCACCGACCTCGGATGGACGGGCGGCGGCAACGCGGCCCGCGCCCTCGCGCTGGCGGTCACCCTCGCGATGACCTTCGCGGTGGCCATGTGGGGGCACGCCACCGTGCAGCTCGCCGAGCGCTGGATGGCGTACGTGCTCGCCGCCGGCTTCGGGGTGCTGCTCGTCTTCGTGCTGCCCGACGCCGACTTCGGTGCCGCATCGGGCGGTGGCGCGGGCTTCTCCGGCTGGACGCTCGCGTTCGTGGTGATGCTCGCGGGGCCCTTCTCGTATCTGCCGATGCCCGCCGACTACACCCGCTATCTGCCGCGGGAGACCTCGCTGCGCTCCCTCACCGTCACCGGCGCGCTCGGCGGTCTCGTCTCGTCCGTGGCGCTCGGTGTCGCGGGCGTCGCGGCCGCCACACAGGCCGACATGACGGACGCGGTGGCGGGGGTGGAGAAGCTGCTTCCGGGCTGGTTCCAGCCGGTGTTCCTGCTGCTCGTGCTCGGCGGCTCGGTCACCAACTCGATCCTCACGCTCTACTCCTCCAGCCTCAACCTCCAGGTGCTCGGCATCCCGTGGAGCCGCGCGAAGGCCATCGTCATCAGCGTCGCCGTGACGGCGCTCGGCTCGCTCGGCGCCCTGTTCCTCACCGACTTCACCGAGTCGCTGCTCAGCTTCCTCTCGCTCCTGATCATCGTGTTCGCGCCGTGGGGCGGGGTGTTCCTCGCCGACATGCTGCTGCGCCGGTGCCGGTACGACACCGGAGCCCTGCACACGACGGGACGCGAGGGGGCCTACTGGTACCGGTCCGGTTTCCACCCCGCCGGGATGGCCGCCCTCGTCGCCGGGATGGCCTTCGCCGCGCTGACCTGCGACTCGGAGCTGTGGACGGGACCGCTGGTCGCGCCCCTTGGCGGCGGTGACCTCACCTTGCTGGGGTCGGTCGTCGCCGGGCTCACGTACTGGGCGCTGGCCCGCCGCGGCGTTCCCGCGACCGGGCCTGCCTCCGCCTCCGTTTGAGACATCCCCCGTCACCCAACGAACCACCCGTACCGCCCCAGGAGTTCACCTCTCATGACCAGCACCACCTCCACCGCCCCCAGGCCCGCGGATCTCGTCCTGCGCAACGCCCGCATCCACACCGTCGACCCGGACCTCCCGTCGGCCGAGGCGCTCGCCGTCCTGGACGGGCGCATCGCATGGCTGGGACCCGACGCGAAAGCGGCTTCCTGGACCGGCGAGGGGACGCAGGTCGTCGACGGCGGCGGGCGCCTGGTCCTGCCCGGCTTCATCGACGCCCACAACCACGTGCGCCTCGGCTCCGACGACGCCTGCGTCCAACTCGCGGGCGCCCGCTCCCTCGACGAGATCCACACCCGCATCCGCGCCTGGCGCGGCGAGAACCCGGGCGCGGACTGGATCGAGGCCGAGGCGTTCGACTACTCCGCGATCCCCGGCGGTCGGATGCCGAACGCCGCCGACCTCGACCCCGTCACCGGCGACACCCCGGCCTTCGTCCTGAGCTACGACGTGCACACCGCCTGGCTCAACACGGCCGCCCTGCGCCGTCTCGGCGTCGACCGCGACCGTACGTCGCTGCCGTTCGGCCGCGCCGAGACCGACCCGGAGACGGGCGAACCCACCGGTTTCATCAAGGACTTCGCGGTCAAGGGTCTCTCCCGCGACGGCCACCGGGCGCTGCGGGAGCTCGGCCTGCCGTGGGCGTCGCCCGACCGGCAGTACGGGCGCCTGGCCAAGAGCCTGGACGACGCGATCGGCTTCGGCATCACCACGGTCGTCGAACCGCAGAACTCCCTGGACGACCTGGAACTGTTCACCCGCGCCCGCGCCGAGGGACGGCTGCGTTCGCGCATCGTCGCCGCGCTCTTCCATCCGCGCGGCACCTCCGACGCCGACCTGGACGACTTCGCCGCGGCGGCACGGGAGTTCGCCGACGACCGGCTGCGCGTCGGGCCGCTCAAGCTGTACATCGACGACGTCGTCGAGCCCCGCACGGCCGCCCTCCTGGAGCCGTACACCGGGTGCGGGCGGCACCGGGGCGACACGTTCTACCCCGCGCACGAGTTCGCGGAGCTGCTCGCGAAACTGGACGCCCGCGGCTTCCAGTGCTTCGTGCACGCCACCGGGGACCGGGGCATCCGCACGGTCCTGGACGCCGTCGAGCACGCCCGCACCCTCAACGGCCCGCGCGACGCCCGCCACCAGGTCGTCCACGTCGAGTGCCTGGACCCCGCCGACACCCCGCGCTTCGCCGAACTCGGCGTGGTGGCCTGCATGCAGCCGCGCCACTGCGCCCCCGAGATCGCGGGCCCCGGCCAGGACTGGGCCGAGAACATCGGCGCCGACCGGTGGCACAAGGCCTGGCCGATGCGCAGCCTGCACGAGGCGGGGGCGGTGCTCGCGCTCTCCAGCGACTGGAACGTCGCCGAGATGGACCCGATGGCGGGCATCTACACCGCCCTCACCCGTCGCCCCCTCGGCGGCGGCGAAGCCTGGCAGCCCACCGAGACACTCGACGTGGAGACGGCCGTCCACGGCTACACGATGGGCTCCGCCTACGCCAACTTCCTCGAGGACGAGCGGGGTTCGCTGACGGTGGGCAAGCTGGCCGACTTCGTCGTCCTGTCGCGGGACATCCTGCGGGTGCGCCCCGAGGACATCCCGGGGACGAAGGCGGAGGTCGTGGTCGTGGGCGGGGTGGTGACGGTCGGCTAGCCGCTGACCGGACGCCTGCGGACCAGCCGAGCCTCGACCGCCTTGAGGACCTGACCGGCACCGTCCTCCGTGCCCATCCGGCGGGAGACGGCACCGGCGGCCTGCCGGTACGAGGCCTCGCGCACCGCACGCCCCAGCTGCTCGGCGAGGCGCTCCGCCGTGAGTTCCCCGAAGGGGATGGGCCGCGTGGCCGCACCGAGACCGGCGAGCCGCGCGGCCCAGAAGGGCTGGTCCGCCAGCACGGGCACCGGGATCGCGGGTACGCCCGCCCGCAGTCCCGCCGCCGTGGTGCCCGCGCCCGCGTGATGGACCACGGCTGCCATCCGCGGGAACAGGAGCGCGTGGGGCACCTCGTCGACGGTGAGAAGGTCGTCGCCGTGCGCCATCAGCCCCGCCCGCCCTTCCTGAAGGACTCCCCGCAGCCCGGCCCGGCGCAGCGCGGAGACGGCCAGCTCGCTCAGCCGCGCGCCCTCGCCCGCGGCCATACTGCCGAACCCGATGAAGACGGGCGGCGGCCCGGCCCGCAGGAAGTCCTCGAAGAGGGCGGGCAGCGGGGTGTCCGGGTCGTGGTGCGGCCACCAGTTGCCGACGACGTCGAGACCCTCGCGCCAGTCCGCGGGCCGGGGCACCACGGCGGTGCTGAATCCGTGCAGGACCGGCCACCGGGTCTCTTCCTGGCGGCGCCGGACGCTGCCCCGCGCTACGCGGGGCAGCGAAAGGCGTGCCCGCAGGTCCGCGACCGCGTCGGCGTAGACGCGGTCGGCCATCCGCAGCGAGAAGCGGCCGAGCGCACGGTTGCCGAGGCCGCCGAGCGACCTGCCACCGCCGACCACCGGCGCGAACTCCCGTGTGGGGTGGGTGGGTTGCAGGTAGACGCCCAGGGACGGTACGTCCATGGCCTCGGCCAGTTGCCAGCCCAGGGGCGCCGTGGTGGCCGAGAGCAGCAGCACGTCGGCGCCGGGTTCCGCCGCGGCGACGAGCCCGGCCCCCAGCTCCCGTACGAACGCGGCGGCCGTGCGCATCAGCTGCCGATTTCCCCCGCCTCCCGCGCTGGTGTCGGCGGGCAGCGGACGGAAGGTGAGTCCGGCGGCCCGCACGAGCGGCGCGAAGGACTCCTGCGTGGCGAGGACGACCTCGTGGCCGGCCGCACGCAGCCGGGCACCGAGGCCGGTGTAGGGGGCGACATCGCCGTACGACCCGGCGGCGGCCAGCAGAATTCTCATCGGCTCCCCGCCCCGTTCTCGCTCTCGCTCTCCCTTTCGCTCTCGCTCTCTGAAGCGTTGGCCCGCACCGCCGCGTGCAGGAACGCGGCGAGGCGGGGGCGCTGCTCCGACGGCGGTACGACGAGGGCGAAGGCGCGGGGGTCCTCGGCGAAGTCGTCGGCGATGCGGCGGTGCATGGCGGGCGGGCAGGGCGTGAACCAGCGGGTGATGTGCTGCCGGTGCTCCTCGGCCAGGGCCATGGCGCGCCTGCCCCCGGCGGGTTCGCCCTCGTCGTACGCCTTGACGAGTTCGGCCCGCCAGGCGGCCGCCTCGCGCATGATGCGGGCCCAGTCCTCCTTGGAGTGGGCGGCGGCGCGGCTCATCGCCTCCTGGTGGCCCGCGCTGTTCTCCCACTTGAGCCCGGCCTCGGTGGCGTAGCTCAGGTCGAAGGTGATCTCGCCGAACACCTCGAACCGCTCCTGGGGGCTGAGCCGCACGCCGGTCTGCTGCACCTCCATGGCCCGCTCGGCGACCTCCACCAGACGGTCCAGTTTGCCGATCTGCTCCACCAGCGCCTTGTGCCGCGCCCGCAGCTGGTCGAGCGCGTTGGCCTGCGGGTCGGCGAGGATCTCCGCGATCTCCTCCAGGGCGAAACCGAGTTCGCGGTAGAAGAGGATCTGCTGGAGGCGCGCCAGATCCGCCTCGCCGTACAGGCGGTACCCGCCCGGGCTGCGCTCGCTGGGCACGAGCAGCCCGGACCGGTCGTAGTGATGGAGCGTACGGACGGTGACCCCCGCGACCCCGGAGACCTGCCCCACGGTGTAACTCATGGACCTCGCCTTTCGTCGCGTACAGCCTGCGGCCTGACGCGACGTGAGGGTCAAGTCACCCGGGTCCGGTGATCGCCCCTCCCCCGTGCTCGACCGTCAGCGGCTCGAAGGCGATCCGGGTGATGGAGCCGTCGTCCGTCCACCGCACCTCGACGGTGTCCCGGGTCGCGCTCACCACGGTGGCCGTGTCCGCCAAGGCCGCGGGTTCCTGCTCCGAGGTGAGCATCGCCAGAGCCGCGTACACGGCCGTGCCCTCCACGTCGGCCGTGAGCCGTGGCAGGTGGGCCCACCGGGTGAAGGCCGTGCCCTGGGGCGCGCGCTGTTCGTCCTGGCCGGTCCAGCCGTGCAGGGGGTGGAGCGCCGAGTGCAAGGACTCTTCGGGGCCTGTCGCCCAGCCCGTGTGGGTGACGTGGGCGCCGTGCGGCGCGCCGACGACGCGGTGCACGCGCAGTTCGTGAGGGCCCTTGGCCACGGTGACGCTCTCCACGCGCAGCCCCGGCACCATGGGCGGACCGCTCACGAAGGCCGGTGTGTGCCGGGACGCGGCCCATCCCCAGCCCTCGCCCTGGCCCGCGCCCAGCGGGTGGATGCGGCAGCGGGCGCTGCGTACGCCCGCCACTTCCACGGCGATGTGGTTGTCCGCGGTGTTGCCGCGTGCCGTGGGTCCTGTCCTGGTGGAGTAGGCCTGGCGCGCGTAGAGCGGGTCCTCGTGGGACGCCGTCTCGGCCTCGTGCGGGCGTGCGTGGTCGCTGCCGTGGTTGTGCAGCCGTACGATCCCGTCGGCGCGGGTGCTCTGCACGAGCAGGCCGGGCGCGGGCAGCGCGAGGATCTGGTCGCGGGTCTCGCTGGGGGCGGGTTCCTCGGTGGCGGTCCACAGAGGGTGGGTGGCCGGTGCCAGGAGTCCGACGAACGCCTTGGACGCCCAGTACGGCGACGCGGGGCCTGAGTAGGGCTGAAGGGTCGCGTCGTGCGGGCCGTGCCAGCCGAGACTGAGCAGGCCGTCGGCGCCGACGGAGCCGCGGTCGAGGAAGTAGCGCAGCGATCCGCTGAGGATGCGGCGCGAGGTGCCGGGGGTGAGGGGTGTGTGGCCGGTGAGCGCGCCGAGGGCCACGGAGGCTCCGGCGGCGAAACGGTAGGTCAGGGAGCGGCCGAAGTGGATCGGGGCGCCGTCGGCGCCGAAGAGGAGCCCGAAGCTCTCCAGATGCTCGTGCAGGCGGGCGCCATGACGGGCCAACTCGTCCTGATCGCGGGTCAGTTGTGCGTCGAGCGTCGGGTACAGGTGCAGCGCCCAGCCGTTGTAGTGGTCGAAGGCGCGGCCGTCCCCGTCGGCGTACCAGCCCTGGCCGCGGTCCCAGGACTCCAGGAGTGCCAGCGCCCGTTCGCGCGCCCTGGCCGTCTGTGCGTCGCCGCGGCCCACCGACTCCAGGAATCCGGCCACGGTGTAGGGGAAGAGGTACCAGTTGTTGGGCGCGGGGACGTGGCGTATCGCGCCGCGCAGCCACTGTGCCGCGCGGTCCTGTACGTCGGTGTCGAGCCGGTCCCACAGCCAGGGGCGGGTGAGCCGCAGGCCCAGGGCGACGGAGGCGGACTCGACCATCGGCTGGCCCTGGACGTGGTGGTCCAGGATCACCGGCCAGGACTCGGTGTCGTCGCGGCCGGGCGTGCGGGTGCCCGCGGCCAACCCTTCCGCGTACCGGTCGAGCCAGCCGTGCGGGTCCTTGCCCTCGGCGCCCGCCACTCGGAACGCGGCGGCGAGCAGCGTTCGGGCGTATCCCTCCAGGCCGTCCGATCGCACGCCCGACGCGGAGGGCCGTCCCGGCAGGTCGAGCAGGGCGCCGCGCGGAGTCGCCCACTGCCAGGCGGCGCTCAGGAGACCGTCGGCCGCGGCCTCCCAGTGCTCGCGCGTGTAGCCGGTGTACGGGCTCAACTCCCGGTTGTCTTCGGGCAGTCCGGGGATGCTCATGCGAGGTAGGCCAGCCTTTCGCGTCGTACGGCGTGGGCGAAACCGTCGCCCGCGGCCCAGCGGCCGACTTCGGCGACGGCGAGGTCGGCGAGGCGCCCCCACTCGTTGCCCTGGGAACCGGCCAGGTGGGGGGTGATCATGACGTTGTCGCACTCCCACAACGGGTGCTCGGGGGGCAGGACTTCGGGGTCCGTGACGTCGAGGACGGCACGGATGCGGCCGGCAAGGGCGGCTTCGGTGAGGGCGTCCTGGTCGAGGACCGCGCCGCGGGCCGTGTTGATGAGCACCGCCTCGTGGCGCATGGCGGCGATCAGTTCGCGGCCGACCAGGCCGCGGGTGGCGGGCAGCAGCGGGGTGTGGACGCTGACGACGTCGCTGTTCGCGAACAGCTCCCTGATGCCGACCGGCCGTACGCCCAGCGCCTTGGCCTCCTCGTCGGAGACGTACGGGTCGTGCAGCAGGACCTGGAGGTCGTAGGGGCGCAGGAGTTCGATGACGCGGCGGCCGATCATCGAGGCGGAGAGGATGCCGACGCCGCGGCCGTAGTTGCCCACGCCCTGCGAGAGTCCGAGCCACTCGTCGCGGCGGCGCGTGGCCTTGAACTCCCTTGCCCGCTCCAGGACTTGCTTGCCGCTGAGCAGGATCATGGCGACGGTGTACTCGGCGACGGGCAGGGCGTTGGCCGCGGCTGCCGACGACACCTCGATGCCGCGCTCCCAGCACTCCGGGGTGATGTGGCCGCGTACCGACCCGGCGGTGTGGACGACGGCCCGCAGCCGGGGCGCGGCCGCGAGCGCGGCGGTGTCCAGCGGCGGGCAGCCCCAGCCGGTGACCAGGACCTCCACGTCCCGGAGCACGGAGCGTGCCCGCTCGGTGGTGAAGTCGTCCAGGACGGTGTCCGGTTCCAGATCGCAGACCTGGCCGAGTGCGGCCAGGGCGCCGGGGCCGAGCACGGCCGTGGCCGCGTCCCGCGCCATGGCGAGCGCGGTGCGCGGACGGCGGTGGCTGCTGCCGTTCATCGGCACATTCCCTTTCACATGACTCACGTGTGGCTCACCGGTGGCTCATTTGACCGAGCCGGCGGTGAGGCCCGACTTCCAGAAGCGTTGCAGCAGGATGAAGGCGAGGATCAGTGGCAGCACCGCGAGGAGCGAACCGATGATCACCACGGGGTAGTACTCGGGCGAGACGGTGGCCGAGCTGTTCCAGGTGTAGAGGCCCAGGCTGACCGGGTACAGCTTCTCGTCCGAGAGCATCACCATGGGCAGGAAGAAGTTGTTCCAGATGGCGGTGAGCTGGAAGAGGAACACCGTGACGAGGCCGGGTCCCAGCATCCGCAGGGAGACGCGCACATAGGTGGTCAGCTCCCCCGCGCCGTCCACCCGGGCCGCTTCGAGCACCTCGTCGGGCACGTACCCCTGACTGAAGATCCGGCCCAGATAGACGCCGAACGGGTTGAAGAGGACCGGGATGAACACCGCCCAGAAGGTGTCGACGACACCCGTGGCCGATGCCATCAGATACAGCGGAAGGGCCAGCACCGTCTGCGGCACCATCACCGCGGCGAGCACCAGGCCGAACATCTTCTCCTTGTGCCGGAAGCGGTACTTGTCGAAGGCGTAGCCGCAGGCGACGCTCACCAGGGCGCTGATCGCGGCGCCCAGGACGGCGTACAGCAGGCTGTTGGTGTACCAGCGGCCGTAGAGGCCGCCGTCCATCGCGAACAGGTCGCGCAGGTTCTGCACGAAGGAGAAGTCGGCCAGCGTGAAGAAGTTGCTGCTGAACAGCGCGTCGCGGTTCTTGGACGCGGCGAGGACCAGCCACAGGACGGGCAGCAGGGTGTAGAGCACCGCGATGCCGACCACGGTGTTGACGACGGTGCGGCTCAGGAGGCGGGGGCGGTGCGCGGTGAGGGTGTCGGCGCTCATCGTGCGGCCTCCTTCTGGGAGCGGTTGGTCCAGCGGGTGACGCCGTAGGAGAGGGCGACCGTGCACAGGAGCAGGATCACCGAAGCCGCGGCGGCGAGGCCGTAGTTGTTGCGGGTGAAGGCCGCGTCGTAGATGTACATGCTGGGCGAGAAGCGTGTGTTGATCATCGGGGATGACTGGCTGAGCAGCATGGGCTCGGTGAACAGCTGCATCGCCCAGATCAGGGTGAACATGGCGACCATGACGATCGAGGAGCGCACCAGCGGTGCCTTGACCTGGAGCGCGGTGCGCACCGGTCCCGCGCCGTCGACCACGGCGGCCTCGATGACCTCTCGGGGCACGGCCTGGAGGGCGGCGTAGAAGATCACCATGTTGTAGCCGAGGTTGCTCCACAGGGCGATGTTCACGATCGACGGGAGCACGGTGTTCACGCCGAGGAAGTCGATGTGGATGTCGCCCTTGGAGAGCAGGTCGACGACCGGGCTGAGCCCCGGCGTGTAGAGGTACAGCCAGATGAGGGCCGCGATGATGCCCGGCACGGCGTGCGGCAGGAAGAGCCCCAACTGGGCCCAGGCGCGCAGCCGTACGACGCCCGAGTCGAGCAGCAGCGCGAGGGCGAGGGCGCCGATCACCATGAGCGGGATGTAGATCAGGCAGTAGAGGGCGACGATTCCGAGGCTGCCGAGGAAGGTCGGGTCGGTGAGGACGGCCGTGTAGCTGCGCAGGCCGACGAAGACCGTCTTCTCCGGGCCGAAGCCGAGGCCCGGCTGGTCGTCGCTGAAGAAGCTCAGCCAGACCGCGGTGGCGACGGGTATCAGGAAGACCGTCACCAACAGGATCAGGAAGGGGGTCATCAGGACGCCGCACGCCATGTGTTCACGGCGTCGCGCACGCGTGCGGGCGCCGCGTGCGGGAGCGGGGGCGTCGGCGGTGCGGGTGGCGCGGGCCGGGGGCGCGGTCGTGGTCATCGGGGGTCACCTGCCTTTCTGCTGGTGCTCGTCGGCGTACGGGGCTGCTGCGGCTCCGTAGGTTTCGGTCGCGCCGGCGCTTCGGTCCCGCTCCGGACGCTCAAGCCGGTCATGTGCTGTGCTCGGTGATGGAGAGGCCGAGCGCCTTGAGGTCCGGCAGCGTTCCGTCGTGCGCGGCGCGTACGGCGTCGATGAGCGAGCCCTTGCCGCCGCCGGCACGGGCGAAGCCGTCCTGCATCACCTTCTGGGTGGCGGTCATGCGCGGGCCCCAGACCCAGCCGTCGCGGATGGTCTCGGCCTGTTCCTCGAAGAGGCGGTAGATGTCCTGGCCCGAGTAGTAGGTGCGGTCGAAGGCCTTGCGGCCCACGGAGACCAGGTCGGGGACGGCCGGGTACTGGCTGCTGGTGCCGCTGGAGAGACGGGCGCGCAGGGCGTCGGGGTGGGAGACCTGCCACTCGATGAACTCCATGGCGGCCTCGGGCTTCCGACTGTCCTTGGTGACGGCGAAGGTGGAGCCGCCGTGGGTGCCGACCAGCGGGTTCTTCGGGTCCCACTGCGGGAGCGGGGCCACGGCCCACAGGCCCTTCTGTCCCGGACGTGCGTTCATCTGCGACCCCGCGTCCCAGGCGCCGCTGAGCCGGGCCAGGACCAGGCCCTCGGCGAGCTGCGAGTCGTAGTGCCTGCTCTCGCTGGCGTTGACGAAGAGCAGTTCCTCGTCGATGAGCCGCTGCCAGTAGACCGCGACCTTCCGGGTCGGACGGTCCGTCAGCGAGACGTTCCAGGCGCCGCCACGGGTGTCGAACCACTGGGCGCCCGCCTGCCACGCCCAGGCGGCGAACTGGGTGCCGCCGTCGGTGGGGAAGAGCGCGATGCGCCGGTCGGGCGCCTTGTCGCGCACGGTGCGTGCGGCCTCGGCGAACTCGTCCCAGGTGCGCGGGACTTCGATGCCGTACCGGTCGAACAGGTCGGCGCGGTAGTGCAGCACCATCGGCTCGACGTCGAGCGGGACGGTGTAGACGCGGTTCTCGAAGGTGGTGAGGGACAGGGCCTGCGGCAGCAGCTTCGCGCGCAGCCGGTCGCTCACCAGGGAGGTGATGTCCCGGGCGACGCCGTCGATGGCGAAGCCGGGGACCTGGGGGTATTCGATCGTGGCGACGTCCGGGGCGTTTCCGGCCCGGGCGGCGTTGCTGAGTTTGGCGTAGCCGCCCATGGCGCCGGACGGGATCTGCTGGAACTCGACCTGGATGCGGTCGTGGGTCTTGTTGAACGCGTCGACCACTTCCTGGCTTCCGCGCAGTGCGGACCAGAAGGTGATGCGTGTGGTGCCGCCTTTGCCGCTCGACGTGCCGCCCGTGCTGCCCGAACAGGCGCTGAGCGCACCTGTCATGGGAACTGTGGCTGTCACGGCGAGCAGGGACCGGCGGCTCGGTCGACCAGGCATGGGTGCCTCCCGCGGCTCTTGTTCGGGACACGGGAATCCTGATCGCGTGAACGGTGCCGGTCAATAGACCGATCAAAAGAAACTCAAGCGGTCAAACGATCCGCAGAGGAGCGGTGGATCCACGGACCTTCAGCTCCGGCAGGAGTTGCACCCGCTGCGGCGTCCCGGCACCCGGTCCCGCCAACTCCCCCAGCCTGCGCAGCAGTAGTCCGGCCGCGGTCCGTCCCACCTCGTGCTTCGGCGGGGAGACGGCCGTCAGCGGAGTGCTGCCGAGCGCGGCCACCACGTCGTCGTACGCCACCACCGAGCAGTCCTGCGGAACCCGCACCCCGCGGTCCATCAGCTGTTGCACGAGCATCAGCGCGTCCACGTCGCCGTGCAGCACGGCGGCCGTCGCCCCGTGCTCGCGCAGCCGCGCCGCGAGGTCCAGCGGCTCGCGCACCCGGCCGGGCCCGGCGCCCTCGGCGCTGAGCATCACGCTCCAGTCCTCGACGTCGGGCCTGGACGCGGCGATCTCGGCGAAGGCCGCACGCAGCGCGCGGGCCGTCGGACTGTCGTCACGGGCGGCCAGGACGATCCGCCGGTGGCCCAGCCGCACGAGGTGGTCGACGGCGAGGTGGATGCCGTACCAGTGGTCGGTGCAGACCGAGTCCATGGCGTGCAGCGCACTGCCCGCACGCGGCCGCCGCTCCATCAGGACCGTGGGCACGCCGGACGCGGCCAGCCAGGCGTAGTCGGCCTCCTCCTCGGCCGCGGTGCGCCAGCGCGGGGCGATGAGCAGCCCGCGCACGTCCTCGGCAAGCACCCGCTCCACGAGCGGCCGTTCGGCGCCCTCGACCTGCGGTGCGATGTGCAGCGCGACCCGCATCCCGGCCTCGTTCAGGACGCCCCGGGCCCCGTGCATCGTCTCGTACAGATAGGTGTGCCGCTCGGGCACCATCAGCGCCACGGCCCCGCCGCCCGTCACCGGCTCGGCGGGCGCCGCGCCGCGCTCCACGGGCCCGACCGACCGCGCCACCCCGTGGCCGCGCCGCAACTTGCCCTCGCGGGCGAGGTCTTCGACGTCCCGGCGCACGGTGATCACCGAGACCTCGAGATCGTCGGCGAGGTCGCTCAGCCGCGCCTCACCCCGCGACTGCACGACCGCGAGTATCCGCTGCCGCCTGACATCCCTCGGCTCCCGCATGCTGCCGACCCCCTCGCGACGTACCCGTCAGGTGTTCGTTTGAGCGTTTCGCTGGAGGATATCGATCATTGCTCCGCCTGTATGCGGGTCGGCGATGTTCGTCACCGGCGATGGGTCACCGCTGTCGGTCACTGGCGGCTGAGCGAGCGCGTGATACCGGCCGCCACCGTGGTGACCAGGACCCAGCCCGTGGCGATCAGCAGATACGAGAGCCACTGGTACCGGCCCTCGGGCGCGAAGGCCTGCTCCTGACCGAAGCCGATGATCGGGAGGAGCAGGTCGAGGGTGTAGAAGACGGGGTTGAAGTCGGGGGCCTCGTCGGACTTCAGCGGGCGCGGAGGGTGCAGGGCGAAGACGAGCGCGCCGATGAGCAGCAGGACGAGCAGCCACCCCGCGGCGCGCATCGGGCGGAATCCGTAGCCGACCGTCACGTCCTGGAGGTGGCCCCAGATCCTGGCGTACGGCGGCAGGGTGCGCCGGTGGCGGCGGAGCTTGGCCAGCTGCACGGTGCGGGCGGCGGCCTCGTCGCCCACCGTGCGGTACGCGGCGGTCAACTGCTCGTAGCTCTGCGGGAGATAGCCCGCCGCCTCGCGCTCGAGCAGCGGCAGCCGCGCCTCCGCGGGCAGGTGCGGGGCGAACCGCTGGTACGCGAGGCCGTCGAGCTTGACCTCGCCGGGCCACACCTCCGGAGGGACGTGCAACAGGTCGAACTGGGAGCGGCGCAGGTTCACGGCACCCTGGACCGGGGCGGCTTCCCGCAGCCACAACTCGCCGACGACACAGCTGCTGGCACGCAGCGCCGTCCCACCGGGGCGGGAGAGGCGGGCGTAGGCCAGATTGACGTGCCGCGGGATTCTGGCACCGCTCAGGTTGAGCGTGCCGCGGGCGCGCAGCCGCATGGCCCGCAGATCGGTGCCGACCGACAGGGTCTCGGCGTACAGGGCGACGCCACCGGGGGCGTTCAGCACGGCGCCGTCGAGGTTGACCTGCCCGGCGACGGTCGTGCCGTTCAGTCGGACCTGGCCGTGGGCCACCAGCCCCACGGCCCAGACATCGGCGCCGATCACCGCGTGGTTCAGCTGGAGGACCGCTTCCGCCTCCCCCTCCGGGTCGGGCGAGTCCGGTGCGGGCGGCTCGTCGGGAGCGCTCGGGGTGCCCAGCTCCGCCCCGTTCACGAAGAAGGCGCCGGCGATCTGCGCGCCCGCGAGCCGCACGGGGCCCGCTATTCGGCAGCAGCTGATCCGCAGGACCAGTTCGACGCGGAGGTTTCCCGCCGTGAGGCCCGGCAGGACCGAGTCGCTGAGCACCAGGGCGCGGACCTGGGCCCCGTACAGGTCCGGCACCTCCTCGAAGTGGCAGGACCGCAGCCGTACGGGATGCTCGACCGCCCCGTACATGAGGTTGAGCCGCCCGGTGATCCGCGCGCCGGTCACCTTCATGCCGGCTGTCTCGCCCTCCCGCGTCGGCCCGTTGAGCAGCAGCGCCCGCAGCACCTCGGCGCGCAGCGTCCGCTCGGGGCCCCAGGACGCGCCGGCCCGGGCGTCGTCGTCGGGGCTCTCGCGGAAGTCGACGCCCTCGCCGAGCGAGAACGCCTGCCAGACGCGGTGCTCGGCCGGTGTCAGGTCGGTGATCTCCATCGCCCGGATGCTGTCGCGGGCGCGTTCGACCTGTCAACCACGGGCTCGGGACCGGCCGGCACCTCCCTAATTCGAAACGGGAACCATTTTCATATAGCCTCGGCACCGCACCGCCGAGACTCGGCATCGCACGCCGAGAAAGGACCCGGAACCATGGCCGTACCCAAGCGGAAGATGTCCCGCAGCAACACCCGCCACCGCCGAGCCCAGTGGAAGGCCAGCACCCCACAGCTCGTGCCGATCACCGTCGACGGCTCCGCCTACCTGGTGCCCCAGCGGCTCGCCAAGGCGTACGAGCGCGGCCTGCTGCGGCCCGAGGGCTGACCGGAGATGGCCGGACGCCTGCCGGTGACCGTCCTGTCCGGCTTCCTCGGCGCGGGCAAGACCACCCTGCTCAACCATGTCCTGGGCAACCGCGAAGGCCTGCGCGTCGCGGTGATCGTCAATGACATGAGCGAGATCAACATCGATGCCGCGCTCGTGCGGGGCGGCAACGCCGCCCTCTCGCGGACCGAGGAACGGCTCGTGGAGCTGACCAACGGGTGCATCTGCTGCACCCTGCGCGACGATCTCCTGGAGGAGGTCGACCGCCTGGCGCGAGCGGGCCGGTTCGACTACCTCCTCATCGAGTCCAGCGGCATCTCCGAGCCGATGCCGGTCGCGGCCACCTTCGCGTTCCCGCGCGACGACGGCGCCACGCTCGGCGACCTGGCCCGCCTGGACACGATGGTGACGGTGGTCGACGCCGCGAACTTCCTGCCGGAACTGGCGGGCGGGGACGGTCTGGTCGAGCGCGGTCTCGATCAGTACGAGGAGGACGAGCGCACCGTCAGCGATCTGCTGATGGACCAGATCGAGTTCGCGGACGTCATCGTCCTGAACAAGCTCGACCTCGTGGACGCACAGAGCGCCGAGCGGCTCATCGCCACCCTCTCCCGCCTCAACCCGCCCGCCCGCGTCGTGACCGCGACCCACGGCCGTGTCGATCCCCAGCAGGTGCTCGGTACCGGCCTGTTCGACCTGGAGCGGGCGCAGCAGGCCCCGGGGTGGGTGCGGGAGCTGAACGGTGACCATGTGCCGGAGACCGAGGAGTACGGGATCTCCAGCACCGTCTACCGCGCCGAACGGCCCTTCCATCCGGGCCGGTTGTGGACCTTCGTCACGGAGGGCCTGGACAGCGGGGCCTTCGGCGACGTGCTGCGGTCCAAGGGCTTCTTCTGGCTCGCCAGCCGCCCGAACGTGACCGGTTTGTGGTCCCAGGCGGGGTCCGTGGCGCGCTTCGAGCCGTCCGCGGCACGCGACGCGGGCGACCGCCACGGGCAGGAACTGGTCTTCATCGGGACGCGGTTGCGCGCCGACGCATTGCGCGCGGCGCTAGCCGACTGCCTCATGACCGAGGGCGAAGGCCGTCCGGCACCGGCGGACGACCCGTTCCCCGCGTGGGACACGTACGGCATCGACGAGGCCTGTGAGCACGAGGCCCTCGCCGTCTCACCGCAGTAGGCGCAGCAGCTGCGCGCAGGCCTCCCCCTCGTCCGTGTGCCGGGCGAGGGGGTGGTGCGTTCCGCGTTCGTACGTCCCGGTCTCCCACGCCTCGCCGTCCTCGGTTCTGCGCAGGTAGACGAAGTCGGGGGGCGTGGGGGCCGGTTCGTGGACGCCCTCGATCCAGTAGTAGCCCTCGGCGACACCGGCTGCGCGCAGCGCGGCGGGCAGTCCACGGACGTCCATCGGCGCGCTAGTCGTTCGCGGGCTCGAGGTAGCCGTGTTGGAGCAGCCACTTCACGTTCAGGCGCTGGCCCTCGCCCGGGTCCAGGAAGACCGGGTCGAGCTTGATCTGCTGGCCGCCGCCGGGCTGGGCGAACCAGGGGGCGATGCCGCCCTGCCAGACGTAGAACGGCTTGCTCACCTCGTAGACGCGGTAGTCGCAGGCGACCGCGGCGTCCCGGGTGTTGAGGTTCTGCGGGGGCAGCGCGCGCTCGGCGTACGAGTCGCCCGCGGGGGCCAGGAACGAGCCGAACTCCGACCCGAAGCGGTCGAGGAGTTCACCCTCCTCCAGCTCCTCGGGGTGCTTGTCGATCTGGCCGTTGACCGTCTCGAAGCCGTCGTTCGGCGGATACTTCCAGCTGCCCGTGTCGGCGGGGCCCTCCCAGTACTTCTTCAGGAAGGACGAGGGCGAGAGGCCGCCCGTGCGCTTCCATCCCTTGAGCAGCGGGCCGACCGGCTCCTGCCACTTCTTGGGGAGCCACTTCGGGCCGAGGCGGGCGTCCTTGTGGAACTCGCCGGTGCAGGGCTCGTGCGGCGCCGAGGACGGCGCCCCCGCCGACCCCGCCGACCCCGCCGTCGGCGTCGGCTTCTGCTCCGCCGCCGCCGTCGCGGTGGGCGCGGCCGCCATCGCGGTCGCCACGCCCAGAGCGGCCAGAACAGTACGGATCCGGATCACAGAACTGCGGTCCACTCAGCAACTCCTCGCGTATCCACGGGAAACAAAGACAGCTCGCACACCGTATCCGAGCGGTGGCTGTCAGTGGTCAACTTCCGTCACGGCGAGCCAGAACCGGCCATCGGGTTTCGGGAGCCGCCGTGAGAGTGGAAGTTGGCCCGCTCCCCGGGAGAACGCGGCCTGCCGCACCGAGCCCGGCGGGAGGCTGTCGCAAGCTGCCTGGCGAGGAGCCTTTCCTATCGCCTGAGGAGCTGGTAATCGACATGCTCGGACTGTTCCCAACGCACCGCGCCGGACGCCTGCTGACCACCTTGAGCTGTGCGTTCGCCGCCGCGTCCGTCCCGCTGTTCCCCTCCGGGAACGCCTTCGCGTCAGCCGGTGACCCACCGGCCGACCGGGCAGCGGCCGCGCCGCTTCCGGGAGGCCTCGGGCCCTGCGTCCCGGGCAATTGCCCGCCGGGCCCCTACCCGCCCGTCACCAATGATCCGGTCCGGTTCCGCGACAACGCGATCAACGTCTTCGCGGGCGGCGACTTCCTGGTGCGCGGGAGCGCGGCGGAGGCAGAGGGGCGCGTCGTCGTCCTCGGCGACTTCGACCAGGACAAGGCGGCCGGGGTCAGCGCCGCCTACAACGTCGGCGAGGCGGGCGTCGGCTCCCGGGTCGCGCCGCCGATCGGCTCCGACTGGCTCACCACCGGCGGCCGCGTCACGGTCGGCGCGGGCGAGCGGCTCCTCGCCGAGGGCGGGGTCGTACGCCACGCGGGCGCGGCGAGCGGCACGATCCTGGCCCGGGACGTGACCGAGGACGCGGGCGCGGCGGCGCCGTACACCGCGCTGCGCGGCCAGCTGAACGTGGCCAGCCAGTGCTACGCGCACGGGGAGGCCGGCACGCGCACGCCGACCGGTACGGCCGTGCACGGGGGCGGCGAGACGGTGTTCACCGGGGACGGCACATCGGCGCTCCAGGTGTTCAACGTCGACTTCGACCTGGCCGGTGCGAGCGGCGGGCAGGAGGGCGTCCGGTTCGCGAACATTCCGGACGGGGCGACGGTCCTGGTCAATGTGCTGGGCACGCGGCGGGTCGTGAACACCTACAGCGGCGGCATCGACGACGCGACCGATCCGCTCAACCGGCTGCGGGAGCGCCTGCTGTGGAACTTCCCGGACGCGACGGACGTGGAGATCAAGGGCACCGGGCAGTTCCAGGGCAGCGTACTGATCGGCCAGAACGCTTCGAACACGACGGTCAGCGTGCCCGGCATCAACGGACGCTTCTTCACGACCGGTTCCCTCACCCACACCAGCTCGGCCAGTGGCGGGGGCGGCCAGGAGTTCCACAACTACCCCTTCGTGGGTGACCTGCCCGAGTGCGGGGCCGCCCCGACGGAGACGGGCGTGGTCGAGGTCGCCAAGAAGGACGCGGAGAACGGGAAGGCGCTGCCCGGGGCGGTCTTCGAGCTCTGGCACGAGACCAACGGTGTCCCCGGCGTGCAGACCTCGGGCGCCGACCCCGATGTCCAGGTCGGCGAGCCGTGCACCACGGACGCCCGGGGCGAGTGCGGCCGGACGGTGCCGCTGGGCACGTACTACTGGGTGGAGACCAAGCCCGCGAACGGGTACGACCTGCCGTCACCGGCCTCCTTCGGCCCGCTCGTCGTGACCGCGGCCAACGCGCGTGACGGCGTCAGGGTGACCGCGAAGAACAAGAAGACGCCCGCCAGCGAGACGGTGGGCTCCCTGCACGTCGTCAAGACGGACCGCACCAGCGGCCGACCGCTGGCCGGGGCCGTGTTCGAACTGTGGCGCGAGACCAACGGCAGGGCGGGACTGCAGACCTCAGGGGCAGACCCGGACACCCGCAGGGGGCAGGGCTGCGCCACGGACGGCCGGGGCCGCTGCGACTTCACCAACCAGCCGCTCGGCTCCTACTACCTCAAGGAGACCGCCGTACCGGACGGCTATCGCCTGCCCTCCCCCAAGGTCACCGGCCCCTACCGGCTGACCAAGGAGAACGCCACCGCGGGCGTCACCGTCAAGCTCAGCAATGTGCGGGACGACACGGGCAAGGGGGACAAGGGACTCAAGGGGAAGGGGCAGGGCGGCAGGGGCTGAGCCTCCATCGAGGGCTCGGTCCGAGCCTTGAGTGAGGCCCGGCACCGGCGGCTGACGGCCGGTCAGCCGCCGGTGCCGGGCTTCGTGCCCCACACGTAGATCCGGTCACCCTTGTGCAGCAATCCGTAGAGGCGTTTCGCGTCCGCCACCGTCAGGTTCACGCAGCCGCCCGATCCGGAGGAGAAGAGGTCGTGCCGGGTGCCGTGCAGGGCTTGGCCGCCGTTGAAGAACTGGGCGTAGGGCATGGGCACGTTGTAGATCGTCGAGAAGTGGTCCCGGTGCTTCCAGTAGATCCGGTGCCAGCCGCGCCGCGTCTCCAGACCGTCGCGGCCGCTGCGCACCGGCACCGGCGCGAAGACGAGGCGCTGCCCCACCTGCACCCAGAGGATCTGCCGGGTCAGGTCCACGCAGACCACGCGGTACGCCCGGGAGGGACAGCCTCGGCGGGCCACGGGGTCGCGCCGCGCCTGGTCGGCGACGACCATCCGGTACGTGCGCAGCGTGGCGCGCCCGTCGGCGGGAGAGACGCCGAGCCGCCGCTGAAGCCGGCGGATCGCCGCGCAGTCCTCCGGCGACTGGACCCCGTCGACCGGTCTGCGCAGCTCGCGCTCCAGCTGGCGCTGGTAGGGGGCGGTTCCGGCGGTGCACGGCGGCTCGGGGCGGGCGGCTGTCGCGGCTGCCGGGGCGGCGGGCAGCGCCAGGAGCAGGACGGTCGCGGTCAGCAGGGAGCGCGGGAAGGGGGACGTGGGCATGCGAAGGCCAGGACCTGGACCAGTGAAGGTCCGGCTGTGGCTGCGGCTGAAGGTTCGGCTGGGGCTGCGGCGAATCATGTAATCAGATTTGCCACTTGCTCCCCTTCTAGGCTGGTCTGTTCAGGTTTCCTTCACGGTCGTCGGGCGTGTCCAGGCCGACGGGCATGCTGTCCAGAACGGTGAAACTGCGGTCGAGCCGAGTGATGCGCAGCACCCGCCAGACGCGTGGGCTGCTGCGCACCAGCCGCAGGGAGCGCTGTCTCGCGATGGCCAGGCCCTTGATGCGCACCAGCAGCCGCAGGCCGCCGGCGTCCAGGAAGGACACCTGCCGCAGGTCCACCACCACATCCACGCCTGGACGGTCCAGTAACTCCGCTATGCGCGGCGTGAGTTCCAGGTCCGCCCACGCGTCCAGCTCACCGCGGAACGTCAGAACGATCGATCCGTCCACCACATGGTGGTGCAGTCCAAAGCCCGGGTCGGGCGTACCCATGGTCCACCCCCAATTCCCTACACCCCGCATACGAAGAGTTACGACAACGCGAGCGGCGCGGCCCGGAGGCCGGCGCCCGACGCCGCCGGGGACTGGGGCGGCACCGCGAATGGCACCTACATCTTGCCCGCTCAGGGCCAGTTCATACCTCAGGGTGGTATCACCGGCCACTGCACGGCGCATATGCGCAGCAAGTCGGCCATTGTTACTCTACGTAGTTAACACGTTGTACACCACGCCGATCGAGCGTTGCGCGGAGTGCAACTCGGGTTGCGCCTCTTGATCGTGTGGGTTCTGGGCATCACGCTGTCTGCCACACGCCTCACTACCGACACTTGGATCGAGGAGCGGACATGGCGGCAGGGATGAACGGCGGGTCCGAGGGACGGCCCGAAGCGAGCGGCTGGGGACGGCGCGGGTTCATCGGGGCCGTCGCCGCCACGGCCACCGCCGCCGCCTTCGCCGCACCCGCGCCCGCATCGGCGTCCGCCCTGCTCCCCGAACGGCGCCCGCGCCGCACGGGACGGCTCTTCCTCGGTACGTACACCACCCAGGACGGCGGCGGCACCGGTCTCGGCCTCGCGACGTACGACGAGGCGACCGGGCGCATCACGGACACCGGCGCGCTGACCGGCGTACCCGATCCCTCTTACCTCTGCCTCCATCCCTCGGGCAGGACGCTGTACGCCGTCAACGAGCGGGAGAAGGGAGGCGTGACCGCGGTCGCGCTCTCGCCGTCGGGGCCCGAGGTCCTGGGCGCGCGCGGCACGGGCGGCGGCGGGCCCTGCCATCTGTCCGTGCACCCGAGCGGGCGCTGGCTGCTCAGCGCCAACTATCTCTCCGGGAGCGTGGCCGTC
Source organism: Streptomyces sp. NPDC054047 (assembly GCF_055585065.1). Taxonomy (NCBI): domain Bacteria; kingdom Bacillati; phylum Actinomycetota; class Actinomycetes; order Kitasatosporales; family Streptomycetaceae; genus Streptomyces; species Streptomyces sp. NPDC054047. Next base: position 501,441 of record NZ_JBVJKV010000003.1, on the reverse strand, counting down.
CACCCGATCCAACCCTCGGGCGCCCTGGGCGAGTTGAGCGATCTGGTCGCCCACTCCAGCCCGCCCCCGGGCCCCGGGCAGGACGGGCCGCACGCCCACCAGATCGTGACCAGCCCGGACGGCGGCCATGTGCTCGCCGTGGACCTGGGCAACGACACCGTCTACAGCTACCGCCTCGACCCGAAGAAGGGGAAGCTCACCCAGGTCTCGTACGCCACCGTGCGCCCGGGTGCGGGACCGCGCCACCTGACCTTCCACCCCTCCGGGCGCTTCGCCTACCTGGCGAACGAGCTCGACGACACGGTGGTCGTCTGCGCCTACGACCCCGCGACCGGGCGGCTGACGCCCGGCGCTCCGCAGTCCACCGGAACGGGCGAAGGCACCAGCTATCCGGCGCAGTTGGTCGTCACGCGTGACGGCGCCTTCGCCTTCCTCGCCAACCGCGGGCACAACAGCCTGACGCGGTACGCCGTCGAAGCGGGCGGCGCCCGGCTGCGGCTCCTTGACACGGTCCCCGTCGGCGGCGACTTTCCCCGGCACATCGCCTTCTCGCCCTCGCAGCGACTGCTGTTCGCGGCGAACCAGAAGTCGAACTCGGTGAGCGTCTTCCAGGTGGGCAAGTCCGGCCAACTGCGCCTGGCGGGAAAGCCGTTCGCCGCTCCGCTGGCCGTGTGCGCGCTGCCGCTCTAGGGCGCGTACAACGCGGAGGCCGTCGACGTGCGCGCCCGCTGCCGGTCAGGGGTGGTGTAGGCGAAGTTGAGGACCGTACGACGGATGCCCGGCCTGCGCAGCGCGGTGACGCGGTGGGCCGTGGTGTCGGCCCGCAGGAGATAGCCGTCGCCACTGCGGTGATGCGCCCGCTCGGCGGTGGCGTCCAGGGCGTCGAGGGCGCCGCTGCGCGGGGTGTAGTGCAGCAGCCCGCCGTCGGCCGGGTCGGCGGGCGCCTCGATGAAGAGCACCAGGGCCAGGGGGTAGTCGTCGGTGTGGGCGCCATGGGTGTCGCCGGGCCGGTGCAGGATGTTCAGGACGTGCCGCTCCAGGGGGTCGGCGACCTCGACCGCGGCCAGCGAGGAGACGTCGCCCAGCCAGGCCAGGAGTTCACGGTCGCGGTACAGGCGCGGGATCAGGGTCGACTCCCGGTCGATGGTGTGGCCGCCGAGGGTGGTCATGTGGCGGGGCGAATCGGCCGTCGCCGCCATGGCGAAGTCCCGGCGCACGGCGAGCTTCTCCAGCCGCTCCACATCACGCGTCAGTTCCTCCAGCAGATGCGGCGGAACGAGCGACGGCAGTCGCAGACAGCCCTCGGCGGCGAAGTGATCGCTCAGCGGCGGGGCAGGAATGGGTAAGGAAAGCACCGGGCGGACCTACCCCTGCCCGCATCGGGACAACCGCGCCGCCTCAGCCGTCGTACCCGTACGAGAGAAGGGCCCCGTCCCCGCCATGACTTCGTTTCGTCCCGCCCCCGCCTGGCTCTCCGGCGCCGTCTTCTACCAGATCTATCCGCAGTCCTTCGCCGACTCGAACGGAGACGGCATCGGTGACTTCAACGGAATCACCGCGCGTCTGGACCACCTCGCCTGGCTGGGGGTCGACGCCGTCTGGATCAACCCCTGCTTCGCCTCGCCGTTCCGCGACGCCGGGTACGACGTCTGCGACTACCTCTCCGTGGCGCCCCGTTACGGCACGGACGACGACCTGGCCAGGCTCGTGGAGGAGGCGGGCCGGCGCGGCATCCGGGTGCTGCTCGACCTCGTGGCCGGGCACACCTCCGACCGGCATCCGTGGTTCGTCGCGTCGGCCGACGACCCGCAGGACCACCGCTACATCTGGGCGCCCGAGGGCTGTCCTGACGGTTTCGTGCGGTCCCCGGGGAGCCGCCCCGGCGCGTATCTGCCGAACTTCTTCGACTCCCAGCCCGCCCTCAACTTCGGATACGCGCGCAAGGATCCGGCCGAGCCGTGGCGCCTGCCCGTCGACGCCGAGGGGCCGCGCGCCAACCGGGCCGCGCTGCGCGCCGTCATGGACCACTGGCTGCGCCTTGGCCTGGCCGGATTCCGTGTCGACATGGCGCACTCCCTGGTCAAGGACGACCCGGACCGCAGCGCGACGGCCGCGATCTGGACCGAGCTGCGCGGCTGGCTGGACACCGCCCATCCGGAGGCGGTGCTGCTCTCGGAGTGGGGCGATCCGGCCGTGTCCGTGCCCGCCGGGTTCCACGCCGACTTCTTCCTCCAGTTCGGCGGCCCCACCAACGGCGGCCCCCTGCGCTCCCTGTGGAACAACGGCGAGGGCACCGACGACACGGCGTGGGACCCCGTCGACTGCTTCTTCGACCCGAGCGGCAAGGGCTCGGCCCGTACGTTCGTCGAGGCGTGGCAGGCGGCCCATGAGGCCATGGGGGACGCCGGGCATGTCTCGCTGCCCACCTCCAACCACGACTTCTCCCGCCTCAACTGCGGCCCGCGCACCGCCGAGCAGCTCCCGGCGGCGTTCGCCTTCCAGCTCACCTGGCCCACGCTCCCGGCGATCTACTACGGCGACGAGATCGGCATGCGCTACGTCCCGGGCCTGCCCGACACCGAGGGCAGCGTGCTCGGCCCGCGCTACAACCGGGCGGGGTCGCGCACGCCGATGCAGTGGGACGACGGCCCGAACGCCGGGTTCTCCACCGCCCCGGCCGACCGCCTCTACCTCCCCCTCGACCCCGACCCGCTCCGCCCCACCGTCGCCGCCCAGCGGGCCGACGAGACCTCGCTGCTGCACCTCGTGCACCGCCTGATCGCCCTGCGCAAGTCCACCCCGGAGCTGGGCCCGGACGGCTCGGTGGAGGTGCTGCACACCGGCTACCCGTTCGTGTACGTCAGGGGCGGGCGCCACCTCGTGGTGATCAACCCCCGCGGCGAACCGGCGGCGTTCACCACCGGCCTCGCGGCCGGGAGGGGACCGCGGGCGCTGGAGGCGGCGGGCGTGGAGGCCGCGGGCGGCGCCGTGACGGCGCGGGGCTTCGGGTACGGCGTCTTCGATCTGCGGCATCCCCTAGCCGCCGCCTCAGCCGCCGCCTCTGATTGAGTCCCGACGGGACAGGTGTCCCATTGGGACATCATGGGTGTACAGTCGAAGACATGAACAAGGCGACGGAATCCGGCCCAGGAGCCCCGGCCCCGGGCCGGAGCGACCCGACCGGCCGGGCCGGCGAGGACCGCAGGCAGCGCAAGGCCCGGCAGACCCGGGAAGCGCTCGCTGACGCGGCCATCGACCTGATCCTGGAGCACGGCCTCGCGGCCGTCACCGTGGAGGCCGTCGCCGAGCGCGCGGACGTCACGCGCCGCACCTTCAGCCGTCACTTCGGCAGCAAGGAGGCCGCGGCGCTCGACTTCACCCGCGCCGACGGCGACCGCATCAACGCCGCCCTGCGCACCCGCCCCGCCGACGAGCCCCCGCTGGCCGCCTATCGCGCGGCGGTGCGGGAGTGGCTCGCCGACCCGCGGACCCCGGGGCTGCATCGCAGGTCCCGCACGCGGGCGCTGCTGGCGCTCGTCGACACGGAGCCCGCGCTGTTCGCCGCGTACGAACGCGTCCGGGTCGACGCCCAGGACGAGTCCGTCCGGATCATCGCCGACCGGCTCGGCACCGACCCCGTCCGGGACCAGCGCCCGGCCGTCGTCGTCGGCGCCGCCGCCGGAGTGCTGACCGCCGCCCTGCGCAGCTGGGCGCGCGGCGGGCACGAGAACGACGCAGACCTCACCGCGCATGTGGAGCGGGCCTACGCCGTTCTGACCGAGGAGGCCGCCGTCGCGGCCCCCCACATCGGATGAGGAAAGTGAAGAGCACCATGAGCACCACCCCCGCCACCACCGTCCCCGACTACGCCACCGAGTTCGCGGGCAAGACCGCCCTGGTCACGGGCGCCGCCTCCGGCATCGGCCTGGCCACCGCCCGTCGCCTGGGCGCCGGTGGGGCGAACGTCGTCATCGCCGACCACAACGCCGAGGGCGCCGAGAAGGCCGCCGCGCAGCTGCTCGCGGAGGGCATCAAGGCCGCCGCGGTCGCCGTGGACGTCACCGAGCCCGCATCGGTCGAGGCCGCCGTGCGGTTCGCCGTCGACACGTTCGGCGGGCTCGACCTCGCGGTGAACAACGCGGGCATCGGCGGCGAGAGCAAGCCGACGGGCGCGTACGACATCGATGTCTACAACCGCGTGATCCGCACGAACCTGGACGGCGTCTTCTACTCGATGCGCTACGAACTGCCCGTCCTGGAGGCCGCGGGCGCGGGCGCCATCGTGAACGTCGCCTCGATACTGGGCTCCGTCGGCTTCGCCGGCTCCCCCGCCTACGTCGCCGCCAAGCACGGCGTCGTCGGCCTCACCAAGACCGCCGCCGCCGAGTACGCGGCCAAGGGCGTCCGCGTGAACGCGGTCGGCCCCGGCTTCATCGAGACCCCGCTCCTGCAGAACATGGACAAGGAGGCGTACGACGCCCTCGTCTCCCTGCACCCGGCGGGCCGCCTCGGTCACTCCGAGGAGGTCGCCGAGCTGATCGTGTTCCTGCTCTCGGAGCGGGCCTCGTTCATCCACGGCAGCTACCACCTGGTGGACGGCGCGTACACCGCCCGCTGATCCCCCGCGGTCGCCATCAGGCCAACGGCTTGGTGAAGTCGACGTCCTGGGCCCTCGCGACGATCTCGACCTCGTCGCCGAGGGCCCATTCGGCGACCCGGGACGCCATCGCCGCCGGGACCACGTCACTGATGCCCTCGGCGGCCGGGATGTCGTACGTCGCGTGCGCGTCGTGCGGCAGGACGACACGGAAGTCCAGCTCCAAGGCGGTACGCGCGGTCGCCAGCACGCACATCTCGGACTGCACCCCGCAGATGGCCAGGTCGTGCACGCCCGCCTCGGCGAGCAGTTCCGCGAGCCCGGTCTCCTCGAAGCCGTCGTCGACGCTCTTGCGCAGGACCTTCTCGCCCCGGTCGGGGTCCGTGGGGAGGTGGATGCGCCAGCCGGGGGTGCCGGGTTCGTCCACGCTTCCGGGCTCGCCGTCGTTCTGGAGCTGGACGACGAGGGCGCCCGCCTCGCGGGCCCGCGTGATCAGGTCGGTCGTCCGGTCCAGGACGCGGGCCGCTTGGGGCACGGCGCCGTCCCCGGTGACGAAGGCGGACTGCATGTCGACGACGATCAGTGCCTGGACGGGTTTCGTGGGAGATGCCGATGACTCACTCATGGTCCACCAGTCTGCCGTTCGCCATGATCAGGCGGACATCGCCCAGGGCCTCCACGTCGGTGAGCGGGTCGCCGTGCACCGCGATGAGGTCGGCGCGGTAGCCCGGCGCCAGGCGTCCGACGTGGTCGGCGATGCCCAGGGCGTCGGCGGCCTCCGTGGTCGCCATGTCGATGACGCGGCCCGGTTCGATCCCCAGGTGCTGGTAGAAGCCCAGGCTCTGGGCCAGGCCGTCGCAGCCGGCCCGCTGGACGCCCGCGTCCGTCCCGGCGATCAGCCGTGCGCCGTGCTCCGCCATCGTGCGGACCTGGTCGAACATCTCCTTGGCCCGTTCGGCACCGAAGAACATCGGCAGCATCCGCCAGTTCGGGCTGACGGTGGGGCAGATCCGGATGCCCTTGTCGACGATGGCGTCCAGGACGTCCTCGCGCAGGCCGAGGCCCTTGCGCGTCATCCAGGTGCAGTGCTCGATGGTGTCGACGCCCGCCATGACGGCGGCCACGATCCCCGCGGTGCCGTGGGCGTGGGCGGCGACCGGCAGCCCCGCCCGGTGCGCCTCACGGACGATCACACGGATCTGGGGGGCGTCGAACTGGGCCTGCCAGGTGGCGGGGCCACCCCGGGTGAGGCCGCCGCCGGTGGCCATGACCTTGATGACGTCCGCGCCGAGCTCGGCGTTGCGCCGCACCAGGGCGCGGATCTCGTCCTCCCCCTCGACCTCACCGCCCAGGAACCAGCAGTGGCCGCCTTTGGTGGTCAGGGGCGTGGTGGCGGCGACGATCCGCGGGCCCGGCACCCGGTGAGCGGCGATCGCATCACGCAGCCGCAGGGTGAGACGGCCGCGGTCGCCCAGGTCGCGCACCGTGGTGACACCGCTGCGCAGGAACCGCAGCGCCCGCTCCTCCATCGCCGCCATGAGGGTGGTGTCGCTGTGCGCGTCCAGGACCGCGACGGGGTCCTTGCTCGCGTCGAAGACCAGGTGGACGTGGGCGTCGATGAGTCCGGGCAGCACCGTGGCGTCGGGCAGCGCGTACCGCTGCGACACGCCGCGTGCCAGGGGCTCGACATCGGCCCGGGCGCCCGCGGCGACGATGTCCGCGCCCTGGGTCAGTACGGCGCCGTCCGTGACGTACCGGCCGCGCGGCCCGGTCAGAACCCGCCCTGCCGTCAGCAGCGTCTGGCTCGTCTGGCTCATCTCTGCCTTTCCCGGAAGGAGTTGGAGGAGCTGGCGGTGGTGCCGGCCTCCATCGTCCGTCATGGGAGGGCGAGTGGTCCGTCGAAGGAGGGCAGAAGGTCACTCACGGAAAGGCGGGACGGGATGTTCGCGCGGCGTCCCGGGGGTACCCATAGCCTGGGCCGAGTGCCCGCACGGGATGTCTCGGGACGTCGCAGGACGGAGGTCAAGGTCTGATGAGCACGGAAGTCACGGTCCTCCTCGTTGCCGGCGCGATCCTGGTGGCCGCCACACTCGCGGTCGCGATCGCGCTGCTCGTACGGCTGATCCGCACGCGCCGGACGCTGCGCGCGGCGGGGCTGCCGGTCGAGCGCCAGTGGGTGTTCTGGGGCGCGGTCGCCTATCTCGTCCTGCCGGCCGATCTGCTGCCCGACCCGGTCTTCCTCGACGACATCGGGGTGCTGGTGCTGGCGCTGCGGTCGATGCGGTCGGCGAATTCAGGCGTCGGGAGCCGAGGGGCGCAGTAGGGGTCGGCGCAGGTGCCGGGCTTTGGTCAGCAGGAGGTGCATGCGTTCGGTCACCTGGGTGACGTCCTCGACGGGCTCGTCGAAGGCCAGCCGGACGTCCGCCTGGCTGCGGGCCTTCTCCAGGCGCAGCGTGAGGGCGTAGCGGTCGATGGCGAGCGGGCGTACGCGCACCACGCCGTGCAGGCTGTCCGAGCACACGAGCCGGGTCAGCTGCTCGACGGCGTCCTCGTGCGCCTCGGCGAGGTGGGTGAGCAGCCGTGCCTCGGCCTCGGCCAGCGGGTCGGGTGCGGCCAGGGCGAGTTCGTCGAGGTCGATGCCGATGCGGCCGCCGGTGGAGTCGTGCAGCACGGCGCAGGTCGGGGCGAAGACGAATCCCTCGCCGTCGGGCACCAGTGACCCCGAGAGCCACAGCCGGGCCCGGATGCGGTCCCTGACCGGGACGGGGGCGACATCGGCGAACTCCACCAGCGTGGAGGGTTCGCCGCGCGGTGCGCAGATCATCGCGGTGGCCAGCGCGCTGTCCGGGGGCGGTGACAGCAGGAGGATGCCCTCCGGCGTGACGCTGTGCGCGCCGACGAGTTCATCCCTGCCGATCTCCGTGGTCACCGCACAGGACCAGGCGGTGGTGAGCAGTGAGCGAGCGCGTGCCGCTGCAGTGGGCACGGTCGTGCTGGCGTGACGGACACCCATCCTTCAACCTCCATTAGGTAAGCCTTGCCTAACTTATCGGAGATCGTGGATCAGGGCCAGTACGCGGAAGGCCCCGCGCGGCGAACCACGCGGGGCCGGTCGGACGAACCGGGCAGGAGCCCGGTCGCGTACGTCAGTTGATGCGGCCGGTGGCCGCGGGTGGCGCGGTCGGCGGCCTCGTTCGGCGCGGTCAGTGACCGCGGGCGATCCACTCCTCCAGGTGCGGCGCCTCCGCGCCCACGGTCGTGCTGTCGCCGTGGCCGGTGCGCACCTCGGTCTCCGGCGGCAGCGTCAGGAGCCGGTCCCTGATCGAGTCCACGATCGTGGGGAAGTCGCTGAACGAGCGGCCCGTGGCGCCGGGCCCGCCCGCGAAGAGCGTGTCGCCGGTGAAGACCGTGGCGAGCGCGGGCGCGTAGAGACTGACGGCGCCCAGGCAGTGGCCCGGGGTGTGCATGACCTGCAACCGCGTGCCCGCCACGGTGAGTTCCTGCCCGTCGGACAGCTCGCCGTCGGGGGCACGGTCGGGGTGGGTCTGCTTCCACAGCTCCGCGTCGGCGGGGTGCAGCAGGATCGGCGCGCCGGTGCGGGCGGCGAGCGCGGGGGCCGCGTCGATGTGGTCGTCGTGGGCGTGCGTGCACACGATGGCGACGACCCGGCGCTCGCCCACCGCGGCCGCGATGGCGTCCGCGTCGTGCGCGGCGTCGATGACGACGACCTCGCTGTCGTCGCCCACGATCCATACGTTGTTGTCGACGTCCCAGGTGCCCCCGTCGAGGGAGAATGTGCCCGAGGTGACCAGGTGGTCGATGCGCGCGGCCATCAGAGGACCACCACCGAACGCAGGACATCCCCGTGGTGCATCCGCTCGAACGCCTTCTCCACGTCCTCCAGCGCGATCGTCTCCGTGACGAACGCGTCCAGGTCGAGGCGACCTTGCTGATAGAGGTCGATGAGCATGGGGAAGTCGCGCGAGGGCAGGCAGTCGCCGTACCAGCTCGACTTGAGCGCGCCGCCGCGCCCGAAGACGTCCAGGAGCGGCAGGTCGATGCGCATCTCCGGTGTCGGCACCCCGACCAGGACGACCGTGCCCGCCAAGTCGCGGGCATAGAAGGCCTGTTCGTAGGTCTCCGGACGGCCGACCGCCTCGATGACCACGTCCGCGCCGTTGCCGTCGGTCAGCTCGCGGACCGCCTCGACGGGGTCGGCCGAGCGGGAGTTGACGGTGTGCGTGGCGCCCAGGCCCTTGGCCGTCTCCAGCTTCTTGTCGTCGATGTCGACGGCGATGATCTTCGCGGCTCCGGCCAGGCGCGCGCCCACCACCGCCGCGTTGCCCACACCGCCGCAGCCGATGACGGCGACCGAGTCGCCGCGGCCCACGTTGCCCGTGTTGATGGCGGCGCCGATACCGGCCATGACCCCGCAGCCCAGGAGCCCCGCCGCGGCGGGCGAGGCGGCCGGGTCGACCTTGGTGCACTGCCCGGCGGCGACCAGGGTCTTCTCCGCGAAGGCGCCGATGCCGAGCGCGGGCGAGAGCTCCGTGCCGTCGAGAAGGGTCATCTTCTGCTTGGCGTTGTGCGTGTCGAAGCAGTACTGGGGGCGACCGCGCAGGCAGGCGCGGCACTGGCCGCACACCGCACGCCAGTTGAGGATCACGAAGTCGCCGGGCGCGACCTCCGTGACACCGTCACCGACCGACTCGACGATGCCCGCCGCCTCGTGGCCGAGGAGGAAGGGGAAGTCGTCGTTGATGCCGCCCTCGCGGTAGTGCAGGTCGGTGTGACAGACCCCGCAGGCCTGCACCTTCACCACGGCTTCCCCGGGCCCCGGATCCGGCACGACGATCGTCTCGATCCGTACCGGCTCGCCCTTCGCGCGCGCGATCACGCCCTGTACCTGCTGCGCCATGAGGTCAGCCCTTCTTTCTTCCGGCGTTGCTTGCTCGTCCGGCAACACATGTTCTTCCCGCATCCTCACAGACCGGGCCCGTCCGCGACGACCCCGGACGCACGGGTTCCGATCTCCGGTGCGTTCCCGGTTCCGATCTGTGTTCCGATCTGTGCGGCGAGATCGCCGCCTAGGGTGGGCGCGTGCGCGATCTCGCTGCTCAGGCTCTCCTTCCGGTGAACGCGACGCTCGGCGTGGCGCTCCTCGTCCTGCTGCTCGCCGCGGCCACGACCGCCGCCGTGTTCCGCCTCTCCCCCGACGGCTCGCACGGCAGGGCGCGGGAGATCCTCGTGGCCGGGGTGCGGGCGGCCGTACAGCTGGGTGTGGTGTCCCTGGCGATCGGCTGGGTGATCCACCACGTCGTGGCGCTCTTCGCCTTCCTGCTCCTGATGTTCGCCGTCGCCGCGCGCACCGCGGGGCGACGCATCACCGCCAACGGCAGCTGGTGGTGGGCGGCGCTGCCGATCGCGGGCCCGGTCGTCCCGGTGGTGACCTGCCTGGTCCTTGCGGGACTCCTGCCGGTGCGCGGCATCGCCATGATCCCCGTGACGGGCATCCTGATCGGCGGCGCGCTGACCGCGACGGTGCTGGGCGGGCGCCGGGCCCTCGGCGAACTCGACTCCCGCCACGGCGAGTTCGAGGCAGGTCTGGCCCTCGGCCTGCTCGACCGGGACGCCCGACTGGAGGTGATCCGCCCCGCCGCGTCGGACGCCCTGCTCCCCGGCCTCGACCAGACCCGCACGGTGGGCCTGGTCACGCTGCCCGGCGCCTTCGTCGGCATGCTCCTGGGCGGCGCGTCACCCGTCCTGGCGGGCGCGGTGCAGTTGTTCGTCCTGATCGCCCTCATGGCGGTCCAGGCGATCGCGGTGGCCACGACCGTCGAGCTGATCGCCTGCGGCCGCCTGAACCGGCGAGCCATCATCTGATGGCAACCATCTTGGAACGACGAGGGGGGACCATGTCGCTTGCAGACCAATTGCCGGCACTGATCGGCGTCGTAGTGGGTTCCGTGGGTTCCTACGCGGCCCAGAGCCTGACCGAGCGGCGGAAGTGGAAGATACAGAAGCTGGAGCGGTGGGACGAGAAGCGGTTCGAGACGTACAGCCGCTACGGAAACGTCCTCAAGGCGCAGCTGCGGATCGCGTGGCGCATCGGCGCGGCCCTGGGGTACGCGGACGTGACCGACCCCCTGGAGCCGGAGCGCGGCTTCGCCGACCTGGCCGAGGCCGAGTCCCAGCGCGCGGCCGAATGGGAATCGATGCTGCTGGTCGGAGACGCGTCCACGATCGCCGCGGCCCGGAAATGGCACGAAGCGGTATGGGGCATAGAACTACTCGTACGGGAAGGCGTCAGCGCACCGAGCGACTGGACCAAAGCACACCAGATAGCCAGTGCGGCACGGGACCAGTTCTACGAAAGGGCACGCACCGACCTCGGCATCGGCGGAGCTCCCCCGCCCTCGGGACAATGGCCACGCCAATGGCGCGCCGAACTGTCGACGTAGGCGACGCAAAGGCCGCGGCGTCCGAAGCGTAGGCTCCGGATCATGTCTGTCTATGACGCAGTAAAGATCGAAAGCCTGCAAGGCGGTCCGGCGAACCTGGATCAGTACCTCGGCAAGGCCGTCCTGATCGTCAATGTCGCCTCCAAGTGCGGGCTCACCCCGCAGTACGCGGGTCTGGAGCGGCTGCACGAGCAGTACGCGGGCCGTGGCTTCACCGTGCTCGGTGTGCCCTGCAACCAGTTCATGGGCCAGGAGCCCGGTACGTCGGACGAGATCGCCGAGTTCTGTTCGGCGACGTACGGCGTGACGTTCCCGATGACCGAGAAGGTCGACGTGAACGGCGACGACCGGCACGCGCTGTACGGGAACCTGGTGGGCACGGCGGACGCCGAGGGGCACACCGGCGACGTCCGCTGGAACTTCGAGAAGTTCCTCACTAACGCTGACGGCGACGTGGTGGCCCGCTTCGGTCCGAAGACCGAGCCGGACGCTCCCGAGGTCATCGCCGCGATCGAGGCGAACCTGCCGAAGTAACCCCTACGGCCTCGTCCTCGCGCGGCGCTACGAAAGGCCCGCGAGGGCGTCGGCCTCCGCGCTGCCCTCCTCGGCCCTGAACACGTGCACCACAAGCCCCGTCTCGCGGGGGCGCGGCCGGCACGTGCAGGGGCTCGCAGTCCAGGGTGAGCAGCCCGGCCGCCGGGTGCCTCAGCCGCCTGCGGCCCGCCGCGCACATCAGGGCCTCCCCGATGCCCCAGATCCGCCGGAACTCGGGGCTGAGCGTGGCCAGTTCGGTGACGATGGCGGGCGGTATCCACGGCCGCCTGACCTGCCGGAGGACCGGTTCGCGGCGGTTATTTGAAGGCGGCCCCGTTCCGCGCCGCCCACTCGGCGAACGTGCGGGGCGCACGGCCAAGGACGTGCTCGACGTCAGGGCTCACCCGCTGCTCCTCGGGGAACGGAGTGCCCAGGATGGCCAGCGTGGCGTCCACCACCTGCGCGGGCATGAACCGCACCATCTGCGCCCGTGCCTCCGCCCGGCTCTGCTCGACGAACCGCACGGGCTCGCCCAGCGCGTCCCCGATCGCCGCCGCCTGCTGCCGGGGCGTGACGGGCGCCGGGCCGGTCAGTACGTACGTCGCACCGCCGTGGCCGCCGTCGAGCAGCGCGGCGGCCGCGACCTCCGCGATGTCGAGCGGATCGATGACCGGCAGCGCGACATCGCCGAACGGCGCGGCCACCTCCCGCCGCTCACGGACCGCATCGGCCCACTGGTAGGCGTTGGAGCCGAAGCCTCCCGGGCGCAGCACCGTCCATTCCAGGCCCGACCGCTTGACGGCGTCCTCGAACACCGGCGGGTGCCGCAGCGACCCGACGCCCTGCGAGGACAGCAGGACGACCCGCCGGACGCCACTGGACCGCGCGGCTTCGAGGGCGCCGTCGATGCTTCCGCCGCCGAGCACCAGGTCCCCGGAGGTCAGCAGGAACAGCGCGTCGGCGCCGTCGAGCGCGGGTTCGAGGCCCGCGGGGTCGGCCACGTCGGCCTGTCGATGCCGGACGCCTTCGGGTACGTCCGTCGCCGTTATCCCGCGCGAGACGGCCGTGACCTGTTCACCCGCCTCGGCGAGGGCCTGTACGAGCGGCCTGCCGACGTTGCCCGTCGCTCCGGTCACCACGATCATTCTCGCTCCCATGAGTCGTTCTCCCGAGTCGTTGTGCGCTGAGTGCGCTGAGTGCGCTGACTCGATGGAAGCTATCCGCGCAGGTGCAGTAGGTACCTAGGGGAAAGTATTGGGGAGAGGGGGTTTTCGTGACCGAGCTCACAACTCCCTTGGCGGGTGGGCCCGTACGCAGCTATCCGTACGTCTTCCTCCAGCGCACCCGGTGCCGGTTGTCCCCCTGGCCCGCGCCGCCGAGCCCGATCAGTGACTCCAGCGCGGCCCCGCTGTTCCACAGGCCCACGTGGTCGCGGTGCAGGGTGGCGATGCCGTTCCCCGTCGCGAAGGTCTGGGCCTGGCGGCTGAATCGCGCGGTCGTCACGCAGATCGCCACGTCGGCCCCGAAGTGCACGCGGGAGCCCAGGAGATCGCGCAGATCGCGTGCGGCGACGGTGCGGCTCGGTGCGTACCGCTTGCACTGGATGATCATGGACCGGCCGTCCGGGAGCCGCCCGACCACGTCGGCGCCGTTGTCCCCCGCCCCGCCCACGCGGCGCACCTCGGCGCAGCCGTCCCTGCGGCAGAGTCCGGCGACCAGCTCCTCGAACCGGGTGCCCGTCATCGCGTCCACCTCGGCGAGCGTCCGGTGGCCCGCGCGTACCGCCTCCTTCTCCCGCCAGGCCCGATCTCCCCGGCGTGCCTGGCGGTCCGTGCGCCACAGCCACCACAGCACGGCGCCGAGAAGGCCGAGGATCAACGCCCCGGCCACGTAAGGCCGCAGGGGCGACCAGAGCAGCATCAGTTCCAGGGCCAGGATGCCGCCGAACACCGCCACCGGCTTCCACAGCGCCTTGTGCCGTTTCCGCACCGCGCTTCGCCGTCCCCGTCGAGCGGCCATCCGAGCCCCCTCCGCCGTCCCTGCCCAGCAGTGTGGGCAAGGACGGCGGGTTCGGGAAGAGCGCACGCGGGCACGGTCCGCGACCGCCCCCGTACATCCAGCCGGACCAAGCTGACCTGCGGTCTTCGGGCGGCGCTCATACGGTGGCTGAATGGTCATCAGGTACCTCCCGCGCTCCTCATCCGTCCGCACCGCGGCCCTCGCGGTCGCCGCCCTGGTCCTCCTGCCCACACCCTTCTCGGCCGCCGCGGCCGAGCCCACGCCGCCGGGGCCCGGTCCCGCGTACTCCTCCGACCTTCTCGACCGGCCGGGCATCCAGGCCCGTCCCGGCGCCGGCGCCCCCGCCGTCCCCGCCGACGTCTCCGCGCTCTCCTGGGTGGTGGCCGACGCCCGTTCGGGCGAAGTGCTCGCGGCCCGGAACGCGCACCGTCAACTGCCGCCCGCCTCCACCCTGAAGTCGCTCTTCGCCCTCACCGCGCTGCCCCACCTGGACGCCGTCGCCCGGCACCGGGTCACCCAGAGCGAGCTCGACGGCGTCGGTGACGGCAGCAGCCTGGTGGGGGTCGAGGCGGGACGCAGTTACAGCGTGGCCGACCTGTGGCGGGGGGTGTTCCTCAGCTCCGGCAACGACGCCGTGCACGTGCTCGCCAAGCTCAACGGCGGCTGGCAGCAGACCGTCCGTCAGATGCGGGCCAAGGCACGCGCGCTGGGCGCCCGCGACACCCATGTGGTCTCGCCCGACGGTTACGACGCGGCCGGGCAGGTGTCATCCGCGTACGACCTGGCGATCTTCGGCCGGGCGGGGCTCGCGGACCCGGAGTTCGCCCGCTACTGCTCGACGTCGGTCGCCAAGTTCCCGCACGGCAACTGGTCCTACCCCATCCAGAACACCAACCGCCTGCTGACCGGCGCCGACGGCGTGGCCCCCTACCCCGGCCTGCTCGGCATCAAGAACGGCTACACCAGCCATGCGGGCAACACCCTCATCAGCGCGGCGCAGCGCGGCGGTCGCACCCTCGTGGTGTCGGTGATGAACCCTCAGGCGAGCGGCGGATACCGCGTGTACGAGGAGACCAGGTCGCTTCTCGACTGGGGGTTCAGGGCCGCCGGGCACGTCAGGCCGGTGGGTTCGCTGCTCCCCAGGAGCGAACGGCAGGGCACGGCGCAGGGCCCCGCGCCCGCCGCCGAGCCCGTCGCCACCTCGCACGACGCGGACGGCCCGGACTGGACCGTGATCCTTCTCGCCGCCGCGGGTTCGGCGGCTCTGGCGGCCGGTGCGGTGGTGGTGGTCCGGCGGCGGAGGGCCCGCGTCTACCGCTTCTCGGGGCGCCAGTAGCCGAGCGCGTGCACGCGCTGCTTCGGGATCGCGAGCTCTTTGCGTACGTAGGAGGTGAGGGCCCGGGTCGTCGTCGTGTCGCAGGTGATCCATACGTACACGTCGGCCCTGTCGCCGTCGTTCTCGATCAGTGCGGGCAGCGCCGCCTTGACCTCGTCGACCAGGTGACTGCCCGCGTCGCGTCGCTCCACCCGGTGCAGGTCGTGCAGGGCCGGGTCGAGGCGCAGTTCGAGGTCGTGGTCCGACGCGTGCTGCGTCTCCAGCCAGACGGTCGCCGGCACGTCGGGCATGGCCGTCAGGAGCGAGTTGACGGCCGGGACCGCCGCCGTGTCCCCGATCACCAGGAGCCGCGCGGGCAGCGGCTCGGGCACGTCGAAGCCGGTGCCCTGGAGCGTGGCCTCGATCCTGTCGCCCGGCCCCGCCTTGCGCGCCCAGTCGCTCGCGCGGCCGTCGTGCAGGGCGAACTCCAGGCTGAACGTCCCGGCGGCGGGGTCGGGGTCCACCAGGGTGTAGGCGCGCTGATGATGCTTGCCGTCCGCCTGGTCGATCCACAGGCGGACCCACATCGTCGGATGCACCCCGGTCAGTGCGAGCATGCCGCCGTCCGTGAGGTGCAGGCGCCGGTAGTGCTCGGTGACGTCCTCGGCCCCGGTCACGGTGAACTCGAAGTCCTTGCCGCGGAACAGCTTGAGGACCACTCCCTCCCAGCCATGCCCCATCGGATTCCCCTCCCCTGGGCGGCCGAAAACCACCCACCATGATTAAGTTAGGGAAGCCTAACCTAATGGCGGATGGGTGCGTACGTCGCGCTCAGACTCCACCCAGCAGACGGGCCAGATCCTGGTCCAGGTCGAGCCCCGCGACCTCGCGCCCCGCACCCACGACCGCGTAGGTGCGCACCAGGAACCGCTGCAGCACGGCTCTGTCGAACTGCACCAGGGCAAGACCCTGCGGCGCATGGAACTCGAGAACCGTGCGCGCCCGCCCGCACGGCCAGATGTGCACGTCACCGCCGCCCGCGGGGGCGCGAAGGCCCTCTTCGAGGAGCTGGCGGGCGAAGATCCAGGTGACCTCCGCGCCATCGAGGGAGGCCTCCGGCGGGAAGACGATCTGGACAGCCAGGGGGTCGTCGGCCGCGTAGCGCAGGGTCACGGGCAGCGCGCGCTCGCGCCCCTCGGGGGCGACCAGACGGGCACGGGCGGGCTGCTCAAGGGTGACGGCCATGATCGGACTCCTCTGCTGTCGCAGCTCCCGCTGCGCACTCTGCTTTCTTCCGTGCCTGTTCGAGTCCGCGACCAGGGGGTTCATTACGCGCCACGCGGGACAATCTCTGTGACGTATGCCACTCCAGCCCCACAAGTCGGACATTTAACACCTAGGCTCTGGAACTCGTCCGAACCACCCGCAGTGGGACCGGGAGAGTGCTCTGCCATGACCGACGTATCCGCCGACGCATCCGCCGACGGGCCCGTCACGACGCCCGCCACGGCCACGTACTCCCGTATCTACGAGGAGGAACAGCCGCGCCTCGTCGCCTACGCGCGCTCGCTGACCGGCAACGCCTGGGTCGCCGACGACCTCGTCGCCGAGGCGCACTTCCGTGTCTGGCGGCGGCTGTCCGCGGGTCACGAGATCGAGAACGTACCGGCGTACCTCATGACGACCGTGCGGAACCTCGCGGTGACCGTGGGCCGCGGCTCCGCGCGCGAGACGCCGCATGATCCGCATGCCCCGGAGTCCGTCGAGGCCGTAGAGGCCTTCGGTGCTTTCGGTGGGGTGGCAGGCGTCGGTGATGACCCGGGTGACCGTGTCTCGTCCGTGGATCTGCTGGGCCGGGTGCTCGGTCAGCTGCCCGAGCGCTGGGTGAAGGCACTGTGGCTGGCCGAGGCGGAGGGACAGCCGCTGGAGACGGTCGGCCGCAGGATCGGCGCCGGGCAGGGTGCGACCGCCGTCCTGCTCCACCGGGCCCGCGAGGGGATGCGGCAGGCGTTCCTGCGCGCGCATCCCGGCACGCCGGAGGACCCCGCGTGCGAACAGCACTGGGACCGCATACCCGGCCACATACGCGGCGAGGCCTCCGCCCGGCAGTCCGAGCGGCTCCTCGCCCACCTCGACGGCTGCGCCGACTGCCGGGGCAGGCTCGCGCTGCTCGCCCGCGCGAACGACCGGCTGCCCGCGCTGGTCGGTCCTGCGCTGCTGATCTTCGTTCTGGGTGGTGCGGGGAAGTTCCTCGTGCCGCTGGCGGCGGGTTCGGTGGGGGCAGGTTCGGTGGGGGCGGGCTCCGCTGCCGGCTCGGGTGGGCACGGCGGCTTCCTGCACGGCGTACGTCATGCCCTCACCGGAGGCGGCAAGCTGCCCGTTGCCGCGGTGGGAGCTGTGGGGGCGTCCCTGGTGGGGGCGGCTGTGGCGGCGGGGCTTCTGCTCGGGGGGTCGGGGTCGGGCCACGCGGTGCCGCCGCAGCGAGCCGCTTCTGTGGAGAGGGGGGTGCCGGAGCAGGCTCCGGCGCCGGTGGCTCCCGCAGCTCCGACGGCTCCCGCAGCTCCGGCGGCTCCTGCGCCGGATACGCCGGATGCGCCGGATGCGCCGGATGCGCCGGAGCCTGGTTCTCCTCCTGCGGAGGCGGAAGCAGAAGCGGAGGTGGAGGCGGAAGCCCCGGAGCATAAGCCTGCCGCCGAAGAGGCTCCCGCAAAGCCGGAGGCTCCCGAGGCTGTGGCGCCGGATCAGTCCGAGGCGCCGGTCCCTGCGGAGCCGGTGGCTCCTGCCGAGCCGTCGGAACCGGCCACTCCGCCGGTCCCGACGCCTACCCCTACGCCCACGCCTCCCCCTGCGACCCAGACGCCCACCCCGGTGCCTACTCCGGTGGAGCCGACGCCCGTGGAGCCCACCCCTGTCGAGCCCACGTCTCCGCCTGAGCCGGTCTGCGAGCGCTGGGTCGGGCCGATCTATGTCTGCCACAGCCCGTAGTGGGGGTGCGGGCAACGGACTCAGTCCCCAGCCCCGCCCCTTCCCGGCTGTGACATGTGCGGCTCCGCCGCGGGCCACTCTGGCGCAGGGGCCTCGGTGGCCGTCGATCACCGGCTCCGCCGAGTTCGCCCTCGAACGCCGGACGGGCTGAATTCCATCCCTGAGCCCCCTGGTTTCGGAAAGGTGCCCGATCGGGGAATGGACATCGCATGCTCCTAGCCCGCCTCGCCCACGTGTCCGCCACCGTGGCCACCACCCCCGCCCGGTCGCAGAAGATCGCCCTCCTCTCCGACCTCTTCCGGGCCGCCGGCCCCGCCGACGCCCCCATCGTCATTCCCTACCTCGCCGGACGCCTCCCCCAGGGAAGGCTCGGTATCGGGTGGAGCCTCCTCAAGGAGCCGCCTCCGGCCGCCGCCGAGCCCACCCTCACCGTCCAGGCCACGGACGCCGCGCTCACCGCCATCGGTGCGCTCTCCGGGCAGGGCTCGCAGGCCGAACGCAAGCGACTCGTACGGGAGTTGATGGGGGCTGCCACCGCCGAGGAGCAGCGGTTCCTCCTTGGGCTGCTGACCGGTGAGGTCCGGCAGGGCGCGCTCGACGCCATCGCCGTGGAGGGGCTCGCCCGGGCCACCGAGGCCCCGCCGACCGCCGTGCGCCGCGCGGTGATGCTGGCCGGGGCGGTGACACCCGTCGCCGAGGCCCTGCTCGCCAGGGGGCCGAGCGCCCTGGAGGAGTTCCGGCTCAGCGTCGGGCGGCCCGTGCTGCCGATGCTCGCGCACGGCGCCGGCTCCGTCGCCGAAGGGGTCGAAAAGCTGGGTGCGCCCTGTGCCGTCGAGGAGAAGCTGGACGGTATCCGTGTGCAGGTTCACCGCGATGCCGACGGCGTCCGTGTGTACACCCGCACCCTCGACGACATCACCGACCGGCTACCCGAACTCACCTCTGGCGCAGAGCAGTTGGCGGGTGGGGACTTCATTCTCGACGGGGAAGTCATCGCGTTCGACGGCGACGGCAGACCCCGGTCCTTCCAGGACATCGCCGGACGCGTCGGGTCCCGTGTCGATGTCGCCACCGCCGCCGCCGAACTTCCCGTGTCCCCCGTCTTCTTCGACGTCCTGTACGCCGAAGGGCGGGATCTGCTCGACCTGCCGTTCGTCGAGCGGCACAGCCATCTGGCGCGGCTCGTTCCCGAGCCGATGCGGGTGCGGCGCACCGTCGTCGCCGACCCCGCCGACGAGGCCCAACTCCGCGCCGCCGAGGAGTTCTTCGCCGACACACTGCGCCGTGGCCATGAAGGCGTCGTGCTCAAGTCCCTCGACGCTCCGTACATCGCCGGGCGGCGTGGTGCGAGCTGGCTGAAGGTCAAGCCCGTGCACACCCTGGACCTCGTGGTCCTGGCCGCCGAGTGGGGGCACGGGCGGCGGACCGGCAAGCTGTCCAATCTCCACCTGGGCGCCCGCCGACCGGACGGCACGTTCGCCATGCTCGGCAAGACCTTCAAGGGCATGACCGACGTGATGCTCGCCTGGCAGACCGAGCGGCTGCGTGAGCTCGCGGTCGGCGACGACGGCTTTGTGGTGACCGTACGTCCGGAGCTCGTCGTCGAGATCGCCTACGACGGGCTGCAGAAGTCCACCCGCTATCCGGCCGGCGTCACGCTCCGCTTCGCCCGGGTCGTCCGCTACCGCGAGGACAAGTCGCCCGCGGAGGCCGATTCCGTCGAGACGGTGCTGGCGGAACGTCAGCCCTAGACCGGGCCGATTCCGCACTAGTCCGGGCGCGGGACCTCTACCACCAAGTTCTGGCAAAGAGTGGGCCGATAGGGTGACCTTAACGCCGTATTGACGCCCATCAGCCCGATCAGCACCTAGGGGAAGAGCTGTGCCCGCTTCACGTCTGAGCCAGACGCCACTTCCAGGCATCGGAATCCGGTACGACCTGACCACCCGAGAACATCGGCAGATCTCGGTCGTCGCGCACCGGGACGGCGCGCGCACCCTCAGCGCCTACCGAGCCGACGACCCGGACGAGTGCGCGCTCTCGCTGCGACTGAGTTCGGGTGAGGCGGACGCGCTGATCGACGCGCTGATGCCCTCGCACCACAGCCCGAACCTCCTGCACACCACCGATCTCGGTCTCGTCGCCGAGCGCATCGAGGTGGCCGGCTCCTCGCACTGGAACGGGCGGGTGCTCGGCGAGACCCAGATGCGCACCGAGACAGGTGCCTCCGTCGTCGCGGTACTTCGCAGGGCCGAGGCCATTCCGTCGCCCACGCCGGACTTCCGTCTCGCGGGCGGGGACACCCTCATCGTGATCGGCACCCGCGAGGGTGTGGAGAGCGCCGCCGCGATACTCGGGCGGGAGTGATTCGATGCACTCCGCTGTCTTCCTGATCGAATTCGGCGCGATCATTCTCGCGCTCGGGCTGCTCGGCAGATTCGCCGGACGGTTCCGCTTCTCCCCCATCCCGCTCTATCTGCTGGCCGGGCTCGCGTTCGGCGAGGGCGGTCTGCTGCCGCTGGGCGCCAGTGAGGAGTTCGTCGCGATCGGCGCCGAGATCGGCGTCATCCTGCTGCTGCTCATGCTGGGGCTCGAATACACCGCCAGCGATCTGGTCAGCAATCTCAAGACGCAGTACCCGGCGGGTCTGGTCGACATGGGGCTCAACGCCGTGCCGGGCGCGATCGCCGCGCTCCTCATGGGGTGGGGTCCGGTGGCCGCCGTCGTCCTGGCTGGCGTCACCTGGATCTCGTCGTCCGGGGTCATCGCGAAGGTCCTGAACGACCTGGGCCGCCTGGGCAACCGCGAGACGCCCGTCATCCTCAGCATCCTGGTCCTCGAAGACCTGGCGATGGCCGTGTATCTGCCCATCATCACCGCCCTGTTGGCCGGTGTCGGCTGGGCCGCGGGCAGTCTCACCCTGGGCATCGCGCTCGGGGCGGCCGGTCTGGTGCTGTTCCTCGCCGTGCGCTACGGCCGCGTCATCTCGCGCTTCGTGTCGAGCGACGACCCCGAGAAGCTGCTCCTGGTCGTCCTCGGCCTGACCATCCTGGTCGCCGGGATCGCGCAGCAGCTCCAGGTGTCGGCCGCCGTGGGCGCGTTCCTGGTCGGCATCGCCCTGTCCGGCGAGGTCGCCGAGGGCGCGCACAGTCTCCTGGCGCCGCTGCGGGACCTGTTCGCCGCCGTCTTCTTCGTCTTCTTCGGTCTGCACACCGATCCGGCGAGCATCCCGCCGGTGCTCCTTCCCGCGCTCCTGCTCGCCGTCGTGACGGCGTGCACGAAGATCGCCACGGGGTACTGGGCGGCACGCCGCGCCAAGATCTCCGTCAAGGGGCGGTGGCGGGCGGGCGGCGCCCTCGTGGCGCGCGGCGAGTTCTCCATCGTCATCGCGGGGCTCGCCGTCACCGCGGGCATCGAGCCGTCGCTCGGCCCGCTGGCCACGGCGTACGTCCTGATCCTGGTGATCGTCGGCCCGCTGACCGCGCGCTTCGCGCAGCCGGTGGCCGCACTGGTGGGCGGCGCCGTGTCGCGCCGCCGGGAGGCCGCGGCCACCGTGGCCCTGCCCTCGCCGCGGGAGCCGGATCAGTCGACGAAGGAATCGCTGGACGGCCAGGAGACGAGCGGCCGGTCCTGACGCCCGCCTTCGGCCGGGTACGCGGCGTCGCGCGCCGCGTACCCGGCCGTGCCGCAGGGCTTCCCCGAAGCTGCGTCGGCCGGGTTCGCGCCGTCGCCGGACGCGGATCGTGGTCCGTCCTCGCGCAGTTCCCCGCTTTCTCTACCGCCCCACGGCATACCCCTGCATCCCGCGCGGGTTGGCCGCCGCCGAGAGCACCCCGGTGCGCGGATCACGCGCCACCGCGCACAGCCGCCCCTCCGACCAGGGCTCGCCGACCGTCACGTCGTGCCCGCGCCGCCGCAGCTCCTCGATGACCCCCTCTTCCATGCGGGACTCGACGGTGACGCTTCCCGGGCGCATGCCGCGCGGGTAGAAGGAACCGGGGAAGCTGTCGTTGTGCCAGTTGGGGGCGTCGATGGCGCCCTGCAGATCGAGTCCGCCGCGTACGGAGCCGCGCAGCGCGACCGCGAGGAAGAAGTGCACCTGCCACTGGTCCTGCTGGTCGCCGCCGGGGGTGCCGAAGGCCAGCACCGGTACGCCGTCCTTGAGCGCGAGGGACGGGGTGAGCGTGGTGCGCGGGCGGCGGCCCGGCACCAGGGAGTTGGGCAGGCCCTCTTCGAGCCAGGCCATCTGGAGGCGGGTGCCGAGCGGGAAGCCCAGCTCGGGCACGACCGGGTTGGACTGGAGCCAGCCGCCGCTCGGCGTGGCCGCGACCATGTTGCCCCAGCGGTCCACGATGTCCAGGTGGCAGGTGTCGCCGCGGGTGGCGCCGTCCGCGGAGACGGCCGGTTCGCCGGGCACGGGCGAGGTGCCGCTCTTGGCGACGGTCGGCTCGCCTGCGCCCGCTCCGGGCAGGCCGAGCGCGTCGAAGCCGGGCTCTTTGTCGGCCACGGCGCGCGCGTGGGCGGAGATCTTCGCGGTGCGTCCGCCGGGGCTTCCGGGACGCAGTTCGTGCGAGGCCTTCTCGCCGATGAGCGTCCGGCGCTCGTCGTTGTAGGCCGCGGACAGCAGCTCGGCGACGGGGACCGTGCCGGTGCCGTCGGCGTCGCCGTACCAGGCCTCGCGGTCGGCCATGGCGAGCTTGCAGCCCTCGATCAGGAGGTGCACGTAGTCGGCGGAGCCGTAGGCGGGCAGGTCCGCGAGCTCCGAGGGCAGCAGCGACAGTTGCTGGAGGAAGGCCGGGCCCTGGCTCCAGCCGCCCGCCTTGCACAGCGTCCAGCCGTTCCAGTCGTACGTCGCCGGGGCCTCGTAGGTCGCTTCCCATCCGGCGAGGTCGGCGGCCGTCAGTGTGCCGGTGTGCCGGGAGCCGCTGGTGTCCATCGTGGGGACCGCGGCCTGGCGTATGAGCGCCTCGGCGATGAAGCCCTCGCTCCAGATCTTCCGCGCGGCCTCGATCTGCTCGGTGCGCGAGCCGTTGCCCGCCTCCTCGATCACGCGGCGCCAGGTCGCGGCGAGCGCCGGGTTGCGCAGGAGTTCGCCGGGGCGCGGGGCCTGGCCTTCGGGCAGGTAGACCTCGGCCGACGAGGGCCATTCGGTCGTGAAGAGTTCGCGCACGGTCTCGACGGTCTCGCCGACGCGCTCCACGGGCGCGTGGCCGTCCTCGGCGTATCCGATGGCGTACTTGAGGACGTCGGCGAGGGACTTGGTGCCGTGGTCGCGCAGGAGCACCATCCACGCGTCGAAGGCTCCGGGTACGGCGGCCGCGAGCGGCCCGGTGCCCGGCACCAGGTCGAGGCCGAGCGCGCGGTAGTGCTCCACGGTCGCTGCGGCGGGCGCGACGCCCTGCCCGCACAGGACCCGCACCTCACCGTCGGCGGGCGCCAGGATGATCGGCACCTCTCCTGCCGGCCCGTTGAGGTGCGGCTCGACGACGTGCAGGACGAAACCCGCGGCGACGGCCGCGTCGTAGGCGTTGCCGCCGTCCTCCAGGACGGCCATCGCGGACTGCGATGCGAGCCAGTGGGTGGAGGACACCATGCCGAAGGTGCCTTGGAGGGTCGGCCTAGTGGTGAACAAGTGAGCTGCTCCTAGCGTGCGGTGCGGGTACTGGGGATCGTACGGAGGGTCGGGGCGGCGGCCGCGTCCGGAGCCTTGCCGTCGTCGGCGACCAGGTGGCAGGAGACCTGGCGGTGGCCCTCTCCGGGAAGTTCGCGCAGTTCGGGCACCTCGACGCGGCAGCGGTCGACGGCCAGCGGACAGCGCGTGTGGAAGCGGCAGCCCGGCGGCGGGGCGAGCGGGCTGGGCAGTTCGCCGCTGAGGACGATGCGCTCGCGGGTGCGCTGGAGCGCCGGGTCGGGTACGGGCGCCGCGGAGAGCAGCGCCTGGGTGTACGGGTGCTTGGGGTCGGCGAACAGCTCGACGGTGGGCGCCTGTTCGACGATCTGGCCGAGGTACATGACCGCGATGCGGTCGGCGAGGAACTCCACCGCGGCCAGGTCGTGCGTGATGAACAGGCACCCGAAGCCGCGGTCCCGCTGCAGGTCGGCCAGGAGGTTGAGGACCGAGGCCTGGACGGAGACGTCGAGGGCGGAGGTGGGTTCGTCGGCCACCAGGAGGTCCGGGTCGACACTGAGCGCGCGGGCGATGGAGATGCGCTGGCGCTGCCCGCCGGAGAGTTCGTGCGGATGCCGGTCGGCGTGCTCGGGGCGCAGGCCGACCTGGGCGAGGAGTTCCGCCACGCGCGCGCGTGCCGCGTCCCCCTTGGCGATGGAGTGCAGGCGCAGGGGTTCGGCGATGATCTGCCCGACGGTCATGCGCGGGTCGAGCGAGGAGGAGGGGTCCTGGAAGACGAGGTGGAAGTCCTTGCGCAGGGGCCGCAGGGCGCGCCGCGAGAGGCGGGTCACGTCCGTGCCGTTGATGCGGATGGTGCCACCGGTGGGGTCGTCGAGCCGGACGGCGCAGCGCCCGACGGTCGACTTGCCGCTCCCCGATTCCCCCACGAGGCCCACGACTTCGCCCTTGCCGACGGTGAGCGTGACGCCGTCTGCGGCGCGCACGGTGCCGCCGGGGCCCGCGAAGTGCCGCTGGAGGTCGCGCAGTTCAAGAACGGGTGTCGGGGTCACTGTCCGGCCTCCTGGATGGTGGGCGTGAGCACGGCGGCGTCCTGCGGGTGCCAGCAGGCCGCCCGGTGCGCGGCGTCGGCTCCGGCGTCCAGGGAGACGGCCTTGAAGCCGGGCTTGCGCGTCGTGCACCGGTCGTCGGCGTGGGCGCAGCGCGGGGCGAAGGTGCAGGCGTCGGGCTGCGCGTCCAGGCTCGGCACCAGGCCGGGGATCTCGGGCAGGCGCCGTTTGCCCTCGCCGCCGGGGCGAAGGACCGCGCCCAGCAGGCCGCGGGTGTAGGGGTGGCGGGGCTCGGCGAACAGTTCGTGCACGGGGGCCTGTTCGACGGGGCGGCCGGCGTACATGACCAGGACCCGGTCGGCGGCGTCGGCCACCACGCCCAGGTCGTGGGTGATCAGCACGATCGCGGTGCCGAGCCGCTCGCGCAGCGACTGGAGGACTTCGAGGATGCCCGCCTGGACGGTGACGTCGAGGGCGGTGGTCGGCTCGTCGGCGATCAGTACGGACGGGTCGCAGGCGACCGCGATGGCGATCATGACGCGCTGGCGCATGCCGCCGCTGAGCTGGTGGGGGTATTCGTCGACGCGCTGGGCGGGGGCCGGGATGCCCACCAGGTCGAGGAGTTCGACGGCACGCGCGCGTGCCTCCTTCTTCGACAGGCCCTGGTGGCGCCGGAGCACCTCGCCGATCTGCCGGCCGATGGTCAGGACCGGGTTCAGCGAGGTCATCGGCTCCTGGAAGATCATCGCGATGTCCTTGCCGCGGACCCTTCCGAGCTCCTTCTCGCTCGCTCCGGCGATCTCGGCGCCGCCGAGTCTGATCGACCCTTCGATGTGCGCGGTGGGCGGCAGGAGCCCCATCACGGCCATCGCCGTGACGGACTTGCCGCATCCCGACTCGCCGACCACCGCGAGCACTTCGCCCGGTGCGACGTCGTACGAGAGGTGGTCGACGGCGTGCACGGTGCGGGTGTCGGAGCGGAAGGAGACCGACAGGTCGCGCACGCTCAGTACCGGTTCGGTCGTCACTGGCTGGGTCATCGGGTGGCTCCTCGGGGGTCGAGGACGTCCCGCAGGCCGTCGCCGAGCAGGTTGAACGCCAGGGTGGCCGCGACGACGGCGAGTCCGGGGAAGACCGCCATCCACGGCGCGGGCGCGAGGAAGGACTGGGCGCCGGAGAGCATCACGCCGAGGGAGGCCTCCGGCGGCTGGACGCCGAGGCCCAGGAAGCTGAGCAGCGCCTCGCCGATGATCGCGGCGGGGATGCCGACGGTGGCCTGGACGGTCAGCGCCGAGGTGGCGTTGGGCAGGATGTGCCGGAAGAGCACGGTGGCGTCGCCGCCTCCGTTGGCGACGGCGGCGGCCACGTAGTCGACGTGGCGCAGCCGCAGTGTCTCCGCGCGGGTGATGCGGATGACGGCCGGGATCTGCGAGATCCCGATCGCGATGGTCGCGTTGGTGAGCGAGGGGCCGAGCACCGCGGCGAGCCCGACGGCCAGGACCAGGAAGGGGAAGGCCAGCATCGTGTCGGTGAGCCGCGAGACGACGCTGTCGGTGAACTTGCCGTAGTAGCCCGCGAGCAGTCCCAGGGGTACGCCGACGAGGAAGGCGAGCGCCACCGCCACCACCCCGACCTGCATGGACGCCCGCGCCCCGTACACGACGCGGGAGAGCTGGTCGCGGCCGAGGTCGTCGGTGCCCAGCCAGTGCGACCAGCCGGGCGCGGCGAGGGCGTCGGC
The DNA here is from genome assembly GCF_055585065.1 of Streptomyces sp. NPDC054047. Classification (NCBI taxonomy): domain Bacteria; kingdom Bacillati; phylum Actinomycetota; class Actinomycetes; order Kitasatosporales; family Streptomycetaceae; genus Streptomyces; species Streptomyces sp. NPDC054047. Next base: position 475,117 of record NZ_JBVJKV010000003.1, on the reverse strand, counting down.
GAAGTCGGGGCGCGCCGGGTCGTAGGGCGCGACCAGCGGCGCGAAGAGCGCCACGAGGACGAACACGGCGGCGATGACGCCACCGGTCATGGCCAGGCGGTTCTTGCGCAGGGCGCGCAGCTTGCCGCTGCCCGCCCCCGCGGAACGTATCCGCCCCAGTGTTGTGAGCACCGCTGTGGTCACCGGGCACCTCCGAGCCGGATGCGCGGGTCGATGACCGAATACGCCACGTCGACCAGCAGGTTGATGAGGATGTACGCGGCGGAGGTGCACAGCACCACGCCTTGCAGGGTCGCGTAGTCGCGGGTGAAGACGGCGTCGATGGTGAGCTTGCCGAAGCCGGGCAGGACGAAGATCTGCTCGGTGACGACGGCGCCGGAGATGAGGTGGCCGAGCTGGAGTCCGAGCACGGTCACGACCGTGACCAGGGAGTTGCGCAGCGCGTGCCCGCCGATGACCTCGCGCCGGGACAGGCCCTTGGCCCTTGCGGTGCGTACGTAGTCGGCGGAGAGCGAGTCGAGCATCGCCGCCCGCGTCTGGCGCATCACCACGGCCGCGAGACCCGAGCCGAGGACGATCGCGGGCAGCACCATGCGGCGCAGGTTGTCCAGCGGGTCGGTGCCGAAGGGCACGTATCCGGAGGCCGAGAAGACCGGCAGGGCGATGGCGAACCCGAGGACCAGGACGATGCCGAGCCAGAAGGTGGGGACGGAGAGCCCCAGCAGGGCCAGGGCGTTGGCGAGCCACTCCTCGGGCTTTCCGCGCCGCACGGCGGCGACGATGCCCGCGCCGATGCCGACGACGACCGCCAGCAGCAGGGAGAGGGCGGCCAGTTCGAGGGTGATGGGCAGCGCCGCGGTGATGGCGTCGGTGACGGGGAGGCCGGTGCGCGACGAGGTGCCGAGGTCACCGGTGATCGCGTGGCCGATGAACCGCCCGTACTGGACGACGATGTTGTCGTTGAGGCCGTAGCTCTCGCGGATCGCGGCGAGCGCCTCGGGGCTGCGTTCCTCGCCGGCGAGCGCGAGGGCCGGGTCGCCGGGCAGCGCGCGGATGCCGGCGAAGACGACCATGCTGACCAGGACGAGTGTGATGAGGGACTGGCGGACGCGGGTGAGCACATAGGAGGCCATGGGGCTCAGGCGCATCGAGATCGGGCGCGTGGTCTTCGGGCGCGGGGGGCTCAGGCTCATCGGGTGTACCCCGCAGTCGTGACGCGGACCAGGCCGTCTCCGTAGACGCGGACGCCGGCGACGTCCTTGCCCGCGACGATGTAGTTCTTCTGCCGGTAGAGGTAGATGAGCCCGCGCCGTTCCTGGGCGCGCTCGGTCAACTCCTGGTAGATCCGGGTGCGTTCGTCCGGGTCGGCCTCGGCGCGGCCGCGCTCGACGAGGCGGTCGATGGCCGGGTCCGAGAGTCCGTAGGCGTTCATCGCGCCGCGTGTCTGCAGGAAGCTGGCGATGTTGCCGTCCGGGTCGAGGCGTCCCGACCAGCCGCTGGTGAAGGCGTCGTAGTGCCCGGCGTCGGTCTCTTCGAGCATCGTGGCGTACTCGGTGGGGCGCAGCGTGACGGCGAAGCCCGCCTCCTTGGTCATCGCCTGTACGACCTGTCCCAGGCGGCTGGACTCGGGCGTCGTGGACACCTTCAGCTCGATGGGCAGCGGGGTCTTCACCCCGGCCTGCCGCAGGAGCTTCCTGGCTCTGGCCACGTCCCGCTCGGGGCACTGGGACGCCTTGACGCCGGGTGCGATGGCGGATTCGGGCGAGACGGGGCCGCAGGCGGGCTCGTACATGCCCTGGAAGACGACCTTGTTGATGAGGTCGCGGTCGATGGCGAGCTCGAAGGCCTCACGGACCCGGGGGTCGCGCGCGAGGGGCGTGTCGACGCGCCCCGGCTTCTCCCCCAGGCCCTTGACGTTGCCGACGTTGAAGCCGATGCCCTGGTAGCCGAGCGAGGGCGAGTTGAAGAGCTGGAGGCCGGGCTCGGTCAGCGCGCTGCGCACGTCGACGGGGGTCATCTGGTCGCCGATCTGGATGTCGCCGGAGCGCAGGTTGGCCAGGCGGACGTTGCCGTCGGGTATCGGCTTGTAGATCACCTTGTCGAGGTGGACCCGGTCGGCCGCGTAGTAGTTCGGGTCCTTGGCGAGCACGATGCGGTCGCCGCCGACGCGCTCGACGTACTTGAACGGGCCCACGCAAGAGGGGTGGTTGGTGAAGTTCTTGCCGTACTTCTTGAGCGCGGCGGGCGACATCACCATGCCCGAGCGGTCCGCGAGGACGGCCGTGAGGGGGACGTAGGCCTGCTTGAGGGTGAGCTCGACCGTGTACGGTCCGGTCGCCCGAGCCCCCGCGAGCGGGGCGAGTTCGGTGGCGCGCGCCGAGCCCGCGAGGTCGCGGTGGCGGAGCAGCGAGGTGACGGCGGCGGCCGCGTCGAGCTTGCCGCCGTCGCTGAACCTCAGGCCCTTGCGCAGGCCGAAGGTGACGGTGCGGCCGTCCTTCGACGTCTTGGGCAGGGCGGTGGCGAGCTGCGGGATCACGGTCCCGTGCTCGTCGATGTCGTAGAGCTTCTCGCACATCCCGGCGAAGACGGTGCGGCCCACCAGGGTCTGCGCGAGGGTCGGGTCGAGCTTGTCCGGGTCGGCGTTGAGGGCGACGGTGAGGGTGCCGCCGTCGCGCACGGGACGGTCGTCGGTCATGCGCTCACCGCCGACCTCGGTGGCCGAGGACTGCAGGGAGCCGCAGCCCGCCGTCAGGGACATCACCAGGGCAACCGCCGCGAGGGCAACCGCTTTTCGGCGCACGAGTAGGTACCTCCGCCAGGGTGGTTCCGGGCTGATCGTGGACGATCAAGGAATACGGCAGAACGTATTTCGCATACAGTCCGCACACAAGAGGTCCGTCCGGATGCCGGACCGGATTTGATGAAGATTGAATAACCGGGTGCGACAAATGACCGGGGTCGGCCTTCGGCGGACTTTCCGTCCATCCAGGGACGACACGTCCCAGAGCCACTCGCCGGGCCGTTGTCAGTGCCCCGCGCTACTCTCCGCGCAACTGACCGTTCACCCCGTTCTGGGAGGTTTTCATGGTCTCGCGCCTCAACCCGTATCTCAGCTTCGGTGGCGATGCCCGACCGGCGATGGAGTTCTACAAGGAGGTCTTCGGCGGCGAACTGGCGCTGAACACCTTCGGCGAAGCCGGCCAGCAGGGCACCCCCGATGCCGACAAGATCATGCACGCCATGCTGGAGGCGCCGAACGGCTTCACCCTCATGGGCGCCGACACCCCGCCCGGCATGCAGCACACCCCGGGCAACAACTTCTCGGTGAGCCTCAGCGGGGACGACGCGTCCGAACTGCGCCGCTACTGGGAGAAGCTGTCCGCCGACGGCTCGGTCTCCGTGCCGCTGGAGAAGCAGATGTGGGGCGACGTGTTCGGCATGTGTACGGACCGCTTCGGCATCCCCTGGATGGTCAACATCAGCGAGCCGCAGAACTGACCGCCACCAGCGGAACCGAGCGGATTTCCGAGCGGTCCGCCGGGCGGTGCCTCATGCGTTCCTCCGTGCGGGGCCCGGCCCTGCCGGGCCCCGGTCGCGGGCTCTGACCAGCGCGCCTACGGTGTGACGGGGATGTCTTGAGTGACGGGGGCGTCTGGAGGCCAGCGATGGACCGCTCACCCGCGCCGGAACCCTTCGATGCGGTACAGACCGCAGGATCCTCGGCCTCCGCTCCCCCACATCCGAGCGGTGGCAGCCACGAACACCGCTGGCTGATCCTCGGCATCGTGGGAATCGCCCAGCTGATGGTGGTCCTCGACGCGACGATCGTGAACATCGCGCTGCCATCGGCCCAGCAGGACCTCGGGTTCAGCGACGGCAACCGCCAGTGGATCGTCACCGCGTACGCACTCGCCTTCGGCAGCCTGCTGCTGCTCGGCGGGCGGATCGCCGACCTGGTGGGCCGCAAGCTGGTGTTCCTCGCCGGTCTGGCCGGCTTCGCGCTCGCCTCGGCCCTCGGCGGCGCGGCGACGAGCTTCACCATGCTGGTGGTGGCCCGCGCCCTGCAGGGCGTGTTCGGAGCGCTCCTCGCGCCCGCCGCACTGTCCCTGCTCACCACGACGTTCACGGACCCCAAGGAGCGCGCGAAGGCGTTCGGCATCTACGGCGCCATCGCGGGCGCGGGCGGCGCCGTCGGTCTGCTCCTGGGCGGCGTCCTGACCGAGTACCTGGACTGGCGCTGGTGCCTGTACGTGAACCTGATCTTCGCCGTGCTCGCCATGCTGGGCGGCGCCCGGCTGCTGCACGGCGGCAGGCCCGCCGACCGGCCGAAGCTGGACGTGCCCGGCACCCTGCTGGTCTCCGCGGGTCTGTTCTGCATCGTCTACGGCTTCTCGAACGCCGAGACGCACGCCTGGAGCGACGTCGACACCTGGGGCTTCCTCGTGGTCGGCGCCGTCCTGGTGGCCGCCTTCGCCTGGTGGCAGACGCGCGCCGAGCACCCGCTGCTCCCGCTGCGGGTGGTGCTCGACCGGGACCGCGGCGCCTCGTTCCTCGCGATGTTCATCTCCGGCGCCGGCATGTTCGGTGTCTTCCTGTTCCTGACGTACTACCTCCAGCAGATCCTCGGCTACACCCCGGTCAAGACGGGCCTCGCCTTCCTGCCGATGGTCGCCGTGATGGTGGTCATCTCGGTCGTCACGACCAACTCGCTCGTGCCGCGGTTCGGCGCGAAGCCGATCGTGCCGCTCGGCATGGGGCTCGCGGCTGCCGCGATGGCCTGGCTGACCGCCCTGGACGTGCACAGCGGTTACGCGGCCCACGTACTGCCGCCGCTGCTCGTCGCCGGTCTCGGCCTCGGTCTGGTCTTCGCCCCGGCGATGAGCATGGCGACCGCGGGCGTGGCCGCGCACGACGCGGGTGTGGCATCGGCGATGGTCAACACCAGCCAGCAGGTGGGCGGTTCGATCGGCACGGCCCTGCTCAACTCCCTGGCCACCAGCGCCGCGGCCAACTACCTCGTGGGCAAGCAGCCCACGCCCGAGGTGCAGGCCCAGTCGGCGATGGAGAGTTACTCCACCGCGTACACGTGGTCGGCCGTATTCTTCGCGGTCGGACTGCTCGTTACGGTCGTCCTGTACCGCCGGGGCGCGCCGGTCCACTCCGAGGCGGGCGGCGGCGCGGTGCACATGTAGAGCGGCGGTGGGCAGATGGTTTCGACGGAGGCTTCGGCGACGGACAGCGCCGACGGCGGCGTCGCGCTGAAGTCGGCGCGGGGCCGCTGGGTGCTCGCCTGCGCCGTGCTCGCGTCGGGCATGGCGATGCTGGACGGCACGGTGGTGAACGTCGCCCTGCCCACGCTCGGCCGCGACGTGGACGCCTCGATCGCCTCCCTGCAGTGGGTCGTCAACGCCTACATGCTCACGCTCTCGGCGCTGCTGCTGCTCGGCGGGGCGCTCGGCGACCGCATCGGGCGGCGGCGCACCCTGGTCATCGGCGTCGTGTGGTTCGCCCTCGCCTCCGCCCTGTGCGGGCTCGCGCAGGACGCGGGGATGCTCATCGCGGCGCGGGCGCTCCAGGGCATCGGCGGCGCGCTGCTCACGCCCGGTTCGCTCGCCCTGGTGCGTACGTCGTTCAGACCGCAGGACCAGGCGCGTGCGGTGGGCGCGTGGTCGGGGCTGGGCGGAGTCGCGGGCGCGGTCGGGCCGTTCCTGGGCGGCTGGCTGATCGACGGGCCCGGCTGGCGGTGGATCTTCCTGATCAACATTCCGCTGGCCGCGCTCGTGCTCTTCGCGGTCCGCCACGTGCCGGAGAGCCGGGCCGAAGGCGCCGCGGACAAGCCCTTCGACGTGACGGGGGCCTGCCTGGCGGCGCTGTTCCTCGCGGGCATCAGCTTCGCGCTCATCGGCGCGTCGGGCGACTCGTCGAAGGCGGCGGCGCTCCTGCCGGGGCTCGGCGGGCTCGCGGCGGGCGTCGCCTTCGTCATGGTCGAGCATCGCCGCCGCAACCCGATGCTGCCGCTCTCCCTGTTCCGCTCCCGCCTGTTCAGCGCGGCCAACGTCATGACGCTGTGCCTGTACGCGGCCATCGGCGGGCTCTTGTTCATGCTGCCGGTGCAGTTGCAGACGACCCTTGGCTACGACGCGTTGCAGGCGGGCACGGCGACACTGCCGATCACGGTGATGATGCTGCTGCTCTCGGCCGCGGCGGGCGATCTGTCACGGCGGGTCGGCCCCACCTTGCCGCTGATCGCGGGCCCGTTGATCGCGGCAGCCGGGGCGCTGTTGATGCTGCGGATCGAGCCCGGCGCCGCCTACGTCACGGAGGTGCTGCCCGCGGTCGTGGTGCTGGGCCTGGGGATGAGCGTGTTCGTCGCTCCGCTGACGGCGACGGTCCTCGCCTCGGTGGACGCGGGGCGCGCGGGTCTGGCGAGCGGCGTCAACAACACCGCGGCGCGGGTGGCCCAGATGCTCGTCGTGGCCGCGCTGCCGCTGGCGGTGGGCCTTTCGGGGACGGCGTACGCGGATCCGGACGCGTTGAACACAGCGTTCGGCAAGGCGGCCGTGGGCTGCGCGGGCCTGTTCGTGCTCGCGGCGGCAGCGGCGGCGGTCTTCATCCGCCCGCGTCCGGCCTCCTGGCACGAGGACGCGGGGAACACGCCGCGCTGCAAGTCCCATCTGGGCGTCAGCGCACCGCCGTTGGAGCCGGGCAAGGACTGCGCGGGCTGAGGACGCCGGTCAATTCTCGCCAGAAGCTTCCCGGCAGGAGCTTCCCTCCAGATGCTTCCCGGCAGGAGCTTCTCCTCGGAGGGTTCCCGTCAGACCGCCGCGTCGGGCGCCTCGCGCACGAAGAGGGTGACCGAGACGCTCTCCTCGAAGCCGTTGCGCCGCATCAGCGCGGCCGACGCGGTGTTGCGCGACTCCACGTCGGTCACCACGGCGGTGGCGCCCGCGGCGGTCAGCGTGGCGCAGCAGGCCTGCACCAGATGGCTGGCGACGCCCTGCCCCTGATAGGCGGGGGCGCTGGCGATCCACTCCAGGTTCCCCCAGTCCGTGCGCTGGTCGAAGCCCATCGAGCCGAGGACGAACCCGGCCAGATCCTCACCGTCGAGCGCCACCCAGCAGGAGGACGCGTCGGCGTCCATGTGCCCGGCGATCGCCGAAAGGGACCAGGACGTGTACGGCTTCACCGAGGTGTCGTACAGCTCACGCCCCAGGGCGAGGACGTCGGCCAGATGGGTGGGAGCCATCCGTTCGAGGACGATCGGGGACCGCTGGTGAGCTGCGGCGGCGGACATGGGACCTCCCGGGGTACTGACGCCGGGACCTGCACGGAAGCGGGCACGGCGGCCGACTGCCTCTCACGCTATGAGGGCCGCGGGCCCGGCGCACGCCGGGAACGCGCACCACCGGTCCCCTGGCCGAACCGTGGAGCCCTTTAACAGGCTTGTGTTGCGAGCGCCTATCGTGGTGCGCATGTCCGCTCCTGAGCTGATCCGCATCGTCTCCCGTTCCTCCCCCATGGCACTGGCCCAGGTGGAGCGCGTACGCGCCGAACTCACCGCCCTGCACCCCGGAATCCGCACCGAGGTCGTGCCGGTCACGACCTCCGGGGACCGCTGGATGGGGGACCTCGCCAAGCTCGGCGGCAAGGGCGCGTTCACCAAGGAGGTCGACGCGGCGCTGCTCGCCGGCGAGGCGGACCTCGCGGTGCACTGCGTCAAGGACGTACCGGCGGACCGGCCGCTCCCGGCGGGCACCACGTTCGCCGCGTTCCTCAAGCGGGACGACATCCGTGACGCGCTCATCCACCCCGGCGGTCTCACCCTGGACGAACTGCCCGCGGGCACCCGCATCGGCACGTCGTCGGTGCGCCGCATCGCCCAACTCGCCGCTTCGCACCCGGAGTTGGAGTGCGTGCCGATGCGCGGGAACGCCGGGCGCCGGATGGAGAAGCTGGCCGCGGGCGACGCGGACGCGCTGCTGCTCGCCGTGTCGGGCCTCGAGCGCATCGACCGGATGGACGTGGTCACCGAGGTCCTGTCGGTGGAGACGATGTGCCCGCCGATCGGCGCGGGGATCCTGGCGCTCCAGTGTCGCGAGGACGACACGGAGACCATCGACGCCGTGTCCGGCCTCGGCGACCCCGAGGCCTGGCGGGAGGCCACCGCCGAGCGCATGTTCCTGCACGTCCTTCAGGGCCACTGCAACTCGCCCATCGCCGGGTACGCGCGCTGCGAGCGGGGCGGCGAGCTGTCGCTGCGCGCCCGCGTCTTCACCCCGGACGGCAAGACGGTCCTCAACGCCCACGAGTGGGCGGGGCCGCTCGACCCGGCGACGCTCGGCACGTCCGTGGCGGTGACGCTGCTGCGCCAGGGCGCCCGCGAGCTGATCGACTCCATCGCGCACTGACCGTACGCGGAGGGCTGATGCGTCCCGTACGCCTTCTGCACCTTGTGTGTCTTCTGCGCCTTCTGTGTCTCAGACGACGGTGACCTGCACGCCGACGGCGGCGATGGCGTCGAGTTCGCCCTCGGGCGCGCCTGCGTCGGTGACGAGGGTGTGCACGCCGGCCGTCGGGCAGATCTTGGCGAACGTCGCCCTGCCGATCTTGGAGTGGTCGGCGACCACGACGGTGCGGCCGCTGTGTCCGGCGAAGGCGCGGTCGGTGGCCGCCTCCAACTGGTCGTGCGTGGTGCATCCGTGGGCGGCGCTGATGCCGTCCACGCCGAGGAACGCGATGTCGGTGTGGTGGTCGGCGAGGGTCTTCTCCGCGATGGGGCCCACCAGTTCGTAGCTCTCGCTGCGGGCGGTGCCGCCGATCACGATCAGGGTGACGGTCGGGCGCAGCACGAGGGCGGCCGCGATGTTCACGGCGTTGGTGACGATGGTGACGGGGCCGCGGTCGGCCAGCAGCCGGGCCACTTCCGTGGTGGTGCTGCCGCCGGTGAGGCCGACCACCGCACCGGCGGGGACCAGGCGGGCTGCCGCCTGGGCGATCGCCTGCTTCTGCGGGGAGCGCTGGTCGATCCGGTGCTGGAGCGGCACCTCGATGCTCAGGCCGCCGAGCACCGCGCCGCCGTGGGTGCGCTCGAGCAGCCGCTGGTCGCTCAACTGCCGCAGGTCACGGCGGACGGTGGCCTGCGAGACCCCCAGCAGCCGGGACAACTGCGTGACGTCCGCGCTGCCTTGGGCAGCGACATGCTCAAGTATCCGCGCCTGGCGGTCGCTTCTCAGCACTGGGCGAGCATAGTCCGGGACGGCCGATACGAGCAGGGTCTCGCAGAATCGCTGCGCGTTTCTGCGCGGATACGCCAAGTGCTCCTCAGTCCCTTTCTCTTGACATGACCGAAGCTGCTCGCTTAACTCCCTGGCACGCCGATGCCGAGCACTCGGCGCAGAGGTACGCCCAGCCGGTAGTTGGCCTCGGCCATGAGCCCGGACTAAGTCGCCAGGACCCTTCACGTGTCCGAGGCGGGGACGTGCCCTCGGACATCTGGAGCTCTCAGATGAGCCTCAATCGTGTTCTGCGCAGGGGCATCGCCGCGTCCGCGGCCCTCACGGCCACCGCGGTCACCTGTCTGCTCACCTCCTCCACCGCCTCCGCCGGTGCGGGTGCCGCCGCGCCGCCACCGCCGCATGCCGGGTTCGACTACCAGATCGGCGGCGCGTACACGCCGCCCGCCGGGGTCGAGGTCGTCAGCCGCGACGCGGGCGCCTCCCCCGCGCCCGGCCTGTACAACATCTGCTACCTCAACGCGTTCCAGGCGCAGCCCGGCGCGGAAGGCGACTGGGATCCCGACCTGCTGCTGCGCGACGCGGACGGCGAGGTCGTCTACGACGGCGAGTGGGGCGAGGCCGTCCTGGACATCCGCACCGCCGACAAGCGCGAGCGGATCGCCGCCAAGGTCGGCGGCTGGATCGACGGCTGCGCCGACAAGGGCTTCCAGGCCGTCGAGCCGGACAACTTCGACACCTTCACCCGCTTCCCCGACCTCCTGACGGCCGATCAGGCCACCTCCTACGTCGCGCTGCTCTCCGCGCACGCCCACGAACAGGGCCTGGCCGCCGCGCAGAAGAACACGCCCCAGCTGGCCGGTGCGCGCGAACGGACCGGTCTTGACTTCGCCGTCGCCGAGGAGTGCGGCGTGTACGACGAGTGCGGGGAGTACACCGCCGCGTTCGGCGACGACGTACTGGTCGTCGAGTACACGGCCGACGGTCTGCGCAAGGCCTGCTCGGGGTGGGGCGAGCGGCTGAGCATCGTGCGCCGCGACATCGAGGTGTCGCCCGCGGGCAGCGGCGGCCACGTCCGCCAGACCTGCTGACCCCCTGCCCTTCCGGGCGTCCATGCCGCGCCGATTCCGGGCGCGCGGTTCGCCCGGAATCGGGCTTCCCGCTCCACCTCCCTGCCATGGACGTTCCGTGCCATGGACTCTCCGCGCCGCGGGCGCGGCACCCGATCCCCTGGAGGCAGTGATGACCGCAGGACCCCGAGCGCCGGGAAGCCCGTCGCGGCGCAGTGTGCTGCGTGCGGGCGGCGCGGCGGCGATGGCGGCGGGCGGGGGCGCGCTGGCCGGCTGCGGCACGGGGCCCGCCGACGGGGTCGGCCCCGACGGCCGGGTGACCATCCAGCTGTGGCACGGCCAGACGGACTCCGCGGCGAAGGTCGTCAAGAGCCTGGTCGCCGACTTCCAGCGCGCCCATCCGGACATCCGCGTCGACCTGGGCGGCGGTGTGCTCGCCGACGCCATGCTGCAGAAGGTCACCGCCGCGCTCGCCGCGGGCTCCTACCCCGATGTCGCCTACGTCTTCGGCTCCGACCTGGCCAGCGTCGCCCGCAGCCCCGAGGTGGTCGACCTGACCACGCACGTGCGCGAGGGGCCGACGCCCTGGCGCAACTTCCTGGCGCCGGCCCGGCGGGCCGTCACCGTCAACGGCCGGGTCCGGGCGGTGCCCGCGGTGCTGGACTGTCTCGCCGTGGTCTGCAACAAGACGCTGTTCGCCGAGGCCGGGATCGATCTGCCCGAGGCGGGCTGGACCTGGCAGGAGTTCACCGACACCGCGCGGCGCCTGACCGATGCCTCCCGGGGACGGTTCGGCACCGGCTGGCCCGGCGTCGGCGACGAGGACACCGTGTGGCGGATGTGGCCGCTGGTGTGGGACCTGGGCGGCGACGTGATCGCCGACGACGGGCGCGGCATCGGCTTCGCGCAGGAGGGCGTACGCGCGCTGGAGGTCGTCCGGGATCTGGCGCGCGACAAGAGCGTCTACATCGACCCCAAGCCCGGCAGCGAGCAGATGTACCAGGTCTTCCTGTCCGGGCGGATGGGCATGGTGCCCACCGGCCCCTGGCAGCTGCCGGACATCACCCAGGCGAAGATCGACTACCACGTGGTGCCGCTGCCCAGCTTCAGCCGCCGCCCGGTGACCATCTCGGGGCCCGACACCTGGACGGTCTTCGACAACGGCGAGGCCCGCTCGAAGGCGGCCCGCACGTTCGTGACCTGGCTCAACCAGCCCGGCCAGGACAGCCGGTGGGCGGTGGAGGCGGGCAGCCTTCCGCTCAGCCGCCGCAGCCAGGACCGTCCGGCCTGGCGCGAGCACGCCGAGAGGATGCCCGGCCTCGAGGTGTTCACCGATGCGGTCGCCTCGGCAAGGGTCCGTCCCGTGCACGCCGCCTACCCCCGCATCTCCCAGTCCCTGGGGCAGGCGGTCGTCTCCGTGCTGCTCGGCCGCAAGAGCCCCGCCGACGCGGTGCGCTCGTGCGCCGAGGAGGCCAACGCCGCCCTGCTGATCCCGCGTTGAGGACGTTGAGGACATCGATATGCCGACACTTCCCCGCCCCCTGACCCTGCCGCCGGACCCGTCCGGCCGACGTGCGCTGCGCCGCCGGCGCCACGGTGAGACCGCCACCGCCTGGGCGTTCGTCTCCCCCGCCGTGCTCGTCATCCTCGGCCTGAGCGTCCTGCCGGTCGTGTGGTCGCTGCTGCTGTCCTTCCAGGCCAACGACCTGGTCACGCCCAGCCGCTGGGTGGGCCTCGACAACTACCGGGCACTGTCCCAGGACCCGCACTTCAGCCAGGCCGTGCGCAACACCCTGCTCTACACCTTCCTGTACGTGCCCTTGAGCATCGCCATCGGACTCGCCCTCACCCTGGCGCTGAACCGGCGAATCCGCTTCGTCGGCCTGTACCGCACCTTGTTCTTCGTGCCGTTCGTCATCTCGGCCACCGCCCAGGGCGTGCTGTTCTCGTTCATCCTCGATCCCGACTTCGGGGCGGCCAACTCCGTCCTTCATCACCTGGGGATCTCACCGCAGGGCTTCCTCACCGACTCGTCGCAGGCGCTGTTCGTGCTGGTCGCCATCACCCTGTGGAGCGGCACCGGGCTGTGCACGGTCATCTACCTGGCCGCGCTGCAGGACGTGGATCAGTCGCTGATCGAGGCGGCCCGCCTGGACGGCGCGGGGCGGTGGCAGCTGCTGCGGCACGTGACGCTGCCCGCGCTCTCCCCGGTCAGCGTGTTCCTGCTGCTGTGGCAGACCATCCAGTCCCTTCAGGTCTTCGACCTGGTCTATGTGACCACCAAGGGCGGGCCCCTCGGCTCGACCACGGTGATCGTCTACTTCATCTGGGAGCAGGCCTTCAAGAACTTCACCGCCGGGTACGGCGCCGCGGCCGCCTACGTCCTGGCGCTCGCCCTGTTCGTCGTGGCCGCCGTGCTGCGCGTGGCCCGCGGCCGTGAGCGCACCCTTCGTACGAAAGCAGCCGCCTGATGACCGCGACCACCACCGCGCCCAAGGCCACCGCCCGCCAGGCGTCCGAGCCCGCAGCCCTGCGCCGGCGCCGCTTCCGGCTGCCCTTCAGTGCCTGGCACGTGCTCCTCGCACCGCTGGCGCTGCTCTTCGCGGTGCCGCTGATCTGGCTGCTCCTGAGCTCGGTGATGAGCAACGCGGAAATCAACCGGTTCCCGCCCGCGCTGTGGCCCTCCGGGATCGACCTGGGCGGCTACCGCTATGTCCTGGGCAACGCCATGTTCCCGCGCTGGCTGCTGAACTCGGCGATCGTCTCCGCCGTCGCCGTGACGTCCAACCTCGTCTTCGGCGCCCTCGGCGGCTACGCGTTCGCGCGGATGCGCTTTCGCGGCTCGCGGACACTGCTCGTACTGATGCTGGCGACCATGGCGGTGCCCTTCCAGCTGACGATGATCCCCACCTTCCTGGTGATGAAGAAGCTGGGGCTCATCGACACGCTCGGCGCGCTGATCGTGCCCTCCCTCGTCACGCCGTTCGCGGTGTTCCTGCTGCGGCAGTTCTTCCTCTCCCTGCCCAGGGAGCTGGAGGAGGCCGCCTGGATCGACGGCTGTTCGAGGCTGCGGGTTCTCTACGCGATCGTGCTGCCCCTTGCGCGGCCCGCGCTCGCCACGGTGGCCGTGCTGACGTTCCTCACCACGTGGAACGACCTGACCTGGCCGCTGATCGCGATCAACCACGACACCCAGTACACGCTGCAGTTGGGCCTGACCACCTTCCAGGGGCAGCACCACACCCGCTGGTCCGCGGTGATGGCGGGCAACGTCATCACCGTCCTTCCGGTCCTGCTCGCGTTCCTCGTCGCGCAGAAGGCCTTCATCCGCTCGGTCACCTCCAGCGGCCTGAAGGGCTGACCTTCCCCGGCCCCTCTCCTCGCTCCCCACTCCCCACTCCCCACTCCCCCCGCACGATCCGAAGGAACGCGATGCCTCACTCGTACGACCTGCTCGTCATCGGGGACGCCAACCCCGATGTGATCCTGGGCCCGCTGACCGGCCCCCTCGCCTTCGGCCAGCGCGAACAGCTGGTCGACGCCGGGTCCCTCACCCTCGGCGGCTCGGCCGCGATCATGGCGTGCGGGGCGGCGCGCCTGGGCCTGAAGGTGGCCTTCGCCGGGCGCGTCGGCGACGACGACGCGGGCCGCTACATGCGCGACGCGCTGACCGCCCGCGGGGTCGACACCCGGGCCCTGCGGATGGACGCCTCCCGGCCGACCCCGCTCACCGTCGTGCTCACCCAGGGCGAGGACCGCGCCATCCTCACCTCGCCGGGCACCCTGACCGCCGTCAGCGGCGACGACGTACCCCCCGAACTACTCGCCGACGCGCGGCACGTCCATGCCGCCTCGTACTTCCTCCAGCCCCGCCTCGCCGCCGACCTGCCCAGGCTGCTGCGCACCGCGCGATGGCACGGCGCGAGCACGTCGTTGGACACCCAGGACGACCCGTCGGGGCAGTGGGACCCGGCGGCCATCGACGCCGTCCTCGCCGAGACCGACATCCTGCTGCCCAACGCCCAAGAGGCCCTGCGCCTGGCCGGGCTCTCGTCCGGCACCCCGGAGCTGGCGGCCGAACTCCTGGCCGCCCGCGTCCCGTTGGCGGTCGTCAAGAACGGCGCCGAAGGCGCCCTGTGCCACAACGGCCACACCCTGCTGACCTCACCGGGCCTCGCCATGACCCCGGTCGACACCGTCGGCGCCGGAGACAGCTTCGACGCCGGGTTCATCGCCGCCCTCCTCGACGGGCGGCCCCCGCAGGAGGCGCTGCGGTTCGCCGTGGCCTGCGGGTCCCTGTCCACCCGCGCGCACGGCGGCACCCCCGCCCAGCCCACGCGGGACGAAGTCCTCGCCCACACCACCCCGAGCGGAGCGCACGCCTCATGACCCACCCCAAGATCGCCTTCATCGGTGCCGGCAGCGTCGTCTTCACCCAAGGCCTGCTCGCCGACCTGTTCGCCTTCCCCGAGCTGAAGGGCGCCCACATCGCCCTGCACGACATCGATCCCGAACGGCTGGGCACCGCGCAGGCCGCGGCCGACCACATCGCCGACCACCTCGGCGCGCACGCCACCATCACGAGCCACGCCGACCGTCGCGAGGCCCTGACGGGCGCGGACTTCGTCATCAACATCGTGCAGGTCGGCATGGGCGAGGCCACCCGCACCGACTTCGAGGTCCCCGCCCGCCACGGGGTGCGCCAGACCATCGGCGACACCCTCGGCATCGGCGGCATCTTCCGGGCGCTGCGCACCTTCCCGCTCCTGAAGGCGCTGGGCGAGGACATCGCCGAACTGTGCCCCGACGCCTGGCTCCTGAACTACACCAACCCCATGGCCATGAACATCCAGTACCTCACCGAGGCCACCGGCCTCACGCGAGTGGTGGGCCTGTGCCACTCCGTGTACTGGACCATGCGGGACCTGGCCGAGCTGGTCGGCGTCCCGTACGAGGAGATCACCTACCGGGCGGCGGGCGTCAACCACCAGGCGTGGGTGCTGCGCTTCGAGCACCAGGGCAGCGACCTCTATCCCCGGCTCGACGAACTGATCGCCCAGGACGCGCAGTTGCGGCGCCGGGTCCGCGTCGACATGTACCGGCGGCTCGGCTACTACCCCACCGAGACCAGCGAGCACTCCTCCGAGTACGTCCCGTGGTACCTGCACCACGACAGCGAGATCGAGCGCCTGCGCCTGCCGATCGGCGCCTATCTCGGCATCGTCGACGAGAACGTCGCCGCCTACCACCACACCCGTGATGCCCTGGCGGCCGGCGAACCGCTCGCCGTCGAGGGCACCATGGAGTACGCCCCTCAGATCATCCACAGCATCGTGACCGGCACCCCGCGCACCGTCTACGGCAACGTCCCCAACCACGGCCTGATCGACAACCTCCCTGGCCACGGAGTGGTCGAAGTGCCCTGCCTCGTCGACGCCTCCGGCATCCAGCCCACCCGCGCGGGCTCCCTGCCCCCGCAGCTCGCCGCGCTCAACCGCACCTACCTGAGCATGAACGACCTGGTCGTGCGCGCCGCCATCGAGGATGAGCCGCGCCACATCCGGCACGCGGCGATGACCGACCCGGCCACCGCCGCGGCCCTCACCGTGGAGCAGATCTGGCGGCTGTGTGACGACATGGTCAGCGCGCACGCGGACCGCCTCCAGCCCTCCCTGCGCCGACTGCTGGGTGACTGACCGGCCGGTCGTCGCCGTATCCCTCGTATCCCTTGTATCCGTCGTATCCCCCGGACCATCCCCCGCACAGAGAAAGCACCTTCCATGTCGCTCACACGCCAGGAAATCGACACCCAGCCGCAGTGCTGGGAGTACGCGCTGAAGCAACTGCCGGAATACGCGCAGGCGTTGCCCGCCAAGGGCGAGCGGGTCGTCGTGATCGGCTGCGGTACGTCGCTGTTCATGGCCCAGGCCTATGCCCACCTGCGGGAGGACGCGGGGCACGGCCCCACCGACGCGTTCCCCGCGTCGGCGGCCCGACTGCACCGCCCCTACGACCGCATCCTGGCCCTGACCCGCTCCGGCACCACCACCGAGATTCTCACCGCCCTCGAGGCGGCGCCCACCTCCACGCGGGTCACCACCATCACGGCGGTGCCTCGATCGCCCGCCGCGCACGCCGCCGACGACGTCATCATCCTCGACCACGCCGACGAGCAGTCCGTCGTGCAGACCCGCTACCCGACCACGCAACTGGTGCTGCTGCTGGCCCACTTGGGGCACGGCGTCGATCAGGCCCTGACCGATGTCACCACCGCGCTGAGCGCTCCGCTGGATCCGCCACTCCTCGCGGCGGAGCAGATCACCTTCCTCGGCGACGGCTGGCACGCCGGGCTCGCGCACGAGGCGGCGCTCAAGGTGCGGGAGGCGGCGGCCCACTGGACCGAGTCCTACCCGGTGATGGAGTACCGCCACGGCCCCATCGCGGTGGCCGGTCCCGGGCGGGCCGTGTGGAGCCTGTCCCCGCTGCCCGCCGACCTGGCCGCCCAGATCGAGGCCACCGGCGCCCACCTGCGCCGTCCGGAGCTCGACCCGCTGGCGGAACTGGTGCTCGCCCAGCGTCTCGCCGTGCGGCTCGCCGAGACCGCGGGGCGCGACCCGGACCGCCCGGCCCATCTGACCCGCTCCGTCGTCCTGCCCTGATCGACGCGCTCCGGCCGTCCTACGTAAGATCGACATCGGCACACATTTCAGCACGCTTCAGCATGGTCTTCACCAAGGCCGTGCATATCGCGCCCCACCGGCCGCCGCCCCGAACGAAAGCCCTCCATGCACCGCCTGTACCGCTCGCGCCTCGGCCGCCTCGCCACCTGCGCCGCCGCCCTCCTGCTGGCCGCCGCCTGCACCACCGACGGCGGCAAGGACACCAAGGCCACGGACCGCCCGTCCGTGCGTCCGCCGGAGGCCGACGCCGTCTTCGACTACCAGCTCGGCGGGCCCTACCCGCCCGACGACGCCGTCGAGGCGGTCTCCCGCGACCGCTCCGCCGAGCCGGCCGAGGGCCTGTACAACGTCTGTTACGTCAACGCCTTCCAGACCCAGCCGGGCGACGCCATCACCTGGTGGAAGAAGAACCACCCCGACCTGCTCCTGAAGGACGACGACGGCTCCCTGGTGATCGACACCGACTGGGAGGAGCCGCTCCTGGACATCTCCACGCCGGGCAAGCGCCGGGAACTGATGGACGTCGTCGGGCCGTGGATCGACGGCTGCGCCGACAAGGGCTACGACGCGGTCGAGCCCGACAACCTGGACTCCTACGAGCGTTCCGACGATCTCCTGACGGCCGAACACGCCGCCGCCTTCGCCGAGTTGCTCGCCGAGCGGGCACACAGGCGCGGTCTTGCCATTGCCCAGAAGAACACCACCGACCTGCTTCCGGAGCGCCGCCGCGTCGGGTTCGACTTCGCCGTCGTCGAGGAGTGCGCGGCGTACAAGGAGTGCGGGGACTTCGCCGACGCCTACGACGACAAGGTCTTCGCCGTCGAGTACACCCGCAAGGACTACCGCGCCGCCTGCGACGCCTGGGGCCCCCGCCTGTCCGTCACCCTGCGCGACCGCGACGTCAACCCCAAGGGCACGAAGGGGTACGTCTTCGCGCAGTGCTGAAGGGCGCGGCGCCGAAGGCCCTGACCACTCTCTGCCCGCCTGCTGCCCGTTTCCCCCTTCCCCGCGCCCGAAGGGGGATGCGGCGTGCCCGAGTTGGCTCAACCCCCGTCACAGCCAACGGAATTCGGGATTCCAACCGCAGAAGCTGACCGGAGCCACTACACAGGATGGTGATCTGTTCACGCCGGAGAAAGAGGTAACCGTATGGCGATACGGACCACGCACCGCACCCGTCTGGCGGGGGCCGCGGTCGCCGTCACCACGGGCTTGATCTGCACCCTGTCGGCGCAGCCCGCCGGGGCCGACGAAGGCGCCGCGCGCCACTGCGTCCTGGACGCGACGTCCGGACAGCAGCGCTGCTTCGGCACGTTCACCGAAGCCGTGGACCGAGCCACCGACGGACGCGTCACCGACGCCCCGGCCTCCCCGCGGGCCGCCGTCACGTCGCCCGGGTTCCGCGCCGAGGTGTCCGGCACGGCGGCGAAGAGAGACGTCGCCGCGGCCGGGGACGTCATCCAGGGAACGTTCTTCACGGACCCGGACTTCGCCGGTGACTCGCTCACCATCAGCGGGCCCTCGCTGTGCGAGAAGGACGGCTGGGTCAACTGGCAGCACGACCTGGGCGACGACTGGAAGAACCGCATCTCCTCGGTACAGCCCTGGGGCAACTGCGCGATCTGGCTCTACCCCGAGCCCGATCTCGGCGGCGACCGCGACGGACCGTTCGACGAGAACACCGCCGACGTCGGCCAGATGATGAACGACCGCACCCAGTCCATCGGCTTCAGCTAGAGCGCTGCCGCGTCCATCGGCGTCGGCCGGAGCGCTGCCGCGCTCGCGCGCACGCCGTACCCCCCACCTGTTTCACCTTCCCCCCACTGGAGATCACACATGATCACCCGTACCCGTCTGACCGTCCTGCTGGCGGCGATGGCCACCGCGGGCGGCCTGGCCCTCGCGCCCGCCGCGCAGGCCGACGAAGAGCCCCCCACCACCCGCGAGTTGCTCGACCAGTGCGACAACGGCACCGACTCGTGCGTCTTCCACCCCGAAGGACCCGGCACCGACTCGATGGGCGAGGCCCATCAGGTGGGTGACAGCGCCTACAACTGCACGTCGGACCTTCAGCGTTCGAGCATCTCCTGGGCCGACACGACGGGCGAGTCCAACAGCGTCGGAGTCTCGCTCAGCGCGGAGTACGGCTTCGCCGAGGTCTTCAAGGTGAGCATCGAGACCTCGTACGGGCACACCTGGGAGAGCTCGCACACCGAGACCGACACCACGAACGTCGACGTCCGCCCCGGTGAGGTCGGCTGGGTCACGCGCGAGTCGCAGTTGCAGCAGGTCAAGGGCACCTACGAGCTGCACTTCCCGGACAGGTTCCACGGCCACTACATCTGGTACGTCCCCTTCGACGCCACGGGTCCCAAGCCGGACGCGCCCAGCACCAAGACGCAACACACCCGCCCCATGACGGAGCAGGAGAAGGCCGAACACTGCGGCTGACGCACCACCGCCCCTGCCGCCGAATGATGCAGCAACGGCCTGTGGCCCTCTTCCTGCATCATTCGGCGGCCGCACACCCCCACTCCGTGCGGCGCGAGTGCGTGATGCAGCGGCGTCGGAAATGATGCAGCGCATGAACGATCACCCGAACACCAGCAAGACCGGCAAGGCCGGAGGAGCCGAAAAGCGTGGCCTGTCCCGACGGCTGATCCCGATGACCGGCCGGGATCCGGACGAACAGGGGCGGGTCTCCTCGCCGCTTGAGCTCCTGTTCGACCTCACCTTCGTGGTCGCCGTCGGCACCGCCGCGTCCCACTTCGCCGAGATGGTCGCCGAGGGGCACGCCGGGCAGGCGGTGACCGCGTTCGTCCTCGCGATGTTCGCGATCAGCGTCGCCTGGATCAGCTTCAGCTGGTTCGCCTCCGCGTTCGGCACCGACGACTGGCTCTACCGCGCCCTGACGATGCTGCAGATGGTCGGCGTCGTCGTGTTCTCGCTCGGGCTGCCGGCGATGTTCCACTCCGTCGAGGAGGGCGGGCACCTCGAACTGCGCGCGATGGTGATGGGCTACGTCGTGATGCGGATCGCGATGGTGCTCCAGTGGTGGCGGGCGGCCCGGGAGTCCCCCGCGTTCCACGACGTGGGGATGGCCAACATCCGCTGGACCGTGATCGTGCAGGCCGGTTGGATCGTCATCGCCTTCGTCCATCTGCCGCTCGCCGCCGTGTTCGCCGCGTTCATCCTGCTCGGGGCGCTGGAACTGGCGCTGCCGGTGCTCACCCAGGGGGGCGCGGGCGACACCCCGTGGCACCCGCACCACGTCGCGGAGCGGTACGGCCTGTTCGCCATCATCACGCTCGGCGAAGGAGTGGTCGGCACCATCGCCTCGTCCGGCGACCTCCTGGGAGGCGGCGACGGGACGCACTGGAGCGGGAACGCGATCGCCGTCGTCATCGCCGGCGTCGGACTGACCTTCGGCATGTGGTGGGTCTACTTCACCACGCCCTTCGGCGAGGTCCTCGCCCACCGCCGAGGCCGCGGCTACCTCTTCGGCTACGGACACATCCCCCTGTTCATCGGAATCGCCGGTGCCGGTGCCGGGCTGCACGTGGCGGGCCTCCATCTGGAGCACCACGCCGAGCTCGGTGACGTGGCCGTGGTCCTGTCCCTGGCCGTCCCGGTCGGTCTCTACCTGTTGATGGTCTACCTGCTGCACACCCTGCTGCTGTCGACGGCGGACCGGTTCCACCTGCTCCTGATCTCGCTCACGCTCGCCGTGCTGCTCGTGGCCGTCCTCCTGGCCGCGGCCGGGGTCGCGATCGCGGTATGCCTGCTCGTCGTGATGCTCGCCCCGTTCGTCACCGTGATCGGCTACGAGACGGTGGGCTACCGCCACCAGCAGAAGATGCTCGAAGGACTCGGTACGGGGGCTCGCTGACGGAGGCGGTCAGCTGGGCGGCCGGGTCAGCGCCCCGCAGGGGCGGGAGACGCCGTGAGCCGATCGAGCTGCTTGTCGACCACCACGTCGAGAGGGAACCCGGGGTCGCGCTGCGCGCCGCGGTCGCCGATGTTCACGGTGAGGGCTCCCACCCGCACCAGGACGTGGTGGTCGGTCCGTACGGTGCGCCCCGGGCCGTCCATGCTCAGGTCGAAGGCGACGGCTTCGTCACCGAGTGCGGGCGCCTTCTTCACGGTGATCCGGGAGTTGAGCTTGCCCTCGGGGGTCTGCCCGACCAGCGTCTTGCAGGTCCTGAGTCCGTCCGTGAACTCCTGGAACCGCTTCGCCGCCCCGGTTCCGGCATACGAGGCCAGCCACGTCCGGCCGCCCCAGCGGTTGTCCTTCCACCAGAAGTCCTGGATCACGGAGGCGGACGCGTCGTGCGCGACGAGCACGTCGAACACGTCCTGGCAGCCCGGCCCCGCCACCAGAACCCGCGGATCGTACGGGGGAACAGGCCCCTGCACGGGCGCGCTGGCGACCCGCGGCACATCCCCCTCCCGCAGCAGGAGGGACTTCAACTGCCCAGCTGTCAGCGGCTTGGCCCGGGACGGCGGTGGCGATGACGATGACGACGGTGATGACGACCGCGAGTGCGAGGCCGCCTCGGACGCCGACGCCCCGCCCTTCCGCTCCGTGGCATCGACCGCACCCTGGGCCGAACACCCCGCGACACCCACGAACACCCCGGCGGCCACCGCCGCACCCGCCGCCTTACGGCACCCTGTCCACACCGTCGCCGCCCCCTTGATCCGCTTCGCCTGCGACGAGCAGACAGTACGGCACCCGTGCGCCGGTCACCCCCGGTACACCACCCGCCCCGGCAGCTCCCGCCCCTCGACGCGCGCCCACAGCCGCAGTCCGGCGAGCACCTGCCCCTTGCGGCCCCCGGCGTCCAGCGGGATGTCGTTGCCGCCGGTGCGCTGGCGGGCGTCGCGGTAGGCGGAGGGGGCGAGGGCCTTCACCTCGACGTCCGATCCGCTGCCCTGCACCCTGCGGCGCAGCCCCAGTACGGCACGCTGGGAGGTCTCCGCCACCTCGGCCCACCAGCTGCCGGGGGCGGCAGGCGGCAGGTGGATCACGGAGCACAGCGCCTCGTCGACGGCGAGCGCCGCCCGCAGCTCCGCCGGAGAGTCCCGGGGCGCGCGGGCGAGCCGGGTGAGCCGCTGGGACACCTCGTGCCGGTAGGCGCCGAGATGTTCCGGGGTGTGCAGCGCAAGCGTGCCGCGGTGGGTGAGGCTTTCCAGGCAGTGGTGCAACTGGCCGTCCAGCCGGGCCAGTTCCGCCACCCAGCCGGCGAGCTGGACCCACACCTCCAGCGGTGCGCGGTCCTCCGCGCCCACCGCCGGTGGCACCCAGGCGGCCTCGGCGGCGTCCAGCGCCCAGTCGGGCCGCACACCGGCGGCGTTCAGCCGGACGCCGGGCGCCCCGAAGCGGGACAGCGGAGGGACGAGGACCTGTTCACGGTCGTACGCCCACCACTCGATCCATCGTTCATCGGCCGGGTCCGGCGCGGCGAACGCCGCCGACAGCTGCGCCCGCTCCCGCCACTTCGTCGCGTAGGCGGCGGGCAGCCGGAGCAGTGTGGTGTGGAGCCAGAGCCAGCGGGTGGAGGTGTCGGCTGTGGTGGGGGCCCGGAGCGGTCCGAGGTATTCGGAGGTTTCCGGGCTGCTCACCAACTCCCCGCAAAGGGCCAGGAGTTCGGCGTCCGCCGCGGCATGGGGGCCCGCCGGACCTCGTGCCGGAACGGCCACGGGCCGCGCGCCGGTGAAGGCGGGCGTCTCCTCCCGCGACTCCTCCCCTTCCGACGCGAGCAGTTTCTCCACCTCCCGCAGGACCGCCCTGCACTGCTCGGCGCCCGGGTCGTCGGGCCAGGCACGGAGCAGTTCGTCCAAGGTGGTGTGCAGCCCGGCGAGCTGGGCCCTGGCCACGGTGCCGAGCCGCGATCCGGGTGTCAGACACAGTGCGCGCAGCGCGTCCACGGCGCTCAGTGCCTGCCGTTGAACGGATCGCGCTCGGCGATGTGCTCGGAGGTGGCGTCCTCCATGGTCACCCGGAACACCGACCCCGGGTTGGTCCACATCTCGGCGACGGAACCCGCCTCCCAGTACGGCACCGGCATCCGGTGCACCCGCAGTCCGCCGTACTCGTCGAGCGTGGCCACGTACTTGCTCCCTCCGTGCGGTACGTCCGGTCCGTTCCATCCCTCCGCCGGCGCCGGGCCGTGGCGCGGGACCGGGACGGCGTCGACGCACTCCATCTCCCGGTCCGGTTCCCCGGGCCTGCGCAGGTAGAAGACCCAGCCGTCGTGACCGGGCGGCACCAGGGGCTTGCTCTCCATGCCCCGCACCGCGGCCTTTCCGGGGGCGCCGCTGCCCCGGAACCACTTGTCGAACCGGTCGCTCGGCGGGGCACCGGGCGAGGTGTCGTCCGGGGGCGGCGGATCGGCCTCCGGGAGCCAGGGGTTCTCCGTGAGCCGGAAGACGACGGTTCCCGCGTCCGGGCGGTCCCCGGCCACCCGGTTGTCGACGACGATCTCCAGAGGCGTCCAGGGAGCGTCCGCGCCGCCCCCGAGATCCACCCGGATCGGGGCCGCGCCGCCCACCTCGTCATGGGCCTCGCCGCGCGCCAGGTGGATGTAGAGGTTCAGATCGGCGTCGACCTCCAGCTGGAACTTCGCCTGGTTGACCCACTCCTCCATGTTCAGCTGGAACCCCGGTTCCTCGCGGCGCACCCAGGCATCGGGGTCGAAGTAGCCCCACGCCTGCCATTTGGGGCCGGTGTTGCGGTGGATGCGCAGGCTCTCGGTGAGGTTGCGCCACTCGCTGCGCACCGCCCAGGCGCCGCCCGGCCCGATCGGGCTCAGCTCCGTGCTCATCCGCAGGAGGGTGTCGGTCGGTTCGCCCGCCTCCAGCTGGAAGGTCGGGCCGAAGTCGCACGGCAGGTAGTAGCTGAGGTTGTCCACCTCTATGCGCAGGACGTAGCGGCCCCGGCCCAGTACGCCGCGGGCGGCCTGCTCGGCGTGGGCGAAACGGCGGATGTGGTAGCCCCAGCAGGCCCCGATCGACGTGGCGAGTTTGCCGTACTCCTCCTCCACCTCGATCCCCGCGGGGTTCCACCGCACCTCGGTCTCCTGGCGCAGCCGCCGTTCCAGGGAGCGGCGGACGAGGGGCATCCGGCTGCTCTTGCCGGTGAGGAAGATCCGGTCGAGCTCCTGGTTCTCCTTCAGGGCGTTCTTAGCCAGGGAGGCGACCAGGTCCGTGATGTCCTTCAGGACGGGGGCCATCAGACCCTCGAAGATCTCCGTGTCCATCCGCGGCGCCCACTCCGCGTCCCGCGTCGTCTCGGGCGCACCGAGGCGCCCCAGGACGGCGTCAAGGGTTTCGGGAAGCGGCAGGTAGGCGTCGTCCCCCGCGCCCAGCCGGATCTTTGCCTCCTCCGCGATCCGCCACAGCAGCCAGAACGTCTGCTCGGACTCCTCGCGGGGTCCGCCAAGGACGCGCTCCCCCGTCCAGCGCGTGGGCACGACCTGCTCCACGAGGTCGTGCGGGTACTTCTCCTCGTCGGGGCTCCTGTTGAGCAGCGACCCCGCCACGTACCGCCCGTCGTCGACGTAGCCTCCCTCCTTCTCCTTCTGCGTGGCGATGACCAGCTCGAAGCGGTCGGGCCACCGGGTCAGGAGATGGTCCGCGAAGGCCGCCTTGTACCAGCGGAAGAGGTGCAGCGTCATGAGGTCGCCGCCGAGCTGAAGGCTGCCGGTCGAGCCGAGCAGCGTCGGCGTGAGGACGTAGAGGCGGCCGGTGAACCGGGGGTCCTGGCCGGGCAGCGGGTCCGGGGTGGCGTCCTTCAACTGGAGGTTGATCACGGCGAGGTCGGTCGTGCCGCCGCCGATGTCGACCACCAGGATGTTCTGCCCCCAGCGGTCCGTGCCGGCGACCGGACTGCAGCGGGCGCGGAACGCCTCGACTCCCGCCGCGAAGTCCCCGCCGAAGTCCCGCATGATGAAGAACAGCGCCGCCGCCACCGCTTCGTCGAACCGGGTGTCCACGATCGTGACGCCAAGCCCGTCGACTCCCTCGGCGCCCGATCCGACCAGTTCACGCAGTCTGCGGCGCACTGCCGGCGGGGCGACGGTCGGGTAGGTCATGACGACGTGGTCGATCTTTCCCTGGTGGAGTTCCTTGGGGTTGGCGCCGATGTACTCGTCGCTCAGATCCAGCAGGTGCCTCAGCCCTTCGCGGATGAGGTCGTCGGCGGTGGTCGCGGAGCCGTCCGGACGCGTCGGCAGCTCGGGCAGCTCGTGGTGCCGGGCGAGGTACTGCTTGAGGCCCCGGTAGGCGCGCGGCGCGCTCCCCTGCTGCGTGCCGACCGCGACGCGCTCCTCGCCCATCCGCACCCGCAGTTCGGGGAAGGTGTCGACCACCTCGATGCGGCTGGCGAGCTCGGTGCCGCCGGACTGGTCGAGGTCGGCGGGAAAGAGCCGCAGCACGTCCAGCGGCACCTCCCTGAAGACCCGGTCGTAGCAGGCGTGCAGCCGGGGGGCGACGGCCCGGCGCAGCCGTTCGTCCCGGGCCGCGAGCCGCAGTTCGAGCGCGGTGTAGAGCGCGTGCGGCCAGGCCTCGCCGCCGTATCCGCCCTCCAGGGCGTCGACCAGGGCCCGCCCCGGATCGTCGCCGGACGCGGGCCGGGGAGTGTCGCGGTGTCCGCTGCCCGTCGTGGCGTCGTACGCCGTGCTGTCGCGCTGGAGCAGTTGGCGCACGACATCGCCGAGCAGTTCGCGCCACTGGGCCCGCTCGGGTCCCGGCGTGGCGGGATCGCCGAGCAGGGCGACGAGTTCGGCCCGCAGCCTCGTCTCCTGGTCCCGGGACATGGCGCGTACGGCGAGCTGTTGCATGTCGTGGATCGTGACGGTGGAATTGGTCGTCCCGAAGTCGACCGCCGCGAAGCCGAGATGGCGTACGGCACCGGCCGGGACGCGGTCCATGCGTTCGCCGCGTCGGGCGCCGACGGTCTCGGGAGCGGGGTGCGCGGGGTGCACGGTGTGCTCCGGGGCCGGGTCCGGGACGGGGTCCGGCACGGATTTCGTGACGGGCGCGGACCACTGCCGGGGGTGGTACCACTGCCCGGGGTCAGCCTCGATGTGGGGCTGCTCCTGTCGCCGCGTGGACGGATCGTCGGGCGGCTCGGCAGGGGCGAGATGGAGCGTGGTGGTGAGTTCGATCGTGCGGTGGTCGGCCCCCACCGGACGTCCGGTGACCGTGTTCATCTCGTGGTACGTGATCCGCAGCTGGAGGGGCAGGTCTTCCGGGGCGGGCGGGGCGGGCAGCGGCACGGGGCCCGATCCGCGGAAGACGGAGGGTTCGTCGACGACCTTGCCCCTGGCCTCGCTCCACAGTCCGCGCAGGGCGGGCAGCTGCGTCTTGGGCAGGTCGGGAGGCGCGACCACCTCGAGCGCACGGATGAGCGCGGCGCTGCCGGGCGAGGGAACCAGCCGCAGCGCGGGCAGTTCCAGTGCGCCCGCCACCCCGGTCAGGGTGAAGCCGTCCCCGCCGGGATCGGCCACGCAGAACGGTCCTGACGCGACGAATTGGGCGTGCAGTCCCATGAGGGTCTCCCTGGGTCAGGGCCGGGGGCGCGGGATGGGGGCATGGGCGGCGTCGTACCTGGAGCCCGGGGCGGGCATGACGTCCAGGTGACCCGCCAGGTCCAGGACGGCGGCCCCGGGTGAGCCGCCCTCTCCCCTGAGGCCGGACACGAGGAGGTCGAGGGTGTCGGAGGCGCCCACGGCCTCTTCGTACGCGTCGATCAGGCCCTTGGCCTCCGAGGCCAGCACGATGTGTTCCTTGGCCAGTTGCTTGTACACCAGGTTCAGGAGTGCGGTGACCAGCTCCCGGCGGATGCGTACGGCGTGCACGATGTGGCGTTCCCACGGGTCACGGCCGTCGGGCGACTCCGGGTGCCAGGGGAAGCCGCGGTCGAGACGGAGCGGGTAGGCGGCGTCCGCCTCGTCCAGGTCCGGGCCGGGTGATGCCGTGTCCCGGAACGCGGTGCGCCACACGTCGACGTCGGTCATGTCCTGCAGCACCAGCAGGCGGTCGGCGTGCTCCTGACCCACGGCGCCCCGCTCCTGCTCCCGCTCGATGACCCTCTCCCACATCTGGAACAGCTCGTCCAGGGCGCCCCGGTGGCGCTCCAGTCGTTGCTCGTACGCGGCGCGGGCCCAGTCGCGCACCAGCGCGAGGAGTTGTTCGTAGCACTGCCGGAACAACGGCAGGAGCGCCTCGGGCTCGTCCGCCGCCGCGGGGCCCCGGGTGTCCGTGCCGCCGGAGTCGGCGATCACGAACTTGCGTGCCCTCGCCCGCTCCCGCACCCTGCGCCGCAACGCCTCGTCCGCCGCGGTCCGGTCGGCGCGCCGCACGGAGATCAGCTGTTTCTCCCGGTCGACCGAGGCGAACAGTTCCTTCCACAGCGGCCAGCCCGCGACCATCGTCGCGGCTTCCCCGTCGATGTACTGCCGCAGCTCGTCGTCGGCCCAGGCGTTGCCGGGTCCCATGCCCACGACCAGGCTGTCCCGCAGGTCTCCGAGGGAGCGCCGTGTCTCGTCCAGCGTCCGTTGTATCTCGCGGTACTCGGGCGGACAGGCCTCCTCGGGGTGGGCCGCCTGCTCCCTGGAGATCAGCTCCACCCGCATCCGGTCGACGACCGCGGCCCGCCGCCGCACGGCCTCGTGGCGGATGTCCCCGCCGTACTTCTCGGCGTGCTGGGTGAGTTGTCGGCGGAGCAGATCGAGTCCGCCGTCCTCGGCGAACTCGCGCAGGGCCGTGCTCAGGGGCGATCCCGGGTCGTCCGCCGCCAGGCGTGCCGCCGCCTTGGCCCACAGCTCGGTGATCTGCAGTCGCTCCTCGGCGCCCGAACGCAGCCGCGCCCGCAGGGCCTCGTCGAGCTGTACGCCCTGGGACCTGGCGAGCCGGTCGAGTCCCACCATGGCGGAGACCAGGACGAGTTGCTTGCGCTGGCCGGCGGGCAGCAGCCGGTGCGCCGCCTCGACGATCTTGTCCAGGACCGCCGTGTCCGGCAGTCCGCGCAGCCGCTGCTCCTTGAGGCGCTCGGGCGAGTCCAGAAGGGCGGCCTTGAGGGCGGAGGGGTCCACGGGCATCTGGTCGAACCGGCCGCCCGCCACGAGCAGGCTCTCGCGCAGCACCTTGTCCGACTTGCGTTCCCGGCCGTCCGCCGTGGGTTCGCGGAGCATGTCGAAGAAGTCCTGCTCCTGGGCGACCGGTCCGCGCTGGCCGTTCATGAGGACCAGGACCGTGTGGATGTCGCGCAGCTCGCGGCGGCTCAGAAACCGGTCGCGCTCCCCGGACTCGGGGCTGTTGAGGCCGGGGAAGTCCATCAGGGTGAGGGCGCGCGCGCCCGCCAGGTCCCAGATGCCGCGCGGCACCCCCACCCGCAGTTCGACCCGGCGGATGAGCGGCACGCAGGCGGCGAGGACGTCGTCGGGGATCCGGTGTCCCTCACCCTCCTTGACCCGCAGGGCCGGGCTGTCGCCGCCGCCCGCCTCCAGTTTCACGCCCGGCAGCGACATGGCGCGCTTGGCCTGGGCCTCGGAGAGTTCGTAGCGCCGACCGAGCATCGGCGTCCCGACCTCGTACGCCGTGTGCAGGAGTTCCACTTCGGCCGCGACCGCACGCATCCGCGCACCGTGCAGGGCCGAGCCGTGCCGGCCGCACCACTCGACCAGCGGCGCCCAGCCGTCGGGGCCGGGCCGGGCCGCGTGCAGCGCCTGGGACCGCTGGTCGGGCGGCCCTTCGAGCGGCGCGAGTTCCTCGAGCCTGCCGTGCAGATGAGTCATCAGCTCGGCGGTCTCGGCGGCCGTGCAGTACACGACGGCCCGCCCGTCGAGACGCGACGTGCGCTCGCCGCCCGTGAGCTGGCCGATGTGAAGGGCGGTGACGTTCCCGGTGGTCGCCACATCGCTCACCGAGAGCAGCCCGGGCAGCCCGAGCAGCGCCTCGATCAGCAGAGACTTCCCCGCGCTGAACTCCCCCACCACACCGACCGAGAGCGGCCCGCGCGCCTCCCGCAGCAGCTGAGCCACAGCGGCCCGGAACTCCTCACGTCCCGCGTGCAGTTCCCGATCCTCCGCGGAGCCGTCCGACGGAGCCCTGTCCAGGGCTTCCAGCATCCCGACCGCCCATTGGACATAGCTGTCCGTGTCGCTGCCCATGGCTCTGGGCCTCCCCCCGCGCCTCCCCCGGCAAGGATCGTCCGGTCACGGTTCGAGCCGCATCAATCCCTGGCACTACGACGCTGAAGGCAATGTGCCGCGCCGACAGCCACGCGACAACCGTCTGTGACAAATTCACTGAATTCGCTCTCAGTTGTACACACTTGAGCCTTTTCCTGACACTCAGGAACCACGACCGAAACCGGGGCCGTGCGGACCGTCTGTGCCGTCCGGGCCGTCCGGGCCGTCCGTGCCTTCCGTGCCTTCCGTGCCGGGGGCTTCGGGCATGGGTGGCGACTTCTCCCCCCGCTGCGCGACTCCCGGGTTAGCGCCCGGGCCCATCGGGCACCCGGAGAGCCCGACAGCCCGTAGGAGGCGCTGCCAACAGTCAGTGAGGGAGCCTGACATGACCACTGCCCGCGACATCATGACCGGAGGCGCCCAGTGCGTGGGCGCCGAGGAAACCGTGCTCGACGCCGCCCGCAAGATGACCGACCTGGGCGTGGGCGCACTGCCCATCTGCGGAACCGACGACCGGCTCAGGGGCGTCCTGACCGACCGGGACATCGTCGTCAAGGTGCTGGGCCAGTCGAAGGACCCGGCCACGGTCACGGCCGGCGAACTCGCCCAGGGCGAGGCCGTCACCATCGGCGCCGACGACAGCACGGACGAGATCGTAGCCACCATGACGCATCACAAGGTGCGGCGGCTTCCCGTCATCGACGGGCGCCGCCTCGTCGGCATGGTCTCCCTCGCCGACGCCGCGCGGGCGCTCCAGGACCCCAAGGCCGGCCAGCTCATCGAAGCACTCTCCACCGACTGACCGGCCCACGGGCCCGGCCTGCGACCTTCCTGAGGCGAAGCTCCGACGAGCTTCGCCTCTTACCTGTCGAAACACTGGGCTCAGTTCGTTGTGGAGGGCTCCGTCGCGTCAGCGTCTCGGGTGGCGGCCCAGGACGCGAGGAGGCGCAGTCCCTCTTCGGAGGGCGAGCCGGGTTCGGCGGTGTAGATGGTGAGGGTGAGGCCGGGTTCGGCGGCCATCTCCAGTCCTTCGTAGGCGAGGGTGAGTTCACCGATCGCGTGGTGGTGGAAGCGTTTGGTGCCGGTGCCGTGGTGGCGGACGTTGTGGGCGCCCCAGCGGGTGCGGAAGTCGTCGCTGCGGGTGGAGAGTTCGCCGACCAGGTCGTGCAGGCCCTTGTCGTGGGGGTTGCGGCCGGCTTCGGTGCGCAGGATCGACACGGCGACGTCGGCGGCCTGGTCCCAGTCGGGGTAGAAGCGGCGGGAGGCGGGGTCGAGGAAGTTGAAGCGGGCCAGGTTGGCCTGGTTGTGGGGCGCTGCGTAGACGTCGTCGTAGAAGGCGCGGGCGAGCCGGTTCGTGGCGAGCAGGTCCATGCGGCCGTTGCGCACGAAGGCCGGGCCCGCGGTGACGGCGTCCAGGACCCATTGCAGGCTGCGGTGCGCCGTCCACTGGGGTGAGCGGCGCCGGGGGCGGGTGAGGGCATCGGAGCCGTCTGCCGCGTGGGCCAGGTTCAGGAGGTGGGCGCGTTCGGCCTCGTCGAGCCGGAGGGCGCGGGCGAGGGCTTCCAGGACGGCCGGGGAGGCGCCGGCGAGGTTGCCGCGTTCCAGTTTGGAGTAGTACTCCACGCTCATGTCGGCCAGCGCGGCGACCTCGCTGCGGCGCAGGCCGGGCACCCGGCGCCGGCTGCCGGAGGGCAGGCCCGCCCGCTCGGGGGTGATCTTGGCTCGCCGCGAGGTCAGGAACTCGCGGACCTCTGCTCGGTTGTCCACGCCTTCGACGGTACGTCCCGTCCGCGGCGGAAGGGATGTACTGGCGGTACACCCCTTGACCGTGCCTCGCTGCACGCGCCGGGAGCGGGTTACCTGGATGACGTGGGGCTTCTCGCCCGGCCACGAACCGGCCGGACGGAAGGCCCGCGGCTCTGCACTCGGCGACGGCCACTCCCCCGGTACGTCGCCTCGGCACGCGAAGGAACCCCCTCTCATGCGCGGCGCAATGATCTACGCCCCCGGCGACATCCGCTTCGAGAGGCTGGACGACCCCAAGATCCTCCATCCGGCCGTCGAGCCCGAGCGCGCCGGCCGAGCGGCTGTACGGCCTGCACACCGATCGGGACGGCTTCCGGCACTACGCCGAACCGATGCCCGGCTGACCCGGAGGCGTTCTGTCGTGCTCGTGCCCCGCTCCGCCCTGCACCCTCTCTGTTCTCACGCGGTCCCGGCCGCGGCACTGCTCCTGGCAGTCACGGCGTGTAGCACCACGCCGGACACCACGCACGCGGCGTCGGCACCCCAGGGTTCACCGCGGCAGTCCGCGCCGGACCGGCCGACGGACCGGCCGACGGACCAGCCGATGGACCAGCCGACGGACCAGCCAGAGGCCGAACCCTCTCCTGCCCCCGTCCCCTGACTTCTGCCCACGTCTCCCCTGCCCCCCGTCCCCTCGTCCCCTCGTCCCAAGGAGTAGTTCCCCGTATGTCCGCTCCCGCCGCTCGTGCGCCGGGCAAGCTGCCCTTCGTCGTGTGGGTGCTCGCCGTCGGCACCTTCCTGATGGGTACCACCGAGTTCGTCATCGCCGGGATCCTCCCGGACATCGCCCCCGACCTCGGCGCCGACGTCTCCCACGCCGGCCTGCTGATCACGGCCTTCGCCGTCGGCATGATCGTCGGCGGTCCGACCATGGCCCTGGCCACCCTGCGCCTGCCCCGGCGCCTCACCCTCGTCCTCGCCCTGGCGGTCTTCGCCGCCGGGCACGTCGTGGCAGCCCTCACCAGTTCCTTCACCGTCGTCCTGGCCGCCCGGTTCGTCACCGCGCTGGCCACCGGCGCGTTCTGGGCCGTCGGCTTCGTCATCGCCACCACCGCCGCCGGGCCCGCGAACGCCACCCGGGCCGTCAGCGTGATGATGGGCGGCCTGACCCTGGCGAACGTCGTGGGCGTCCCCGCCGGGTCGCTGGTCGGTCACGTCACCGGTTGGCGCGGACTGTTCTGGGCGCTGGCCGCGCTCGCCGTCCTCGCCGCCACCGTGATCGGGCGCTTCATCCCCCGCACGGAGCAGCGCGCCGATGTTTCCGTACGGGATGAAGTTCGGGCGCTGCGACAGGGCCCGCTGTGGCTGGCGCTGGCCTCGGCCGTACTGATCATGGGCGGGGTTCTGGCCGTCTACACCTACATCACCCCGCTGCTGACCGACCGGGCCGGCATCCCGGACGGTGCCGTGCCGCTGGTGCTGATCGCGTTCGGCGCCGGTGCGCTGGGCGGCACCGCGATCGGCGGCCGGTTCGGCGACCGCCGCCCGATGGCCACGACGATCCCGGCCGCCACGGTGACCGCGCTGATCCTGCTCGCGCTGATCCCGCTGTCCGCCGTGCCGGCCGCCGCCATCGCCCTGATCTTCCTCATGGCGCTGGCCGGGTTCACGATCAACCCGGTCGTCACCGCCCTCGCCGTCCGCTTCGCCGGTGACGCCCCCACTCTCACCTCGGCGCTGACGACGTCGGCGTACAACACCGGCATCGCCGTCGGCTCCGCGCTCGCCGGACAGGCCCTCGGCTCCTCCCTCGGCGTGACCGGACCCGCCCTGGTCGGCGCCGTGTTCGCGGGCCTGACCCTGCTGCCGCTGATCGCCCTGGCCGTCACCACCAAGCGCGGGACGACGCGCGCCGTCGCCCATGGCGTTCCCGACGGCTCTGTCCCCGCAGCACATGCTGTCCCGGCAGCGCGGGAGACGGCTGAAGCGGCGTCGACGCGGAGCTGAACCGGTCGGGCCGTCCCGCACCTCACCTACCGGGTCCCCCCATGAACCCGAAGAACCACGACAACCCCACCTGACAAGGACGAGGACCACCATGGAGCACATCACCTCGACGCCGACGGCCAAGGCACCGGCCGAGCGATTCACCGGCGACGTCTACCTCAACATGATCGAGGCCCCTGCCGACCCCGCCCGCCTCGCCGCCGCCCTGGTCCGCTTCACCCCTGGCGCCCGCACCAACTGGCACAGCCACGCCAACGGCCAGACCCTCTACATCACCGACGGGATCGGCCTGGTCGGCACCCGCGACGGCAGCGTCGCGCGGGTCGGCGCCGGACAGACCGTCAAGTGCCCGGCCGGTGAGGAGCACTGGCACGGCGGCACCGACACCACGCTCATGGCGCACATCGCCATGGTCGTGGGCGACGCGGACGGCGACGGCACCACCTGGCTCGAACCCGTCACCGACGAGCAGTACACCCACGCCCTCGGCAGCACGAACGAGAGCTGACCAACACAGAATCTCGTGTCGGAATCTCACGGCTGGTGCCGCAGGGACGTCAGATCCGACGAAGTCCGAGCAGCCGTGCCGGGAACAAGCCGTCCGCCCGGCACGGTTGCATCGACCGAGGGACCGGCGCCGCACGGGCGGGGACACGGCGAGCACAAGGTCGTCCACCCTGTCAGGATCCGGGCCCCCGGGATCGCGGTACGCCGCCGCGCACTCGGACCGAGGCGATTTTCTACAGAAGGACTGCTTGATGACTGACCGGCCCCTGACCCTCATGGCAGTGCACGCCCACCCCGACGACGAGGCCACCGGAACCGGAGGAATCCTCGCGCGGTATGCGGCGGAAGGCATCCGTACGGTTCTCGTGACGTGTACCGACGGCGGCTGCGGTGACGGACCGGGGGGCTCCAAGCCGGGCGATCCCGGGCACGACCCGGCGGCCGTCGCCGCGATGCGTCGAAAGGAACTCGAGGCGAGCTGTGCGGTCCTCGAGATCAGCGACTTGGAGATGTTGGACTACGCCGACTCCGGGATGATGGGCTGGCCGAGCAACGATGCTCCCGGCTCCTTCTGGCAGACCCCCGTGGAGGAAGGCGCCGCGCGGCTTGCGGAACTCATGCGGCACTACCGGCCCGACGTGGTCGTCACCTACGACGAGAACGGCTTCTACGGCCACCCCGACCACATCCAGGCCCACCGCATCACGATGGCGGCACTGGAGATGACCGAGCTGACGCCGAAGGTGTACTGGACCACGATGCCCCACTCGGGGATGCAGCGGTTCGGCGAGCTCATGCGCGAGTTCAGCGAGGACATGCCGGAGCCGGATCCCGCCGAGGTCGCCGAGATGGCCAAGATCGGCCTCCCCGACGACGAGATCAGCACGTGGGTGGACACCATCGCCTACAGCGGTCAGAAGTTCGACGCGCTGGCCGCGCACGCCAGTCAGGGCGAGAACATCTTCTTCCTCAAGATGGGCAAGGAGAGGTTCGGCGAGCTGATGGGCATGGAGACCTTCGTACGGGTCCAGGACGCCACCGGCGCGGCCCTGCCCGAGAACGACCTCTTCGCCGGACTGCGCTGACCCTGTCCGTCCACCCCGCGTGGCGGCCCTCGTCGGCGGCGTCGACGAGGGCCTGCGGGGCCGGCCCGACACCGCGCGGGCGCCGACGGACGCGTCCGCACTCATGAGTCAGGCGTCAGTGCCCGCAGGGCGAACGGCAGTTGACAGCGGTCTTGACCCGCCCGCCGACGCGTCCCGGTCCACGCGCTGGACGCCCTCGCTGGACGCCCTCACGGAGGGGCGGTGCGAGGGGTGGGAGCCCCAGACGGCTCGGCTCCCGCCCCTCGCCTCCGGGCTCAGCCGCTGATCTGCTTGCGTGTGTCGTCGCGGCTGATGGTGATCTTGCGGGGCTTGGCCTGCTCGGCGACCGGGATCGTCAGGCGCAGCACCCCGGCGTCGTAGGCGGCGTCGATGCGGTCGGTGTCCAACGTCTCCCCGAGGAACAGCTGGCGGCTGAAGGATCCGGCGGGCCGCTCGGCGATCAGAACCTCGGTGTCTTCACCCCTGCGCGGGCGCCGCTCGGCCTTCACGGTCAACACATTGCGCTCGACGTCCAGGTCGATGGACTCGGCGTCCACGCCCGGCAGGTCCAGCTCGACGACGAAGGTGTCGCCGTCGCGGAAGGCGTCCATCGGCATGGCGGCCGGCTTGGCCGCGGTGCCCAGCACCTGCTGGGTGAGCCGGTCCAGCTCGCGGAAGGGGTCGGTTCGCATGAGCATCATCACTCACTCCTTTCCCGAAGACGGGATGCACATGACGACACCACCTATATACCTCGCCGCAGTAAAGTTGACAACCCTCGACTCAATCTGTGGAGCGCCGAGGCTACGTCGACAGCGATCGGGCACCTACACCCCCCCCCCCACGATGAGTCAGAACCCGTTCCTGACGGAAGGGCTCCAGGTGAAAGCGACACCGGCGGCGGGCCAGGCGGCCGTCGCGGGGCGAGTTCCGCCCCGCGACGCCGCCTGGCCGCCACCCGGGGCGCCCTCACTTCTTCGCGTACGTGAGGAAGATGGTGCCGCTGTCCATGATCTTGCTGTCGGCCAGCGTGAAGAACGTCGGGTCGAACGGTTGCTTCTGCCCGAACAGTGGTGTTCCCGAGCCGATCGCCATCGGCGCCAGCTTGACGACCATTTGGTCGATCTCCGAGAAGAGCGCCCCGGCCAGCTCACCGCCCCCGCACAGCCAGATGCCCTTGCCGTCCTCCTGCTTGAGCTCGCGCACCTTGGCCACGGGGTCGCCCGCGACGAGCTCGACGCCCGGGTCGGGGGACTCGGCGAGGGAGCGGGAGAAGACGAGGTGCCTCAAGTGGGGCCAGGCGTTGGTGACTCCGGCGTCCACACCGTTCTGATACGACCTGCGTCCCTCGATGACGGTGTCGAAGTGCGCACCGTTCCCACTGACCCCGAACGCGTCCCGCGCCGGGCCCGGCAGCGTCTCGGGGTACTCGGCGACGAGGTGCTCGATGTAGTCCTGCCCGATCGGCCAGAAGGCGCCCGGTCCCGAGGTGGGGTCGGAGCCGTCGGGGCCCGAGATGAATCCGTCGAGGCTGACGGCGATGAAGTAGGTGAGCTTTCGCATGGAGGTCTCCTCGTGGTCGGCGAATCCGGGGCCGCGGCCTGCTTCGACGCGGTGATCTTCGGTGGAGTGCGCGATGGGGTCTGTCATCCGGCCTTTCAGCGGCGGGTACCCGGCTTGGGCAGC
The DNA here is from genome assembly GCF_055585065.1 of Streptomyces sp. NPDC054047. Classification (NCBI taxonomy): domain Bacteria; kingdom Bacillati; phylum Actinomycetota; class Actinomycetes; order Kitasatosporales; family Streptomycetaceae; genus Streptomyces; species Streptomyces sp. NPDC054047. The sequence continues at coordinate 438,906 of NZ_JBVJKV010000003.1, read as the reverse complement.
GGGCGGGGGCGGGGCAGCGAGCGGGGCTTGGCGGGAACGGGGAATCGGGCGCTCGGCTGGGACTTCGGCTGGTTTCGCAATGCGCTCCTCGGGAAGCATCGGCGGCACGGTGAGTGATGTACTCTGAGTGAAGTGGTTAGAACTTAGTACTGCACCCGCAGTGGTGTCAACAGGTTTCCGAAAGGAAAATGTCATGCGTCAGAACCCCGCACGACGGGCCGCCCTGCTCGATGGCGCGATCGAGGTCCTGGCCCGCGAGGGCTCACGCGGCCTCACCCTGCGCGCGGTCGACACCCAGGCCGAGGTCCCCAAGGGCACCACCACCAACTACTTCGCCAACCGCGCCGAGTTGCTGGCCCAGGTCATGACGCGCATCCAGGAGCGTCTGACGCCCGAGGAGTCCCAACTCGCCGACACCATGGACGAGAAGCCCTCCGTCGAGCTGGTCGCCACCCTGCTCAAGCAGCTCCTCGGCCGCATGCGCGCGGACCGCGGCAGCTGGCTCGCCCTGATGGAGCTGCGCCTGGAGGCCACCCGCCGCCCCGAACTGCACGCCGAGCTCACCCGGTTCTTCACCGCCCAGCTCGATGCCAACATCAGCTTCCATCTGGACAGCGGCCTGCCGGGCGACCGGACCGGCGTCATCCTGATGTATCTCGCCATGGTCGGCCTGATCGTGGACGACCTGACCGTGCCGGATCTGCTCGAGCCGCATTCCGTCGACAAGCTGATCGACGAGCTGGCGCGGCGCGTGGTGGGCACGGGCGCGGGCGCTGACGACTGATTCCAGAGGCCCGCCGCGAGGGATCAGCGCCACACCCCCGCAAAGTACATGGATTTTCCAATGATTGGATTTTCCATGTACTGTCGGGTCATGGATGATCGGCAGCTGACCGAAGAGCTCTACGACTGCCTGTTCGCGATCCGTGCCCAGGTGCACGGCGAGCTCAAGGAGCTGGCCCGGGAAGCGGGGCTGACCGACACGCAGACCGATGCGCTGTGGAGGCTGAGCCGCGGGCGGGAGATGACCGCGCGTCGTCTGGCCGACCTCTTGCAGTGCGACGCCTCAACCGCCACGTCGATGATCGACCGGCTGGAGAAGCGCGGCCTGGTCCGCCGTGTGCCCCACCCCATCGACCGCCGGGCGAAAGTCATCCAACTCACCCCCGAGGGATGCGCGCTGCGCGATCGCGTCATCCAGCACACCGTCGAGCATTCCCCCTTCGCCCTCCTCGACCACGAGAGCAGGCTGCGCCTGCACGCACTTCTCCGCGAAGTGATCGACGGCCCCGGCCCGAAAGGGGAGGACGGCCTCAGCCCGACACATGAGGCCGCCGGCGTCGAGGGCACCGAGGTCGAGGAGCAGCAGTGAGCAGCGAGAGCACGGTCATCACGGGCGGAGCCTCGGGCCTGGGCCTGGTGACGGCACGCCACCTGATCGAGGCCGGTCGGAGCGTCGTCCTCGTCGGCCGGGACGCGACGCGCACCCGGGCCGCCGCCGACAGCCTGCGCGGCCTGGCTCCCGCGGGCAGTGACGCGGTACCGCCGAGGACGTACACCGCCGACCTGAAACAGTGGTCGCAGGTACGGGCACTGGCGGCGGAACTCGCCGCCGACGGACACCGGGTGGACGTCCTCATCAACAACGCGGGGGCGGCGTTCCCCCGGTACGAGCAGACGCCGGACGGCGTCGAGTTCACCTACGCGCTCAATCACCACGCCCCTTTCCTGCTCACCCACGCGCTCCTGGCCGAAGGAGTGCTCACGCGTGAAGCGCGGATCATCAACATGTCCTCGTTCGTGGAGAAGCGCGGCAAACTCGACGCCACCGATCCGGACGTCACGGGAACATCGTGGAGCAAGCGCTTCTACAACCAGATCAACGTCTACGCGACGAGCAAACTCGTCAGCCTCTTGGCCGCGCGTGAACTCGCCCACCGCCTGCCCGACGGCATGAGCGTCTACAACGCCAATCCCGGCATGGTCAAAGGCACCGCGATGAACAGCAACGCCGGTGGCCTGATGCGACTGACCGCCCCACTGTTCCGCCCGTTCGCCATCACCCCGGACGAAGGGGTGCGGACCCCCGTCTGGCTCGCCGGCGCCTTGCCCGCACCGCGTCCCAGCGGCGGCTTCTTCAGCGAGTCGCAGCCGGACACCCCTTCACGCCTGGCTCTGGACGACACCCTCGCCCGCACCGTCTACGTCAAGACCGCGGCCCTCCTCGGGGTGGAGCCCCTCACGAGGTAGGGCCCTGGCGGTCATCGACCACCCGGCGGACGCCCAGCTCGCCCAGCAGCGTTCGCTGCCGGGCAGCCCGATCCCACCTACCCCAACACCCGCCCGAGGAAGCCGCGCAGGTATCCCGCGACGACGTCCAGATGGCTCTCCAGCAGGAAGTGACCGCCATCGACCAGGTGCACCTCCGCGTCCTTGGCGTCGCGGGCGAAGGCTCGTGCGCCGGCCGGGCCGAAGATTTCGTCGTTGCGGCCCCACACGGCGAGCACCGGGACCTCGCTGGTGCGCAGGAACTCGTGCAGCAGCGGGTAGAGCGGGCGGTTGTTCGGGTAGTCGCGGAACAGCGCCAGCTGGACCTCGTCGTTGCCCTCGCGGGAGACGAGGGCGAAGTCGTGCTCCCAGGTGTCCGGGTCGACCAGGCTCGGGTCGGGCACGCCGTGCACGTACTGCCAGCGGATGGCGTCGACGTCCAGTGCGACGCGGACGGCGGGTTCGGTGTCGGGGCCGGGATTCGCCCCGTAGGCCCAGACGTCGGTCCAGAACGACTCGACGAAACCGTCCTCGTAACCGTTGCCGTTCTGGGTGACGAGGGCGGAGATCCGTTCGGGGTGCTTGAGCGCGAGGCGCCATCCGATGGGGGCGCCGTAGTCCTGGACGTAGAGGGCGTAGCGGTCAAGGCCCAGTTGGTCGAGCAGTCCGGAGGTGAGTTCGGCGAGGGCGTCGAAGGTGTAGGTGAACTCCTCCACGAGGGGGGCGTCGGAGTGGCCGAAGCCCAGGTGGTCCGGCGCGATGACGTGGTAGTCGTCGGCCAGCAGCGGGATGAGGTCGCGGAACATGAACGAGCTGGTCGGGTAGCCGTGCAGCAGGACGATCGCGGGGGCGTCGGCGGGGCCGGCCTCGCGGTAGAAGATCTGATGGCCGTCGACGGTGGCGGTCCGATGGTGCACCGAGTTCATTTCTAACCCCTTCAAACGCTTGATCCGGTTAGCTCTTCGCCATGCAAGCACCGCATGGGCTAACCTGTCAAACGACTCGATCCGGTTAGAGGGAGAGTGGCACCCGATGGACACGCTGCTGGACCTGCTCAACAGCAGGCCACTGGTCGACGGCGAGGAACAGGACGCGCTCGGCGACCCGGCCGGAGGCAGGCGCTGGGCGCGGGAGCACGGCGGCGAAGGCAGCCTCGCGGAACTGGCGCGGCTACGGGAGGCGCGGGACGTCCTGCAGGACATCGTGCGCGGAGAAAGCGCACCCGCCGCGTTGAGCCCGCTGCTCGAAGGGGTCCACCAGACCCCGGAGATCACTTCGGACGGTCTCCAGTGGACGACCCGGACTCCCCCGCACTCCCGGCTGGCCGTCGAGGCGGTCCTCGCCTGGGCCGCCACCGAGAAGCAACTGCCCGGCCGGCTGCGCCCCTGCGCCAACGACGCGTGCCGGCTGTTCCTGCTCGACCGCAGCCGCGCCAACCGCGCGCGCTGGTGCTCGATGGCCGTCTGCGGCAACCGCGAAAAGGCACGTCGCCACTACGAACGCACCCGCTGACCCCTGACCCCGTCCACCACCCCACGCCGAAGCCGTCACGTTCCCCCGGATCACGCCGGTCGCCCGTTTCCGCCACACTCCGGCGGCCTTACGCCTCCCGTCGAACTGCCTGCCTTTAGGGGGATTTGGTCACCCCTGACGGGATGTCAACCGCCATTACCAAAAATATCTCAGGACCATCTTCCGGCTCCCCAGAACCAAACACCTCAAAGATCACGTGTTACGGGCGACCACAACAGGCACGCTCAAAAGACAGGCAAAATCGGGTGGCAGTCATATCGAGGGTGGGGACGGCGGCGATGGCCGCCGTGGTGTCCGGCGCGCTGATCGCGGGGGTGGCCTCGGCCGACTCCGGGCCAGGGCCGGACCGTACCGCGGGCACACGTACCGGTGGGGAGACCAAGACCGGTCGGGCAGCGCAGGGCGGGAAGACGGAGACCGTCACGCTGCTGACCGGCGACCGGGCGGTCGTCCGGTCAGGGGGCAAGCAGGTCGTCCGGCTGATCCGCGGCGAGGGTCGCGAGGAGGTCGCGATCGCGGTACGGCGCGAGGCCGGGCACACGTACGTCGTGCCGCAGGACGCCCAGTCACTGATCACTGCGGGCAGGCTCGACCGGCGGCTCTTCGACGTCACACGGCTCGTCAGGGACAAGTACGGTGACGCCCACCGCACTTCGCTGCCGCTGATCGTCAAATACCGGCCGGGACGCGCCAACAGCCGCTCGGACGACACCTTCCAGGGCCTGGCCCGCGACCGCCGGACGCTTGCCGCCATCGGCGGTGAGGCGTTCGACGCGCCCAAGTCCGGCGCGGACGACGTCTGGTCGAAGCTCACCGGCGGGACAGGCGGCCGTACGAACGCGCGGACCACCGCGGCCCCGGCCATCGCGCACGTCTGGCTGGACGCCAAGGTCCGCCCCGCCCTCGACAAGAGCGTGCCGCAGATAGGCGCCCCCACCATGTGGCAGGCCGGATTCACCGGCAAGGGCGTCAAGGTCGCCGTCCTGGACACCGGAGTCGACCAGACGCACCCGGACCTCAAGAACGTCGAGGTCACCGAGAAGAACTTCACCGAGTCCGCGCCCGACGCCAAGGACCGCATGGGCCACGGCACGCACGTCGCCTCGACCCTCGCGGGCTCCGGGGCCAAGTCGGGCGGCAAGTACAAGGGCGTGGCGCCCGACGTACAGATCATGGACGGCAAGGTCATCTCCGAAGTGGAGGGCACCGGCACCGCCTCCAGCATCATCGCCGGCATGCAGTGGGCGGTCGACAGCAACGCGAAGATCGTCAACCTGAGCCTCGGCAGCCTCGACTCCCCGGGGACCGACCCGATGGAGGAAGCCGTCGCACGGCTCTCCGGCAAGGCCCTCTTCGTCATCGCGGCGGGCAACGACGGCCCCGAGCCCGGCACGCTGAACTCGCCCGGCAGCGCTCCCGCCGCCCTGACCGTCGGTTCCGTCGACAAGCAGGACAACATCGCGGAGACCTCCAGCCGGGGCCCGCAGGCCGACGGGGTCGCCAAGCCCGACCTCACCGCTCCCGGCGACGACATCACGGCCGCACGTTCCACGCAGATCCCCGACAGCTCCGACAACGACCCCTATGTCGCCCTGTCGGGCACCTCGATGGCGACTCCGCACGTGGCCGGTTCCGCCGCCCTGCTCCTCCAGCAGCACCCGAAGTGGACCGGCCCGCAGCTCAAGGCCGCGCTGACCGGTTCGGCCACGCCCCACCCCACGCTCAACGCCCATCACCAGGGGGCGGGCCGCGTCGACCTGACGCGCGCCGTCACCGCGTCCGTCGTCCCCGAGCCCGGCACGCTCGCCTTCGGCACGCAGGCCTGGCCGCACACCGACGACAAGCCGGTCGCCAAGACCGTCACCTACCGCAACCTCGGCACCAAGGCGGTCACCCTCACGCTCTCCGCCGAATCCATGGACCCCAAGGGCCGCCCGGGCCCGGCGGGCATGTTCACCGTCAAGGACGCCGAACTCACCGTCCCCGCGGGCGGCACCGCGAAGACCACCGTCACCGCCGACACCAGGATCGGCTCCGCCGACGGCGTCTACGGCGGGACACTCCTGGCCGCCGGTGACGGCCAGGAGGTGCGCACCGGTCTCGTCGTAGACCGTGAGATCGAGTCGTACGACCTCACGCTGGGGCACCTCGACGTCAACGGCAAGGACTCGTCCAGCTACGTCACCACGCTCACCGACCGCACGCAGCGGAAGATCGAGGTCCCCTACCGGGAGGGACCGGTCACCCTGCGGGTGCCGAAGGGCACGTACGCGCTGGAGAGTTCCGTCTACGGCCTGACCAAGAGCTTCGCGGTCTTCGTCCAGCCGAAGCTGAAGATCGGCGCGAAGACGACGGTCACGCTGGACTCCCGCAAGGCCAAGCCGGTCGCCGTCACCACCCCGGACGCCGGTGCGCGTCTCACGGCGTCGCACATCAGCTACGACGACGCGACCCTCGGTATCGCGAGCAGCTGGAGCCTCGGCGACGGCGCCGTCATCCGCACCCTCGGCATCGGCCCCGATTCGCCCACCCTGAACGCCCAGTACAACGGCGTCTGGAAGGCCTCGGGCACAGCGGCGACGAAGGTCGACTACCGGCTGGGCTTCAGCCGCAGCGGCAGCTGGTTCTCGGGCCTGAAGCACGCCACCACCAAGGCCGAACTCGCCGAGGTGAAGTACGGCGTCGGCGCCTCCGCCGCCGGGCGCAAGGGCACGCTGTCGGCCACGCCGATCGGCACGAACGACTACAACCCGCCGCTCCAGCCGGTGACACGGCTGAAGCTTCCGGCCTCCGGCACGAGCTACGTCAACACCAAGGACCTGCGCTGGACTTGGTCCATGGCGCAGCTCGACGACGCCGGGGACTCCACCATCGACTACGGCACCGACGCGGTCGCGTACAAGGCGGGGAAGCGTTACACGCTGAACTTCAACACCGGCGTCGTCGGCCCCGATCTCGACGCCGATGACGGGCAGGGCGCGCGCCGCGCGGGCAACGCCATGGACGCGTACGTCCAGCTCTTCAGCGACGGCGCGGGGCACGCGGGCAGCTCCGTGACGACCGGCGGCTTCACCCGGCTGGAGTCCGGCGGCCGCACCATCGCCGAGGGCGGTCCCGGCGCGGTGAGCGCCGAACTCCCGGCCGCCTCCGCCTCCTACCGCCTGATCATGGAGGCCACCCGCGCGGCCAAGGTCTCCACGACCAGCACCAAGGTGGCCGCGGTCTGGACGTTCAAGTCGGCCAAGACGCCCGACACCCCGCCCACCGCGCTGCCCCTGTCCACCGTCCGCCTCGCGCCGAAACTGGCACTGAACGGCACGGCCCGGGCAGGCAGCACGCTCACGGTGCCGCTGAAGGTGGCCGGAGCGGCGGCCGGCACCGGCAGGATCGCCGGCCTGACCGTCAAGGTCTCCTACGACGGCGGCAGCACGTGGAAGTCGGCCCCCGTCACGACCGACACGAGGGGGGCGCGTACGGCGAGCGTGAAGCACCCGGCGACGGCCAAGGCCGTGTCGTACCGCGTGTACCTGAAGGACACGACCGGCAACACCGTGACCGAGACGATCACGAACGCCTACCGGCTCGCCCCGTAACGGGGAAGCTTGCACTCAGCACAGACCCAGCGGCCACATCATGAGGCCGGGTCGGGGCCGGGTCACGGGGACACTTCCCGTGGCCCGGCCCCTTTTGTCGGCTGAGGCGAAGCCTCCGGGACCTGGCGGGCGATCCCGAGGTGCCCGGTGATCTGCTGCGTCCGCTGCGTCCGCTGCGTCCGCTGCGTCCGCTGCCTGTGACAGAACGAGGACGTCGCTGAGGACTGCCTGTAACTCGGTGCGGGATACAAATACTTCAGACCGCACGCACCGAGCTCCTCCTGGGGGAACACCGTGAAGCACACCCGCATCGCCGCTCTCGCCGCCATCGGCGTCGCCGCCAGCCTCTCGCTCACCGCCTGTGGCGGCGATGACTCCGGGAAGAACTCGTCCTCCAAGGGCTCCTCGTCCTCGTCTTCCTCGTCCTCGCAGGACGGTTCACAGTCGGAGAGCGGCTCGGGCTCCGACAGCTCGAAGTCGGAGGCCGGCGACACACAGTCGGGTTCCGGACAGGACGCCAAGGCCGGCGCCGCGAACGGCGCGACGAAGACCGGGGGCAAGGTCACGTTCTGCAAGACGGAGGACCTGGCCATCGACGCCAAGGACGCCGCGCCCGACGAGGCCTCCGGCCGGATCGACATCACCATGATCAACCGGGGTTCGGCCACCTGCTCGGCGACCGGCTTCGCGGGCGTGGACATCAAGGACGCCGACAACACCTCCAACCCCATCGAGCGCGGCCGGGCCCAGCCGCGTGTCACCACCCTGAAGCCCGGCGACGCCGCTGTCTTCAACCTCGCCTACGACATCGACACCACCGGCGACACCCTCTCGCACCCGACCAACATCCTGGTGACGCCCCCGAACGAGACCCACACCGTGACCCTGCGGTGGCCCGCGGACGCGGGGGACATCAAGGGCGCCTACACCGATGTTCAGGTCTTCCCCACGCACACCACCAAGTAGAGGTCGCGGCCATAGACAGCGCCCGTGGTCCGCTGTTCCGCTCCGGGACGGTCTTCAGCACATAGCAAGTAGCAAGTAGCAGAAGATCGTCATCGGGGAACGGTGCGGTGCAGCCGTCACGGGTCATCAGGCCGCACTCGCCGTCCTGGGCCAGGGGGTTGCGGAGCGGGACCTGCTCAGGGCACCAGGGCGACCGGGTACAGTGCGCGCCTGCAGCCTGGCTACCTGAGGAGGGGAAGCGTGACCGACACCAGCGAGGCCCGATCCGCGGACAGTGCGGCGCATGCGGCCCAGCAGAGCCGACTGCGCCGCCTGATGCGCTACATCCCTTTGATCGCTCCCGTCCTGCTGTGGACCGTGCCGTGCTGGGTGCTGCTCCACACCGGCCAGCACTGGCCGCTCCCCGTCGCACTGGGCGGCACCGCGCTCTTCGCCCTCGGTCTGATCGGGATGCCTCTCGCGATGGCGCGCGGCCACGGCCGACGACAGCAGGACCGGGCGGCGATCGTCGGAGACACCCTCCTCGGGGCGGCCTGGGTACTGTTCACCTGGTCCGTCCTGCTCGGCGTCCTGCTGCGCCTCGCCCTGACCGTGGCGGGCGTAGGCGACGGGCAGAGCCGGGCCCGGATCGTCAGTTGGGCGGTCCTCGGCACGGCCGCCGTGCTGCTCGCCTGGGGATACGCCGAGGCCCGCCGGGTGCCCCGGGTGCGTCGGCTCGACGTCCAACTCCCGCGCCTGGGAGCCGGATTGGACGGCACCCGCGTGGCCCTCATCACCGACACCCACTACGGCCCGCTCGACCGCGCCCGCTGGTCGGAGCGGGTCTGCGAGACGGTCAACACCCTGGAAGCCGACCTGGTCTGCCACACCGGCGACATCGCGGACGGCACGGCCGAACGCCGCCGCGCCCAGGCCGCCCCGCTCGGCACCGTGCGAGCCACCCGGGCCCGGGTCTACGTCACCGGCAACCACGAGTACTACAGCGAGGCCCAGGGCTGGGTCGACCTGATGGACGAGCTGGGCTGGGAGCCGCTGCGCAACCGCCATCTGCTGCTCGAACGCGGCGGCGACACCCTTGTGGTCGCCGGCGTGGATGACGTCACCGCCGAGTCCTCGGGCCTGGCCGGCCACCGGGCCCACCTCGCCGGGGCCCTGGACGGCGCCGACCCCGACCTGCCCGTCCTGCTCCTGGCCCACCAGCCCAAGTTCGTCGACCGGGCCGCAGCGGGCGGCGTCGACCTCCAGCTCTCCGGCCACACCCACGGCGGCCAGATCTGGCCCTTCCACCACCTCGTCCGCATCGACCAGCCCGCCCTCGCAGGCCTCAGCCGCCACGGCACCCGCACCCTCCTCTACACGAGCCGCGGCACCGGCTTCTGGGGCCCGCCGTTCCGCGTCTTCGCCCCCAGCGAGATCACCCTGCTCGTGCTCCGTTCCCCGCAGCGGCCCGCCACGCCCTGACACGCCCTGACACGGAGCGTGCCGACGATCGCGCAGGCCGCCGCGGCAGACAGGATCGGATCAGCGCAGATTCTCGCTCCGAGGCTCCGCGCGTCCCGTCACGGTGAACATGCTGCCCTGAGGGTCACACAGGGTAGTCGCAGGGGTGTGCTCGTCACCGTGTCGCACCACGGATCCGCCATGGCGGAGGGCCGCACGCACGGTGGCCTCAGGGTCGGCGACCGTGAAGTAGACGTCCCATCGGGGCAGGTCCGCCGGGTTGGGGGCGGCGTCGACGGCGCCCGATCCGAGTCGGGCGAGCACCTGACCCTCCTGGCTCAGGACGACTTCGTCGTGCTCGTAGCCGACGTCGCAGCAGCCGGGACGTTCGCAGGCCCAGTCCAGGACCTGGCCGTAGAAAATGGCCGCTTCGAAGGGGTTGGGTGACCGCAGGCGCAGCCAGACGGGGGCGTCCGCACGCCAGGAGTGCCAGTCGGAGATGAGCTGACCCTCCCAGATGCCGAAAACGGCGCCGTCCCGGTCCGCCGCGAGCGCGCCCCGGCCTACGGGGAAACGCAGCGGCCCCACGGCGACCGTGGCGCAGCGCTCACGGATCCGTGCGGCCGTCTCGTCGGCGTCTTCGACCGCGAAATAGGGCGTCCAGGCGACAGGAACCCTGAGCGTCGAGGCGAAAGCTCCGATGCCGGCCACGGGCTTGCCCTCGTGCAGGGCGACGCGGAAGTCCTCGCCGAGACTCGCCGGGCGGAACGTCCAGCCGAAGACCGCGCTGTAGAAGGACTCCGCGGCCGCCAGGTCGTGCGTCAGCAAGCTCGTCCAGCAGGGCGCGCCGACGATCTCGCGGCTGCGGGTCGCGTCTGCGGCATGGGTGGCAGTTCGGTGTTCGGTCATCGCACTCGACATCCCTGGGCAAGGAGACGCGGGAGTGGGTCAGCCGCGTCTCGCGCGTTGCCACGCCAAGCCCATCCGGAGGGCTTGATCGCCCGGTTTTACCCGCTTTCTCCATCTTATCCGGCATCGGGCGTCCGCTGAGGCCCGGACCTGCGCCCCGGGCCCCAGCCGTGGGTCTGCTGCGGCGCGGCAGACGCGCCGGTCAGGAAGCGGGGACGGAGTCGTCTTCGACGCGCGCCGCGGAAAGCCGGCGTCGGGCGGCGATGAGGGCGGCGCTGATGTTGCGGGTACCGGTCGACACGCACAGCGTGTAGGCGACATCTTCCATGCGCTGACGCGCTTCCTTGGTGCCCTTCTCGGCATGCAGGGCGCTCAGCGTCTCGTACTGCTCGAGCAGGTTCTTCAGCACGACCGGGTGTGCCATCAACATCAGGGGCCTCCCTCAAAGCCTCTATGTGTAGGGGTTGCACGCACCTTGTGCCCCAAGACCAAACCAGTATTCGACCGTACTTTCGCTCTGTCGCCCGGCCCGTTCAAGCCCTCGGTCGCGGGCGTCGTGCCACCACCGGCCGGCCCGCGGCGTTCGCTCGCCGGCGTTGTTTGTCGGCGTTGTTTGTCGGCGGGGCCGAGGGGCAGGCGGTCATCAAGTGCTTGGGACAACAGGCGCTTCTCAAGGAGGGACCAGGACTCAATTCCGCAGGTCCTCCCGCTGACCACCGTCATGAGGAGTGTTCTATGGCCACCCGCCACCACGATGCCCCCGACACCGAGCAGGTCTTTCAGCGTCTCGCCGCCACACCTGAGGGCCGTGAACGCGATGTGCTGCGCGAGGAATTGGTGAAGGCCTGGTTGCCGATGGCCCACCGCCTTGCCGGTCGCTTCCGCAACAAGGGCGAAAGCCTCGAGGACCTGCAACAGGTGGCAGCCCTGGGCCTGGTCAAGGCCGTTGAGCGATACGACCCCGACCGCGGGGCCTTCGAGGCCTACGCCGTCCCCACCATCACCGGGGAACTGCGCCGCCACTTCCGCGACCACAGCTGGGACGTACGCGTTCCGCGCCGGGTCCAGGACCTGCGGAACAAGGTCCGCACCGCCCGACGGGACCTGATGCTCCAGCCCGGCCGCAGCACCGAACCCGGCGTGGAGGACATCGCCGCGCAGGCGGGGCTCACGCCGGACGAGGTGCGGGACGGAATGGAAGCCCTGGACAGCTACAGCAGCCTGTCCCTGGACGCCGAAATCGGTACCGCACAGGACGGGTACAGCCTCGCCGACACCCTCGGCCGGGCCGAACCCCGCTACGACCTGATAGCCGACCGGGAAGCCGCGAAAGTGGGCCTGAAGAAGCTCCCGGAGCGGGAACGCACCATCCTCTACCTGCGCTTCTTCAAGGACATGACGCAATCGCGCATCGCCGAGGAAATGGGCGTCTCCCAGATGCACATCTCCCGCCTCATCACCAGCAGTTGCGAGAAGGTCCGCGAAGACGTCAGCCGCGATCTGTACGTCCAGCAGGCTGCTTGACCCCGGCCTACTCACGGGCCGTATCGGTTCGCCGCGGTGGACTGGGACGTCAGGTGGCGGGCCCCCGGCGGTCGCCGTCCGATTGGCGGAGTCGGTCGGTGTCGTGGGTGATGGCGTCGATGCGGGCCGCGAGGTCCGGGTGGCTGCTCTTGAGGTGCGTGTGGGTGTCGGCGAGTGGGGTGATGAGGCGGGCGGCGTCGTTGTCGGCGAGGGCTTCGGTGAGCCGGGCCAGGGGTGCGCGGGCGCGGGCGGGGAGGTCGGAGAGGGCAGTGATCTGGCCTGCGAGTTGGCGAAGTTCGGCGGCGTTGCTCCGCGCCCAGGCGGTGACGGTGCGGTCGGCGGCGCGCCGGCTTCGGGTGGCTTGGACGCGCTCTTCGCCGGTGGTGCCGGGCTTTCCGGGGCGTACGCGCAGGTAGCGCCGCTCCGCGGCCTGGCGGCTGGCGACGCCCAGGGGGTGGGCGAGGTCCGCCCAGCTGGAGCCCGCGGTGCGGGCCGCGTCGATCAGCGAGGGTTCCCATCCTGCGAGCTGGTCACGCAGTTCACGCAGGAGGAGGAGGGCCGCCAGCGCCTGGTCGGCACTGGCTTGCCCGTCCTCCGGGCGGGGCCCTGCCTGCGGGGTCTGGGCGGTGCGGATGGCTTCGTCGATGGCGCTCAGTGCTGCCGCGGCGGCGAAGAACGAGGTGGGGTCACGGGGCTCGGGAGAAGCGTTCATGGAGATCCTCTCAGGGCGTCACCCGTTGGATGACACCGGAACTTGTCATCGTTTGGATGACATGTTACAACCGTGTCAGACGAAGCGCATTGGCAGTTACTGCCAGACCTGTGGAGGTGTTTTCGTGATGTTGATGCGCACTGACCCGTTCCGCGAACTCGACCGCCTCGCCCAGCAGCTGACGGGTGTGAGCGGCACGTGGTCCCGGCCCTCGACGATGCCGATGGACGCCTATCGCGAGGGCGAGGAGTACGTGATCGCCCTCGATCTGCCCGGGGTCGCCAAGGACGCGATCGACATCGACGTCGAGCGGAACATGCTCACCGTCAAGGCCGAGCGCCGGCCTCTGGTGAAGGAGGACGACGTACAGCTCGAGCTCGCCGAGCGCCCCCTGGGCGTCTTCTCCCGTCAGCTGGTCCTGGCCGACACGCTGGACACCGAACGCATCACGGCCGACTACGAAGCAGGGGTACTGACCCTGCGCATCCCGATCGCCGAGCGCGCCAAGCCCCGCAAGATCGCGATCGGCGGGGAGACCAGGCACCAGCAGATCAGGGGCTGAGGAACCGGCGCTTCTCGACCGCGCCGACAGCGGAGGGCGGGCACCAAGCTCCCCCTTCCAGCTCCGCCCTCCGCACTTCGCCCTCGCACCCCGTACTCCGCACTTCGCACTTCGCACTTCGCACCCCGAAGCGAAAGGGGCAGTAGTGGCCATGCGATGGGAAGCATTTCTCCGTCACGTGCAGGAACGCGGCGAGTACGCCACCCCCCAGGAAGCCGAGCGGGCCGCGCGTACGGTTCTGGCGCTGCTGGGCGCCCATCTGGTGGGTGAGGTCCGGGCCGAGCTGGCCGCCCGCCTCCCGGAGACCTTCGCCATGATCCTGCTCAACCCGCTCCAGGCCCCCGAGCCGCTCCCGCCGGAGCGGTTCCTGCGGGCGAGTGCGGCGTGGATCGAGGGCGCCACCGAACAGACCGCGGCCTGGGACGTCGGCGCCGTACTGAGCGTGGCCGCCGATGCGGCGGGCGAGGACCTGACCCGCCGCATCCTGCTCCAGCTGCCCCCGGGCTACGACCTCCTCTTCGGCCGCCCCCAACACACCTGAACCCACCGGACCATCACCCGCCCACCACATCGGCAGAGTCGGCCACCGCTCCCCCGGCCGGCCCTCCCCGGCGAGAAACACCCTTGGACGAGAAAGGCAGTCACTTCGCGATGCTTCCGCTGCGTGCACCGGCTACCGCACGGGTCGGCATGACGTTTGACCAGATGGTCGAGAGAATCCGTTACGAGGGCGCCTATCCCACCCGGGAGCGGGCCGAGGAGGTCACGCGTGCCGTGCTGGCCGCCCTGGGCCGTCAACTCACCGGCGACGAACGCGTCGACCTCGCCGCCCGCCTCCCCTTCGAGGCCGCACGTGTCTTCACCGGCCAGGTCCCCGACACCCAACGGCTCACCGGATGGGGCTTCGTCAAGGATCTCGCCACCCGCACCGGCGCCACCCCCGCGACGGCCCGCTGGGACACCGGAGCCGTTCTCGCCGCCGTCGGCCACCTGGCAGGTCCCGGCCTCCTGGATCGCGTCCTCACCCAACTCCCGTCCGGCTACGCGCTGCTGTTCGGCCGCGCCGAACTCACCCAGGCCGCATGAACGATGCCTGGCGGGAGACGTGGCACCGGCAGCCGTAGCGACTGAGGAGTGAGCGCGCACCGGGCACCGGGCAAGGGCTCCGGCGAGAACACTGTCGAAGCCCTGCCCGCGTGCCCTTGGAGCGGTGGTGTGGCTACCGTGGGTGCACGGCGTAGGTCAGGTGCGTCACCCGCGGGGACGGCTCCGAGCGGACCTGCTCCAGAGCGACCCTGGACGCGTCCACGCCGTCGAACAGGCGGATGCCGGCGCCGAACAGCACCGGTGACAGCGCGATCGAGAACTCGTCGACCAGACCGGAGTTCAGGTACTCCAGGATCGTCGCGCCGCCGCCCGCGATGCGGACGTCGCGGTCGCCGGCGACTTCGCGGGCCTGGTCGAGCGCGGTCTCGATGCCGTCGTTGACGAAGTGGAACGTGGTGCCGCCGGCCCGCTCCCAGGGGTCGCGCTTCTCGTGCGTCACGACGAAGACCGGCGTATGGAAGGGCGCCTCCTCCGGCCACATCCGCTCGCCGGCGTCGAACATGCGCTTGCCCATGACGCTTGCGCCGGTGCGCTCGAACGTCTCCCGCACGATGTCGTTGTCGCGCCCTTCCTCGCCGCCCTCGCCGAGCTTCAGGTTCTCCCGGAAGAATCGTTGCGGGAAGACCCACCGCTGCAGTTCCATCCACTGCTGCCGCATCAAGTCCTCGACGGACTCGGGCGCCATGAACCCGTCGAGCGACATCGTCACGCTGAAGAACACCTTGCCGGCCATCAGCCCTCCGCTCCCTTCCGCGCGAGGTCGGCGACGTAGGCGGCCAGGTTGCTCAGGGTCTGCCGGCCGCCCTCGACCGCGTGGTACTTCTCGACCGCCTCGTCGCGCAGTTCCTTGGTGGGGAACACCGTGCGCATCTCGATCCGGGTCGCCGCGCCGTCGGGCTCGAACGTCAGGACCGTCTCGAAGGCGTTCGGGTCGCCGCGGAACGCACCATGGAGAAGCTCGATGCGCTCCGGCGCGGAGATGTCGGTCCAGGTGATCCACTCGCTGTAGTCGGTCCCGTCCGGTCCGTGCATCACGAAGTCCCACTCCGCGCCGACGCGGAACTCGAACGACCGCGTGGTGGTGGTGAACCCCTCAGGCCCCCACCACCGCGACAGGTGCCGGACCTCGGTGAACGCCGTGAACACCAGCTCCCGCGGGGCGTCGATGACCCTGGAGATCACGGTCTCCCGGTCGGCCGTCGCCGATTCCGCCCGCGATTCTTGCCTTGCCCCTGTCATCGGTCATTCCTCCTGTTGCGTCTGCTTGAGGTCCTGCACATAGGCGTCCAGCCGGTCGAAGCTCTCGTTCCAGAACCGCTCGAAGCCGCCGACCCACTCGTGGACCGGCCGCAGCCCGTCGGCGTCCAGGCCGTAGAGACGCTGCTTGCCCGCCCCGCGGACCCGCACAAGGCCCACCTCCCGGAGCACCCGCAGATGCTTGGACGCTCCCGGCTGGCTCATCCCCAGCTCCTGGGCCAGCTCGGTCACCGGCCGCTCCCCCGCCCGCAGCAGCGCCAGGATGTCCCGGCGCTGCGGCTCGGCGATCGCGTTGAAGACATCCGACGTCGTCGCTGCTCGTGCCATGGAAGCCATCGTATTCCCATATCGGCATACGTCAAGCGGGTCACGACGGGCCGGGTGAGGCTTGCCGGATCCTGCCACGCACCGACGAGTCCAGGCTCAAGTAAGTGCCTGTTTGTCGGCTCCTTGGCTCGGGTGGATGCGGCGCAGGGCGAGGAGGGTTGCGTCGTCCGTGCGGTGCGGCCCATCGAGATGGGCGGCCAGGCGGCGGGCGTAGTCGTCAGCCGTCGTGCCCGGCGCCGGGAGGCTGTTGGGCGAAGCACTGCCGGCGGCGGTCAGGAAGCGGCGGGTGTCCTCGTCCGGGTCGTGGTCACGGCGTTCGGTCAGGCCGTCGGTGTACAGCAGCACGATGTCGCCGATCTCGAGCGAGACGGCCGCAGCGGTGCAGTCGGTACCAGGGAGCACTCCGAGCGGCGGTCCGGGCCCGCCTTCCGGTTCGGGCAGCTGGGTGACCTCGCCCGCTCGGACGAGCACGGGGCGGGGATGGCCCGCTCAGGTCCAGCGCAGCAGATCGCGTTCGGGGTGGAATCGGACGATGATCGCGGTGGCGGTGGATTCGATGCCGTCGGCGCACGCCAACTCGTTGAGCCAGTAGGTCAGTTGCTCGACCGGCCGATCGGTACAGGCGAGCCCCGCCAGCGCGTAGCGCAGTTTCGCCATCAGTGTGGCCGCCTCCAGGCCGTGGCCCCGTGCGTCGCCGAGGGTGATCAGCAGGCGGCGGCCGGGGAGCCTGCGCGCCTTGTACCAGTCGCCGCCGACCCGGCCTCCCGCGCATCGGGGCGGTAGACGGCGGCGGCTTCGAGTCCGTAGGCGGCCAGCTCGTCCCGGAAGTGCGGCAGTACCGCCTCGCGCAGCGCGTCCGCAACCTCGGCGACCGCTTCTGCGCGCTCGCGCTGACGGCGCGCCTCGCGCTCGGCCCGTTCGGCCTCGGCACGGTGGCGCAGGTCCCCCGTGACGTCGACGAGGACGCCGCGCACGGCCCACACCAGGCTCCCGGGCGCGATGCGGAGGGGCTCGGCCGTCATCCGGATCACGCGCCCGCCCCTGCTGGGCAGTCGCAGTTCGCACTGGGCGGTCCGCTTGCGAGCGGCCGTCGCCTTCTTGGCACGTCGGGTGAAGTACTCGCCAAACCGCTTGAGGTTCCCCTCGGGCGGAATCCGAGCCCGAGGTAGAAACCTTCAGGGCTGCCCGTGCCCGGATGCCAAACGGTGGTCAGGCGGGTGTCGCCGCGACCTGCTCCCCCGCTTGATCACGTGCTCGGGCGAAGGTCGGACGCGGGTCATGGGCCAGCTCTGCCGTCATGGGCCGGAGCCTACAAAGGCCCACTGGCAGGCGTCGCGACGATCAGTTCACGGCGCCGCGCGGCCCGCGGGAGACCCGGCGCGTTCGAGTTGGCGCAACAGCGGCAGCACGCGGGTGTAGAAGATCCGCATCTCCTCCCGGGTCGGCCAGCCGGAGAAGATGAACTCGCTGATCCCGGCCTCCTTGTACTCGTAGAGATACGCCGCCACTTCCTCAAAGCTGCCCACCACGCAGAGGGCCGGCCCGCCGCGATATGCCACGGCACCCGAGAACAGCATGGGGGAAAGCCAGCCGGAGTCCGCGGACTCGGCCAGGCGGAAGGAAGTGTTCACTGCCACGGAATCGGAGGAGGCCACGGCATCCGCGATCCGTTTCCGGTGTTCTTCGTCGGGGTCGCGCATCATGTCGGCGAGATCCGCCAGCGCTTCCGCGCGGCTCTCCCTCGCCAGCACATGCATACGAGTTCCCACACGGCCGCCCCGCGTCAGGACGGGCTTCGCCGCCGCGGCCATTCCCTCGGGAGTATCGCCGTACCGCAGCCAGCAGTCGCCGTGGTCCACGGCGGTCCGCTGCGCCACGTCGGATGCCCCGCTGATGTATATCTCGGGACGGCCTCCGCCCTTGTATCCCAGGCCGACCTGCGCGTCCTTGAGTCGATAATGGTCGCCCTCGTAGGACAGCGGGGTCTCACCGCGCCAGAACCGGTGCAGGATGTCCAGGAACTCGTTGGAGCGTGCGTAGCGCTCGTCGTGGGCGAGGAAGTCTCCGTAGAACGCCTGCTCGACCGGGGAGGTACCGGCGACCAGGTTGAGGGATATCCGCCCGTCCCCCATCCAAGAGACCGTGTTGACCACCTGGGCGAAGAGCGTCGGGGGGAGCAGCCCGGGACGGTAGGCGAGGAGGAACTTGACGCGCTGGGTCTCGCGGACCAGGGCGCCGAGCATCGGGAGCGGATCAGGCATGTGGAAGCCGATCCCCATGAGGAGCGAGTCGACACCCAGGCGGTCCGCTTCCTGCGCGAAGTCGACGATTCCCTCGAAGTCGAGCTGGCCGACCTGGTATTTCCCCGACGCCTTCTGCTGCCCACTGAGCGGCGAGTTCCAGTGGACTCTCAACTCGTCCGAGTCCGACCGCGGTTGGCTTGACAAGCCACTGACGACCACGTTCTCACCTTCCGATCGCTCGATTCTGATGGTTTTGCTCCGTCAGGACCCGTGCGGTGCAGCCGAGTACGGCCTCCCGTCCGGCCCGCCGTGGCGGTGACGG
Organism: Streptomyces sp. NPDC054047; assembly: GCF_055585065.1. Classification (NCBI taxonomy): domain Bacteria; kingdom Bacillati; phylum Actinomycetota; class Actinomycetes; order Kitasatosporales; family Streptomycetaceae; genus Streptomyces; species Streptomyces sp. NPDC054047. The sequence goes on along the minus strand of NZ_JBVJKV010000003.1, from coordinate 420,143 downwards.
TGGCGTGGCCGCCGTCCGCGCCGCCCCGCGGGCAGGCACGGACGACCGTCACGTTCGGCGTACTCAGGGGGCTGTCACTTCGCCTCCCCCAGCGTGGCGTACCCGGTGCTCTTCGCCGTCGCGGTCTGGTTGGCGCCCTCCTGGAGCTGGAAGAGCGAGCCGAAGGGGCGCTCCGCGAGCGGGAGACGCCACGCCCCGGCTTCCACCCGTGCCGTGTCCGACACGCTGCCGCGCAGCAGTTTCACTCCGGGCTCGTTGTGGCCGGCGTGCGGGCCGAAGTGGATCGGGTAGGCGTCGGCGGCCCGGTAGGCCGGCAGGAAGGCGCGGCGGTACCGGTCGGAGCGGTTCGGCGACGAGTAGTGCAGGAGCAGGCAGTGGATGAAGACCACGCTGCCTGCGGGCGCCTCGATGGGCACGGCGAGCGTTGATTCGGGGGCGCTTGCGCCCGCTACCTTGCCGCGGAAGTAGCCGTCGACGTAGTGGTCGGCGAGGCCGCGCCGATGGGAGCCGGGGACGGCCTGGAGGGCGGAGTTCTCGGTGGTGGTGTCGTCGAGGTAGACGAGGGCCGTCACCAGGTCGGTGTTGGTGTGGGGGTAGTAGGCGAAGTCCTGGTGCCACTCCACGACGCTGCCCACTTGCGGGGCCTTGAGGTGGAGCTTGCTGTAGTGGAACAGGATGTCGGGGCCGATGAGTGCCTCGACGTGGTCGAGCAGTTCGGGGTGGGCGGCGGCCCGCTCGAACGCGGGGTGCTGTTTGGTGGGCGACCAGATCCGGCGGGCCATGCCGTTGTCACCCGGCTCCACTTCGGCGACGGAGCCGATGTCGGGGACGTCCAGGATCTCCGTGATGGCGGTGTTGAGCTCGCCGACTTCGCTCGGATCGAAGAGACGCTCGGCGACCGCGAAGCCGTTTTCGCGGTACTCCTTGACGAGCGCGGCTGTGTTGGGAGCGGACATTCGCGGGGTTCCTCTCTACTGGGCGGCGGGTGCGGTGGGATGGGGTCCGTTCGGGCTCGCCGGGCGACGGCTGCCGGCCGGACCCTCAGGCGCACCGCGTGCCGGTCCTGCCGTCGACGTGGGTCCGGGACGGGACGTACGGGTCACGCAGCGGTCTCCGCGTGCCGGGCGACGGTGTCCGCGTAGATCTCCCGGAAGAACATCGCGAGGATCTCCTGGACGTCGTCGATGTACTTGAACACCTTCTGGAAGTCCTCCTCGCTGAAGATCAACTGGCGGAGGATGTCCCACATCTCCTGGGAGTGGTCTTCGGTGGTGTCGACATGGAGGTGGGCGGCCTGCCCCTTGACGTTCTCCTTGCCGAGCCGCTCCTGGAGGTTTTCGACGATGGCCGGCTGGAGCTTGACCTGGGTGTACTCCACCAAGTAATTCGAGACGACCGGGGCGAGGGCCGACTCGTGCTCCAGCGCGTAGTAGAAGAAGCCCTCGAAGAGGCGGGTGGAGAGGTACGGCTCAGTGGCGAGGATCTCTTCCTCGGTGACACCGGCGGCCGCGGCGTCGTTGATGTACAGCTTGTCGTGCAGCATCTCGTCGGCCTGGTACTGCGCGTAGTCGCGGGCGGCCCTGGGCGACACCTGGGCGATCTTGCAGATGGCCTTGGACTGGCTCACCCGGGAGAGGCGGATCCGCCACACGTGCTCGATGAGGGTGCGACGGTAGTACGCCCGGTGGACCTCGGGCTCGGTCAGGTGGGAGGCGAAGGGGACGGTGGCCTTCCACTCCGCCATCTTCTTGTCCATGTAGCGGTCGAGCTCGGCCTTCTTCAGACGGCTCTGCTCCTCGTTGTAGAACGGCTTCGGGTGGGTGATCCCGGTGTTCTGCACGCGGTTCATCGTGTCTCCTTCACCAGAGGGTTCGCGTGGGGCGTTCACGGACGGGGTTCACGGACGGGTCGGAGTGTGGGTCGGCCGGCGCGGTGGCGGCCGGTCGTGGGCGATCCGCTCGCCGACCCGGGTGAGCCCTGGCGGTCAGCGGTAGCGGACATGGAAGTGCTCCGTCGCGTGTCGGTCGAGGAAGGCGGTCTCGGCCTCGAGGTGGTCGGCCGCCACGTCCCACAGGGCGTCCATCAGGCAGATCCCCCGGTCGGACGCCTCGAGTTCGGTTCCCTCCGCCACGTGGACGCGCAGGATGCGGGGCGGGCGGGTGGGCGGCTCGAAGCGGATCGTGTCGACGGTCCGCCCCTTCTCCCCGTACTTGCTGAGGAACACGGTCGCCCGGGTGGACGCGTCGGTGCGCAGGGCCTCCAGCTGGGAGGCGCGGGAGAGCCGGTCGTGGAAGGCGTCCCGCTCCCCGTCGGGCAGCAGCAGGGACTCGGTCCACAGGTCGAGGAGGGAGTGCCCGGTGACGGTCTGGACGCTGGCGTTGATGAGGCTGCCGCCCATCCGGGGGTTGATCTCGATGATCTCCCAGCGCTTCTTCGACTCCCAGTACTTGACCTCGACGTGGAAGGCGCCGTCGGTCAGCCCGTGCCTCTCCAGCTCGGCGAGGCAGCGGGTGACGTGGCCGGCTCCCTCCAGGACGAGTTCGTTGTCGAGGCTCACGGGCGGGCTGACCGACATCCCCTCCAGGATGGTCCGCTCCAGGCGTTCCACGCGGGCCTTCTCGTGGACGCACAGGTGGTGGATGCGGCCGTCGAGGACGAAGGTCTCGAAGCTGAACTCCGGGCCCTCGACGTACTCCTCGACCAGGAAGTCGTACCGGTCCATGAAGATCGCCTTCATGCGCCGGTCGGCGCGCATCTGCTCCTGGATCGCGGGCAGGTCGGCCAGGTCGTCGACGTCGTCCAGGACGAAGGTCGCGAAGGACGAGGCACCGCGCACCGGCTTCACGAACCAGCGTGCGGAGGAGTCGAGTTCGGGGGGCACGCCGGGGGTGACGCGGTGGACACGGACCTCGCTCAGTCCCTGGGCGAAGAGGTGTCGGCGCAGTTCGTACTTGTCGAGGCAGAGGCGCAGCGCGGACTCGGCGGAGTCACGCGCGCCGAGCCGCTCGTTGAGCTCGGCCATCAGGAGCCGGTAGCCCTCGAAGGTGGCGATGGCGGCCTCGACTTGGTAGCCCCGGTCGGCGAGTTCGCGTACGGCCTTCTCGACGTCGCCGGAGCGCAGTTCGGGTTCCTCGGTGACCACGCAGTCCGCCACATGGCGGCGGCTCGCGTCCAGGACCCCCGGCGTCTCCGGCTGGGAGCTGAGGGCGACCAGGGTCAGGCCGAGCCCGGCGGTGGCCGCGGCGATCTCCTCGGTGTACGACTTGCCTTGGTGCATGAGCAGCAGAATCGCTGTCTTCATCGGTGCATCTCCTCGGAGTCCTGGGCCCGCCCTCAGTACTGGCGGATCAGTTGCCGGTCCGCGGTCTCGCGCTGGTGGGCGCGCAGGATGTCCACGAGCCGGGCGGCGCCGCCCGCACGGACCGGGTCGACGACCGGCAGTCCGGTATCGGCCTCGAGCTTCTCGGCCTCGCGGCGGTAGTCCTCCTCGGTGAAGCCGACGCTGTTGACGCTGACGGCGGCGACCTTGGCGGGCCGTTCGAAGACGGTGAGCTCCTCGTTCATGCGGATGAGCTCGGGGATGGGGATGATGGGCGTCTCCCAGGCCTTGGTCCGCTCGGCGCCGAGGCGGTGGCAGAAGACCAGGGCGTGCGGCAGGGCGCCGTGCAGGATGGCGAGGGCGACGCCGCTGAACCCGATGTGGTTGAGGGAACCCTGGCCCTCGACGACGACCCATTCCTTGCCGGCGGCGGCCTCCATCACGACGTGCTCGACCGCGCCGGCCATGAAGTCGCCGGGCACGCCGTCGACCGCGAGGCCGTGCCCGGAGATCAGCATGCCGCTCTGGCCGGTGGCGGCGAAGCCGGTGGGGATGCCGCTGCGGTTGGCCTCGTTCCAGATCTGCAGGGCGGCGGTCTTCTTGCCGATGTTGGAGTCGCTGCCGCACGTGTGGATGACCCAGGTGTCCAGGTCCAGGACGCGGGCCCTGTTGAGCGGCACGGCCGGGGAGTCCTTGGTCTCCCAGACGGTGATGCCCTTCTCACGGACGGCGCGGGCGATGTCCGGGTCGTCGGTGAGGCGGTAGTGGATCGAGTTGATCAGGTGGAGTCCGTTCCGGACGGCCGCTAGAAGGTGCGGCTTCCAGCCGGAGGGCAATTCGGCGGAGTGCAGGCCCTTGCCGACGACCATGACCTCGGGTCCCAGATTCACCGCCTGCTCGACGCGGCCGACGATCGGGATCGCGCCGCCGTAGCCGAGGACGTCCTGGACGGTGCGGCCGGCCTTGCGGCTGTCGATCACGGCGACGCAGCGGTCCCCGCGGTAGCGGATCAGTGAGGCGGCGATCTTGCTCGTGAAGAGGCCGAAGCACCCCTCGGCGAACAGCACGAAGTTCTTGTCGACCAGCTCCGCATGGTTCGACTGATCCACGTTTTCCTCCATAGACTCGACGGTTCGATTGCCGATGGCACGAGATGGTTCAGGCTCTTCAGGGGGCAGGCTCAGTCGTCAGGCGGTACTGCGCACGCGCCTGGCGCACGGCCTGCTCGATCTGCTCCTGGGTGCCACCCCGGAAAAGGAAGCGGCCGCCTTGGAGCGTGGCGTACGAGCCGGGCCGGGAGACCAGGACTTCGCCCGCCCTCGGCACCAACTCCCGGTACACGTACGGAACTTCACCCAGGAGCGAAGTGGCGGCGGTGACCTTCTGGGGCAGCGGCCTGGGACCTGGGACGATCAGCCAGCCGCCGCTCAGCTCCGGGTCGGGGACCGGCGGGTCCACCGGACGGCCGAGCAGCACGTCCACCCACAGCCGGAACAGATTCACGCCATGGACGTCGTGGATGACGTACGGCACGTCGGCGCCCGGCACCCGGGCTCCGACCTCCAGGAACACCAACTCGTCGCCGGTGTCGAAGAGTTCGAGATGGAAGGCGGAGCTCCGCAGGCCGAGCGCGGTCAGGCAGCCCACGGCGAAGTCCTCGCAGCGGCCGCGCACCGCGGGGTCCGTCTGGAGGACGGAGCCGAGCGGTTCGCCCTGGAGCTCGAAGTCCAGGCAGGTGGAGACGTAGCGGGAGGTACAGAGGAACAGCGGTTTGCCCGCCGCGTCCAGGACGCCGTCGACGTGCAGGATCTCGCCCCGTACGAACTCCTCGACCTCGAGGTCGTGCAGGCTCCGTTCGGCGCACAAGGCCCGCAGCTCCTCCGCCGAGGCGATCTCGCGCACACCCTGGCTGGACGCCCCGCGCACCGGCTTGACGACCACGGGGTAGCCGAACTCCTCGGCAGCCGCGAGGATCTGGTCCTCGGTGCGGCAGGACGCCCAACGGGGCACTCGGATACCGGCCCGCGACACCGTCTCCTTCATGACGGTCTTGTCGCGGAACCGGGAGGTTTCCTCGGGGCCCGGGCCCAGGATGCGGTACCGCTCGCGCAGCGTCGCCGCGAGGTCGAGGAGCATTTCGGAGAAGGCGATGACGTGGTCGAACGGGCCTTCGTCGCGAACGACGGCGTCGACGAGCCCCAGCACGCCGTCCAGGTCGCCGAAGTCCGTTACGACGTGGACCCGTTCGGCGTCGGCGGGCACTCCGCTGCGGCCGCCCTCGTCGCATATGTACGTGACGCGGTCGGTCTCCGGGCCAAAGACGATCTCGGGGGCGGCGAGGCGGTTCTCCCAGCGGCGCTCGTCCTCGTACAAGGGCCAGCGGGTCAAGAACAGGATGGCGCCGGACATGGAATTCGTCCTAACGGTTCACAGGATGCATGGATGTGCCCGGCCGGAGCGGCCGGTCAAAGGCGGCGACGGCGGGCCTTTTCGGAACCGGAGAATGAACCCGAACCTGAATCCCGGGAACGGCTCCCGACGCGTTGTTTCGCGCTGCCTCAGCCTGGCACGGGACCGGCCTGGTCAGAATAGGACCTAAGTCCCAGCGCCCCCGGGAGCGGGTGCGCGAGCAGTCGGGCACCCACTGTTGGGCGAGCTCGGCCAGAGTCTGCGGGGCACGTCGGCGCCATGGGCAGATGGACCTATTGCCCGTGCATCGCGCGGCACACAAAATTCCTATCGCGCCTCCACCGTCGGAGGAGGGCTGTCGTGCGCGCCAGGATGCTGTTCCCGAACTGCCGCCCGACATCGAAGCGCCGAACGGCGGGATGACATGTTCTCGCTCAACGGATATCGCCGTTGCCGCACACGGCTGGGACACGGCCCCGCGGACGGGCTTCGAAACCGGACCGAATTGCACGGGACAGGTGGTGGTGCTGCCGTGACGCAGAGCACACAGACCGTACGACGGGCGAGCTCCGAGGACTTCCGGGCCGCGATGGCCCGGTTCGCGGCCGGGGTCGTGGTGGTGACGACGCTGGGCGAGGGCGGGTTGCCCCGCGGCTTCACGGCGAGTTCGTTCTGTTCGGTGTCGCTGCACCCGCCGCTGGTCCTGGTCTGCCTGGCGAACTCGGCCGATTCCTTCGGGGCGTTCGCCTCCTGCGGGCACTTCGCGGTGAGCGTGCTGGGCCCCGAACACAGGCCGCTGGCAGAACGGTTCGCGACCAAAGGCGCCGACAAGTTCGCATCGGACGGTCTGTCCCGTACGCCCGGCGGACTGCCGGCCGTGGCGGGCGCGCTCGTCGAGCTGGACTGCGAGATGCATGCCCGGCATCCGGCTGGGGACCACACGATCCTGATCGGCCAGGTATCGGGCGCGCGCCTGGGCGAGGGCGCGAGGACCCCCATGGTCTATTACGAGAGGTCCTTCCGGTTCCTGGCCTGAGCGAGGGACAGCGGGCCCGGCGGAGCAGGAAATCCTGGCCCGCGACCCGCCACGGGGTATGTCCGGAGCATCTGGTGCCGGAAATGCCATGGGCAGATGGACCTATTGCCCGCGTCTCGCGCGGGACACAGAATTCATATCGCGCCCCCCCCCGTCGGAGGAGGGCTGTCGTGCGCGCCAGGATGCTTTCCTGCACCGCCGCCCCGACATCGAAGCGCCAAGCGGTGGGATGACATGTTCTCGCTCCGCGGACATCGCCGGCCCGGACGTCAAAGCGACATCGCTTGCACAGATATCAGACGGCGAATGATGTGAAACGGGAGATACGAGGATGCTGCTTCAGGTTGATCCGGTCGATTCCTTCGCCGGAACGTTCCGCGTCCCCTCTTCGAAACCGGAGACGCAACGGGCCATTCTGACCGGCACGCTGGCCGACGGCACGTCACGGGTTTTCAATGATCTCCGGTGCGACGAGACGGAGACCATGAAGAACGCCTGCCGTGCTTTCGGTGCCGAGATAACCGAGCACGACGGATTACTGGAGATCCATGGCATCGGACAGTCGCTCCCGCACATCCGGCGCGTCATCCAGTCCCGCGGCTCCGGCCTGGTGTTCCGCGTCGTGACGGCGCTGGCTTCCGTGCAGCTGTCGCCGGTCGTGGTGACGGGCGACGCGACCCTGCGCAACCGCGTGATGGAGCCGCTGCTGGAGGCCTTGCGCGAACTCGGCGCGGACATCGAGTCGATCGTCGGCGAGAACAAGGCTCCGATCGTCAACTGGGGACGCGGCCTGAAGGGCGGCACGTGCCGGCTGCCGGGCGACATCAGCTCGCAGTTCATCACCGCCATCCTGTTCGCCGCGCCGCTGGCCGACGGCCCGGTGGAAATCGAGGTGACGGGCGAGGTCTACTCCCAGTCGTACATCCGGCAGACGCTGGCGAGCCTGACCGACGCGGGTATCAAGGTCTCCGCGTCGGAAGACCTGCGTCACTACCAGGTGGAACCCTCCGCCTATCAGGCCCAGGACGTCACCATGCACGAGGACTACACCTCGGCCTCGTATCTGCTGGCCGCCGCCGCACTCTTCCCCGGCCGAACCGTCCTGACCAACGTGTACGGCGACAGCATGCAGGGCGAGTTCGCGATCGTCCCGATCCTGGAGCGGCTCGGGGTGAGCGTCACCTTCGACCGCGCCGCCTCGTCGCTGACCGTCGACAACCCGCCGGGCAGCCTGTGCGGCGCCTTCGAGGTGGATGTGCGGGACTGCCCCAACATCGTGCCCACGCTCGCCGCCATCGGGGCGTACGTGCAGGGCAGCCTGCGGGTGACGGGCGGACGCCTCACCCGCTTCCACAAGGCGTCACGCATCGAGGCCATGGCCGCCGAACTGACCCGCGCGGGCGTGGACATCGAGGTCCTGTACGACGACGGGATCTGCGACGGCTTCGAGGTCCGCGGCGCGCGGACGTACCCCGGCGGAGTGACGCTGTCCAGTTGGGGCGACCACCGCATCTTCATGTCGCTGTTCGTGGCAGGCCTGCGGATGCGGTCCGCCAACCGGTTCTCGGGCTTCGAGGACGTCCGGCTGTCCTTTCCCACGTTCCTGGAGGAGTTCGCCAGGGCAGGGGTACGGACCGCTGCCGTCGAGGAGGAGACCGCACCGGCTGGTGCCGTCGGCTGACCCTGCCCGCGGTGACCCCGGCGCCCCGCTGTGCCGCAGCGGCGCGCACGGCAGGACCCGAGAGGCGAGCGAGACGCGCAGTCGCCCCTGACAGAGGTGTCGGCGCGCGGGCTGGATCTCCTGCCCGCGCGCCCCGTCGCGACGCGTGGCTCCGGAGCCCTCGACGAACGCCCACGCGCCGTCGTCCGCTCGCCCCCCGCCCAGGAGGTGCCCTCGATGTCACCGACACCTGTCCCCCGGCTGCGCGCCGATGCCTCCGGGGTGCCTCGCTACGTCCCCGGCCGAGCCGCACCCAGCGACCTGGTGGACAAGTTGTCGTCGAACGAGAACCCCTATCCCCCGCTGCCGTCGGTCGTCGCCGCGATGCGCGAGGAGTTGGGGCGCGTCAACCGCTATCCCGATCCGACGAGCAGTGAACTGGTCACGGAGCTGTCCGAGGTTCTCGCGGTGCCCCCGGAGCACCTCGTGCCCGGCACCGGATCTCTTGGGGTCACCAGGGACCTGTTGCGCGCCGCGGCGGGCGAAGGGGACGAAGTGCTGTTCGCCTGGCGCTCGTTCGAGGCGTACCCGCTGCTCGTCTGGGCCACCGGGGCGACTGCCGTGCGGATTCCGCTGCATGACGAGCGGCACGATCTGGAGGCCATGGCCGACGCGGTGTCAGACCGCACGCGTCTGATCTTCGTGTGCAACCCCAACAACCCGACCGGCACGGCCGTGCGCCGCGGCGAGCTCGGGCGCTTCCTCGACCGGGTGCCCGGCCACGTGCTGGTGGTGCTCGACGAGGCGTACCGCGAGTTCGTCGACGACACCGATGTACCGGACGGCATCGCGCTCTACCGCGACCGTCCCAACGTCGCCGTTCTGCGCACCTTCTCCAAGGCGTACGGGCTGGCGCGGCTGCGCGTCGGTTACGCCGTCGCGCATCGGCCGGTCACCGCCGCGCTGCGGGCCTGCGCCGTGCCGTTCGGCGTCAGCGGACTCGCCCAGGCCGCCGCGCGGGCCTCGCTGAACGCGGGCTCCGAACTGCTGGGGCGGGTTCAGACCCTGGTGGCCGAACGCGCCCGGGTCACCCGCACTTTGCGGTCCTGGGGCTGGAGCGTTCCCGACAGCCAGGCCAACTTCGTCTGGCTGCGCCTCGGTTCGCGTACGCCGGCGTTCGCCGACGCGTGCGAGGCGGCGGGAGTCATGGTGCGCCCCTTCGGCGACGAGGGGGTGCGGATCACCATCGGCACTCCCGGGGAGAACGACCATCTGCTGAAGATCGCGGGCGCCTGGCGGGTGTAGGGCCCCCGCCGGCGGCGACGTCAAAAGCGTCATCTCGGCGAGGAATCCGCCGTCCAGATCGCTACGAATCCTCGACAGGGGCGCCGACAGCTTTGGACGGACCCCAGAATTCCGCCGACGACCTCGAATGGACCCCAGAATTCCGCCTCTTCTTTGGACGGACCCCAGAATTCCGTCGACGGATTTGGACAGATCCCGGAATTCCGTCGCCGTTTCCGCGCCACTCCGACCTTGAATGGGAGAGCGGTCCAAGATTCAACCGGGAAACACTAGCCAATTGCCCGAACAAGCCTGTAGCTTTTGAACCGCGCTTGAGCAGTTTCAGTACGGGACTCGAGCGTCAACAGGGACGCCGCCGTCGACCGGATGCGTGCCGCTTTCCAGTCGCACCGCTGACTCCTTGCGGCGTTCCCATTCTCGCCTATGAACGATCTGGCGTGCATACACGGGGGAGATTGCATTGCCGTCATGCCCACATATGCTTTCCATCGATCAGCCGGGCTCCGACGTTCATGACGAGATTTGCAGAACGAGGGTCGTCGACCCGGCAGAGGAAATCGATCACTCCTTGGCCCGGTCCCCGGGCGCCACGTCACGCCCGGCCCCTTCTCCCCCAGCACCCTCCCCGGCCGTCACACCGGCGTCCCGCACCCCTCGGCCCGCACGGCCCGGCTGGGCGAGACACCGGGCAGCCTGCCGCGCCCGACGCCTGTCAGGTGATCTGTCGGCGCTCATCACTCAGCACCGGGGGTGCCGCGCGCATGAAGTCCTTGGACATTTTTTCTTATGCCCTTCGGGAGAAGCAAGGAAGATGCAAGACGTGGAAGAATCACCGGCCGCGAAACTCACCTGCCGGGAGTTGGATGTACTCCGCCTGCTGGTCCTTGGGTTAAGCAACCGGCTCATCGCCCGACGGCTCGACATATCCGAGAAGACCGCGAAGAACCACCTCAGCAGCATATACATGAAGATCGGCGCCACCGATCGCACACAGGCCGCCCTCTACGCCCGGGACGTAGGCCTGATCGGCCCCGGGGAAGCGGCTCCGCCCGCTCCGGCGTTCACTCCCGTCCCCAAAGATGATGCGCCGCCCGCCGGCCCCACCCTCACCGCACGCGAACGAGGCGTACTCCGTCTGCTGGCCCGGGGTTTCAGCAATCGGCTCATCGCTCGGCATCTCGGCATATCCGAGAAGACCGTAAAGAATCACCTCAGCAGCATATACATGAAGATCGGCGCCACCCACCGCACTCAAGCCGCCCTCTACGCCCAATGCGTCGGCCTGACTTCCTGAGCGGCCCGCGGCTGAACCTTCCCTCCCAGGGCATCTCCCCGACCTCTCCCACATGGGGGGGGAGCCGGAGCAATGCGGTGCGGACGTCTTCACGCAGGCGGACGACTCGGCGTCAGAGAATCGGCTGCCGGGCGCGGGCCGCCTCGATGTCCGGGACATGCTCTTCGGCCCAGAGTCGTACGGCGCGGAGCGGGACGAGCAGAGAGCGGCCCAGCGGTGTCAGGGCGTACTCGACGCGAGGCGGGTTCTCGTCGAACTCCTGGCGGCTGATCAAACCGTCGGCTTCCAGGGAGCGCAGGGTCTCCGTCAGGACCTTCGGCGTGATGCCCCGGATGTGCCCCTTCAACTCGCTGAAGCGGCGCGGTCCGTCGTCGAGGGCGTTGACGACGAACACGGTCCAGCGGGCGCCGATGCGGTGCAGCACCGTGCGGCTCGGGCAGGTCGCTGCCATCACGTTGTACGCCTTGCCCATTGCGGCCCCCAGTTTCGTTGAAGGTACCGGTATCAAATCCATACCGTGGCACTCGATCCTACGAAAGGGAGCGAGGCGCACGGAACGGGACGGGGACGCCGTTGCCCTTGGGCGGCACCCCCGCAGTGCGGACCCTGAGCGCCGCCCAACTCGCCGGGCCTGGAGGCCTCGGCGCAGAGGGCACCCGAGCACACGCCATCCCCAGAGCCGGAAGGACGGCCAGTTGGACACCAGTAGGCAATGCCAGCAAAGCGAACGGACCGAGACCGCAGCCGCGATGGGCACCGAAGGAGGGTTACCGGCCTGGCTGATGGCCCGCGGGCTCATACCCGAGACGAGGCCCAAACGCGTCTTCGCCGCCGCGACCTTCGTCAACCAGATGGGCAAGGGCCTCTTCATCGCCGGGGCCGCGTTGTTCTTCACCCGCTCCGTGGGCCTCCCGGTCTCCCAGGTCGGATTCGCCCTGGGCGCCGCCGCCCTGATCGGGCTCGCCGCCGGTATCCCCGTGGGCCGCCTGGCCGACCGGCGCGGCCCGCGCGAGGTCTTCCGGCTCGCGGTCATCGTGCAGGCCCTCGCCGTGGCGGGACTGGTGTTCGTGCACTCCTTGCTCTCGCTCATCGCGTTCGTGTGCGTGGTCGAGCTCGCCACCTCGGCCGGTACGGCCGCCCGCGGCCCGCTGACCCGCACCCTGGGTGCCCCGAACCCCACCCGCTACCGCTCCTACCTGCGCGCCCTCAACAACATCGCCGTCGGCTGCGGAGCGCTCGCGGCCGGCGTCGCCGTCCAGTTGGACACCAGGACCGCGTACGTGAGCCTCCTCCTCGGCACCGCCGTCACGTTCCTCCTCTCCGCGGCGCTCTCCTCCCGCATTCCCTCCATTTCGCCGGTGGAGGCCCCGGCGGAGGGCAGCCGCTGGCCGGCCATGAAGGACAAGCCGTACGTGGTGCTCACCGCCCTGGACGGCCTCATGACCATCCAGAACCAGGTGCTGATCTTCGCCCTACCGCTGTGGATCATCGGGCACACCGACGCGCCGCGCTGGTTCGTCGGCGCGAGCGTGGCGGTCAACACGGCCCTCGTGGTCTGCCTACAGGTACGGGTCAGCCGCGGCGTCGACAACAACAAGGCGGCCGGCCGGGTAGCGCGCCGCGCGGGGGTGGCGTTCCTCCTCGCCACAGCCCTCATCGCGGCGGCGGGCGGCGCGCCCGGATGGGTCGCCGTGGTCGTCATCGTGCTCGGCGTGGTCGTCCACACGGTGGGCGAACTGTGGCACGCCGCCGCCTCGTTCGAGTTGTCCTTCGGCCTCGCCCCGGAGCACGCCCAGGGCCAGTACTCGGGCCTGTTCGCCATCGGCCAAGGTCTGTCCAACGCGGTCGGCCCGCCGCTGCTCGGCCTCCTCTGCATCGGCTGGGGCGAGCCGGGCTGGCTCGTCGTGGGAGCTCTCCTCCTCGTCGTCGGCCAGTTCATACCGCTCGTCGTGAACTGGTCCGACCGCACACGCGCGCACAGCCCTGGCTGAGCACAACGCGACGCGCCTGCCCGCTCGATACGTCCATTGCCCTGCGACGGGGGCAAGGGAGCAGCGGGGCCAAGGAAAAGGAAACGGCAGGATCAAGGGAGCGGCGTGCCCCCGGTGGCGTTCATGATCTCGGCGGTGATGAAGCTCGCGTGCTCCGAGGCCAGGAACACGTACGCGGGCGCCATCTCCGCGGGCTGGGCCGGTCGGCCCATCGGGGCCTGCTTCCCGAACTCCTGGGTGTCCGGCATCGTGGCCGGGATCAGCGGCGTCCACACCGGCCCCGGAGCGACGGCGTTGACGCGGATTCCGTCGTCGACCAGCATCTGCGCGAGGCCTTGGGTGAAGGTGACGATGGCGCCCTTGGTCATGGCGTAGTCGAGCAGGTGAGGGCTTGGTTTGTACGCCTGGACCGACGTGGTGTTGATGATCGACCCGCCTGACGGAATGTGCGGCACGGCCATCTTGCACAGCCAGAACATGCCGTACAGGTTCGTGCGCACGACGCGGTCGAACTGCTCCGTGGAAATGTCCGCGATGCCCTGCGGCTGGGACATCTGGTACGCGGCGTTGTTCACCAGTACATCGATGCGCCCGAACTCCGTCACGGCCCGCTCGACGAGCCGACGGCACTGTTCCTCCTCTCGGATGTCGCACGGCACGGCCAGACCGCGGCGCCCTGCCTTCTCGACGAGGCGAGTCGTCTCGCGGGCGTCCTCCGCCTCCGCGGGCAGGTAGGTGAACAGGACGTCCGCGCCCTCCCGTGCGTAGGCGAGAGCAACGGCCCGGCCGATGCCGGAGTCCCCGCCGGTCACGACCGCCGCCCGGTCCTTCAGCAGTCCGCTCCCCCGGTAGGACTCCTCTCCGTGGTCGGGAGGCGGGTCCATCGGGCCGCTCCAGCCCGGCGGCGCCTGGTCCTGCTGAGCGAACTCCGGCTGCGGATGCTTCGTCGTCGGGTCCTGCGGGGTGTCACCCATCGTTGCTCTTCCTTCCTCGGGTCCACTCTCTCCAGCCTGCTCCGCACCTCGCGGAGGCGCGAACGCCGGAGATCGCCCACGTCGTACGACCTGCGTGGGCTCCGGCCATCGGAGTACCGGGTGTTCCGCGGACCGCGGTCCCACACATGCGGGAGCAGAGCAATACGCGCCGGAGAGGCACCGGGGCGGTTGGCCTCGCTGACCGGTCAGTCGGCGCCCACGTCGTGCACGGACACGCGGATGGTGCCGATGGTGCTGTCGGCGGCATCGGGAATCAGCATCCCCGCGCCCGCACCGGTCCGCAGGTAGTCCACCATTTCCTGGTTGAGCCGTTCCCCGGGGAGGGCCACAGGAATGCCTGGAGGGTAGGGCGTGAGCATCTCGGCGCAGGTCCTGCCGACTGCCTGGTCCACGGGGATCTGCTCGACCTCACCGAAGAAGGCGTCCCGCGGAAGGGTCACCTGCCGAAGACGGAGGTCGCCGGGGTCCGGGATGCGGATCTCCGGGGCAGGCGGCAGCTCGTCCGAGTGGGCCGATCTGGAAGGGGTCCAGGTCGAAGGCGCGTCCGTCGCCGCAGAAGTCATCCCGGTCGTTGACGTGCAGGCCCTCGATGCCTTCGATGTCCGCTCGCACGCGACGCGCCCGCGAAAGAGCGTCGTCCAGAAGCTCTCGGCCCTGCTCCACCATCTGGCGGCGCCACCCATCGAGGGCAGCGTAGATGAGCACCGAGGGGCTGGTGGTGTCCAGCAGGTCGGCGCGGGCGGCGAGGGTCTGTGCCGTGACCAGGTCGCCCTGCAGGTGAAAGACCGATCCCTGTTCGAGCCCGGCACCCATCTTGTGGACCGAGGTCACGCAGACGTCAGCTCTTCACCTCGCTTAAGGCTAGGGGGAGTTGGTGCAGGACGCGCGGATCGAGGTGGCACGCTGGCCCGCCGTGCCGCCTGACAGGACCCCTGACAGGTCCCCTGACAGGACAATGGACACCATGCGCGTCACCCGCCCGAAGGCTTCCGCCATCACGATCGACACCACGGTCGCCGCCAAAGCGCCCACCACCACCTCCGTTACGCCGGTGCACCCCGGGACGGCGACGGGCACGCGAGGGGCGCGCGTGCTCGCGCGAGCCGTGGGGCGCGCCCCGTTCACGCGGCGGGCGTGGGCCGAAGTCGCGTACTGCCTGGTCGCGGTCCCGCTGGGCCTCGCGGGCGGGGTGCTGCTCGCGGTGGCGCTGGCCCTGGGCGCGGGGTTCACCGTGTCGGTGGTGCTTGCCGTGCTCGGTGCGCTGCTGTTCGTCACGGGGCTCCAGCTGGCCCGCGCGCTGGGCGCCGCCCACCGTCGCCTCGCCGCCCTGTTCCTGGGGGACGAGACGCCCGCGCCGCCGCGACTGCGCCCGAGAGGACGGCTGGTCAGCCGTCTCGACGCCCGGCTGTGGGACGGGACGGGCTGGCGGTCGGCCGCCTATGTGCTGGTCAAGCTGCCGGTCAGCTGTCTGGAGGCGTACGCCGTCCTCTGGTGGTTCACGGGGCTGGTCGATGCCACCGCGCCGCTGCGGTGGACGGTGTTCGGGCAGCACCCTGAACCCGGCTCCCCCGACGGCATGATGGTGCTGACGCCGCTTCCCTTCGGCGGTCCGGACGCGGACACCTTCGCCGGTACGTTCCTCGCGGTCGCCATCGGTGTGGGCACCCTGCTCTGCGCGCCCTGGGTGACCCGGCTGGCGACCGAGGCCGACCGCCGGCTCGTCGGGACCCTGCTCGGGCCCGGCCAACTGGCCGATCGTGTCCGTGACTTGGAAGAGACGCGGGCGCTCGCCGTGGACGACTCGGTGGCGCTGCTCCGGCGCGTCGAGCGCGATCTGCACGACGGGGCCCAGGTCCGCCTCGTCGCGGTGGCGATGAGCCTCGACATGATCAGACAGCGGCTCGACGAGAGCAAGAGCGAGAACGAGGGCGGGGGCGCTGGCACCGGGGACGGCCGGGGCGGCGGGCCACGCAGCGGATCGCTGGATCTGGACGTCGTCCGGCTCCGTCAACTCGTCGACGGGGCGCACCACAACGCCACCGAGGCCCTCGCCGAACTGCGCGACCTGGCCCGCGGCATCCACCCCCCGGTCCTCGACGACGGGCTGCCGGACGCGCTCGCCACGCTCACCGCGCGCAGCAGCGTCCCGGTCGACCTGGTGACGGACATACCGGAGCGCCCGACCCCGGCCATCGAGACCATCGCGTACTTCTGCGCCGCCGAGCTGCTGGCGAACGTCATCAAGCACAGCGGGGCCCGGCGGGCCGCCATCACGGTGGCACGGCTGGACGGCCGGCTGCTGCTGCGGGTCGGTGACGACGGGCACGGTGGCGCGGACGCCGCGGCGGGGAGCGGACTGACAGGACTCCTGCAACGCGTACGTACGGTCGACGGGCGGATGGATGTCGAAAGTCCCGAGGGCGGGCCGACGGCGGTCACCGTCGAGCTGCCGCTGCACGCGTGAGAGCATTCCGCCATGCGCGTCGTGATCGCTGAGGATGCCGCCGTACTGCGGGAGTTGCTGGGGCAGATGCTCGCGGAGCGCGGGCACGAGGTCTGTGCGTCGGTGAGCGACGCGGACGCCTTGCGTGCCGCGGTCGCCGAGCATCGCCCGGACGTCTCGGTGACCGACATCCGGATGCCGCCGACGCACACGGACGAAGGGCTGCGTGCGGCCATCGACATCCGCCGCGACCACCCCGGCACGGGGGTGCTGCTCTTCTCCCAGTACGTGGAGACGAAGTACGCCACCCGGCTGCTGGCCGCGGGTTCGGCGGGCGTCGGCTATCTGCTCAAGGACCGCGTCGCGAACACCGCGGAGTTCACCGACGCCCTGGAGCGGGTGGCCGCGGGCGGCACGGCGCTGGACCCCGAGGTCGTCACGCAGCTGGCCGGGGCCGGGCGCCGCGCGCAGGAGCTCGCGCCGCTCACCGAGCGCGAGCGGGAGGTGCTCTCGCTGATGGCCGAGGGTCGGTCCAACGCGGCGATCGCGCAGGCCCTGGTGGTCTCCGCGGGCACCGTGGAGAAGCATGTGGCCGCCGTCTTCGACAAGCTCGGACTGCCCGCGTCACATGACCACAACCGCCGTGTTCTGGCTGTTGTCCGCTACTTGCGCGGGTGATCGGCGGCGTGCTTCCGGAACGCACTGCTCCGAAGGACATAGGCATATGCCAGAAGCATGACCGCGTCGTGTGTTGCCAAATCCCTTACGAGCCACCCCCGGCTGTGCGAAAGTCATTAGCGGTCCATCCCGCCCGTTTGGTCGCACCGCATCCTCAACGGAGCACCTCATGCCGTCCCATGTCTTCGCGGACCGCCCTTCCGCCCAGCCGCCCGAGCGCGGCTCGGTCGAAGCGCTGATCACGCAGACGCGTCGGCTCCGCGGCGAGGTCGACGCCGTGCGCCGTGGCACCGGGGCCGACGGCGGCGACCCGCAGGAGCGCTGGCAGCGCGCCCTGTGCGACCTGGCGGTCCATCAGCTCAACGACCTGGACGACCACCTGGCGCAGTTACGGGACGGGCCCGTGCCGCCTGCCGTGGAGCCCTGCGCTCCGGCCGTGCCCGCACCGCTCGAACCGCAGCGCGGCTCCCTGCTCAGCCGGGTCGGCAGCGCGGAGTGGAACCTCCTGAGCGACGAGGCGAGTTGGTCGGGCGAGCTGTACCAGATCCTCGGGCGGGACCCGCAGGCTCCCCCGCTCTCCCTCGACGAGCTGCCCTCCCTGGTGCACGTCGACGACCAGCCGATGCTGACGGCCATGGTCACGGACTGCCTGATCGACGGAAAGCCGATCGACGGCGAGTTCCGCATCGTGCGCCACGACGGCGGCGTGCGACAGGTGCACATGATGGGCGAGCCCGTGCTCGCCGCCGACGGCAGCACCGCCTCGATGTGGGCGGTCTTGCGGGACGTCAGCGAGCTGCGCCGCAGCCAGCGAGTGGTGCGCGAGACCCGTGACTCGCTGCAGCGCCAGCGGCACATCGCGCAGACAGAGCACCGGCTCGCGGTCGAACTGCAGGAGGCCGTGCTGCCGCCGTGGCGCGGCTCCCTGCGGTTCCCGCAGGGCGGACCCGCGGCGCTCGACCTCGCCGCGCACTACCTCCCCTCCTCGACGAGCGCCCTGATCGGCGGTGACTGGTACGACGCGATGGAACTGCCCGACGGCCAGTTCCTGCTCAGCATCGGCGACCTCACGGGGCACGGCGTCACCGTCACGTCCGGCATGGCGATGCTGCTCGGCGCGGTGCGCGGCATGGCGGTCGCCGGAGTCCGGCCGGGCCAACTGATGGGCTGGCTCAACCAGTTACTGGACACGACCGCGCAACCGGCCCTCGGCAGCTCCGTCTGCTGTCAGTACACCCCGGCCACCCGCACCCTCACCTGGGCGCAGGCGGGCCACCCCGCCCCGCTGCTGTTCCGCGACGGGACGGGGCGCGCGCTGACGCCACCGGGCGGCGTGATCCTCGGAGCGACCTCCGGCGCCACGTACGAGCAGGCCGAAGAGCAACTCCAGCCCGGCGACCTGCTGTTGCTGCACACCGATGGACTGGTCCCCCGGCGCACCAGGGACGCGGCCACGAGCCGGCTGCTCGGGCTCGCGCCACGGTTCACGGGCACGACGGATTCGACGGACACGCGAAGTGCGCAGGACTGTGTTCGGACGGTCGTCGAAGAGTTCGGCGTGGCCCCACGTGAGGACGACGCCTGCCTGCTGATCGCACGGGTCCATTCCTGACCCGCTTGACCCGCTCTGAACGAACCCCCGCCTGGCTCCTGAACGAACCCCCGCCGGGCCCTACGCCTGGATGCGGTTGACACCTCCGGTCTTGGCCGCCGCCTTGGGCAGCGCCATCTTGATCTCCTCACGCAGGTCCTGGATCTTGGCGTGGTCCGAGTACTGAGCCGTCAGGCGGTACATCTCGCGCAGCCGGTCCCACGTGCGGTGCGAGGAGTTCGACCCCATCGAGACCAGCGCCAGCCGTGCGTACCGGTCGGCCTGTTCCGGGTCGTCGCCGATGAAGCAGGCCGACGCCAGCGAGATGTAGTCGAAGATCTGCGAACGGTCGCGGCCCTTGGACCGCAGGTCGATCGCCTCCTTGGCGTGGCGCTGGGCGGTGTTGGCGGCGGTCGCGTCGTGATCGGCGAGGGTGCGGAAGGCCAGGGCCTGCATGCCGTGCATGTCCGCCTCGTCGAACATCTGCATCCAACTGGGCGGTGGCACGTCCCCCTTGTCGGAGACGAACAGGTCCTCGGCGATGCCGAGCGTGCGGCGCATCGCCTGGCCCTTGCCCATGGATGCCTGTGCCCAGGCCTCGATGGTGTAGAGCATGGCCTGCGTGCGCGGCAGCATCTCCTCGCCCGATCCCGACTGGGCGAGCTTCATGAGGTCCAGCGCGTCGTCGGGACGCCCCAGATGCACCATCTGGCGCGCGGCCCTGGACAGGGCCTCACCGGCGCGCGGCCGGTCGCCGCCCTCGCGGGCCGCGTGCGCGGCGATCACGAAGTACTTCTGAGCCGTGGGCTCCAGGCCGACGTCGTGCGACATCCAGCCCGCGAGGACGGCGAGATTGGCAGCGACGCCCCACAGGCGTCGCTGGAGATGGTCGGGGTGTCGGTAGGCGAGCATGCCGCCCACTTCGTTGAGCTGTCCCACCACAGCCTTGCGCTGCAGCCCGCCGCCGCGGGCCGCGTCCCAGGCCCGGAACACCTCGACGGACGTCTCCAGTTCCTCGATCTCCTGCGACCCGATGGGGGCGGCCTCATAGCGGTCGAACCCAGCGGGGTCGGCGTGCAGGGGATGGTTGGTACGGGGAGCGTCGGCAACGAGGGCCGGATCGGTGTGCAGCCAGTCGTGCATGGCGCTGCTGAGTGCGGAGCCGGCGGCGAGCGCGGCACCCGCGCCCACCAAGCCGCGTCGGTTGAGCATGAGGTCCATTCCCGTGAATTCGGTGAGGACCGCGGCTGTCCGTTCGGGCGCCCACGGCATGCCGTCGGGGTTCTCCACACTCCCGTCGTCACGCCGTTTCCCCACGCGCCCGTGCCGGACCAGACCAAGATCCTCAATGGTCACGACACGGCCGAGACGCTCGGTGAACAGAGCCGCCAAAACCCTGGGCACGGGATCGCGGGGGATTTCCCCCATGTCGATCCAACGCCGTACCCGCGAGGTGTCGGTGGCCAGTTGCGGATGGCCCATGGCCGCCGCCTGCCGGTTCACCAGTCTCGCGAGTTCCCCTTTGGACCAGCCTGCCAGGCCGAACAGGTCCGACAGTCGGGTGTTGGGTTGTCCGTTCACGTCAAGCCCCCAGGTTCTCGGCTGAGTTGACAGTAACCCTCTGTCAGTTGCTGAGCGACTATTCGCCAGGGTTCGCCAGGGTGCGCCACATGGTGTGCCAGGGGACGCCGGGTGTCAGGTAGGAAAGCGCCACCCCGACCCGGCCCACCGCGGGACATTCCCCAGGGTGCTCCCCAGGGGGCCGGGGCGGGAGGCGCAGCAATTCGCTGGCACACGAAGGGATCTGTATCGCCCATGTACACAGCATCGTCCTCCGTGTCCGCCCCGCCCCGGCCGCTGCACAGCCGACAGCCGGGCAGCGGCCCGTATCTGGAGCCCGCGCGCCCCGCGGCCGGGTCGCTCGGCGCCGGCCGAACGCGACGCGTTCCGGGGCCCGGCACGCAACCGCTCAGCGGGAGACTCGACTTGTCAGGCCCCCAGGGGGCGCAACTGCGCACCGCGATCGCCTCGGTGCACCGGATCTGTCCCGAGTTCAATCCGGTACAGGTGCTCCGCCGCAGCGGACGCACCGTACTGATCGTGGGGACCACAGGACGCAGCACCGCGATCGCCAAGTGTTTACTCGACCACTCGCCCGTCTGGACCGAGCGCATCCGGCACGAAATAGCTGCCTACCGCTCGTTCGTCCGGCACCGTCCTCCGGTCCGGGCCCCGCGGCTGATCGCCGCGGACCCCGAGGACTGCACGCTGGTGATCGAGCGCATGCAGGGACGCGTCGCCGCGCTGTCCCGCCACCCCGTGGAGCCGCCGCCACGCGCGGACGTGCGGTTGGCGCTCAACGCGATCCGCCACCTCAACCGGTGGCGTCCGCCGCAGGAGTTGTTCGGCAGGCCCATGGACTACGGCAAGCGGATCTCCCGCTTCCATGAGCTGGGCCTGCTCACCGACCGGGACCTGGGCGACCTCCAGAAGCTTCTGCACGGCATCGCGCACTCGGCCGGGCAGCACGGCACCTGGCAGTTCTGCCACGGCGACGCGCTGCTCTCGAACATCCTGCTGTCCCCCGCCGGTCCGGTGTTCGTGGACTGGGAGCACGCGGGCTGGTACCTGCCGGGCTACGACCTGGCGACGCTGTGGTCGGTGCTCGGTGACGCGCCGGTGGCACGCCGCGAGATCAGCCAGCTGGCGCAGGAGCAGGGCCCGGCCGCGCGTGACGCGTTCCTGGTCAACCTGATGCTGGTGCTGACCCGGGAGATCCGTACGTACGAGATGGCCGTGCAGCGCTCGATGCACGACGCGGCCCCGGCGGCACCGGGACCGGCCCACCCCGGTGCCGCGCCGTCCGGTGAGGAACAGCGGCTGTTGCTGAGGCGGCTGCACGACGACTGCCAGCTGGCCCGTCGGGCCGTGCGTGCGGCGGTCGGTACTCGCTGACGGGGATGAAGGTCCGCGGTACGCCTTGGACAGCGGCGTACTGCGGACCTTCGTATGCCCCCGGCGACTTCCGGGCGACTATGACGTGGTGAACTGCACCGCGTCTACGTCAAAGGAATTGTTCTGTGGCGACTTGAAGACCACGTACAGCTTGTGGGTGCCGGCCAGGGCTTCGACCGGCACGTCGGGTGTGGCCTGATAGGTGTCCCAGCCCCCGGTGTTGGGCACGGGTGTCGTGGCGAGCAGTTTGCCGTCCGGAGCGTCCGCGCGCAGTTCGATCGAGCCGACACCGTAGGGCGAGGACAGCTTGTAGCCGACCTTGCCGACGCCTTCGACGCTCATCGGGCTGTAGGCGATCCAGTCGCCGTCGCTGATGTCGCCGATGCGCTTGCCGTTCTCGGCGCCTTCCTGGGAGACGATGCGGGTGCCCGACTGGTCGTCGTGGTACTCCGCCTGCTTGTGCTTGGGGTGCATGACGGAGCGGCCGTAGCCGGTGAGGGCGCTGACGCCGTCGCCGCCCTTGTCGGTGTACTTCGCGTTCAGGACGTAGGTGAGGTCGGCGCCCTCGGGGTGGCCTCCCAGGTCACCGGTGTCCACGGTGCCCTCGCAGCCGGGGATGTCGGTGGTGGGGTGCTCGTGGTCGTCGTGGCCGAGCGCCGGGTTGACGGTGACCTTGGAGCAGTCGATCGTGCCGTCCTCGGGGTCGGTGACCGTGACCTTGTAGGGGATCTTGTCGCCGAACTCGATGAGCTTGCCGTCGACCGGGGTCTCGACCTTGACCTTGGGCGCCGTGTTGCCCGCCGTGACGGGAACGTTGGCGTAGCCCGACTGGCCGGTGGAGTCGGTGACCTTCAGCTGGGCGTTGAAGTCTCCCTTGGTCTCGTACGTGTGGGAGGGGCTGGCCTCGGTCGAGTCGTAGGTGCCGTCCCCGTTGAAGTCCCAGGCGAAGGTGAGCGGATCGCCGTCCGGGTCCTTGCTGCCCTCGCTGGAGAAGTCGACCTTCAGCGGGACGGGGCCGTTGGTGGCGGACGCCTTGGCCTGGGCGAGCGGGGTGCGCCGGCCCTGGGCGTAGTCGATGCGGTAGAGCCCGGAGTCGTTGTTGCCGCCGCCGAACTCGCTGCCCCACTCCAGGACGTACAGCGAGCCGTCGGGCCCGAAGGTCATGTCCATGGGCTTGGCGAACTTGGCCGACTTCAGGAAGTCGTTGATCTTCAGGAGCTTGCCGTCCTTGTCGAAGCGGATCTCCTTGACCGAGTCGCGGGCCCACTCGTAGAAGAAGCCGGCGCCCTCGAAGTAGGCGGGGAACTTCGTCTTGGAGGGGTTCTTGGCGTCGTAGTGGTAGACGGGTCCGCTCATCGGCGCCGAGCCGCCCGCGCCCATCTCCGGGAACTCCTTGGACGCGCCGTAGCCGTACCAGATCTCCGGCTGCTGGAGCGTCGGCAGGTCCTTGAGGCCGGTGTTGTTCGGCGAGGGGTTGGTGGGTTTGGCGCAGTCGAACTTGGCGCCGACCTCCTGGGTGTCGGGGTTGTAGGGGGCGTACGCCTGGTTGTTGCCGTGACAGAAGGGCCAGCCGAAGTTGCCCGCCTTCTTGATGACGTTGTACTCGACCAGGCCTTCCGGGCCGCGGTTGGTCTCGGGGGCGCCGCGGTCGGGGCCGTAGTCGGAGGCGTGCACGTAGCCCGTCTTGGGGTCGACGGTGAAGCGGAAGGGGTTGCGGAAGCCCATCGCGTAGATCTCGGGGCGGGTCTTCGCGGTGCCCTTGGCGAAGAGGTTGCCCCGGGGGATGGTGTAGCCGCCCTTGTCCGTGGGCTTGATGCGCAGGATCTTGCCGCGCAGGTCGTTGGTGTTGCCCGCGGTGCGGGCGGCGTCCAGCATCTGCTTGCCCGGGCGCCAGTCGAGCGGGGCGTAGCCCTGCCAGTCGGGATCGAGGTTGGGCGGGACGTCGTCGCCGACGCCGAGGTAGAGCGTGCGGTTCGGGCCGAACTCGACGGCGCCGCCGGTGTGTCCGGGTTCGGGGAAGGTCCGGTCGCGGTAGGCGGGGACGTCCAGGAGCTTCTTCTCGCTGGCGAGGTCGAGGGTGTTGTCGGCCTTGACGGTGAAGCGGGAGAGGCGGTTGACGTCGTCCGTGGCCTTGGCGGGCGCGTAGTAGAGGTAGATCCAGCGGTTGGTGGCGAACTTGGGGTCGAGTTCCATGCCGACGAGGCCGTCCTCGCCGCCGGTGTAGACGTCGAGCTTGCCGGCCGTGGAGGTGGAGTGGCTCTTCGGGTCGAAGATCTTCACCTCGCCGCTGCGCTGGACGTAGAAGACCTTGCCGTCCTTGGCGACGTCCAGCTCCATCGGGTCGGCGGTGTTGTCGTCGAGCGCGGTCTTCTCGTAACCGGACCAGACCGTGCCGCCGCAGTCGCCGGGCTTGTTGCCCGCGGCCCACTCGATGCCGCCGAGCACGTGCTCGCGGAAGGCGGGCTCGGTGTACGAGGCCTTGTCGTGGCCCATGGCGGTGGCCCAGACCTTGCCGCCCTCGGCGTTGCGGCACCAGGAGATGGGGTGGTCGGCCCCCATCTTGGAGCCGCCCGGGTCGTACGTGGTCTCGTCGGCGGTGACCAGGACGTGCACGTCACCGCGGGGATTCTTGTCGAAGTTGTACCACTCCTCGGGGCGCTCCCAACGTTCGGGAAGGCCCTTGGTGGAGGGGTGCGCGCGGTCGGCGACCTTGGCGGTGCCCTTCAGGACGCCCGGTGAGTGGGCGGGCATGTGGGCACCGGCGTTGATGAGGTCGTCCCACCAGGGGAAGGAGTCCTCGACGCCCATGTCGAGCGTGTTGTGCAGGGCGACGACTCCCTTGCCGCTCTTGACGTACTTCTTCATGGCGTCGCGCTGGGCTTCGGTGTCCCAGACCATGCCGGAGTTCTGCAGCATGATGACGACGTCGAAGTCCTTGAGCTTCTCGTCGTCGAAGACTGTCGCGTCGGCCGTCTCGACGACCTCGAAGTTCTCCGCCGCGGCCTGCTCCTTGACCATCTGGATGCCGGCCGGGATGGAGTCGTGGACGTAGCCGACGGCCTTGGTGAAGAGCAGCGCGCGGAAGGCGGGGGCCTTGTCGGCGGCGCTCGACGTGGCGGGCAGGAACCCGACCGCGAGCAGCAGCGCCGTCACCAGGGCGAGCACCGCTCTTCGTACACCTCTCGCGTCGCGCAGTCTCATGTCACGTTCATGACAGCCCATGGGCTGGTCCTCTCTCTGCTGGTCTGCTCGGAAGGACGGACGGACGTGCGGGATTGCCGGATGTCAGGGGTCGGTCGTCAGAGGGCGGCCACGGCCCGGCGCAGGAAGCCGAGCCCGTCGGTCGCGAGCGCGTCCTGGGTGGGCGCGAGGGGCCGCCAGACGGAGGCGGCGACGGCGATGGCGTCGTTGTGGGCCGTGAACGACTCGATGCAGAGCGAGCCTCGGTAGCCGGAATCGCCCAGGGCGCGCAGGAAGCCGGGCCAGTCGAGGTGGTCGGCGCCGGGGGCGCCGCGGTCGTTGGCGCACACCTGGACGTGGGCGATGCGGCCGGCCGCCGCCCGGACGGCCTGCGGCAGGGAGTGTTCCTCGATGTTCTGGTGGTACGTGTCCAGGGCGATGCCGATCGACTCCTCGGGCAGGCCCGCCAGACCCTCCAGGGTCTGGGCGACGGTGTTGAACAGGCTCGTCTCGTAGCGGTTGAGGGGCTCGACGGCGATGCGGACACCGGCGCGCCCCGCGTACTCGACGACGGGCGCGATGCGCTCGCGCCACTCCTCGTACGCCGCCGCGCGGGTGGCCCGGTCCATCCGCCAGGTGCGGCCGACCGCCGCGTACACCGGGCCCGCGATGACGGGGGCGCCGATCGCGTGGGCCGCGTCGACGCAGCGGCGCAGATAGTCCTGGGTGGCGCGCAGCGTGCCCGGGTCGGCGCGGACCAGGTTGCGCCCCTCGGGCATGACGGCGACGACAGCCGCGGGCGTCAGGCCCGTGGCGTCGAGGAGTTTGACCGCCGCGGCGGGCTCCCAGTCGTCGGGCTGTTCCAGGGGCAGCTCCACGGAGTCGAAGCCCCAGGCCGCCAGGCGCGGCAGCGTCTCGCCGAGCGCCTCGGTGCTGACCGGCGAGTGCCAGATCCAGGGGTTGGCGCCCAACTGCCAATCTCCGTACGTCACTTCTTGCCTCCCCAGTCGCCCGGGAAGCCCGGCATCTTCTGGCAGCCGCACATCGCGTAGTGCAGCGGCGGCATGCCCTCCTGGAGGTACTCGTCGAGGTTGGCCTGCGTGACCGTGGGCTGCGGCAGCTTCCACTCCTTGGGGACCTGCTTGCCGTCCAGGATGCGCAGGGCGGCGATGACCGGGGTGCGCCACTGGAAGGTGGGGTAGGTGGGGGCGATCGCGGTGAGCTTCTTGTCCTTCCACGCCTGGAGGAAGTCCTGCTGGTCCTCGCCGGTGATCGGCGGGACGTCGACGCCCGCGTCCTCGAAGGCCTCGACGGCTGCGACGGCCGTGGCGCCGGAGTCCATCCAGACGCCGTCGACGGAGCCGTGCCGGGAGATCGCGTCGGAGACGATCGACTTGGTCTTGGCGGGGTCGCCGTCGGTGAACTTGGTGTCCACAACGTCCAGTTCGCTCTTGTCGAAGGCCAGCTTCGCCGCCGACCAGCGGGTCTCCAGGACGTCCACACCGGGTGAGATGCGCAGGGCGAGGATCTTGCCCTTGGGCTTGACCTTGTCGACGAGGAAGTCGGCGGCGACCGCGCCGTAGCCGTAGCCGCCGATGGGGTTGACGAAGGTCACCGCGCAGTCGGTCTCCACGCCGCGGTCGAAGACGATCACGGGGAGCTTGCCGCAGGCCTCCTTCACGGCGGGCGTGAGGGTGGCGGTGGTGTTCGGGGAGACGATCAGCGCGTCGCAGTCCTTGTTGCCCGCCAGCTCCTGGATGTCGGAGATCTGCTTGTCGTCCTTGCCCTGGGCGTCCAGGACGGTGAAGTCGCTGATCTCGTCGTGCAGTTTCACCTCGGCCTTCATGTTCTTCAGGCCGACCTGGCGCCAGGGGTTGAAGACACCGGCGTTGGAGAAGCAGAGGTGACTGCCGCCCGCGCCCTTCTTCTTGTACCGGGCGGTGTCGGTCATCTCCGGTTCGAGCATCTGCTCCCAGGGCTTGGCGTCCGGGCCCTGCGGGGTCTCCTTGCCCAGCTCCAACTGGCGCTCGTACTCGGCCTGTTCGAAGAACTTGGAGGGCTTGTCGCCACCCTGGTCGGACTCCGCGCTCTGCGAGGCTCCGGCGGGCGAGTCGGGCGGAGTGTCGCTGGAGCAGGAGGCGAGCAGGGCTCCCGCGAGGAGTGCGGCGGCGGGCACCAGCGTGCGTCTGCGGTTCGGCTTGATGTGCGTCACGAGGGTCTGCATCACGAGGGTCTGCCTCCCGAGGAGTGGGTACGACGACGGCGCAGCCGGGACCAGTCGGCGGCCCCGAGCCCGACCGCGGCGATCACGATGACGCCCTGGACGGTGGACTCCAGGGCGCCCGATACGCCCTGGAGGTTGAGCAGCGTGAACAGGGCCTGCAGCGAGAAGGCGCCCGCCATCGCGGCGACGACGCTGCCCCGGCCGCCGCCGAGCACGACCCCGCCCAGGACCACGGCGGTGATCGCCTCGAACTCGTAGCCCCGGCCCGCCTGCGCGGAGACCCCGGAGAAGCCGCCGACGAGGACGGCGGCGAGCGCCGCCGCCGCGCCGGACAGGACGAAGGCGATGACGCGGGCGCGGTGGACGCGCACACCCGCCAGGGCGGCGGCGCGTTCGCTGTCCCCGGTCGCGATCAACGTACGGCCGAAGTCGGAACGCATGAGCAGGACGGCGACCAGCCCCGCGACGAGGCAGGCCAGGACCGCCCAGGGCAGCCAGCCCATGGCGGTGCCGCGCCCCAACTGGCGGAATCCTTCCGACAGTTGTCCGTGCGGGGAGCCGCCCGTCCAGAAGAAGACGGCGCCCTCCAGGATCAGCATCATGCCGAGCGTGGTGATGAAGGAGGGCACTCTCAGGCGCGTGGTGATCAGCCCGCTGACGAGGCCGGTGAGGGCTCCCGCCAGCAGCAGCCCGGCCGTGATGAGCGGCCAGGGCGCGTCCGGGAACGAGCCGTGGACCTCCGCCGCCGCGACGACTCCCGCGGTGACGATCGCCCCCACCGACAGGTCGAACTCGCCGCAGACGATGACCAGATACTGCCCGGCGGCGAGGATCACCAGGGGCGCGGCGCGCTTGACGAAGGCGAGGAAGCGGTCGGGTTCGTAGAAGCCGGGGTCGGTGGCGGCGAGCGCGACGAGCAGGACGATCAGCAGGCCGTAGACCGGGGCACCGGTACCGAGGGAGCGTACGACTCGCTTGTAGGGGACGGAGATTGCCGTACCGCTGCTCATGCGGACCTCCTGCCGCCGCGCCGGGCGTAGATCGCGACGGCGGCGATGATGACGACGCCGCGTACGACGTTCTTGAAGAACGGGTCGACGCCGAGCTGGTTGAAGACGGAGTCGAGCACGGCGAGCACGAGGACACCGCCCAGCGTGCCCGCCACTCCCCCGCGCCCACCGGCCAGGACGGTGCCGCCGAGCACGACGGCGGCGATCGACTCCAGGTCGTAGCGGGCCTCGGTGCCCGCCCAGGGGGCGCCCGCGCCAAGGCGTGAGGCGAGGAAGAGGGCGGCGGCGCCCACGCACAGCGAGCACAGGACGTGGGCGGCGATGATCGTGCGCCGGGTGCGGACGCCGGAGAGCCGGGCCGCGTGTTCGTCGCCGCCCGTGGCGTACAGGTGGTGCCCGAAGCGGGTGCGGCGGGTGATCAGCCACATCGCGGCGGCGACGGCGGCGAGCAGGAAGAGCGAGACGGGGATCGGGCCCATCCGGTCGTAGCCCAGGTGCTGGAAGGAGGCGGGGACCTTGCCCGCCGGGCCCGTGTAGTTGTCCTCGATCCAGCCGCGCAGGATGAACGCGGTGCCGAGCGTCGCGATGAACGCGTTGACCTTGAGACCGGTGACGATGAGGCCGTTGGCGAGTCCGACGGCCGCCGAGAGGGCGAGGACGGCGAGCACCGCGGTGACGACGCCGCCGTCCTCCATGGTGGTGGCCGCGACGAGCGTGCCGAGGCTGATCAGGTACGCCACCGACAGGTCCAGGGAGCCGGTGAGGATGACGGCGGTCTGCCCGACGGCGACCAGGCCGAGGGCGACGCAGTTCTGCAGGATGCCGACGACGTTCGAGAGCGTGAGGAAGTCGCCGCCGCGTGCGGCGACCACGATCCAGCCGAGCGCGGTCACGGCCCCGGCCGCCAGCCAGACGCCGACGGCGGGGTCGGTGAGTCTGCCGCGGCTGGGGGCGCGGGTCTTCGGGGAGGCGGACGGTGGGGCGACGGTGGTACCGCTCACGCGACGGAATCCTTTCCGGACAGGGCGGTGGGCTCACCCATCGGCGTGGTCGTGGCGAGCCGCATCACGTCCTCCTCGGCGGCCCCCGCCGGCAGTTCTCCGGCGATGCGGCCTTCGGACATGACGAGGATGCGGTCGCTCATGCCGATGAGTTCGGGCAGTTCGGAGGAGACGATCAGGACCGCGATGCCCTCGCGGGCCAGTTCGCGGACCAGGGTGTGGATGGCGGCCTTGGCGCCCACGTCGACGCCTCGGGTCGGTTCGTCGAAGAGCAGGACGCGGGGGCGGGCGGCGAGCCACTTGGCGATGACGACCTTCTGCTGGTTGCCGCCGGAGAGGTACTGGGCCTGCTGGTCCTCGCCGCGCGCCTGGAGGCGTACCCGCTCCAGGAGCGTGGTGAGTTCGCGGGCTGCGGGCGGCTCTCCGCGGGCCGGTACGGCGCGGGTCACCAGGAGGGCGTTGTCGCGCACGGACTGGCGCAGGGCGAGCCCCTCGGCCTTGCGGTCCTCGGTCACCAGGGCGATCCCGGCGCGGATGGCCTGCCGCGGTCCGGTGGGGCGCAGGGCGTCGCCGCCCACCGTCATGGCCCCGCTGGTGAAGGGCGCCGCTCCGAACAGGGCCCGCGCAAGGGACGTACGGCCTGAGCCCTCCAGGCCCGCGATGCCGGTGACCTCGCCGGCGCGCAGCGTCAGGTCGATGCCGCGCAGCCGGTCGTTGCCGCCACCGGTGACGGTGAGGCGCACCTCGCCGATGTCGTCGGCGTGGGCGCGCGGCGGGTAGTAGGCGCTCAGCTCCCGGCCCACCATGGCGCGAACGACCTGGTCGGTGTCGGTGTCGGCGGTGCGCACCGTCGTGACGTGGCGGCCGTCCTTCAACACCGTGACGCGCTGGGAGAGTTCGAAGACCTCCCGCAGGCGGTGCGAGATGTACAGGATGCCGAGGCCGCGGGCCGCGAGGCGGCGTACGAGGTCGTGCAGGAGGCCCGCCTCGTGGTCGGCGAGCGGCGCGGTCGGCTCGTCCATGACCAGGACGCGGACGTCGGAGGCGAGCGCCTTGACGATCTCGACGGTCTGCTGCCGGGCCACGGAGAGGTCGCGGATGCAGGTGCGGGGTGTGATGCCCGATACGCCGACCTCTGCGAGGAGTTCGGCGGTGCGGGTCTCCATCGCGCGGCGGTCGACGAGGCCGTAGCGGGTCGGTTCGCGGCCCAGGAAGACGTTCTCGGCGACCGTGCGGTGCGCGAGCAGCGCGAACTCCTGGTGGATGATGCCGATCCCGGCGGCCTGTGCCTGCGCGGGGTGGCTGAAGGAATGCTCTGTTCCGTCGAGCACGATGCTGCCCTCGTCCGGGACGTGTTCGCCCGCGAGGACCTTCATCAAGGTGGACTTTCCGGCGCCGTTCTCGCCGACCAGTGCGTGCACCTCGCCGGGGGCGAGGTCGAGCGATACGCCGTGCAGCACACGCACTCCGAGAAAGCTCTTGGACACCCCGCGCATCGCCAACATCATTTGCGTCGCCTGCATCGCCTGCACCCTCGGCTCCTTCGGCAGCGGTCTGCAGAGCAATGTGATGAGGGAGCTTTGACCTGTCAAGGGCCCAAGCAGCTTTCGCAGCACGGGAGTTGACGGGTACTTAGGTCGATCGCCGAACACCATCGGCCTTGTGAGCAGCGAAACTCGTCCCTAAGGTGGCTGCCATGTCTGGAGCGCCGGATCACCCCGTTTCCGTACCGTCCTCACCCGGCGAAGTCCTCGCCCTGCTGCGCACGGGGGCGGCGGAGACCCGCGCCGACATCGCCCGGGTGACGGGGTTGGCGCGCTCGACGGTTTCGCAGCGGGTGGACGCGCTCATCTCGCACGGCTTCCTCACCGAGGAGGCGGACGGCGGGTCGACGGGCGGCCGGCCGCCGCGCCGCCTTCGCCTGCGCACACGTGAACACGCCGTCGCGGGCGTCGACCTGGGCGCGTCGCACTGCCGGGTCGCCCTCCTGGACATCGGCGGCGAGATGCTCGCCCTGCGCGAGGACCCGCTCTCCATCGCCGACGGCCCGCGCGAGGTGCTCGGCCATGTCGAGCGGACGCTGCACGCCCTGCTCGACGAGGCCGGGCGCGATCCCGCGTCGCTGCAGTCCATCGGGGTCGGGGTGCCCGGACCCGTGGAGTTCTCGACGGGCCGCCCGGTGGACCCGCCGATCATGCCGGGCTGGCACCAGTACCCCATACCGGAGTTCTTCGCCGAGCGGTTCGGCCCACGGGCCCTCGTCGACAACGACGTGAACGTGATGGCGCTCGCCGAGCAGCGCCGTGCCTTTCCCGACACGCGCTATCTGCTCTACATCAAGGTGGGCACGGGCATCGGCTGCGGCATCGTCGCCGACGGCCGGCTGCACCGGGGCGCGCAGGGCAGCGCGGGCGACATCGGGCACATCCGGGTCGGCGACATCGACGACCCCTGCCGGTGCGGCAACTCCGGCTGCCTGGAGGCGGTGGCGGGCGGCGCGGCGATCGCCCGCAAGCTCTCCGGGCTCGGTCTCGAGGCGACCTCGGGCAGCGATGTCGTACGCCTGGTGAAGTCCGGCAACCGCGATGCCGTACGCATGGTGCGCGAGGCGGGGCGCGCGGTGGGCGAGGTGCTCGCGGGCCTGGTGAACTTCTTCAACCCGGACACGGTGGTGGTCGGCGGCGCGCTGGCCGCCGTGCACGACCAACTCCTGGCGGGCGTAAGGGAAGCGGTGTACCGCCGCTCGCATCCGCTGGCCACCCATGTGCTGCGGATCGAGCCGAGCCGCACCGGCGAGAACGCGGCGGCGATCGGTGCGGGCATCCTGGCGGTCGAGCACGCGCTGTCCCCGCGCCAGGTGGACCGGGCCCTGTCGGGCGCGGCGCGCTGAGGAGCGGCGGGCGCGGCGCGCCGAGAGGCATCGGCCACAGCCCGCTCACCCCGGTCCGCAGAGACCGGACAAGCACCATGCAACACCGGCCATACCGCCGACTCCTCCATACCGAAGGGGCACTTGCGCCCGTAACTTCAGGCTATGTCCCTCAATGACGCACAGCAGATCGACCGTGCCAACGCCGCCACCGAGCGCGTTCCGGTCGTGTTCGTGCACGGTCTGTGGATGCTGCCCAGCAGCTGGGACCTGTGGAGGACCCACTTCGAGGCCGCCGGATATGTGCCCCTGGCCCTGTCGTGGCCCGACGATCCGGAGACGGTGACCGAGGCCAGGCAGCGCCCCGAGGTTCTGGCGGGCAAGACCGTCGGGCGCATCGCCGATCACCTGGCCGGTCTGATCGACGACCTGGAGCGCAAACCGGCCGTCATCGGGCACTCCGTCGGCGGGCTGCTGACGCAGATCCTCGCGGGACGCGGCCTCTCCGCCGCGTCGGTGGCGATCGACCCGGTGCCGTTCCGCGGCATCATGGCGCTGCCCCTGTCGACGCTGCGCTCCCTGCGTCCGATCATCGCCAACCCGGCCAACCGCAAGCGCGCGCTGCCACTGACCTTCGAGCAGTTCCGCTACGCCTACGCCAACGCCGTCAGCGAGCAGGAAGCCAAGGATCTCTACGAGAGGTACGCGGTCCCGGCCTCGTGCGCACCGCCCTTCCAGGCGGCCGCGGCCAACATCAACCCCCGCACGGAGATGAAGGTCGACTGCCACAATCCCCGCCGCGGCCCCCTACTGATCATCTCCGGGGAGAAGGACAACGCCGTGCCCTGGGCGTTGGCCAACGGCGCGTACAAGAGGCAGCGGGAGAACTCCGGCATCACGGAAATCACGGAGATGGCCGACCGCGACCACGCCCTGACGATCGACAGCCGCTGGCAGGAGGTCGCGGACACGGCGCTGACGTTCGTACGCCGTTTCGTCTGACCGACGTCGCATCGGCCATGATCCTTACTTGTTCCGTCCCCGGATCATTCGCCTCTCCCTCTCGTCACATCACCCGGCGTCAAGCACCTTCGTGGCAGCCTTGCCCTCCCGCTGGCGCAGGGAGCGCCATTCGACAGCCGGCTGCGGGTTGGCGTCGAGCCAGCGCCGTTGCAGCACGGCGAGCCTGGCGTACGCGCGCTCCAGGTAGCCGGTGGCCCGCTTGCAGGTCACGTCGGCGCGGGCCGCGGGTTGTTCGGCGAGGGGGGTGTCCGGGCGTAGCGCCGCTGCAAGCCGCTGTGGGTCTTTCGCGGCGGGGAATCCCGCCTGCCGCATGCAGGAACGCCAGCGTGCCGTCGCTCCGCGGAACGCGTGACCCTTTCCCAGCGTGCGCAGCGCGTCGCGCTCCCCCTGGTCGAGCCGCAGCTGCAGAGTGAGAGCGCGTCGCGGCCCGCCCTCGCCCAAGAGCCGTCGCTCGGCGTCAGCCAGGCAGCCTGTCGCGGGCCGGCTCACGGTGATCTCCTTGTTGCGGGCGGAGATCTTGCGTTGCGGGTCCCCGTAGAGCGCCCGGCCGAATGCCTTCCCACGGGGTCGTTCTGCGGGCTGCGTGCCAGGCCGGTCGGCGGAGTTTGGCAGGTTGAGGGTCTCGATGCCGAACTGCGCCGGGCCTGAGCCGGCCTCTGCCGAGGGCGCGGCATCGACGGGAGGCGCCTCGTAGCGGAAGCCGTGCTCGGTCATGCAGCGGGTGATCAGGCGTTGCCGGGCCTCGTACACGCGGCGGGAGGTGGCGGTCGGTGCGTGCAGCAGGGGATGAAAAGGGAGCCGGGAACGCAGTACGGCAGGCTCAGGACCGGACTGCTGTGCGGACTGTCGGGCGGGCGGCGTCGTGTTGTCGTGCAGCGCCCAGACAAGGGTCCCGGTAAGGGCGAGGAGGGCGAGCGCCAGAGTGGTGATACTCACCCCGTGGCCCACTTTCAGCGAGGGCATGGCAGATCTTCTCTCCGTGGTCCGGGATCGGGGTGCGATGAGCGGTGGTGCCGGGGGCAGCGGTGTGTGGCACGCCGCCGCCCCCGGCACCTGCGGGGCATTCGCTCAGTAGCAGTTGATGCTGGTCGTGCTCCGCACCCGGAGCGAGCTGGCCCTGTCCCGCAGAGTCGGGTTGATGTAGTTGACCTCGCTGCCGGGGTTGACGCAGAACAGGAACCCGCCCCAGTCGCTGCCGATCCCGGTGTAGAAGTGGCTCTCGTATCCGCTGTTGCTCGAGTTGCTGGCGGACACCACGTTGTTGTGCACGGTCTGGCCGCCGCCCACACGGCTTGTGAGCTGGTTGAAGGTGTCATTGCGGAAGTCGGTGTCGCTGTTGAAGTACGAGTGGCGGGCCGAGTCGTTGAGACCCTGGTAGAACACGCAGTGGTAGCCGGACGAGCAGTTGGTGTCGGCCGAGGCCGGGGACGTTCCGAGCAGCAGTCCGGCTGAAGCCGCCATCGTGGCCAGACCGGTGATTGCCGCCCATCGCTTGCCTGTACGCATGCGTCTCCTCGTTTCCATCAGAACGATTCCTGTGGATCACTCAGGCCGGAGCGCGTACCAACGAGACCTGTTGCCCCGTGGCACCTGATCTGGGCGGGTCACCCGCTTCGTCATGCTGCGGGCGGCCGTTCGCCCCGGTGTGGCCAGCAACTTAGGGCGCTCGTAGCCAAGGAGCGTCAACCCGGCAATGGAGGGTGGTCTCAACTCTCGCGGTACAGCGGCAGACCGCTACAACTCCTGATGTACCGCACCAGTTGGGCATCAGGGCCCCTCCGTCAGTTGGCCGTACGGGGCAGGGGCTGCCGAGGCGATGGCGCGCGCCCACGGGCTCGCGCCAAGTGCAGTACCGAGCAAGCCGCACGGCAGGTGACGCCTGCCGTTGCCCATGATCTACCGCAGATCACCGTCGCCTCCCGGACGGCACCGCTGATGGGGCCTGGGCCCCGAGTCAGCTCTGCGACGGAGAGAGCATCTCCACCCCCGAAAGCGCCCCAGCTGTCGCGAGCATGACCATAATGACGGGACTGGGACGACAGGGGGGACCAGCATGGATTCACCCGACCTGGCGGCGATGGCTGCCCAAACTCTGTCCGCGGTGGCATCAGGCGCCGCCAATACGGCGGTGTCAGATCTCGTGCGAGGCAGGCTCAGCCATTCCGCACGCGGACGGGCAGCCCTGGAGGAGCTGGCCACTGCGCCAGGCGACAGCAGCGGTGTGCAAGCTGCCCTTGCCGAAGAGATCAGCAGCGATGCGGAGTTCGCCGGACGGCTCGCGGTGCTCCTCCACGCCCCCTCACACCAGCACACCGGCAGCGTTGTCATGACCGGCAGCACAGTGACGCGCAGCCAGATATCACTTGGCCCGCTGACCATCAACAACACCCGTGCCGGACGGCTGTCCCTCGTTGCGGGCATCGTCCTGGCCGTGCTGATGGTCGCGCTTGCCGGCTACGGGAGTGTGCGGCTGTTCGACGACACCGATGACTCGCCACGCAACACACCGTCAGAACCCGGCACTGCGCGCTCCGGCAGCCGCACCGCTGATCCCCCGCCCACGACCGAGACGGTCCGTCAGATCCTTCCGGACCGAAGCAGCATGGATGCCCAGGAGTATCCCTGGGATGGGCCACCCGAGGTCAGGACGTCAGCGACCGGACTCTCCATCTGCCGGGCAGCACCTGTATGCGAGAAGAATGCCACCGCGGCCGGCGCGGTGGAGTTCGGTCGAGGTGAGAACGAGGGGGAGAACCGGGCCGAGTTCCTCGTCCTGGCGTTCCCGGATGCTGCCGCCGCCCACCTGGCCTACCTCGACATCGTGCGGGACATCGAAGGGACCGACCCCGGGTGGATCAAGGTAGAGCTGGAGCGAAGGGGCGATGAGAGCCAGGGCTTCGACCAAGACGGCACGGACACCAAGGGCAATCCGGCAGAGCGGTACATCAACCGCTCCCTGGTCTTCCGTCAAGGCACCTTCATCGGCGTAGCGCATCAGATGGACGATCCGACCGACCAGCGGAGCACGCGTATCCACCGTCTGTCCACCATCCTTGCCGACCGCATCGCAAGGGCCGCCGCAGGCAAGACCCCGTAGCGCACTCCTCTGCCCGGCATGGATGGATCGTGCCTTGGATCCGGCCCGCAGCGGACGGCGGATACCGGGTCGTCCAGGTCACGAGATGAGTCGGCTGGTGAAGCCGTCGTGGACGAGGGATTCGTACGCGTCATGCACGTCCTGCGGAACCTCCTGCTCGATGGCGAATCCGAGCTTCGGATACTCGACGACTCGCTGAAGGTCGCCGACGTGCATGTCCAGGACGAGCTTCTGGTCGCCGATGGACTTCACGTAGGCGTCGAACTCCAGCGGCTCCGACGCACACAGGATCTCGACGTGGCCTTGACGCCCTCGATACTGCACAGTTGGTGCACGAGTCGCACGCGTTGCATCGGTGACTCGGTCACGCCGCTGCTGCGGGCGATGCGACCGGGCGTTCGCCACACTCGCGACACTGCGGCCCTCCAACGCCCTGAGGCCGACCGCGAACGCGGCAGGCATCCCCCGAACAGGTGGACCGGACCTCTGACGTCGCAGGCGGTCCGCCCGCCCGTCGGCGTGTGTTCGACCTGCTCATTGGTCCAATCCACTGACGCGTCGCAGGCCGTGCGGCCTCCCGGGGCGAAACCCGCCGGGACCGGTGCTGACGTGGGAAATTCTCTCTCCTGGGCATGATTGACGGATCGTCGGAGAGCCGGTACCACTGACGCACGCCCGGCCCCGCACGCCCCATCACGCTTCACCCCCCCAGGAGGCTGCATTGCGAGGATCCGCCACCGCCCGCACCCCTGCCGCGCGCAGACGCGCCGTCAGGACCGCGGGCGCCCTTGTCTCCGCCGGTCTGCTCCTTCCGCTGCTCGGTGCCGCGCCGTCCGCCCCGCCCTCGACGTCGTCGGACGACGGGCTCCAGGGCGCCTTCGCGGCCGCGGCCGCCGAATACCGCGTACCGCAGAGCGTGCTGCTCGGAGTGTCCTATCTGCAGTCCCGCTGGGACGCGCACGGCGGCGCGCCGAGCGTGACCGGCGGCTACGGCCCGATGCACCTCACCGACGCGCGCACCGCCATCGCCGGCGCCCCGCACCACAGCGAGGGCGACGAGGACCCGCGCGGCGACGATTCACGGGGTGTCCTCAAGCCCAAGGAGTTCACGGCCAAGGTGCCGGAGAGCTCTCAACTACCGGACCGGCTCAAGACGTTGCCTCGCGCCGCTGAACTCAGCGGGCTGTCCGCCGAGAAGCTGCGCACCGACCCGGCCGCCAACGTGCGCGGCGGGGCGGCCCTGCTCGCCGCCGCGCAGAAGAAGCTCGGCAAGCCGCTGAGCGACGACCCGGCCGACTGGTACGGCGCGATCGCCCGCTTCTCCGGCGCGGACGACCAGGCCACCGCGGCGACGTACGCCAACGACGTCTTCGCCGTGATCCACGACGGCCAGGAGCGCACCACGGACTCCGGGCAGCACGTGGCGCTCGCCGCGGTCGGCGGCCTGGAACCGGATGCCGCGCAGGTGCGGTCCATGGGGCTGCGCAAGGCACCGAAGGGCGGGACCGAGTGCCCCTCCACCGTGTCGTGCGAATGGATCCCGGCGCCGTACGAGGAGTTCAAGGACCCGAACGGCAACGACGACTACGGCAACCACGACCTGTCGAACCGGCCCAAGAGCCAGAGCATCGACACGATCGTCATCCATGACACCGAGGGGCGCTGGGAAGGCGTCCTGAACATGGTGCAGGACCCCACGTACGTGTCCTGGCAGTACACCCTGCGCTCCACCGACGGGCACATCGCCCAGCACGTGAAGGCCAAGGACGTCGCCTGGCACGCGGGCAACTGGTACGTGAACTCCAAGTCGATCGGCCTGGAGCACGAGGGCTTCCTCACCGCGCCCGACACCTGGTACACGGAGGCGATGTACCGCTCGTCGGCGCGCCTGGTGAAGTACCTCTCGAAGAAGTACGGCATTCCGCTGGACCGCCAGCACATCATCGGCCACGACAACGTCCCGGGCACGCTGCCGTCGACGATCGCGGGCATGCACACCGACCCCGGCCCGTACTGGGACTGGCAGCACTACTTCACGCTGATGGGCAAGCCGTTCAAGCGGACGGCGGGCCCGAACGGTGGTCTGGTGACCGTGGCGCCCAAGTACTCCGAGAACCGGCCGGAGTACACCGGCTGCGTCAAGCCGGGCGAGAAGTGCGTGCCGCACGGTTCGGCCGCGGTGCGCGTCCACACCGAACCGCGTGACGACGCCCCGCTCATCAAGGACATCGGCCTGCGGCCCGGTGGCGGCGCGTCGACGATCGGCGTGAACGACACCGGCGCGCGGCTCTCCACCGGCCAGCAGTACGCGGTCGCCGACCGCGAGGGCGACTGGACCGCCGTCTGGTACCTGGGTCAGAAGGCCTGGTTCAAGAACCCGAAGAAGCAGCCGACCGCCGTCGACGCGAAGGGGCTCGTGGTGACGCCCAAGGGCGACGCCAAGGAGGTCCCGGTGTACGGGCGCGCCTACCCGGAGAAGGAGGCGTACCCGGCGGGAGTCCCCGTGCAGGCGGTCACGCCGCTGCCGTACAAGCTCCTGGCGGGGCAGAAGTACGCCATCGGCGACAAGGTGCCCGGTGAGTACTTCTACGCGCCGACGTTCGACACCGCGCCGCACAAGGTGGTGCGCGGCAAGGACACGTACTACGAGATCCAGTTCGGGCACCGCGTGGCGTATGTCCGCGCGGCCGACGTCCAGGTGGTGCGCTCGGGCTCCTAGGGCCGTCGAGGCCGGCCGGGGCCGGGTCCGCGTGGGGGCGGGCCCGGCCCCGGCTTGTGAGGCGGCGGCTCAGTCGAAGACGTACCGCTGCCCGGCCTTCGCCTTGAAGGTCTTCTCGCCGCCCCTCAACAGGCCGCTGCGCAGGGTCAGTTCGCGGGTGCGCGTCGCGGTGAGCACGATGCGCGTGGCGCGTCCGCCCGACCACTCGACGTCCAGGCGCGCCCCGCCGCGGGCCCGCAGGCCGCGCACCGATCCCTCGGGCCAGCTCGCGGGCAGCGCGGGCAGGACCTCGATGACGTCGAACTGGCTCTGCAGGAGCATCTCCACGATGCCCGAGGTCGCCCCGAAGTTGCCGTCGATCTGGAACGGCGGGTGGGTGTCCCAGAGGTTGGGCAGCGTCGAGGACTTGAGCTGTTCGCCGAGCATCTTGTGCGCGTGGTCGCCGTCGCGAAGCCGCGCCCAGAAGTTGACCTTCCATGCCTTGGACCAGCCGGTGCCGCCGTCGCCGCGCGCGGTGAGCGAGACCTTCGCGGCGTCGGCCCACTTGCTGCCCGGCTGGATCTGGCGTCCGGGGTGCAGGGCGTAGAGGTGCGAGACGTGCCGGTGGTCGTCGGTCCTGGAGTCCAGGTCGGCCTTCCACTCCTGGAGCTGGCCCCAGGAGCCGACGCGCAGGCCGGGGTCGAGCTTGCCGAGGGCCTTCTCCAGCTCGGCGCGGAAGGCGGCCGAGTCGCCGAGGACGCGGGCGGCTTCCAGGGTGTTGGTGAGCAGGTCGTGGACGATCTGCTGGGCCATGGAGTCGCCCGCGGTGAAGTCGCCGTGCTCGGGCGAGTAGCTGGGGGTGGCGACGAGGGTGCCGTCGCGCGGGTCGGTGCGGAGGTTGTCGAGCCAGAACTCGGCGGCCTCCTTCATCACGGGGTAGGCGGTGGCGCGCAGGTACTCCGTGGAACCGCCGAAGCGGTAGTGCTCGTAGAGCTGCGCGGTGAGCCAGGCGGCGGCCTCGGGGAACCAGAAGGCGGTCGACCAGTCGTGGACGCCGGTGAAGCCGTAGGGATTGGTCTCGTTGTGCACCACCCAGCCGCGCGAGCGGAACATCTCCTTGGCCGTGCGCCGGCCCGGCGCGCGCAGCGCTTCGACGAAGCGGTCGTAGGGGGCGGTGGTCTCGGCGAGGTTGGCGGCCTCGGCGAGCCAGTAGTTCATCTGGAGGTTGATGTTGGTGTGGTAGTCGGCCGACCAGGGCGGGGTGGTGCTGTTGTTCCACACGCCCTGGAGGTTGGCGGGCAGCGAGCCGGCGCGGGACGAGGCGATGAGGAGGTAGCGCCCGTACTGGAAGAAGAGGGCTTCCAGGGCGCGGTCGGCCGCGCTCGCGCCTGCCCCGTATCCCTTGAGCAGCTGGTCGGTCGGGAGGTCGGCGGGGGCCGCCTGGCCGATGTCGAGGGCGACGCGGCCGAACAGGTCGCCGTGGTCGCGCAGATGGCGGGCGCGCAGCGCGGCGTGGCCCTGGGCGACGGCCCGGTCCAGGGTGCGGGTGACGTCGGTGTGCGGGTCCGCGCCGCGGTAGTCGGGGTAGGTGTCGGCGTAGTCCGTGCCCGCGGCGAGCGCGAACCAGACGTGGTCGGCGCCGCTGACGGTGATGCTGCCGTCCGCGTTCGCCGTGCGGGTGCCGCCCCGGTGCACGAGGCGCAGCTGCGCCTCGAACCGCAGCCCGTTGTCGGCGAGTTCACCGCGTACGACGATCCGGTCGCCGTCGGCCTTCGCGGTGAAGTCGGCGCGGGGCGAGGTGTGGCGCAGGGTGCTGGTGACACTCCCGGGACGGTCGGCGGTGAGGCGTCCGACGAGTACGCCGTCGGGGTGGGAGGCGAAGAACTCCCGCTCGTGGCGCACTTGTTGGTGGGTGTACGTAACGGTCGCGAGGCCGGTGCGCAGGTCGAGGGCACGGCGGTACGTGGCGTCGGGCGCGTCGGGGGCGCCCGGCATGTCGAGGTGCAGATCGCCGAAGGTCTGGTGGGCGCCGTAGCCGCGGCGGGGCTGGCCCAGGGCGGCGGCGACCGCGTCGGGGGACAGGGCGCCCTTGTCGTCCAGGTCCTTGCGGACCGCGTCGAGGGCGCCGGGCCTGGGCTCGCGCCAGTCGCCGTGGTCGTAGCCATCGCGGGAGCCGGGGCCGCCGGTCCACAGGGTCTTCTCGTTGAACTGGAGCCGCTCGGAGGCGAGGGTGCCGAAGACCATGGCGCCGAGTGCGCCATTGCCGATGGGCAGCGCTTCGCGCTCCCAGTCGGCGGCGGGCTTCGTGTACCAGAGCAGCGATTCATCGGAGGTGTCGCGTCGCCGTTCGGCTGCTGTCGCGACACCGGCGAGCACGCCTCCACCCGATGCCAGTACGGCTGCTCCGCTGACGGCGGTCTTCATCGTGGTTCTTCGCGAGATCCCGGGAGTCATGACCGGTCACGTTAAAAGTCCGATGACTGGCCTGGCAAGGCGCATGACAAAACCCACCCCTCGGCGGGAGGGGTGGGCAGCTGGCCTGTGGTGGTCCGGGGTGGGTCAGCCCTGCTGGAAGAGCTCGGCGGGCAGCGGCTTCAAAAGGGCGTACAGATCGTCGGTGATCGGCCGGTCCCAGGCGGCGATGGTGACCAGGACGCCGTCGCTGCGGTCGAACTGCACGCAGGAGATGCGGCTTTCGGAGAGCTTGAGGCGGCGCACGATCAGGAGGTTGTCGCCCTGCATCACCGGCATGTCCTCGGTGGTGACGACGGTGATCTCCTCGTCGTTCTCCAGCGCGAGGAGCAGCTGGGCCACCTCGAAGGGCACCTCGTCGTCGGCGATCTCGCGCGCCGGGGAACCCTCGGGCAGATTGCCGATGATCATCGCGGGGCCGCGGCCGCCGAAGAGGTCGTAGCGCAGGAAGACGCCCTGGCAGCTGCCGTCGGGGGCGGGCAGCAGGCCCGCGCCGAGGTTGCCGGGCCAGTCACCGGGGTCCATGGCGAGGACATCGAAGTCCGGGCCAGCGGGAGTGGCGGAGCTGCGGCGGCGGAGGAAGGACATGCGCCAATGGTACGTGGCCCGCGGTGCTTGTCGGCGCGGGGGCGGCGGCGGTCCCGCGCGGGACGACCACAGGGCACTCCTGTGTTCAGCGCGAGGTCAGCGGGGGTGGCGGGGCGCCGAGCGCGGCGGCGAGACCGGAGTGATCCGTTCCCACTTTCCGGTACACGGCGGACAGCAGCCGCACGACGGTGGCCTCGTCGGTGTGCAGCTCCTCGGCGACGCGGGCGGCGGACTCGCCGCGGACGGTGAGCGCGGCGGCGGTGCGCTCACGCGCCGTGAGCGTCTCCGTCTCGGTGCTGTGCAGCAGACGGGGGCGCAGCCCGGCCGCCGCCAGCTCCTCGCGGGCCCGCTCGACCAGGCCGTCCGCGCCGCACTGGACGGCGGCTTCGAGCCCGCGGTAGAGGGGGTCGGCGGCGTCCTTGGGGCGGCCCAGGCGGCGCAGTTCGCCGCCCAGGCAGACCAGCGCACAGGCGAGTTCGTACGCCGCGGGCGACCGCTCCAGGTGGCTGACGGACTCCTCCAGGAGCTTGATGCGCGCGGAGCCCGACGCGACCTCGGCGGTGATCCGCAGCGCCTGCCCGATCGCGGAGGCGGTGGCGAACCTGCGGGCCCGCCGGACCGCTTCGTACGCGGTGGCGAGCGCGCGCTCGGGCGCGTCCTCGGCCTCGGCGAGCGCGAGGTGGAGCTGCCAGGGGCACCAGGCGGGGTTGCGCATGCCACGCGGGTCGAGGCGGCGGCCCGCCGCGGCGAGTTCGGCCGCCGCGTCCTCGGTGAGGCCGCGGGCCAGGAGCAGTTCGCCGTGCACGGCCTGCGCGTCGGGGAAGACGACGGCC
This sequence comes from Streptomyces sp. NPDC054047, assembly GCF_055585065.1. Lineage (NCBI taxonomy): Bacteria > Bacillati > Actinomycetota > Actinomycetes > Kitasatosporales > Streptomycetaceae > Streptomyces > Streptomyces sp. NPDC054047. Next base: position 377,472 of record NZ_JBVJKV010000003.1, on the reverse strand, counting down.
GAGGGGAACGGCTCCCCGAAGCCGTACTCATCGGCGGTGCGGGTGGCCTCGGCGGTGCGGCCGCGGGCCAGCAGGATCTCGATGAGGATGCCCACGGCGTACCAGTGCGCGGGCGTTCCCGGACCCACCCGCTCGGCGATCCGCAGCCCGGCGCGCACGAAGTCCTCGGCCTCGGCGAGGCGGCCGCGCCGGAAGCGCACGTACCCGAGAAGCGTGTACGCGAACGACAGGTGGGCGCCGCGCCAGCCCTGGCGCTCGAAGTCGGCGATCCCGGCGGCGAACAGCTCCTCGGCCCGCCCCGGCCGGTCCGCGTACAGGAAGGTGAGCGCGACCAGGACGGGGACCTCGAAGCCCCGGTCCTCCTCGGCCCAGCCGAGCCCGCCGACCAGGGCGCGCTCGGCGTGCCGGACGGCGGTGTCGGCGGGCTCGGCGCGCAGCATCGCGTCCCAGGCGCGCAGCCCGATGATGTACCGCTCGGTGAGGTCGCGGCCGGGCAGCCGGTCGGCGAGCCGGGCCAGGCGCCGTGAGCGGGCCGGCGAGTCCGGTTCGTCGGCCCGGAAGGCGTCCCACATGAACTGCTCGGCCTGCATCCGGATCCGCACCCGCGGCTCGGTGGTGAGCCGGATCTCGCGGGCGAGGGTGTCGGAGGCCTCGCCCAGGCGGTCGGAGTGGGCGAGGACCTGGGAGAGGCGGTAGACGATGCCGTGGCGCAGGGCGGGGTCGGTGATGGGCTCCTCGAGCGCGGCGCGCAGGTGGTTGACGGTCGTGGCCGGTTCGGTCAGGTGGGAGGCGCAGCCCAGCTCGTAGAGGACCGCGGCGCGCTCCTCCCAGGCCGGCGGCTCGCGCAGGGCGCGGGCCAGATAGCGCCGGGCCGCATCGGGGGCGCCCGCGCGGACGGTCTCGCGGGCGGCGGCGCGCAGCTGCTGCACGACCCAGGTGTCGCCGTCGGGGTGGACTTCGAGGAGGTGGCGGGCCGCGGCGGACGCGCCGAGCCCCGCGTTGACCACGGACCAGGCGGCCTGGCCGTGCAGGGCGACGCGTACGCCGCAGGGGATGGCGCGGTAGACGGCGGTGGCGATCAGCGGGTGCACGAACTCCAGGGTGCGGGCGCCGGTCAGGACGCGGGCGCGGCGCAGCCGGTCGGCGCAGTCGTCGGCCTCCCGCTCCCCGATGCCCGCGACGGCGGCGGCCAGCGTCGGGGAGATCGAGGTGCCGAGGACGGCGCAGGCCCAGGCGAAGCGGACGGTGGAGGTGCCCAGGCGCTCCAGGCGGGCGACCAGACCACTGCCCTTCACGGCGGCGGCGAGATCGCGCAGCAGATGCGCGCCCGCCTCGTCGGGGGTCAGCCCCCGGTCGTGCACCTTCGCGGTCAGTTCCACGGCCTCGAACGGATTGCCCGCGGTGACCGCCCAGCACTCGCGGCAGAACGCGTCGTCGGCGCGGGCGCCCAGCATGTCGCGTACGAGACGCGCCACCGCGGTGGCGCTGAGCGGTTCGAGCCCGATGGGCCGCTGCCCGGCACGCCCGGGCAGGCCTCTGAACTCCTCGGCGTGGGCGGGCAGTTCCTCGGGGCGGTAGGCGACGACGAGCAGCAGCGGCAGGGCCTCCGCACGGGGCGCGAAGGCGGACAGCCAGCTCAGGGACTCCGCATCGGCCCAGTGCGCGTCGTCGACGACGACCACCAACGGGGCGCGCTGCACGGCGAGATGGGTGAGCACCCAGTCCAGCCCGTCGCGCAGCCCCTGCGGGTCGGGCGGCGCGTCGTCCGGCGCGGCACAGAGCCCCAGGGCGGGGCCGACGACGCCGTACCAACTGCCCAGGACGTCCCGCAGTTCCGCGTCGGGGACGGAGGCGAGCAGCGGCTGCACCAGCTGCCGCGCCACGTGGAAGGCGACCCGCTGTTCCTGGTCGCTGCCGCGGGCCGGCGCCACCGTACAGCCCTTGGCCGCGGCGCGGCGGCGCGCCTCGGCCAGGAGGGAGGTCTTGCCGAGCCCCGCGCGCCCCGCGAAGGCGATGAGCGCGCCTCGGGGCCTGTCCGTGGGCTCGGAGCCGTCCCGCGACAGACCGCACAGCTCGCTCAACGCCTCGTCGACTGCGGCGAGTTCACTCTCGCGTTCGAAGAGGGGCCGCTTGCCGTGGGTGACGTGGTGCACGATGGGACACCCCCCGCCACGGTGGTGCGCCGGGCGCCTTCCGCTGCGCATGCCTTGGCCTTCAGGCACTTCAGATTACGCCCGCGGGGCCCGCCGGGAGCCGATTCGGCCACAGCGGTGCGGTTGGCTGTGGCATTGGCATCGGCATTGGCTTCGGACGAAAGGACCCTCACGTGGCGGTCGACGGCGAGAACGTACTCAACTACTGGCACGGCGGCCTGAGCGAGGTCCCCGACGAGGTGTGGCACCACCCGTCCCTGGAGGTCCTGCTGCTTCCCGACAACGCGCTCACGCGGCTCCCCGCGCGGATCGGCGCCCTGGCCGCACTGCACACCCTGGACCTGGGCCACAACCAACTGACCGAGCTGCCGCCCGAGCTGGGCGACCTCACGGCCCTGAGCCGCTTCCTGTACGTCCACGACAACCGCCTCACGTCGCTGCCGGACGCGCTGGGCGACCTGAAGCGGCTGACGTACCTCAACGTGGGCGAGAACCGGCTGACGTCGCTGCCGGAGACCCTGGGCTCACTGCGGGCCCTGGTGGAGCTGCGCGCCCAGCACAACCACCTGACGTCGGTCCCCGCGTCGCTCGGCGGGCTCACGGCCCTGCGCGAGCTGTGGCTGCGCGGCAACCGCCTCACCTCGCTGCCCGCCACGGTCGGCCGCCTGAGCGCGCTGCGCGAACTGGAGCTGCGCGAGAACCGGTTCGCGACGGTGCCGGAGGCGCTGCGCGGCCTGCCCCTGCTGCGCAGGCTCGACCTGCGGGCCAACCGCCTGCGGGAGCTTCCGCCCTGGATCGGCGACCTGCCCGCGCTGGAGAAGCTGGACCTGCGCTGGAACGAGGTCTCGGTGCCTCAGGAACTGCTGCGGAGGCTGGAGGGACGGGGGTGCGTGGTGCTGCGGTGAGGCATCAGGACTGGGCGTGCGGGCCGGCCCGTGCGTGGAGCACCGGCCCATGCGTGGAGCACCGGCCCATGCGTGGAGCACCGGTCCGCTGCGCGAAGAGGCACAGACCCGTACGCAAGGCACAGACCCTTACGCGAGGCGAGGCCGGTCGCGAGGCGAGGCCCGGTTATGAGGCGAGGCCCGGTCGCGAGGCAAGGCCCGGTTATGAGGCGAGGCCCGGTCGCAAGGCGACGCCCGGTCGCAAGGCGACGCCCGGTCGCGAGGCAAGGCCCGGTTGCGAGGCGAGGCCCGGTTATGAGGCGAGGCCCGGTTGTGAGGCCGGCCGCCCTAGCGGGGCTCCGGGGGCACCACGGCCACCGCACCCTTCGCGTGCAGCAGGACCGCGTTGGTCACCGACCCCATCAGCCGCCCCAACGGCATCCGGCTCTGATGCCGCCCCACCACGACGAGCTCCGCGTCCCGCGAGGCCTCCACCAGCAGCCCGGCCGCGTCCCCCGGCAGGACTTCCTTCTCGACGCCCACCTCGGGATACCGCTCCTGGAAGGGCGCGAGCTGCTCGCCCGCCAGCTCCGTGTACCGCGCCGACGTCGCCGCGTCCGCCTCCGCCGACGTCACGAAGTCGCCGGTGGCCGTGTAGACGAGGACGGGCCCCGGATAGGCGCAGACGACCCGGAGCGCCGCGCCCCGCAGCGCCGCTTCCGCGAAGGCGAAGCCGATCGTGTCGTCGTGCGGGTTGAGCACGTCGAGCCCGAGCACCACGCACGGCTCGGCGCCCGCCTTGATCTCCTCGCCCGGCCGCACCACCACCACGGGGCACGCCGCCTCCCGGGCGGCCGCGAGCCCTTTCGAGCCGAGCAGCAGGCTGGCGAAGCCGCCGCGCCCGCGCGACCCGAGAACGAGCAGCTGCGCCCCGTCGCCCAGGCCCGGAACGTCCCGGCCCGGGGCGCCCTCCACGACATCGAAGTCCAGGGAGGGCAGCTCGGGGCGTCTTTCCAGGGCCCTGCGCGTGCGGTCGATGATTGGGTCGGCGTCGAGCCGGTGGTCGACGGTCGGCATGTACGGACCGTCGGCCAGCGGCATCGCGTACTGCCGCACATGCACGACCCGCAGCGGCGCGTTGCGCATCCGCGCCGCGGTCAGGGCCCATTCCAGGGCGTGGTCGCTGCCGACGGACCCGTCGACGGCCACCACAACAGGTTCAACGGGCGCTTCGGCGCTCATGGCTTCCTCGTCTCCGGCGCAAGGCCAAGGTCGACCGGCTCTGCTTCCGGTCCCAGCCTCGTCCAGCAGGCGGGCCGGGGGCAGAGTCCGAAGTCACCAGGTCAGCACGGCGGAAGCCGCGAGCGGCCGCGACAGCCGGAGACGAGGGTCCACAACGCCCCACACGGCCTACGTCAGATCGAACTCCCCCGAACGCGCGCCGTGCACGAAAGCTCCCCACTCCGCCGGAGTGAAGATCAGGGACGGACTCTCGGGGCGGCCTGCGTTGCGCATCGCGATGAAGCCTTCGACGAAGGCGATCTCCACATCACCCCGCCCCTCGCTGCTGGATTGCCAGTCCGCTGTGCTGAGGTCGAGCTCCGGCTTGTCCCAGCCCGTGAGCGGGCGCTGCTGACCTGCGAGCGGATGCTGCTGAATGGTGCCTTCGGCCACGTCCGTGCTCCTCCCGATGCGTCGTCCGCCCGCCAGCCTAGCTTTCGGTACCGATGCCGGACAGGCCGCGGAAGGAGGACGGCCGCCTGTCCGGCTCGACGGACCCCTCAGGTCGTGGGCGGCTCCGCGCCGACCAGCCACATGGAGAAGAACTGCGAGCCACCCCCGTACGCATGTCCGAGTGCCCTGCGGGCGCCGTCGATCTGGTGCTCGCCGGCCTGGCCGCGCACCTGAAGTGCCGCTTCGGCGAAGCGGATCATCCCCGAGGCGCCGATGGGATTGGTGGACAGGACGCCGCCCGACATGTTGACGGGCAGATCGCCGTCCAGCTCCGTCACGCCCGACTCGGTGAGCTTCCAGCCCTCGCCCTCCGCGGCGAAGCCCAGGTTCTCCAGCCACATCGGCTCGTACCAGGAGAACGGCACGTACATCTCGACGGCGTCGATCTCGCGCCGCGGGTCGGTGACCCCCGCCTGCCGGTAGACGTCGGCCGCGCAGTCCTTGCCCGCCTGCGGAGACACGAAGTCCTTGCCTGCGTGCAGAGTCGGCTCGCTGCGCATCGCGCCGCCGTGCATCCAGGCGGGCGGGCGGGGCGAACGGGCCGCGCCCGCACGGTCGGTGAGGATCATCGCGCAGGCCCCGTCGGAGGACGGGCAGGTCTCGGAGTAGCGGATCGGGTCCCAGAGCATCGGCGACGCCTGGACCTTCTCCAGGGTGATGTCGTGTTCGTGCAGGTGGGCGTAGGGGTTCTTCAGGGCGTTGCGCCGGTCCTTGTACGCGACGAGCGAGCCGACGGTGTCGGGGGCGCCGGTGCGCCGCATGTAGGCGCGCACGTGCGGGGCGAAGAAGCCGCCCGCGCCCGCGAGGAGCGGCTGCTGGAAGGGGATGGGCAGCGAGAGCCCCCACATCGCGTTGGATTCCGACTGCTTTTCGAAGGCGAGGGTCAGCACGGTGCCGTGGACGCGGCCCGCGACCAGGTTCGACGCGACCAGTGCCGTGGAGCCGCCGACGGAGCCCGCCGTGTGGACGCGCAGCATCGGTTTGCCCACCGCGCCGAGCGCGTCGGCGAGGTACAGCTCGGGCATCATGACGCCCTCGAAGAAGTCGGGCGCCTTGCCGATGACCACGGCGTCGATGTCGGCCCACGTCAACTCGGCGTCCGTGAGCGCCTGTTGGGCTGCTTCGCGGACGAGTCCCGCGATCGAGACGTCCCGCCGGGCGGCGACGTGCTTGGTCTGGCCGATCCCGACGACGGCCACGGGCTCCTTGCCCACCCCACTCATCACGACTCTCCTTCGAGGACGGCGACCAGGTTCTGCTGGAGGCAGGGGCCGGACGTGGCGTGCGCGACGGCCCGGTCCGACTCGCCCCGGTGGATGCGGGCGGCGGCCTCGCCGAGCCGGATCAGCCCGGCGGCCATGACGGGGTTCGCGGCGAGCGCACCCCCGGACGGGTTCACCGCGACGTCGTCGCCCAGCTTCAGCGCCTTGCGCAGGACGACCTCCTGGGAGGTGAACGGCGCGTGCAACTCGGCGGTGTCCACCGGCCGTTCGAAGACACCGGCCCGCTCGGCGGCGAGGCGGCTGGACGGCGAGTCGGTGAGGTCGCGCACGCCGAGGCCGTGCGCCTCGATGCGGTGGTCGATCCCGCGGATCCACGCGGGCCGCTCGCACAGGTCACGGGCCCGGTCCCCCGCCGCGAGGATCACGGCGGCGGCCCCGTCCCCGATGGGCGGGCAGTCACCGGTGCGCAGCGGACGTACGACGTAGTCCCCTTGCGGCACCGAACCCCTCAGCTGGGCATGGGAGTTGGCGGTGGCGTTTTGGCGGCTGCGCGCCGCGACCCCGGCGAGCGCGGGCTCGTCGGTGTCCCCCGCGTCGATCAGGGCCTGCGCCTGGAGGGCGGCGAGGGCAACCGAGTCCGGCCACAGCGGCGCCACGTAGTACGGGTCGAGCTGCCGGGTCAGCACGTCACGCACCGACCCGGGGGACGACTTGCCGTAGGAGTACACGAGCGCGGTGTCGGCCTCGCCGGTGAGCAGCTTGGTCCACGCCTCGTACAGCGCCCAGGCCCCGTCCATCTCGACGTGCGACTCGGAGATCGGCGGCCAGGCGCCAACCCCGTCGAGCGCCATCGTGAAGGAGAAGGCACGTCCCGCGAGATAGTCCGAGGAGCCGGAGCAGGTGAAGCCGATGTCGCTGGTCTTCATGCCGGTGGCGGCGAGCACCTCGTGCAGCACCGGCATGAGCATCTCCACCTCGGAGAGCTCGTCGGTGGAGCGCAGATGGTCGGTCTGTCCGAAGGCAACGATGGCGATGTCCCGGACGGGCCGCATCACGGACGGCTTCGCGGACGGCATCTACACCAGCTCCTTGTACGTGTCGTAGTCGGCGTCCGGCTCGCCCGTGGGCCGGTAGTGATCGGGGAAGCGTGCGCCCTCGGTCCACACCGGCTCGACGCGCAGGCCCATCCGCACCTGGTCGTAGGGGATGCCCGCGATGCGGGCGTGCAGGGCCAGGTCCGCGCCGTCCAGGGCGATGTGCGCGTAGACGTAGGGCACTTCGATGTCGAGGTTCTTCGCCTTGATGTTGACGATGCAGTACGTGGTGACGGTGCCGCGCGGCCCGACCTCGACCCGCTCGGCCGTGGCGACGCCGCAGGTGGGGCAGGCGCCGCGCGGCGGGACGTAGACCTTGCGGCAGGAGGGGCAGCGCTCGCCGACGGTCTTCTGCTCGGAGAGCGCCTTGATGTAGGCGGTCTGGGCGCGTCCCGGAGCGTAGGTGTAGTCGAGCCGGGCGGCGGCGACGATCCCGGTGACGGGCTCGCTGAACTCCCCGGAGTGCGCGCCGACTTCACCCACGTCATCGCCTTCGTACGCCTCGAAGCAGGCGATGTCGGTGATGGCGCCGGTGCGTTCGGCGGCCCAGCGGACCCGGACACGCATGCCGGTCCTGACGGCATCGGGACCGGAGACGTCCAGGGCGTGCAGCAGGGCGGTGTCGGCGCCGTCTAGCTTCACCAGGACCCAGGCGAAGGGGGTGTCCAGGGGCTGTCCCCTGCGGGGTTCGTGGTTCCAGGCCCAGGTGGTGACGGTGCCCGTGGCACCGACCTCCACCAGGTCGCGGATCTCGTCGGCGGTGACGGGGTCGTACTCGACGGGCGGGACGAGCGTCCTGCCGTCCTTGGTCTTCACGCCGAGCACGGTGCGTTCACGCAGCCCGGTCAGGAACGCGCTCTGCACCGGCCCGAGGGACCGGGTGAAGGGAAACTCGACGACGAGCGGGGCACGCAGCACTTCGGGTGAGGGAGCGGATGCCATGAGCAGAACTCCGTTTCTGAGCGCCCCGAAGGGGCGCGGGGAACTGCGCGACCGGCCACGGCGGCCCCGCAGACGAGATGGGACCTAAGCGCGCCGGAACACGGGGGGCCGCTTCTCCGCAAAGGCTCTGGAGCCCTCCTTCGCGTCGGCGGTGTCGAAGATCGGCCACCCCCGCTTCAGCTCAGCCGCGAGCCCGTCCGCCTCGGACATCTCCGCGGCCTCGTACACGGACGCCTTCACCGCCTCCACGGCCAGCGGCCCGCACGCGTTGATCTGCTCGGCGATGGCAAGGGCCTTCTCCAGCGCGGTGCCGTCGGGGACGACGTGGCCGACGAGGCCGATCGACGCGGCCTCGGCCGCCGAGTAGGGCCGCCCGGTGAGCAGCATCTCCAGGGCGTGCGTACGAGGAATCTGCCGCGGCAGCCGCACGGTCGAGCCGCCGATGGGGAAGAGACCGCGCTTGACCTCGAAGAGTCCGAACGTCGCGGATTCGCCAGCGACCCGGATGTCGGTGCCCTGGAGGATCTCCGTGCCGCCCGCGACGCAGTACCCCTCGACCGCGGCGATGACGGGTTTGCGGGGGCGGTGGTGGCGCAGCATCGCCTTCCAGTGCAGGTCCGGGTCGGCCTTCATCCGGTCGCGGTACTGGTCGCCGCCCATCCCCTTGCCCGCGAGAGCCTTGAGGTCCATGCCGGCGCAGAACGCGCCGCCCGCTCCGGTGAGCACGACGGAGCGGATCGCGTCGTCCTCGTCGGCGGCCACCCATCCGTCGTAGAGGCCCACCAGCATCGGCAGCGAGAGCGCGTTCTTCGCCTCCGGCCGGTTGAGCGTGAATATCAGTGTGGCGCCTTCGCGCCGCACAGCGAGATGTTCCGTCCCACCCATAGCCGTGCTCCCTCTCCTAGCGGCTCGTCAACGGCCGGCCTGCGTCGACCGTCCGCTGTCGGCTTCGGACCTGGAACAGGTTGCAGTAGGCGGGGAGCCAGTTCAATAGTTTTCTGACAGGCAGTCAGATTTCTTCAACGAGCACCCTTCCCACTTGTGGGTGCCTCTGCTCTGATGACCGCCACAGGACATGACGCCGGGGTCAGGAGGAGCGGTGGAGTACAACCTTGCCGACCTGTTCGAGTCGGTCGTCGACGTGGTCCCCGACCGCGAGGCGCTCGTGTACATCGATCACCCCGGCACCGGGGCGGAACGCAGGCTGACGTACGCCGAGCTCGACCGGGCCGCCAACCGTCTCGCGCACCACCTGATCGACAGCGGCCTGAAGCCCGGCGAACATCTGGGGCTCCACCTCTACAACGGCGTCGAGTACCTGCAGACCGTGCTCGCCTGCCTCAAGGCACGCCTCGTCCCGGTCAACGTCAACTACCGTTATGTCGAAGAAGAGTTGGTCTACCTGTACCGCGACGCGGACCTCGCCGCGCTAGTCTTCGACGCGGAGTTCACCGAGCGGGTCGCGGCGGCGCTGCCGCGTACGGAGAAGCTGCGGCATCTGGTGCGGGTGGGGACCCCGCCGGCCGACGCGCCCGCGCTCGACGTGGTGGCCTTCACCCGGGCCGAGGCGGCCGGTTCGCCGGAGCGCGGGTTCGCGGCGCGCTCGGCCGACGACCTGTTCATCATCTACACCGGCGGCACCACCGGCATGCCCAAGGGCGTCATGTGGCGCCAGGAGGACCTGTTCTTCGCCGGGCTCTTCGGCGGTGAACCCGCGGGCGAGCCGGTGAAGCGGCCCGAGGAACTGGCCGAGCGCGTCGCGGCGGGCGGACCGGGCATCACGTTCTTCCCCGCTCCCCCGCTGATGCACGGCACGTCGACGCTGACGTCGTTCATCGCCTTCAACTACGGCCAGCGGGTGGCCATTCACCGCAAGTACGTCCCCGAGGAACTGCTGCGCACCATCGAGCGCGAGAAGGTCTCCAGCGTCTCGCTGGTGGGCGACGCGATGCTCAGGCCCCTCATCGACGCCCTGCACGGCCCGCTCAAGGGCACCGACCTGTCCTCGCTGTTCAGCGTCTCATCCTCCGGGGCGATCATGTCGGAGACCGTGCGCGCCCAGTTCCAGGAGCTCGCCCCGAACGTCCTGCTCCTGAACAACTTCGGGTCGTCCGAGTCCGGGTCCAACGGCAAGGCGACGGACGACTCGGGCCCGGAGAAGGGCTTCCGGCTCGAGGTCAACGAACGTACGCAGGTGGTGGATCTGGCCACGCACGAGCCGGTGGCGGTGGGCGAGGTGGGCCGCCTTGCCCAGCGCGGCCACGTGCCGCTCGGCTACTACAACGACCCGGTGAAGACCGCCGAGACCTTCTTCCAGAAGGGCGACGAGCGCTGGGTGCTGCTCGGCGACATGGCCACCGTCGACGAGGACGGCATCGTCACCGTCCTCGGCCGGGGCTCGCAGTGCATCAACACCGGTGGCGAGAAGGTGTATCCGGAGGAGGTCGAGCAGGCGCTGAAGTCACATCCGGACGTGTACGACGCGCTGGTCGCCGGTGTCCCCGACGAACGCTGGGGCAGCCGCGTGGCCGCCGTGATCCAACTCCGGGACGGCGCACCCCCGCTGGACCTGGAAGCCGTCCAGACCCACTGCCGCACCCACCTCGCCGGCTACAAGATCCCCCGCTCCGTGGTCTTCACCACCGAGATCCAGCGTTCCCCGAGCGGCAAGGCGGACTACCGGTGGGCGAAGTCGGTGGCAGCAAAGGGCTGAGCCGACACGACCGCAGAACAATGCCACCCACCCAAGCCGACACACCGCAGGGCAATCCCACCCACCCAAGCCGGCAACGCCACGAGGCGGTCCTGCCCACCCGAGCCGACACACCCCGGAGTGATCCCACCCACCCCGAGCCGACACACCGCCGGACAACCCCACCCACCCAAGCCGACACACCGCGGGGTGATCGGGTGGGTGGGCGGGAAAGCATCCGTCGCGAAGCGGCGGTCTGGAAGGGACCGTCAAGCCGCCGCGCAGACGGACGGCAGCGCCCGCCCCAAAGCCACCGCATGCAGCGCATCAAGCTGCCGCTCATGGCGAACCCGCACGGCACCCACGACCACAAGCCCCCGGCAGGACGAAGCCGACCGCGCAGCGGAAGACAGAGCGATCCCCCGCACCAACTCCCCGTTCACCCGGTTGATCTCCTTGCGCACCTCCGCAAGGTCAGGCCGCTCCCCCGGCCCCGGCGCCTGCGAGGGATCCGCGTCCCACCGCCGGTGCAGCTCCCGCTGCACCACCTTGTTGGCCTCGATCTGGTCCCGGAAGATCCGCACGGTCGCCTCGGGATCGGCGCCCAACTCCCGTGCCTGCCGCGCGACATCGTCGAGAACCTGCTGCTCGCGGGCAGGGTCGTCGACAGGGCTACCGGTGCCGTACTTGGCGGCGGCGACAAGATCGGCCGTGGCCAGGCGCTGCGCGGCGAGATCGACGAGCGGGTGGAGCCGGGCGTACGCCCCCGAGGAGGCGACGGACGACGTGACCGCGGACGGCTGCGCGGCAGCGGCGACGGCCGCCCCGCTCCCGGCCAACAGAGCCACCGTCGTAGCCCCGGCGGCGAACAGACGCCCTGCGGACGAGGTAAGACGCACAGTTTTCTCCTTGGTGGTCCGAGTCTTGCTGATCCGAGCCTTGGCAGCCCTAGTCCTGCGCGAGGAACCCCGCCACCCGCCGCGCGAACCCCTCCGGATCGTCCAGCCACGGGAAGTGCCCACCGGCCGGCTGCACTTGGCGCACGCCGCCCGGGAAGTGCCCGGCGAACTCCTGCGCGTGCGCGGGGTTCGGCGCGGCGTCGTACTCCCCCGCGAGGACCAGCACCGGCGCCGTCAGCCCGGCCAGGGCGGCGCGCGTACCCGCGGGGTCGAACGCTCCGTCACCGTAGAACAGAGCAGCCGCCTCCGCGTTCTTCTCCCGCGCGCTCGCCGCCTGGTGCGCCCGCGCCGCGTCGTCCCAGCGCCCGTAGGCCAGGGGCACGATCGCCTCCCACACCTCCAGGGGATCGCGCCCGCCCGCGATCTCCTTGAGGGCGGCCTCGGCGGCCGGATACCAGGGCTCGTTCCGCCGGGCGAAGGCGGCGTCCAGGTGATCCCGCGCGCCCAGCGTGAGGCCGAGCGACTGCGTGGCCGGGGTGATCAGGACGAGGCGGCGGAGCCGCTTCGGGTGGCGGGCCGCGTACAGCGTGGCGATGTTGCCCGCCGCCGAATGGCCGAGCAGGTCTACCTCTTCGAGGCCGAGGTGCTCGCGCAGCGCCTCGACGTCGTCCACCAGCCGGTCGCAGCGGTACGTCGCCGGGTCGGTCGGCACCGCGGAGTCGCCCGTGCCCCGCAGGTCGAGCAGGATCAGCCGGCGGTGCGCGGTCAGGCCGCCGAGATCGCCGAGGTAGGCGGAGGCGCGCATGGGGCCGCCCGGCACGCAGAGCAGCGGCTCGCCCTCCCCCTTCTCGTGGTAGGCGAGCTCGGTCCCGTCGTATGCGGTGAATGTCGGCATGGGGGTGATCATCACATCTCGCGCCGCACCCGGACAATGCCGTTGGGCCGCAAGGCGCCCCAGCTCAAAGCGGCCCTGTGCGATCTCTTGACGGCCGCCTCCGGGGCTGGATTACTGACCTCGACAGAAGATCCACGACCGAATGATCGGTCGCCCGTTTGGGACGGGAGAAACTCCATATGACGGCCATGCTGGACGCGGCGGAGCGCCTCGGGCGCGAGGAGCTCGAAGCGCTGCAGCTGGAGCGCCTGCAGGACACCTTGCTGCACGCGTACGAGAACGTGCCCTTCTACCGGGCGGCGTTCGACAAGGCGGGCCTGCGCCCCGACGACTGCCGCTCGCTCGCCGACCTGGCCCGCTTCCCGTTCACCGCCAAGACCGATCTGCGGGACAACTACCCCTTCGGGATGTTCGCGGTCGAGCAGTCCGAGGTGCGGCGCCTGCACGCGTCCAGCGGCACCACGGGGCGGCCCACGGTCGTGGGCTACACCGAGCAGGACCTGTCGATGTGGGCGGACGTCGTCGCCCGCTCGATCCGCGCGGCGGGCGGCCGTCCCGGGCACAAGGTCCATGTGGCGTACGGGTACGGCCTGTTCACCGGCGGTCTGGGCGCGCACTACGGGGCCGAGCGGCTCGGCTGCACGGTGATCCCCGCCTCCGGCGGCATGACGGCGCGCCAGGTCCAGCTGATCCAGGACTTCCGCCCCGAGATCATCATGGTGACCCCGTCGTACATGCTGACGCTCCTGGAGGAGTTCGAGCGCCAGGGCGTCGACCCGCGCACGACGTCCCTCAAGGTCGGCATCTTCGGTGCCGAGCCGTGGACGGAGGAGATGCGCCGCGAGATCGAGGAGCGGTTCGCGATCGACGCGGTGGACATATACGGGCTCTCCGAGGTCATCGGCCCCGGGGTGGCCCAGGAGTGCGTGGAGACCAAGGACGGCCTGCACATCTGGGAGGACCACTTCTATCCGGAGGTGGTGGACCCGATCACCGGCGAGGTCCTCCCGGACGGCGAGCGCGGCGAGCTGGTCTTCACCTCCCTCACCAAGGAGGCCATGCCCGTCATCCGCTACCGCACGCGCGACCTGACCCGCCTCCTGCCCGGCACCGCGCGGACCTTCCGCCGGATGGAGAAGGTCACGGGCCGCTCGGACGACATGGTGATCCTGCGCGGCGTGAACCTCTTCCCCACGCAGGTCGAGGAGATCGTCCTGCGGACCCCGGGCGTCGCCCCGTACTTCCAGCTGCGCCTGACCCGCGAGGGCCGCATGGACGCGCTGACGGTGCGGGCCGAGTCCCGCGCGGACACGACCCCCGAGCGGCGCGAGGCGGCGGCCCGGGAGATCGCGTCGGCGGTGAAGGACGGCATCGGCGTCTCGGTGGCGGTCGAGATCGTCGATCCGGAGACGATCGAGCGGTCGGTGGGCAAGTTCAAGCGGATCGTGGATCTGCGGGACAAGTAGCCGAGCGGCCGACCACGCAGCGCCTACGACGCGCTGAAGCGGTCCCGCAGCTCCCGCTTGAGGATCTTCCCGCTCGCGTTGCGCGGCAGCTCGTCCACGAAGAGGACCCGTTTGGGCGCCTTGAAGTGGGCGAGCTTCTCGCGTGCGTGGTCGATGAGTTCGGCTTCGGTCACCTCTCCGTTGCGTACGACGACGGCGGTGACCGCCTCGATCCAGCGCTCGTCCGGCAGTCCGATCACGGCCGTCTCCGCGACCCGCTCGTGGGTGTAGAGCGCGTCCTCGACCTGGCGCGACGCGACGAGCACACCGCCGGAGTTGATGACGTCCTTCACCCGGTCGACGACCGTGAAGTAGCCCTCCTCGTTCCGCACGGCGAGGTCCCCGGAGTGGAACCACCCGTCGCGGAACGCCTCTTTGGTCTCCTCGGGCTTGTCCCAGTAGCCCTCGCACAACTGCGGCGAGCGGTAGACCACTTCGCCCTGTGTCCCGTCGGGCACCTCGATGCCGCGCTCGTCCACGACCCGCGCCTCCACGAACAGGACGGGCCGCCCGCAGGAATCCATCCGCCCCTCGTGCTCATCGGGCCCCAGGACCGTGGCGAGGGGGCCGATCTCGCTCTGCCCGAAGCAGTTGTAGAAGCCGAGCGACGGCAGCCGTTCGCGCAGCCGCTCCAGGACGGGGACGGGCATGATCGACGCCCCGTAGTAGGCCTTGCGCAGGGCGCCGAGGTCGCGGGTGGCGAAGCCGGGGTGGTTCGAGAGGCCGATCCACACGGTGGGCGGCGCGAAGAGGCTGTCGGCGCGGCCCGCCTCTACGAGCTCGAAGATCCGCTCGGCGTCGGGCGCGTCGATGACGGTGTTCTCGGCGCCCACCGCGAGATACGGCAGCAGGAAGACGTGCATCTGGGCCGAGTGGTAGAGCGGCAGCGAGTGGACGGGCTTGTCCGTCTCCTTGAGGTCGAGGGCGGTGATGGCGCTGACGTACTCGTGCACGAGGGCGCGGTGCGTCATCATCGCGCCTCGCGGCGCTGCGGTGGTGCCGGAGGTGTAGAGCAGCTGGGCGAGGTCGTCCGCGCCGGGCTCCTCACCGTCGTACGCCACCGCACCCGGGAGCCGTGCGAGCAGTGAGTCGTCCGCGTCGCGGAGGGCGATGACGCGCACGTCACCGGGAAGGCGCGGGGCGAGGTCCGGGTCGGCGAGGACCAGTGCGCTGCCCGACTGCCCCACGATGTACGCCAGGTCCTCGCCGACGAGGTTCTGGTTGACCGGCACGTGGACCAGGCCTGCCCGCGAGCACGCCAGGAAGCCGATGAGATAGGCGTCCGAGTTGTGGGCGTAGGCGCCGACGCGGTCACCGTGGCCCAGGCCCTCCTCGCGCAGCACCTGGGCGGCCCGCGACACGGCCGTGTCCAGTTCGGCGTACGTCCAGACCCGCTCCCCATAGCGCAGGGCCACTCGCCCCGGCACGCGCCGCGCACTGCGCCGCAGGACCCCGTCGACCGTATTGCTGCGTACACCCGTCATGGCGTGATCCTGTGCCGCGCGCGTCTCGGCGGTCAAGGTTCCGGACACGGTACGAACTGGTCCGTCCCGGTGCTCGATCAAGGGACATACCGATTGGTACGCTCAACCGCCCCTGCCCTCACTCCAGTTGGGAGGCACCAATGCGCATCCGCTCCAGGCGCCTGACGGCCCTCGGCATCAGCGTGTTGACCGCCACGGCCCTCCTGCCGTCGTCCGGTGTCACCGCCGGCGCGGCGCAGGCGCACGACGCCCACCCGTCGGGTGGCGGCCTGTCCGCGACCGTCCGCTACACCCAGTACGGCATTCCGCACATCCTCGCCAAGGATTACGAGAACCTCGGCTTCGGCACCGGCTGGGCGCAGGCCGCCGACCAGGTGTGCACCCTGGCCGAGGGGTACGTGACGGTGCGCGGGGAGCGGTCACGTCACTTCGGTCCTGACGGCAAGCCCGACGGTTCGCTCTCCTCGGCGACGACGAACCTCTCCAGCGACCTCTACTTCGGCGGGGTCCGCGACACGCACACGGTGGAGAGACTCCTCAAGCAGCCCGCCCCGGCAGGGCCGAGCGCCGAGTCGAAGAAGCTGATGCGCGGCTTCGCGGCGGGTTACAACGCCTGGCTGAAGCAGAACCGCGTCACCGACCCGGCCTGCAAGGGCGCCAAGTGGCTGCGCCCGATCACCTCCCTGGACGTGGCCCGCCAGGGCTTCGCCGTGCAGGTCCTCGGCGGTCAGGGGCGTGGCATCGACGGCATCACCGCCGCTCAGCCGCCGGCCGCGACGGCCCCGGACCGCGCGCCCGACCCCGAGCGCACCGCGAAGGAGGCCCGCAAGCTGTTCTCGGCCGACGAGGCCGTCATGGGCTCCAACGCCGTCGCGTTCAGCGGGAGGACCACCGCGAACGGCAAGGGTCTGCTGCTCGGCAACCCGCACTACCCCTGGCAGGGTGGCCGGCGCTTCTGGCAGTCGCAGCAGACCATCCCGGGCGAGCTGAACGTCTCGGGCGGTTCGCTGCTCGGCACGAGCGTGGTCAACATCGGCTTCAACGGCGATGTGGCGTGGAGCCACACGGTGGCGACCGGGGTGACCCTCAACCTGCATCAGCTCACGCTGGACCCGGCCGATCCGACCGCCTATCTGGTGGACGGCAAGCCGGAGAAGATGACGAAGCGGACGGTCCAGGTGCCGGTCAAGGACGGCGCTCCGGTGACCCGCACCCAGTGGTGGACCCGGTACGGGCCGGTCACCACCGGCATGGGCGCACAGCTCCCGCTGCCGTGGTCGGCGAAGACGGCGTACGCCCTGAACGACCCCAACGCCACGAACCTGCGCGGCAGCGACACCGACCTCGGCTTCGGCAAGGCCCGCTCCACCGACGGTGTCCTGAAGGCGCTGCGCGAGACCCAGGGCCTTCCCTGGGTCAACACCATCGCCGCGGACAGGAAGGGCCACTCGCTGCTCAGCCAGTCGCAGGTGCTGCCCCGCATCACCGACGACCTGGCCCGGCGCTGTTCCACGGACCTGGGCAAGGTGACGTATCCCGCGTCGGGCGTGGCCGTGCTGGACGGTTCGCGCGGTGACTGCGCGCTCGGCTCGGACGAGGACGCTCTCCAGCCCGGCATCTTCGGCCCCTCGAAGATGCCCACGCTCAAGGACGCCCCGTACGCCGAGAACTCCAACGACAGCGCCTGGCTCACGAATGCGGACCGGCCGATCACGGGCTACGAGCGGATCTTCGGGACGATCGGCACGCAGCGCTCCATGCGGACGCGCGGCGCCGTCGAGGATGTGGCGGCGATGGCGAAGGAGGGCGGCCTGACGGTCAAGGACCTCCAGAAGCAGCAGTTCGCCAACCGCGCGCCCGCGGGCGATCTGGCCGCCGACGACGCGGCGCGGGCGTGTGCCGCACTGCCCGGGGGCACCGCGACGGGCAGTGACGGCAAGGCCGTCGACGTACGCAAGGCCTGTGCCGCCCTCAAGGCCTGGGACCATGGCATGAACACCGACAGCAAGGGCGCTCTGCTCTTCGACCGGTTCTGGCGCAAGCTCGTGGCGGCCGTGCCGAACGCCCAGCTGTGGAAGGTGCCGTTCTCCGCCGCCGACCCGGTGCGCACGCCGAACACCCTCAACACGGCCGCGCCGGGCTTCGCGACCGCGCTGGCCGACACGGTGACCGAGCTGAGCGGGGCGGGCATCGCGCTCGACGCGCCGCTGGGCAGGAACCAGTTCGTCGTACGCGGTGCGGAGCGGCTGCCGATCCACGGCGGGACGGAGTCGATCGGCGTGTGGAACAAGGTCGAGCCGGTCTGGGACGCGAAGGGCGGCGGCTACACCGAGGTGGCGCACGGTTCGAGCCACATCCAGGCCGTCGGCTGGGACAAGGGGCGCTGCCCGCAGGCGCGCACGCTCCTGAGCTACTCGCAGTCGTCCAACCCCAACTCGCCGCACTACAGCGATCAGACGCGGCTGTACGCCGATGAGCGCTGGGTGACGTCGCGGTTCTGCGAGAAGGACATCCTGGGCGACCCGAAGCTGAAGGTGGTCAAGGTGCGCGAGCACCGCTGAGGCGGCGCCGCACCGACTGGGGCCGGGTCATGCCGCGTTGAAGCGCGGTGTGGCCCGGCTCCGTGCTGTGCGGCTTCGTGCTGTGCGGCTCCGCGCGGTACTGCTCCACGTGGCGCGGAGGGAGTCAGTCGTCGGCGAGCCCGTCCTCGTACGCGGCGAGCGTGTCGACGAACAGCTTCCGTTCGGCCGCCGTCAGCGGGGCGAGCGCCTTGCGCCAGGCGACGGCGCCGCGGCCGAGCCAGCCGTCGATCGCCGCGCGGCGGTCGTCCGCGATGCTGACGATCTTGCGCCGGCGGTCGACCTCGTCCTCCCGCCGCTCCAGGACCCCCTTACGGCTCAGCTCGCCGACCATCAGGCTCACCGTCGTCGGGGCGACCTCCAGGCGGGCGGCCAGGTCGTTGACGCTCATCGGGCCGTCGAAGAGGAGGTAGGCGAGCAGCGAGAGGTGGCGGGGCGCGAGCGCGAGCGACTGCAGCTCTTCGGGGATCTTGATCCGCTTGACCCGCCCGACCATGCGCGGCATCAGCAGGAGCAGGGCCCGGACGGCGTCGTCGACCTCCGGACCGGCCTGGTCGCCGGTTGACACTCGCCACCCTCCTCAATAGCTTTGACCTCAAAGCTATTTCGCTTTCAAAGCAAACGCGCTTGCGCTGCCGATGCTATCGAAAGGGTTCACAGCCATGCCCGGGAAACACCCCGCAGAGCCCGCACAGCCCTTCTCCCCCGCCGCGTTCAACCAGCAGCTCATGGCGGAGTTCCGCGCAGGCGGCGGCCAGGTCGGCGGCATGTTCGCCGGCGCCCCGCTCGTCCTCCTGACCACGACCGGCGCCCGCAGCGGGCAGCCCCGGAGCAACCCCGCCGTGTACGCCCGCGACGGAGACCGGCTCCTCGTCTTCGCCTCCAACGGCGGCGGCGACAAGAACCCCGACTGGTACCACAACCTCCTGGCCGACCCACGGATCACCGTCGAGATCGCCGACGGCGAAGGTGGCATCGACCGCTTCCCGGCCACGGCCGAGCCCCTCCAGGGCGAGGAACGCGACCGCCAGTACGCGGCGCAGTGCGAGCGCGATCCGGCCTTCACCGCCTACCAGCAGGGCACGGCCCGCACCATCCCCGTCATCGCGTTGCACCGCCTGAGCGCGGCCGACCCGGCGCGCCATCGCGCGATCGCCGACCACTTGGTCCGCGTGCACGCCGAACTGCGCGCCGAACTCACCGCCTTACGCGAGGAGGCGGCCGAGCACCGGGCCACCGGCGCCGACCGCCCCGCACTGTCACTCGGCCACCAGCTCACGCGTCACTGCCTCACCCTCTGCGGCGCGCTCCACGAGCACCACACCAACGAGGACGGCGCCTTCACCGACCTGGAGCGCCAGTTCCCGGAGCTGGCCCCGGGGATCGCCAGACTCCGCGAGGAGCACAAGACGGTCGCTCGGACCCTGGCCGAACTGGAGGCGCTCGTCGCCGACCCGGACGCGGCCCCCGACCTGGCCGGCGAACTCGACCGACTCGCGTCGGGCCTCGAGGAGCACTTCGCCTACGAGGAGGAACAGCTCCTGCCCGCGCTGTACGGCACCCGCCCCTAGACCGCCCGTTCCCTGCCCTCCCAGTACGGCTCGCGCAGGCGGCGCTTGTAGAGCTTGCCGTTCGGGTCCCGGGGCATGACCTCGATGAAGTCGACGCTCTTCGGGCGTTTGTAGCCCGCCAACTGGCGCTCGCAGTGGGCCAGGACGTCGGCGGCGAGCGCGTCGCCCGCCTCATGGCCATCCGCCACCTCGACGACCGCCTTGACCTGCTCGCCCCACTCGTCGTGCGGGATGCCGAACGCGGCGGCGTCCGCGACGGCGGGGTGGGTGAGCAGCGCGGACTCGATCTCGGCGGGGTAGATGTTGACCCCGCCCGAGATGATCATGTCGATCTTGCGGTCGCGGAGGTAGAGATAGCCCTCCTCGTCGAGGAGCCCGAGATCGCCGACCGTGAAGAAGTCGCCGATGCGGTTCTTCTTCGTCTTGGACTCGTCCTTGTGGTACGAGAATCCGCCGGTGCTCATCTTCATGTAGACGGTGCCGAGTTCACCGGGCGGCAGTTGGTTGCCGTCGTCGTCGAAGACGGCCAGTTCGCTGATGGGCCAGGCCTTGCCGACGGTTCCGGGGCGCTTGAGCCAGTCCTGCGCGGTGGCGAAGGCACCGCCGCCCTCGCTGGCCGCGTAGTACTCCTCGACGCACTCGCCCCACCATTCGATCATCGCCCGTTTGACGTGGTCGGGGCAGGGCGCGGCGCCGTGGATGGCGTGGCGCATGGACGACACGTCGTACGCCGCCTTCGTGGCGTCCGGCAGTGCGAGCAGGCGGTGGAACTGGGTCGGCACCATGTGGGTGTGCGTGCACTTGTAGGTGTCGATGAGGCGGAGCATCTCCTCGGGCGTCCACTTGTCCATCAGGACCAGCGGGTGGCCGATGTGCAGGGCTGCGCCCGCGAATTGGAGGACCGCGGTGTGGTAGAGCGGCGAGCAGACGAGGTGCACGTTGCCGTCGAAGGGCTTGATGCCGAAGATGCCGAGGAAGCCGCCGAGGTAGGACTCCTCGGGGAGTTTGCCGGACAGCGGGCGGCGGATGCCGCGCGGGCGTCCCGTGGTGCCCGAGGTGTAGTTCATGACCCAGCCGAGCGTGCGGTCCCGGGGCACGGACTCCGGCTGTCCTGCGAGGAGTTCGGCGTACGGGCGGAAGCCCTCCATGGCGCCCACGGCGTACCGGTGGGTGGCGGGGAGCTTCGCCTCGTCGGCGGCGTCGGTCGCCGCTTGGGCGAACCGCTCGTGCGCGACGAGCACCTTCGCACCGGAGTCGGCGACGATCCAGGCGATCTCCGGTCCGACCAGGTGGTGGTTGACCGGGACCAGGTAGAAACCGGCCTGTGAGGCCGCCAGGTACGCGGTGAGGAACTCGACGCCGTTGGGCAGCACGACGGCGAAGGCGTCGCCGCGTTCGAGGCCCGCGGCGCGCAGCCCGTGGACGAGTTGATTGACCGCCGCGTGCAGGCGTCGCGCGGTCCACTCCTCGCCGTCGGGCGCGATCAGTACCGCACGGTCCGGGTCGGCCTGGGCCTGCGCCCAGAAGCCGTTGGGGGGCGTGCTGCTCATAGGGGCCTCTCCTCCGTCGTCTCGTCAGCCGCGTCCGGCGATGCGGTTCACGCGGTCGATGGCACGCTCGAATCCGCGGGTCAGCTCGTCGAAGACGGCCTGGACGCTGCGTTCGCTGTTCATCCGGCCGACGATCTGCCCGACGGGTGTGCCGAGCAGCGGCTGGACCTCGTACTTCTGAATGCGCGACACCGCCTCGGCGACCAGGAGCCCTTGCAGTGGCATGGGCAGCGTGCCGGGTCCGTTCGGGTCGTCCCAGGCGTCGGTCCATTCGGTGCGCAGCTGGCGTGCGGGCTTGCCCGTCAGGGCGCGCGAGCGGACCGTGTCGCCCGAGCCCGCCGCAAGGAGCTTCTCGGTGAGCGCCCGCGAGTGCAGGTCCGCCTCCGTCGTGGTGAGCCAGAGGGAGCCGAGCCACGCGCCCTGCGCGCCGAGCGCGAACGCGGCCGCGATCTGCTCCCCGCTGCCGATGCCGCCGGCCGCGAGGACCGGCAGCGGCGCGACGGCCTCGACGGCTTCGGGCGTCAGGACCATGGAGGCGATCTCGCCGGTGTGGCCGCCCGCCTCGTAGCCCTGCGCGACGATGACGTCGATGCCCGCCTCCGCGTGCTTGCGCGCGTGGCGTGCGCTGCCCGCGAGAGCGGCGACCAGGACGTCGTGGTCGTGGGCGCGCCGGATGACGTCGGCGGGCGGTGAGCCGAGCGCGTTGGCGAGGAGTTTGATCGGGTAGTCGAAGGCGACGTCGAGCTGGTTGCGGGCGACCTGCTCCATCCAGCCGGTGATGCGCCAGCCGGAGGCTTCGCCCTCGGCGAGTTCGGGTACGCCGTACTTGCCGAGGGTCTCCTGGACGAACTGCCGGTGTCCTTCGGGGATCATCGCCTCGACGTCGGCCTCGCTCACCCCCTCGACCTTCTTGGCGGGCATCACGACATCGAGCCCGTAGGGCCGGTCGTCGACGTGCTCCTGCATCCAGTCGAGATCCCGGGCCAGCTCGTCGGGCGCCGTGTAGCGGACCGCGCCGAGCACACCGAATCCGCCCGCCCTGCTGATGGCGGCGGCCACCGCGGGGAAGGGCGTGAAGCCGAAGATGGCGTGCTCGATCCCCAGTTTCCTGCTCAGGTCTGTCTGCATGGGCGCAGGATGCCGCAGCCGTCCGGACGACGGAAGAGATTTTCTGATGCAGTGTCAGATCTTTGCCAGGCGCCCGCGGTTGACAGGGCCGGGCAGTGACATGAAAGTTTCAGCAGTCTCTTGTGATCCCGAAAGATAATTTCAGCTCCGGAGCGTTCCAGGAGGGGGCACGGTCATGGCCGAGGACAGCGGGGCGGCGGACAGAGCGGGCGGTGGCGGTCTCAGCCGACGCCAACTGGGCGCGGGCGTTGCGGCATTGGGCGGCGCGCTCGCCCTTGTGCCGTTCCCCGCGGGTCCCGCCGCGGCGGTGACGGGGTCCGCGGCCGGCGCCGGGCGTCCGACGCTGCGGCCCGGCACCCCCGAGCGGGCCGGGCTGCTCGCCGGGCATCTGCGGCAACTGGTCGCCGACGCCGAGCAGTTCCTCGGCCCCTCGCCCAAGCACCCTTGGTACGCGGGCGCGGTCCTGCTCGCGGGCCGCGGCGGCACGGTCGCCCTGCACCGGCCCATCGGCAAGGCGGTGCGCTACGCGGCGTACGACGAGAAGACCGACACCGGCGTCGAGCTGCCGGCCGACCGGCAGATCGCGATGGCCGAGGACACGGTCTTCGACCTGGCCTCCGTCTCCAAGCTGTTCACCTCGCTGCTCGCGGTGCAGCAGATCGAGCGGGGGGAGCTGGAGCTGGAGGCGAAGGTCGCCTCCTACCTCCCCGACTTCGGGGGCGCGGGCAAGCAGGACATCACCATTCGCCAGCTCCTCACCCACACCTCGGGGTTCCGCGCCTGGATCCCCCTCTACAAGGAGCCCACGCGCGAGGGGCGGCTGCGCCTGATCTGGCAGGAGGCGCCGCTCAACCCGCCGGGCACCAAGTACCTCTACTCGGACCTGAACCTGATCTCGCTCCAGCTGGTCCTCGAAGAGATCACGGGCCTCGGCCTGGACGCCCTGCTCCACGACGAGATCACCGCTCCCCTCGGGATGCGCCGCACGCGCTTCAACCCGCCCGCGTCCTGGCAGCCCAAGATCGCCGCCACCGAGGACGCCCGCCTGCCCTGGTCGGGCCTGGACCGCGGCATGGTGTGGGGCGAGGTGCACGACGAGAACGCCTTCGCCTTCGGCGGCGTCGCCGGGCACGCGGGCGTCTTCTCCTGCGCCTGGGATCTCGCGGTCCTCGGCCGCACGCTGCTCAACGGCGGGGTCTACGGCCGCTCCCGCATCCTGTCCGCCGAGTCCGTGCAGCTGATGTTCACCGACTTCAACACCGCCTTTCCCGGCGACGAGCACGGGCTGGGCTTCGAGCTCTACCAGCACTGGTACATGGGCGCGATGGCGACACCGCGCACCGCGGGCCACACGGGATTCACCGGCACCTCCCTCGTCCTGGACCCCACGACCGACTCCTTCCTCGTCGTCCTCGGCAACTCGGTCCACCCGGTGCGCAGTTGGCGCTCCGGCTCCGCCCCCAGGGTGGCGGCGGCCAACCGCATGGCCCGCGCCGTCCCGGTCCGTCCCGCGCACGGGCGCACCGCCTGGTTCTCCGGCATGGCGAACGCCACCACGGCCACCCTGACGCTGCCGCCGCTGACCCTCACCACGGACCGCGCGCGGCTGCGGTGTTCGCTGTGGTGGGACACCGAGCCGGGCTCGGACCAGCTGCGCCTGGAGGCCTCGCGCGACGACGGCACGACGTGGCAGCCGGTGCCGTTCACGACGCAGCACAGGGGGTCGGACCCCCGGCAGCATCCCGACGGCACGGCCTCCGGCTGGTCCGGGCGCGTCTGGCACCGGCTGGCCGCGGACCTCTCCGGCCGGCGGGGTGAACGGGTGCGGCTGCGCTGGCGGTACGCGACGGACCAGCTCTACGTGGGGCGCGGCGCGTACGCCGACGGGCTGCGGGTCGAGGACGGCGGCCGTACGGCCTTCGACGAGGCACGGCCCGCCGACGCGGCGCGCGTCGAGGCGGTGGGCTGGACCTCGTCGGCCGACTGAGGGCGGGCCGGGAACCGAGGGCAGGCCGCAAGCCGGCCTGCCCGCCGCCCTACTCCCCCAGCGCCGCCATCGCCGCGTTGTGTCCGGGGATGCCGCTGACCCCGCCGCCGCGCACGGCGCCCGCCCCGCACAGCAGGACGTTCGCGTGCCGTGTCTCCACGCCCCAGCGTCCCGTGTCGTCCTGGGCGTAGGGGAAGGCGAGGTCGCGGTGGAAGATGTTGCCGCCGGGCAGGCGCAGGTCGCGCTCCAGGTCGAGCGGGGTCCTGGCCTCGATGCAGGGGCGTCCTTCGGCATCGGTGGCCAGGCAGTCGGCGAGCGGCTCGGCCAGGTGCGCGTCCAGCTGCGCCAGGGTCGACTTCAGCAGTTCGGCCCGTACGGCGTCGTTGTCGTGGGCGAAGAGGCGGGCGGGCGTGTGCAGCCCGAAGAGGGTCAGGGTCTGGAAGCCGCGCTCGGCGAGGTCGGGGGCGAGGATGCTGGGGTCGGTCAGGGAGTGGCAGTAGATCTCGGACGGCGGCGCGGCGGGCAGCTGTCCGGAGGCGGCCTGGGTGTACGCGGCCGCCAACTCGTCGTAGCCCTCCCCGATGTGGAAGGTCCCGGCGAAGGCCTCGTGCGGGTCGACGGAGGTGTCGCGCAGTCTCGGCAGCCGTTCGAGCAGCATGTTGACCTTGAGCTGGGCTCCTTCGGCCGGGGCGGGCGGCGTGTCGCCGACGAGCTCGGCGAGCTCCTGCGGCGAGGCGTTGACCAGGACGTGCCGGGCGGCGACGGTGGCCTCGCGGTCGGGCGTGCGGTAGGTGACCTCGGCCGTCTGCCCGTCCGACTCGATCCGGGTGACCTCGTGGTCGGTGGCGAGCTCGGCGCCCGCCGCGCGGGCCGCGGCGGCCAGGGCTCCGGTGAGCGCGCCCATGCCGCCGACCGGCACGTTCCAGTCGCCGGTGCCGCCGCCGATGACGTGGTAGAGGAAGCAGCGGTTCTGGCGCAGGGACAGGTCGTGGGCGTCGGCGAACGTCCCGATGAGGGCGTCGGTGAGCACCACGCCGCGCACCAGGTCGTCGGCGAACCGCTCCTCGATGGCGGCGCCGATGGGCTCCTCGAAGAGCGCCCGCCAGGCGGCCTCGTCACCGACCCGCCCACGCAGTTCCTCGCGCGTGGGCAGCGGTTCGGTCAGTGTGGGGAACACCTGCTCGGCGACCTGCCCGGTCATGGCGTAGAACTCCCGCCAGGCCTCGTACTCGCGCGGGCCGCCGGTGAGCCGTTCGAACGCGTCCCGGGTGCGTGCCTCTCCCCCGCCGACGAGCAGTCCGGCCGGTTGTCCGTCGCGCTCGGTGGGGGTGTAGGAGGAGACGGTGCGGGTGCGCACCCGGAAGTCCAGGTCGAGGTCCCGGACGATCTTCCGCGGCAGGAGGCTGACCAGGTACGAGTAGCGCGAGAGCCGGGCGTCGACCCCGGCGAAGGGGCGGCTGGACACGGCGGCGCCACCGGTGCCGGAGAGCCGCTCCAGAAGCAGGACGGAACGTCCGGCGCGGGCGAGGTAGGCGGCGGCGACGAGTCCGTTGTGACCACCGCCGACGATGACGGCGTCGTATCGATCGCGAGGAGGCATAGCCCTTGGTAACACGTGGAGGGCCCCGAAGGGACGCGGGGCACTGCGCGACCACCCACGACGCGCCGACAGGCGCCCACGGACCGAAACCCTCTGCTCTCCCCGCGCCTCAGTGCCCGCCGGAGGCCCGCTGCTGGCGCAGGGCCGCCACCCGCCGGTAGAGCTCGACCGCCTCGGTGCCGCGCCCGAGCTGTTCCAGGCAGTGCGCCTCGTCGTTGCGGCTGGCCAGGGCGTCGGGGTGGTCGGCGCCCAGGACCTGCTCGCGGGCGGCGGCGACCCGGCGGTACTCGGTCAGGGCGTCGGCCCAGCGGCCGAGCCAGCCCAGGCCCACGGCCACCTCGCGGCGGCTGACCAGGGTGTCGGGGTGGTCGCCGCCCAGGACGCGTTCGCGTATCGCGCACACGTCACGGGCCTCGGCCAGGGCTTCCTCCCAGCGGCCCTGGCGGCCGAGGTTGACGCCCAGGCCGTGCCGG
Source organism: Streptomyces sp. NPDC054047 (assembly GCF_055585065.1). NCBI lineage: Bacteria > Bacillati > Actinomycetota > Actinomycetes > Kitasatosporales > Streptomycetaceae > Streptomyces > Streptomyces sp. NPDC054047. The sequence continues at coordinate 351,079 of NZ_JBVJKV010000003.1, read as the reverse complement.
GCGCGCAGGGTCTCGGGGTCGGCGGGGCCGTTCACCCGGGTGCGGTCGTCGATCAGGTCGCGGTACAGCTCAAGGGCCTCGCCGCTGCGGCCGAGCCTGCCGAGGCTGATGCCCACTTCATAGCGGGCGGCGAGGGTGTCGGGGTGGTCGGCGCCCAGCGCCCGCACGCGCGCGTCGGCGACCTCGCGGTAGGTCTGCAGCGCCTCGGGCCAGCGGCCCAACTGGCCCAGCGCGTAAGCGACTTCGTAGCGGGTGACAAGCGTGTCGGGATGTGTCTCGCCCAGGACGCGCGCGCGGGCCAACGCGACCTGGCGGGCCAGCTGGTAGGAGTCCTCCAGGCGGCCCAGCCTGCTGAGGTTGTACGCGAGGTTGTGCCGGCAGCGCAGGGTGTCGGGGTGGTCGGGGCCCGCGGTCCGCTCCCGGACGGCCAGGACCGACGTGTACATCTGGTGCGCCTCGAAGTGCCGCCCCAACTGCCCCATGACGTACGCCATCTCCTGCCGCGCGGCGAGCGTGTCGGGGTGCTCGGGGCCGAGCGTGCGCTCCCTGCCCTGTGCGACGCGGCCGTACTCGCGCAGGGCGTCGGCGGCGCGGCCGGTGCGGCTGAGCGTGAAGCCCACTTCGTAGCGGCTGGCGAGCGTGTCGGGGTGGTCGGGGCCAAGGGCGTGCTCCCGCTCGGCGGCCACCGCGCGGTGCACCTCGCCCGCCTCGGCCCACCGGCCAAGACGCCCCAGGCTCAGGCCCGCGTTGTGCCGGCTGACGAGGGTGGCGACCAGCTCCGGTGACGGGGTGGGCCGCTCGGGCTGCCGCGGGGTCGCGGTCCGGCGCGCGTCGGCGCGCGGGATCCACTCGCCGGTCAGGCCCGCGGCCGTGTCGGGCGGGGTGATCCGCAGCTCGGACGCGCCGTTCGCCTTGTGCCCGGTGGTCATGCCGCGCGTCCACGAGGGGAGCCGCGGCTCGCGCGAGGGCGGCTGCTCCGGGCGGCGCACCGGCGGGGTGACGACGGTGGGGACGTACGTGGGGACGGTGCGGCCGGAGACGATGCGGCGCCCCAGTTCGCGCGCGTCCCGGGGCCGCGCGTCCGGCTCCTTGGCGAGCAGGTCCAGGACGATCCTCTCGAAGTACTCGGGCAGGTCGTCGCGGTGCCTGCGCGGCGGCTCGGGCGCCGTGTCGCGGTGGCCGACGAGCACCGCCCAGGCGTCCTCCAGGTCGAAGGGCGGCGCCCCCGTGGCGATCTCGTACAGGACGCACCCGAAGGAGTAGAGGTCGCTGCGCTGGTCGACCTGGGAGCCACTGATCTGCTCGGGCGACATGTAGTGCGGGGTGCCCATCGCTATGCCCGTGCCGGTCAGGCGCGAGGTGAAGCCGATGTCGTGGCCGAGCCGGGCGATGCCGAAGTCGCAGATCTTCACCGTGCCGTCCGTGAGCCGCATGATGTTCGCGGGCTTCAGGTCCCGGTGCACGATGCCCTGTTCATGGGTGTACGCGAGTGCGGACGCCACCTGGTCGGCGATCTCCACGACGTCCGCGACGGGCAGCGGATGCTGTTTGTTGTCCTCCAGGAGCTGGCTGAGATTGCGCCCTTCGAGCAGCTCCATGACCAGATACAGGACGCCGTCGTGCTCCCCGAAGTCATGGACGACGGTGACGCCGCGGTGCTGCAGCGCCGCCGCGACGCGTGCCTCGCGCCGGAACCTCTCGCGCAGCACGCGCGTGAAGGACTGGTCGTGCTGGGGCCCCATCGGCTTGAGGCACTTCACGGCGACCCTGCGCCCGAGGGACTCGTCGCGGGCACGCCACACCTCGCCCATGCCGCCGCGCCCGATCAGGTCCAGCAGCCGGTACCGGCCCTGGATCAGCCTGGTGTCCGCCATCTCCCGCCGTCGCCCCCGTTGCTTCGCTTCGCCCTCCCCGGCCCGTCCAGTATGGCTGTCCGCCTGTCGAGTTTGTACGGGGCAGGCCGGGCGCCGGGCCCGAGCCTGGCCATGGCGCGCAGAATGTGCTTCGGGGGAAGTTGCCAGCGTAGACGTGCGGGAACGGTGCGCAGGATGGTGCCGGTGGTGACGAGTCGCCGGGTCACGGTGGCGGGCGGCGGGGCCGCCCTGCCGTAGAGCTCGTGGGCGTACGGCGGCAGCGCGGCGTACGCCAGATTCGCCACGCGCCGCCACAGCAGGGCGCGCGCCGGGACCAACAGGGGGTGGGTCGGCGGACGTTGGAGGAAGTCGTCGACGTCGCGCGCCTCGGGCCCCGCGGCCAGTTCGGGCCGCACCCGCTCGAAGTACGCGGCGAGCTCGGTGGTCGACGCCGGTACGTCGGCGGGGTCGAGGCCGACGAGCCGGGCGCTCTCGCGGTGTTCGTCGACATACCGGTCGGCGAGCTCGTCGGTCAGGCGGAATCCGGAGCGGCGTGCGACGTGCAGATAGGAGTCGATCTCGGCGCAGTGCACCCAGAGCAGCAGGCCGGGCTCGTCGACGCCGTACCGCTCCCCCGTGTCGGGGTCGGTGACCTTGATCATCGTATGGATCTTCCGCACCCGTGCGCCCGCGTGCTCGGCGACCTCGGTGGTGCCGTACGTGGTGGTGCCCACGAAGTTCGCGGTGCGCATGAGGCGGCCCCAGGCGTCCTTGCGGAAATCGGAGTTCTGCATGACGCCGCGGACCGCGCGGGGGTGCAGGGCCTGCAGATACAGGGCGCGGATACCGGCGACCCACATCATCGGGTCGCCGTGCATCTGCCAGGTCACGGACGAGGGCCCGAAGAGCCCCGGGTCGGCCGGGGGCCGGTCCGCCGCCCCCGGCTGCGCCGATGAGGATGTCTCGCGCATACAACCACCTCCTGACCGCAGGCTACGCCGCCGCTGCCGGGCTCAACCCGCCTTGAACACCTCGGGGTTGGCGCAGTGCTCCAGCGGCTCGCCGCGCAGGAAGCGGCCGACCTCCGCGGCGACGATGTTCGCGGCCGTGTGCGCGACCTGCCGGCTGCCGCCCGCGATGTGCGGGGTGAGGACGGCGCCGGGGGCGGTGAGGAGACGGGAGTCGGCGGGCAGGGGCTCCTCGGGGAAGACGTCGAAGCCCGCCCCGGCGAGGTGGCCCGAGTCCAGTGCGTCGCAGGCGGCTTCGTAGTCGAGCAGTGCGCCGCGGGCGCAGTTGACCAGGATCGAGCCGCGGGGCATCGCGGCGATCTGCGCGCGGCCGATCATGCCCTTGGTCTCGTCGGTGACCCGGGCGTGCAGGGAGACGATGCGCGAGCGGCGCAGCAGTTCGGCGAGGGAGACCTGCTCCGCGACACCGGCCAGCGCCTCGGGCCGCACGTACGGGTCGTGCACCAGGATCTCGGCGCCCATGGCGCGCAGGACCTTGGCGACCCGGCTGCCGATGGCGCCGTAGCCGATCAGGCCGACGGTCGCGCCGTCGATCTCGATGCCGCAGTTGTCGTAGTCGTAGTAGTCGCCGCGCCAGGTGCCCTCGCGCAGGGCGGTGTGGGTGTCGCCGACGCCGCGGGCGGCGGCGAGCATGAGTGTGAGGGTGTGTTCCGCGGTGGCGGTGGCGTTGCGGCCGGGGGCGTAGCAGACCGCCACGCCGTGCCGGGTCGCGGCGTCGAGGTTGGCGTTGACCGGGCCGCCGCGGCTGGTGCAGAACAGCTTCAGGTCGGGGCAGTTGGCGAGGATGCGCTCGGTGAGCGAGCCGTGCTCGGTGACGCAGACCTGCACCCCCTGGAGCGCCTCGATCATCTCCTCCTCGCTGCCGGACGCCTCGATGACCTCTCCGACCGGGCCGAACGGCGTGTGCGGCCAGGGGAACTGGAGCTCACGGACGTCCAGCGGCAGCTCCCCGGCGGCGGCCCGCACGGCCTCGGTGAACAGGCTCGGGCGGATGAAGTGGTTGCCGGCGGCGAGGACGGTGGTGCTCATGGGTGGGTCTCTCCTGAAGGGCGGTGGGGCGGGGTGGCCGGTCAGCGGATGTCGGAGGTCTGGTGCGTCGCGGGGGTGTTGAGCCGCAGCAGCGCGGTGTGTCCGTCCTCGATCCGGATCTCCGTGAGGGCGCCGTTGTACAGCTGGGGGAAGACCCGGCGGTAGTCGGCGAGCGGAATGCCCAGGAGGTGGCAGAGCAGCACCCGGACGAGGGTGGAGTGGGCGACGAGCAGGACCCTGCCGTGCGGCTGTGCGCGGGCGATGTCGGCCAGGCAGTCGGCGGCGCGTGCCGCGGCCTTGCGCGGGTCCTCGCCGCCGGGGAGGTGGTGGGCGACCGGGTCGTCGAGGAAGGCCGCCAGCTGCTCCGGGAAGCGCTCGCGCATCTCGTCCCTGGTCAGGCCGTCGCCCTCGCCGAAGTCGAGTTCGTTGAGCCGCTCGTCGACGCGCGGGGGCAGACCGCAGGCCTCGGCGGCGGGCGCGGCGGTGAGCCGGGCGCGGGAGAGCGGGGAGCTCCAGACGGCCGTGAGTTCGGCGGTGACGGCCCACTGGGCGAGCGCGGCGGCCTGTTCGCGGCCGTGCGGGGTGAGGGGTACGTCGGTGCGTCCCGCGTAGCGGTTCTCCGCGTGCCAGACGGATTCGCCGTGGCGTACGAGGATGAAGTCGGTCACTGCGCTGCCCTCCTGCGGGCGTGGTCGGCCACGGCCTGGTCGAGCCAGCCGCGGCGGGTGAGTTCGTCGATGAAGCGGAGATAGGCGGGGAGGTAGCGGGCGGTGCGGTCCGGCGACGGGTGGATCTCGGCACCGGTCCGGACCATGGCCGCGGCCGTCTCCTGGAGGCTCGCGCCGGAGGAGGTGGCGGCGAGCACCGCCATGCCGATGGCGCCTTCGGCCTGTTCGGGCAGGCGTACGGGACGTCCGAGGACCTCGGCGCGCAGCGTGCACCAGTAGCGGTTGCGGGCGCCGCCGCCGGTGAGGGTGAGGGGGCCGTCGACGGGGGCGCCGAGGTGGTCGAGGTAGTCGAGGCAGAGCCGTTCCAGGCAGGCGACGCCGAGCAGGTAGGCGTGGAACTCGGCGGCACGGGTGGGGACTTGGCCGAGGATGAAGGGTTCGGCCTGCGGGGCGCGGAAGGGGAAGCGTTCGCCGCCGGTGGAGACCAGGGGGTAGGCGACCGCGTCCGGGTCGAGCGCGGCGGCCTGAGCGGTGAGCGCGTCCAGGTCCTCGCCGGGGAAGTGCCGGGAGACGACTCCGGCGCCGCTGCTGGAGGCGCCGCCCGGCAGCCAGGTGTCGCCCGGCCCGCGGTGGCAGTACACGACGCCCGCCGGGTCGCGGACCAGGTGCGGGCTGGTGCCCTTGAGGACGAGGGTGGTGCCGAGCACCGCGTTCCATGCGCCGGGCTCCAGGGCTCCGGCGCCGATCTGGGCGGCGCAGCCGTCGGTCATGCCGGCGACCAGGGTGGTGCCCTCGGGGATGCCGGTGGCTTCCGCGGCCGCGGCGCACACCGTACCGAGCACGCTGCCGGGGCGTACGACGTCGGGCAACAGGCCCTCGGGCACGCCGAGTTCGGCCATGACCTTGTGCGGCCAGCGCTCGTCGACCAGGTGGTAGCCGGTCTTGAGGGCGTGGCTGGCGTCGGCGGCGACCTGGTGTCCGGCAAGTCGCCAGGTGACCAGGTCGACCTGGTGCAGGAGGCGGGCCCCCGCCCGGGACGCCGCCGCGTCGTGGTCCAGGAGCCAGGCCAGCTTCGGCAGCGCCCAGGACGGCTGCATGCTGCGGTAGCCGAGCTCGCGCCAGACCTCGCCGCCCGCTTCGTTGACGGTCGCCGCCTGGTCGGCGGCGCGCCCGTCGTCGTACATCAGGCCGGGCGTGAGCGGGCGGCCCGCGGCGTCGGCGAGCAGGATCGTCCCGGAGGTGCCGTCGACGGCGAGCCCGCGGACGCGCCGCGCGTCGAGTCCGGCCAGGGCCTCGCGGCAGGCGGCGGACAGGGCGGTCCACCACTGCTCGGGGTCCTGCTCGTGGCGTACGCCGTCGCGGTGGCTGGTCAGCGGCCGGGAGGCACTGGCGAGGAGCTGCCCGGTGCCGTCGACGGCGACGCAGCGGGCGCTCTGGGTGCCGAGGTCGAGGCCGAGCCAGATGCCGTCGAGGGGTCCCGGGGCGTGGTCGGCAGAGGGGGTCTCAGGCATGGATGTCTCCCGGGTCGGTGCGGTTGTCGTCGCCGTCGTCGCGCGGCCCCGCGACACTGCTCCCCTGCCATATCGCGCCGCCCCGCCGGCCGACCTCGCGGGCGATGGCCTGCCCGGTGCCGTCGAGGAGGGCGTCGGCGGAAGGACTCTCAGGCATGGATGCCTCCTGGGCCGATGGGGGAACGGTCGCCGCCCTGTGGGCTCCCGGTCGGCCCCGTGGCACTGCTCCCCTGCCATATCGCGCCGCCCCGCCGGCCGGCCCCGCGGGCGATGGCCTGCCCGGTGCCGTTGAGGAGGGCGTCGGCGGAGGAACTCTCAGGCATGGATGCCTCCTGGGCCGGTGGGGGAACGGTCGCCGTCCTGTGGGCTCCCGGTCGGCCCCGTGGCACTGCTCCCCCGCCAGACCGCACGGCCCCGCCAGCCGGCCTCGCGGGCGATGGCCCGCCGGTCGAGGAAGTCCTCGTACAGGGCGGCGTAGAACTGGGCGCGTTCCGTGTCGGGTTCCCACCTGCTCTGCATCCGGACGTACTTGGCGGCGGCGGTGTGCATGCTGCTCTCGGCGCCGGAGCGGACGAGGCCGGTCAGGAAGGCCCCCTTGGCGCCCAGTTCGGTGTCGCCGGAGCGGGCGGTCGGCACGCCCGTCGCGTCGGCGATCAGCGCGCACCACGCGTCGCTGTTGGCGCCGCCGCCGCACAGCCGCAGCTCGCTCACCTCCGTGCGGGCGGCGGCCAGCGAGTCGCGCAGGACCAGCGAGAGCCCGTCGAAGACGGCGCGGGCCAGGTCGGCACGGGAGTGTTCCAGGGACAGGCCCCAGAAGGAGCCGCGGGCGTGCGGGTCGAGGAAGGGCGCGCGTTCGCCGGCCGGGGAGAGGTAGGGCAGGAACAGCAGCCCGCGGGCGCCGGGCTCCGATGCGAAGGCCAGCCGCGCGAGGTCCGGCGGCCCGGCGAGGCCCAGCATCTGCGCGGCCCAGCCGAGGACTTCGGCGCCGTTGAGGGTCGGGAAGGCGCGCAGCACCCGCTCGCGGCCTCGGTAGGCGATGTTGATGCCGGAGGGTTCGCCGCCGGTGTCCACGTCCGTGCGGACGATCTCCGTGCACAGGGTGGTGCCGAGGATGCTGCACGCCTGGCCCGGATTGACCACGCCGACGCCGCGGGCGGTGGCGGCGATGTCGTACGGGGACATCACGACCGGAAGACCGGCGGGCAGCCCCAGTTGGCCCGCGGCCTCGCCGGTGATCTCGGCGATCCGCTCCGACTCCCCGAGGACGGTCGGCAGGAGGCGGTGGTAGGCGCTCAGGCCGAACAGGTCGAGGATCCGCGGGTCGTAGTCGCCGGTGGAGTGGTCGAGGAAGGGGGCGGAGGCGTCGGATTCGTCGCAGGCGCGGACACCGGTGAGGCGCAGGAAGAGCCAGCCCGCGGCGGTCAGACAGGTGCTGGAGCGTGCGAGGCGGTCCGGGTCGTGGGCGGCGAGCCAGCTGAAGAGGGCGTTGGGCATGCCGGCGCAGGTCAGCGATCCGTTGCGGCGGAAGGCGGCTTCGAGTACGCCGTCGCGCTGCCAGGCGGTGAGCAGGTCGCCGGCCCGGCCGTCGGACCACAGGATCGCGGGCCCGGTAGGGCGGCCGGCCTCGTCGACGAGCCAGGCGCCGTCGCCCTGGGCGGTGAAGGACACCAGCCAGACGGGGTCGCCGAGGCCGGAGAGCACGCTGCGGACAGTATGGACGACGGCGTTCCAGACGGCGTCCATGTCCTGCTCCGCCCAGCCGGGGTGGGGCCGCAGGACTTCGGTGGCGAGCCGGGAGACGGCGATCTCCTTGCCCTGGTCGTCGAAGACGACCGACTTGATCATCGTGGTGCCGACGTCGATGGTCAGTACGGACATCAGGTCAGTCCTTTCACACCGGCCGAGGCGGTGGCGGGCGCGGCGGTGGCGGGCGCGGCGTCCGGCGCGGCGTGCTCCGGCGCGGCGTGCTCCGGTGCGGCGGTGTCCTGCGGGGCGCCGGTGTCCTGCGCGGCGCCGTCCGCCGGTGCCGCGCCCGCGTCGTCCGGCAGCTTCAGGAAGAGCGCGAGCACGGTGCTCACCGCATGCATCCCCGCGAATATCCAGACCACCCCTGTGACGCCGAGCGGCCCGACGAAGACGGCGACGACCGCGGGGCCGATGAACGTGCTGGCGCCCGCGCCGAGGTTGAGCGCGGCCAGCGCCTGCCCCTTGTGCCGCGGCTCCAGCGAGGGCACCAGTGCCGAAAGCGGTACATACCCGGCCAGCGTAGCGCCGTAGAAGGCGGCGGCCAGCAGCGCGAGCGGGAAGTTGTCGCCCGCCGCGTTCGGCACGTAGAAGAGGAGCAGCGTGCTGACGGTGCAGCCCGCGCCGCCGAACCAGGCGATGGTGCGGCGCCAGCCGAACCGGTCGCCCACCACGCCGAACAGCAGGTTGGCGAAGATATTGGTCGCGAACATCGCGCTGAGCAGGTGCAGCCACTCGGTGAGGCTGAAGCCGACCGTCTTCGTGAAGTGGATCGGCATGATGACGAAGAAGCCGAACTGCGAGGCCGTGTTGATGACCCGGGCGAGCGAGCCCGCGCCGACCCGGGGATTGCGCCACAGGACCGTGACGCTGCCGACGAGCGTGGCGAGCGGCCCCTCGGTCTCGCCCCGCGGCCGCTTCCCGCCCCCGTCGTCGCGGACGAGGAGCAGGGCGATCAGACCGCCCGCGGCCACCAGGACCAGCGCCGACCACAGGGTGGCGTAGGCGCCGATCTGCGGGATGAGTCCGCTGGCGACCAGCGAGCCGAGGGTGGGCAGGCCGCCGGTGAAGGCGAACCAGAACCAGCCCATGGCCGTGCCGAGCCGGGCGCACGGCGCCACCGAGGCGATCCAGACCAGGAACCCGTAGGCGAACAGCGGGTAGCCCAGGCCCCGCAGGCCGTACCCGAGCATCATCAGCGGATAGCTGGTCATGGGGATGGCCAGGACGAGGAAGAGGAGCTGGAAGACGCCCCAGATGCCCAGGCCGGTCCACATGACGCGGCGCGGGCCCCACAGATCGGAGAGGACGCCGGAGAGCCAGGCGGCGATGGCCGCGGCGGCTCCGTAGACGGTGAACAGCAGCGCGACCCGGGGCTGCGAGATGCCCTCGTCGATCAGGTACGGAGAGAGATAACCGGACTCGACCCCGTCCCCGATCATGAAGAGGAGCAGCCCGAGGTAGCCCCAGGCGAGGGTCGGCGGAATGCCCAGGCGTGTGATCAGCGAACGCGGAGGAGGGGTCGGAGGAGTCGGCATCGGCTCTCCCCTTTCTGCGGCGGCGGCAGGAGGGACGGACGAGCTGATGGAACAGCTGGCCGGAAAGACGAGTCAATGGCGGCCGGAATCTTCCCATCGGGGCGGCGACCTGCCGTGTTGCGTCGAACCGGAGCCGCTCGCCGACGCCGCGCTCCGCGGGCGGGGCGCGTTAGATCCGTGCGAACATAACGCGGCGAGTTCACACACGTGCCACCTGCGGGCCAGGGCGCGGATACCGGAGGGAGCGCTGCGATGGACCGGGTGGAGGCCCAGGAGGAGCGGCGGCGGCAGCTGCGGGAGGCCGTCATCGGGCGCGGCTTCGTGCGCACCGCGGACCTCGCCGAGGAGTTCGGCGTCAGTCTGATGACCGCGCACCGCGATCTGGACGCCCTGCAGGCACAGGGCTGGCTGCGCAAGGTGCGCGGCGGTGCGACCGGGCTGCCGTCGGCGCAGTTCCACGGCAGTGTCGCGGAGCGGATGGCGACCATGGCGCAGACCAAGCAGCTGCTCGCTCGGGCCGCCGCGACGCTGCTGGTGCCGGGTCAGACGGTGCTGCTCGACGACAGCACGACCTGCCTGCTGCTCGCGCACCAGACCACCGAGCACACCCCGCTGACCGTGATCACCAACTCCCTGCCGGCCATCACCACGCTCGCGAAGGAACCCGGCATCTCACTGATCACGCTGGGCGGTGCGTACTTCCCGGCGTACGACGCCTTCATGGGCCTGCACACCGCGGACGCGGTCCGTGCCTTCCGCGCCGACGTCCTGTTCATGTCCACGACGGCCGTCACCAACGGCCGCTGCTACCACACCTCGCCGGAGACCGTGCAGGTCAAGCGGGCGATGATGGAGTGCGCGGCGCGGCGGGTACTGGTCGCGGACCACACCAAGTTCTGCAAGGACGGTCTGTACGCGCTCGCGCCGCTCACCGACTTCGATCTGCTGATCGTGGACGACGGCCTTGCGGCGGAGCAGGTGCGGGCGGTGCGCGCGGCCGGCACCGAGGTGATGGTGGTGCCTGCCCGCGATCGGTGACGCGCCCGTCGAGGGGTCAACTCCGGTCCGGACCGGGCAGATCCGCGGTCAGGTAGGAGATGACCATGTCCCCCAGCATCGTCCGGTAGTGCTCGCGGCGCGAGACCTCGGTGAGGTCGCGGCCGAAGAGCGTGCGGAAGGTGTGCCGGTTGGAGACCCGGAAGAAGCAGAACGAGCTGATCATCGCGTGCAGGTCGACGGCGTCCACCTCGGCCGCGAACACGCCCTGCTCACGCCCGGCTTCGAGGATCGAGGCGATGACGTCGATCGCCGGCGAACTGAGCGAGGCCAGACTCGGCGACGCGGCGATGTGCTGTGCCTCGTGGATGTTCTCGATGCTGACGAGGCGGATGAAGTCCGGGTGCGCCTCGTGGTGGTCGAAGGTGAGCTCGGCCAGGCGGCGGATGGCGGCCACCGGGTCCAGATGCCCGACGTCGAGCTGCTGCTCCTCGTACCGGATGACCTTGTAGGCCCGCTCGAGGACGGCGGTGAACAGCCGGTCCTTGCTGCCGAAGTAGTAGTAGATCATCCGCTTCGTGGTCCGCATGCGGGCGGCGATCTCGTCCACCCTGGCCCCCGCGTAGCCCATGCGGGCGAACTCCTCGGTGGCCACATCGAGGATCTCCCCCTGCGTACGGGCCGCGTCCCGTGTTCGCTTGGCAGGCGGGGACGGCGGGGGGACGGCGGCGGCCATGCGGCTCCTCAGGGCGGACTCATCGGCGCCGGTCAGTCTAATGCTGGTGCTGATGGCGGCTAATGCTGATGAAGGTGCTGGGCGGCCAGCCGTACGGCCGCGTTCTGCGCTCCGTAGCCCCGGTAGCCGCCCGTGCGCTGCACCAACTCGAAGAAGACGCGCCCGACGGTGGCGGTGTAGCAGTGGAGGAACTCCCCGTTCTCGTCCCGGTCGTAGAGGATGCCGAGCTCCGCGAGGGTGGCCAGGCGCTCGGGCTCCAGCTCGTACCGGGCGGCGAGGTCGTCGTAGTAGTTGGCGGAGATCGGCAGCAGGCCCGTGCCGCTGTCCAGGACGCGCCGGGCGGCGCCGACGATGTCGTCCGTGGCCAGCGCGATGTGCTGGAGGCGGGCGCCCTCGGCGTCCGGCGCCGGGGCGATGTTCAGGACGACGCGCACACCGCCGTCGGGGGACGCGACGGCCCGGCTGCGTACGAGGCCATAGGGATCGGCCAGATCGAGGCTGCCGTCCGCCTCCAGGCCCAGCACGCCCAGGTGGAACAGCGCTGCCTCGTCGAACTGGTGCCAGGGCTGGGTGAGGGCGATGTGGTCGATGCGGCGGACGGCGGCGGCCGGTTCGCGCCGCTGCGGCGGCACGGCACGCGCCGGCAGGTCGGTGAAGTCGCCTCTCCAGCTGGGGTGGTCGGGCTGGTCCGTGCGGCAGAAGAAGACCTCCGTGCCGTCGGGTGCGGCCACCGCGTCAAGCGGTGCGTCACGTGCTGCCCGACGGCGCGGCACCACAGGTGCGAGCACCGCCTCGGCGCGCCGCGCGGCCCGGTGCGGTTCGGGGGTCTCCACGCCGATGGCCGTCAGCGCCGGGTCCTGACGACGGCCGCTGACCCCGGTGTTGAGCAGGATGCGGGCCTCCCCCTGTTCCCACAGCTCGACCGGCTTCCAGGTGTGCCGTGCGGTGTGGGCGAAGCCGAGGGCGTCGAGCACTCCGCGCAGCGGTTCGGTGTCGGCCGCGGTCAGCTCGGCGAAGGCGAAGCCGGAGGGCACGGCCGCGGCGGGGAGCGTGGACAGGCCGGCCGATTCCTCCAGGAGGAGCAGCGAGCGGAGCGCGTCGAGGGCGGTGGATGCCGCTCCCGCCTGCCGGAAGACGTCGTTGAACACTTCGAGCGACAGGGGCCCTTGGTATCCGGCCCCTACGGTGGCGGCGACCAGCGGGGCGAGGTCGAAGCCGCCCTGGCCGGGGAAGCAGCGGTAGTGCCTGCTCCACTGGAGGACGTCCATCGCCATCAGCGGTGCGTCCGCCAGCTGGAGGAAGAAGATCTTCTCGCCGGGGATGTCCGCGATGCCCTTGGGGTCGGAGCCGCGGGAGAGGATGTGGAAGCTGTCGAGGCAGGTGCCCAGGGCCGGGTGGTCCGCCTGATCGACGATCCGCCAGGCGTGGTCGTACGTGCTGACGTGCCGGCCCCAGGCCAAGGCCTCGTAGGCGATGCGGATGCCGTGGGCCGCCGCCCGGTCGGCGAGCAGCCGCAGTTGCTCGGCGGCGAGCGCGTCGTCGTCGACCGCCTCGGGGGCGACGCTGGAGCAGACGAGGAGCAGGTCCGCGCCCAGGCGCTCCATCACGGCGAACTTGCGTTCCGCGCGGCGCAGATTGCGGGCGAGGACGTCGGCGGGGACGGCCTCGAAGTCGCGGAACGGCTGGTAGAGGTCGATGCCCAGGCCCAGATCCGCACAGCGAAGGCGTACCTCCTCGGGGCTGAGCGGCCCGCCCACCAGGTCGTTCTCGAAGATCTCCACGCCGTCGAATCCGGCGGTGGCGATGGCGGTGAGCTTCTCGGACAGCGGGCCGCTGAGCGAGACGGTGGCGATCGATTTACGCATGATGTCCTCCTGTGAGGCCGGTACGAGGCCGGTTACCAGAGCGGCATGAGGCCGTATCAGGCCGGGAAGGCGGCCAGATCGCCGAGGTCGGCGAGCATCGGCCCGGTGTGCGGTTCGAGCCCGGTGAAGAGCCGGAAGGCGTCGGCCGCCTGGAAGACGGCCATACCGCCACCGTCGAGGGTGCGGCAGCCGACGGCACGGGCCTCGCGCAACAGCTCGGTCTCCAGCGGCCGGTAGACGACTTCGGCCACCCAGAGTCCGGGCCTGAGCAGCGTGACCGGCAGGGGCAGGCCCGGGTGCGCGACCATGCCGGTCGGTGTGGCGTGGACGAGCCCGTCCGCGGCGGCGAGGCGCTCGGCCATCGCCCCGGTCGGCGCGGACACCGCGCGGCCGGGGCCGAAGCGAGCGGTCAGTGCGGCGGCGAGGGCGGCGGCGCGGGCCGGGTCGGTGTCGACCAGGGTGACCCGGTCGACGCCGAGGTTCAGCAGGGCGTGCGCCACGGCGGCGCCCGCACCGCCCGCGCCGAGCTGCACGACGTCGCCGGTGGGCGCGTCGGCCAGGCCGCGGGCGAAGGACTGGGCGAAGCCGGTGGCATCGGTGTTGTGCCCGATGGCACGCCCGTCCCGGAAGACGACGGTGTTCACCGCGCCGAGTTCGGCGGCATCGGGGGCGAGTTCGTCCAGGTGCTCGATGACCAACTGCTTGCAGGGGTGGGTGATGTTCAGCCCGTCGAAGCCGAGGCTCCGGGCGGCGTGCACCAGGTCACCGACGGCCTCGGGCGCGACGCCGAGGACGTCGATGTCGAGGGTGCGGTAGACCAGGCGCACGCCGTGCCGGTCCGCCTCGCGTTCGTGCAGGGCGGGGCTCAGCGAGGGGCCGATGCCGGAGCCGATCAGGCCGGTGAGGTACGAGGTCATCGAGTATTCCTGGGGGTCGGCTTGGCACGGTCGTTCACGATGGCGCGGTGGGCGCGGCCGGTTCAGAGGGCGGCCGCCTCGGGCGCGGTCGTCGGCGCCTTCGCGTCCCCGGCGCGCAGGCCGAGGTCGGCCGTGGGCACGCGGTGCGTCTCGCGCCCGGTGGCCACGGCGATGGCGCAGATCGCGCAGAAGGCGGCGGTGAAGATCGCGACGCCGAGCCAGTTGTCGCCGTCGGGGCCCGCGATCTGTGCCGCGAAGGTGACCGCGAAGCCGGCGACGGCGAACCCGATCTGGGTGCCGATGGCCATGCCGGAGAGGCGGACCCTGGCGGGGAACATCTCGCCGTAGAACGAGGGCCAGATGCCGTTGGCCGCGCTGTAGACGACACCGAAGAGCAGCACTCCGGTCACGAAGACCAGCGGGTAGCTGCCGGTGGAGATCGCCCACAGATAGACGAAGATCATCACTGCGCTGCCGAGCGCTCCGACGAGGAAGACGGGCTTGCGGCCGATGCGGTCCGAGAGCCTGGCCCAGAGCGGGATGGCGAGCAGGGCCACCGCGTTGGCGCTGCCGGCGACCCAGAGCATGCCGGTCTTGTCGAGACCGACCGCGTCACTGGTGGCGTACGAGAGGGCCCAGACGGAGAAGATCGTGCTGACCGTCGCGATCAGCGCCGCCGCGACCACCCGCAGCACATCGGCCCAGTGGTTCCTGACCAGCTCCGCCAGCGGCATCCTGGCCACCTCCTGGTCGGCGGAGACCTGCCGGAAGACGGGGGTCTCCTCCAGTGTGCGGCGGATGACGTACCCGGCGACCGCCACCAGGGCGCTCAGCAGGAACGGAATGCGCCAGCCCCAGCTGTAGAGCTGCTCGTCCGGAAGGGCTGCGACCGGCAGGAACACCAGGGTGGCGAGGAGTTGACCGGCCTGGGTGCCGTTGAGGGTGAAGCTCGTGTAGTAGCCGCGCCGGTCTTCCGGCGCGTGCTCCAGCGTCATCGCGTTGGCGCTGGCCTGCTCGCCGGCCGCGGAGAGCCCCTGGAACACGCGCATCAGCACGAGGAGCACCGGAGCGACGGTGCCGACCTGCGCGTACGTGGGCAGACAGCCGATGAGGAAGGTGGAGAGGCCCATCAGGATCAGCGTCCAGACCATGATCTTCCGGCGGCCGAGCCGGTCACCGAAGTGGCCAAGGACGAGAGCCCCCAGGGGGCGGGCGGCGTAGGCGACGCCGAAGGTCGCCATCGAGATCAAGGTGGCGGTGGCCGGGTCGTCCGGGTCGAAGAAGACCTTGGGGAAGACCAGGGCGGCGGCGCTGCCGTAGATGAAGAAGTCGTAGTACTCCAGCGCGCTGCCGATCCAGGCGGCGAAGGCGGCCTTGCGGGGCCTGCCCTGGGGCGGCTCGGCCGACGGCTTGTCGGCCTGTGGGTGTGGGTGTGGGTGAGCGGACACGTGAACTCCTCGGGGAGAGCAGCGTCCCCACGGGCTGGGGCGGGCTGCGAGGGGGACGGGGGGCCGGCGCCGGCGCTGCTGGGGGGGGACGCCGGAACGGGTGGCGAGGGGGTGCGCACCCGGCACGTGCTGTAGTTAACGCACTAGATAGTTAATTAACTTGGGAGAGATGCTCGCCCGCCCCTGGGGCCGTGTCAATACATCTGGCCGTAACAGACCTGTCGGATCCGAGCGGAGCGGAATCCTGGTGCCGAGCGGACGCGTTGCTCCCCCTCGGCTACTGCGGCCGGGCACGGGCGAAGGAGGCGACCAGGCGGACCCAACGGCCGACAGCCACCCGGGGCCCGCGGGACAGCCGCCGGAGGCGCGGCCCTCCCCTTGTCCGGTGACAGGCGCCCGGCTGCGGGACGACGACGACCGGGCACCGGGCGCGACGAAGCGTGCGGAAGATGAGCGAACCGCGCAGCGGGCCGCTCGCACCGCCGTGGCCGCGCGTGCCCACCACGAGAGCGAGCGCGTGTGCGGACTCCTGGGTCAGTACCTGCGCCGGGTGGCCGGAAAGCACCGCGTGGTGCACGTCCACCTCCGGGTGAGCGACGCGCCAGCCCGCGACCATGTCCGACAGCATCCGGCGGCATTCGCGGACGGCCGCCTGCTCGTCCAGGACGCCGAGGAGCGGAGGGCGCCACACATGCAGCACCCGCAGCGTCACACCGCGCCGGGCGGCTTCCTCGAAGGCATGGATGACCGCGGCCGCGGAATGACGGCGGCCGTCCCAACCGACGTTCACACCCACGACGAGGAAGGGTGGCTGTCGGCTGGACGCGGTCTCGCGCACCAGCACCACCGGACAGGTGGCGTGCGCGATGACCGGCAGCGCGACCGAGGCCGTGGGGAAGGGGCCCTGGCGCCGGCTCGGCCCCCGGGAGCCGAGCACCAGGGCTGCGGCGGTGCGGACCTGCCGGCGCAGAACCGGCACGGGCGCGTCCGCGGCGAGCAGCGTGGAGACCTCAAGCCGAGGGTGCCGGCTCCGCACGAAGGCGACCGCCTCACGGAGGGCCTGCTCCGCGGCGGCGCGCGGGTCACGGGCCTGCCGGATTCCAGGCAGACGGGTCGCACGACCACGACGACGTAGGGGCACGGGCCCGCGCTGATCGACGGGCCTCTGGGCAAGGACCAGGCGCAGTGGCAGACAGCGCCGGTGCGCGTCGTCGGCTCCCCACGCCAGGGCCGTGCGGCAAGGCGAAGCGGCATCGACGCCGACGACGATCGGTGTGCGTACAGGAGCTGTCACCGTCTCCTCCGCAGCCTTCCCGGCGCCTCACCCGCCCACCTGAGCCGGACCAGGCGCTGAGGACGGCCAGGGCCGAACAGCCTGCGCCACCCCTGCCTCACCGCCGGGCTGCTCAAGAGCCCGGCCCCTCGCGATTCCGCGCACCACCGCGACGGGGTTCTTCGGGGCACGGCGTACCGAGCGCTTGGAAGGTGACCTACCAGGACAGCGGAATGGGCCGCTGCTGGACGCGCGTTGCGCTGACGTGGCACGACCGACAGCATCGGGTCCACCACTCCTGCCTGGTCGGATCGGCGAGAGGCGGGGGCCAGGAGCCGGGGCCTCCTAGCCGTGCGGGACGACCACGACGGGGGCGGCGGCGTGGTGGAGCACGGCATGAGCGGTAGGGCCGATGCGCATGGCGAGGGCGGGACGGTGCATCCGACGGCCGACGACCACGAGCCCGGCGTCCGCGGCTGCTTGCAGCACCACTCCGGACGCGAAGGCGAGGTCGACCGTCTTGACCACCGTGACCTGGCTGTACTTGTCCTGCCACGGCTGAAGCACGTCTGACAGGGCCGACTCCATCTGCCCTGTCAGACCGCCCTCCTTGCTGGCCATCTGCCCGGCGACGGGGCTGTGCCCGTACAGCGGCGGGAGGTTCCAGGCGTGCACGGCGCGCAGCGCGGCCCCGCGCGCGGCGGCCGCACGGAAGGCGAACTCCAGCAGCGGCTCGGCCGGGGCGCCCAAGTCCTGGACCCCCACGACCACTTCGCTGTCGTCGCTCGCCGCGGTCGAGCGCTCGTTCGCCCGTACCATCACCACCGGGCACCGCGCCCGGGCGAGCACCGTCTGACCGACGGAGCCGAGCAGGAAGCCGGCGATGGCGCCGTGCCCACTGGAGCCGAGGACCAGCATCTCGGCGCTCTCCCCCTGATCGAGCAGCACCTCGACCGCCAGGTCCGAGAATTGCCGAGTGTCGATCGTCAGCTCTGGGTACAGGCCCTCCAGTTCCGCTTTGGTCTCGCGCAGGATGCGCAGCGCCCAGTGCTTCTGGGCCTCCCTGTCCTGGGCGACGGGCACATCGTGCGGCTGCCAGATCCAGGCGTGCGCCAGGCGCAGCGGCAGGTCGCGTCGTCGTGCCTCGCGGGCGGCCCAGTGGGCGGCGGCCAGACTCTCGGGCGATCCGTCCAGGCCTACGGTGATGGGGCGGAGCATGAATAACACCTCCGGGTCCGGTACGACGGGCCTGCGGCTGTGGCCACCGGCCTCGCCCCTGATCCTCACGCTGACGCGGGCATGCCCTCCATGGGCCGGAGGTCCCGGACCCGGGCCACCCGGCCCTGCTCTCGCACGACGCCGTGCGGACCGTCACGCCGTCACGTCCGCTGGCGCTCCGCGCCCTGAGTGCCGCCCTTGGCGTGACGGAGATACATCAGTTGTGCGCAACGATCGCGACCGGCCCCTTGGCGTGATGGATCACCGAGTGTGCGGTCCGTCCGAGACGTTCCCCGGCAGGCAGCCGACGGCCCACGACGAGCAGGTCGGCCCCCGCCGCGGCCCTGACCAGATGGTGTCCGGCCAGTCCGTGCACGAGTTGCTCGGTGACCTGCGTCCCCGGGAACTTGTGCTTCCACGGTGTCAGCGCGGCCGCGAGGAGACGGGACTTCTCCGGCGCGGGGTCCGTGGCGTCGGCGCTGGGCATCAGGGGAATGGCCCAGGTGTGGACGACATGGAGCGGTGCGTCGCGGACGGCCGCGGCGAAGAAGGCGAACTCCATCAGCTCGTCGCAAGGATGGTCCAGGTCGAGGCCCAGGACGACTGGGCGCGATGGGCCTGCCACCGAGCCCTCGCGCTCGTCCTCGGAATGCTCTCGCGCCCGCACCAGGACGACCGGGCAGGCCGCCCGGGACGCGACGGCCAGGGCGACCGAGCCCACCAGGACACCGGCGAGCGCACCGAAGCCGCGTGAGCCGAGCACCAGGAGGGCCGAGGATTCGGCCGCTGCCGACAGCGCCCGCACCGGTGGGCCGGTGACCTGCTCGTCGAGAATCCCCAGGGTGGGGTGCGCGCGGGAGAGCCGCAGGACGGCACGGTCGAGCGCACCGCTCTCACGGTGGAACGGGACCTCGATCTCGGGCAGCCGGCTGCGCTCCGCCGGCTGGTCGTAGGCGTGGATCAGGTGGAGCGGGATATCGCGCCGCAGGGCTTCCCGGGCCGCCCAGTCGGCGGCCTCCAGACTCTCGGGGGAACCGTCGATGCCTGCGGTGACGGTCTGTTGCGGGGTCATGGTGCGCACCTCCACGGTTCGGTCAGGGGATCAACGGGTCGAGATCCGGTCGGCCCGAGCCGGTGCTCGGGAGGTAGCTCCGATCGACGGCGCGCTTCTCCGTGTTCGGGGGCGATGGGCATGCGTTCGGTGGTCAGGTGTGGGGGACGATGGCCACTGGGCAGGCGGCGTGGTGCAGCAGGGCGTGGTTGATGGGGCCGAGTTGCATGCCGATGTGGCCCTTGCGGTGGCGGGCGCCGGCCACCAGGAGGTCGGCTGTGCGGGAGGCGTCGAGGAGCACCGTGCGGGGGTGTCCCTCGGTGATCTCGCGGCAGACCGTGGTGTCGGGGTGGGTCGCCATCGCCTCCCGTACGGCCTCGTCGACCTGGGCCGAGGCGCGCTGCTGGTGTTCGTCGTGGACCATCGTGGGGAAGTCGGGGACTTCCCGGGCCGGGCAGCGCCAGGCGTGGACGATCGTCACCGAGGCGTTGCGCGCCTGGGCCTCGCGGAAGGCGAACTCCACGGCCGGGGCGGCCTCTTGGGGGGTGTCGATGCCCAGGACGAGGTTGTGGAATCCGGCCTGGAGGTTCTTCTCGCGGCCGCGTACCACGATCACGGGCGAGGCGGCATGGGCGGCGACGGACAGGCTGACCGAGCCGAGCAGCAGTTCGGCGAACGCGCCGCGGCCCCGGCTGCCGAGCACGACGGCGCCGGCGTCCGGGCCGAGCCGCGCCAGGGCGTGGGCCGGATCCTCGGAAAGCACCTCGCCGGTGACCTTCACGGTGGTGGTGCGCCGCTGGGCGCGCTCGACCGCCGAGGCCACGATGTGGCCCGCGAGCACCTGCGCGGAGGGCCGGTTGCTGCCGAAGGAGGGCTGGTGCCCCTCGTACCACTCCCACCGTGAGGCATGCACGACACGCAGCGGCACACCGTGCGCCGCGGCCTGGTCCGCCGCCCAGTCCAGGGCGCGCAGGCTCGAATCCGAGCCGTCGACTCCGACGATCAAGGGCCTGTCCACGACGATCAGGGGCCTGTCCACGCTGCCACCACCCTCCACCACGCCCCCGGCAGGGGCTCTGCTGCGGACCGTTCCACCGAACAGGCCGACCCGGCAGGGGCGAACCGGCCCCAACAAGGGACATTCGGCCCTGGATGGCCGGCCTCCCCCGACGTGCGCGCAAATTGGCCAAGCCTCCACCCGCGGCACGCACGAGTCCCCGTCCGGCTGCTCAACTACTACGGTGAGACTGAGGAGCGCGATGCGCTGCGCCTTGTCTGCACCAGCTGGAGGAAGCCATGAGCGGGGAGGGACGCGGCGAGGGCGCCGAGCAGCACCTGCCCAAGCTGCGGCTGGACGAGCTGCTGGACGAGCTGCAGTCGCGGATCGACGCGGCGCGCGGGACGCAGGACCGCGTGCACAGCCTGCTGGAAGCGGTGCTGTCGGTCGGCCGGGAGCTGGATCTGCCGCAGGTGCTGCGGCGCATCGTCGAAGCTGCCGTGGTGCTGGTGGACGCCGAGTACGGAGCGCTGGGCGTGATCGGGGACGACCGCCGCCTTTCGGAGTTCCTGACGGTGGGGATCGACGAGGAGCAGAGCGCGGAGATCGGTGACCTGCCCAGCGGCCACGGCATCCTCGGCGAGCTGATCCGGCACCCCGTCCCGCTGCGGCTGCCGGAACTGTCGCAGCACCCCTCCTCCTACGGTTTCCCGGCCCACCATCCGCCGATGCACTCCTTCCTGGGAGTGCCCATCCGGGTGCGCGACCGGGTGTTCGGGAACATCTACCTCACCGAGAAGCGCGGTGCTGAGGAGTTCGACGCCGAGGACGAGGCGGTGCTGTCCACGCTCGCCGTCGCGGCCGGGGTGGCCATCGAGAACGCGCGGCTGTACGAGGAGACCCGGCTGCGCGAGCGGTGGATGCGGGCCAGTGCGGAGGTCACGAGCACGTTGCTGTCGGGCGCCCCCAGTGCCGAGGTCCTCGAACTGATCGTCGAGCAGGCCAGGGAGATCGCCTCCGCGGATGTCGGGATGATCGCGGAGTACGTGTCCGGAGCCGAGGAGCTGCAGCCGATGCTCGCGGTCGGGGTGGACGCGGGGCAGCGCAGCGGGCTGGTCCTCCCGGCTCAGGAGGGACTCGTCGGGGCCGTGCTCACGACGACGGAGCCGGTCGTCAGCGCCGACGTGGCGGAGGACGCCCGCACCGCAGAGCCGGACTCGCAGTGGGCCGGGCTCGGGCCGGTGGTCGCGGTGCCGCTGGGAGCGGGCGGCAAGGCGCGCGGCGTGTTGCTGTTGGGGCGGCTGGCGGGCCACACGCCGTTCTCGGACGCCGACACCGGGCCGCTGCTCGGCTTCGCGGACCAGGCGGCACTGGCGCTGGAGCTCGCCGAGCGGCGCCGGGACGCGGAGCAGATCACGCTGCTCCAGGACCGCGACCGGATCGCACGCGATCTGCACGACCTGGCGATCCAGCGGCTCTTCGCGGCCGGCATGACCCTGCAGAGCACGCAGCGCTTCGTGGACCACCCCGAGGCCACCGAACGGCTCTCTCGGACCGTCGACGACCTCGACGACACCATCAAGATTATTCGGTCCACCATCTTCGGGCTGCGCACGCACGGGGGCGGGGCCAAGGAGGACAGCGGCCTGCGCGGCAGGGCCTCCGCGGTGGTACAGGCCTCCGCCTCCTCGTTCGGCTTCGCTCCCGCGCTGCGGATCGAGGGTCTGGTCGACACCGACGTCCCCGGCGATGTCGCGGATCATGCGCTCGCGGTGCTCGGCGAGGCGCTCAGCAACGCGGCCCGGCACTCGGGGGCACGGTCGGTGGACGTGCATCTGCGCTGCGCTGAGGGAGAGCTGGCGCTGAGTGTGACCGATGACGGCTGCGGGGTGCCCGCCGGGGTCGAGCGCAGCGGGCTGAAGAACCTGGAGGACCGGGCCCGGACACTGGGTGGCGTCCTGACGCTCGGTGAGCGGCCCGGTGGCGGCGGGACCCGTCTGATGTGGCGTGTGCCGACGGGTTCAGGGAGCTGACGGCGCGCCGTCGAGTACGTGCCGAGCCGCGCGCCGCGGAGAGACGGGCCCCTCGGGGCCGTACCCCAGGCGGACCACCATCTGAGCGTAGCCGCGCCGGTCGCTCACCAGCGGCAGGAGCCGTACTCGCAGGTCGGGCCATTCCAGCGCCTGGTGCAGCAGCGATGCCCGCAGGCCGTGGGCGGTGGCGACGAGCAGTACGTGCTCAAGTGCCTGGCCGGCACGCAGCCAGTCGGCCCGGCGGTCGTGGCCGGTCGACAGCACGGCGATCGTCGGCCGTTTCTCGAAGGGCCTGGCGGACAGCACCGAGGGGTGCCGGTGTGCGCCGAAGTCGCGCATCGGGAGCAGTTCCCGGAAGTCCTGCTGTCCCAGCGTCTCCAGCGGAATCCCCAGGTCCATGAGGTCCGGCTCACGCACCCAGCGGCGGCTTTCGGTGGCCCGGTCGGGGTCGGCGGTGTTGCGGTGCTCGGCCTCCCTCGTGATCTGCAGCAGGCGGTCGGTCTCGCGTGCCCCGGGACGGCTCAGGAGCGCCCCTTCGGCGTGGGCGGCCTCCGTGAGTTCGGCCCCCGTACTCGCGGGCACCGGCCGGTCAGAGAAGGGGAACCGGCTGCTGTGCCGACGCCACAGGGCGTCGTACAGGCGCGTGCACGACGAGGAGGTCCTGGCTGCGCCGCCGAGCCGTACGGTGGCGAGCAGGTCGGGCTCGTCCGGCCTGGGCAGCACGCGAGGCACCGGTTCCCAGCCGAACCGCGCCACCGCCACCCGCAGGTTGAACAGTGCGCAGCCGACGGAGAGGTGCAGGGCACGCCCGCTCGGATCGGTGTGCCGCAGACCGCGGCCTGCGGCAGCGCGGATCTCCAGCGTGACGGTGTCCGGGTCGAGCCGGAAGCGCCAGGGCTGGGTGTTGTGGATCGAGGGGGCTGCCACCGCGGCGGAGACGAGCGTCTCCAGGGTCGGGACATCGAGAGTCGGAGACTTCATCAAAACTCCTCCCCGCCCTGCGCCGAGGGGCAACAGGGCTTTTCGGCGGCCGTTGCCAGCGTGCGGCTGCCGGGAGCCGAGGGAGGAGGGGCCGACCGGCCTCCGCCGGCGCCGGACGGCCCGAACACACGTCACCGCGCGGGCCGTTCACCCGATTCGGGGCGGTCCAGTTGGGAGGCGAGGACCGCCGCCTGGACCCGCCGGTGCACGCCCAGTTTGGCCAGCAGGCGGGAGATGTGGTTCTTGACGGTCTTCTCGGACAGGTAGAGCTTCTTGCCGATCTCGCGATTGGTGAGCCCGTCTCCGATGAGCTCGAGGATGTCCCGCTCGCGCGGCGAAAGGCTTGCCAGCTCGGGGGCGACGGCCGGGGTGTCGGCGGGATCGGCGCGCAGCGAGCGCATCAGCCGGGCGGTCGTCGCGGGGTCGAGCATGGACTGGCCCGAGGCAACGGTACGTACGGCCGAGATCAGATCGGAGCCCTTGATCTGCTTGAGGACGTAACCCGCGGCTCCCGCCATGATCGCGTCGAGCAGGGCGTCCTCGTCGTCGAAGGACGTCAGCATCAGCACGGCAAGCTCCGGCATCTGGCTGCGCAGCTCGCGGCAGACCGTGATCCCGTCCCCGTCGGGCAGGCGCACGTCGAGGACGGCGACGTCCGGACGGAGGGCAGGGCCGCGGACGAGCGCGTGCTCGACGTTCTCGGCGTCGCCGACCACCAAGATGTCCGGTTCGGCGTCCAGGAGGTCGGCCAGACCACGCCGTACGACCTCGTGGTCGTCCAGCAGGAAGACGCGGATCGGGTGCTGCTCAGTGAAGATGCGTGCCTCGGTCATGACGACCCCTTGTTCCCCGACGGCTGACAGACTGCGGGCTGTCCGTGAGGCGATCATCACCCTCCGGGTCTGGATCCACTAGGGCCGACCGGCCCACTCATACCCACCATGCGCCCTGCCCGGCCCACTGACCACGGTGTGCGTGCTGCGGCCGCCACCTTTCTCTTCTACATGGCGGCCGCTTCCTCCGAAGACCGGCCGTGCCCGTCAACCTCGAACTCCACGTCCACGACGCCCTCGACGGCTCGGACCAGCCGCGCGGCCACGGGGACCAAGGACGTGTCGCGGACGTGCCCGGCGAGCGTCACGACTCCCTCCCGGACGTTTATCCGGACGCTTGAGGCCGGCGGAGGGAAGAGGTACGCGGCGACCTCCCTGCGGACCTCCTCGGCGATCTCCTCGTCGTCGCGGAGGAACACCTTCAGCAGATCCGCGCGGCTGACGATGCCCTCCAGCAAGCCCAGGGTGTCGACGACGGGGAGGCGCTTGACCTTGGCGTGCGCCAGCGTCCGTGCGGCCTGGGCGAGCGTCGCGTCCGGGTGGACGGTGACAGCGGGAGAGGTCATCAGCTCTCCCGCGGTCAGGGCGCCGGCCTTGGCGAGGTCGGTCAGGCGCCGCAGCTGCGTGGAGCGGTCGGGGTCGCTGTCGCGGAACTCCTCCTTGGGCAGGAGGTCGGCCTCGGAGACCACACCGACGACGCGGCCCTCGCCCTCCACGACCGGCAGCGCGCTGACCTGCCACTCCTGCATCATCTGAACGATCTCCTTGAAGCGCGCCCCGCGGCCGACGGCGGCGACCGTGTGGGTCATGACGTCGCTCACGATGTGCGGCGTGCCGTGCATCGTCCCTCCTTGATCGCGTCGGGTTTCCGGTCTGTCACAGGGTGCTTCCGCTTCCGTACGGGGCGTACAGGTCAAGCAGCCGGACGCGGGACGAACGCAGCCGGCGGGCGAGGATGTTGCCCACCCACTGGCTGACCGCGCAGCCCAGGGCGGGGTCGTCCTGGCACATGGCCCGAACCGCGGCGGCGTCGAACTCGTACGCCCGTACAGGCGTCGTGGTCTCGGCCCCCAGGTGCCAGGTGTGCGGTGCGAACAGCCAGGACCAGCCGACGAGTTCGTTGTGTCCGAGGGTCTCGACGACGGCGGGCCGCCGGCCGGGCACGTGGATGTCGAGGCTGACCGCGCCGGTGCGGATGATCCAGAACCGGTCGGCGCGTCCGCCCTCCTCGAAGAGACGGGTTCCTTGCGGAAAGGACACCTCGCGCGCGATGCGCATCAACCGCTGGTGATACTCGGCGGGCAGGGCCCGCAGCATGCTGTGAGTGGTCGAAGAGTTCATGACGGCCCTCCAGGACGGGCGTACTGACCTGCCACGTTCAGCATGTGCCCGTGCCGTGATCGCAGACCATGGGCCACCCGGCCCGCCGACCGGGCCAACCGGCACCGCACGGCGCACCCGTGATCCGGCGAAGGCGCGCGGCACGTCGGCGAAGAGCGGCGGTGACCCCCTGGGCCGAAGGGTCCCGTGAAAGGGCTGTGCGGCCCCTGCGCGCGAGGGCGCTCCCGTACAAGGCTCGGTACGAGACGGGACGGGAACGGATACAGGAGGGCCCCCACCATGCGTCCGCACATCACCGCAGGAATCGATGGATCCGCCGAGAGTCTCGCCGCCGCGCACTGGGCGGCCCGTGAGGCCGTGCGTCGTGGTGCCGCGCTGAATCTCGTGCACGCCTGGACGTGGCACCCCCGGCCCGCCCCCTCCGTCCCCGCGGACAGGAGCGAGCACGAGTGGGCCGAACAGATCCTGGACCGGGCGGCGAGCGCCATTCGCGCGGCGCACCCGGGGCTGCCGGTCGTCGAGCGGCTGGTGACCGACTCCGCGGTGGCCGCCCTGCTGACCTCGGCCGCCGACACGGAGCTTCTGGTGCTCGGTTCCCGTGGCTTCGGCGCAGTCGCCGGAGCCATGCTCGGTTCGGTCTCCCAGCGGGTCATCGCCAGGTCCTCCCGCCCCTTGGTGCTCGTACGGATGGGCGAGAGCAGCGCCGCCGAGCACTTTCCCGCCGTGGACGGCATCTCCCCCGACGAGATACCCGAGACCCCGTTCCGCGATGTCGTCCTCGGCCTGGACACCCACCACCCCTGTGATGAGCTGATCGAGTTCGCCTTCGAGTTCGCGCGGCGCCACCGCTCCGAACTGCACGTGATCCACGCCTTTCGCGTGACACACGACCAGCCGGCCGAAGGCCCGCAGGTTCCGTTCCGCGGACCGGAGCTGCTCGCCGCACAGGAACGTGCCGTACACGCGACGCTGCGTCCGTGGTGCGAGAAGTACCCGGAGGTCTCCGTGGTCGAGACCGTCCGCGAAGGGCGGGCCGCCACCGCACTGGTGAGCGCGTCAGCGGGAGCCTCTCTCGTCGTCGTGGGACGCCGGATACGGGACAGGCGCCTCGGCGCGCACATCGGCGCCGTCACGCACGCGGCGCTGCACCACATCCACTGCCCGGTGGCCGTTGTCCCGCACAACTGAAACGGCCGTGACGGACCGAGGGAGACCCGCGATGAAAGCAGCGACGGTGGACCGGGATCAGGCACGCGCGTGGCGTGGCTTCATCGGGGCGCGATGGCGCGACAGCATCAGCGTGCGTGACTTCATTCAGGCCAACTACACGCCCTACGAAGGCAGTTCCGCATTCCTGTCGGGGATCACGGATCGCACGCGAACCGTATGGGAGACGGTCAGCGCACTGTTCCCGAAGGAACGCGGCAACGGCATCCTCGACATCGACACCGCGACTCCGTCGACGATCACCTCGCACGAGCCGGGGTACATCGACCGCGAGCGGGAGTTGATCGTCGGCCTGCAGACCGATGCCCCACTGAAGCGCGCCATCATGCCGGGCGGCGGCCTGCGGATGGTCGAGAGCGGGCTCAAGGCCTATGGGTACGAGCTCGACCCCTTCGTCACCCGCGTCTTCGGGACGTACCGCAAGACACACAACGACGGGGTCTTCGACGCGTACACCCCCGAGATGCGGGCCGCCCGCAAGGCGGGGATCATCACCGGGCTGCCCGACGCGTACGGTCGCGGCCGGATCATCGGCGACTACCGACGGGTGGCCCTGTACGGAACCGCCCTGCTCACGGCGGCCAAGCGCGCCGAACGCGCTCTGCTGGACGCGCAGCCGTCCTTGGAGCACGTCATCCGTGACCGCGAGGAAATCGCCGAGCAGATCAGGGCGTTGGACGAGCTGACGCGCATGGCGGCCACCTACGGCTGTGACGTCTCCCGGCCCGCGACCAGCGCCCGGGAAGCCGTGCAGTGGCTCTACTTCGGCTACCTCGCCGCCGTGAAGGAGCAGAACGGCGCCGCGATGTCGCTGGGCCGCACGTCCACCTTCCTGGACATCTACCTTCAGCGGGACTTGACCGAGGGGGCCATCGACGAGACCCGCGCCCAGGAACTGATCGACGACTTCGTGATCAAGTTGCGGATCGTACGGTTCCTGCGCACCCCTGAGTACGACGCGCTCTTCTCCGGCGATCCGACCTGGGTGACGGAATCCATCGGCGGCATCGGCGCCGACGACCGGCCGCTGGTCACGCGCACCTCCTTCCGCTTCCTTCAGACCCTCTACAACCTCGGGCCGGCGCCCGAGCCCAACCTGACGGTGCTGTGGTCGCCCCGGCTGCCGGCCGGGTTCAAGGACTTCTGCGCCCAGGCCTCGATCGACACCAGCTCCATCCAGTACGAGTCCGACGAGCTGATGCGCCCGCGCACCGGCGACGACACCGCGATCGCCTGCTGCGTGTCGGCCATGGCGGTCGGGAAACAGATGCAGTTCTTCGGGGCGAGGGTCAATCTCGCGAAGGCGCTGCTGTATGCGATCAACGGCGGCAGGGACGAGATGAGCGGGGAGCAGATCGCGCCCAAGAGGCCCGCACTGGACGGCGAGTACCTGGACTACGGCGAGCTGATGGCCGCCTATGACCAGGTGCTGGACTGGTTGGCGGCGACGTACGTCAACACGCTCAACGTCATCCATTTCATGCACGACAAGTACGCCTACGAGCGCATAGAGATGGCCCTCCACGATCATCCCGTGCACCGCTTCATGGCCTGCGGCATCGCGGGGCTCTCCGTCGTCGCGGACAGCTTGTCCGCCGTCAAGTACGCGCGGGTGAAGGTGATCCGGGACGCCACCGGGCTGGCGGTGGACTATGAGACCGAGGGCGACTGGCCGGCATTCGGCAACAACGACGCCCGCGTGGATTCCATCGCGGTGGAGCTGGTCGAGTCCTTCATGGCCAAGGTGCGCGAGCACCCCGCCTACCGGGACGCCGAGCACACCCAGTCGGTGCTGACGATCACCTCCAACGTCGTCTACGGCAAGCACACGGGCAACACTCCCGACGGGCGCCGTGCCGGTGAGCCTTTCGCCCCGGGCGCCAACCCCATGAACGGCCGCGACCGCCACGGCGTGGCCGCTTCCGCGCTCTCGGTCGCAAGGCTCCCGTACGAGCAGGCCCGCGACGGCATCTCGCTGACCACGACGGTCACGCCGGAGGGCCTTGGCCACCACCCGGCCGAGCGCGCGGCCAACCTGGTCGGCGTCCTCGACGCGTACACCGCGTCCGGCGGCTTTCACATGAACGTCAACGTGCTGGACCGGGGGACGCTGGAGGATGCAATGGAACACCCGGAGAAGTACCCGGAGTTGACCATCCGGGTCTCCGGGTACGCCGTCAACTTCGTGCGTCTGACCCGCGAGCAGCAGCTCGACGTCATCAGCCGCACCTTCCACGGCGCGCTGTGAGCACGGTGAAGACGATGACGACCGGTCGGATCCACTCCTGGGACCTGTCCACCGGCGTGGACGGCCCCGGGACCCGGTTCGTGCTCTTCACCAGTGGCTGCCCTCTGCGCTGCCTCTACTGCGCGAACCCCGACACCTGGCACATGCGGGACGGGCGGAGCGCCACCGTCGACGAAGTGATGGCCGAGATCGAGAAGTTCCGGGCCTTCGTCACCGCGGCCGGCGGAGGGGTGACGATCACGGGCGGCGAGCCCCTGCTCCAGCCCGCTTTCACTGCGGAACTTCTGCACCGTTGCAAGGAAGCCGGGCTGCACACCGCCGTGGACACCTCCGGTTTCCTCGGCGCCCGCGCCACCGACGAGCTGCTCACCGACACGGATCTGGTGCTCTTGGACATCAAGTCCTTCGACGCCACGACCTATCGGAAGTTGACCGGCGCCGAGCTGCTGCCTTCCCTCGACTTCGCCACGCGGCTCGACCTGCTCGGCGTCCCGATGTGGATTCGGTACGTCCTGGTTCCCGGCTGGACCGACGCCCCGGCGGCCGTGGACGGTCTGGCCCGCTTCGTCGCGGGCCTCGGCAGCGTCGAACGCGTCGACGTCCTTCCCTTCCACAAGCTCGGTGCCGCCAAGTACGAGGCTCTGGGCCTTCCCTTCCCGCTGCGCGACCACCCGTCCCCCGCCCCCGGCCTGACCGAGCGGGTCCGCGACCAGTTCCGCGCGTACGAGCTGTCGGCGTACTGAATGCCCGAGGGCCGAACGGCCCCAGCCAGGTACCTGTGGCCCCTGCACGACCGTTCCGATCGGCACGAAGCTGGAACCGGACAAGGACTTCAGGAGGTGGAGACCATGCCCCGCCCCATCGTCGTGGGCCTCGACGGCTCGCCCGAGAGCCAGGCAGCAGCTGAATGGGCGGCCCGTGAGGCCGCCATGCGCCGACTGCCGCTGAAGCTGGTCCACGTCCGGGAGCCCCTGCCGGATCCGATCGCGCAGGCACCGCTCCTCGGCACGGAGACGCAGCAGCACTGGGGCGAGCGGGTGCCGCGCGAGTCGGCCGAGGGCCTGCGGCTGCGACACCCCGGTGTCGAGATCAGTGCGGAGGACCGTTCCGGGCAGCCCGCCGCTCTGTTGTCGGGGCTGGCGAAGGACGCCGAACTGCTCGCCCTGGGCTCCCGCGGCATGAGTGGGATCGGCGGGTTCCTGGTCGGCTCGGTCGGCCAGGCCGTCGTGGCGCACGCGGAGCGGCCGGTGGTCCTGGTCCGCGCCGGTGAACAGGCCGCGGACGAGCATCTGATGGACCCGGCGGGCATCCCGTCCGCCGCGACCCCCTATCGGCCCGTGGTCCTGGGTCTGGCCACCGACCACGACCCGGACGCCTCGCTCGTCGCGTTCGCCTTCGACGCGGCCGAGCACCGCGCCACCACCCTGCGGGTCGTCCACGCCTGGAATCCACCGCCCTACTACGCCTACGGCCTCTGCGCCGACCTCGACTTCCACAGCGAGCTGTCCCGGCAGGAGGCCGTCGCGCTCAGGGAGATCATGCGGCCGTGGCGGCGGAAATTCCCCTCCGTCGAGGTCGTCGAGGAGTCCCGGTACGGGACGCCGGCCGACCAGCTGGTCGCCGCCTCCCGAGCGGCCTGCCTGGTCGTGGTCGGCCGTCGCATCCGGCGTAGTTCCGTCGG
Source organism: Streptomyces sp. NPDC054047 (assembly GCF_055585065.1). Taxonomy (NCBI): domain Bacteria; kingdom Bacillati; phylum Actinomycetota; class Actinomycetes; order Kitasatosporales; family Streptomycetaceae; genus Streptomyces; species Streptomyces sp. NPDC054047. Next base: position 320,864 of record NZ_JBVJKV010000003.1, on the reverse strand, counting down.
CGCCCACATCGGTCCGGTCACCCACGCCGTCCTGCACCACGCCGCCGCCCCCGTCGCCGTCGTCGCGCACCGATGACCGGCCGGGACGGGAGGACGTCATGAAGGCAGCCGTCGTACGAGCTTTCGGCTTCGATCGCGACACAGGAAGGTGACGACGATGGAACTGCCCCTGGTGGTGGGCGTCGACGGATCCGACACCAGTCTGCGCGCCGTCGACTGGGCTGTGGGCGAGGCCGCCCTGCGCGGGGCGCCGCTGCGGCTGGTGTACGCCTCACTGTGGGAGCGCTACGAGGGGACGGCGTTCGCCGGGGAGATGGGCCAGACCTCGGAACCCGTACAGGCCGACACCATCGTCGATGCCGCCGCGCAGCGCGCACACCGCCGCGAGGCGGACGTGAAGATCTCCACCGAGGTACTGCTCGACGAGCCGGTGCCCGCGCTGCTGGACGAAGGGCGCAACGCGTGCGCGCTGGTGCTGGGCTCTCGCGGCCGCAGCGGCATCGCCGAGCTGCTGCTCGGCTCGGTGTGCCTCGCGGTCGCGGCCCGTGCCGACTGCCCCGTGATCGTGCTGCGCGGCAGTCACGACAACCGGGCGAGGCCCGCGACGCACGGACGCGTGGTGGTGGGGGTCGGCGAGGTGCCGGAGAGCTCGGCGGCCGTGCGCTTCGCCGTCCAGGAGGCGGCGCACCGCGGGGTGTCCCTGGAGGCGGTACGTGCCTGGCGGTGCCCGGCGCACGAGACCACCGACCATCCGCTCCTGACGGGCGAACCGGCCCGGCTGCACGAGCAGCGGGCCGCCTCGCTCCTGGAAGCGGCGCTGCTGAACCTCCCGGTGGAAGTGGAGCTGCACCGGCGGACCGTCGAAGGCCCCGCCCAGAAGGCGCTCCTGGCCGCCTCGGCCGATGCCGACCTGCTCGTCGTCGGCGCCCGACGCCGGCACGGGCGCTTCGGACTGCAGCTGGGCCGGGTCGCGCACGCCGTCCTGCACCACTCCGCCTGCCCGGTCGCCGTCGTACCGCAGAGAGTGTGAGGGCCGTGGCCAAAGGTGTACGTCCGCGGGTCACGCGGCGGGCGTAGCTACCGGTCGGCACTGGTCCTGGACCGCCCGAAACCCTCACGTCGCTAAGGAGTTCATCGCCATGACCCTACGTGTCGGCATCAACGGCTTCGGCCGCATCGGCCGCACCTACCTGCGCGCGGCACTGGACCGGGCGGACGCGGGGACGCAGTACGTCGAGGTCGTCGCCGTCAACGACGTCGCGCCACCCGCCACCCTGGCCCACCTGCTTGAATTCGACTCGACGTTCGGCCGGATCGACCGCGAGGTCACCCACGACGACAGCTCGATCACCGTCGACGGCCGGCGTATCGCCGTCACCGCCGAGCACGACCCGGCGGCCCTCCGCTGGGCCGACCACGGTGCCGACATCGTCGTCGAGTCCACCGGCCGGTTCCGCGACCGCGACTCGGCCGCCCTGCACCTGAAGAGCGGCGCCCACACGGTGCTGCTCTCCGCACCCGGCAAGAACGCGGACGCGACCATCGTGATGGGCGTCAACGACGCCACGTACGACCACGACGGTGACCGCATCGTGTCGGCGGCCTCCTGCACCACCAACTGTGTGGCGCCGATGGTAAAGGTCTTGCACGAGACCTTCGGCATCGACCGGGGTGTGATGACCACCATCCACGGCTACACCAACGACCAGGCCCTGCTGGACGGCCCGCACAAGGACCTGCGGCGGGCCCGCTCGGCGGCGCTGAGCATCATCCCGACCAGTACCGGTGCGGCCCGCGCCGTCGGCCTGGTGCTGCCGGAGCTGGCGGGTGCCCTGGACGGCATCGCCGTCCGTGTGCCGGTGGAGGACGGCTCGCTCACCGACCTCGCGGTGGTGCTGCGCCGCGACACGACGGCCGACGAGGTCAACTCCGCCTTCGCCGAAGCCGCGAACGGCACGCTGAACGGCATCCTGCGGGTGTCGAAGTCGCCCATCGTCTCCCGCGACGTCATCGGGGACCCGGCGTCGTGCGTCTTCGACCCCGCCCTGACGCAGGCGAACGGAAACCTGGTGAAGGTCTTCGGCTGGTACGACAACGAGTGGGGTTACACCAACCGGCTCCTGGACCTCACGGCGCTGGTGGCCGACCGCTGATGGACACCGACCAGGGCGGCACGGCCGCGGTGCCCCGCGTGCTGCGGGGCACCGCGGCCGTGGTCTTCGACACCGACGGTGTGATCACGGACTCTGCCCGGGTGCACGCCGCCGCGTGGAAGACGGCCTTCGACGCCTTCCCTCTGCTGCGCGGCAGGCACCCCTTCGACGTACAGGACGACTACCTCCGGTACGTCGACGGCAAGTCGCGTCTCGACGGAGCAAGGGCCTACCTGGAGTCCCAGGGCCTGTCCCCCTCCCGGGCCGAGGTCCGGACCGTCGCCGCCGACAAGGAGCGGTTGTTCACCGACCGCCTGCGCGAGCACGGCATCGACGCCTATCCCGGCACCGTCCGGCTGCTGGGGGTCCTGCGTTCCGCCGGCCTCGCGACAGCCGCGGTGTCGGCCTCCCGGCACGCGCGTGAACTTCTCGAACACGCCAAAGTGCGCGCTCTCTTCGACGTACTCGTGGACGGCTCCGAGGCCGCCCGCCTTCAGCTGGCCGGCAAACCCGACCCGGCCCTGTTCCTGGAGGCGGCCCGCCGTCTCGGGACCCCCGCGGCTCGCGCCGCCGTCGTCGAGGACGCCCTGGCCGGAGTAGAGGCCGGGCGCCGCGGCGGCTTCGGCGCGGTGATCGGGGTGGACCGGACCCGCACCTCGGCCACCCGTGCCGCGCTGCTGAAGCACGGGGCGGACCTGGTGGTCGAGGACCTCGCGGAGCTACTGGACTCGGAGGACTGAGGATGCGCGACTGGACCTGGGAGTACGAGGGATACGACCCGGCGGAGGTGCGTCTGCGCGAGTCCCTGTGCAGCCTCGGCAACGGCTACTTCGCCACCCGCGGCGCGGCCCCCGAGTGCGCAGCCGACTCCGTCCACTATCCGGGGACGTACGTGGCGGGCTGCTACAACCGGCTCACCTCGGAAGTGGCCGGACGCCAGGTCGAGAACGAGGACATGGTCAACCTGCCCAACTGGCTGCCGCTGCGCGTCCGCACGGACACGGGCACCTGGCTCACACCGGACACCCACAAGGTGCTCGACCACCACCTGGCTCTCGACCTGGCCGCCGGCACCCTGGAACGCACCGTGCGCTACGAGGACGAGCATGGCCGGCGTCTCGCCGTGCGCCAACTGAGCCTGGCCCACATGGCCGACCCCCATCTGGCCGTTCTGCGCACCGAGTTGACCGCCGAGGGCTGGTCCGGAGAGGCCGAGGTCGAGTCCGCCCTCGACGGGACGGTGGCCAACGAGGGCGTCGAGCGCTACCGCTCACTGGCCTCCCAGCACCTCACACACGTCCACACCGGCGCTTCGGCGCCGGACACGGTGTGGCTGCGCTGTCGCACCAGCACCTCGGACATCCGGGTGAGCCTGGCCGCCCGGACGGTCACCGACGCGCCCGCCCGCACCACGACACAGCACGAGCGCGGGCGGGCCTCCCAACTGCTGCGCCTCTCCCTGACCGACGGACGGACCGTGACCGTCGACAAGGCGGTCGCCCTGCACACCTCACGCGATCCGGCGATCGGCGACCCGCTGCACGCGGCCGTCGACCGGGTCGGCCGCGCCCTCGAGGTCGGCTCCCTGCTCGTCTCCCACCGCACCGCGTGGCAAGAGCTGTGGCGCAACGCCGAGTTGGACGTGCCGACCGGTGCGGGTCCGGTGCTGCGGCTCCACCTCTTCCACCTGCTGCAGACCCTGTCCCCGCACACCGCGGAACTCGATGTCGGTGTCCCGGCCCGTGGGCTGCACGGAGAGGCGTATCGCGGCCACGTCTTCTGGGACGAGCTGTTCGTCCTTCCCTACCTCAACCTGCACTTCCCGGAGGTCTCCCGAGCTCTGCTCACCTACCGTCACCGGCGCCTGGAGCAGGCGTGCGTCGCCGCCCGCGACGCCGGGCACAGCGGTGCGATGTATCCCTGGCAGAGCGGCAGCGACGGCCGCGAGGAGACCCAGCAGCTCCACCTGAACCCACGCTCAGGACGGTGGCTGCCCGACCACTCACGGCTCCAGCACCACGTCGGTTCGGCCGTCGCGTACAACGTGTGGCAGTACTGCCAGGCCACCGGCGACACGGAGTTCCTGCACACCAAGGGCGCCGAGATGCTGGCACAGATCGCCCGCTTCTGGACGGGCATGGCGACGTACGACGAAACGCTGGGCCGCTACCGCATGCGCGGAGTCGTCGGCCCCGACGAGTACCACGAGAGCTACCCCGGCGCCGCCTCCCCCGGCCTCGACGACAACGCCTACACCAACGTGATGGCGTCCTGGGTCCTCGCCCGCACGCTCGATGTCCTGCGCGATCTGCCCGAGCCCCGCCGCCGGGACCTCTTCGAGCGCATCGGGCTCGACTCCGCCGAGCTCGACACGTGGGAGGACGTCTCCCGGAAGCTGCACGTGCCCTTCCACGCCGGTGTCATCAGCCAGTTCCAGGGATACGGCGACCTCGCCGAGCTCGACTGGCAGGCCTACCGGGACCGTTACGGGGACATCCGGCGTCTGGACCGGATCCTGGAGGCCGAGGGCGACACCGTCAACGGCTACCAGGCGTCCAAACAGGCAGATGTCCTGATGCTCGGGTACCTCTTCGCGCCCGCCGAACTCCAGGGCACGTTCCGGCGGTTGGGCCACACGCTCGACGACATCACCTGGCAGCGCACCGTCGACTACTACCTGGCCCGCACCAGCCACGGCTCGACCCTCAGCAGCCTCGTCCACGGCTGGGTACTGGCCCGCGCCCGGCGCGCCCATGCCTGGGACTTCGTGCAGGAGGCGCTCTCCGGAGACATCGCCGACATCCAGGGCGGCACCACCGGCGAGGGCATCCACCTGGGTGCCATGGCGGGCACGCTCGATCTCGTACAGCGGGGTCTGACGGGCCTGGAGACCAGGGGCGGTGCCCTGCGGTTCGACCCCGTCCCGCTGCCGGAGCTGTCGGAGTACGGCTTCTCGATCCGCTACCAGGGCCACTGGGGCATCCGACTGCGACTGCGGGCGGGAACGCTGCGCATCACCGTGCCGGACTCCGATCGCGAACCGATCTCCGTCGCCTTCGCGGATCGCACGGTGTCGGTGGCACCCGGGGAGTCCTGCGCACTGACCCTGCCGAGCTGACGTCGCGCCGGACACCGTGGCTTAGGGCCGACCGGCCCCATATGGCCCCCGGACAGCCCATGGGGCCCCGCTCCCGGCGGCTGGATGCTCGAAGTGTCACCAGACATGGAGGAGATCCGTCATGACGGACGACAGGCTGCCCCCCGTGCTCGCAGCGGCCCGTCGACCTCGCGGTCCTCTGCGCCGACTTCGCTGAGGAAGGAACACTCATGAAGCACGACAAGGTCGGCTCCGTGATGACCACGGAGGTCATCCGTGCCGCATACGGCACCCCGTTCAAGGAAGTGGCACGCCTGCTCGCCGACCACCACATCAGTGGGCTGCCGGTGGTGGACGAGGACGAGAAGGTCGTCGGGGTGATCTCGGAAACCGACCTGATGGCCCGTCAAGCAGCCGCCCCCGACCCCTTCGAGCCGCAGCACCATCTCCGGCTCGCCGCGCTGACCCGCGGCTCCAGGAAACAGGCCGCGAAGGCGAAGGCCCGCACCGCAGGCCAGCTGATGACCGAACCGCCCGTGACGGTGCACGCCGACGACACCATCGTCGAAGCCGCCCGCACCATGGCGCAGCGGCGCGTGGAGCGGTTGCCCGTTCTGGACGAGGAGGAACGGCTCGTCGGCATCGTCACGCGGCACGACCTGCTTCAGGTGTTCCTGCGGCCCGACGCCGACATCCGTGACGAGGTGATCAAGGAGGTTCTGGTACGCACCCTGTGGCTGGCGCCTCAGATCATCGACGTCTCCGTGACCGAAGGCGTGGTCACCCTCACCGGCCAGATGGAGCGCAAGAGCGAGACGGAGATCGCCGTCTCCATGACGCACCAGGTCGACGGCGTCGTCGCGGTGGTCGCCAACCTCACCTACCGGCTGGACGACTCACACCTCAAGCCGGACGAGCAGTCACTGCACGGCGTCACCGACGCATGGCTGCGAAAGCTGTGAGAGGAGGCGAACCGCCATGCTCGACAGCGTGTTGGTCGCCTACGGAACGACGAACGGGTCAACCGCGCGGATCGCGCGGACCATCGCCGAGGTCCTGCGCGAGCGGGGCATGTCGGCAACGGCAGTGCCGGCCCGATCCGTGACGGACGTGGGCTCCTACGACGCCGTGGTGGTCGGAGGCGCTCTCTACGCCGGGCGCTGGCACAAGGACGCCCGCCGGTTCGTGCGTCGCCACGGCCGCGAACTGACCCGGCGCCCGCTGTGGCTCTTCAGCAGCGGCCCGCTCGACGCCTCGGCCTCGGAGCGCGACATCGCACCCGTACCCGGCGTGAAGCGGGCCATGGTCCGGCTCGGTGCCAGGGACCACGTGACCTTCGGGGGATGCCTCGAAGAGGGGGCGAAGGGATTCATCGCCCGGAAGATCGTGTCTTCCGGCAAAGGTGGGGACTTCCGTGACTTCGCGGAGATCGAGGCCTGGGCAGGCCGCATCGCGACCGGCCTCACGGACGAGCCGAAAGCCGACTGACCCTGCGCATCGCGTGGCGGACGGAGAGACCCTCCGCCACCGTGCGCCGCCCCCGCCATGCGACAGCTCGAGGAGGCAGACATGAAGGCACTGGTCTTCCACGGCCCCGGCAAGCGATCCTGGGCCGACGTTCCCGACCCGGCGATACAGGACCCCGGCGACGCGATCGTGCGCATCGACGCGGTCACCATCTGCGGCACCGATCTGCACATCCTCAAGGGTGACGTCCCGGCCGTCGAGCCGGGACGGATACTCGGCCACGAAGCCGTCGGCACCGTGCGGCAGACCGGTGCGTCCGTCACCACGGTGCGTCCCGGGGACCGGGTGCTGATCTCCTGCATCAGCGCCTGCGGTCGCTGCCGCTTCTGCCGACAAGCCCAGTACGGCCAGTGCCTGGGCGGCGGGGGCTGGATCCTGGGCCATCGGGCAGACGGCGTCCAGGCCGAATACGCCCGCGTTCCGTTCGCCGACACCTCTACGCACGTGCTGCCCGAGCAGGTGACCGACGAGACGGCGCTCATGCTCGCCGACATCCTGCCGACGTCGTACGAAGTGGGCGTCCTCAACGGCGAGGTGACGCCCGGCGATGTGGTGGTCGTCGTGGGAGCCGGCCCGATCGGCCTGGCCGCGATCCTGACGGCCCGGCTCTTCAGCCCCAGCCGGGTGATCGCTGTCGATCCCGCTCCCCAGCGGCGCGAGATGGCCGCACATCACGGCGCGCACCTGACGCTGGAACCGGCGTCCGGCGTCGTCGACCGTATCGCCGGGCTCACCGACGGGCTCGGCGCGGACGTGGCGATCGAAGCGGTGGGCATCCCCGACACCTTCGAACTCTGCACCCGGTTGATCCGCCCCGGCGGACGCGTCGCCAACGTCGGCGTCCACGGCCGCCCGGCCACGCTCCATCTGGAGGACCTCTGGATTCGCAACGTCAAGATCACCACCGGCCTTGTGGACACCTCCTCCACACCGACGCTGCTGCGCATGGTGGCGGCCGAGCAGCTGGACGTCGGCGGATTCGTCACACACCGCTTCGGCCTGCCGGAGATGCAGGAGGCGTACGACGTCTTCGGCCGACCGGAGGAGAGCGGCGCACTCAAGGTGGCGCTGTTCGCCTCGTGACACGAGCCCTCTGCCCGAGCGGGCCCGCACACAGCCGTATACATCCCGTACACAGAACGACAGGCCCGCTCGGGTATTGCGGGGGGGGCAACAGAACGACGTCCTCGAGGACGCGGGCCTCCGGGTACTTCTCGAGCCACGGTCGCAGCGCGTCGGCCAGCAGCTGCACCTCCTGATCCTCCCAGGTGGCACGCTCGGCCTCCGGCACGCCGAACGGCCAGTCGGCCGCGCTTGGGGGAAGGGTCCAGGCATGCAGCGCGTGCAGTCGCACGCCGCGACGGCCTGCCGCATCGAAGGCGAAGTCGATGGCCCCGCCCGCGGGGTCGTGTGCGTCGACCCCGACCGTGATCTTGTCCGGTCGGTGCGCCGGGCCCTCGCAGGCGAGCCCGCTGGGCACCAGCACCACCGGGCGGTCGGCGGCCCCGGCCACCCCTGAAGCGGTCGTTCCCAGGGAGAGCCCCGCATGGCCGCCCTCCCCGCGCAGCCCGAGCACGATCATCGCCGCATCCTCGCTCCGCGCGCACAGCGCCCGCGCGGCCCGGCCGGCGAGCCGGAGGCTCTCGGACCGCAGGTCCGGGTGCCGGGCCGTGAGCCGCTCCCGCACCCGGTCCGCCGCGGTCTCCGGCCGGTAGGGCCACTGCCCCGCCCCATCCGGTCCGCCCCGAGCCGAGACGTGGACCACGCGGAGGGCGCACCCGCGCAGAAGTTCCTCCCGTGCGGCCCAGTCCGCTGCCACACGGCTGCGCGCCGATCGGTCGACCCCGGCAACGATCACTCGCTCCATGACAGCCCCTCCCCAGGAGCGAGAACAAGCCCTCCGCGCCCCCACCCTGGCCGCCGACCCCCGAGGCGTGCATGGGCCGGATGGTCCCGGGTGGGTCCCGGGTGGCCTCTCCACCCCGCACCGCCGAGGACGGACGCTGGCCATGTGGAGCAGACCAACCTCAGACGCCTGGGCGGCCGGCCTTTGAGCCCCGTACCGGTCCCTTCGTCCCTGCCGTCGTCCATCACGTCGGCTGCCCCGTGGCCGTCGTCCCCCACCAGCGAGAGGACTGAGCCATGACGAGCGCGCCGACCCAGTACGTGTACGGATTCGCCGAGGGCAGCCGTGAGATGGCCGACCTGCTCGGCGGGAAAGGTGCCGGCCTGGCGGAGATGACCCGGCTCGGGCTGCCCGTCCCACCGGGCTTCACCGTCACGACCGACGCCTGCAAGGTGTACCTCGCGACCGGCGAGGAACCATCCGAGCTGAGCGTCGAGATGGCCCGGGCCCTGTCCGCCCTGGAGCGCACCATGGGCCGCACGCTCGGGCAGCAGGACAACCCGCTGCTCGTGTCGGTTCGGTCGGGTGCCCGGTTCTCGATGCCCGGGATGATGGAGACGATCCTCGACATCGGGTTGAACGACGCGTCGGTCGGCGGACTCGCCAAGACGTCCGGCCAGGAACGGTTCGCCTGGGACTCCTACCGGCGCCTCATACAGATGTTCGGGCACACCGTGATGGGCGTGGCCGGTGAGGTGTTCGAGCAGGCCATCGCCGAGCACAAGGCGCAGCGGGCGGTGACCGATGACCACGATCTCGACGCCGACGAACTGGCGCTGCTCACCGAGGAGTTCAAGTCCATCGTCCGCCGCGAGACGGGCCAGGACTTCCCGCAGGACCCGGTCGAGCAGCTCTGTCGCGCGGTCCGGGCGGTCTTCGACTCGTGGAACGGCGAGCGGGCCCGGATCTACCGCAGGCGGGAGCACATCCCCGACGGCCTGGGAACCGCCGTCAACATCCAGGCGATGGTGTTCGGCAACCTCGGCTCCGACTCCGGTACCGGAGTCGCCTTCACCCGCGATCCGGCCACGGGCGCCTCGGGCATGTACGGCGACTATCTGTCCGACGCGCAGGGCGAGGACGTCGTCGCCGGCGTGCGCGACGCCGTCCCCCTGGATGAACTGAGGGCCCTCGACCCCCGCTCGTACGCCCGACTCGAAGAGCATCTGCGCACCTTGGAGGGCCACTACCGCGATCTGTGCGACGTCGAGTTCACCGTGGAACACGGCCGGTTGTGGATTCTGCAGACCAGGGTCGGCAAGCGCACGGCCGAGGCCTCGTTCCGTATCGCCCACGACCTGTGCGAGGAGCGGACGATCACGGCGGACGAGGCCCTGGGGCGCGTGGGCGGCGCCGAGCTGAACAGGCTGATGTTCCCCCGCTTCGAGGTGAGTCCCACGGACGTGCCCTTCGCCCGGGGCGTGCCCGCCTCGCCGGGTGCGGCGGTCGGCGCCATCGTCTTCGACTCGGCAACAGCCGTACGGAGGGCCGCGGCCGGCGAGCACGTCGTCCTCGTGCGCCGCGAGACCACCCCGGACGACCTTCCCGGGATGATCGCCGCGCAGGCGGTCCTGACCAGTCGCGGCGGCAAGACCAGCCATGCCGCGGTCGTCGCCCGCGGCATGGGCAAGGTCTGTGTCTGCGGCGCCGATGCGATCACCGTCGATACCTCCGCGCGTCAGCTCACCACCGCCTCCGGATCTGTGCTGGGCGAGGGCGACACGATCTCGGTCGACGGCACCGCGGGCACCGTCCACCGGGGTGCTCTGCCGCTCATTCCGTCTGATGTGGGACGTGCGCTGGAGACGGGCGTCGGCACCGGACCACTCACCGAAGCCGTCCTGGGCGCGCTGGACCGGGCGGATACCACTCGCTGCCTCGAAGTGCGGGCCAACGCCGACACGCCTGACGATGCCGAACGTGCCCGCAGGCTCGGTGCTCAGGGAATCGGCCTGTGCCGCACCGAGCACATGTTCCTCGGTGAGCGCCGCGAGCTGGTCGAGAAGATGATCCTTGCCCGTGAGGACAGCACCCGCGAACAGGCCCTGGAGGCGCTGCTGCCGCTCCAACGGGAGGACTTCACGGGCATCCTGGCGGCGATGGACGGGCTGCCGGTGACCATCCGGCTCCTGGACCCGCCGCTGCACGAGTTCCTGCCCGACCGGACGGAGCTCGCCGTACGCATCGCACGGGCCGCACAGCCGGAGGCCCACGACCGCGAGCTGCTCGCCGCTGTCGAGCGCATGCACGAGCAGAACCCGATGCTCGGCCTGCGCGGCGTGCGCCTGGGCCTGGCCGTACCGGGACTGGTCGCCATGCAGGTTCGGGCCGTCGCCGAAGCGGTCGTCCAGCGGCTCCGTGCCGGGGGCCGGCCGCGAGCGGAGATCATGATCCCGCTGGTGGGGACGGTCGAGGAGCTTCGTCCGGCACGAGCCGAGGCGGAGCGCGTACTCGCCGACGTCGCGGCCGAGTCGGGCCGGGCGGTGGACTGCCCGATCGGCACGATGATCGAGCTGCCGCGGGCCGCGCTCACCGCCGGACGCATCGCCGCTTTCGCGGACTTCTTCTCCTTCGGCACCAACGACCTGACCCAGACGACCTGGGGCCTGTCCCGGGACGACGCGGAAGCATCCTTCTTCCCCCTGTACCTGAAGGAGGGAATCTTCAGCGTGTCCCCCTTCGAATCGCTCGACCAGGAGGGCGTCGGCAGGCTCGTGGAACTCGCCGTCGAAGCGGGGCGAGCCGTGAACCCGCGGCTGGAGACAGGCGTCTGCGGCGAGCACGGCGGCGATCCCGAGTCGATCCAGTTCTTCCACCGGGTGGGCCTGGACTACGTCTCCTGCTCCCCCTTCAGGATACCGGCCGCCCGCCTGGAGGCGGGCCGAGCGGGTCTGATGGACAGGACGCCCCAACCCGAGGAGTGATTGCCGATGATGGGTCAACAGCCGTCGAACGCCGCGTCGGAGCCCAGTGGAAGCCCTCGGAGCGACATCGGGCGCCGACTCGCTCAGCGACGCTCGCAACTCGGCCTCACCCGGCAGGAAACGGCCGACCGTGCGGGGACGACCCCCGGCTACCTTCAGCACCTGGAGGAACACCCCACCGCTGACCCGGGTAGTGGTGTCCTCGTCCGGCTGGCCGACGCACTGCAAACCAGCATGGCCGCCCTCCGCGGTGGCGGCATCGACGAGCCGCCCGGACTCGGCCGGGCGGGGCGCCACCCCGTGCTGGCGGAGCTCAGCGCCGAGGCGTGCCGGGCGCGCTTGGGCACCCACGGCGTCGGACGCCTCGCGGTCTCCACCGATGAAGGGCCCGCGATCGTCCCCGTCAACTACACGACCATTGACGACGCGATCGTCTTCCGGACCGCGCCCGGCACACCGCCCGCCGCGGCGATCGGAGCCTCGGTCGCCTTCGAGGTCGACCACATCGACGAGGCGCTCAGCCGCGGCTGGAGTGTGCTCGTCCGTGGGCATGCCCGAGCCGTGACGGACGCTGACGCCGTGCTCGCGTTGCGGGACCGGTCCTACAGCGCGCCCTGGGCCGGTGGTCCGCGCGATCTGTGGGTGCGCATAGAGCCCGAGAGCATGAGCGGACGCAGCATAGGAGCGGCATAGGTGTGGCATAGGAGTGCAGTGCTTCGGCGCAGGAGCGGTTGATTGAGGTGCTCGGCAGCCCTGTCCGCGAACTCGACCGCGGTGGTTTCGACTTCTGCCGGCCGAGGGAAATGTCCGTGCGACGTAGTCCGACCCCGACCACACGGGCATCCAGGCGCCCGCGGTCCCGCGCGCATACGCCTGCCGCCCCGACGGCACCGTCACTGCCGGGACGGTCCCGGTACAGATGGTGGGTCGGATCGCATCTGTACCAGTTCCATGGTCGCGCGCGCACCGGCACTCACCAGTGGGCCACCAGGGCTTCTCCGAGGCCGGGCGGTCCCCCTTCCCAGGGCCTGTCGGGCCATCGCGGCCTGCGGCCGGATCTCCCCCGCCCGATCGGCCGGTCCCGTCTCAGCAGATGCGCGGAAGTTGCTCTCCCAGCGGCATGTCGACCACCCGGCGCGCTCCGATCAGCGTTCGCAGCTCGACCCGGCCGGGCGGGCCTGCCGTGCAGTGCCCGATGGGTACCGCCGCTGCCCCCTCGGGATACGTGCGGAGCGCGGTGAGAGCCGTTTCCGCGGCATCGGCCGCGACGAAGGCGACCAGGCAGCCCTCGTTGGCGACGATCAGCGGGTCCAGACCCAACAGGTCGCAGGCTGCCGCGACCGCCTGCGGCACGGGCAGGGAACTCTCAGCGATCTCCACGCCGACACCCGAGGAGCCCGCGATCTCGTTGAGCGAGGCGGCCAGACCGCCCCGGGTGGGGTCGCGCAGGCTGTGGACGGCACCGCCGAGCGGGGCGAGTGCCCGCACCAGGCGGTGCAGGGGGCGGCTGTCGGAGGCGATGTCCGCCTCGAAGCCCAGTCCTTCGCGGGTGGACAGGACAGCGGTGCCGTGCAGGCCGATGGGGCCCGAGAGCAGGAGTGCGTCGCCGGGACGTGCTCCCGCGGCGGAAGGAGTCAGGCCGGGGATACGGCGGCCGATGCCGGTCGTGTTGAGGAACAAGCGGTCGGCGGCGCCACGCCCGACCACCTTCGTGTCACCGGTGACGACGGGGACCCCCACCTGGTGTGCCGCCTTCCCCACCGAGTCCAGGACGGAGCGCAGCTCCCCCAGCGGGAGCCCCTCCTCCGCGATCACGGCCAGGGTCAGAGCGAGGGGCAGGGCGCCTCGCATGGCGAGGTCGTTGACCGTGCCGTGCACGGCCAGCGATCCGATGTCCCCGCCGGGGAAGGCCAACGGGCTGACCACGAACGAGTCCGTGGAGACCACGAGTTCGCCCTCCCCCGGCACCAGCGCCGCGTCCTCGAGAGGGTCCTCCGGCCGGCCGCCCAGCGCGGGCAGGACCAGCGTGTCGAGCAGTTCGGCGGTGAGCCGCCCACCCGCGCCATGGCCCGGCTGGATGAGCACGTTCTCGTCGTACGGAAGGGGGCAGTCGAAGTTCATTCCGGCGTGCTCCTGGTTCGTCCGGCGGCGTGGAAGGCCGCACACGTGCCCTCGCTCGACACCATCGGGGCACCGAGCGGGGACCGGGGCGTGCAACGCACCCCGTAGGCATCGCAGTCGGTGGGCATCAGCGCTCCGGTGAGAATGGCCCCGGCGATGCACTCCGGATCCTCGACGGAGTGCAGGCCGCTCGTGTCGAAGCGGCGAGCGGCGTCGAACGCGGCGTACTGCGGCGCGAGTTCGAGCCCGCTCGCCGGGAGTGTGCCGATCCCCCGCCAGGCCCGGTCCGTGATCCGGAAGACGCGGGCGAGGACGGACCGGGCCTGGGCATTGCCAGCGCGGCGCACGGCGCGGACGTACTGGTTCTCCACGTCGTAGCGGCCCTCCTCCAACTGCGTGACCGCCATCAGGACGCCCTCCAGCAGATCGAGCGGTTCGAATCCGGTGACCACGACCGGCACGTGGTACCGCGCGGCGATCGGTTCGTACTCGGTCCAGCCCATGACCGCGCACACATGGCCGGCGGCCAGGAACGCCTCGACCTCGCAGTCCGGGTGCTCCAGGAGGGCGGTCATCGCGGGCGGCACCAGAACATGGCTGACCAAGAGGGAGAAGTTGCGCAACCCCCGGCGGGTGGCGTACAGGACCGCCATCGCGTTGGCGGGGGCGGTGGTCTCGAATCCGACGGCGAGGAAGACGACTTCACGGTCGGGGTTCTGCTGCGCGATCCGGACCGCGTCCATCGGTGAATAGACCACCCGCACGTCCGCTCCGCGGGCCCGCAGGGCGAGCAGGTCCGTGGAGCTGCCGGGGACGCGCAGCATGTCGCCGAAGCTGGTGAGGATCACTCCGGGGCGGGCGGCGATGGCCATGGCACGATCAAGCGTCTCCAGCGGGGTGACGCAGACCGGGCAGCCGGGGCCGTGGATCATGCGGATTCCCGCGGGGAGCAGCTCGTCGATGCCCTGGCGGACCAGGGTGTGCGTCTGGCCCCCGCACACCTCCATGATCCGCCAGGGGCGTGTCGCGGTGCGCCGCAGTCGCCCCAGCAACTGCCGGGCCAGCGCTGGGTCGCGGTACTCGTCGAGGTACTTCATCGGGAGGGCGCCGGAGCGGATTCGGTGAGGTCCGTGCGCACGTCCACCACGCCTTCGACGGCCCGGGTGAGCCGCGCGGCGACCGGAACGAGGCCCTTGCTGCGGACCTCGCCGCTGAGGGTGACCACGCCGCCCTCGACGGCCACCGTGACGGCCCCGTCCGGGAAGAGGAGGGCGGTCACGGTGTGCGTCACCTCATCAGCGAGTTCCTCGTCGGTGCGCAGGAACACCTTGAGCAGGTCGCTGCGGCTCACCACGCCCTGCAGCAGCCCCTGGGCGTCGATCACCGGGAGTCGTTTGACGCGCCGCTGTGCCATGATCCGCGCGGCCTGCGGGAGCGTGGTGTCCGCGTGGACGGTGACGGCGGGAGCGCTCATCACCTCGCCCGCGGTCACACCGCCGGCCTTGGCGAGGTCGGAGAGGCGGCGCAGTTGGTCGAAGCGCGAGGGGTCGCTGTCGCGGAACTCCTCCTTGGGCAGCAGGTCCGCCTCGGAGACCACGCCGATCACCCGGCCCTCCCCGGCCAGGACGGGCAGCGCACTGACCTTCCACTGCCCCATCAGCTCGACGATCTCCTTGAAGGGGGCCTCGCGCCCCACGGCGATGACGGTGTGGGTCATCACGTCGCTCACGGTGCGCGGGGAGTGGATCATGGCGTCCTCCCGGAGAGTCAGGTGCGGTGGATGGTCAGGTCGAGGAAGTGTGTGGAACACGAGATGCACGGGTCGTGGTTGCGGATGACCCGCTCGCACAGTCGGGTCAACTCCTCATCCGTCACGTCGTCTTGAGCGATCGCCCGCTGCGCGACCCTTCGGAGGTCGGCCTCGATTGCGCCCTGGTTCTGTGCGGTGGGCGGCACGAGGCACGCGTCGACGACGGCGCCTTCGCCGTCCAGCACGTAGCGGTGGTAGAGGAGTCCGCGAGGGGCCTCTGTCGCGCCGTGGCCGGTGCCCGCGACGGCCGGAACCTCGACGTACGGGCGGCGCGGCGGCTCGTACGTCCCGATGATCCGCAGGGCTTCGTCCACGGCGTACACGACCTCCACGGCCCGGACCAGGATCGACCGGAAGGGATTGCGGCAGACGGCCCCCGCGCACGGATCGCCGAGCCCGGCGGCGCGGGCGGCCTCCAGCGCGGTGCGCGAGAGCCACCGGCCGCTGATCGCGAACCGGGCGAGCGAACCGGTGAGGTGACGGCGCCCGTCGAGGGTGGAGTGCAGGGCGGTGGAGTGCGGGAGGTGTTCCTCGTGGACCCGGTCGAGGAAGGTGGGGAGCGGGAAGGTGGTCGGGGTGCCGTCCGCGCGCAGGACCGCCGGGGTGCCGGTCTCGATGGCGTACGCTCCCGGGGCTGCCAGCGCCAACAGGTCGGCGTCGGTCTCGGCTTCCGGGAAGTCGAAGCCGGCGACCCACTCGACGGTCTGCCAGGCATCGTTCAGGGCGCGCTCCAACTGCTCGGCCAGCGGCTTCAGTTCCCCCTTCGTCGGCGTGCGGTGGAAGCCGCCGAGACGGACGTTGACCGGATGGATGGCACGACCGCCCAGGAGTTCGAGGACCGCGTTGCCCGCCTGTTTCAGGCGCAGTCCTCGTTCGACGGCGGCACGGTCGGTACGGGCCAGTTCGATGGCTCCGTCACAGCCCAGGAAGTCGGGGGCGTGCAGAAGGTAGATGTGCAGGGACTGGCTCTCGATCCACTCCCCGCAGTACAGCAGCCGGCGCAGTTCACGCAGGGCCGGATCAAGGGTGATTCCGCAGGCGTCCTCGATCGCGGCGCAGGCGCTCATCTGGTAGGCGACCGGACAGATTCCGCACACCCGGGCGGTGATGTCCGGAGGCTCGGTGTACGACCTGCCCCGCAGGAACGCCTCGAAGAAGCGTGGCGGCTCGTAGATCTGGAGCCGCGCCTCGGTGACCGTGCCGTCGTGGACGCTCAGGCGCAAGGCGCCCTCGCCCTCGACCCGGGAGAGCGAGCCGACGTGCAGGACACGGGAACCGCGGTGCGTCATCGGCGCAACTCCTCTTCGAAAGCCGTGCAGTTGAAGGTGTGCAGGAAGCGGTCGGTGTCGCGGTCACCCATGCCGTCGCGGTGCAGGACGGGTATCAGGGCGGGCAGGTTCACCGAACCGGACGGCCCGAAGCAGCCGTAGCAGCCACGTCCGTACGCCGGGCAGATCGCCCCGCATCCCGCGTGGGTGACCGGCCCGAGACAGGGGGTGCCGTGGGCGACGGTGACGCACACCGTGCCGCGCCGCTTGCACTCGAAGCACACGCTGTGGGCGGGGACGTCCGGCTTCCGGCCCGCCAGGTACGCGGTGATGACCTCCAGGAGCTGGCGGCGGTCGATCGGGCAGCCGCGCAGTTCGAAGTCGACGTCCACGTGGTCGGACACGGCGGTGGAGGTGGTGAGCGTGTCGATGTAGTCGGGGCGCGCGTAGACGGTCCGGCTGAACTCCTCGACGTCCGCGAAGTTCCGCAGCGCCTGGATGCCGCCGGCCGTCGCGCACGCCCCGATCGTCACCAGGCGCCGGGAGGCCTCCCGGATCTCGCGGACGCGCTCGGCGTCGGCGGGCGTGGTGACGGAGCCCTCGACGAGCGCCAGGTCGTAGGGGCCCGGCGCGATCGCGCTGGACGCCTCGAGGAAGTGGGCGATCTCCACTTGCCCGGCGAGACCGAGAAGTTCGTCCTCGCAGTCGAGCAGGGTGAGCTGACAGCCGTCGCACGAGGCGAGCTTGAACACGGCAAGAGTCGGTGGACGCATGTCACAACTCCCTGACGTAGAGCAGTGGTTCCGCCTGGTTCCAGTCGACGACGGGACCGTCCCTGCACAGCAGCAGCGGACCGAGCTGGCAGTGGCCGCAGTGCCCGGTGGCGCACCGCATGTTGCGTTCCAGGGAGACCCGGACGCGGTCGCCGGGCACACCGCGGTGCAGCAGGTCGCGGGCGGTCGCCCGGATCATCGGTTCAGGGCCGCAGACGAACGCGGTGGTGGCGCACGGAGTGAAACGCGCCCGGTCGAGCAGCTTGGTGACGACGCCGAGCTGGCCCGTCCAGCCGTCGTCGGGGCGGTCGACGGTCACTCCCGTGTACGCGGTCTTCCATCGCTGGGTCTCCGTCCTCGCCACGAGGTCCGCGGGAGTCCGTGCGCCCACCAGGACGTTCAGTCGTCCGTACGATCCCGGATCGGCCTCGGCATCGAGGACCAGGGGGCGGAGCGGAGCGAGGCCGATGCCTCCCGCGACGATCACGAGGTCCTGCCCCACGGCCTTCTCCAGCTCCCAGCCGGTGCCGTACGGACCGCGCAGCCCGAGCACGTCGCCGACCTCGGCGGTGTACAGACCCTCGGATACCGCGCCGACGTCGCGCACCGTGTGCGTCAGGCCCCCGGTGGCGAGGATCCCGCTCACCGAGAGCGGAATCTCGCCCCGTCCGAACGCCCACACCATGGCGAACTGCCCCGGCACGAAGGCGGGCAGCGGCTCCCCGACCGGCTCCAGGCGGAGGGTGGCCGTGTCCGGCGTCTCCGCCCGGCGGGCGACGACACGGTAGGCAACCGGCGTGGCGGTCATCCCCGCGCACCCCTTCCGCTGCCGTAGGGGCCGTACAGGTCGAGGAGGCGGGTCCTGGCCGACTGCAGGCGATGGGCGAGAACGCGCCCCACCCACTGTCCGACGACCGCGCCCAGGGCCGCATCGTCCTCGCACATCAGCCGGACCGCGAGGGCGTCGAACTCGTCGGCCCGCACGGGGCTCTGGGCCGTGGCGCCGAGCTGCCAGACGTAGGGCGGGAACAGCCAGGACCAGCCGACGAGTTCACCCTGCCCCAGGGTCTCGATCACGGGTGCGCGGCGGCCCGGAACGTGCATGTCGAGGACGACCGATCCGGCGCGGACGATCCAGAACCGGTCGGCGTGCCCGCCCTCCTCGAAGATCCGCGCCCCGGCCGGGAAGGACACCTGCCGCGCGATCCGCATCAGCCGACTGCGATGCTCGGCCGGAAGGGCGCTCATCATGGTCGTGGTGCGAGTCATCGCTCCGTCTCCTTCCGCTCCGCCTCCTCATTGAGGGCCGCCACCTCTTCGGTGATGTCGATGCCGACGGGACACCAGGCGATGCAGCGGCCGCAGCCCACGCAGCCGGAGCTGTCGAACTGGTCGTGCCAGGTGCCGAGTTTGTGGGTGAGCCACTGCCGGTAGCGGCTGCGGCCCGAGGAGCGCACCGGTCCGCCGTGGACGTAGGAGAAGTCCAGGTCGAAGCAGGAGTCCCAGCGCTGCCAGCGCTCCGCGTGGTCGCCGCTGAGGTCGGTGACCTCCTCGGTGGTCGTGCAGAAGCACGTGGGGCACACCATCGTGCAGTTGCCGCAGGTCAGACAGCGTGATGCCACGTCGTGCCAGCGGTCGGCCTCCAGGCTCGACCCCATCAGCTCCCGCAGGCTCACCGGCGGCATCGCCCGGCCCATCTTGTCGACGGCGCCGGAGACCGCGGAGATCGCCGAGGCGCGTGTGCGGTCGTCGGCCTCCCGGTGCGGGACCCCGGCCAGCAGCTCCGCACCCGCCTCACTGCCGACGCGCGTGTAGAAGCGGTGCCCCGCGTCGTCGACGACCTCGGTGAGGGCGAGGTCGAAGCCGGCGTCGGCTCCGGGGCCACTGCCCATGGAGACGCAGAAGCAGGTGGCCCCCGGCTCGGTGCATTCGGCGGCTATGAGGAACGCCCCCCTCCGGCGTTCCTCATAGCCGCTGTCCTGGTGGTGACCGCCCCTCAGCACCCGGTCCTGGATCGCGATGGCCCGCAGGTCGCAAGGTCGGACCCCGAGGAAGGCGTACGCAGGCCGCTCAGCCGACGCAGCGCTGATGGACACCGTCCCGTCGGGCGCGCGGTCCGCACTCCACAGCTTCTCGCGCTGCGGGTGGAGAAAGTTCTTCCAAGACTGCGGGCCCGCGGAGTGCGCGAACGCCGCCCCGTCCTCGCGGCGCCGCAGCCGGTAGTGTCCGGCCTCCAGTTCCACGCCCCAGCCGTACGGGAGTTGGTCGGCCGACTCCAGGTCGGCGAGGACGATCGCGCCGTCGCGGACCGTGGGTCCGACCACGGTGCGGCCGACGGCCAGCAGCTCCGCGACGAGGGCGTTCAGGCCGTTTCGGTCGAGTACTGCCGTGACTCCGATGGTCGCCATGCTCGTCCTCCCAGTCAGCGTGGTGCGCTCCCCACCAGGCTCGAAGAGGAGGCGCGCGCGAGGCAGGGGCCGAGCGGCCCTATCCAGGTCCGGCCGGACCGAGTTCAGGGCCCACTACCGGCCCCTCTTCCGTCCGCGCGCACGCCTCGACGATGTCGCCGCGGCGGCGCGGCGTTCACGCCGTCAGTACTCCTGCGACAGCGCCGGGACCCCGCCCATCAGCGTGGCACCGATGCGCTGGGCCCAGGCGGAGATCTGCTTGAAGTCGCGGAAGTCCCCGCCCTTGCCGGCCTTGACGATCGCCCGGGTCGCCCAGCTCTTGGCGCCGTCGGAGAGGCAGCCGCCGAAGGTGACGTGTTCCTTGGCATGGATCTGGATGAGGGCACGGCGCACCGCCGGCACCGGAGGGATTTTCCCCTCGCTCGCCGAATGGTCGAGGGGACCGCTGCTGAACAGCCATACCGGCCGTTTGGTGAGGGCTTCCCTCTGATACCTGACGAACCGACGGGCGTCCTTGTGCCACTGTCCTTCGTAGAGCGGACTGCCGAGCACGACGGCGTCGTAGGCCTGCAGGTCCCCGACATCGCGCGCCAGCCGCATCTCGGAGCCGAGGCCCTCCTTGCGCAGGACCTCCGTGATGGTGCGGGCGATCTCGGCCGTGGACCAGTTCTTCGTCGCGTAGGCGACGAGCACTTTGATGGTCATGTCGCCGCTGCCTCCTCTCAGAGTTTGCGCAGCCAGTCGTCGGTCACGCCTCGCAGGGCCTGGTCGCTCGGCCGGAGGTGGGAGTCGTCCAGGCGGTAGGTGAGCTTGTCCACGACCGCGACGACACCGTCGATCTCGCGCGTCGTGCGCAGTGCGACGGGTATCTCGCTGCGCCGCTCCAGCTGTCCCTCAAGGGTCACCACACCGTTGCGCACGTCGATCTTGATCGTCCGGGGCGCCAGCCACAGGGTGTGGACCAGGACCTGCTCGATCACCTCGTGCCGGATCTCGTCATCAGGGCGCAGAAACACCTGGAGCAGGTCGTGCCGGGTGACGATGCCGACGAGGCTGCCGTCGTCATCGACGACGGGCAGCCGCTCCACCTTGTGCCGGGCCATGCGACGGGCACCTTCGGCGACGGTGTCGTCGGCGTGGACACAGACAGGTGGCTCGGACATGAGCTGACCTGCTGTCCGCGCCGTGGCCTTGGCCCGGTCCCTGCGCGCGCCGCGGCTCATCAGGCGCATCCGGAAGCGGCGCGACGGCCGGCAGGGGGCGGGAGCCTGCGCCTCACGCGTCAGCAGATCCGTCTCGGAGATGACTCCGACCACCTTGTCGTCGGTGTCGATCACGGGCAGTCCGCTGATGCGGTGCTCGGCGAGCCGCTGGGCCACGTCCTTGAACGGCGTACCGTACTGGACGCTGACGACCTCGCTGGTCATCACCGATCCGATCGTGCTGTGCTTCATCTCTGCCTCCTCCTCAGCGCAGTCGGCGCAGATACGGGTCGTGGGCGGCCCGAGGCAGCAGCCGGATACGTACGTCCAGTGCTGTGCTGCCGCCCGGCCATGCCAGTACCGGGTTGAAGTCGGCCTCGGCGAGCTGCGGCAGGTCACCGGCCATCCGGGACAGCCTGTGCAGTAGTTGCTCAAGCCCTTCGATGTCCACCGGGCCGTGGCCGCCGTGCCCGAAGAGCAGCGGGGCACAGCGTGGCGAGGTGAGCAGGTCGTGTACGTCGAGGTCGGTGAGCGGGGCCAGCCGGGCCGCGTGGTCCGCCAGCAGGTCGGTGGCCGTGCCGCCGAGTCCGAACAGGACCAGCGGACCGAACACCTCGTCCTGCACGACGCCCGCGAACAGTTCGGTGCCGCGCTCGGCGAGCGGCTGCACGACCACTCCTGTCAGCAGACCGGCGAACCGGGTCTCGAAATCCCGGAAGGCGGCCCGGACCTGGCTGTCTCCCCGCAGGTCGAGGTGGAGGGCGCGCTGCTCGCTCTTGTGCCGCAGTCCCGGCCAGTGGGCCTTCATCACGACTCGGCCGTCCGGGCCGCGCAATCGCTCGGCGGCGGCGACGGCCTCGTCCTCGGTCTCGGCCCAGGCCCAGGGCAGCTGCGGAATGCCGTAGCAGGCAAGGAGCTCGGCGCAGGTATGCGGGTCCAGCCAGCCTCCTTCGGGATGTCCGGCCAGCCAGGTCTCGGCCACCGCACGGGCGCGTGGGGTCTCCACCCCGGCGAGGCGCGGACACGTGCCGGGCGGCCGGGCCAGCCACCGGGCACGACGGACGGCGTGGGCCAGAGCGCGGGCCGCCGCCTGCGGATCGGCGAAGGAGGGCACGGAGCCGCCTCCGGTGGCCGAAAGGAGCTGTACGGGCAGCGCCTGGCCGAGGCGGACCGCGGCGACCGTTCGGGAGCGACGACCAGGGGCGCGGGTGAGGGCCCTGACGAGATCGTCGCCGGTCGCCGCGGCGACCGCGGTGGGTGCCAGCACGACCAGGACGGCGTCGACGGCGCCGGCCAGTACGAGCCGGTCCACACAGTTCTTGAGCTCTTCCTCGGTGACGGCGGCGGTGGCGTCGACCGGGTTGGCCGTGCTGCCCGCGGGCAGCACGGCCAGCAGGTCGTCGATGAGGTAGGCGGGCAGGGGCGGCAGGGTGAGCCCCGCCTCGGCACACGCGTCCGCCGCGAGGACTCCCGCGCCTCCCGCGTTGGTGACGATGACGACGCGGTTCCCCTCGGGTGTGGGTTGACAGTGCAACAGCGCGGCGGCTTCGAGGAGTTCACCGATCGTGCGCGTGGCGGTGACGCCTGCCTGGGTGAACAGGGCCTGCCGGGTCATGGTCCGCGTGGCGGCCGCAGCGGTGTGCGAGGCGGCGGCGCGCCGGCCTGCCTCGGTACGGCCCGCGTCGACGGTGAGGACGGGCATGCGCCGGGTCACCCGCCGCGCGGTGCGTGAGAAGGCCCTCGGGTTCCCGAAGGACTCCAGGTGCAGCAGGGCGAGGTCCGTGACGCCGTCACGCTCCCACCACTGGAGCAGGTCGTTGCCGCTGACGTCGTACTTGTCGCCGAGCGAGACGAAGCTGGAGACACCGAGGCCCAGCCGGGACAGCCCGTCCAGCAGGGCGATCCCCACTCCCCCGGACTGCACGGCGACACCGGCCGTGCCGGGGCGTGGGTGCCGGGCCGCGAAGGTCGAGTCCATCGACAGCGCCTTGTCGGTGTTGGAGATGCCGAGGCAGTTGGGCCCCACCAGGCGCATTCCGTACGTCCGGCAGGTGGCCAGCAGCGCGGCTGCCTGTGCGCCGTCCAGGCCCGCCGTGACGACCACCAGGGCACGCACGCCCGCCTTGCCGCACTCCTCGGCAGTGGTGCACAGGGCCGGCGCGGGGACCGCGAGCACCGCCAGATCGGGGACCTGCGGCAGCGCGGCGACCGACGGATGGGCGGGCACACTCAGCAACGACGACACGCTCGGGTTCACGGCGAAGAGCTGCCCGGTGAATCCGCCCGTGCACAGATTGCGCAGGACGGCCCGGCCGACCGAACCGGGCTTGCGGCCCGCCCCGACCACCGCGATCGAGGCCGGCCGCAGCAGCCCTTGAAGACTGGCCACGTCGGCGGTGCTGCCGCGCGCTTCGACCGCCGTCAGGTAGGCCTCGTCCTCCTCCAGCGGAATGGTGCAGCGCACCTCGGGGCCCTCGAAGTGGCGGGCCGTGCGCAGCCCGAGGTCGGCGAAGACCTTCAGGACCTCGTGGTTCTCGGCCAGGGCGTCGGCCGTGAACGCGGTGATGCCCTCCGCGCGAGCGGCGGACACCAGGTGCTCCAGGAGCAGGGTGCCGATCCCGCGGTGGTGCAGGCCTTCGGCCACGGCGAGCGAGATCTCGGCGGTTCCGGGATCGTCCGTCCGCTCGTACTCGGCCAGGCCGATGATCTGGTCCTTCGTCTCGGCGATCAGCGCCCGGTATCCGGGGCGCGGAGCGGCGCATGCGCGGTCCGCGGACTGTGCGGCCGACCGACGGCTCGCGGCGAAGAAGCGCAGTCGCAGGTTCTCCGGCGACATCTCCTCGTACAGGCCCTGAAGTTGAGCGTGGTCGTCGGGTCGGACGGCCCGGATGCGGGTGGTCGTCCCGTCGGCGAGCAGGGCGTGGACCGGAGGTCGGCTGCCCTCGTCGTTCGTCATCTCGGGCCTCCTGACGGCAGGTTGACCCTTCGAGGATCCGGCGGCCGGGGGCGGCGCCCCAGGGGCTGGCCGGGTAGGGCCGGGGGCCGATCGGCCCTATGGGGGCGGGTCGGGCAGCGGCTCGCCGATTTCACCTTCCACCGCACCCGCCATCGCCCGCAGCACGTCCAGTGTCCTGGCGGCCTCGGCCTCGTCGACCTCGGTGATGGCGAACCCGACATGCACGATGACGTAGTCGCCGACCGTGGCCGTCGGCGTATAGGCGAGGCACACCTGGCGCCGTACGCCACCGAAGTCGACGGTGCCCATGCGGAGGCCGGTGTCGTCCCTGATCTCCAGGACCCTGCCGGGAATGCCCAGGCACATGGTGCTCACTCCTTCGCGAGTCGAGCGGCTGCGACGGCGGCCTGCCCGTAGCTGATGCCGCCGTCGCCCACCGGGACGGCACGGGACACCAGGACCCGCAGCCCTCGGGCGCGCAGCCCGCGCATGACCTCGGTGAGCAGACGGCGGTTGAGGAAGCAGCCTCCGGCAAGACACACGGTGCGCGGGGCGCCGTCATCGACGACGCGGGCGACGAGTTCGGCGGTCACGACGGCCAGGGTGAGGTGGAACGCCGCGGCGAGCGCGGGGACGCGCTCCCCGTCGCGCTGTCGGTCCAGGAGGTCCATGAGGGTCGGGCCCGGGTCGTAGACCAGTACCCCGTCCACCCGCACCAGTCTGTGGGCCAGCGGCAGGGCCTGGACCGTTCCGGCGGCGTCCTCCAGGGCCACGGCGGCCTCGCCCTCGTGGCTCACCGAGTCGGCAAGGCCGAGCAGGCTCGCCACGGCGTCGAAGAGACGTCCGGCGCTCGATGCGCGCGGGGAGTTGATGCCCCGGGCGATCATGGCGTGCACGACCGCGGTTTCCCCCGGGTCGAGACGGTCGGTGAACTGCTTGGTGAGCCAGGGGTACGGGTGGGGGCTGCCGAGGCGCTCCAGTCCCTTCAGGTAGCCGAGGGCCATCCGGTACGGGTGCCGGACCGCGGCCTCGCCGCCCGGCAGCGGGGCGGTCGCGAAGCGGCCCACGCGCCGGTATCCGGTCAGGTCGGCGACGAGGATCTCGCCTCCCCACAGCGTCCCGTCGTCGCCGAATCCCAGGCCGTCGTAGGCGACACCGACGAAGGGGGTCCGCAGGCCGTGCTCGGCGGCGCAGGCCGCCAGATGGGCGTGGTGGTGCTGGACGGGTATGCGGGGCAGCGGCCGGGCCCGTGCCCACTGGGTGGAGAGATAGCCGGGATGAAGGTCGTGCGCCACGACGCTCGGCCGGATGCCTGTGAGCCGGACGAAATCGTCGTACGCGTGCGTGAAGGCGTCCATCGTCGCCGCATCCGCCAGATCCCCGCCGTGCGGGGAGACATGTGCGCCGTGCCCGTCCGCGAGCGTGAACGTGTGCTTGAGCTGGGCGCCGGCTGCCACCAGGGGCGTGCGGGCGGCGACCTTCAGGGGCAGCGGCGTCGGAGCGAGGCCCCGCGCCCTGCGTACGGTGAACACGGAGCGGCCGACGGCCTGGACGACGGAGTCGTCGTAGCGGGCGCGGATCGGCCGGTCGTGGGCGAGGAATCCGTCGGCGACCGCGGCAAGCGCGCGAACGGCGTCGGCATCGTCCGTGGCGATGGGCTCGTCCGCGAGGTTGCCGCTGGTCACGACCAGCGGCCTGGCGAGCTCGCGGAGCAGGAGGTGGTGCAGCCCGGTGGTGGGCAGGAACAGGCCGATCCGTCCTGTGCCGGGGTGCACGGCGGGTGCGAGTCCCGGACCCCGCGCGGCGAGCAGCACCACGGGGCGCGCCGCCGACGAGAGTGCGGCCCGCTCGGTTCGCGAGAGCCGGGCCAGCTCTCCAGCGGCATTCAGGTCCTGGACCATGACCGCGAAGGGTTTGGCCGGGCGGTGTTTGCGCTCCCTCAGCGTCCGCACCGCGGCCTGGTCGGTGGCGTCGCACACCAGTTGATATCCGCCGAGTCCCTTCACCGCGACGATGCCCCCGCTCTCCACGGCCTTCACCGCGGCACGCAAGGCGGCCTCCCCCCTCGACTCCCCCCAGGAAAGCTGTGGCCCGCAGGCGGAGCATGCGAGGGGTTCGGCGTGGAACCGACGGTCGGTGGGGTCGCCGTACTCCGCCGCGCACTGGGCACACAGTGGGAAGCGCCGCATCGTGGTGCGGATCCGGTCGTACGGAAGGTCGTCGATGACGGTGGCACGCGGGCCGCAGTCGGTGCAGTTGATGAACGGGTAGCGGAACCTGCGGTCGGCCGGGTCCAGGAGCTCGCTCAGGCACGCGGTGCAGATCGCGGCGTCGGGCGGGATCTCCCGCGGTCCTTCGGGCGAGGCGCCGTCGGCAGCGCTGTGCCGGATGACGAAGCCGGACGCGGGCAGCGGGAGATACCCGCGCCCGGCGGTCACCCGCACCTGCCGCACCTCGGCCAGCGCGGGAGCATCGGAACGCAGCCGTGAGGTGAACTCCTGGACCCCGTACGCCGATCCGGCGACCTCACCGTGCACGTGGCCCCCGGTGTTGGCGGCCCAGCCGTCCAGCCCCAACCCGGTGGCGAGCCGGTGCACGAAGGGGCGGAAGCCGACCCCCTGCACGGTGCCGAACACCTCGAAGCGGAGTGCGCTGCGCTCCTGCATGGCCCTCCTTCAACGGCGCGCCGCGGCGTCGCGGTGCCGCACGATCTCGTCCTCGATGTCTTCGGCGAGCGGTGCCACAACGGCCTCGGTGCTCGGCGACAACCCGGTGCCCAGCGCGCTGTCCGCACCTTCCACCGCGTACACGACCAGGCGGCCCGGCAACCGGCCCAGGACACGGGCGAGTTCGACGGCCTCGCCGAGCCCGAGTCCGTGCGAGCTGGTCGTCCGTGGCCGGTCCAGTGCGTCCGCGTCGAGGACCAGGCGGTGCACGAGGCCGGGGTGGGCGGGGTGTGCGTGCGCGGCGTCCACCACCACCGCGAGGTCCGCTCCCTCCCACAGGCCGATCAGGCGGCCGGGGTCGCCGTCGCAGGTGGCGAGAACCGTGCCGGTGAGCAGGGGCCGGTCGGCGGCCCGCTCGCGGAGCCGGGCGATCACCTCCCAGCCCACGCCGTCGTCGCGCCGGAATTCGTTGCCGACGCCGATCACCGCGATGCGCGTCCGAGGGAACATCGGGGCCTCCTTCCGCCGGGCCACCCTGCCACTGTGCGGATGGCCTGACGGCCTCGGTAGGGGCCGAATGTCCCCAGCTGGGGCCGGTTCGCCCCTGCCGGGTCGGTCGAGGAGTCCCTCACAGAGGGGGCGTACATCCTGCGGGCCTAGCCGCCCTCCGGCGCCCACAGTGTCCCGGTACCGGAGAGTGCCGTGCACGGCAAGCACGACGGAACACGGACCGGTGAGCTTTGCCGGATCGGCCCACTCGCCATATCGCCCTGTCGTACGCTGCGGCGCCAGGCCAAATATGACAAATGTGGGGAGTCGTCGCGTGGCGGAACAGGGCGGTGCGGTCGAGCTGGCGGGGTTGCTGTCGGTCAAGGGCCGGGACGTGGCCGGGGAGTGGGTGCAGGAGGTCTCGGGGTCGCTGAAGGGCCGGGTGAGCATCGCCGAACTGAGCCGTGAGCTGGGCGAGTTGTACGAAGCTCTGGTGCAGGCGCTCAGCCAGGGCGCCGACGACGTGCACGAGGAACAGATGTCGGAGGTGCGCGCCCTCCTGACGGAGCTGTCCAGGAGCAGGGCACGGCAGGGTTTCTCGCCCACGGAGACGGCGGTGGGCGTCTTCGCGCTGAAGGAGGTCCTCGAACCCGTGCTCCAGGACGGGACCGCCGAGGAGATCCGTGCCTTCGGACGCCTCAGCCGCGTACTGGACAGCCTCGGCCTGTTCACGATCGAGACCTACACCCGGACCCGTGAGGAGCTCATCTCCGCCCAGGCCGAACAGCTGATGGAGCTGTCGACGCCCGTGGTGCGGCTGTGGGACGGCGTCATCGCCGTGCCCCTGGTGGGCACGCTGGACTCCGCGCGGACCCAGGTCGTCATGGAGAAGCTGCTCCAGGCGCTGGTGGACACCGGTTCCGAGCAGGCCATCATCGACATCACCGGCGTACCGGCGGTGGACACGCAGGTGGCTCAGCATCTGCTGAAGACCATCGTCGCGGCCCGCCTCATGGGTGCCGAATGCACCGTCTCGGGCATCCGCCCGCAGATCGCGCAGACGATCGTGGCGCTGGGCATCGAGTTCGAGGGCATCGTCACCAAGGCGAGCCTGGCGGACGCGCTCAAGCTGGCCCTGAAGAGGTCGGGCGTCGAGATGGTCGCCCGCAAGGCCGGGCAGCTGTGACCGACCGGGTACCGATCCTGCGGATCGGCGAGGTGTTGGTGGTGTCCATCCAGTTCGACCTGGAGGACCAGACGGTCCTGCTGTTGCAGGAGGACCTGGCCGAGCAGATCGTCAACCGCTCCGCTCAGGGCGTCATCATCGACATCACGGCGCTGGAGATCGTGGACTCCTTCGTCGGGCGCATGCTGGCGACGATCGCGGCCATCTCCCGCATGCTCGACGCCGAGACCGTGGTGGTCGGGATGCGGCCCGCCGTCGCCATCACGCTCGTCGAACTCGGGCTCTCGCTGGGCGGGGTGAGCACGGCTCTCGACCTCGAAAAGGGACTGGCGCGGCTGCGGCGCTCCACCTCCGCGGTCGAGGCGTGAGCGCGCCCTGGCTGCCCGGCGAGGCGCCGCAGGTCTACTCCATCACGCACAACAGGGACGTGGTGAGCATCAGGCAGACCATCCGCGCCCTGGCGCAGCGGTGCCGTCTCTCGCTCGTGGACCAGACAAAAATGATCACGGCGGCGAGCGAACTGGCGCGCAACACCCTCGTCTACGGGGGTGGCGGGGCCGTCAGGACAGGAGTCGTCGAGAGGGACGGCCGCCAGGGAGTCGCGGCGCTCTTCGAGGACGGTGGGCCCGGCATCGAGGACGTGGGTCTGGCGATGACGGACGGCTGGACCTCGGGCGCCGGCCTGGGCCTGGGACTCAGTGGCGCCCGCCGCCTCGTAGACGAGTTCGAACTCGTGACGGAAGTCGGCGTGGGCACCACGGTCACCATCATCAAGTGGGCCCGGTGAAGACCCGGACCATACTGGCCGGCAGGGACGTCAGCTGGTTCCGGGATGGTCCTTCCCTGTCGACCGCGGCGCGCGGAGCGGCGGCCGCGCTGGCCCGCAGAGTCGGTCTCGACGCTCAACGTGTCGCGGAAGTCGCCCTGGCCGTCACCGAGGCCGCCACCAACATCCAGCGACATGCCACGGACGGTGCGCTGCTCCTGCGCACCTTGCACACGAAGGACGACACCGCCGTCGAGTTCGTCACCGTCGACTCGGGACCCGGCATGGTCGACGTGTCCGCCTCGCTGGCCGACGGAGCCTCCAGCGCGGGCACACTCGGCATCGGGCTCGGAGCCGTGGCCAGGCTGGCCGACCACTTCGACGCGCACTCCGTGCCCGGCAAGGGGACGGTCATGGCGGCGCAGTTCTGGTCGCGCCAGGCGGACGACCAGGGAGTGACGGCGGCCCTGTCGGCCGGGCAGCAGTGCGTCTCCGGTGTGACACGGCCCATCAGCGGCGAGAGCACCTGTGGTGATGCCTGGAGTGCCCGGCTGGACTCAGCCACAGACGCAGACGCAGACGCAGACATCGGTGCCGGCACCGGCCCCGGTCATCCCGCCGTTCTCGTCCTCATGTGCGACGGCCTGGGGCACGGTCCGCTGGCGGCCCGCGCCAGTGCGGCGGCCGTTGAGGCGTTCCACGACACTCCGGCCACCGATCCGGAAGAGATCATGGAAGCGATCCACCGCGCCCTTCGGGGAACCCGGGGCGGCGCGGCGGCAGTTGCCAGGATCGAACCGGCGAGACGACGCGTGCGGTACTGCGGCATCGGCAACATCAGCGGCTTCCTCCTCGGTCACGACGCCCGCAAGACCCTGCTCTCGGTGCCCGGCATCGTCGGCGTGAACATGCGTCGCCTGCGGACCTTCGAGGAGCCGCTGCCCGAAGGGGGCGCCTTGGCCCTGCATTCCGACGGACTCACCGAGCGGTGGGACCACAGGGCGCTCCCCGGGCTTCTGCACCATTCGCCGCTCGTCGTGGCCGGGCAGTTGTTGCGTGAGGCCGGTGTACGCCGGGACGATGCCAGCGTGGTGGTGGTGAAGGGGATTTGGTGACCGACGAAGGACGGGACGGACGTGGCTGCTGACTCTCCCCGAAAGGTCCCCGGGGCCCGTGCCACCGGCGCGGGCCACGGTCTGCGCACGGCGAATTCCCTCGGACTCGTCTCGGCGCAGGACGTGTTCCGGCTCAGACGCGGCGCGCAGCGGGCCGCCGCCGCACTCGGCCTCGAACATCAGGACCAGGTCCGCCTTGCCACCGCGCTGAGCGAGTTGGGCCGTGACCGCCTCGGCTGCGGCGCGGGCACCGTCTCCTTCCGTGCCCACTCCGGCGAGCAGGCCACTCTCGTCGTGACGCTCGAATGGGGCCGCGGTCTGGAGCCGACGCCCGAGACCCTGCAACTGGTCTCCAGGCTCGTGGTGATCGAGTACGAGCCGCACGGGACGCGCGGCCGCGTCACCATCCTCCAGCCGCTGCCGGCGAACCGCCTCACGGTCACCGAAATGGATGAGCGCCTGGCCCAGTCCCTGGGCCAGGCCGGTCCGATCACGGAGGCCGATTTCCTCCGGGCCCAGACGCGAGACCTGATCGCGACGCTGGAGGAGACGCGAGCCCAGCAGGTGGAACTGATCCGGCTCAACCAGGAGCTCGAGGAGACCAACCGGGGTGTGCTCGCCCTCTATTCGGAGCTCACCAAGGAACTGGAGACCACCAACATCGGTGTGCTCGCCCTGCATTCGGAACTGGACGAGAAGTCCCGGCAGATCCGCGAGGCCAGCGAGGCCAAGACGCGGTTCTGGACCAACATCAGCCACGAACTGCGCGCACCGATCAATTCCGTCGTCGCCCTGGCCCGCCTGTTGCTTGACCCCCGTTCGGAGCCGCTGTCACCCGAGCAACGCCGGCAGATCGCGTTGATCGAGGCGTCGGGGCAGACCGTCCTGTCGCTGGTCAGCGATCTTCTGGACGTCGTCAAGGCCGAATCGGGTCTGCTCGAGGTCCACCACGCCCCGGTCGACCTGCGGCTGCTCGTGACCCAGCTGAGCGCCACGTTCGAGGGCACCTACGGAGCCAAGGGTGTCCCCCTCGTCACCCCGGACCTGAAGGATCTCCCCACGGTGATCACGGACGAGAAACTCCTCACCCACGTCCTGCGCAACCTGATGTCCAACGCCTGCAAGTTCACCGACGAGGGCGAGGTGCGGCTGGATGTCGGCATGAGCGGCGACCGGTCGTCGCCGTCGCTGCGCGTCACCATCACCGATACGGGGGTCGGCATCCCGGCCGCCGAACTCGGCCGTGTCTTCGAGGAGTTCTACCAGGTCCGAGGCCCCCACCAGAGCGGCCATGCGGGGACGGGGCTCGGACTGCCCTACGCCCGCACCCTCACCGAACTCCTCGGGGGCACACTCAGACTCACCAGCACGCTCGGGGTCGGCACCCGTGTGGAAGTGGCCGTCCCGGTGCACGGACCGGACGACGGCAACGAGGAGACCGGCGGAGGCGCCCTGTGACCGACAGCTCTCAGGACGGCGCACCCGCCACCATCCTGGTCATCGAGGACAGTGAGACCAACCTGTACCTCCTCACCAGCTGGCTGGAGCGTGCGGGACACATCGTGATCGGCGCGCGGAACGCGGGCGAGGGTCTCAAGCATCTCGCCACGGCAGGCGGCCCCTTGCCGGAGGTCGCCATCGTGGACGTACGTCTGCCGGACATGAGCGGCTTCGAGCTGAGCGAGAAGATCAAGGGCAGCGCCCGTACGGCCGCGCTGCCCGTCATCCACATCTCCGCGTCGGCCGTCAGCGCGGAGGATCACGCCGAAGGACTTCAGCGCGGCGCGGACGCCTACCTCAACCAGCCCCTCGACCCCGGCGAGTTGCTCGCCACGGTCACGGCCACGCTGCGCTACGCCAGGGCGCGGCGCCGGGCGGAGCAACTCGCGCAGCGGCTCCTCACCCTCAACCAGGCGACCATGTCCGTCTACAGCGCCATCGGCTTCCACTCGTTCGCCTCCGCGGCCACCGGTGGCGCCGCCCGGCTGCTGTCGTCCCCGGCCAGCGCGGTCTTCCTGTCGCCGGAGGGGCAGGCGGTCCACAGCACGAGCGACGGGCCGGCCACCCCGACCCGGACGTACGCGGCACGGCCGGACGTACTCGACCGGCTGCTCCAGCAGAGCCTGGGCGACGGGACCGGCGCGACGGTCGCCCGGATCTCACGGGGGCAGTGGCAGGCGCTGCTGAGCGCCGATCACCTCGGCGGGAACATCGCCATGGCGGTGGCGCGGACCAAGCGCGGGCGCCCCCCTGTCTGCCTCGCCGTCCCCTCCGACGTGCTCACCGGAACGGATGACGAACATCTGCTCCAACAGCTGGCCCATGCCTGCGCGCTGGCGCTGGAAGCGCTGAGGACCTACAACGAGGAACACACCCTCGCCCTCGCCCTGCAGCGCTCGTTCCTGCCGAGCGACCTTCCCACCGTCGACGGCATCGACCTGGCCTTCCGCTATCTGCCCGCCTCGGAGAACGCGGAGATCGGCGGCGATTTCTACGAGGCGATCCCCACCGCCGGCGGCCTGTTGCTGGCCATAGGGGATGTGCTCGGCCACTCGCTCAGCGCGGCCACCGTGATGGGCGAGCTGCGCCACGCGCTGCGCGCCTACGCCATCGAAGGACACCCGCCGCAGCAGGTCCTCGGCCACCTCGAAACCCTCCTGGCCCACTCACAGCCGACCGTGACGGCCACCCTCTGCTTGGCCCTCGTCGAGCCCGGGGGGCGGCGTCTCCAGGTCGCCAACGCCGGTCACATCCCCCCGCTCGTCATCAGCCCGGAAGGCCGCGCGCGCTTCCACACTCCGCACGGACCGATTCTGGGACTGCGTGCGCCCCACCCGGCCCCGACGGTCCTGTCCACCCCGCCGGGCACCCGGCTGCTCCTGGTCACCGACGGCCTGGTCGAGGTCCGCAACACCTCGCTGAACGCCACGCTCGACGCCTTCATGGAGGCGGTCACGGCCGGCCCGGCCGGGCTGCAGGACCTCAGCGACCATCTCCTGGAGACGTTCGGAAGGGGCAAGGACGACGACATCGCGTTGCTCGCCGCGGATCTGCTCGGATCATGAACGGCCGGGCCGGCCGGGGGTGGCAGGACGGGTCACCCGTCGAGGGCTTCGCCGAGCGTGGGGCAGATGTCGATGAGGGTGCCGATGCCGACGATCTCCAGGGTGCGGGTCACGGACTCGGCGGGGCCCGCAAGACGCAGCCAGCCGCCCGCCTCGGTGAGCGCCCGGTGGCCGGCGATGAAGATGTTGATGCCGCTGGAGTCTATGAAGGTGACCCGTCGCAGATCGACGACGACGCGGGCACCGGGCACGTCGACGGCTTCGAGCGCTTGCTGTACGTGGGTACTGGTGTCCAGGTCGATCTCACCGGCGAGCGTCAGAACCGTCACGTCGTCGAGCGGCGTGGACACGACTGAGAACTGATCAGTCCGCTGGGCTCGTTCGCTGCTAGCCATTCGTTCCTCAGCCATGCTGATGATGCTTCCACATCCGGCGCCCCGTGTGACGCGTCGGCGGTAACGTACACACGATGCCGTGTAAGTCGGCAAGGACGTACGGAAAGGCGCATCGGGCCGACATCGCGGACACGGAATGCCGGCACGATCGGGAACGGGTACATGGGGCGAGTGATCTGCGAACCAGGCCGTGCGTGACGACGGCGAGGCGCCGGACGAACCGGCCGCGTGGAACACGGCGGCCGCGAAGGCCGCGGAGTTCACCTTCGAGCTGGACGGGACCGGCGGGTGCATCGCCCAGGCGCGGCGTCTGGCCGCCGACTTCCTCGCCCGGACGCAGGCCGATCGCGGGCTTCCCCTGCCCCGGCGCGCCACGGATCTGACGCAGCTGGTCGTCAGCGAGTTGGTGACCAACGCCCTCAAGTACGCGCCCGGCCCCGTCCTGGTGAACCTGCGGGTCACGGCCGGGTCGGTCGAGGTGGTGGTCTGGGACTCCGGGCCTGTCCTGCCCAGGGCCCGCGCCGCCGACTCGGGCCGGGTGGGCCAGCACGGTCTGGAGATCGTGATGGCCGTGGCCCAGCGTTTCGAGGCCCGGCAGGAGCCGGTCGGCAAGAGCATCACCGTCAGCATCGCGCTGCTGGACGAACTGGGCAGCACCCGGCCCTCGTGACACGGCGTCAGCGGCGCACGCGTGGCATTCCGAGGCCGATCCAGGAGATGATCTCGCGCTGGATCTCGTTGTTGCCGCCGCCGAAGGTGAAGATGACCGCGCTGCGGTAGCCGCGTTCCAGTTCGCCGTGCAGGACCGCGCCCGCCGAGCCCTCCTTGAGTGAGCCGGCCGAGCCGACCACTTCCATGAGCCAGGCGTACG
This sequence comes from Streptomyces sp. NPDC054047, assembly GCF_055585065.1. Taxonomy (NCBI): domain Bacteria; kingdom Bacillati; phylum Actinomycetota; class Actinomycetes; order Kitasatosporales; family Streptomycetaceae; genus Streptomyces; species Streptomyces sp. NPDC054047. The sequence continues at coordinate 286,166 of NZ_JBVJKV010000003.1, read as the reverse complement.
CGTCCCTGCGCGCCTCGGAGCCGTAGACCTTCACGGCGGAGGCGTCCTGCGGGGTGAGCGTGCCCTCCTGGACGGCGTTGACCATCTGCCAGTTGAGGAGTTTCATCGCGTCCAGCTTGGTGTGCGTCCTGGCCAGGCGCTGGCGGACCCAGCCGAGGTCGATGACGCGGCGGCCGTCGGCGAGCTTGGTGTCGGCGGCCCAGCGCTGCACGTTGTGGAAGGCACGGATGGCCATGGTGCCGTGCGCGGCGAGGGTGACGCGTTCGTGGTTGAGCTGGTTGGTGATGAGCCGCCAGCCCTTGTTCTCCTCGCCCACGCGGCGCGAGGCCGGGACGCGGATGTTCTCGTAGTAGCTGGCCGTGGTGTCGTGCGAGGCGAGGGTGTTGATGATGGTGCAGGAGTAGCCCGGGTCGCTCGTCGGCACGAGGAGCATGGTGATGCCCTTGTGGGGCGGGGCGTCCGGGTCGGTGCGGACGGCGAGCCAGACCCAGTCGGCGGTGTCGCCGTTGGTTGTCCAGATCTTCTGGCCGTTGACCGTGTAGTGGCCGGTGGCCTCGTCGCCCTCCCTGACCGCCTTCGTCTTGAGCGCCGCGAGGTCGGTGCCCGCGTCCGGCTCGCTGTAGCCGATCGCGAAGTCGAGTTCGCCGGAGAGGATCTTCGGCAGGAAGTACGCCTTCTGCTCGTCGGTGCCGAACTGCATCAGGGTCGGCCCGACGGTGTTCAGTGCCATCAGCGGCAGCGGGACACCGGCCTGTGCGGCCTCGTCGAAGAAGATGAACTGCTCCATCGGCGAGAGCCCGCGCCCGCCGTACTCCTTGGGCCAGCCGACGCCGAGCCAGCCGTCGGCGCCGAGCCTGCGGATGGTCTCCCGGTAAAACCGCTTCTGCTCGGCGGGGTCGCCGTAGCGCGCGTAGGCGTTGTCGGGGACCAGCTCGGCGAAGTACGTGCGCAGCTCGGTGCGCAACTGCCGCTGCTCAGGCGTGTATTCGAGGTGCACGGCCCCTCCTGCTTTCGCTGGCTCCCCGGGCTCGGGCTTGACGGCGCACACAGTAGAACGCGTTTCAGAAATAGGGAATGGCAGTGACGCATGCGCCCGCGTGTGCCGCCCGGATGAGATCCCAGTTTAGACATTGTCTCGGTTTGGTCTCGGTCGCCAAATCGATGAGTGCCGGGCTGAGCGGCGTCCGTACTCACGCTTCGAACGGCCAAAGCGACCTGAAGCAGACCGAAGTGATCGCAAGTGACCTGAAGTGATCTGAACGCCGATTTAAGGAGATCTCCGATGCTCAGCAAGAACAGCACCCGCAAGAACACCGCCTTCTTCGCCTCCTTCGCCGCGGCGGGAGCCCTGCTGCTCTCCGCCTGTGGCGGCGGTGACGACGGCTCCGACGCCGCGAAGACCCCCGCCTCCAAGCCCGCCGCCTCCTCCCCCGCGGCCGACGGCTCCATGGACCTCGCGCTGAAGTCCGGCACCGCTCAACAGAACAACGCGCCCAAGAAGACCGGGGACTGGGCCAACCCGCCCGGCAAGGCGGCCTCGAAGCCGGTGCAGCGCAAGTGGGTTCAGCTCTCGGCGTCCCGGGCGGGCAACCTCGATCCCGTCGTCGTCAACGGCTCCGGCTTCACGCTCTACCGCTTCGACAACGACACCGCGTCGCCCTCCAAGTCCACCTGCAACGGCCCCTGCGCCACCACCTGGCCGCCGGTCCTCGTGGACCCGGGAAGCAAGATCTTCGTCGACGGCGTGAACGCCTCGGACGTGGGCGTGGTCAGGCGGGACGACGGCACCCGCCAGGTCACCGTCGGCGGCTGGCCGGTCTACCGCTTCAGCAAGGACCTCAAGCCCGGCGACACCAACGGCCAGGGCGTGGGCGGCACGTGGTTCGGCGTCCAGCCCGACGGCCAGAAGTCCGGCGCTCCGGCCGAGGCCGAGCCGTCCGCACCGGCAGAGCCCGCCGAGCCCGCCGAGCCCGCCGAGGAGGCGCCGGACCAGACCCAGGCCGCGCCCGCCAGCAGCGCCATCCTCTTCGACGACGCCAACTTCTCGGACAACGGCCCCGCGCAGGGCGTCGCGGGCGAGGGCTGCCAGAACGTCGCCCGCCCGAAGGTGACGTCGTCCATCTCCGTGAGCGGCTCGATGAAGCTCTGGTCGGCCCCGAACTGCAAGGGCACGTCCAAGGTCATCAACGGCGACGTGGCCGACCTGTCGGCCATCGGCTTCGACAGCAAGATCAGCTCGGTGACCTTCGGCTAGTCCCGCGGCCCGGCGACGTACAGGACCTGCTCCGCGCCCCATTCGACGAAGGCCTCCGTCTGCCGCATCCCGATCGACTCCAGCAGGCGACGCGACCGGACATTTGCCTCCTGCGTGACCGCGACCACCTCCTCACCCCCGGAGGTGGTCGCTTCACGTCCCCAGTCGCGTACCCAGTCGACCGCGGCGGCGACCGCCTCACGGCCGTACCCGAAGCCCCAGTGCTCGGGCAGCAGTTGGTACGAGACCTCGACCCGTCCCGCCCGACGCGCGTCCGGCTCCAGCTGTACGCCGCCGATCACCGACCCGTCCGTACGCAGCGTCACACTGAAGGCGCCGCGCACCCCGACGCAGTGCCGCTCGCGCACCCGCAGTGTCTCTTTGTCGACCGGCCCGCCGAGGTGGCGGCGCACCTCCGCGTCCGTCCAGAGCCGCACCATGGCCGGGACGTCGCCCGCCTCGATCGGGCGCAGGACGAGACGGTCCACGGTCAGGGTGGCGGGCCAGGGGAACGTACTCGGTGACCGTGACATGCCCTGATCCTGCCGGACGCTCCCGCCGGACGCGGACCGGGCCCGGCCCCGGACGCGGACAGAGGTCCGCCCCGGCAGCGGTGTCGCTGCCGGGGCGGACCTCTGTCAGCCGAAGGTCACTCAGCCGAGGAGGCCGAGCGCCTTGTTCAGCGTGGCCGACGGGCGCATCACGGCCGCGGCCTTGGCCGAGTCGGGCCGGTAGTAGCCGCCGATTTCGGCGGGCGAGCCCTGGACCGCGTTCAGCTCGTCGACGATGGTCTGCTCCTGCTCGACCAGCGTCTTGGCCAGCGGGGCGAACTCCTTGGCGAGCTCGGCGTCCGCGGTCTGCTTGGCCAGCTCCTGGGCCCAGTACATGGCCAGGTAGAAGTGGCTGCCGCGGTTGTCGATGCCGCCGACGCGACGGGTCGGCGACTTGTCCTTCTCCAGGAAGGTCGCCGTGGCGCGGTCGAGGGTGTCGGCGAGGACCTGGGCGCTGGCGTTGTCCGTGGTCTGCGCGAGGTGCTCGAAGCTGGACGCGAGGGCGAGGAACTCGCCCAGGCTGTCCCAGCGCAGGTAGTTCTCGCGGACCAGCTGCTGGACGTGCTTGGGGGCCGAGCCGCCCGCGCCCGTCTCGAAGAGGCCGCCGCCGTTCATGAGCGGAACGATGGAGAGCATCTTGGCGCTGGTGCCGAGCTCGAGGATCGGGAACAGGTCCGTGAGGTAGTCACGGAGCACGTTGCCGGTGACCGAGATGGTGTCCTCGCCGCGGCGGATGCGCTCCAGGGAGAACGCGGTCGCGTCCACCGGCGACATGATCTCGATCTGCAGGCCCTCGGTGTCGTGCTCGGGCAGGTACGCCTTGACCTTCTCGATGAGCTGCGCGTCGTGCGCGCGGGTCTCGTCGAGCCAGAAGACGGCCGGCGAACCGGTCGCGCGGGCGCGGTTGACGGCCAGCTTGACCCAGTCGCGGATCGGGGCGTCCTTGGCCTGGCACATCCGGAAGATGTCACCGGTGGAGACGGCCTGCTCCAGGACGACGTTGCCGGCCTTGTCGAGCGCGCGCACCGTGCCCGGCGCGGCGATCTCGAAGGTCTTGTCGTGGCTGCCGTACTCCTCGGCCTTCTGCGCCATGAGGCCGACGTTGGGCACCGAACCCATCGTCGCCGGGTCGAAGGCGCCGTTGGCGCGGCAGTCGTCGATGACGACCTGGTACACGCCGGAGTAGCTGGAGTCGGGCAGGACCGCGAGGGTGTCGTGCTCGCCGCCGTCCGGGCCCCACATGTGGCCGGAGGTGCGGATCATGGCCGGCATCGAGGCGTCGACGATGACGTCCGAGGGGACGTGCAGGTTCGTGATGCCCTTGTCGGAGTCGACCATCGCGAGCTCGGGGCCCTCGGCCAGCTCGGCCTCGAAGGACGCCTTGATCTGCTCGCCCTCGGGCAGCGCGCCGAGGCCGTTGAGGATGCCGCCGAGACCGTCGTTCGGGGTCAGGCCCGCGGCGGCCAGCGTCTCGCCGTACGCGGCGAACGTCTTCGGGAAGAAGGCGCGCACGACGTGGCCGAAGATGATCGGGTCGGAGACCTTCATCATCGTGGCCTTGAGGTGCACCGAGAACAGCACGCCATCGGCCTTGGCCTTAGCGATCTGGGCGGTGAGGAACTCGCGCAGCGGGCCCACCCGCAGCACGGAGGCGTCGACGACCTCGCCCGCGAGGACCGGTACGGACTCGCGCAGCACGGTGGTGCTGCCGTCCTCGCCGGTGAACTCGATGCGCAGCGTGTCGGCCTCGGCGATGACCACGGACTTCTCGGTGGAGCGGAAGTCGTCGACGCCCATGGTGGCGACGTTCGTCTTCGAGTCGGCCGACCAGGCGCCCATGCGGTGCGGGTGCGCCTTGGCGTAGTTCTTCACCGATGCGGGGGCGCGGCGGTCCGAGTTGCCCTCGCGCAGGACCGGGTTGACGGCGCTGCCCTTGACCTTGTCGTAACGGGCGCGGATGTCCTTCTCCGCGTCGGTCTTCGGGTCGTCCGGGTAGTTCGGCAGCGCGTAGCCCTGCGACTGCAGCTCGGCGACGGCCGCCTTCAGCTGCGGGATCGAGGCCGAGATGTTCGGCAGCTTGATGATGTTCGCGCCGGGCGTCTTGGCCAGCTCGCCCAGCTCGGCGAGCGCGTCGTCGATGCGCTGGCTCTCCTCGAGGAACTCGGGGAAGAGAGCGATGATGCGCCCCGCCAGGGAGATGTCACGGCTCTCCACGGCGACCCCGGCCGTCGAGGCGTAGGCCCTGACCACCGGCAAGAACGAATACGTCGCGAGGGCCGGGGCCTCGTCAGTCTGGGTGTAGATGATGGTCGAGTCAGTCACCGGGTGCTCCGCTCCACGTCTGCAACATTGCTCGACATCAAGATATCTCGTGATCGCCTCCTGCCACGAAGCGGCCCCGGTTCTCGGACGTCACAGCCCGTGACGTCAATCACGTTCCGTAGTCCTGGCGGTCACCGATGGTTGCTGTCCGGTTCCCACAGGTCCGGCCCGGCGTTCCTGGTGATGGGCCTGATCTCCATGGCGGGGCCGCCCCGGCGAGGATGTGCGGGTGATCGCTTCCCTGGACCCCGCGGACCCCGCCTTCGCACGCGACCCGTATCCGTACTACGCGCGCCTCCGCGCCCAGGGGCCCGCCGTGCGGGTCCCGCTCGCCAACGGGACGTACGCCTGGTTCGTCACCGGATACGGGCCGACGCGGGCCGTCCTCGCCGACCCGCGCTTCTCGAACGTGCCCCCGCAGGGCGCCGGACGTCCGAAGGGCGACTCGCCGGCGCAGCGCGCCCGCGCCTGTCTGGCCCGGCACATGCTCAACACCGACGCCCCCGACCACACCCGGCTGCGGCGGCTGACCACCGCCGCGTTCGCCCCGCGCCGCGTCGACGCGCTGCGGACCCGGATCGAGGACCTGACCGAGGGGCTCCTGCGGGAGATGCGGGCGCGGCTGCGGCAGGAGGGGAGCGTGGACCTCGTGGACGCCTTCGCCTTCCCGCTGCCCGTCCTGGTGATCGGCGAGGTGCTCGGGGTGCCGGAGGCCGACCGGGCGGATCTGCGGGAGTGGACCTACCGGGTCGGCTCGCCCGCGGACGCGCTGGAGCCGGGCGCGGTGGACGCGGCCTGGACCGGCCTGTACGCCTACTTCACCGAGCTGATCGCCCGCAAGCGGCGCGCGCCCGGATCCGATCTGTTCAGCGCGCTCACGCAGGACGCCACGGACGGCGGGCTCGACGACGGGGAGCTGCTCGCCATGGCGTTCCTCCTCCTGTTCGCCGGATACGAGACCACGATGAACCTGCTGGCGTCGGCCTCGCTGCTGCTGCTCACCCACCCCGTCGAGCTGGCGGCCGCGCGCCGTAACCCCGCGCGCTGGCCCGCCGTCGTCGAGGAGACGCTGCGGCACGCCAGCCCGCTGGAGGGCACGACGTGGCGGCACGCGACCGAGGACGTGGACCTCGGCGAAGGCGTGGTCATACCCGCGGGCGCCTCCGTCCTCGCGGTGCTCGCCGCCGCCAACCGCGACCCCCGGCACTTCCCGGATCCGGACGCCTTCCGGCCGGACCGCCATCTGGCAGGGGCCGGTGAGCCGCGCACCGCGCCGCACGCCGCCTTCGGCCACGGACCGCACTTCTGCGTGGGCTCACGGCTGGCCCGCCTTGAGGCGGCGATCGCGCTCCCCCGGCTCCTCGCGGCCTTCCCGGGGCTGCGCCTGACGGCCGACCCGGCCGAACTCCCCTACCGGCCGGGCCTCTTGGTCCGCGGTCCGCGTCGCGTCCCCGTCACCACCGCTCCCCTGCCCGTGCGGGCCGTCAGCGCGTGAGCAGCAGCGCGTCACCCACCGCGCGCTCGGTGCCGTCCGACGGCGAGTTGATCACCTTGCCGTTCACCGCCATGGTGACGGAGCCGCCGCCGTCCAGGGCCATGGCGTGCACCGCGCCGAGCGACTTCATCAGCTCCGCCCCTTCGCCCAGGCCGAACCCGTCGCTGTAGCCGGGCTGCCGGCCGTCCGCGCCGACCAGGAGCATGCGGCCCTGCCGGTCGACGCCCAGGAGCATGCGCGGATTGCGCTTGATGCCCCAGGTGTACGCGAAGGAGCGGTCGCCGGCGCGCTCGATGCCGTCGGCGGCGTAGTTCACCGCGACCTTGCCGCCGCGCACCAGTTCGGGGCCGCCGTTGACGATGTCGTCCCGCGGGCCGAGCTTCAGCTCACGGCCACGCTCGTCCAGAATCCGCTCGCGCACCGTCAGGGCCCTGCCCGGCTCGGCGTGCGCGGTCAGCCAGGTGGCTCCGGCGCCGATGCCCGCCAGGACGCTGCCGCCGTCCGGTACGGCGCCGCCGCGCGCCCGCACCTCCCGCACCTGTCCCCTCGCGTCGAGCACCGCCTCCACCCCGTCGCCCGCCGGGGTGTCCGCGCCGAGCTCGTCGGTGAACTTCACGATCTCGTCGGGGTCGGTGCAGGTCACGTCGTGCTGCGGACGCTCGGTGGGGGCGTCGCCGCCGACGCCGCCGCAGTTGCGCACCAGGCCCGGCACGCGGTTGACGCCGTCCACGACCGCGGAGGCCGCGCCCGCGCGGACCCGCAGCCGCGTGCTGAGCTTCTTGAACTGCGGGCGCAGGCCGTCGCCGCGCAGCACCGCGGCGATGCGGCCGTTCGTCGCCGCGCTCTGCAACTCCCCGTCGTAGGCGGCGATGCCGGCCGCCGCGCCCGGCACACCGTCCTTGCCCTCCATGACGAAGAAGCCCGCGTTGACGCCGAGCAGGGCGTCCTCGCCCGCTGCCATGGCGCTCACCGTCTCGCGGCCGGCGACGCCCTTGCCGTACGTGCCCTTCAGCGCGCCGCGGTAGCGCTTCGGGTCGACGATCGCCACCTTGACGCGGGCAACTCCGGTGCCGGGCACGCCGTCGGCGCCGGTCCACTCGCTCACCGCGTCGAACCCGGCGGCGGCCAGGGCCTTGCGCCGGGCGTCGGCATCGGCCCGTGCGTCGTACTCCCCCACCCGGACCCGCACCCCGACCACCCCGGCCCGGTCGGAGCCCCGCGGCCACGACACGGGCTCGGCACGCGCGGCGAACCCCGCGCCGCGCACCCGCTCCGCCAGGGCCTTCGCCTCCTGCTGCCCGGCGAGGTGAGCGCCGTTCGCGCGGACCGTGACCGTCCAGTGGTCGGCGCCGGGACGGCCCGCGACGCTCCCCTGGTACAGATCGGCCCCGGAGGCCAGGCGTTCGTGCTGCCAGTCGGCGATCGGCCCCGGGACAGCGGCGGTCGGCGCGGCGGCGGCCGCGGTGTGCCCGTACCGGTCGACGACGACACCGGGGGCGAGGAGTCCCGCCGCGGCGACGGCGACCACCGACGCCTGCGCGGCGGCTCTGAACGGACGGCGTACGAGGGCCACAAGAACTCCTGGGGAGCGTAGGTACACCTGCGGGCACATGGGCACACCTGCGTTCACAGGTGCGGAGCGCTCGGAAACGCGCGTCGTCACGCAGCGAACGCGAGCGCGCGGACGGCGATCGATCCCAGGAGTGAATACCAGAAGTCCGGCCGGAAAACAGGGCTCTGTGCCCGTATTCGGGGCCCGCTCGCCGCATGTGGGGGCGGGATTCAGTCGCCTCGCCCTGTCGAGCGCGCACGGTGCCTGCGGACCGCGTCGCGGTTGGCGCACGGCTGGGAGCAGTAGCGCTGGCGTCCGGTGCGGGAGGTGTCGGCGAAGATCGTGGCGCACCCGGTCACGGCGCACCGCCGCAGCCGGTGCATGCCCCGCCCCGCCAGGTGCAGCGCCGTGCCGACGGAGATCAGCTGGAACAGCAGGGCGCCGAGCGGCTGCCGGTCGTCGCGGTAGTGCAGGTGCCAGCCCGTGCCCGCGTGGTCGGTCATCCGCGGGTGCGCGGCGGACGCCGCCAGCATCCCGTTGAGCAGCTCGGCCCGTTCGTCCTCGCCGGCGGCGTCGACGACCTTCTCCCACGCGTCCAGTGCGTCCAGGGTGCGGTCGAGGTCCTGCGGCACGACGGGCCGTTCCAGCACGAGTCCGGCGGCGCGGCAGCGGTCCGCGAGTTCCTCGACGGTCTCCGGGCGCCGGTTGGCGAGGTCGGCGGCCAGGTTCACGACCTCCTCGCCGTAAGGGTTGAGGTGCACAAGACCATTACATCAGGCTGATCTTCATGCCACAACGCACCGCACACCACAGCGACATACGCCCGGCGACGGAGGAGGACATCGCGGAGCTCGTACGCCTGCGGGCCTCGCTCTTCGAGCATCTCGGCGGCGACTACTTCAACCCGGCGTCGGGCGACAACTCCTGGCAGGGCGCCCTGGCCGTGGTCCTGAAAGAGCAGTTGGCCACGGGCGCCATGCGCATCCTCGTCGTGGACGGCGACGCGGGTCTGGCCGCGTGCGCCATCGGCTCGGTCGAGCAGCGGCTGCCGGGGCCGCACCTGCGCAGCGGCCGGGTCGGGCTCGTGATCGGCGTGGTCACCGACCCGGCACACCGACGGCGCGGGCACAGCCGGGCGCTCATGCGGGGCCTGCTCGACTGGTTCCGGGAGCGCGAGGTGTCCCGCGTGGACCTGTACGCCTCCCACGAGGGCGAGCCGCTCTACCGCGACCTCGGCTTCGTCGACCACCCCGACCCGGCCCTGTACTGGCGCCCGTGACCACCGTCGGCGCGGGGGCGCACAGCGCTTGGCGCTACCGCTGGGTCGTCCTCGGCATCGCCACCTTCACCCAGGCCGCCGCCGGCTTCTTCGTCCAGGGCATCGGGGCGATAAGCATCCACCTCCAGCGCGACCTTCAGCTGAGCACGGTCCAGTTGGGGCTGCTGGTCTCGGCGGCCCAGCTGGTGCCGCTGGCCGGGCTGCTGGTGGCCGGTGAGTTGCTCGACCGCCGCGACGAGCGCTGGGTCGTGGGGGCGGGGGCCGGGGTGGTCGGCGCGGGCCTGCTCGCGGGAAGCACGGCGCCGGGGTACCTGTCCCTGCTCCTGGTGCTGCTGCTGGTCGGCGCGGGGTACAGCACCGTTCAGCCCGGCGGCAGCAAATCGGTGGCGTCCTGGTTCGACACCTCGCAGCGGGGCTTCGCGATGGGCATCCGTCAGGCGGGCCTTCCGCTGGGCGCCGCGCTGGCATCGGCCGCGCTGCCCTTTGTCGCGGAGGCTTTCGGCTGGCGGGCGACGCTCGTGGCCGGCGGGCTCGTCGCGCTGCTGGGGTCCGCCGTCTTCATGGGCTTCTACCGCAGGCCGCCCCTCCTTGCCGCTCCTCCGCCTGTCGGGCCGCGCGCCTCGCTCGGAGCGCTGCTCGGCGACCGGCTGCGGATGCTGCGCGAACCGTCCATGGGGCGCATCCTGCTCTGCGGGACGAGCCTGATCTCGGTGCAGTACGGCGTCGGCATCCTGACGGTGCTGCATCTGCACGAGAGGGCCTCCGTCGGTGCCGGGACCGCGGCTCTCGTTCTGGTGGCGGTGCAGGGCACGGGCATCGTCGGCCGTATCGCCCTGGCGGCCTGGAGCGATCGCGGCAGATACGGGCGGTACGGCGCGCTGGTCCTGTGCATGGCCGCCGTGCTCGTGGGGATGGCGGTGCTGATGACCCCGCTGGGCCGCTCACCGGCGGTCGCCTGCTGCACGCTCGTGTGGCTCGGCTTCTTCGGCTTCGGCTGGTACGGCCCGTGGGTCACCTACGTGACCGAATCGGCGCCGCCGGACCGGACGGGGTTCGCGCTCGGCCTCGCCATGTCCGTCAACCAGTTCGCCATCGTCGTGATGCCGCCCGTGCTCGGCCTGCTCAAGGACCTCGCCGACAGCTTCGTACCCGTCTGGGGTCTGCTGTCGGCGACGACCGCCGCCGCGCTGACCGCCTCGGTCCGGATGCGGCCGGGCAACCGGCCCCGCTCCTGTGGCCGACCCGGCCTCCGAGGTCCACCGTGAACCCGTACGAGGTGTTACCGCGAGCACGGCGGGTAGCGGGGCCACCGCAGCGAAAACCGCCGTGGGACCACGCGGGACGCAGTGACGAAGCACTGGAGGAACACCGTGAGCGAGGAGCAGCCCGAGACCCGGGGCGAGGACGAGACGCCCGTACCGAGGGATCTGCCCGATCAGCAGGCGTCGGACGAGGAGGACCACTGGGAGCCGGACGACGAGTCGACCACCACCGGCAACGCCCCGGACGCCGACGACGACGTGCCGGACACGGACGAGGCGGGCACGGGGCCACGCGGCACACCGCACTCGCAGGGTGCGCTCTCGGACCAGCCGGTGCCGGACGAGCCCTCCGGCTGAGGCGCACGCTCAGCGGGGCACCCGCGCCTCGGTGGCCACGGCCAGGGTGAACGAATGGCCGGCCGGGTCGCTGTAGGTCCGGGTGTCCCGGGGGCCGGAGTTGTCCTTGGTGTCCACGGGCCGGGCGCCCAGACCGACGGCCTCGCGCTCGGCCTCGTCCATGTCGCCGCGGTCCACCAGAATCCTCAGGTGCGCCTGCTGCGCGTCCTCCGGCCGGGGCCAGCTCGGGGGTGCGTATCCGTTGTCCCGGTGGACTGCCAGGCGGATGCCGTCGGCGCCGAAGACCTCGATGTAGTCGGGGTCCTCGCCCATGCCGGACGTGCCGCCGAGCAATTCCGCGTAGAACTCCGCGAGCTCCTCGGGCTTCGCGCAGTCCAGGACGATGACCGCGGTCTTCTTCACACCCATGGGGCCCCTCTTCTGTCGTTTTCCATCGTCTTCTGTCGGCACCGATCGGCACCGCAGCGGGCGGCGGTCGCACGCGGCCACCGCGTGATCCTCCGAGTGCCCCGGTCCACCCGCCTCAATCGGCGTCCCCCAACGGCGGGTCGGCACCCCGGCGCAGGCGACACTGGGGGCATGCGCCTCGTCGACCAGTACCCGCCCCCTTCCGTCTACGGCCGTCTGCGTGTCGAGCGACTCGACGTCACGCCCGCCCGCTGGCTGGAACAACGCCCGCCCCACGACGACGGATTCGGCACGGTGGCCGGCGTCTGCGCGCCGGGCTTCGAGGCGTACGCGCGCATCCTGCACCCGGCCCTGCTCGGTGCAAAGCCGGTGCGGTGGGACCGCGTGGCCACGGAGTACGGCCGGTCGGTGTCGGCGGCGACACGCTGGCACGAGCTGATCGGGGTCGGGGACCGCCTCCCCTACCGCAACGACGACACCCCGGCCGTCCCCGGCCTCTGGGACGAGCACCCGCACGAGGGCCCCACCCCCGCGCACGTGGCCCGCCTCCTGATCCCCGTGCTGTCCCGGCACACCCGGACGCCCGACCGCTGCTGGTTCGGGCTCTGGGAGGGCTACGGCAGCTACAACTGGGACGGCTTCCCTGTCTTCCGCACCCCGGGCCGCGACGAGATCCTGCTCGCCGGGCCGCTGGCCGACGCCGATTCGCCCGCGTCGCCCGCGGGCGATCCCGACGAGGCGGCGCCCGAGCTCCCCGACCTGTGGTGGCCCGAGGACCGTGCCTGGTGCGTGGCCGGTGACGTCGACCTGGTGAGCACGTACGTGGGCGGTTCGGCGGCCTGCGTCGCGGATCTCCTCGCGACTCCGGGCCTGGAGGCGTACGAGATCGCCGAGACGTCCACGGTCGACTGATCCACCGCGTGATCTTCGTTGTAAAGTCGAACTCCACTACCACGGAGCCATGTTCGAGGGGCGAGAACACGACGAAGTGCTCTTCTGCGCGGTCTGTTCCACCTCTCCGTCCTCCGCGCTCGGCGGGGTGACTAGCATGGCGCGGAGTATGGCCCGGAAGATCACCGTCCTCTTTGGTGTTCCGCCGGGCCTGCGACCGATGCGTACATCGGTCGGCTCGTTGCCTACCTGCACTCAAGGACCGAGGGACCGCTGAATGCCCGTGCCTGCTCCTCCCAGCCCGCACCGAATAGCGAAGGCGCGGCGGCCCGCGTCGGCCGTGCCTGTGGTCGTGCTGGTGGTGACCGCTGCGGCCGGTGCCATAGCGAGCCTCTCGGCCCCGGACAACGCCCGGGTCTGGACGGCGGCTTCGCTCGCGGCCGGCTGGCTGTGTCTGGCGATCGCCCTCGTGACCGGTTCCCTGCTCGTCAAGCGGGTCCGCGCGGCCGCCGCCGCGGACCACGCGGAGGCAGCCTCCCTCAAGGCGCAGCTGGCGCACCAGGGCGCCGAGTCCGCGCACCTGGTGAACGTCACGCTGCCGACCGTCGTGAAACGGCTGCGTGACGGGGCGAGCGCGAGCGAGACCCTGGCGCAGACGGCGCCGCCGTCGGCCCCGCAACTGCGCCAGGTCGTCCAGATGTTCGCGTCCGTGGTGGAGGAGACCGTGCGGCAGGCCGCCGCCGTCGAGTCCCGGCACGACCAGGCGCAGGGGCAACTGGCACAGGCCGCCGAGGAGTTGGACCATCTGACGGTGGTGACGCTGCCCGCCGCGATCGAGCGGCTGCGGGACGGCGCGTCCGCCGACACCGTCCTTGCCGGACTCGACTGGCCGCGCAACCCCTTGCTGCGGGTGCCCGCCGAGTCGTTCGTACGGGAGCTCGCCTACAGCGAGCGGCGCGCCGCTGCCGCGCAGGCGGCCTCCGCCAAGGCGCTGAGCCGGGTGCAGGCCAAGTCCGTGGGCATGCTCGCCGATCTGCGGGACATGCAGGAGCGGCACGGCGTCGAGGTCTTCGGCGATCTGCTGCGGCTCGACCACAGCACCTCCCAACTGGGCCTGATGACCGACCGGTTGGCCCTGCTGATGGGCGGCCGCTCCAGCCGCGCGTGGAACAAGCCGATCGTCATGGAGAGCATCCTGCGCGGCGCGGTGGGCCGCATCTCCGCCTACCAGCGCGTGCGGCTGCACTGCTCGACGACCGTGGCGATCGCCGGGTTCGCCGCCGAGGGCGTCATGCACGTGCTCGCCGAGCTCATGGACAACGCCGCGAACTTCTCCCCGCCCATCGACGAGGTGCACGTCTATGTCGAGGAGCGCAGCGCCGGGATCGTCGTGACGATCGAGGACAGCGGCCTGAAGATGGCCGACGCGGCGATGCGCCGCGCGGAGGAGTCGGTCTCCGGGCATGTGACGGACCTGGCCTCGCTGCAGGGCACCCGCCTGGGCCTCGCGGTGGTGGGACGCCTCGCCGCCAAGTACGCCATGAGCATCAACTTCCGTCCCTCCTCGCGCGGCGGCACGGGCGTCGTGGTGCTCCTGCCCCCGCAGCTCCTCGCCCAGCAGCGCGACCCCGCTCCGCAGCAGCTCGCCCCCCGCAGCATCGAGCCGACGCCCGCACCGATCCCGGCAGCGCCCGCGCCGATGGCCCCGGAGATCGCGGCCGCCCCCGAGCGGCCCGCCGCTCCGGAGGCGCCCGTGGCCCCCGTACCGCCCCCGGCGGGCGCCACGCCCCGCCCGGCGCACGCCCGCCCCGCGGCGGCCACGCCCAACGGCCTGCCCGTGCGCGCCCCCGGCCGCACCATGGCCGAGGCCGAGCGTGAGCGGCAGCAGCGCAGGGCGGCGTCCGACGCCGCGTCGGGTGCCGGGGCGATCTCCGGTGAGGCGGGTCTCGCGCCGCGTGACGCCGGTTCCCGTTTCGGTGCCTTCCACCGTGCGCGGCGGGCGGCGGGCGACGTGCCCGGCTCCCCCGCGACGCCCGAGCCCCCCGCCGATTCCGGGCCGCCGCCCGCCGAGTAGACCGAAGCCACCCGCACGGCGCCCGGGCTCTGGCGCCCCCTTCCCCGCTCAAGATCGTGAGATTGGAGGGACGGGCAGGTGACCGGCAGACCCGGCGCATCTCGCCCCGCCTACCATGCAGACCACTGACAACAGCCTGACCTGGCTCCTGCAGAGCCTCCTGAAGCGCACCCCCGGTACGCGGCACGCCCTGGTGCTCTCCCGGGACGGCCTGAAGCTGTGCTGGAGCGAGCATCTGACGCTCGACCAGGCTGACCAGCTGGCGGCGATCTGCTCCGGCATCCAGGCCCTGGCGCAGGGCGCCTCCATGGAGTTCGGCGACGGCACCGGCGGCGTCCGGCACTCCATGACCGAATTCCACGGCGGGTTGCTCTTCATCGTCGAGGCCGGCCTGGGAGCGCACCTGGCGGTCGTGGCCGAGGAGAACGCCGATCCGGGAGTGGTGGGCCATCAGATGACCGAACTGGTCGAGCAGATCGGTGAGCATCTGCGCGCCGAACCGCGCGCTCAGGACGAAGGCAGCGGCTCCTCGTGACGCCGCGCAGGCCCGTGGACATCGGTGATCCCGACCGGCTGTACACGGTCACCGGTGGCCGCAGCCGCGCCGACGACGATTCGTTCGACCTGGTCACTCTGGTGGTGAGCGAGTGCGAGCCCACTGCCGGGATGCAGTCGGAGCACGTACGGATCCTCGAACTGTGCCGGCATCCGACGGCCGTGGTGGAGATCGCCGCGGAGATGAAGCTGCCGATCACGGTGGTGCGGATCCTGCTGGGTGACCTGCTCGCGATGAGCCGGATCACCGCCCGTCATCCCCGCGCGGCCGGTTCGGCCGCGTCGATCCCCGATTCCGACCTTCTCAAGGAGGTGCTCCATGGGCTCCGCAACATCTGAGCTGCCCTCCCGTACGCCCCTGTCCGACACTGCCGAGACCGGCCTGAAGATCGTCGTGGTGGGCGGTTTCGGGGTCGGCAAGACCACACTGGTCCGGTCGGTCAGCGAGATCCGGCCGCTGAACACCGAAGAGGTGATGACGCAGGCCGGCATCGGCGTCGACGAGACGGCCGACGTGGCCGCCAAGACCACGACGACGGTGGCGTTCGACTTCGGGCGCATCAGCCTCAACGAGCGTGTGGTGCTCTATCTGTTCGGCGCACCCGGACAGGAGCGCTTCTGGTTCCTGTGGGACCGGCTCTTCTCCGGCACGCTGGGCGCGGTGGTGCTGGTCGACACGCGACGGATGGACGATTCCTGGTACGCCATCGACCGTCTCGAGCACCACAAGACGCCGTTCGTGGTGGCCGTCAACCGGTTCGACGACGACAGCTCCGCCCACTCGCTGGAGGAGATCCGCCAGGCGCTCGCGCTGCCCGACCATGTGCCGTTGATCGACTGCGACGCACGGGTCAGGTCGTCGGGCAAGGACGTCCTGATCACCCTCGTGGACCACCTCTACGCACTGGCCATGGCCCAGGAGATGACACCGTGACCGAGCCGACCGGATCCCCCCACCTGCAGAGCCCGCCGCCCGGGTGCCCGGCCCACGCGGGCGCGGGCGCGGTGCGCCTGGGCGGTCTCGAGTACCAGCAGACGCCGTCGCAGCTCTACCGGGCCCTGCGCAGGGAGCACGGCGCGGTCGCGCCGGTCCTCCTGGACGGGGACGTGCCCGCGTGGCTGGTGCTCGGCTACTCCGAGGTCAGCTATGTGACCGGCCACGACGAGCTGTTCGCGCGTGACTCGCGCCGCTGGAACCAGTGGGAGAACATTCCCGCCGACTGGCCGCTGATGCCGTTCGTCGGCTATCAGCCCTCGGTGCTCTTCACCGAGGGCGAGGAGCACCGGCGGCGGGCCGGGGTCATCACGGATGCCCTCGAAGGGGTCGACCAGTTCGAGCTGGCGCGGGACAGCGCCCGGATCGCCGACCGGCTCATCGCCGCGTTCGCCGGCAGCGGCCAGGCCGAGCTGATGGACGCGTACGCGCACGCGCTGCCGATGATCGCCGCGGTGCAGATGTGCGGCATGCCGGACGCGAGCACGGACACGCAGCAACTCGTGGACGACCTGCGGATCTCGCTGGACGCGCACGAGGGCGACGACCCCGTGGCGGCGTACACGCGCGTCGCGGAGCGCATCCAGCTCCTGGTCAAGGAGAAGCGGGAGAAGCCCGGCGCGGACGTCACCTCGCGGATGCTCCAGCACGCGGCGGGCCTCACCGACGAGGAGATCGTCCAGGACCTGATCTCCATCATCGCGGCGGCCCAGCAGCCGACGGCCAACTGGATCTGCAACACGCTGCGGTTGATGCTGACCGACGAGCGGTTCGCGCTGAACGTGTCCGGCGGGCGCCTGAGCGTGGGCGACGCGCTCAACGAGGTGTTGTGGCTCGACACCCCGACCCAGAACTTCATCGGCCGCTGGGCGGTGCGCGACACCCAGCTGGGCGGCCGGCAGATCCGGGCGGGCGACTGTCTGGTGCTCGGTCTGGCCGCGGCCAACACCGACCCGCAGATCTGGCCCGAGTCGCATGTGGGCCCGGAGAACTCGGCGCATCTCTCGTTCAGCCACGGAGAGCACCGCTGCCCCTACCCCGCTCCGCTGCTGGCCGACGTCATCGCCAGGACCGCGGTCGAGACGCTCCTGGAGCGGCTGCCCGACCTCGTCCTCGCGGTGGAGCCGCACGAGTTGACCTGGCGGCCGTCCATCTGGATGCGCGGCCTGACGTCGCTGCCGGTGCAGTTCACGCCTGCGGCACACTGAGACGGCGCCGGGGCGCCGCCGCTGGGCGGCGCCCCGGTGGGGTCAGGCGGTGACGGGGGTGAACCGCACCGGCAGCGACTGCGGGCCGCGGGTGAACACCCCCTGCTCGACGGGGTCGAAGCCCTCGGCGAGCCGTACGTCGGGCATCGCGTCGAGGAGCTGGTCCACCCCGATCTCCACCTCGGCCTTGGCCAGCAGGGCGCCCACGCAGAAGTGCCGGCCGAGGGCGAAGGACAGGTGGTCGGCGGCGGCGGAGAACGCGGTCGTCGTGGTCAGGTCGTCCCGGAAGATGTCGAAGCGGTCGGGCTCGCGGTAGCGCCGCTCGTCGCGGTTGGCCGAGCCGATCAGACAGGTGACGGTGGCACCGGCGGGGATGGTGCCGCCGGTGACCTCCACCTCGGTCGCCGACTGCCGCATGATCATGTGGACGGGCGGCGTGTGGCGCAGGGTCTCGGCGAAGGCGCGGGCGATCAGGGTGCGGTCCTGCCGGACGGCTTCGAGCTGCTCGGGGTTCATCAGGAGGTTGGCGAAGATGCTGGCGATCGCCTTGTCGGTGGTCTCGCCGCCCGCCGCGAGCAGCAGGCTGCAAAAGGCCTTGATGTCCTCGTCGCTCATGCTGACGCCGTCGACCTCGGCGGCGCACAGCGCGGAGAGCAGGTCGTCGCCCAGGTTGTCCCGGCGCTCGCGGATGATCGGGATCATGTAGTCGGCGAACTCGACCCGGGTGCGCTCACCGGCCGCGGCGACCTCGGCGTCGCCCGACAGGTTGCCGAGGAAGGCGATGACGGTGGTGTACCAGCCGTGGAAGCGCGCGTGGTCGGACTTGTCCAGGCCGAGCATGTCGGCGATCACGTTCACCGGGAAGCGGGTGGCGTAGTCCGCGACCAGGTCCACGCTGCCGGTGTGCCGGAAGGTGTCGATGAGTTCGCGGGAGTTGCGCTCGATGACGGGCAGGAACTTGTCCTGGAGGTCCCTGCCGCGGAACGCCGGGGCCACGAGCGCGCGCCGCACGGCGTGTTCCCGGCCGCTGAGCTGAAGGATCGTCTTGCCGTGGACGGGCTCGATCTGCCAGTCGTAGTTGTCGGTGGTGAACTGGGAGCTCTTGTCCTTGAACACGCGCTCGACGTCCTCGTACCGCGAGATGATCCAGCTCTGCGTCGCCTCGTGCCAGAAGAGCGGCGCGTTCTTCCGCATCGCCTGATAGGCCGGGTACGGGTTCTGGGCGAACTCGGGCGAGAGGATGTCGGGGGCCTGCTGCGCAGTGGACATGGAGCTCCTATGTCAGAAACAAGCAACGCGCACCAGGCTATTGATCACTTACGGAGCCAACCAGCCCCTCCCGGCCGACTGTTGAGCGCTACACTAATGTTGGCTGAAAATCACCCCTCGCCCCGCCGGTCGAACCGGCGGGGCGAGGGGGGCAGCGACACTCCGCCGCCGGGAGCCTCAGCAGCTGAGCTTGTCGCCCGGGGCGACGCCGAGGATCCCGGTGAACCGGGTGTAGTTGTTGATCCGGCTCTGCACCTGCTCCGGGTTCTTCCCGTCGCATTCCAGGCTGCCGTTGATGCTGCGGATCGTCTCGCCGAAGCCCTTGCTGTTGACCATGGCGCTGTGGGGCGTCATGGTCCCCGGGCCGTTCTGCGTGTTCCAGTACCAGAGGCCGGTCTTCCACGCCACGGCCGGATCGGTCTGCACGAGGTCGGGGTTGTTCAGGAGGTCGATGTTCAGGGCGTCGCCCGCCGCCTTGTAGTTGAAGTTCCAGCTGAGCTGGATCGGGCCGCGGCCGTAGTACTTGTCGTTGCCCGCCGGACAGCCGTAGGGCTGGGAGCTGTCGCAGTAGTGCGGGTAGTTCGCGGTGTTCTGCTCGACGACGTGGACCAGGCCGCCGGTCTCGTGGCTGACATTGGCCAGGAAGGCGGCGGCCTCCTGCTTGCGCACGGTGTCGCTGCCGGTCCCGGTGAACTCGGGATAGGCGCTGAGCGCCGCCGTGAGACCGCCGTAGGTGTAGAAGGAGTTCCGGTTCGGGAACATCTGGTTGAACTGGGCCTCGCTGACGAGGAATTCCGCCGCGGCCCGCTTGTCCGGCGCCGCCTTCTCCGCGGAGGCGTTGGGCGCGAGGGTCAGCAGGGTGAGCGCGGCGGCGGACGCGGTCGCGGTCAGCGCGGCAAGGACACGAAGACGCATGGGAGATCACTCCTTGGGCGGGCCGGCGCATGCGCGACCGACCGCCGGGCGGTGGGGGGATGTGCGGTCGGGAAGGACGCCGGACACACCGGGGCCGCGGCTATCCGGAATACCTCCCGCCGTTGGACTAGACCATACCGAGTGACGCATTCACGTCAAGAGGTCGCCGGATAACGGCAGTTGAGAGGTGCCGCGAGGCGTCTCAGGCCATGCTCTCCGCGGCGAGAACCTCGATCGCTTCGGCGACATAGGCGGCGTACGGCCCCACCAACGGCCGGATGTCGCCCCAGTGTTCCTCCTCCCCCGCGACGTACACGGCCCGCGCGTGGGCGAGCACGGGCCGGTGGGCCGCCGGGAGCCGGGGCAGGGCCCAGTCGGCCGCGGCGTCCTTGGACGTCAGGGCCCCGGTCGCCAGCGTCATCCAGATCCGGGCCAGCGTCAGGACGGCGTTGCGCGTGTCCGACGCCAGGTCGGCCAGCAGATCCGGCACCCCGGCGACGATCGCGCGCGCCAGATCATCGGGCGGTACGGGAGCCAGCACCTGCCCCGGCGGCGGCCCGGCCAGCGGGGTGTCCGCGAGCAGCACCATCGCGATCAAGGGCGCGAGATCGGGGCTGAGCACCGGCGACGGCAGCAGCCCGCGCTCGTACTCCTCCCGCAGCCACTCCCCGTACTGGAACTCGCGGCGCGGCGGGTAGCTCCAGGGCCTGACCTCGCTCCGGACGACGATCGTCAGCTCGACGGGGCGCGCCGCATCTCCCCGGGCCGGGTGGACGGACAGGGCGAGGAGCCCCTCGACGAGCCGTCCGCGCCGCCCGGCCGGCACGGGCCGTTCCACGACGGCGAACACGTCGATGTCGCTGTGCGGCCGCAATCCGCCGAGCACGGCGGAACCGTACAGATAGATGCCGACGACGTCCGCGCCGAGCGTCTCGCGGACCAGGTGCACGGTGTCCTCGGTCTGGGTCACTGAAGCCCTTCCTCCTGGGGAGATGTGCGGCAGCGGGGGATGAACCGGTCATGATCGTAGGAACCGCCACCCCCGCGGGACCAGCGAGTTTCCGACACGTCTGCCGCGAGCGTTCGCGGACGTACACTGAAGCGGTGTCGGGCAGGTCCCTGCTCCGCCCGGCCACCCGTGCTCAGCCCTCCACGACCCGGATCCGGTCCTCAGCGACCGGTCGTGCGGCGCACGGGTAGCGTTCCTCGGCCGCCTTGGCCCTTCGGCCCGCACGCAGATATCCCCCTGTGGGGCCCCGCTCGCCTTACGCGTTTCACCGCGGACTCCGGCTCGTCGTCGCCCTCGCCCCTCAGACCGGGCGTGCGCGGTGTGCCGTGAGCCGCCTTCGAGGGGACTGTTGTGAAGCTCAGTGCACTGCTCGACGGGTACGACCACCACGTTCTGCACGGGGACCCGGATGTCCCGGTCACCGCGGGAGTGACCTTCGATGCCGGACAAGTGACGTCCGGATCGCTGTACGTCGCCGTACCCGGCCATGAGGAGGGCGGGCCCGGGGGCATCAGCCGGGCACTGGAACGAGGGGCGGTGGCGGTCCTCGCCGAGGGCGACGCGCTGCCCGGCGAGGCCGCTGCCGGGCGGGTGTGCGTGGTGCGGGTGGCCGACGCGCGCGCGGCCGCCTCGCTCGTCGCCTCGCGCTACTACGGCGATCCGGGCCGCGCGATGAACGTCGTGGCGATCACGGGTACGAACGGCAAGACCTCCGTCTCGTACATGATCGAGTCGGCGCTCAGGCTGGCCGCGGGCGCGAAGGTGGGCGTGATCGGCACCTCGGGCAGCCGGATCGGCATAGAGCCGATCCCGATGCCGCGGTCGGTCCTGAGCACCCCCGAGTCGCCGGACCTGCAGTACCTCCTCGGCCACATGCGCGACCGGGGCACCAGCAGCGTGGTGCTCGAGGCCACGTCCATGGGTCTGCTCCAGCAGCGCCTGGACCATGTGCCCGTCTCCGTCGGCGTCTTCACCAATCTGACGCAGGACCACCTGGACGACCACGGCACCATGGAGCACTACAAGAACGCCAAGCTGCGCCTGTTCGCGGGGCTGTGCGAGCGCGCGGTGGTCAACGCCGACGACCCCGTCGGCGCCGAGATACAGACCCTGATGCCGGGCGCGGTGACCACCTACGGCATCGACGCGCCGGAGGCCGACTACCGCGCCAGCGACCTGGTCGTGGACGCCGGAGGCACCCGCTTCACGCTCCACCACGACGGCCGCAAGTACCCCGCCGCGATCCCGATACCGGGCCGCTTCTCGGTGTCCAACGCGCTGGCCACCCTGGCCGCGTGCCATCTGCTGGGGCACGAACTGCCCGCGCTGGTCGAGGCCCTGGACCGGATGCCGCCCACACCGGGCCGCCTGGAGCGCTTCACCACCGCGCAGGGCGTCTGCGTCATCGTCGACTACGCGCACTCGCCCGACTCGCTGGAGAAGGTCCTCGCCACGGTCCGCGGCTTCGCCACCGGATCGGTGATCACCGTCTTCGGCTGCGGCGGCGACCGGGACATCACCAAGCGCGCGCTGATGGGCGAGATCGCGGGCCGCTTCTCCGACCTGTGCGTCCTCACGTCGGACAACCCCCGCAACGAAGACCCCGAGACCATCCTGGACCAGATCGTGCCCGGTCTGACGTCCACCGGGACGCCCTTCGAGCGGGTGGCCGACCGCCGCTCGGCGATCGCGCACGCGCTGTCCGCCGCGCAGGAGGGCGACATCGTCCTCGTCGCGGGCAAGGGCAGCGAGCCGTACCAGATCGTCGGCGACCGGCTCATCGCCTTCGACGACATGACGGTGGTACGCGAACTCGACGCGCTGTAGGGACGATCACGCGGGTGAGTGTGCGATTCGTCCATCGCCTCGCCGTGCGCGGTGCGAATCGGGCACTGGCGCGGTGGGGCGAACGGCGTCTACGGTCCCTGCATTTCCCCCCACCACCGCGTACGTCGTGGTGCCTACACCCAGGGAGCTGCCTGTGCCCAAGGAGTCATCGCCGTCCGTCACCGAGGTCGAGACGCACGGAGTCGAACGCATCCCGGACGCGGACCGCACGGCCGGGCCGCTCGACCTGTTCCGGCTCGCGTTCGGCGGCGCCAACACGTTCGCCACCTGCGTGCTCGGCGCGTTCCCGATCCTCTTCGGCCTCTCCTTCTGGCAGGGGCTCGCGGCGATGCTCATCGGGCTGCTCGTCGGAGCGCTGCTGCTCGCCCCGATGGCGGTGTTCGGGCCGCGCAACGGCACGAACAACGCCGTCTCGTCGTCGGCGCACCTGGGCGTGCACGGCAGGATCGTCGGCTCCTTCCTCTCCCTGCTGACCGCCGTGGCGTTCTTCTCCCTGTCGGTGTGGAGCTCGGGCGATGCCCTCATCGGCGGGGCGCACCGGCTCCTCGGCGTGCCGGAGAGCGATGTGGCCTACGGCTGCGCGTACGCCGTGTTCGCCGCGCTGGTGCTCGCCGTGTGTGTCTACGGCTTCCGCTTCATGCTGCTCGTCAACAAGATCGCGGTCGTGGCGGCGACCCTGCTGTTCGTCCTGGGCCTTGCCGCCTTCGCGGGGGACTTCGATCCCTCGTACGCCGGGATCTTCACGCCGGACGCCGACCGGGCCACCCAGGACCTGTTCTGGCCGTCCTTCATCGGCGCCGCGCTGATCGTGCTGTCCAACCCGGTCTCCTTCGGCGCCTTCCTGGGTGACTGGGCGCGCTACATCCCGGCCCACACGCCCCGCCGCAAGGTGATGGGCGCGGCCTTCCTCTCCCAGATCGCCACCGTGCTGCCGTTCGGCTTCGGCCTGGCGACGGCGGCGATCATCGCCGAGCAGGCACCGAAGTACATGGACCCGGCCGCCCCGAACTTCGTCGGCGGGCTGCTCGCGATCGCGCCCGGCTGGTACTTCCTGCCGGTCTGCCTGATCGCGCTGATCGGCGGCATGTCGACCGGGACCACCGCGCTGTACGGCACCGGCCTGGACTTCTCCTCGGTCTTCCCGCGGCTCGGCCGCGTCCAGGCCACCGTCCTGATCGGTGTCCTGTCCATCACGTTCATCTTCGTGGGCCGGTTCGGCTTCAACCTGGTCCAGGCGATCTCCACCTTCGCCACGATGATCATCACCTGCACCGTGCCCTGGATGATCGTCATGATGCTCGGCTACGTCACCCGGCGCGGCTGGTACGACCCCGAGGCGCTACAGGTCTTCACGCGCCGCCAGCACGGCGGCCGCTACTGGTTCGCCCGTGGCTGGAACTGGCGGGGCATGGCGGCCTGGTGGACCGGTGCGGTGACCGGCGTGCTGTTCACCAACATCCCCGGACAGTTCGTCGGGCCGCTCGGCGACCTCGCGGACGGCGCCGACATCAGCCTCCCGCTGGGGGCGGCCGTGGCGGCAGTCGTCCACCTCGCCCTGCTCGCGGCCTTCCCGGAGCCGCGCGGGGTGTACGGGCCCGAGGGGCCGCGCTGGGTGCGCGCGGCCGACACCCCGATCGCCCCGATCACCGGCCCGCCGGGCGGCGGCCACGAAGAGGCCGCCGCGAAGGCGCAGGCATAGCCCCCGGCGCGCCGCCCTCTCTAGGGGGCGGCGCGCCGCCGGGCTCAGCGGGCCGTCTCCAGCTCCCGTTTGAGGTTCTTCAGCGTCCGGTCGATGTTGCCGACCTGAAAGACCGCGAAGGTCTTGCCGCCCGTGGCAAGACGGTCGAAGGCGTTGGCCACGAAGGTGGGCCACGAGCGCCGGTCGTCCGTCCAGGTCTCGGTCACCTTGGTGGCACCGTCGCTGTCCTCGAACCGGTACTCCCAGGTGGCGATCGGGGCGCGCAGCCGGGGGCGCTTGAGCCCGATCGCGTGCACGCGGAAGGCGAAGCGCAGGCCCGGCTCGGCCTTGGTCACCGTGCAGCGCGTGGTCCAGCGGAACGGGCCGCGCTTGTTGTGCCCGTCGAAGGCCAGGCCGACGTGGGCGGGCACCTCGCCCCCGGGCACGGTCGCCCCCAGGTTCTCGGGGCTCCACCGCCCCATCAGATCGGGCCTGCTGACCTGCTCGTACACCGACTGCGGTGACGCTTGGACCAGGATGCTGCGGGACACTGTGAACGTGCGGGTCATGACCACTCCGATCCTCGACCCGCGACCTTACTCACCAGTAGCTTGAATGTCAGCCCCCTCCCCCGCCCCAGATTGCCGTGCACGCCACCGACAGGGCGCCTCAGACCAGCCCGGTGACCGTGACGGCGATGCCGGGCGCGGTCTGCTCCCCGGTCACCCGCTCGAAGGCCTTCGCCGTTGCCGCGCGCACCTCGCGCGTCACGTCCAGGGCCCGCCGCCCCCGGTGCAGGACGACGAACACCTCCACGCTCCAGCCCTGGGTGTCCTTCGGCCGCCGCACCTGCACACCGGCGGAACCCGCCGGAGTACTGGGAAGTCCTCGTCTGAGCAAGGCCGAAGTACGCAGCAGATCCGCGAGCCCCGGCCGCAGGAAGGCCACCCCCGGGGTGTCGAGGACCGCCTCTATGACGGCGTCCGCCAGTACGCGGGAAACGTCTCGATCGCTCACCGCTGCCGCCCTTCCTCACTGTCGTCACTGTCGTCGTCGATGACATCGGTGATCGTCACGTCGACGGCCGCGATCCGCATGCCCAGCTCACCGTCCGCCGCGTCCAGGACCCGGTCCCGCACCCGGTCGGCGACCTCCGGCAGGTGCCACGCGAGCGGGACCTGGACATCGACGCGGACCCTGACCGGCCCTCGTGCCAGGCGCCCCGCAGGCGCCGGGGACGCCTCGTCCTCCAGCGGATCGATGCGGCAACTGCCCGCGCGCACTCCCGGCAGCGACTCGGCCGCCGCCCGCACCGTGCGGGCCGCGGCGGCCTCCACGATCCACGCGTCCTCGTCCTCGTCGCCCAGCGGCAGCGTCCGGCCCGGCCGCAGCTCCAGGCGCACCACGTCCATGACACGGCCGGTGAGCGCGGAGGTGTCCGGCTCCCGGGGCGCCGTGTCGCGCGTCTGTGTGACGATCCCCTCCAGGTGCCGCAAGGCGTCCAGGGCCTGCAGGCAGTGCGGGCAGCTGTCGGCATGGGGGTCGGGCACGCCCGCCTCCCCCTGTTCCCACACGTGTGACAACGCGCGCCCGCAGGGCAGCAGTTCGTCCTCAGGCAGCACTCCGAAGCCCGCCTCCCGCTCGTCGTCCGGTACGGATTCCCCGTTCATCGCCATGCCGCCATCGCCTCCGTCAGATAGCGCCGCGCCCTGAAGACCCGGCCGCGGACCGCCTCCGGACTGATACCGACCGTCTCGGCGATGGACTCGTAGGGTGCGCCGTCCAGCTCACGCAGCACCCAGCACACCCGCTGCTCCGGCGAGAGCCCTTCCATAGCCCGCGCCAGGTCCGCCACGGCGGCGTGCCCCTCGGCCGCCCGCGCGGGCGAGACCTCGTGCTCCGGCGCGGACGGCTCGGGCAGGCTGTCCAGCGCCACCACCGGCCGCCGCGTACGCAGGAGGTTCAGGCAGCGGTTGGTGACGATGCGGTAGATCCACGTACCGAACTGGGCGTCTCCGCGGAACTCCGGCAGCTTGCGCCAGGCGCTGACGAAGGAGTCCTGCACGGCGTCCTCCGCCTCCGGACGGCTGCCGAGCAGGCGCGTGGCCAGCCGCAGCGCCATGGGGGCGTGGCGGTGCACGAGCGCCTCGAAGGCCTCCTCGTCACCCTCGGCCGCCCGCACCGCGAGCAGTCCGTCCTCACGTCTCGACGAAGCGTCCGCTTCCTCGGGTGTTCCGCCCCGGTCGCCCGGCACACGCGGCTCCTCTCACTTCGGTCGTGCTCCTACGACACACGAAAGGCACTCCGCGTTACGCGGCCCAAGAACGCTACATGCCGCCGGAAGAAATTCCCGCGAGGCGCGTAACAGACATACGGCACCCGGGTCGGAGCAGGAGAAGAGCCGGAACAAGCCTTCACACGGTCCGGCACCGGCAGCACAGTCACCGAGAAATCCCTGACGACGACTAGGAGATGCCACCATGGCGACGCAGGACCTCACGTCGAACACTGCCGTATCAGGCAGCACCGAGAAGAACCTCACCGGCGGGTCCCAGAAGAGCACCCTGGGAGCCACCACCGTCACCGGCGGCACGGGCGCGACCGAGCCCGCTGCGACGCGGGGCAAGACGTCCATCGCCGATGTCGTGGTCGTGAAGATCGCCGGAATGGCGACCCGCGAGATTCCCGGCGTGTACGACATGGGCGGCGGCCTGTCCCGCACCATCGGCGCCGTACGCGACCGTGTCCCCGGCGGGCGCCCCAATGTCGGCCGCGGAGTGAAGGTCGAGGTCGGCGAGCGGCAGACGGCGATCGACCTCGACATCGTCGTCGAGTACGGCGTGCCCATCACGGACGTCGCCCACGACGTGCGCGAGAACGTCATCTCGGCGGTGGAGCGCATCACCGGCCTCGAGGTGGTCGAGGTGAACGTCGCCGTCAACGACGTCCACCTGCCCGACGACGACAGCGGGGACTCCGGCGGCGAGACGCGCGTCGAGTAGCGCCCAGCCCCACGCGGGCCACCTTCCGGTCGTGCGAGACGTCCCTTTTCTGTGGTGTGAGGTGAGTGGTGAGCACAGCTCTGGTCGGTCTGTTGGCGGGCATGGCCCTGGGATTCGCCGGATGGTTCGGCGGCTTCGGCGCGTTCCTGCTGGTCGCCGCGCTCGGCGCGGTCGGCTTCGTCCTGGGACGGCTCGTGGACGAGGGCACGGATGTGCGTGCCTTCCTCGGCGGGCGTGACCGGGAGCGCCGATGACCACGCCCGCCGCGGAGCGCGGTACGACCACGGTCGCGGACCGCGCGGTGCGCCGCATCGCCGAGCGCGCCGCGACCGAGGCCCTGGCACCCGGCGCGGTCGAGGTCAGCCGGGGATCGGCGACCGTACGCGGCCGGCGGGCCCAGGTGGGCGTCACCGTGAGCCTGCCCTATCCGGCCGTCCTCGACGAGGCGGGCGAGAGCGTGCGCTCGCACGTCGCCGAGCGCACCGCCCGGCTCACCGGCCTCACCGTGCCCTCGGCACGGATCCGCGTCCGGCGTCTGTCCCGCCGGGAGCGGTCCGCCGGGCAGCCGGCGCCGCCGGTGGCCGCCTCCGATTCCGCGGGGGCGGCCCCGGCCCGCGCGCACCGCCCGTGGTCCCAACGCCGCCTTCCTGTCGCGGTGTTCGCCCTCGCCGCCGCCGCTGCCTGCGCGGTGCTGCTGTTCGACGTGGTGTCCGTGCACGCGGCCGATCGCGCTCCCGCGCGGTGGCGGGTGGAGACGCTGGAGTGGCTCTCCACGCACGGCCCGGACCCCACGACCTCGGGCGCCCTCGCGGCGCTCGCCGTGTTCGCGCTCGGCGTGTGGCTGCTGGTCGTGGCCGTCACGCCGGGGCGCCGCAGCGGTCTGCCGATGAGGCCGCCGCTGCCGGGGGTGCGCGCGGTCCTGGAGCGCAGGGCGGTCGCGGTGTTCCTGCGGGACGCCGTGACCGACGTGCCCGGGGTGGGCCGGGTCCGGGTCCGGGTCGGCCGCCGTACCGCACGGGTGCGCGCGGGGTTGCAGTTCGGTGAGCTGAACGGCGCACGGCGGGCGGTGACCGAGGCCGCAGAGGGGGCGACCGCGGGGCTCGGCCTCGCCAGACCGCTGCGGCTGCGGGTCCGGTTGAAGACCGAACCGGCCTGGCGTGCCCCCGGGCCCGGGATCGAGTCAGGGAGCGGGCCCGGGAGCGGGCCCGCCGCGGCGGAACGGAGCACCCCCTGATGAGCCGGCTCCGCGGCGGCGCCAACCGCTCGACTCTGTTCTGCGTGGCGGCCGTTCTCCTGACCGCGGGAGCCGCGCTGGCCACCGCGGCCGCTCCCGTGCGCGATCGGCTGCCCTCGGGCCTGCCCCGCGTCGGCGACGACCGGGTGTGGCTGGATCAAGAGCTGCTGGACCGCTGGCGCGAGCACGGCTGGTGGACGCCCGTCGTGATCACCGCGCTGGCCGTCGGCGCCGTCCTGTTCCTCTGCTGGGCCGCCGCCCAGATCCGCACCGGACGGCTGCGCGAACTCCCGCTCGGGCAGCCCGGCGTCACTCTCTCCGCCACGGCGCTGGCCTCCGTGATGGCCGAACGCGCGCGGGCCGTGGACGGCGTGGCCCGCGCCCACGTGCGCCTGCTCGGACGGCCGCGGCGGCTGCGGGCCCGCATCACGCTGGTCCTGGACCCCGACGCCGCACCGGAAGCGGTGCTGCGCGAGCTCGCCCGGGACACCGTCGCCGAGGCACGGGCGGCGGCAGCGCCCCGCTCCCTGGAGGCGGAGGTGCGCCTCACGACCCGCCCGCACCGAGCGCGCCGCATCCACTGACGACTCCAGGGCTTGACGTACAGGGCATTGGCCGTCAGGCCTCGGCTACAGGGCTTCCAGCGTGGTGCGGAGGTCCGTGGCGCGAGGGCGGTTGTGGGGAAGCCGGGCGAGGACCGCCGCCATGCCGCAGGTGTCGGTGACGGCCGAGAAGACCAGGCCCGCGCCGACACCGGCGGCCAGCCAGCGCGCGGGCCGGAAGCGGGTTCCGGCGGCGAGACCGAGGACGACGAGGGACCCGGCGGCAAGACGGACCTGGCGATCCATCGCCCAGGCCGTCGGTGCGCCTTCGGAGGGCTGGAGCGGGTGGCCCTGCGCGGCCCAGGCGGTGGTGCCGCCGACGAGGATGGCCGCGGGGATGTCGGCGGCGGCCAGCTCGGCGCACGCGGTGGCGGAGCGGACGCCGGAGGCGCAGACCATCAGGAGCACACCGCGGGCGGCGGCGGCCTTGAGCTCGGGCAGCGCCGTGTTCAGCTGGTCCACGGGGATGTTGTGGGCTCCGGGGAGGTGCCCGGATGCGTACTCGCCGGGGGTGCGGACGTCGACGACGGTGTAGTCGCCCAGGTGGGCCGCCGCCTGCGCGGGGGACAGATCGGTGGGGGCCAGATCGGTGGGGGGAGTCATGTGGGGGGCCGTCCTTTCGTTGCGCCAAGGCTCTCACCCCGGCAGGGTGCGCACGGGCCAGGGCCGGGTTCCCGATCACGCACGGACCACACCGACCACACACACGACACCGACCGCACCGACCGCGCGGACCACAGAGCCCAGACCGCCGGAAGCCTCCGCAGCCCCCGGACGGGGCTGCGGAGGCTTCCGGCGGTGACCGTCAGCTCTTCGGCATCAGGACGGTGTCGACGATGTAGACCGTGGCGTTGGCCGTCGGGACGTTGCCGCAGACCACCTTCGACGTGTCGTTGACCTTGTACTCCGTGCCGGAGCCCGCGGTGGTGAGCTTGCTCTTCTCCAACGTCTCGTAGGAACCGTTCTCCAGCTGCTGCGGCGTCAGCTTCTGGCCCACCACGTGGTACGTAAGGATCTTGGTGAGCATGGCCTTGTCGTTGAGGACCTTGTCCAGGTCGGCCTTCGGGATCTTCGCGAAGGCGTCGTTGGTCGGCGCGAACACCGTGACGTCCTTCGCGTTGTTCAGGGTGTCGACAAGACCGGCCTTCTTCACCGCGGTGACGAGGGTGGACAGCTCCGGGTTGTTCGACGCGGCGGTGGCGACCGGGTCCTTCGCCATCCCGTCGAAGGAGCCCGAGCCGCTCTTGGGGACCGACGAACAGGCCGGTCCGAACGGCTCGTCCGCGGTCATGGCGTCGTCCGCCTCGGACTGCTTCGCGCTGGGCGTGGCGTCCGCGGCCTTGGTGTCCTTGTCGCCGCTGTCCGAGCACGCCGTCAGGGCGATCGGCAGCATCGCGGCGGCGGCGACGGCGACCGCGGTGCGGCGAATTCGGGTGGAGTACATGGACATGGTCTTCTCCTTGCGTCGTTGCAGGCATGGGGGTGGCCGGAAGCAGGCGGCATCAGGGCACGGGGGCCGCCGCCGGGTACCGGCCGGTCGCGTCGGCGGAAGCGGCCCCGGGGCCTTCGGCACCGAGCGCCGGGCGCACCGACCGTGCGCACCGTCCCCACGTCTTCCGTTCTTCGCTCACACAGGGAATTCGTCACCGGGCGGGCCGGGGATTGGTCTCGGACCACATTCACCCGATCGGGCACACCCGCCCCTGCGCCGGGCAGGCGTGCCGGTGCCCTTCAGGCGCCCCTGCCGTGGTCAGGCGCCGCGGGCCTGCTCGAAGCGGGCGCGGCCCTCGGCCAGTTCGACGATCGGGTCGGGGTAGTCGATGTCCGCCCGGTCCGCGTCCGGGAGCTTCCACGGCTCGTGGACGAACCGGTCCGGGACCGCGGCGAGTTCGGGCAGCCAGCGGCGTACGTAGCTGCCGCCCGGGTCGAAGCGCTTGCCCTGGATCACGGGATTGAGGACCCGGTTGGGCCGGGTGTCGGTCCCGGTGCCCGCCGCCCACTGCCAGTTCATCTGGTTGTTGGCGACGTCGCCGTCCACCAGGAGGCTCAGGAAGTGCCGGGCGCCCACCCGCCAGTCCACGTAGAGGGTCTTGGTGAGGAAGCTCGCCACCACCATGCGCCCGCGGTTGTGCATCCAGCCCTCGTGGCGCAGCTGCCGCATCGCCGCGTCCACGAAGGGGTAGCCGGTGCGCCCGTCGAGCCAGGCGGCGGTCTCCTTCTTGTTGGTGCGCCACCGGTCGCCGCGCGAGCGGTAGTCCTGGGCGGCCGCGTCCGGGCGGGCCG
Organism: Streptomyces sp. NPDC054047; assembly: GCF_055585065.1. NCBI lineage: Bacteria > Bacillati > Actinomycetota > Actinomycetes > Kitasatosporales > Streptomycetaceae > Streptomyces > Streptomyces sp. NPDC054047. The sequence continues at coordinate 255,124 of NZ_JBVJKV010000003.1, read as the reverse complement.
CGAGGACCTGGTGGTGGAAGTCGCGCCAGGCCAGCTGCCGGATGAAGGCCTGCGCCCCCGGTGAGCCCTCACGGGTGGCCTCGTGGACGACTTCGGTCGCCGAGAGGGTGCCGAAGTGGAGGTGGGGCGAGAGGCGCGAGGTAGCATCGGCGGCGATGTCGTCCTGGCCGTCCTCGTACCCCGCGATGTCGCCGGACAGCCAGGCCCGCAGCCGCTTGCGCCCGGCGTTCTCGCCCCCGGCGTCGAGTCCCGGCGAGACTCCGGTGATCTCCGCGCGCGGCCGCACCGGGTCCGACGCCACGTCGGCGACCTGCACCGTGCGCGGTGCGGCCAGGACATCTCGTACGCCCTCCGCCGTCCAGCGCCGGAAGTACGGGGTGAACACGGCGTAGTGGTCCTTCCCGGACGGGAGCAGCTCGCCCGGGGCGACGGCCGTCACGACCGCGTCGTGCACGACCAGGCGGCAGCCGGAGCCGTCCAGCGCGTCCCGCAGCCGCTCCTCGCGCCGCGTCGCGTACCGGCTCACCCCGGCCGCGACGTGCACCCGCTCCGCCCCGGTCTCCGAAGCCACCCTCCGGACCTGGTCGACGACGTCTCCACTGCGGACCACGAGGCGACCGCCGCGCTTGCGCAGGCCCGTGTCCAGATCCGCCAGGCAGTCGGCGAGGAAGGCACCGCGGTTGGGCACGGCGAAGCCCGTGGCCCGCAGCCCGTCGTCGTACACGAACAGCGGCACGATCCGGTCCGCTTCGCGCAGGGCGGCCCGCAGCGCCGGATTGTCGTGCAGGCGCAGGTCGGAGGTGAACAGAACGATCGAGACAGTCACTTGCTGCGGCTCCTCATGCCGTGGGGAAGTTCATCAGGGCCACCGGGTCGGACGTCGGCTCCTCGGAGCCGCCCGTCGGCTCCACGGTGATGCCGATGCCGGACGCCTGGTCCACCGGGCCGTCGAGCAGCACCGCTTCGGTGCCGCGCGCCGGATCCATCAGACCGGCCGAGCGCATCGTCCCGTCGTCGTTGAACCACAGTTGATAGACCTTGCCGGACGGCGGCCGGGGCATCTTGGCCGCCACGAAGGCGGCCTGGTCCAGGCTCTTGGCCACCACGACCGTGCCGGTCGCACCGTCGGCGAGCCGGGCGGTGGACGCCTTGGCGTCCGGCGCGGCGAGCACCTGGGCCAGCTGCTCGGCCTGGCGCTGCGCCTGCTGCGTACGCTCGCCCGCGTCCTCGGCCCGCTGGTGCTGCCACACGGCGATCCCGCCGAACCCCGCGGCGACCGCCAGGCAGGCGGCGAGGGCGAAGCGGGACAGCTGCCGTCCACGGCCCGTCCCGCCGGTGGTCCTCCCCGGTGCGGGCGTATGCGGGGGCAGTTGGCGGACCGTGGCGATCTGCCGCAGCACCTCGGCCTTCATGGCCGGCGGAGGGGCGACCGACACGGCGCGGGCAAGACGTCCTGCCGTGGCGGCCAGTTCGCGCACCTCCTGGGCGCAGGCCTCGCACGCCTCCAGGTGCCGCTCGAAGTCCGTGCGCTCCTCGTCCGAGAGGGCGTGCAGGACGTACGCGCCCGTCATCGTGTGCAGATCGGCGGTGCTCATGCGCTCACCCCCAGGCAGTCGCGCAGCCGGATCAGGCCGTCCCGCAGCCGGGTCTTGACCGTCCCCAGGGGCACGGAGAGCAGCTCTCCGACCTCCCGGTAGGTCAGCCCGCGGTAGTAGGCCAGGGTGACCGACTGTCTCTGCAGTTCGGTCAGGTTGCGCAGGCAGCGGCGCACCTGCTCGCGCTCCAAGCGGTTCTCCACCTGTTCGCTCACCTCGTCGAAGGCCGGTGTGCGTTCGAGCAGCGCCGCCTTGTGGTCGCGCTCGGCCGACGCCTGTACGGACCGCACGCGGTCCACCGCCCTGCGGTGCGCCATCGTCAGGACCCAGTTCATGACGCTTCCCCGCTCCTGGCGGTAGCGCGCGGCGGTGCGCCACACCTCCACGAGCACCTCCTGGGCGACCTCCTCGGACTGGGCCGGATCGCGCAGCACCGTGCGCACCAGGCCCAGGACGGGGGAGCTGACCGCGTCGTACAGCGAGGCGAACGCCTGCTGGTCGCCGCGGGCCACCCGGCTCAGCAGCTCGGCCAGATCGGGGCCCGCGGAGGGGGCCCCGCTGATGTGCACCACTTCGTTCACCCGGTGATCCTCCTGGACGCTGGTCGCCTTCACAGGTGATTCGGAGCCGGTGCGTCGCCGGATTGGCCGTGGGTCACGATTTCCGCGTGGTTCCCGCGGTGCGCTGTTCGGCCGTCCGTGTGATGTTGCGGGCCATGCCGCCGAAGACGAGCGCGTGGAACGGCGAGACGCTCCACCAGTATGCGTGCCCCAGCAGGCCGTGCGGATGGAACAGCGCCCGCTGCCGGTAGCGGGTGCGGCCCTTGTCGTCCTGTTCCGCGTACATCTCCAGCCAGGCGAGACCCGGCAGTCGCATCTCGGCCCGCAGCCTCAGCAGCCGCCCCGGTTCGATCTCCTCGACGCGCCAGAAGTCCAGCGAGTCGCCCACCCGCAGCCGCTCGGCGTCGCGGCGGCCCCGCCGCAGGCCGACCCCGCCGACGAGCCGGTCGAGCCAGCCGCGCACCGCCCAGGCCAGCGGGAAGGAGTACCAGCCGTTGTCCCCGCCGACGCCTTCGACCACGCGCCACAGGGCTTCGGGCGAGGCGGCCACGGTCTGTTCGCGCCGGTCGGTGTAGAGGCTGCCGCCCGCCCAGTCGGGGTCGGTGGGCAGCGGGTCGCTGGGGGCGCCGGGCACGGAGGCTGACGACCACCGGGTGCTGACCTTGGCCTCCTTCACGCGTTCGAGGGCCAGGGCGAGCGCCTTGTCGAAGCTGATCGGGACGCCGGGTGCGTCGGGGACGTGGTCGGCGATGTCGTGCTCGTGGCAGACGACTTCATAGCGCAGCGACTCGGCGAGGGGCCGGGCGATGGAGGCCGGTACGGGGGTGATCAGGCCGACCCAGTGGCTGGAGAGGCGCGGGGTCAGCATGGGGACGGGCACGATGAGGCGGTGGGGCAGCTTCGCCACGATGGCGTACTGGCGCATCATGTCGCGGTAGGTGACGACGTCCGGGCCGCCGATGTCGAAGGCGCGGCTGACCTCGTCGGGCATGGTGGCGCTGCCCACGAGGTAGCGCAGGACGTCGCGCACGGCGATCGGCTGGATCCGGGTGCGCACCCAGCTCGGCGTGACCATGACGGGCAGGCGCTCGGTGAGGTAGCGCAGCATCTCGAAGGACGCTGAGCCGGAGCCGATGATGACGGCGGCGCGGAGCATGGTGGTCGGTACGCCGGACTCCAGGAGGATGCGGCCCACTTCGGCCCGTGAGCGCAGGTGCGGCGACAGCTCCTGTTCCGGTACGCCCTCGGGGGTGAGCCCGCCCAGGTACACGATGCGCCGCACGCCGGCGGCGCGGGCCTGCTCGGCGAAGATCCGGGCCGAGGTGCGGTCCGTCTTCTCGAAGCCGGATCCGGTGCCGAGCGCGTGGATGAGGTAGTACGCGACGTCGATGTCCCGCATGGCCGCGCCGACCGACTCGGCGTCGGACGCGTCGCCCCGCACCACGTCGGCCCGCCCGGCCCAGGGGTAGTCGCGCAGCTTCTCGGGCGAGCGGGCCAGGCACCGCACCTGGTGCCCGGCGTCGAGCAGCTCGGGGACGAGGCGCCCCCCGATGTAACCGGTCGCCCCGGTCACCAGGCAGCGCAGCCCCTGCGCACCTTCGCCGCTGTCCATGGGCACCTCCGGCCTCAAGTCACGTCACGTCCCGCCAGTCCTCGGCTCCACCATCTCCCGGGGACGGCCTCTCGCGCGCGGTCAGGGCTGTCAGGGCGATCAGAGCGCAGGCGGCGGTGCGGTGCTCCGGCGCTGGACGAGCCTCGTGGGCACCAGCGTGGTGCCGCGCTCCGGCGTGCTCTGCCGCATCTGGCGCAGGACGCCCTCGACGCAGCGGCGCCCCACTTCGGCGAAGTCCTGGTGGACGGTGGTCAGGGGCGGCTGGAAGGAGCCGGACTCGGGGATGTCGTCGAAGCCGATGACGCTGACGTCGGCGGGCACCTCGCGGCCGCGTTCGTGCAGGGCGCGCAGCAGGCCGAGGGCCATCTGGTCGTTGGCGGCGAACACCGCCGTGCAGTCCGCCCGTTCGGCGATGCCGAGCCCGGCCCGGTAGCCGGACTCCGCCGACCAGTCGCCGCGCACGAGCGGTGGCGGGACGCGTCCGGCCTCCTCCAGCGTCGCTCGCCAGGCGTCGGCGCGGCGTTGCGCGGCGTACGAGTCCTCGGGTCCCGCGAGGTGCCACACGGTCCGGTGGCCGAGGTCGAGCAGGTGCCTGACGGCGTCGCGGGTGCCGCCCGCCTGGTCGGTGTCGACCACGGTGTAGCGGTCCCCCGCGTCCGAGTCGGCCACGACGACCTGGACATGGGGAGGCAGGGAGAGGGCCGCCGCGTCGAGCAGGTGCTTCTCCATGATGACGATGACGGCGTCGACGGCGAGCTCCCCGAGCCGCGAGAAGGCGCCGCGCACCTCGTCCTGGGTGGGGACGGCGACGGGGAGCAGGGTGACGGCGTACCCCTCCTGCGCCGCGGAGGTGGCGATCGCGTCGATGGTGCGTACGTTGCCCGTGGTGGAGAGGGTGAAGGTGATCAGGCCGATGGTGCGGAACTCGCCGCGTTTGAGGGCGCGGGCCGCGCTGTTGGGCCGGTAGCCGAGTTCCTTCATGGCGCCGAGCACCTGCATGCGGGTCTCCTCCGTGACGCCCGAGTACCCGTTGGAGACGCGGGAGACGGTCTGCGAGGACACGCCGGCGAGCCGGGCCACGTCGGCCATGGACGCACTGTGCCCGCGGCGCCCGGCCCGTTCCGCCGTGCGTTCTGCCGTGCGTTCCCCCGGGGCGCCGCTCGCCGGAGTGCCGCTCACCGGGGTGCTGTCCGTTGCTTCCACTGTCTCCCTTGCTCCCACCGTCTCGCCCGCCGCGTCCAACTCAGTCTTCTCCAGCGACCCTTGACCGTCGCCATCGGGGCGGTGTAGACATTCCGCCACCGAATGTTTACGTAAACATAACACTCAGCGGCGCCTGGCTCAGGCCCTTGTCACACCGCGATGTTTACGCAAACATCGCGGCACGTGACGCCGGCTCCGAGATGGACGAGCGAGGAAGAACATGACGACGCTTCACCTAGAGGGGGCCGCGGCGCGGCGTCCCGCTCCACCCCCCTCTCCACGGAACCGCCGTTCCTGGACGGGCTGGGGTTTCATCGGCCCCTTCGTGGCGGTCTTCGCCCTGGTCTTCCTGGCGCCCCTCGCCTACTCGGTCTACCTCAGCCTCTTCCGTGACCAACTCATCGGCGGCACCACGTTCGTGGGCCTCGACAACTACGAACAGGCCCTGACCGACAGCCAGTTCTGGGCGGGCCTGGGCCGGGTCTCGCTGTTCCTGGCGGTCCAGGTCCCGATCATGCTGGGCATCGCGCTGCTCGTGGCCCTCGCGCTGGACAGCGGCCGCCTGTACGGCAAGGACTTCTTCCGGATCTCGGTCTTCCTGCCCTACGCCGTACCCGCCGTGGTGGCCTCGCTGATGTGGGGCTTCATGTACGGCACCCGGTTCGGGCTCGTGGGCGACATCAACGACGCCCTGGGCGTCTCGCTGCCCGACCCGCTCTCGCCCTCGCTGGTCCTCGCGTCGATCGGCAACATCGTCACCTGGGAGTTCGTGGGCTACAACATGCTGATCTTCTACTCGGCGCTCCGCGTCATCCCGCACTCCCTCTACGAGGCTGCGGAGATCGACGGTGCCGGTCAGCTCCGCGTCATCACGGCCATCAAACTCCCCGCGATCCGCGGCGCCCTGGTCATCGCGACGATCTTCTCGATCATCGGCAGCTTCCAGCTGTTCAACGAGCCGAGCATCCTGCAGAACCTCGCGCCCAACGCCATCACCACCGACTACACCCCGAACCTCTACACGTACTCGCTGTCCTTCTCCGGCCAGCAGCAGAACTACTCCGCGACGGTCGCCATCGTCATGGGCCTGATCACCATGGTCATCGCGTACGTCGTCCAGCTGCGCGGCATGCGCAAGGGAGCGTGACCCGATGACCGGACCCAGCAGCCCCGTCACCACCGTCTCCCCCACCGTTCCCGCCCCCGCCCGCGCCCCGGGCGCCGCGCCCCGGCTGCGCACACCGCGGGTCCGCACGTCCCGCCGGCACACCGCGGGCCGGCCCCGGCGCAGCGTCCTGCTCACCGTGCTCACGAGCCTCGTCCTGCTCTACAGCCTGGTACCGCTGCTGTGGCTGGTGATCAGCGCCACCAAGACCCAGGAGGGGCTCGCCGGTTCGTTCGGCCTGTGGTTCGGCGGGGACTTCGCCCTGTGGGACAACATCAGCGCCACGTTCACGTACAACGACGGCGTCTTCACCCGCTGGTTCCTCAACACCCTGCTGTACGTGGTGGTCGGGGCCGGGGGCGCCACCTTCCTCGCGGTCCTCGGCGGCTACGCGCTCGCGAAGTTCGACTTCCTCGGCAAGCGCGCCGTCTTCGCCGTCGTCATCGGTGCCGTCGCCGTGCCCGGTACGGCCCTCGCGGTGCCCACCTTCCTGATGTTCAGCAAGATGGGCCTGACCGACACCCCCTGGGCCGTCCTCATCCCCTCGCTCATCTCGCCCTTCGGCCTCTATCTGATGTGGGTCTTCGCCACCGAGGCCATCCCCACCGAGCTGATGGAGGCGGCCCGCATCGACGGGGCCAGCGAGCTGCGCACCTTCTTCCAGGTCGCCCTGCCCCTGCTCGCGCCGGGAACCGTGACCGTCCTGCTGTTCACGATGGTCGCGACCTGGAACAACTACTTCCTGCCGCTGATCATGCTCAAGGACCCGGACTGGTACCCGCTGACCCTGGGCCTGGACAGCTGGAACGCCCAGGCCGCGACCGCGGGCGGCGACCCCGTCTTCCACCTGGTGATCACCGGTTCGCTCATCACCGTCCTGCCGCTGATCGCCGCGTTCCTGCTGCTTCAGAAGTACTGGCAGTCGGGGCTGGCCGCCGGAAGCGTCAAGGAGTAACTCCCGCACGCCAGTCGACCCCTGTTCCACCCCCTTGTAGGACCACGGAGAAGTGGAAGCATCGCCATGCCCAAGAACACCCGCCGCCTGCTGCGCGGCATAGGTCTCGTCTGCGCCCTCGCCCTGGGGGCGACCGCCTGCGGCGGCTCCGACGACGACTCCGGCCAGAAGCAGGTCTCGGCCGCGGACATCGAGGCGGCCCTGAAGAAGGGCGGCAAGGTCAAGGTGTGGGCATGGGAGCCCACCCTCGACAAGGTCGTCACCGACTTCGAGAAGGAACACCCCCGCGTCGACGTCGAGTTGGTGAACGCCGGCACGAACAAGGACCAGTACACCGCCCTCCAGAACGCCATCTCGGCGAAGAAGGGCGTCCCCGACGTCGCGCAGGTCGAGTACTACGCGCTGAGCCAGTACGCCCTGACGAAGTCCGTCACCGACCTCACCCCCTTCGGCGCGGACAAGCTCGCCGACTCCTACTCGCCGGGCCCGTGGAACGCGGTGAAGTCCGGTGACGGCGTCTACGCCCTGCCGATGGACTCCGGCCCCATGGCCCTCTTCTACAACAAGAAGGTCTTCGACAAGCACAAGATCAAGGTGCCGACGACCTGGGACGAGTACCTCCAGGCCGCCCGCAAGCTGCACAAGGCCGACCCGAAGGCGTACATCGCCAGCGACACCGGAGACGCGGGCCTGACCACCAGCCTCCTGTGGCAGGCCGGTTCACGCCCCTACAAGGTCGACGGCACCAAGGTGGGCATCGACTTCTCCGACAAGGGCGCCCGCGCCTACACCGAGACCTGGCAGAAGCTCATCGACGAGAAGCTCGTCGCGTCGATCAACCCGTGGACCGACGAGTGGTACAAGGCCTTCGGCGACGGCACCGTCGCGACCCTGCCCACCGGCGCCTGGATGCCCGCCAACTTCGCCTCCGGCGTGAAGGAGGCCTCCGGCGACTGGCGCGCGGCGCCGCTGCCGCAGTGGACCGCGGGCGCCAAGGCCAGCGCCGAGAACGGCGGCAGCTCGCTGGCCCTGCCGGAGCTCGGCAAGAACAAGGAACTGGCGTACGCCTTCGTCGAATACGCCAACTCCGGCAAGGGCGTGCAGACCCGCATCTCGGAGGGCGCCTTCCCGGCGACCACCAAGGACCTGAAGTCCAAGGCGTTCCAGGACACCGAGTTCCCCTACTTCGGCGGCCAGAAGGCCAACAAGGTCTTCGCCGAGTCCGCGGCGAACGTCGCCGACGACTGGAAGTACCTGCCCTACCAGGTGTACGCCAACTCGGTCTTCAACGACACAGCGGGCAAGGCCTACGTCTCCGGCACTCCCCTGTCCAAGGGCCTGAAGTCCTGGCAGGACGCCTCCGTGAAGTACGGCTCCGAGCAGGGCTTCAGCGTCCAGAAGTGACGCGGCGCCACGACCGCACTTCCTGGTACGTCCCCAGCACCCCCGACCACTCCCTTGCACCCCCGAGCAACACTCCCCGGAAGGACCACCATGCCCCCCACCCTCCCGTCCCGGCTGCTGCGCGGACCGGACGGTGACGCCACACCCCGGCTCGTGTACGGCGCCGACTACAACCCCGAACAGTGGCCGCGCGCGGTCTGGGAGGAGGACGTCCGGCTGATGCGCGAGGCCGGCGTGAACATCGTCTCCGTGGGGATCTTCTCCTGGGCCCGCATCCAACCGGACCGGGACACCTGGGACTTCGCATGGCTCGACGAGGTCATGGACCTGCTGCACGCGGGCGGCATCGGGGTCGACCTGGCCACCGCCACCGCGTCCCCGCCGCCCTGGCTCACCGCGGCGCACCCGGAGATCCTTCCGGTGACCGCGTCCGGTGAGACGGTGTGGCCGGGGGCGCGCCAGCACTGGAGGCCGACCTCGCCCGTTTTCCGCGAGCACGCGCTGCGCCTGGTGCGCGCGATGGCCGGGCGCTATGCCGAGCACCCGGCCCTGGTGGCCTGGCACGTGTCGAACGAGCTGGGCTGCCACAACATCTACGACTACTCCGACGACGCGGCCCGCGCCTTCCGCGACTGGCTGCGCGCCCGCTACACCACCCTCGACGGCCTCAACCACGCCTGGGGCACGGCCTTTTGGGCGCAGCGCTACAGCGACTGGCAACAGATCCTGCCCCCTCGGCTCGCGGCTTCGCACCCGAACCCCACCCAGCAGCTGGACTTCAAGCGCTTCTCCTCGGACGCGCTGAAGGAGTACCTGCGGGCGGAGCGCGACGTCCTGCGCGAGCTGACCCCGCAGGTGCCCATCACCACGAACTTCATGGTGATGGGCGGCACCAAGGGCATGGACTACGCCGACTGGGCGGGTGAGATCGACTTCGTCTCGAACGACCACTACGTGGTGCCGGGGCCGCAGGCCCGGGACGAGCTGTCCTTCTCCGCCAACCTCACCAGCTCCATCGCGGGCCACCGCCCGTGGTTCCTCATGGAGCACTCCACCAGCGCCGTCAACTGGCAGCCGGTCAACCTGGCCAAGCGCGAGGGCGACCTGGCCCGCGACTCCCTGCTGCACGTCGCGCACGGCGCCGACGCCGTGTGCTTCTTCCAGTGGCGCCAGTCGGCGGCCGGCGCCGAGAAGTACCACTCGGCGATGGTGCCGCACGCCGGAGCCGACAGTGAGCTGTTCCGCGCGGTGACCGGCCTGGGGCAGACCCTGAAGGCGCTCGCGCCCGTCGCGGGGACCGAGCGCGAACCGGCGCGCGTGGCCGTCCTGTTCGACTGGGATTCGTGGTGGGCAAGCGAGCAGGACTCCCACCCCACCTCCCTCCTCGACTACCACCAGGAGGCCCTGGACTGGTACTCCGCGCTCCTGGCCCTCGGCGTCCGCGCCGACGTCGTGACCAGGCGGACCGAACTCGCCCCGTACGACGTCCTGATCGCGCCCGTGCTGCACGTGGTCCCCGAGGCGCTGGCCAAGGACCTCACGCGCTATGCCGAGGGCGGCGGCCATCTGATCACGACCTACTTCTCCGGCATCGTCGACGAGAACGACCACATCTGGCTCGGCGGCTATCCAGGAGCACTGCGCGACCTGCTCGGCATCCGCGTCGAGGAGTTCGGGCCGCTGCCGGCCGATGACACGGTCGAGCTGGACAACGCCACCACGGGCACGGTGTGGAGCGACCGGATCACCGTCACGGGGCCGGAGGTGGAGGTCCTCGCCCGGTACCGCACCGGTGCGTACGCCGAGCGTCCGGCCGTCACCCGCCGTGCGGCCGGGCGGGGTTCGGCGGCGTACGTCTCCACCCGGCTCGGCACGGACGGCCTCGCCGCCCTGCTGCCGCGGCTCCTCGCCGCGGCCGGAGTCGGCAGCGAACTGCCCGCCCCCGCGCGCGGACGCGTCGAGCTGGCCGTACGCCGGGACGCCGACAGCCGCTACCTGTTCCTGGTCAACCGGACGGACGACACCGTGCCGCTGCCCGGACTGACCGGTGACGTCCTGATCGGCGGGTCCCCGGATGCCGCGGACGGCGGTCTCGTCCTGCCGCCCAGGGACGTCGCGGTCCTGCGAACGACCAACCTGCGATCGACCAACCCCTGACACCACCGAAGCGCACCTACGTAGGGAGCACACGTTGGCACCTCGTACCCGCACGCGTCGCACGCGCACAAGTCGTCCCCGTACGAGACGACTCCTCGGCATCGTCGGCATCACCGCCCTGGCAACCGGGGCCGCCCTGCTCACCGCCCCGCCGCAGTCGGCCGCCGCGGCGTCCGCGGCCGTCACCGTCCGGCCCGACCCCTCCTACCAGCACGAGAAGTTCGAGGGCTGGGGCACGAGCCTGGTCTGGTTCGCCAACGCCACCGGCGACTACCCCAAGGAGATACGCGAGAAGCTGGCCCGGCTCCTGTTCGGCGACGACGGGCTCGCCCTGAACATCGCCCGCTACAACATCGGCGGCGGCAACGCCCCCGACGTCAAGGACTACCTGCGCCCCGGCGGCGCGGTCGACGGCTGGTGGAAGGCCCCGGCGGGCACCACCCGCGAGGACACCGACTGGTGGAGCGCCACCGACCCGGCGGACTGGAACCCGAAGGCGGACGCCACCCAACGCTGGTGGGTCGACCGGATCAAGGACGACGTCGACCACTGGGAGACGTTCAGCAACTCTCCGCCCTGGTTCATGACCGAGAGCGGCTACGTCTCGGGCGGCTTCGACGCGAGCACCGACCAGCTCAAGACGGAGTCCGTCGACGATTTCGCCTCCTACCTGGTGGGCGCGACCCAGCGCCTGGAGAAGGCCCACGGCATCAAGGTCGACACCCTCGACCCGTTCAACGAACCCAACACGAACTACTGGGGCACCCGCCTGGGAGCGGACGGCGAACCGGTCGGGGGCCGCCAGGAAGGCGCCCACATCGGCCCCGAGCTCCAGCAGAAGGTGATCGGCGCGCTCGACCCGGCGCTCGAGAAGTCCACGACCGGCGCGGAGATCGCCGCGATGGACGAGACCAACCCCACCACCTTCACGCGCAACTGGAACACCTACCCGCGGGAGGTGCGGGACGCCGTCGGCCAGATGAACGTCCACACCTACGGCACCGACGGACGCACCAGCGTGCGCGACCTGGCCAAGGCGGCGGACAAGCCGCTGTGGATGAGCGAGGTCGAGGGCGACTGGGGCGACGGGCAGGACTTCGACGACATGCGCCCGGGCCTCGGCATGGCCCAGCGGATGGTCGACGACCTGCGGGAACTGGAGCCCAAGGCCTGGGTGTTCTGGCAGCCGGTGGAGGACTACGACAACATGAAGCCCGGCGGCGAGTCCGCCAAGGGCGGCAACTGGGGCAGCATCCAGCTGCCGTTCAGCTGCACCTCCAAGGACACCCTGGAGACCTGCCCCATCCGGACGAACACCAAGTTCGACACGGCCCGCAACTTCACCCACTTCATCAAGCCCGGCGACCGCCTCGTCAAGGTCGACGACACCTCCAGCGCCGCCGCGGTGACCCAGAAGGGCAACGGGGCGACGGTCGTCCACGTCAACAGCACGACCGAGGAGCGCGCGGTCACCGTCGACCTGTCCAAGTTCGGCCAGGTGAGCGGCAGAGCCACCGTCACCCCCGTGGTGACCAGCGCCGACGGCAAGCTCGAACGGCACGCCGCCCTCGACGTCAGCGGCAAGAAGGCCACCTTCACGGTGCCCGCCCAGTCGGTGACCTCGTTCCTCGTCGAGGGAGTCTCGGGCGTCGCGAAGGACGCCGCCCTGCTGCGGAAGAACCACACGTACGAGCTGACCGGCGCCCAGAGCGGCAAGGACCTCACCGTCGCCGACGACGGCACCGGCCTGGTCATCAAGCCCGCGGCGGACACGGACGGGCAGCGGTGGCGGCTGCGGCAGATCAGCGGTGACACCGGCAACCAGCGGCGGTACGTGTTCACCGACCCGGCGGGAGAGAAGCGGCTGGCCGTCCGGGACGGCGCCCCGGTGGCCGAACCCGACACAGGGCCCCGCGACAAGGCCGTCCAGTGGATCATGTCCACGACCGGTGACGGCACGTGGACCCTGGTCAACGCGGCCACGGGCAGGCTCCTGGAGGTCGGCGGCCAGGCCACGCACGACGGAGCCGCCGTCACGACGTGGACACCGAACTCCGGAGCCAACCAGCGCTGGAAGGTGACCGATGTGACGGCCCGCGCGGCCGGCTCGCAGCGCGGATAGCCGTGCCACACCGCAGGGGGTCCGATTCACCCGTCGGGCCCCCTGCGGTGTGTGGCTCGCCGCCGTCTCCGCGAGGCTGGGCGAAGGCCCTTGTCCGATGGTGATGGGAGAAACGGCCTCGCGGGGGGTACCCGGCTGCACCAGCGCCGTGCTGACCACGTACCGAGGCTTCGCCGTGGTGCCCCATCGGTCCATCAGGAGAAGACATGACCCCGCAACGCGAGACGGTTGACGAGTCGTACTGGATGGCGACCACGCCCGGTACCGGGTATCCCACCCCCGACACCGATCTGACGGCGGAGGTCGCCGTCGTCGGCGGTGGCATCGCCGGGCTCTGCACCGCCTGGGACCTGGTCCGCGCCGGCCTCGACGTCGTCGTCCTGGAGGCGGACCGGATCGCCGCGGGCGTCAGCGGCTACACCACGGCCAAACTGACCGCCGCGCACGGCCTCGTCTATGCCGGCATCGAGGCGAAACACGGCGCCGACGACGCCCGCCTCTACGCGCTCTCGCAGCAGGAGGCGGTCGAGCGGACCGCCGCCCTCTGCACGGAACTCGGCATCGACGCGGACCTGGAGCAGGCCCCCGCCGTCACCTACGTACAGGACCCCGGACGCGTCGACGAGGTGAAGCAGGAGGCAGCGGCGGCGCGCCGGGCCGGGCTCGACGCCTCGTTCGTGACCGAGACGGAACTGCCCTTCGACATCGCCGGTGGCGTACGCGTCGACGGCCAGCTGCAGTTCCATCCGCGCAAGTTCCTGCTGGCCCTGGCCGAGAACATCACCCGCGCCGGGGGCCGCATCTTCGAGCGCACCCGGGTCACCGGCCTGCACGACGGCGCCCGGTGCCGCCTGACCACCGAGTCCGGCGCCACGATCCGGACGCGCGACGCGGTCGTCGCCACGCACTACCCGGTCTTCGACCGCACCCTGCTCTTCACCCGCATCAAACCCCGCAGGGAGCTGGTGATCGCGGCGCCCGTCCCGTCGGACACGGCGCTTACGGGCATGTACATCACGCCGGAGCACGGGACCCGCTCCCTGCGCAGCGCCCCCTACGACGCGGGGCGACGGCTGCTCGTCGTCACCGGGGAGTCGTTCGAGCCGGGCGCGGGCGGCGTGCGCGAACGGTTCGACCGGCTCGACTCCTGGGCACGCGAGCACCTGCCGCACTTCGCCGAGGCGGACAGCGCCTACCGCTGGGCCGCCCAGGACAACGACTCCGCCGACCACCTGCCCTACGTGGGCCACGCCCACCCCGGCACCCAGCACGTCTTCGTCGCCACCGGCTTCGGCGGCTGGGGCATGAGCAACGGCGTGATGGCCGCCCGCCTGCTCACCGCGCATATCGCCGGAGGGCCCCGGCCCGCCTGGACCGACCTGTACGACCCGCGCCGCCTGCCCCCGATCCGCGACGCGGGCCAGATCGCCTCCTACCAGGCGTCCGCGGCGAAGCACTTCGTCGGCGACCGGCTGCACACCAGCCACGTCGACTCGCTGACCGACATCCCGCCGGGCAGCGGAGCCGTCGTACGCCTGCACGGCAAGCGGTGCGCGGTCTACCGCGACGAGAGCGGGCACGCCACCGCGCTCTCCGCGCGCTGCACCCATCTGGGCTGCCTGGTGCAGTTCAACGACGCGGAACGGGTCTGGGAGTGCCCCTGCCACGGCTCACGCTTCGCGACGGACGGCTCGGTCCTGCACGGCCCCGCCACGCACCCCCTGGAACCCCGCGAGACCCCTGACCCCCCGGCGTGATCCCGGAAGGGCGCGGCGGCGGGACTATCCTGGAGCGTGACAAGGACCAACGGCAGCCTGTGCCCTCAGCTGCTGGAGGTAGCCATGGAAGGCGAACGCCCCGGCCGTCACGTCGGCGAGCCCCCGTCGCACACGCACCGCGCGCGTCGCCTGGGCCACCTGCTCACCCACCTCTACATGCCGCTCTTCCTGGCCCTGGCCGTGCTCTTCGGGGTGTGGGCGATCCGTTCCCTCGGCGGCGACCCGCCCAGCCCCTGGGCGCTGGCGGTCCTCGCGCTCCTCTTCGCGGTCCTGGCCCTCCTGGCCCTGGCCGTCTTCTCGGCCCTGCACCACCGCCACCGGGACCACTGAAACAGGAAGGGACGACATGGCAGGCCAGCAGGCTGTGATGCGAGAACTGCTCACGACGTCGGGACAGACGTACGCGGCGGAGGCGGGCATCCGGCTGACGGACACTCCCCAGCCGCTCTACCGCACGCTGGTGCTGTCCTGCCTGCTCAGCGCCCGGATCAGGGCCTCCGTCGCGGTGGCGAGCACCCGTGCGCTGTACGAGGCCGGGATGCGCGGTCCGCGGCAGATGGCCGACGCCACCTGGCAGCAGCGGGTCGACGCCCTGGGACGCGGCGGCTACCGGCGCTACGACGAACGGACCGCGACCCAGCTCGGCGACGGCGCCCATCTGGTGCTCGACGAGTGGGGCGGGGACCTGCGCAAGGTCCGTGAGAAGGCCGACGGGGATGCCGCGGCCCTGAAGCGGCTGCTGCGGAAGGTGCCGGGCCTCGGCCCCGTCGGCGCGGACATCTTCCTGCGCGAGGTGCAGGACGTATGGACCGAGTACGGGCCCTGCTTCGACGCCAAGGTCCTTCAGGGGGCCGAGCGCCTGGGCCTGCCCCGGGACACGTCCGCGCTGCTGCGGCTCGCGGGCGACGAGAAGCCGGGCGTGACGGCCGCGGCGCTCGTCCGGGCCGCCCTCGGCTCCTCCGGCTCCTCCTGAGGTTCAGCCCCGGCAGGTCAGGGGTGGGCAGGTCAGGGGTGGGGGTGTCCCTGGTCGGGGTCGTCGTCGGGGGTCTGCCAGGTGGTGCCGCGCTGGGCTTCGCCGCTGGCGGGCTCGGCGCCCTGGGCGGGTTTGGTGGGCTCGGTGCCGCGGGCGGCGCGGCGCCGTCCGCTGACGAACATGGTGAGCAGGCCGACGACGACGGCGATCCCGACGATGATGAAGATCAGGGAACCGCCGCCCTCGACGGCCAGAACGGTGTGGCTGTGAGTGTGCATACAGGTCATGTACCCGATCCACGGCGAGACCGGCCCGGCCAGTGGGGTGGTCAGGTGTGGTCGAGCGCCCAGGCCAGGGCGTGGTCGGCGATCTCCTCCCAGCCGCTCTGGGCGGGCATCAGATGGGATCGTCCCGGATACTCCACGATCTCGGTGACGGTGTTCGACTTGTAGTGCTTGGCGTTGGACTGCTGGATCTTCGGCGGCATCAGGTGGTCGTTCTCGCCCGAGACGAACAGCAGCGGTGCCCGGTCGTCGTTGCGGTAGTTCACGTACGAGTCGGCGTGGCCGGGGTGGATGTTGGCAAGGGCGCTGCCCCAGAACACATGGCCGGAGGCGGGGATGTGGTAGCGCTCGTACAGGGCGCGGGACTCGTCCTCGGGGAAGGTGTTGGTGAAGGCGTAGCGCCACTGGTCGTAGGTGAAGCCGACGGCCTTGTGCCGGTTGGCCGGGTTCTTCAGGACCGGGAACGTCGCTTTGAGCTGCGAGAGCGGAGCCGTCGCCACTCCCTCGGTGGGCGCGGAGTTGATGGCCACTCCGGCGCGGCCGTATCCGTGGTCGAGCAGGATCTGGGTGAACACGCCGCCGGCGGAGTGACCCATGATGATCGGCTGCGTACCAAGGCCGTCGATCAGCTTCTCCAGCGACGAGATGATCGACGGGACGCTGAGTTCCTCGATCGGGGTGGGGTCGGCGTTGAGCGCCTCCACCTCCACCTCGAAGCCGGGGTAGGCCGGGGCCAGCACCCTGAAGCCCTGGGACTGGTAGCGGGTGATCCAGTGTTCCCAGCTGCGGGGTGTCACCCAGAAGCCGTGGATGAGGACGATGGTGTCGGGTTTCATGCGCGTTCGCTCCTTCAACGAGTGGCGGTGTACGCCGACTTGATGATCTTCGCGGCGGCTTCCGGGTGGGAGATCATGACCACGTGCGAGGACCGGATCTCGGTCACCCTGCTGCCTGCCCGCCCGGCCATGAAGCGCTGGGCGGCGGCCGGGATGACCTTGTCCTCGGTCGGGATCAGATACCAGGACGGGACGGTCTTCCACGCGGGCACGCCGCTGGGGCCGCTGAGGCCCTGGACGCTGCCGGGGCGCTGGGTGGCCGCCATGAGGCGGGTGCGGGAGGCGGGCAGATCGGCGGCGAAGACGGCGCGGAACTTCGCGGCGTCGATGTAGCCGTCGGTGCCCGGGTCGCTGCCGGGCACGGGGTACTCCCGGCCGATCAGGGCGGCGCCCAGTTCACTGCCGGGGAACTGGCCCGCCAGTTGCAGCGCGCTCTCCCCCTTGTCGGGCGCGAACGCCCCCAGGTAGACCAGTGCCTTCACATGGGCGTGGCCGCGGGCGGCGTTGGTGATGACGACGCCGCCGTAGGAGTGGGCCGCCAGGATGACCGGCCCGTCGATGGTGTCCACCACGCTGGAGACGTAGGCGGCGTCGGCCGCGGTGTCGCGCAGCGGGTTGGCCGGCGCGATGACCGGGAAGCCGGCCTTCTGCAGCAGAGCGATCGTGTCGTTGAAGCCGGAGGCGTCGGCGAACGCCCCGTGCACGAGCACGACGGTCGGCTTGGGGCCCTGCTTCTCGGCCCGCACGGTTCCCTGGGAGGTCGCCTGGGCGGAGACCGCACCGGTGACGAGGAGAACGGCGGCGGCCAGTGCCGTCAGCAGACGACGCGGTGCCGGAACACGCATGACGAACCCTTTCGGAGAGAGCCGATGGGGAGAGCCGCTCGGGATCACGAGGCGAGGAACGCGAGCAGGTCGGCGTCGAACTCGTCCTTGAACGCGCCCACGAGACCGTGCGGAGCACCCGGATAGACCTTCAGCGTCGCGTCCTTGACGAGCTTGGCCGACTCCGGTCCCGCGGCCACGATCGGCACGATCTGGTCGTCGTCGCCGTGGGCGACGAGGGTGGGGACGTCGAAGCGCCGCAGGTCCTCGGTGAAGTCGGTCTCGGAGAACGCGCGGATGCAGTCGAGCGCGCCCTTGAGCCCGACCTGCATGCTCTGCAGCCAGAACGCGTCCGACACACCCTGCGAGACCTTCGCACCGGGGCGGTTGAACCCGTAGAAGGGCAGGCTCAGTTCCTTGTAGAACTGCGACCGGTCCTCCGACACGCCCGCTCGGATGGCGTCGAACGCCTCGATCGGCAGTCCCCGCGGATTGGCGTCGGTCTTGAGCATGAGGGGCGGCACCGCGCCGAGCAGGACGGCCTTGGCGATCCGGGACGTGCCGTGCCTGCCGATGTAGCGGGTCACCTCACCCCCGCCCGTCGAGTGGCCGACGAGGACGGCGTCCTGCAGGTCGAGGGCCTCGATCAGCTGGGCCAGGTCGTCGGCGTAGGTGTCCATGTCGTTGCCGTGCCACGGCTGGTCGGAGCGGCCGTGGCCGCGCCGGTCGTGCGCGATCGCACGGTAGCCGTGCGAGGCGACCAGGTGCAGTTGGTCGTCCCAGGCGTCGGCGTTCAGCGGCCAGCCGTGGCTGAACACCACCGGCCGTCCGCTGCCCCAGTCCTTGTAGTGGATCCCCGTGCCGTCGTGCGTCGTGATGGTGCCCATGGGAGCGCTCCCGTCAGCAGCCGGTGTCGGTGTCGGTGACCGACTCAGGTAGCGGGAAATCGTGCCAGTTCCGCGGGCGAGGTTCTTTGCCGTACGTGCCGAGAACTGTTCCCTGCGCGCCAAGGGTGCTGAAGAATCCCGAGGACGGCACGGCAGCGGAGAGGCCGCTGCTGTCGCCCTGGGGGGGACCATGCTGGTTCTGGACACCGACGACTTACCCGCGGCCGACCGGATCGAGGCCTTCGAGGCCGTGGCCGTCGGGGAGAGCGGCTCCTGCTCGGTGGAGCAGGAGCATGCCGATGCCGGCATCCGCAAGAAGCTGGAGGTCTGGAACTTCGGTCCGCTGACCCTGTTCGCCACGCACGGCTCCGGCATGCGCATCTGGCGCACCCCGCGGCACGCGCGACGCGACGCGATGAACACCGTCTCGGTCATCACCCAGAGCCGGGGGACGGGGGCGTTCACCTGGAACGGCCATCAGCAGCACGTGGGGCCCGACGGCCTGGCCCTAGCCCACAAGACGGCGGGCTACGAGTACGCGTGGTCCGGGTCCGGCCTGTCCCTCGCGTTCATGGTGGACACCGAGCGTCTCGGCCTGCCCGAACATCAGGTGCAAGCCGCGATACCGCTCCTGCACCACAGCGATGTCGCGCCGTTGCTGCTGCATCACCTGCGCCAGCTGCATCACCGCGCCGACCGGCTCAGCGCGGGCCCCGGCGCCGAGGCGCTCGCCTCCGCCACCCTGGAACTCACCCGCGCCCTCATCGTCTCGGTGGCCGCCGACGAACACACCCGGCGCTCGGTCGCCCAGGAGACGCTCCTGACCCGCGTCCTCGCCTACATCCGCGCGCATCTGACCGACCCCGGTCTCACCCCCCACCGCATCGCCGCGGCCCACAACATCTCCGTACGGACCCTCTACCGGCTGTGCGAGCAGGGCGGCCTCGGCCTGGAGAAATGGATCATTCGCCGGCGTCTGGAAGGCACCCGCCACGACCTGGCCGCGCCCGAGCACGCCCACCGCACGATCGAGGCCGTCGCCCGGTCCTGGGGCTTCTCCAACCCCGCCCACTTCTCCCGCCGCTTCCGCGAGACCTACGGCGCCACACCCCGCCAGTGGCGCCGCCTCCATCACCCGGCAGCAGGTCTCAGCGGCTCCTCTCCTCCGTCTCCCGCTGCCGCGCGACCGCACGCCGTACCGCCTCGTCGATCTCGGGGAGGGCCGATGGAAGGTCGCTGAACACCACGTACTCGACCGTGGCCACCGCGTGCAGGCCCCGGACGAGGAACGCGTACTCCTGGCCCTCCTCCAGCAGCAGCACGATCGGTTTGTCGAAGGCGCTGGCCCAGCCCATCTCGATGTGCGTGCCGGGAGAGGCGGGCAGGCCGGGGAAGGCCACGAACACGTCGGCCTTCCGGATCTCCTCCTGGTCGAGCGGGGTGCACTGGGCCGGGGCCATCAGTTCGGCCCCCCACGCCTCACGGCGGTGCGCGTTGTGGACGCTGAACCCGTGGCCCTCGAAGTGCTCGATCAAGGAGGCGAAGGGTGCCCGCGTTCCGGACGGCATCTCGCCGGTGGCGGGGTCGAGGAGCTGAAGGAAGGGCCCGGCGAGGAACAGGGTGGTGACGCCGAGCTCTCCGGCGAGGTCGTGGGCGGGGGTCGTCGTCATGCGGACACCTCGTGTTCGGCAGCGGTCCGGGGCCATCGGCAGAGCACCATCCGGCGGTACAGGGGCGGGAGTTCGTCGAGCAGCTCGTGGTCCGTCCCGGCCTCGTGGGTCAGTTGACGGTGCAGCTCGAAGAGGCCGAGCACGTCCTGCCAGTAGCGGGGCAGGGCGAGGGCGCGCAGCGCGGCGGGGCCGAGCCGCAGCCGGTCGGTGCGCAGTTGCGCCTCGATCCGCAGCACCTCGCGCACGTGCGGCCAGTTGTCCCCCGCGGGCATCGCGGGGAACAGCTCCGGGGCGGTGTCGTTCATGCCCTCCCGCAGCACCCGTTCCACGAGCGGGGCGTCACTGTCGTACACATGCAGGGAACCCACCTGGTGGACGTAGCCGCCTACCTCGACGCCCAACTGCCTGGCCAGCATCTCCAGGAGGAAGGTGAAGGAGAAGACGTCGCTCACCATGCCCCGGTAGGCGTCGTTGGCGCGCATGTAGCCGACGGCGTGCAACTGGCCCTCACGGAGCATGAACTGGAGGGCGAGGGTGCACGCGACGTCGATGTTGCCCGGCTCGCGCAGCTCGCCCGGGTGGAAGATCTGCACGACCGCGCGTTTGCTGTCGGGGTCCTCGGCCAGTACGTCGATGACGCTGCGCCACTGGTCGAGGCCCGTGCCCCGGTAGTCGAATATCCGTGGCCCGTAGGCGGTGCCGGTCAGGGTGGCACCGTCGGAGGAGTACTTGCGGATGCTCGGCGCGTAGTGGGCGACGAGCTCCAGGTCGGCCGAGCCGGACAGGTACCACAGGGCCTCGGCGAAGTTGAAGACCAGGTTGGATCTGCGCCCCGGCAGCGCGACATGGCGCTGCACGGGGTCCCGGACCAGGAATCCGGCGCCCAGCCGCTCCCGGCTGGGAAAGCCGCGCGGGGCGTTGCGGAACGACGCGCCGAGATAGGTGCTCCGCAGCTCCGTCAGGTAGGCGTCCTCGACGGTTTCGTAGGTGCTGTGCACGTGGCCCCCATCAGTCCTTGTAGAAGCACTGGATGTACGCGTCACCGGAGGTGCCGTAGGTGTACTCGGTGGTGTCGTACGCGGTGTACGGGTGGCGCTCCACGTGGATGGTGCGGAAGTGCTTGACGTACTGCCAGCGCAGTTCGGGCTTGGTGCTGAAGAAGGGGATGAAGACCCCGCCGGGGCGCAGCGCGCGGACGACCTCGGGCATGGTCCTGCGCCACAGTTCCTCGTCCTTCCACACCTCCATGTCGAGCGCGGGGTCGAAGAACATCCCGTCGATGCTCTCCGACTCCAGCTCGAAGACGCGCTGGAAGAAGTCACCGCGCTCGATGGAGAGCGTGCCGGGCAGCCGCGGGTGCTGCTCGCGGAAGAGGTCCTCGACCTCGCCGAAGAGTTCGAGTACCCGGTGGCTGCGGGTGGCGGGGTTCTCGGCGATGCGCAGGGCCGAGAGCCCCAGGCCAAGGCCCACCTCGTAGAAGTCCTTGCCGTGGCGGCAGAGCATGTCGGCGCTGGCCCACATCAGGTCGCGTTCCCAGGCCTGCATGGCCTGTTCACCGCCGATGCTCAGTGTCACCTCGCCGTCGTGATCGATGAGCTCGATCTCCGGTGCGGGGGTCGGTGCGGGGGTCTTCTCCATGTCAACCGTCCTTCGTCCGGCCGGTGGTCCGGCCGGTAATGGGGGTCGGGTGGGGGGTACGTGGTGCCGAGGTGGTGCGGGGGCCGTCTCAGCCATGGCCGGGTACGACGCCGAAGTGCCGCCGGGCGGTCGAGACGGCGAGGTCCTGCACGGCGAACACCGTGAAGTAGTAGGCCTGCGGGGCGGTGTCGGGAGCGAAGCGCACCCTGAACAGGACGTCCCTGGCGTGCTCGTCCGAGGCGCGGACCTTGACCCGGGCCGGTTCCACCGTGGTGTCGTCGCGCAGATAGCTCGGCAGGAACAGGCCGAGGCGTACGGGTCCGGGGCGGGCCGCGGTGAGCGAGGCGCGCACTTCGAGCACGCCGCCCTGCTCCACCTCGTCGGCCGCGTAGGCCAGCACGTGGGGTGCGTCGGGCACGCGGAAGGTGACGTCGCCGCAGCGCATGCACACCACGCAGACGGTGTCGAGGATGTGCGGCAGCAGTCCTCGCCGGGCGAACTCCTGGGCGGGGCGCCCACAGTGGCAGACCACCTCGCGCACGTCGGGGTCCAGGGAGCTGCGGTCACCGAAGTGGGCGGGGTAGTTCATGATCTCGTTCTCGGGGTTCTCCGCGACCTGCCCGGCGATCACGTGGTCGAGGGACTGCAGGTCCGCCGAGAGGGACTTGCGGACCTCGTCGGGCGACTGGTCGGCGAGGTGGGTGGGGCGGGCCACCCACAGGTCCACCTTGCGCGCGAGCTTGCCGAGGCGGGGGCGCAGGGTGTGGTTGTGCGGAAGGAGTTCCGAGCCGAGCAGCGCGGCGAGCCGGTGGCCGACCGTGAGGACCAGCGGGTCGGGCGCGTGCTCGGAGGGCGGCGGGGCCGCCGGGGTCTCCTCGGGCTGTCCCGGCAGCCCGAAGCGCATGAACGCCGGGTAGGGATGCGAGCCGGCCAGGCTGGCGTTGAGGGTGTCCACGGAGTCCGCGCCGGTGGCGGCGGCGAGCATCCAGGCGACGTTCTCGGGCCGGTCGGAGTCGTGCACGGAGACGGCCGACACGACCGTGCGGGCGGGGCTGTCCAGGGCGTTGAGCAGGAGTTGGTACTTGGGGTCGTAGAGCGCGAGGTCGGCGAGGGGGCCGCTGTTGCAGGCGCTGAGGACCAGTTCCGCCGCCTCGACGCGGTTGAGCGGGACGAGTTTGTCCTCGGGTTTGTAGCAGGGCAGTCCGTAGGCGCAGCGGGGGGCGAGGACGCCCGGCTGAGCGGGTGCGGTCTCGTTGAGGCCGCAGATGGTGAACTCGCCGAGGTTGATGCTGTCGTCCTTGCCGTGGCCCTGGAAGACGACGCGGCGCCACCGGGTGCCGAGGATCTCGGCCTGGATGTCCGCGCGTTCGAAGTCGCGGTCGTCGAAGACCTTGACGCCGGGCAGGTGCGGCGGCCGGTCGGTGTCCGTGAACAGGCCGAGCGCGTCGAGGCCCTCGGGCACCTGGGCGTACTGCTTGGCGACGTTCCACGCCACCGACGCGCCGTCGCGGCCGCTCAGGAGGGACAGGCCGCGCCGGGCGTCGCGGTAGGTGGCCAGGAGGAGCGAGCGCACCGGGTCGAGGTTGAGGCGGGCGTAGGTGCCCACCAGCAGGAGGGTGCCCGGGGCCCGGTCGACGAAGCCGGCGAGGTCGTCCTCGGTGAGCCACTCGCGGGCGAGCGGGCGGGCCAGGTCCACGACGGCGTCGGCCAGATCCGACCGGCCGAGTACGACGCCGAAGTCCAGGGGGGCCGGCCGGCGCACACCGGAGTAGAGGCGCGACGCCAGGGCCACGCTGTGCACCAGGTCGGCCCGGTCGTCGACCGGGACGGGGATCGGCGTCCGGTCGGGCGCGTCGAGGAACTCACCTACGGCCGGGGCGAGATCGGCGTACTTCACCGGGCTGAAGAGCGCGGTTTCCGGTGCTGGGTCCGACGGCTCGTGGCGCTGTCGGGAGACGGCAGACTTCATGAAGCGTTACCTCGTGTTCTTACGCTGACCCTGCGAGGAGTGACGTGTGTGGGACGGATGACTGGCTGGTGGTCGCGCTGTCTGGCGTCGGAAAGTGTCCGGCGGCGGCCGTGCCGCCCCCCGCCCGGTCACCGGCCCCCCGCGTCGGCGGGCTCGGGGGCCGTGGCCGCGCGGCCCATCAGGCTCCGGCAGGCGAAGGCCACGCAGGCGGCGACGAGTGACATGCCGAAGGCGGCGGCGAAGACGCCCCGCGGTCCGGCCGGTTCCATGAGGAGGCCGCCCGCCTGCTGGCCCAGCGCGTCCCCCACCACCGTGGCCAAGGAAGCCCAGGTGAAGGCCTCCGTCAGGGAACGGCCGTCCGCGAGGAGGCTGACCAGCGTCATCTCGCTGGCGGAGACGAGCGCGATGGGCACGCTGCCGACCGCGAGGGCCAGCGCCAGGGTCACCTGGGACGTCGCTAGGAGCGGAAGGCCGGTCCCGACGGCGAACGCGAGCACCAGGCGCGGGAAGCGCAGATGCACCGCGACCTCGGACTGGGAGCGTCCCAGCCAGAGGGCTCCCAGGGCGCTGCCGATGCCCCAGCAGGCGTACACCAGGCCGGTGCTGCCCCGCGAGCCGTGGTCGTCGACGAAGGCGGGGATCGCCAGCGTCATCAGCCCGATGGGCACGGCGCTGAGCGCCATGACGGCGGTCAGCGCGAGCATCGGCGATGACCGCAGGGGGCCGAGCAGGCCGCCCTGGCCGGTCTTGTCCCCCGGGCCGTCGCCCGCCGCCTGCGCCGCGCTCTCGGTGCCTTCGGGCACCCGCGTGAAGGCCAGACCGATCGCTCCGACGCCGCCGATGACCGACACGGTGGTCAGCGCGGTCCCGGCCGACCCCGTCAGCATCAGCGCCGCGAGCATCAACGGTGCCCCGATCACCAGGACTTCGGTGAGCAGCGCCTCCCACAGGTAGGCGGTCTCGCGTTCGTCGTCGCGCAGCGGCAGGCGCGCCCACAGCGATCGCATGCAGGCGTTCGCCGGGGGCAGCGTGATGCCGGCGAGCACCGCGAGGGCAGGCTGCGCCCACTCCCCCGGTTCGGTCGTCCACACCAGCGCGGCGAGCGCCGCCGGATAGATCACGCCGGTCAGCACGAGCACGGTCCTGCGGCCCCGGCGGTCGACCCGGCGGGCGATGAGCGGGCTGCCCAGCGCCATGCCGACGGTGTAGAGCGCGGAGACCAGGCCCGCCTGGGCGTAGCTGCCGCCCTGTTCGCGCACGACGAGCACCATGGCCAGGGACATGAGGTAGACCGGCAGCCTGGAGACGACGCTCCACCAGGCGGGTCCGGCCACCTGACGGCGCGTGAGCAGGGCGGCGAGACGGCGGGCGAGACCGTTCGGCTTCACTTCCATGGTTCCTGTTCCGTGGTGGCCCGTTGCGGGCGTGCGGGTGCGGCGCATGAATGGCCCGGGGCGGGCCGGAGAGGGGGGCGGCTCAGCGCTGGAGTGTTCTGACCGCCGGTGCCTGGGTGATCACTTCGATCCTGAAGGCGTCGAGTACGCCGCGCATGCGCTTTTCCACCTCGGCGATCGACCCTCCGGTCACGTGGACGTATCCGGACGCGTTGTGCGAGGCGCGGCGCGCCTCCACGAGGTCCCCCTCGCGGAATCTGAGGACGCTTCTGACCACGCCGGGCAGGCGCAGCAGTTCGTCCTCGGGGGTGATCCGGTGCACGGTCCCCGAGCCGGGCAGCGGAAGCAGCAGGTCGCCCGCGCAGCCGCGCTCGGAGTAGGCGAGGGTGGGGCGGCGGCCGAGGTAGACGTCCAGCGTGGCGCCGAACACGTCGAAGCCGTAGGCGTACCCGTGGTTGGCGGTGATCTCGCAGCCCGCGAGACGGACCCCGATCTCGCCCGCGTACATCTCGTGGCCGACGAGGAAGAACTCCATGTGCAGGTACCCGTGGTCGATCCCCATGCCGGTGACGATCCGCTGGAGCATGCCCCGCAGGTCGAAGGGCGGTCCTTCGTCGGTGGCGACGCTGATGTTGGCGTTCATCGCGCCGTCGACGATGTCCAGCGGGCGGCACGGCATCGCGCTCGGCCACGCGTCCAGGACCTCGCCCGCGTGGACGAGCGCGCACACCTCCCACTCCGTCCCGCCCAGATGCTCCTCGACCAGCCAGGACCGGTCGCCCAGGGCCACGTCGCGCAGCTGCCCGGGGCCGGTGAGCCGGAAGGTGTCGACGCAGGCGAAGGAGTCCACGGGCTTGAGTACGACGGGCCAGCCGCACCGCGCGGCGAAGTCCTCGATCTCCTCCGCGGTGGAGACGCGCGCGTAGCGGGCGGTGAGCAGCCCGAGCTCGCGGAACTTGTCCTTCATCGCCGCCTTGTCGCGCACCCAGCTCACCTGACGTTCCGTCATGTGTGGCAGGCCCGCCAGCTCCGCGAACCGCTGGGCGATGTCCTGGCGCGGCTCGGAGGGGTTGCAGAACCGGGTGGGTGCGACGGGCAGGTGCGTGGCCCAGACGCGGTAGCGGGCCGCCTCCTCCTCCAGGGGCAGCCGCTCGTTCACCCAGAACGCGGGCAGGTGCTCGGTCTGGCGCATGTACGCGTCGGTGAGGTCCTTGCGGGCGGAGGCGAACCGCAGCAGCACCAGGCGGCCGGGCAGGGCGTCCGCCGCGTACCGGGTGAAGGAGGAGGCGCGGTCGTCCGCCATCAGGAGCACCGGCGCGGGCGTGTTCACGCGGTCTCCAGTGCCTGGCGGACCGACTTGACCGCGAGGACCTGTTCGGCTTCGGAGAGCTCGGGGGAGAGCGGCACGCACAGGGTGCGGTCGAGGAGGTCCCTGGTCCTTGCGAAGCCGTCGCGGCTGAGGGCGAGCGGCTGGTCGGGGGCGAGGTTCCAGGGGAAGCCGTCGGCGTAGAGGGAGCGCCGTCCGGCGACCACCGGATGGTCGGGCAGCAGGTATTTGTTGAGCGTCCAGTTGGCGATGGACCGCTCGGTGAGGGCGGACACGGCCGCGTCGCGCAACTCCCGGCTCTCGCAGCGGAACCGGAGGCTGATCTTCACGTCGCCCGCGGCTCGGGGCAGGATGTCGAGGCCGGCGCGGTGGGGCAGTTCCTCCATGGCGATGGCGTGGTGGCGCTCCAGGCCGGAGAGCACCTCGTCGAGGTGGCGGAACTGCTGGTACTGGATCGCCGCGACCTCCTCGCTGGTGACCAGGTTCTCGCCGTAGTAGGCGTCCTCGTTCCAGGTGGGGTAGCGGCCGGGCACCCGCGCGGAGCCGTGGTCGTGGTAGCAGCGCATCGTCTCCCACGCGGCCGCGTCGTTCGTGACGAGCAGGCCGCCCTCGCCCGAGGTCAGCACCTTGTTGTGGTGGAAGCTGAAGGTGCCCGCGTAGCCGCAGGTGCCGGTGTGCCGCCCGTCGGGGAACCTGGCGCCGAGCGCCTGGGCGCTGTCCTCGATGACGTACGGGACGCCGTCCGGCAGGGGCGCGACCGTGCCCTCCATATGGGCGACGACGGCCCGTTGGGTGCCATCGGGCAGCAGCGAGGTGTCCATGGACAGCGATTCGTCGACATCCACCAGGACCGGTATGAGGCCGCTGGAGAGGACGGCGCCCGCCACGGCGACGAACGTGACCGCCGGTATGTGCACGAGGTCCCCGACGCGCGGCCGGGTGGAGACCAGGGCGAGCCGCAGCGCCTCGGTGCAGTTGTGCACCGCGAGGACGTGGCCCGCGCCGAGCCGTTCGCCGACCCGGCGTTCGAGCCGCGATGCGACGCTCTCGCTCTCCGTCTGGTAGCGGAAGAGGACTCCGTGCTCGATCGCGGCCCGCAGCTCGTGCATGTCGGGCCAGTCGAGGTAGTTGGCGCCGTACGGGAGGAACCGTAAGCCGAGCCGTTTGTCGATGCTCATGTCGCGTCAGCCTCCGTGATGGGGTGCACCGCGGCGTCGACGACCATCTCCTGGCCTCGGTAGTTGCGGAGCAGCAGACCTTCGGGGATGCGGGTGAAGTACGGCTGGGCGATGGGGATCTTGCCGATCCTGGTCGTCAGGACGTACTGCGGCACGCCGAAGCCGGTGATGTGCCCCTGGAGGCCCTCCATGATTTCCCAGCCCTTCTCGATGGAGGTCATGAAGTGGGACACGCCGGTGACGTTGTCGCAGTGGTAGAGGTAGTAGGGCCGGACCCGGATGCGCAGCAGCTCGGTCATCAGCGTGCGCATCGTCGTGACGTCGTCGTTGACGCCCCGCAGCAGGACGGTCTGGTTCCCCACCGGGATGCCGTGGCGCAGCAGTCGGTCGACCGCGGCGGCGGACTCGGGGGTGATCTCCTTGGGATGGTTGAAGTGCGTGTTCAGCCAGACCGGGTGGTAGCGCGCGAGCATCTCGCACAGCTCGTCCGTGACGCGCTGGGGCAGCAGGACCGGGAACCGGCTGCCGATCCGGATGATCTCCACGCTGGGGATCGCCCGCAGCCCGGAGATGATCTCTTCGAGTTTCCCGTCCCGGTACGAGAGCGGGTCGCCACCGGTGAGCAACACGTCCCGGATCTCGGGGTGTTCGGCGATGTAGCGCAGGTCCTCTTCGAAGGACTCGCCCTCGTTGTCCCGGAAGTAGCTGCCGTCGACGTCGGTGGTGTGGAACTTGCGGGTGCAGTGCCGGCAGTAGACCGGGCAGGCCTCGGTGATCAGCATGATCACGCGGTCCGGGTACTTGTGCACCACCCGGTTGGTCTTGCGGTAGAACATGTCGCCGACGGGGTCGACCTCGGCGCCGCTGAACTCCGCGAGTTCCCCGAGCGCGGGTACGGCCTGCTGACGGATCGGGCAGGTGGGATCGTCCGGGTCCATCAGGGACGCGTAGTAGGGGGTGACGCTCCAGCGGTACTTGCCCGCCGATTTCTCGATGGCCTGTTCCTCGTCGGCGGTGAGGTTGATCCACTGCCGTGCCTTGTCGACGTTGGTGACGCGCTTGCGCATGTGCCAGCGCCAGTCGTTCCACTCCGCTTCGGTGATCTCGGTGATCTCCGGCCGGTCCGGAAAGAGGTGGCGGTCCGCGTCTGTGTCTCCGGGAGTGCGGGGCATGGTTTCTCCTGGTTCGGCGGGTGAGTGACCTGTCACAGGGGTGCGAGGGAGAGCTGGCGCAGGGTGCGGGCGACGCGCTGGGCGCCCCGCAGGTCGTCCGCGGCGCCGTCGAGCGCGGCCCACGGGTCCGGTGCGCCTGGTTCCCCGGGCGCCCAGAGGGACGGATCGTGCGGATCGGCGGCCACCGGGACCGGGACGGCTCGGGCGACCCGCTCGGCCAGGTCGCGCTGGCGGTCGCCGAGCGGCGGCAGCAGGGCGAGCGGCGCGCGCCGGGCCTGGGCCAGTGCCACCGCGCCCAGGGCGGGTGCGGCCAGGAGCAGTTCGGTTCCTGCGTGCAGGGCGTCGACATCGGTGTCGGCGGCGCGCCGGACACGTACGCCGTCGAGTCCTTCGAGCGCGTCACGCACCCGGTCGAGGCGGGTGTCGCAGACGACCTCGCACCGCTGTGTGCGGCGTACCGCCTCGGCGGCCAGCTGTCGCAGCGGCCCGGAGGTGAACGGGTCGGCCTCCGCGTCCGGGACGCCCCACAGGGAGAGCAGCAGCAGACTGCCGTGCCGGTCGCGTCCGCGCGCCGACCGGGCGGGCGCGAGGACCCCGGTGGTGCGGGCGCCGCCCGGTGTCGCGGGCCACGGTCCGGGAAGCCAGCCCGGTCGGTGCACCCGGTGCAGGGCCCGGTCGGCGGCGGGTTCGACGGCGGCCCGGTGTCCCGAGCACAGCCGCACGACCGGTACACCGAGGTCGAGGAGGCGGCGGGTGGCGGCATCGTCGTCGCAGACCAGCGCCACGTCCGGCGGCGGCCCGTCGCCGCCGGGCCGCGCCTCGTCGCCGGTCTCCTCAAGTCCCGCCAGGTGCGCGGCGACGCGCCGTCCGGCGAGCAGCGAGTCCAGTTCCTCGTCCCGCGACACCAGGAGCACCCGGCGCGGTGCGGGGCCGGCCGGCGGCGGGGTGGGCCCGCCGGTGCTCAGTACTGCCATGGTGCCGCCGTCCCGAGCCGGGCGACGTCGTCGCTGTAGCCGGCGGCCGTGGTGGAGCAGCCGCCGCACATGTCGGGTCCGCGCTCGCGGAAGAAGTCCGCGTGGGTGCGGAAGACCGGCGTATCGAGGTGGATGGTGCCGCCTTCGCGCAGCGGGGCGCCGCCCAGTTCCTCCCCTTCGCGGTGCGGGAGGCAGCTACAGGCGTACATGCGTCCGTACTTGCCGTCGATGTAGATCACGTCGTCCACGACATGACACAGGGGTTCGGAGGCGCGCGGGGTCAGCGACTCACCGAAATAGCGATCCTGCTCCGCACGGGTGTCTCCGTAGAAGCGCTTGCCGAGCGGCACGAGCAGGGTGCCGGGATCGGCTTCGTAGATCGGGTCGCAGACCGCGCGCACGTGATCGGGGTCGGGATAGGTGATGGAGCGCTCCAGCTTCAGGGCGGAGAGTTCCCACTGTTTGACGCCGGCCTCGGTCAGCACCTTCTGCAGGTCCGGCATCTCGGTGTAGTTGTGCGGCCCGACCACGGTGTTCACCCGGGGCAGGACACCGAGGGCGGCGGCGTCGCGCAGCCCTCGCAGGCCGTTGTCGAACATGCCGGGGGAACGCCGGTAGACGTCGTGGGTGGCGGCCGATCCGCCGTCGAGGCTGACGATCACCTGGGCGAGGCCCGCCTCGGCGAGGCGCGGGGCCTTCTTCGGCAGCATCATGCCGTTGGTGATCATGGACATCTTCATGCCTGCGTCCGTGCCCGCCCGCACCAGCTCGACGACGTCCCGGTGCATGAGCGGTTCGCCGCCGGTGAACCGCACATAGGCCACTCCCGCCGCACGGGCCTTGGGCAGCAGTTCGGCGAAGTCCTCGAGGGAGAAGCGGAACGTGTCGCGGGAGAGCGCGAACTCGCACATGAAGCAGTCCGCGTTGCAGGCTTCCAGGATTCTGATGAAGAGGTAGCGCTGACGTTCAGTCATGTACGTCGATGCCTTCCTGGACGGTGCGCGGAACCGCGAGCCGGGCGGGCCCGGGCAGCGGCTCCCTGTCGAGTACGTCGAGCAGGGCGTCGGCCACCTGCGCGGCGCCACCGGTGCCGACGCGGGCGGCGAGCCCTCCCCAGTCGGCGCCGTCCGCCGCGCGCCGCAGCGCCTCAAGGACGCCGTCGCGTACGGCGGTCACGGTGCGCGGGGCGTTGCGCGCCTCGGCGGCGGCGGTGATCCCCCCGTAGATGACCCGCAGGGCCGCGTCCTCGCCCTGCGGTCGATGGGCCAGGGCCGCGCCCTCGGTGAACACGGTCGGCGGCCAGACGACTCTGACGTCGGCCATGACGGCCCGGCTGTGGAAGCGGCCGTTGAAGATCTGGCTGAGGTTCTGCGGCGGCAGGCAGACCGTGGGCACCGAGAGGCTCCCGGCCTCCAGGAGCGTGGTCAGACCCGGCGAGGTGAGCAGCAGGTCGCAGGCGGCGAGCCGGTGGAGGAACTCGCCGTGGTCGAGCGGACCGGCCGTGACGCTGAGGGCGCTGTCGCTCGCCCCGCAGAGCCGCCGGGCCAGATCGGCGGGGAGATTGCCCGCCACATGCGCCTCGCGGACCCCGTACGCGTCGAGGGCTTCGAGCACCGCGGGCACGACGATCTCCGGATAGCGCGTCCAGTCGGCCAGGCCGGGGGCGCGCAGGCCACCCAGGTTGACCAGAGCACTCCGGAAGGGTTCCGGGCGGCTGCCCCGGGGCCGAGGCGATTCGGGGGGAGCGCCGATCACGGCTTCGACCCAGCGCAGTTCGCGTACGGAGGCGAGTACGCCGAGACACTCCTGCGGCAACTCGACGCACTGTTGCGCGCAGTAGACGGAGGCCTCGAGCGGGAGTTCGGCCAGATCCCCCTCGGTCCACAGGAACGGCAGGCTGTCGACGAACACGGTCGGCACACCCGCCGCTTCCAGTGCCATGGCCGCGGGACCGTCGAGCACGACGACGGCCGCGTCGATCCCCTCCGCCGCCACGACCTTCGCCATCGCGTCGGCGCCCTCCCCCGCGGACACCCCGGCCGGCAGGTCGTACCAGCGGTCGACGGCGTGCTGGGACAGCAGCGGCCGGCCCAGGCCCGACGCGAGGCCGACGAACCGCAGCGGGCGGGGGGACCGTGCGCGCAGCGCGGCCAGGACGGCGCTCAGTTTGCCGGAGCTGCCCCAGCCGAACTCGGCGCCCGCGACGGCGACGGTGGCCGGCTCGGTGCCTGCGGTGGCGACGGGTGCGCCCGGGACGGGGACGGGTTTCTCCCGGACGTCTCGCGCATCCGGACGGCTTGCACCATGCATCGTTCTGTCCAACTCCCTTGCTGGGGCCGGGGTGTGGCCCCTGTCGGGTGAGTGCGGGGAGGGAATGCCACGTCGGGGTGAGGGTGGATTCGTGCTGCGCCACGGGGGTCGGACCGGGGCGGACTCCGGCGAGTGATCCCCTCCGGTTCTCACACGATCACCCCTGCTCCCGGGTGGCGCAAAGGCCCCCCGGTCACCTTCTGGCCACCAATAAGTAGTTGCGAACTACTCGCAATAAGACGCCTCACCCCTGCCCCGGCTCAACGGAGTTTGACGTTCCAAGCGCTGGTGGCCCAAGGGCGCGCCTGCGGGACACGCGGCCGCGGAGGGACCCGGCACCCATCTCCAACAAGCCACTTCGACGACCGAAGACCGTCAGGAGCACACCCCGGAACAACGGCCGAAAGAGGCCACTGGCACATGCCCTAGTCGACGTACGACGCGAGGGTGCCGCGGCGTCGGACGTCGAGGGTCGCGCAGTGGAACGAGCCGCCGAACGGCGCGTAGTGCAGCAGGTCGCACGGGATCGGCTCGAACCCCCACTTCTCCAGGGCGCGCAGGGTGTCGGTGTGGTGCCGATCGGCGACGACCCGCTTCTCGTCGATCATGAGCACGTTCATGTTGAGCCACTTGCCGCGCATCGAGGTCATCTTGAGCAGACGCTCGTCCAGGGGGTTGGGCTCGGGGGCGATCAGGACGTCCCACGAGCGCAGGACGTCGGGCAGGCGGTCGACGTCGATGTACTCGGGATTGACCAGCACCTTGCCTGGCGCGAGCAGGAGGAATGTCGTGTCGATGTGCATAGGCGTCCGGCAGCTGCTCTCGACCTCGTGGATGCGGTAGCCGGGCCCGAGGTGACGGCGCAGCCACTCGATGCCCATCTGGTTGGTGACATTGCTCCGCGTCACGAACAGAGCGCGTCCCGCGCGGACGAAATCCGCGGCGTCGAAGACCGGCTCGAACTCGGTGAGGATGCAGCGCATGGGCTCGTCGGCCTCGGGGACGCTGAAGTCCGCATCGAAGAGTTCGTCGGTGAGCTGCGGTCGCGGCGCCGCCGTCCAGCGCGCCCCGCGCCGGAAGTAGTCCTTGAGGATCGTGCGGTACGTGTGGGTCTCGAAGTACCGGCACGGCCAGGCCATCGGGGTCTCGATGATCTCGTCGCCGATCACGAGCATGCTGTCCCGCGGGCAGGTGTCGCAGAATCCGCGCGACGACCAGTCGGGGGTACCGAAGCGCTGCCGGTGGACGACCGCGTCCGGGCGCGTGACCGTGACGCCGAGGGACCGCAGGAGAGCGATGAACTGTTCGAGCTCCTGCTGGGCCGGCTCGATCAGCAGGCCCGGATACTCGAAGCCGCCGGCGAGCCCTTGCAGTCGCGCCGCCCACGGCGGGATGTTGCAGGCGACCACCGGATGGTCGGAGGGGATGGTCGCACCCTCGAGACGCCCGACGATGATCTCTTCCAGCGGGTCCCACTCGGTGTGGGACTGCACCGGCGAAACAAGAGGCCGCGCCCCGTCCGGGGCCGTGGGCGCCGGGGTCGACATGGGGGATCGCCTCCCGTGTCTCGACGTGCCGAGCAGACCGGGTCTCCCCGCAGTTCGACCCTGGACCCAGAGCGCGCCGTGCGCCTCCTGCCCCATGGGGGACCCGGTGGGACGCCCGGTTCGCGCCTCGGGGCCCCGGCGGAAACTCTTCCCTCATGGGCCGCACCTCCTGGCCCCGCTCCCTTGATACTGACCTCAGGTCCCGCACCTCTCAGCATCGCCCAGCCGCCCGCCGGGACACGCCGCATCGGGAATCGCCAAGATCGAGAACTAGTCACGCACAGCCTGCCCTGCGAAAATCCAGTGCAGTGGCCCAGCTGATACGCCCACCAGGAGGTACCCGTGAAGATGCTGATCAACGTCGCGGAGACGGTCGTAGCGGACGCGCTGCGGGGCATGGCGGCCGCGCATCCCGACCTGACGATCGACGTGGAGAATCGCGTGATTGTGCGCAGGGACGCCCCCGTCGAAGGGAAGGTCGCCCTCGTCTCCGGCGGGGGGTCCGGGCACGAGCCGCTGCACGGCGGGTTCGTGGGACCGGGCATGCTGTCGGCCGCCTGTCCCGGTGAGGTGTTCACCTCACCGGTGCCCGATCAGATGGTGCGGGCCGCGGCCGCCGTGGACAGCGGGGCGGGGGTCCTGTTCGTCGTGAAGAACTACACGGGCGACGTCCTCAACTTCGACATGGCCGCCGAGCTCGCCGAGGACGAGGGCATCCAGGTCGCCAAGGTGCTCGTCAACGACGACGTGGCCGTCACCGACAGCCTCTACACGGCCGGGCGGCGCGGCACCGGCGCCACGCTCTACGTGGAGAAGATCGCGGGCGCGGCTGCCGACGAGGGCATGCCTCTGGAGCGGGTGGAGGCGATCGCGCGGCAGGTGAACGAGAACGCGCGGAGCTTCGGGGTCGCGCTGAGTGCTTGCTCCACGCCTGCCAAGGGCAGCCCGACCTTCGATCTGCCCGCCGGCGAGCTGGAGTTGGGCGTCGGGATCCACGGGGAGCCCGGACGTGAGCGGCGCCCGATGATGACGTCCAGTGAGATCGCGGACTACGCCGTGGACGTCGTGCTCCAGGATCTCAACCCCCGCAACCCGGTGCTCGTGCTCGTCAACGGCATGGGGGCCACTCCCCTCCTCGAGCTGTACGGCTTCAATGCCGAGGTCCAGCGGGTCCTGGCCGAGCGCGGTGTCGTCGTGGCGCACACGCTGGTCGGCAACTACGTGACCTCGCTGGACATGGCCGGGGCCTCCGTCACCCTGTGCCAGGTCGACGAGGAGCTGCTGCGGCTGTGGAACGCTCCGGTGCGTACCGCCGGGCTCCGCTGGGGTATCTGATCCGTATACGGACGCCCCGCCGTCACCACGTACCACTCGTGCCGCACTGCCCGACTGTTCTACCCCGCAAGGAGTTTCCGTGCTCGATGCCGCATTCTTCCGTCAGTGGCTGACCTCGGCCGCCGCCCTCGTCGACCGGGAGGCGGAGCGGCTCACCGAGCTGGACTCGCCGATCGGTGACGCCGACCACGGCAGCAACCTCCAGCGCGGGTTCGCCGCCGTGGCGGCCACGCTGGAGAAGGAGGCGCCCGCCACGCCGGGGGCCGTGCTCACCCTGGCGGGGCGGCAGTTGATCTCGACCGTGGGGGGTGCGTCGGGGCCGCTCTACGGGACGCTGCTCCGGCGTACCGGCAAGTCGCTCGGTGACGCCGCCGAGGTCGACGAGCAGCAGCTCGCCGACGCGCTGCGCACCGGCGTCGACGCGGTGAGCGCGCTCGGCGGCGCCGTGCCCGGCGACAAGACCATGCTGGACGCCCTCGTCCCGGCGGTCGACGCGCTCGCGGAGTCCTTCGGCGCGGCGCGCGACGCCGCGAACGAAGGCGCCCTCGCCACGACGCCGCTCCAGGCGCGCAAGGGGCGGGCCAGCTATCTGGGCGAGCGCAGCATCGGCCACCAGGATCCCGGGGCGACCTCGTCGGCGCTGCTCTTCGACGCGCTCGCGCAGACCGCGGAGGCCGGCCGTGAGTGACGACAAGATGGTCGGCATCGTCCTCGTCTCGCACAGCGGTGCCGTCGCGGAGTCCGTCGCCGCGCTGGCCATGGGACTCGCGGGCGGCGGGGCGACCGCGCCCGTGGCCGCCGCGGGCGGCACCGAGGACGGCGGCCTGGGCACCAGCTCGGAGCTCATCGCCCAGGCGGCGGCGAAGGTCGACCGCGGCGCGGGCATCGCGATCCTCACCGACCTGGGCAGCGCGGTCCTGACCGTGAAGGCGCTGATCGCCGAGGGCGACGAGCTCCCGGAGGGCGCCCGCCTGGTGGACGCCCCGTTCGTGGAGGGCGCGGTCGCGGCGGTGGTGGCCGCGTCGGCGGGCGCCGATGTCGACGCGGTGGAGGCCGCGGCGGCGGAGGCGTACGACTACCGGAAGGCGTGAGGGGCAGCGGAGGGCGTGCTCTGACAGGCGGGACGGCCCGCCTGTCTCTTCAGCGATCACACCAGCTCGTGGCGCGAGGCATGGCGCGCGTCATGGCGCGTAGCGACCATCGGCGACTTCCTGCGCCGATCGTCTCAGTTCTGCCGGAGGAACTGCCGGGCCAGCGCGTCGCCTCGGGCGACCGCGGCCCGGTGGTTCTCGATCGGCGACGCCTTGGGGCCCTCGAAGACGATGTAGGTGACGCCCGCGTCGGTGCCGCCCGACCGGGGGTCGGGGCGGATGCCGAGCGACTTCGCCGCCGCGTAGGACGCCTCGCCGATGAGGTCCTTGGGGCCGGTGTCGCCGACGACGGCGTACAGGACCTTGCCCTGGTGGATCACGGCGGCCACCGAGCCGCCCGTGATGCCGTGCGCCGTGTGGCTCCAGCGGCGGCTCGCGCCCGGCACGACGACGTACGGGAGGTGCTCCGCGCTCAGCTGACGGCCGGTGGACTCCTGGAACGCGGTGGCGTCGAGGAACAGCGGGTCCGTGCGCCGGTTGCAGGCCTTGCTCCGGCGGCCGTCGCAGTCGATGTCCATGTCGGCCTTCCAGAACACCGCGCCCCGCTTGCCGCAGACGGGGATGTTCGCGCGGGCGCCGTCGTCCGTACGGTACTTGTCGCGCGAGACCTGTCTACAGCCTTCGACCTTGGCGAGCAACGCGGCGGCGGACACGGAACCTTCCTGGACGGCTGGAGCGGCCGGAGCAGCTGGGGGGCCTGAAATCCCGCTGTTCTGCGGGGACTTGGGGTTCGTCGCGTCCCCCTGCGGATGCGCCGACGCGGGCAGGGACGCGGGCGAGAGCAGGACGGCTCCGGTGGCGACTGCGAGTGCCGCTGTTCTGTTGCGCACGAGAAGGGACCTTCCCTGGGAGGAAACTGACGACTGGTCGGACGAGCCGCGGCCGGTTGCCACGGCACGCGACCGGACATCCCAATCTGTCCCGACTCGTACACCTCGGCCACTGTTCGGGGTCCGGACGGTGCACGCGAACCCGGAGACGCACATGCGCACCCCTCTTGATGTGCACTCGACACCTGTGTCAAATAGGTCCGGACCAATGCCGCCCGAGCGGAAGGCACAACCGTGCGACGGACCCCCCACATGTCCACCCCCATCGCCGCCCTCCTGACCGTCACCACCTGCGCCCTCGCCGCCTGCACCCTCAGCGCCTGCGCCTGGGGCGGCGACCAGGACACGAAGGACGTGCAGCCCCCGGCCGCCCCCCGAGGCGTCACCGTCCAGGCGGGCAGCGCCACCACCGCCCACGTCATGTGGAACCAGGCCACGGACGACACCGAGGTCACCGGCTACGACGTGTACCGGGGCGCCACCAGGGTCGAGCGCGTGCCGGGCGGCAAGCACATGGTGGACGTCGTCGGCCTGAAGCCGTCCACGGCCTACACCTTCACCGTCCGCGCCCGCGACGCCGAGGGGAACGTCGGCCCGGCCAGCAGGAAGCTGACGGTGACCACGCCCGCCGCGGCCACCGCGGACCGCGAGCCGCCCTCGCGGCCCGGATCGCCGCGCGGCTCGGCCGAGGGGAGCAGGGCGGTGAAGCTGTCCTGGGACGCGTCGAAGGACGACCAGGGCGTCGCCTCGTACGAGATCTATCAGGGCACGTCGAAGATCCACAGCGTGGACGGGAGCGAGCGCGAGACCCTCGTCACCGGGTTGCGGCCGGGCACGGACTACCGCTTCACCGTCAAGGCGCTCGACGCGGCCGACAACGCGTCGCCCGCAAGCCGTGCCGTCCGCCTCACCACCGCGGCCGGCCGGGACGACGGACGGGGCACGGCACCGACGGACTTCCGCGCGAAGACCCGCCACGCCGACGACGGGGCCTACTACATCGACCTGGCCTGGACGCCGCCGCACACCGGCGGCGCGGTGGCGGAGTATCAGATCCACCTCGACGGCAAGACCGCCACCTCGCTGGTGTTCGGCGGTACGGCGCCCCAGAAGAAGGCCACCCACAGCTTCTACGTGGGCAAGAAGGCGGGTGACACGCACCGCGTGAAGCTGCGGGCCAAGCTCCCCGACGGGACGTGGGGCGGCTACTCCCCCGAACGGACGGTCACCACCGGCTGAGGACCCCTACCGGTGACGCCGGGTCAGCTGTCGTCCGTCGGCCGTACGAAGGATTCCGTCACCTGCCCGGTGGCTGTCCGCATGCGGACCGGGTGGATGGCACGTTGGCTCGTCGTCAGGTAGCACGGGCGCTCCCCGACCCCCGGCGGCGCATGGGACGTACCGCCTCCCGTGCCACCGGAGGGCAGAGACTCATGCGTACCACTCAGATATTCGTCCGCGCCGGCCTGACCATCGCCGCCGCTGCTGCACTTCCGCTGGCACTGACCGCTCCCACGGCGTTCGCCGCCGGGATCACGGTGACCGCCACGGGATCAACGGTGACGGTGACCACGGCGGCCTGCACCGACGGAGGCAACGCCTCGCTGATGAGCAACGGCCAGGCCAGCTTCGCCCAGGGCAGGCAAGTGGAACTGACCAACGGCAGCGCCTCCTGGCAGAACGTCAGTACCGGCACCCATACGGTGGCGGTGGTCTGCGACGACGGTTCGGCTGCCGGTTCCCAGACGGTCACCGTCGGGGCCACGCCGACCACCTCGTCCACGACGGCGCCCGCGCGCGGCGTCCGGGGCGGTCTCGGGGGCGGCAGCGAGGACTACGGCACCTACACCCTCGTCGCGGGCGGGGCCCTCGTGGCCCTGGCCGCCGCCGGTGGCGGTGCCTGGTACCTGCGCCGCCGCGGCGCGCAGCACCGGCTCTGACCCGGCGATCCCGGGATACAGAGCCACGAAGAAGACGGCTGCCGCCGGTCCGACGTGAGTCGGACCGGCGGCAGCCGTCGTTCATGTCTGCGTCAGGCGATCGGGATCAGGCCTCACGCGTCGTGTCAGTCACGTCAGGCGCGTCAGTCAGGTCAGGCGCGTCAGGCGCCCCGAGCTCCTCCAGCGTCCGCTCCAGCCACTGCGTCCAGAACGTCTCCAGGTCGATCCCGGCCCGCAGCACCACATGCCTCAGCCGGTCCTCCACCGCGTCCTTCCCCGGCGGGAAGTCCCGCTTCTCGATCTCCTCGTACTCGGCCAACTGCTGCCGGTGCAGGGCGAGATGACGGCGCAGGTCCGCCTCGATGCCGTCCGTGCCGACGACCGCCGCCGCCCGCAGGCGCAGCAGCAGCGTGTCGCGCAGCGGCTTGGGGTCCTGGCTCGCGGCCGTCCAGCGGGCCAGCTCGGCGCGGCCCGCGGGCAGGACCTCGTACTCCTTCTTCTGCCCGCGGGTGGCCTGCTGCCGCTCAAGCGCGCGAATGGCCCCCTCCCGCTCCAGCTTCCCCAGCTCGCGGTAGATCTGCTGGTGCGTGGCCGACCAGAAGTAGCCGATCGACTTGTCGAACCTGCGGGTCAGCTCGAGCCCCGACGAAGGCTTCTCTAGCAGGGCGGTGAGGATCGCGTGCGGGAGTGACATGGCGGCCATCCTAGGTACGGCGTCCGGAGCGGACGCCCGGCGTCACAGCGCGGCGGCCAGCTCCGTGCCCTGCTTGATGGCGCGCTTGGCGTCCAGCTCGGCCGCCACGTCCGCGCCCCCGATGAGGTGCGCGCTGTGCCCGGCGGCGAACAGCTCCTCGTACAGGTCGCGGCGCGGGTCCTGGCCGGAGCAGAGGACGACCGTGTCGACGGGGATGACCGTGGACTGTCCGTCGACCGTGACATGCAGGCCCGCGTCGTCGATGAGGTCGTAGCTGGCGCCCGCGACCATCGTGACGCCGCGGTGGCGCAGCTCGGTGCGGTGGATCCAGCCGGTGGTCTTGCCGAGGCCCTGGCCGACCTTGGACGTCTTGCGCTGCAGGAGGTGGACCTGGCGCGGCGGGGTGGGCCGGTCGGGTGCGGTCAGGCCGCCGCGGTCCTTGTAGTCCATGTCGACGCCCCACTGCCGGAAGTACGTCGCCGGGTCCAGGCTCGCCTTCTCGCCGCCGTCGGTCAGGAACTCGGCGACGTCGAAGCCGATGCCGCCCGCGCCGATGATCGCGACCCGCTCCCCCACGTGCACGCGCTCGCGCAGCACGTCGAGGTAGCCGACCACGCTGGGGTGGTCGATGCCGGGGATCTCGGGGGTGCGGGGCGTGACGCCGGTGGCGACGACCACATCGTCGTACGCGGCCTTCGCCAGCTCCTCCGCGGTGGCGCGGGTGTTCAACCGGACGTCCACGCCGTGCCGTTCGAGCTGGTGGCGGTAGTAGCGCAGGGTCTCGTCGAACTCTTCCTTGCCCGGGACCTTGCGGGCGACGTTGAGCTGGCCGCCGATCTCGGACGCCGCGTCGATGAGCGTGACGGCGTGACCGCGCTCGGCCGCCGACACCGCGAAGGCCAGCCCGGCGGGACCCGCGCCGACGACCGCGACGCGCTTCTTGTGACGGGTGGGCGTAAGGACGAGCTCGGTCTCGTGGCAGGCGCGCGGGTTCACCAGGCAGGAGGTGATCTGGAGGTTGAAGGTGTGGTCCAGGCAGGCCTGGTTGCAGCCGATGCAGGTGTTGATGGCGTCGGGCTGCTCGGCCCGCGCCTTGGCGACGAAGTCCGGGTCGGCGAGCAGCGGGCGGGCCAGCGAGACCATGTCGGCGGCGCCGTCGGCGAGCAACTGCTCGGCGATCTCGGGGGTGTTGATGCGGTTGGTGGTGACGAGCGGCACGGAGACCTCGCCCATGACCTTCTTCGTGACGAAGGTGTACGCGCCGCGCGGCACGGACGTCGCGATGGTGGGGATGCGTGCCTCGTGCCAGCCGATGCCGGTGTTGATGATCGTGGCGCCCGCGGCCTCGATCTCCTTGGCGAGGTGGACGACCTCTTCGAGGGTCGAGCCGCCGGGGACCAGGTCCAGCATGGAGAGGCGGTAGATGATGATGAAGTCCGCGCCGACGCGCTCGCGTATGCGCCGGACGATCTCGACGGGGAAGCGGATGCGGTTCTCGTAGGCGCCGCCCCAGCGGTCCTCGCGCTGGTTGGTGGGGGCCGCGATGAACTCGTTGATCAAGTAGCCCTCGGAGCCCATGACCTCGACACCGTCGTAGCCCGCGAGCTTGGCGAGCTCGGCGGCGCGCACGAAGTCCTCGACTGTCTGCTCGACCTCGTCGTCCGTGAGGGCGCGCGGCACGAAGGGACTGATCGGCGCCTTGATCGCGCTCGGCGCGACCAGGCCCTCGTGGTAGGCGTAGCGCCCGAAGTGCAGGATCTGCATGGCGATCTTGCCGCCCGCCGCGTGCACGGCGGCCGTGACGCCCGCGTGCTCGTGCGCCTCCGCCTCGGTGGTCAGCTTGGCGCCGCCGTCCCAGGGGCGGCCCAGCTCGTTCGGGGCGATGCCGCCGGTGACGATGAGACCGACACCGCCGCGCGCACGGGTCGCGTAGAACTCCGCCATCCGCTCGAAACCGTTCGGCGCCTCTTCCAGGCCCACGTGCATGGATCCCATCAGGACCCGGTTGGGCAGGGTGGTGAAGCCCAGGTCGAGCGGGTTCAGCAGGTTCGGGTAGCGGCTCATGCGGGCCCTCCGGCGTACGGGTGTGTCGTCAGGACAGTTCTAGAGGACGCCGACCCCTTGTGCAACTAGTTGCATAAAGACGTGGCGGGCGCCACTTCGACGCGACGCTCCCCCCAGGTGACCGTTTTGCCTGTTTCGCCGGAAGATTCGCGGTGCGCAACAGGGGATTGACCATTCAACGAACCGCTCCTAGAGTCCTCGCACCCCCGCAGGTATATCGATTAACCGCCCTGGTTGGAGACATCCCGCTGTGCGCTCAACGATGAGTCGGCGCGGCTTCCTCGCCGCAGGTTCAGGCCTGGCCGCCGCCACCACCCTGCCCGCCCTCGCCGGCTGTTCCACGCTGGCCTCGGCGGATTCCGATCCCGACACGCTCGTGGTGCACAGCCAGCTCGGCACCACCGCGCCGGGCTCACCCACGTACCTGTCCGCCCTGAACACCTTCCGGGACGAGAACCCCGGCCTGAAGGTGAAGAACCTCGTGAACGGCGACGACCTCGCGCAGGTCTACGAGACCTCGCGGCTTGCCCGCAAGGAACCGGACGTCGTCATGGTGAACCTCTACGACAAGACGCTGGCCTGGACCGACGTCGGGGCGACCGTCGACGTCAAGGGGTACATGGACGACTGGGGGCTGCGCGAGCGCGTCCTGCCCGTCGCCCTCGACGCCTGGACCGACGGCAAGGGACGTCTTCGCGCCTTCCCGTACTTCGCCACCAACTGGCCCGTCGCCTACAACACCGCACTGCTCGACAAGGCCGGGGTCGACGCCGTCCCGACCACCGGCGACCAGCTGATCGCCGCCGCCCGCAGGCTCCGCGCCAAGGGGATCGCCCCGGTGACCGTCGGCGGCAACGACTGGACGGGCCAGAAGCTCCTCGCCCAGATCATCCAGACGTTCCTCTCCCCCGGCGAGGCGCGAAAGGTGTTCACGAGCGGCGACTTCAGCGGCAGCCGGGGCGCCCGCGAGGGCATCGAGTACTTCGCCGCCCTGCGCGACGCGGGCGTCTTCGCCGACAAGGCGCAGGGCCTGACCTCCGACACGATGACGACGCAGTTCAACACCGAGGCCGCCGCCGTCCAGTCCGCGATGTCATCGGCCCTGGCCAAGGTCCCGGAGAAGGTCGCCCGGCACACCGAGGTCGGCGGCTGGCCGCTCGCGCCGGACGCCGCGCACGCCAAGCCGACGATCCTGCGGACGTACACCCTCATCGGCTTCTGGATCAGCCCGAACGGCACGAAGAAGCTGGACGCGGTCGAGAAGTTCCTGCGCTTCATGTACCGCCCGGACACCGTGTCCCGCTTCATCAAGGAGAGCGGGCGCGACATGGCCCTGCGCTCCGACACCCTCAGCACGGACTTCCCGCTCGTCGCCGCGGCGCAGAAGCTCGGCACCGACGTCAGCCAGGCCCTGCTGCCCGACATCTACGTCCCGCCGGCCGCGACCCAGCCGCTGATCACCGCGACCAGTACGGCGTTCACCCGCGGCACCAGCCCCGCCAGGGTGCGCTCCGTGCTCGAAGCCGCGTACCGCACCGCATGAGCCGCCCGCCCGAGCCGCCCGAGCCTTCTGGGAGTCACCCGAGATGACGACGCCGACGATGTCGACGAACGTGCCGCCGGGCGGGACCGAGGTCCGCCCCGCACCCTCCAAGCCACCCGTCCGCAAGCGCCGCCAGGAAGGCGGCACGATCCTCGCCGTCCCGGCCCTGGTCTGGTACCTGGTCTTCATGGTCGGCCCGATGGTCGCGATCTTCGTGATCGCGGCCCTGCACTGGCCGGGCATGCTCCAGCCCGTCTCGTTCGCCGGGCTCGACAACGTCCGTACGGTCTTCGACGACCCGGTGTTCTGGGACGCCGTACGCAACACGGCGGTCCAGCTCGCCGTCGCGCTGCCGATCATGATCGTGTGCGCGTACATGCTGGGCTATTACGTGGCGCAGAAGCCGCCGGGCCACAAGGTCCTGCGCTACCTCCTCTTCATCCCCGGCCTGATCTCCACCCCGGCCAAGGCGATGGTGTTCTACGCGGCGCTCTCCCCCGACGGCCTGGTCAACGGGGC
Organism: Streptomyces sp. NPDC054047; assembly: GCF_055585065.1. Classification (NCBI taxonomy): domain Bacteria; kingdom Bacillati; phylum Actinomycetota; class Actinomycetes; order Kitasatosporales; family Streptomycetaceae; genus Streptomyces; species Streptomyces sp. NPDC054047. The sequence goes on along the minus strand of NZ_JBVJKV010000003.1, from coordinate 211,514 downwards.
GCTGAAGTCGGTGGGCCTCGGTTCGGTGACCGACGCCTGGCTCGCCTCTCCCTCGACGGCGCTCGCCTGTCTGATCGTGCTCGACATCTGGGGCGGCATCGGCTTCACCGCCGTCCTGTTCGCCGCGCGGCTCGGCAGTGTGCCCGAGGAGATCGGCGAGGCGGCGCAGCTGGACGGCGCCGGGCACTGGCGGACGATGTGGGGCGTGCACTTCCCGGTCATCCGCGAGTACGTGGGCGTGGTGACGATGCTCCAGTTCCTCTGGACGTTCTTCGGCTCGGCCCAGCACGTCCTGCTGCTCACGCAGGGCGGTCCCGGCAGCTCGTCGACGACGCTCTCCTTCCTCGTCTACCAGAAGGCGTTCATCGCGGCCGACCTCGGCTACAGCCAGACCGTCGGCGTGATCCTCTTCCTGGTTGGCCTCGCCGGTCTGCTCACCATCCGCCGCGCGTTCCGCCAGAACTACTGACGCCGCACGACCCCCGATCGGAGCCGGTCACCTTGAGAACCCTGAAACACGGAAAGTCCTGGCTTCCCGCGCACATCCTGGCGTGGGCGTACGCGGCACTGCTCGTCGTCCCCCTCTACTACCTGCTCGCGTCCGCCTTCAAGACGAACGACCAGATCTTCGCGAGCCCCTTCTCCCTTCCCACCTCGCTGTCGTTCGGCAACTTCGGCACGGCCTTCGAAAGCGCCGATCTGGGCCTCGCGGTCGTCAACTCGGCCCTGGTGACGGCCTTCTCGCTCGCGCTGACGCTGGCGCTCGCGATCCCCGCGGCGTTCGCGATCGCCCGCGCGACGGGCCGGATGGGGGCCTTCGTGGAGAAGGTCTTCTCGCTGGGCTTCCTCATCCCGACGTTCGCCGCGCTCTTCCCGACGTTCCTGCTGGCCGCGGCGACGGGCCTGTTCCACACGCGCCTGTTCATGGTGCTCTTCCTGCCCGCCACCGCGATGCCGCTGTCCGTGGTCATCCTGGTGCAGTTCATGCGGACCATCCCCAAGGAGATGGAGGAGGCGGCGCGGATGGACGGCGCCTCCACCTTCGCGGTCCTGCGCCACGTCTATACGCCGATGTGTCTGCCCGGCATCGCGACGGTGCTGCTCCTGAACTTCCTCACCTTCTGGAACGAGTACCTGTACTCGCTCGTCATCATCGGCCCCGACCCTTCCCAGCGGACCGTGCAGGTCGCCCTGCCCACGCTGAAGTCGCTGACGGGAACGGATTACGGAGTGCTGACCGCCGGTACGGTTCTGACTCTCGTACCGGTATGGGCCGTCTACACGGTGCTGCAGAAGCGGATGCAGCAGGCCCTCGTCAGTGGGGCGGTGAAGATGTGAGCGGGTCGGAAGCATCACGCAGGGACAGCGGTGGCCGTCCGAACATCAAGGCGGTCGCCGCGGCGGCCGGGGTCTCCACGGCCGCCGTCTCGCAGGCCTTCAACGCCAAGGGCCGCATCTCCGAGGCCACCCGACGCCGCATCCTGGACGCCGCGGCCGACCTCGGCTGGTCGCCCAGCGCCACGGCCACCGCCCTGCGCAGCGCCCGCACGCGCACACTCGCCCTCGTCGTGCGCCGCCCCACGGACGTGCTCGGCGCGGACCCGCACTTCAGCGAGCTGATCACCGGCCTGGAGGGCGAACTGGCCCCGCGCGGCTACGGCCTGCTCCTCCACCTGGTCACGGACGTGGCCGAGGAGAGCGCGCTGTACGAACGCCTCGCCGCCGAGGGCCGCGTCGACGGCGCCGTCCTGACCGACGCCCGCGCCGACGATCCGCGCCCACCGCTCCTGCGGGGCCTTGGCCTGCCCGCCGTGCTGCTCGGCGCGCCCCACCCGGACGCGCCCGTGCCCACCGTGGGCCTGGGCAACCAGGGCGCGGGCATACACGAAGCCGTCGACCACCTCCTCGAGCTCGGTCACCGGCGCATCGCCTATGTGTCGGGGCCCGGCGAGCTGCTGCACACCGGTCTGCGCCGCACGGTCTTCGAAGAGACCCTGCTGCTCAAGGGAGTCGAGCCCGCAGCCGTCCTGAGCACCGATTTCTCCGAGGCGGCGGCCGTCGCCGCGACCGAGGAGCTGCTCGGCATGGCGGAGCGTCCCACCGCCGTCATGTACGCCAACGACTCCATGGCGGTGTGCGGCATCGGGGCGGCCCAGCGCGCCGGACTGCGCGTCCCGGACGATCTGTCCGTCGTCGGCTACGACAACCTCCCGATCGGCCGCTGGCTGCATCCGCGCCTGACGACCGTCGACCAGCAGGTGCAGCGGGTCGGCGCCGCCGCCGCGCGTGCGCTGCTCGCGCAGTGCGGCGAGGACGTGCCGCCCGTGGCGCTCGACGACCGGCCACGGCTCGTGGTCCGCGAGTCGACGGGGCCCGCGGGCTGACGGCCGCCCCCTTCCGCGTACTTCTCCACCTTCGTACGGAAAGACCTGAGTACCCCCATGCGACGCCACAGTGCCCAGCTCACCCACGACTCCGCCGTCCTGCCCTGGATCGGCGCCAACTTCTGGTCCCGCACCGGCGGTCCGCTGATGTGGCGGAACTACGACCCGAAGACGGTCCGCGAGGAACTGACCGTGCTGCGTGAGCACGGCCTGACGATGACCCGCTCGTTCTTCTACTGGCCGGACTTCCACCCCGAACCGCACCGCGTCGACGAGGAGCTGTGCGAGCGCTTTTGTGACTTCCTGGACGCGCACACCGAGATGGGGATGGGCACGGTGCCCACCTTCATCGTCGGTCACATGTCCGGCGAGAACTGGGACCCGGCGTGGCGCGGGGGCCGCGACCTCTACGAGGACGTGTGGCTGGTCGGCCGCCAGGCGTGGTTCGTGTCGCAGATGACGCGCCGCTTCAAGGACCACGCGGCGGTCACCGGCTGGCTCATCACCAACGAGATGCCGGGCTACGGCCGCATCTACCAGGTGGACCCGCCGTCCAGCGATGTCGTCACGGCCTGGGCGCAGTTCATGTGTGACGCGGTGCGCGCGGCGGGCGGCACGCAGCCCGTGTCGCTGGGCGACGGCGCGTGGGGCATCGAGGTGACCGGCCGCGACAACGGCTTCTCACTGCGGGACACGGCCGAGTACGTCGACTTCGTGGGCCCGCACGTGTACCGCTCCGACACGGACCGGGTCCGTCAGCACTACCGCGCCGCGTTCGAGTGCGAGCTGGCCGCGGTCACCGAACAGCCGGTAATCCTGGAGGAGTTCGGGCTCTCGACGGACACCGTGTCGGCGCGGAACGCGGGCATCTACTACCGCCAGACGCTCCACAACTCCCTGCTGGGCGGCGCGACCGGCTGGATAGCCTGGAACAACACCGACTACGACGACCTGTGGGACCAGTCGCCCTACGACCACCACCCCTTCGAGATGCACTTCGGCATCACGGACGGCACGGGCGCACCGAAGACTCCACTGGTCGAACTCGCCGCTTTCTCCAAGGTGTTGGAGCAGGTGGACTTCGCTCGCTGCCACCGTTCGGACGCCGACGCGGCGCTCGTCGTGCCCGCGTTCCTGGAGCGCGGCTACCCCTACAGCCGCCCTGCCGACCGCCCCCTGATCTTCACGTCCCTCCATCAGGGGTACGTCGCCGCGCGCGGGGCCGATCTCCCGGTGGGCCTCACGCGGGAGGCGGACGGGATGCCCGGGGACGCGTCCCTGTATCTCCTGCCGTCCACCCGGCAGTTGACGACCCGCACGCGGCGCGAGCTGGAGCGGCGGGCCCGCGAGGGCGCCACCGTCTACCTGTCGTTCTGCTCCGGCGAGCACCCCGGCACGCGCGGCCCGTGGTTCGACGACCTGGACGGCCTCTTCGGCGTCGAGCTCCAGCTCACCTACGGGGTGGCCGAACCCATCGAGGACGACGTCCTGGAGCTGACCTTCACCGAGGAGTTCGGCGGCATCGCGGCGGGTCAGACCCTGCGCTTCCCGGTCGCGGGCAACGAGGACAGCCGCGCCTATCTGCCGGTCGTGCCGGTGGGCGCGCGCGTCGTGGCGAAGGACGCGCACGGCCGTCCCGCGCTCCTGGTGAACGAGACGGGGCGCGGCCGTACGGTCCTGGCGACCTATCCGCTGGAGCACATGGCCGCGCGCACGGCCCGCGTCAACCCGGAGCAGACACACCGGCTGTACGCGGCGCTGGCCCAACTGGCGGGTGTGCGGCGGCCGGTGACGGTCGACAGCCCGTACGTCTCGGCGGATGTCCTGGTGCACGAGGACGGACGGCGGTTCGTGTGGCTGGTCAGCCAGGCCGACGAGGAGCTGACGGTGCGTCCCGCGGTCGACGGTTCGCTGCACGACCTGGAGACGGGTGAGGCGGTGGAGGAGGTGCGGCTCGTCCCGTTCGGCGTGCGCGTCCTCGAACAGCGATGAGCGCGATCGGCCCCATGGGCGCGCCGCTGTACCGGGAGGCCGGCGCCCCCGTCGCCGACCGGGTCCGCGATCTGCTCGCGCGGATGACGCTCACCGAGAAGGTGGGCCAGGTCAACCAGCGGATGTACGGCTGGGACGCGTACGAGCGGACGTCCGATGGCCACCGCCTGACGGACGCCTTCCGTGCCGAGGTCGCCGCGTTCGACGGGATGGGCGCGCTGTACGGACTCCAGCGCGCCGACCCCTGGTCGGGCGTGACCTTCGCGGACGGCATCACCGCGGCGGACGCGGCACGCGTCGCCGACTCGGTGCAGCGGCACGTCATGTCGAGCACCCGGCTCGGCATTCCGGTCCTGATGGTCGAGGAGGTGCCGCACGGCCACCAGGCCCTGGACGGCACGGTCCTTCCGGTGAATCTCGCGGTCGGCGCGACCTGGGACCCGGAGCTGTACGAGGCCGCCGCGGCGGGCGCGGCCTGCGAGCTGCGCGCCCGGGGCGGCCATGTGGCCCTCGTCTCGGCGCTCGACCTGGTCCGCGATCCGCGCTGGGGACGCGCGGAGGAGTGCTTCGGCGAGGACCCGTATCTGGCGGCACGCTTCACCGAGGCGCTGGTGCGGGGCATGCAGGGCGGCGATGCCGTGTTCGCCCCGGACCGGGCGGCGGTGGTGCTCAAGCACTTCGCCGGGCAGGGCGCGACGATCGGCGGCCGCAACAGCGCGGCCACGGAGCTCGGCCCGCGCGAACTCCACGAGATCCACCTGGTGGCGGCGCGGGCGGGGGTCCGCGCCGGAGCGGCGGGCGTCATGGCCGCGTACAACGAGTACGACGGTCTGCCGTGCGCGGCCGGCCGCGAACTGCTCACCGGTCTCCTGCGCGAGCGCTGGGGGTTCACGGGTCTGGTGATGGCCGACGGCTGCGCCCTGGACCGCCTCGTGCGTCTCGCGGGGGACCCGGTGGCGGCGGGCGCGCTGGCGCTGGACGCGGGCACGGATCTGAGCCTGTGGGACGGCTGCTTCCCGCGTCTCGCGGAGGCGGTGGAGCGTGGTCTGGTCTCCGAGCACGCCCTGGACGCGGCGGTCGCCCGCGTCCTGACGCTGAAGTTCCGCCTGGGGCTCTTCGAGCGGCCCTACGTCGACGAGGACCCTGACCGCGCGGCACCGCAGGCCGGGTTGAGCGAGCGCCTGGCCCGCGAGTCCGTCGTCCTGCTGAGCCATGACGGGACGACTCTCCCCCTCGCGCATCCCTCCCGCATCGCCGTCATCGGCCCCAACGCCGACTCGCTCCCCCAGCAGCTCGGCGACTACACCGCGCCGCAGCGCCCCGGCACCGGGCTCACCGTCCTCGACGGCATCAGGGCGGTGGCGCCGCCGGGCACCGAGGTGACGTACACGCGGGGCTGTGAGCTGGTGGGCGACGACCGCGGCGGGATCGCGGACGCGGTGGCACTGGCCGCCGGCGCCGATGTCGCCGTGCTCGTGCTCGGCGGGTCCAGCGCGCGGGAGGCCGACACCCGCTTCGACAGCAACGGGGCCGCCGTCGTGGCCTCCGGGGCTCCGGCGGGCATGACGTGCGGCGAAGGGGTCGACCTGGCCGGACTGGGTCTTCCGGGTGGGCAGTTGGCGCTCCTGGATGCCGTGTCCGCCACCGGCACCCCCGTCGTCGCGGTCCTCGTCCAGGGACGGCCGCATGCCGTTCCGGAGCTGTCCGGGCGGGCCCGTGCCGTGCTCTCGGCCTGGTATCCGGGGCCGTGGGGAGGGCTGGCGATCGCCGACGTGCTCTTCGGGCGCGCGGAGCCCGTGGGGCGGCTGCCGGTCTCCGTGCCGCGCTCGGCGGCGCAGCTGCCGGTGTTCTACAACGCCAAGGATCACGGCTACCGGGGTTACGTGGACCAGCCCGCCACCGCGCTGTACGCCTTCGGCCACGGCCTGTCGTACACGACCGTCGAGTACGGGGAGCCCCGGCTCTCCCGCTCAAAGGCTCCGGTCGGCGATCCGGCGCTCACCTGCACGGTCACCGTGACGAACACGGGTGCGCGTGCCGTGCGGGAGACGGTGCAGCTCTATGTGCGCCGACTCGCGGGCTCCAGCTCCTGGCCGCGCGTCCGTGAGCTGCGCGGCTTCGCCCGCATCGAGCTGGCCCCCGGCGAGGAGGCGGAGGTCGTGTTCGTCGTCGAGGCGGATACGCTCGTCTCGCTGGGCCGCGCTCTGGAGTACGTCGTGGAACCGGGCGAGCTCCTGCTGGAGACCGGGCCATCCTCCGACCGCACGAGCGGCGCCCTCCTGACCCTGACACGCTCGTGAGCGCCGCGTCCGAATCCCGCCAGCCGCATGCCCGCGCAACCCGCAGACTTGGGGGTGCCACCGGGAAGTACGGGTGTCACCGGGAAAGAGGGAGCAACTGATGACCAAGGTCATGGCCAAGGCCGTCTACACCACCGTCGCGAGCCCGCTGGGCGAGCTGCTGCTGGTCGGCGAGGAGTCGGCCACCGCGCCGGGCGGCACCGCGCTGGCCTCGCTGTCCCTGCCGGGACAGAAGGGCGGCGCGGTCGTCCAGGACGGGTGGGTGCGCGACGACGAGGCCTTCGCCGTGATCGCCGGGCAGCTGCGCTCGTACTTCGACGGGACGCGTCGGCACTTCGACGTCGAGTACGTGAGCGGCGTCGGCACCGACTTCCAGGAGCGGGTCTGGCACGCCCTCGACTCCCTCCCCTACGGCACGACCACCACGTACGGGAAGCTCGCCGAACAGCTGGGCCTCTCGCGCGTCGCGGTCCGCGCCCTGGGCACGGCGATCGGGCGCAATCCGCTGCTGGTCGTGCGCCCCTGCCACCGGGTCATCGGCGCCGACGGCTCACTGACGGGGTACGCGGGCGGCCTTGAGGCCAAGCAGCGGCTCCTGGACCTGGAGTCCGCGTGAATCTGTAGTCACCGTCCGCCGCGGTGACCCAGGCGCTCCGAGAGATCGCCCGCCCCCTTGGCCGCCAGCTCGGCCAGTTCCTGTTCGCGCTGCTCGCTCCAGCGGATCATCGGCACGGAGATGGAGAGCGCCGCCACGACGTGGCCCGCGCTGTCGCGGACCGGGGCGGCCACGCAGCTCACGTCCGGGTTGGACTCGCGGTGTTCGGCCGCCACCCCGCGCTCCCGGATCTCGCCGAGCGCGGCGAGCAGCGCGTCCTGCTCGGTGATGCTGTTCTGGGTCATCGCCACCAGCTCCCTGCCCGCAAGGCGGGTTTCGAGCTCGTCCTGGGGCAGTGAGGCCAGCAGCATCTTGCCGACCGACGTGCAGTGCGCGGGCAGTTTGCGGCCCGCCGCGGAGACCATGCGCACGGCGTGCGTGGAGTCCACCTTGGCGATGTAGATGACGTCCGTGTCCTCGAGGACCGCCACGTGGACGGTCTCGTCGCAGGTCTCGGCGACCTCGCGGGCCACCTGCTGGCCCTCGGCGGCCAGGTCGAGCTGCTCCGCGTACCGGCTGCCGAGCTGGTAGGCGCGTACGCCGAGGCGGTAGCGGCCCGTCTGGTCCGGGATCTGGACAAGGTACGAGCGGGCGGCAAGGGTGGTGAGCAGTTCGTGCACGGTGGTGCGCGGCAGCTGGAGTCTGCGGGTGACCTCGGGGGCGGACAGCGTGCCGTCGCCCTCCAGGAACAGCTCCAGTATGTCCAGCGCCCTGGTCACCGCTGGAACCAGTCGTCCCATGGTCGGCCTCCCACCCCGTGCGTCCGAAAGTTTCGTCCGAAACTTCGGTCAACGATCGATATGACGAACACAGGCTAGACACAGCGACGTTCGGCGCGCAACGGCCTGAGGGGCACACCTGTGGACCCGATACCGATCCGAGGCCTGTCCAAGACCGTTTCGCTCGACCCATTGACACCCTGCCGCCTGCGTGAATACGGTCACGCCAACATTTCGAACGTGTGACGAAATACCGAACAACCAAGGGGCAACTGCCTTGCGTATTACGGGAATCAGCACGCACGTGGTGGGAACGCCGTGGCGCAATCTCACCTACGTCCAGGTCCACACCGACGAAGGCCTCACCGGCGTCGGCGAGACCCGCATGCTCGGCCACACCGACGCGCTGCTCGGCTACCTCGGCGAGGCGGCGGCCAACCACATCGTGGGATCCGATCCGTTCGCGGTCGAGGATCTCGTGCGGAGGATGAAGTACGGCGACTACGGCCGGGCCGGCGAGATCGTCATGTCGGGCATCGCCTGCGTGGAGATGGCCTGCTGGGACATCAAGGGCAAGGCCCTCGGCGTGCCGGTCTGGCAGCTGCTCGGCGGGAAGGTGACCGACAAGGTCAAGGCGTACGCCAACGGCTGGTACACCACCGAGCGCACTCCGGAGGCGTACCACAAGGCCGCCACGGCCGTGGTCGAGCGGGGCTACCGCGCCCTGAAGATCGACCCGTTCGGGACCGGCCACTTCGAGCTCGACCAGGCGGGCACGTCCTACGCGGTCTCGCTGATCGAGGCGGTGCGGGACGCGATCGGGCCGGACGCCGAGCTGATGCTGGAGATGCACGGGCGGTTCAGCCCGTCCACGGCGGTGCGCCTGGCCAAGGACATGGCGCCGTTCCGGCCCGCGTGGCTGGAGGAGCCGGTGCCGCCGGAGAACCTCAAGGCGCTTGAGAAGGTCGCCGCCAAGGTGGACATGCCCATCGCCACCGGTGAGCGCATCCACGACCGGATCGAGTTCCGCGAGCTGTTCGAGTCGCAGGCCGCCGACATCATCCAGCCGGACCTCGGCCACATCGGCGGCATCCTGGAGACCCGCAAGCTGGCCGCGACCGCGGAGACGCACTACACGCTGATCGCCCCGCACAATGTGGGCGGCTCGGTGCTGACCGCGGCCTCGCTGCAACTGGCCGCCTGCACGCCCAACTTCAAGATCCTGGAGCACTTCAACGACTTCGCGGACGCGGAGATCAAGAAGGTGGTCAAGGGCGCTCCGCAGGTGGTCGACGGCTACTTCGAGGTGTCGCACGCGCCGGGTCTGGGCGTCGAGCTCGACACGGACGCGGCGGCCGAGTTCCCGCAGCAGCAGGCGCGGTTCGACCTGTGGGCCGAGGGCTGGGAGAAGCGCGCCCCCAAGGCGGCCGCCAAGTGAGCGGCGGCTCACGCGCGATCGTGATCGACGAGCCGGGCTCGCACCGGCTCACGGTCGGCGCGCCACCCGCGCCAGGACCCGGCGAGGTCCTGGTCAAGGTGGCCGCCGCCGGGATCTGCATGAGTGATCGCGAGGTGTACGACGGGCACCGGGACGCCGCCTATGTGCGCTATCCCGTGACCCCCGGGCACGAGTGGTCGGGCACCGTCGAGGCCGTCGGCGACTGCGTCGACCCGGCGCTCGTCGGGCGCAAGACGGTCGCCGAGGGGTTCCGTGCCTGCGGCACCTGCGAGCGCTGCCGGTGCGGCGACACGAGCCTGTGCGGCGGCGGGTACGCGGAGACCGGGTTCACCGAGCCCGGCGCCTTCGCCGACCACGTGGCCGTACCCGCCCGGCTCCTGCACCTGCTTCACCCGGACGCGGACCTGGCAGCCGCCGCCCTGCTCGAACCCGCCGCGGTGATCGCCGGCGCGGTGCGGACGGGACGGCCGCGGCCCGGCGAGCGGATCGCGGTGGTCGGCGCGGGCACCCTGGGGATGCTCGCGGTGCAGTTGCTCGCCGCCTCGTCGCCCGGCGAACTTGTCGTGATCGACCCGCGGGCCGAGCGTGGCCTGCGGGCGCTGGAGTTCGGGGCGAGCGAGAGCCTGACGCCCGCCGAGGCGCAGGCGTACCACGGCCGCTTCGATCTGGTCGTGGAGACCGCGGGGGCGCCGAGCACGGCCGCCGACTCGTGTCTGCTCGCGCGCAGGGGCGGCCGGGTGGTCCTCACCGGCATGTTCACGCCCGGCGCGGTCGGCATCGATCCGGTGCATCTCTCGCTGAGCCAGCTGGAGGTGCGCAGTGTCTTCGGCGCGCCGTCCTCGGCCTGGTCGGACGCGGTGCGCGCCTTCGGGCTCGGCCTGCTCGACCCGGCGCCGCTCATCACGCACGAGTTCCCGCTGGAGCGCTTCGGCGAGGCCGTCGCGCTGGTCGGCGGCGGCGACCCGAAGACCGGGAAGGTGCTCCTGCGTCCCTGAGATGCGCCCCTGAGACGTACGGCGGTGCGCGGTGTCAGCGCCCCGCATACCCCCGTACCGCCGTACACCCACCGAACCGACCAACGTACGAAATATCGAACACCGCGTCATTCACAGCGTATGGGAGTCCCGTGACCAGCCCGTCAGCACCCCGCCGTCCCGGCGTCGACGCCCTCGCCCGCATCGGGCACCCCGTCCCCGCCATCGACCCGGCCGACGCGTCCCCGCACGCGTTCCCCGACGGTGGCACCTGGCGCACCGAGATCCCTTCCGTGGAAGGTCCCGAAGCGCTCGCCGTCGTGCTCAAGGAGAGCTCGCGGCTCGACGTGCCGATCCACCGCATCAGCCAGGGCAGCGGCATCTGGATGCTCTCCGACGACGAGATCACCGAGATGGTGGAGGCCTGCGCCGAACGGGACATCGAGCTCTGCCTGTTCACCGGGCCGCGCGGCACCTGGGACATCGGCGCCGCGACCCGCACCGACTCCGGCGGCGGCGGCCTGCGCTCGCGCGGCCATGACGCGCTCGCCGGCTGCGTCGAGGACGCCGTGCGCGCCACCGAGTTGGGGGTGCGCTGCCTGCTCGTCGCCGACGAGGGCGTGCTGTGGACGCTGCACCGGCTGCGGGTGGCCGGCGTGCTGCCCGCCGACACCACGTTCAAGGTCTCCGCCCTGATCGGACCGGTCAACCCGGCCTCGTACGCGGTCTACGAGCGGCTCGGCGCCGACTCCCTCAACATCCCCTCCGACCTCACCCTGGACCACCTCACGGAGATCCGCCGGGCAAGCCGCGCCCCGGTGGACCTCTACGTCGAGGCGCCCGACGACCTCGGCGGCTACGTCCGGATGTACGAGGCGGCCGAGCTGATCCGGCGCGGCGCCCCGATCTACCTCAAGTTCGGCCTGAGCAAGTCCCCCGGCATCTACCCCTACGGTGCCCAGCTGCGCGACCACACCCTGGCCACCGCCCGCGAGCGGGTCCGCCGCGGCCGTCTCGCCCTCGATCTGCTCGCACGGCACGGCGCGGACGGCGGAATGTCGCCGCTCGGCTCCCGCATGCCCGGCGAGCTCCAGCGCTTCCCCGTCCCGGAAGGGGACTGACCCATGACCACCCGCACATCGAGAAAAGCGCGTCTCACCGCCGCCGTGGCCACCGCCGTGCTGCTCGGCTCGCTGACCGCCTGCGGCCAGGAAGCCATCGGCGGCAGCCGCTACAAGCCGGACGAGGGCAAGGGCAGCACCATCGGCCTCGCGATGCCCACCAAGGCCTCCGAGCGGTGGATAGCCGACGGCAACAACATGGCCAAGCAGTTCCAGAAGGCCGGGTACAAGACCGATCTCCAGTACGGGGACGACAAGGTCGAGAACCAGATCGCCCAGCTGGAGAACATGATCACCAAGGGGCGCAGTCTCCTGGTGGTCGCCGCCATCGACGGCTCGGCGCTCACCGAGGTCCTGCAGCGCGCGCACGACGCGGGCATCCCCGTGATCTCGTACGACCGCCTCATCCTCGGCACGGAACACGTCGACTACTACGCCTCGTTCGACAACGAGCGCGTGGGCCGCCTGGAAGCCCAGTACATCGTCAAGAAGCTGAAGCTGGGCGAGCCGGAGAAGGGCGGCGACCCGAAGAACATCGAGCTGTTCGCGGGTTCGCCGGACGACAACAACACCAAGTACTTCTGGAACGGCGCCATGAAGGTGCTCGAGCCGTACTTCAAGAGCGGCCAGCTCACCGTCCGCAGCAAGCAGACCAAGATGAACCAGGCCACCACACTGCGCTGGGACGGCGGCACCGCGCAGAAGCGCATGGACGACCTGATCAGCAAGAACTACGGCTCCGCGAAGGTCGACGCGGTCCTCTCGCCGTACGACGGGATCTCGATCGGCATCATCTCCGCGCTGAAGAGCGCCGGCTACGGCTCCAAGAGCCAGCCGCTGCCGGTGATCACCGGGCAGGACGCGGAGCTCGCGTCGGTGAAGTCCATCATCCGCGGCGAGCAGACGCAGACGGTGTTCAAGGACACCCGCAAGCTGGCCGCGCAGACGGTGTCCATGGGCGACGCGGTCCTGAACGACAAGAAGCCGAAGGTCAACAACACCAAGGACTACAACAACGGCAAGAAGACCGTGCCGTCCTTCCTCCTCGACCCGGTCAGCATCGACAAGTCCAACACCCAACTCCTCGTGGACGAGGGCTACTTCAAGGCCGGTCAGCTCTCATGAGCGGGCCCGTACTGGAGATGCGCGGCATCACCAAGACGTTCCCCGGCGTCAAGGCGCTCTCCGACGTGAACCTGACCGTGGGCGCCGGGGAGATCCACGCGATCTGCGGCGAGAACGGCGCGGGCAAGTCGACGCTGATGAAGGTCCTCAGCGGCGTCCACGAGCACGGCAGTTACGACGGCGAGATCCACTTCGAGGGCGAGCGGATGGCCTTCAAGGACATCCGCGCCAGCGAGAAGCACGGCATCGTGATCATCCATCAGGAGCTGGCGCTCGTCCCCTATCTGTCCATCGCGGAGAACATCTTCCTGGGCAACGAACAGAGCACCCGGGGCTTCATCGACTGGAACGACACGCTGCGCAGGGCGAGCGCGCTGCTCAAGCGGGTCGGTCTGAGCGAGAAGCCGCAGACTCCGGTGGCCGACATCGGCGTGGGCAAGCAGCAGCTGGTGGAGATCGCCAAGGCCCTGTCCAAGGAGGTGAAGCTGCTCATCCTGGACGAGCCGACGGCCGCCCTGAACGACGAGGACAGCGCCAAGCTGCTCGACCTCATCCTGGAGCTGCGCGAGCAGGGCATCGCCTGCATCATCATCTCCCACAAGCTCAACGAGATCCGGGCCATCACCGACTCGGTGACGATCCTGCGCGACGGGCGGACCATCGAGACCCTGACGGTCCGTGAGACCCCGACCTCCGAACCGCAGGTGGCCGAGGACCGCATCATCCGCGGCATGGTCGGCCGCGACCTCGACCACCGCTTCCCCGACCGCACGCCGTACGAGGGACAGGACGCGGGCTCCATCGCCCTCTCCGTCGAGGGCTGGACGGTGCGGCATCCGGTGGATCACCAGCGCAAGGTCGTCGACGACGTGTCGCTGACCGTGCGGCGCGGCGAGATCGTCGGCATCGCGGGCCTGATGGGCGCGGGCCGCACGGAGCTCGCGATGTCCGTCTTCGGGCGTTCCTACGGGCAGTACGTCGCCGGAACGGTGGCCGTCGGCGGGCGCGAGGTCGTGACGAGGAACGTGCCCGCGGCGGTCGACGCCGGGATCGCGTACGTCACCGAGGACCGCAAGCAGTACGGCCTGAACCTCATCGACAACATCAACCGCAACATCTCCCTGGCCTCGCTCTCGGGCATGCGGCGCAAGGACGGCTTCGTCGACGAGCACCACGAGCGCTCCGTCTCCGAGCGCTACCGCAAGTCGATGAACATCAAGGCCCCCACCGTCTTCGAGCAGGTGGGACGGCTCTCCGGCGGCAATCAGCAGAAGGTCGTCCTGAGCAAGTGGATCCACGCCGACCCCGAGGTGCTGATCCTCGACGAGCCGACACGCGGCATCGACATCGGCGCCAAGTTCGAGATCTACACCGTCATCGACAAGCTGGCGGCCGCGGGCAAGGCGGTGCTCTTCATCTCCTCCGAACTGCCCGAGCTGCTCGGGATGTGCGACCGGATCTACACGATGGCCGAGGGCAGGCTGACCGGTGAGGTCGACCGCGCGGACGCCACCCAGGAACTCCTGATGCGCCACATGACCAAGAACAGAAGCTGAGGCATCCGCGATGACCACCACGACCACGCCACCACGTGACACCCCGTCCACGCCGCCCGCCAAGGAGTCCACGCGTGATCTGCTGCTGCAGAGCGTGCGCTCCAACATGCGCCAGTACGGCATGCTCGTCGCCCTGGCCTTCATCGTCATCCTGTTCCAGATCTGGACCGACGGCACGCTGCTCCTGCCGAACAACGTCTCCAACCTGATCCAGCAGAACGGCTACATCCTCATCCTGGCCATCGGCATGATGATCGTCATCATCGCCGGTCACATCGACCTGTCCGTCGGCTCCCTCGTCGCCTTCGTCGGCGCCATGTCGGCGGTGATGATGGTCAAACACGACATGCCCTGGGTGCTCGCCCTCGTCCTGTCGCTCCTCATCGGCGCGGTCGCCGGAGCCTGGCAGGGCTTCTTCATCGCGTACGTCGGCATCCCGTCGTTCATCGTGACCCTGGCCGGCATGCTGCTCTTCCGCGGTCTCACGCAGATCGTCCTGGAGGGCCAGTCGCTCTCGCCGTTCCCCGAGGGCTTCCAGAACATCGCCAAGGGGTTCATCCCCGAGATGGGCCCGTACACGCAGTACCACAACCCGACGCTCGTGCTCGGCCTGGTGACGGTCGCCTTCCTGCTGTTCCGCGAATGGCGCAGCCGCAAGCAGCAGTTGGCCTACGACCTCGACGTGACGCCCACGGGCCTGTGGGTGGCCAAGCTGGTGGCGATCACCGCCGCCGTCGTCGCCTTCACGCTGACCCTCGCGAGCTTCCACGGCGTCCCCGTCGTCCTGCTCATCATGTGCGGCCTGCTCATCGCCCTCGGCTATGTGATGCGCAACGCGGTCGTCGGACGCCACATCTACGCGCTCGGCGGGAACAAGGCGGCGGCGAAGCTGTCCGGCGTCAAGGACAAGCGCGTCACCTTCCTGATCTTCGTCAACATGGGCGTGCTCGCCGCGCTCGCTGGCTGCGTGTACGCGGCGCGCCTGAACGCGGGCACCCCGCAGGCGGGCCTGAACTTCGAACTCGAGGCGATCGCCGCCTCGTTCATCGGCGGCGCGTCGATGAGCGGCGGCGTCGGCACGGTGATGGGCGCCGTGATCGGCGGCCTGGTGCTCGGCGTCCTCAACAACGGCATGTCCCTGGTCAACATCGGCACCGACTACCAGCAGGTCATCAAGGGCCTGGTGCTGCTGGCCGCGGTCGGCTTCGACGTCTGGAACAAGCGCAAGGTCGGCCGTTAGGCGGCCGAAGGAAGCGAATGCTGAATCCGCGGGCCGGTGGGAGCTGTTCACGCGGTCCCCGTGCCCCCTTCGGGGCCCGGCCGTCCCTCTCCACAACTCTTCTGTTTGGAGTCGCACATGGAAACGACCAGACGTACCGTCCTGGCCACGACCGCCGCCGCGGGGCTCACCGCCGCCGTCGCGGGCACCTCGTACGCCTCGGCGGGCCACGCGCCGGCCAAGGAACTCTTCGGCAAGCTGGCCGACGGCACCAAGGTGTACCGCTGGTCGCTGGCGAACGGCGGCACCCGCATGAAGGTGCTCTCGTACGGCGGCATCGTGCAGTCCCTCGAACTGCCCGACCGGCACGGCCGGTACACGAACGTCTCCCTCGGCTACGACACCGTCCAGGAGTACGTCGCCGGAACCACCTTCTTCGGCGCGACGATCGGCCGCTACGGCAACCGCATCGCCAAGGGCCGCTTCACCCTGGACGGCAAGACCCACCAGCTCTCCGTGAACGACGGCGAGAACAGCCTGCACGGCGGGGCCAAGGGCTTCGACACGCGGGTGTGGGACGTCGAGCCGTTCAAGGACTCCTCCGGTGTCGGCCTGCGGCTGCACTACACGAGCGTCGACGGTGAGATGGGCTACCCCGGCACGCTGCGGGTGACCGTCACGTACACCCTCACCGCACGCGGCGACTGGCGCATCGACTACGCGGCCACCACGGACAAGGCCACCGTGGTGAACCTGACGAACCACACCTACTACAACCTCGCGGGCGAGGGCAGCGGCGACATCCTGGACCATGAACTGACCCTGGCCGCCGCCGGGTTCACGCCCACCGACGCCGGTCTGATCCCGACGGGCGAGCTGGCGAGGGTGGCGGGCACGCCCTTCGACTTCCGGCGCGCCAAGACGGTCGGCGAGGACATCCGCGTCTCCCACGAGCAGCTGGTGACCGCCAAGGGCTTCGACCACAACTGGGTCCTGGACAAGGGCATCACGCGCCGCCCCGAGCACTTCGCGACGCTGCGGGACCCGGGGTCCGGGCGCGCGATGAAGATCGCCACGACGGAGCCGGGCGTGCAGTTCTACTCCGGCAACTTCCTGGACGGCACCCTCACCGGGCCCTCGGGGCGGACCTACCGGCAGGGCGACGGTCTGTGCCTGGAGACCCAGCACTTCCCGGACTCCCCCAACCAGCCGAAGTTCCCCTCGACGGTGCTGCGGCCCGGCGAGACCTACCGGTCCAGCACGGTGCACAGCTTCTCGGCGGGCTGAGCCGTGCGCGCGAGAATTCTGATCCCGTTCCTTGCCCTGATGGCCGGTCTGCTCGCGACTCCCGCGCACGCCGAGCCAACCCAAGCCAAGCAGAAGTACGCGGGCTATCTCTTCAGCTACTTCACCGGTGAGGGCTCCGCGGACGGCGAGCAGATCCGCATGGCGCTCAGCCGGGGCAACGACCCCACGCGCTACCAGGAGTTGAACGGCGGCGAGCCGGTGCTCACCTCGCAGCTCGGCACCAAGGGGCTGCGCGACCCGTTCATCATCCGCTCGCCGAAGGGCGACAAGTTCTATCAGATCGCCACCGACCTGCGGATGTACGGCGGGAGCGGCGGCAGCTGGGACCAGGTCCAGCGCACCGGCAGCAAGTCGATCATGGTGTGGGAGTCCACGGACCTGGTCCACTGGACCGACCAGCGCCTGGTGAAGGTCGCCCCGGACACGGCGGGCAACACCTGGGCACCGGAGGCCTATTACGACGAGCGGCAGAAGGCGTACGTCGTCTTCTGGGCGTCCAAGGTCTACGGCGCCGACGACCCGGACCACACCGGATCGACGTACAACAAGATGCTGTACGCCACGACGAAGGACTTCCGCACCTTCAGCGAGCCCAAGGTCTGGAACGACCCCGGCTACTCGGTGATCGACTCGACGGTGGTCAAGGACGGCGGCGCCTACTACCGCTTCACCAAGGACGAGCGGGACCCGGCGTCGGGCACCCCCTGCTCGAAGTTCATCACCGCGGAGAAGTCGAAGCGGCTGACGGACACCTCGTACGACTTCGTGGCGGACTGCATCGGGAAGGGCGTGATCGACCGGGGCGAGGGGCCCGCGGTGTTCCGGGCCAACACCGGTGACAAGTGGTACATGCTCATCGACGAGTTCGGCGGGCGCGGCTATGTCCTCTTCGAGACGACGGACCTCGCGTCGGGCACCTGGAGCGAGACGAAGAACGCCGCTCTGCCCGCGGGCGCCCGGCACGGCACGGTCCTGCCGGTGACCCAGGCCGAGTACGACCGGCTGCTCGGCAGCTGAACACACGGGACAGCGATGCGGCACGGCCATCCTCGGCCGTGCCGCATCGCTGTGCCCGCTACTTGTAGCTGATGTCCGATGCGGTGAACTTGCAGTACTTGCCGTCGGGGCCCGTGCCCGTCTTCGGCGGCTCGGCACCGGTGTTGTTGCCGGTGAAGCGGTCGCAAGTGGCGATCTTCCTGCCGCTGTCGCCGTGGATGCGGATGTTGCGCAGCGCGGCCGTGTCGCCGTAGTTGGTGTTGATGCCGACGATCGACTTGCCGGGGGCGGTGATGTCGACGTCGTTCACGATGATGTTGCGCTGATACTGCTTGGAGCAGTTGCCGCAGGCGCGCACCAGCTTGCCGAAGTCGGAGACCTGGAACTTCGTCACGACCAGCTTGCCCGCGCCGTTGAACTGGAAGACCTTGTCGTCGGCCTTCTTCGCGCCACCGCCGTAGACGGTGTACGTCGAGCCCGCCGAGGTCCCCTTGAACGTGGCCGCGTCCTCGCCCACGTCCTCCCACCACACGTTCTGGATGGTGCAGCTGCCCGCGCAGTGCACGCCGTCCGCGGCCGGGGAGCCGAGGATCACGTTCTTGAGGACCGCGCCGTCCTTCAGCTTGAAGATCGGGTCCTGGCCCTCGTCCTGGCCGTCGCCGCCCAGGTCGCCGGTGCCGTAGTGGCGCTTGAGGCCGCCGTCGTAGGTGCCGGAGACCTCGATGGTCTTGGACGTCGGCTTCTCGCCCTTGGCCTCGGGCCAGGCGGTGGCCGCCCCCGCGCTCGACATCATGGTGCTGGTGACGAGGGCGGCACCGGTCATGCCGAGCGCGGCGATGCCGCCGACGACGGCACGGCGCTTGGTGAGACCTCGGCGATGACGGACGCGCTTGTTCGCTCGTGGGGTCATGTTCCCGAATCATTCCTTCGCTGGTGAACGGCTTACACGTCCTTGTCGCCGCCGCCCGCCGAAGGGTTGCCGCCCGGATTCGACCAATCCGCCACCGTGCGGACCGTGAAGGCGCGGTCGGTGCCTTCCGCGGTGACCCGGACCTCGGCGCCGACCCGCTCCGCGCGGAAGACGGCCGCGGGCCGGCCGTCCAGGTCGGGCACGGTGACCTCCTTGCCGTCCTGCGTGTCCGGCGCGACAAGCAGCGTGAGGTCCTGGAGCCAGTCGCCGTCGGCGCGCTGGTCGTCGGCGCCCAGCGGGAGCAGCGCGCCGGGCCGGACGTACAGGGGAAGGCTGTCGAAGCCGTGGGTCTCGCGCCGCCAGGCGGGGCCCTGGACGCTCTCGCCGGTCAGCAGGTGGGTCCAGGTGCCTTCGGGTACGTAGAACTCGACGTCCCCCTCGGCGGTGAAGACGGGGGCGACGAGGAGGTCCGGGCCGAGCATGTACTGGCGGTCCAGGGTGCGGCAGGCGGGGTCGTCCGGGAACTCCAGGAGCATGGGCCGCATGACGGGGACGCCGGTGCGGTGGGCCTCGACGGCGGCTCCGTACAGATACGGCATGAGGCGGTGCTTGAGCAGCGTGAACTTGCGTGCCACGTCCACCGCCTCATCGCCGAACGCCCACGGCACCCGGTAGGAGACGTTGCCGTGCAGGCGGCTGTGCGAGGAGAGCAGGCCGAAGGCGAGCCAGCGTTTGAAGACCGCGGGGTCCGGGGTGCCCTCGAAGCCGCCGATGTCGTGGCTCCAGAAGCCGAAGCCGGACAGCGAGAGGGAGAGGCCGCCGCGCAGGGACTCGGCCATGGCGCCGAGCGAGGCGAAGCAGTCGCCGCCCCAGTGCACCGGGAACTGCTGGCCACCCGCGGTCGCCGAGCGGGCGAAGAGGACCGCCTGGCCGGGGCCGCGTTCCTTCTCCAGGAGTTCGAAGACCGTGCTGTTGTAGAGCTGCGCGTAGTAGTTGTGCATGCGCTCGGGGTCCGAGCCGTCGTGCCAGACCACGTCGGTGGGGACGCGTTCGCCGAAGTCGGTCTTGAAGCAGTCGACGCCCTGGTCGAGCAGGGTGCGCAGCCGGTCCGCGTACCACGCGCGGGCGGCCGGGTTCGTGAAGTCCACGAGCGCCATGCCGGGCTGCCACAGGTCCCACTGCCAGATGTCGCCGTTCGGCCGCCGGACCAGGTACCCCTGGGCGGCGGCCTCGGCGAAGAGGTCGGACTTCTGCGCGATGTAGGGGTTGATCCACGCGCTGACCTTCAGGCCGCGCTCGCGGAGCCTGCGCAGCATGCCTTCCGGGTCGGGGAAGACCTCCGGGTCCCAGCGGAAGTCGGTCCACTGGTACTCGCGCATCCAGAAGCAGTCGAAGTGGAAGACGCCGAGCGGGATGTCGCGCTCGGCCATGCCGTCGACGAAGGCGGTGACGGTCTCCTCGTCGTAGGGCGTGCAGAAGGAGGTCGTCAGCCACAGGCCGAACGACCAGGCGGGCGGCAGGGCGGGGCGGCCGGTCAGCGCGGTGTAGCGGCGCAGCACGTCCTTGGGGGTGGGGCCCGCGATGACGTAGTACTCGATCGACTGGTCCTCGACGCTGAACTGGACCTGGCCGACGGACTCGGAGCCGATCTCGTAGGAGACCTTGCCGGGGTGGTTGACGAAGACGCCGTAGCCGCGCGAGGAGAGGTGGAAGGGGATGTTCTTGTAGGCCTGCTCGCTGCTGGTGCCGCCGTCGGCCTGCCAGATGTCGACGTTCTGGCCGTTCTTGACGTACGGCGTGAAGCGTTCACCGAGGCCGTAGATGTGCTCGCCCACGCCCAGGGCGAGTTGGCCGATCATGTGGTGGCTGCCGTCGGGCGCGGTGGCGAAGCCGGTGCCTCTGCGCTCGACGGCCGTCAGGCGCTGTCCGTCGGCGTCCAGGAATTCCAGGCCCCAGGGCTTGTCGGTGTCCAGGCGCACGGCGAGGGGGCCGCTGGTGAGTTCGGTGACGGTACCTTCGCGCTTGAGGATGCCCGCGCCCTCCGTGCCGTTCAGGGCGAAATCCGGTCCGTGCGCGGCCTTTCCCGCGTGGTGCGTGGCCCGGACGCCGATCACGCCGTCGGCGGGCGAGAAGCACTCGACGGTGACGAGCGGTGTGTTGAGGGTGTCGCCGCGCTCGCGGACCCGGTGGACGGCGGCGTACGCCGTGAACCGGCCCTCGCCTTCGCGCACGTCGCGCACGTCGGTCGCGTACGAGGCGCGCACCCCGTCGCGCATCAGCCAGAAGCCGTCGGTGAACTTCATGCGGTCTCCCTCGGCTGGGCGGTGGCGGTGAAGGTGAGCCGTGCGAGCCGCAGGGGGCCGCGCAGCCGCACGCGCAGATCGCGGACTCCGGCGGCGGTGAAGCCGGAGGTGCGCAGGGTGTAGTCGTAGGCGCCGCCGGTCGCCGGCACGGTGACGGTGGTGGCGGTGCTGCCCGAGATCAGGTCGACGGCTCCGGAGCCCGAGGCCTCGACCGAGACGCCGCAGACCCCGTCGCCGAAGTCGCAGGCCCGGAAGAGCAGTTCACCCGTGCCGTCGTCCAGCGGGCGCACGGCGTCGCCGGTCGTCCTGGTGCGGTCGACGATCTCGGTGCCGTCCTGTTCGTCGTAGCCGGTCGCCGCCAGGCCGGCCTCCCGCACCGGCCTGGCGGCGACCGGGTCGCCCTCGATGTCGACGGTCGCCGCGAGTCTGATGTCGCCGCTGGATGCGCCGGCGAGCATCTCGTAGGCGCCCGGCGCCAGGGCCCAGCGGTCGTGCCGCACGTCCCAGAACGCCAGCTCGGACAGGGGCAGCTGGAACTCCAGTCGGTGCGCGGCCCCGGCCGCGAGGTGGACGCGGCGGTGCGCGGCGAGCTGCCGGTGGGGCAGGGCGAGGGCCTCGGCCTGGTCCCGTGGCGCCCGGGTGTAGAGCTGGGCCACCTCGTCGGCGGCGACGGGTCCGGTGTTGGTGACGGTGAACGCGACCCGGAGCGTCTGCCCTTCGCGTGCGGTCACCAGGTCCTCGTACGCGAAGGAGGAGTAGCCCAGGCCGTGCCCGAAGGGGTAGAGCGGGGTGCCGTCGAAGTAGAGGTAGGTCTGCCGGGAGCCGATGACGTCGTAGTCGAGCAGATCGGGCAGGTCGGTGTCGGCGGCGTACCAGGTCTGCGGCAGGCGTCCCGCCGGGGAGACGTCGCCCGCCAGAATCCGGGCGAGCGCGGTGCCCGCGGCCTGGCCGCCATGCGCGGTCCACAGCAGTGCGGGCAGCTGGGCGTGGGCGTCGGCGACCGCGTACGGGTAGGCGGAGACCAGGGCGAGCGCGGTGCGGGGGTTGGCGGCGCGGGCCGCGCGCCACAGCCGCTCCTGGTGGGGCGGCAGGGCGAGCGTCGTGCGGTCCTGGGTCTCGCGGCCGTTGATGTGGGGGTCGTTGCCCGCGACGACGATCACGGCGTCGGCATCGGCGGCGACGCGGGCCACGGCGTCCTCGCCGCGCTCCAGCCACTCGACGGTGAAGACCTGCCGCTCCTCGGCAACCTTCACGCCGTCGGCGGCGACAGAGACGTACCCACCCGTCCCTGTGTGCTCGATGAGGTACCCGTCCCCGTGCCCGACCAGCGCGAACGTCTCCTGCACGACCCAGCCGCCGGGCTGGTCCGCGGACGCGCGCACGTACCCGTCGTCGGCGACCGAGAGGTAGCGGCCGTCGGGGGCGCGCAGCGTCCACGCGCCGCATCCCCAGTCGACGAGGGCGAACTCGGTCGGCTCGGGGCCGCAGGACAGCGGCGCCAGGTCGGTACGGCCGGTGAGCAGGGCCGGGTCCAGGGCGGCCTCGGCCCCGTGAGCCTGGCCGTGCTCTTTGGAGTCGGAGGACTCGGAGGACTCGGGCACCCGGAGCCAGCCCGCCGCGCACCTCAGGCGCACCCGGTCCGCGCCTTCGGCGAAGGTGACGCGGTCGGCGCCGAAGCGCTCGCGCAGTCCGTCGAGTGGGGTGCTGCGGCGGATCAGGGTGCCGCTGTACCAGTCGGTCATGCACGCGTCGGCGAGGAGTCCGACGACGGCGATCCGGGTGCCTTCGGGCAGCGGGAGCAGGCCGTCGTTCTTGAGCAGGACGACGGCCTGCTCGGCGGCCTCCTGGGCGAGGGCGCGGTGTCCCGGTGTGTCGAAGGCGTGCGTCGCCGGGTCGGCGTACGGCCCCTGACCGGGGTCGAACTCGCCGAGCCGGAAGCGGACGGACAGGTGACGGCGTGCCGCCGTGTCGATGTCCGACTCGCTCAACAGGCCCTGGTCCAGGGCGCGTTGGATGCGGCCGGTGACGATCGAGGCGTCCGTGCCGTGGTCGGTGAAGCTGTCCACGCCCGCGACGAGGGCCGCCGCGGTGGCCTCCTCGTGGGTGTCGAAGTACTTCTCGGAGTCGACGAGGTTGCTGGGCGCTCCCGCGTCGGAGCAGACCAGCAGCTCCTGGTCGGTCCAGGTGCGCAGATGCTCGCGCAGGTGGGGCGAGACGTGGTTGGGGCGACCGTTGACCAGGTTGTACGCGGGCATCACGCCGGCCACGGCGCCCGCCTCGACGGCCGCGCGGAAGGCCCGCAGGTCGTACTCGTGCAGGACGCGGGGGCGCACGGAGGCGGACGAGGTGTCCCTGTCCGTCTCGTTGTTGTGGGCCAGCCAGTGCTTGAGCACGGGGGCGGTGCGCCAGTGCTCCGGGTGGTCGCCGCGCAGGCCCCGGGTGTAGGCGACGGCGATGGCGGAGGTGAGGCGGGGGTCTTCCGAGTAGCCCTCCTCGTTCCTGCCCCACAGCGGGTGGCGGAGCAGATTGACCGTGGGGGCCCAGAGGTTGAGGCCGACGCGGTCGTCCCGGGTGCGCATGGCGCGGGCCTCGGTGGCGACGACTTCGCCGATCCTGCGCACGAGGTCGTCGTTCCAGGTCGCGCCGAGGCCGACCGCCTGCGGGAAGACGGTGGCGGGGCCCATCCAGGCGACGCCGTGCAGGGCTTCTTGTCCGGTGCGGAACGCGGCGACGCCGAGCCGTTCGACGGCGGGCGCGAACTGGTGCAGGAGCGCGATGCGTTCGCCGATGGTCAGCCGGGACAGCAGATCGTCCACGCGCTGGTCCAGGGGCAGTTCGGGGTCATGGAAGGGCAGCTGTTCCGGTGCGCGGAGCGGCGGCGGGCTTGCGGTCACGTGCGGATCCCCTTGGCGAGCGGTGGGCACGGAGGAGGCGACTCGGTCTCGTACGTCGTCACGTACTTCTTCTCGTACTTCTACTCCATCTTCGAAGCGCTTCGATGCTCTGTGCCGCTCGGGGGTCATGTCAAGACGGAAAGAGCAGGACGCCCGGGATCTCGTGCTACTGGGCGGATTCCCGGAACTCCGGTGCACCTGAGAGGAATTCAGGACCGAGTCTTGTTACGGCCCAAGCCTTCACTTAACCTCGCAGCAACATCGAAGCGCTTCGAAAGCCGACCGGCGGTGACCGCCGTGTGTCCGGGCACGCGCCACGAAGGGTTGACGCAATGACGCCGAACTCCCTCTCCACCAGCTCTCGTTCGAGCCGGAGAACCTTCCTCGCCCACTCCGGCCTCGCCGCGCTCGTCGTGGCCGGCGGGGCTCCACTGCTCACGGCCTGCGGGGGCAGCGGGTCGAAGAACGAGGGCACCACGACGGGGAAGAAGCTCAAGGACCTGCTCCCCGCGTACGCCGCCTCGGACCTGGCAAGCCCGGACATCCCCGCCAAGAACGGCTCGGCGGCCGGCTTCACCAAGGCCCTGCCCGCGGATCAGCTGAAGGTGTCGGTGCCGAAGCGGCTCGGCAAGGGCGGCGAGTTCACCGTCATGGCCCCGATCTGGGGGAACGTGCCCAAGCAGGGCAATCCCTACTGGGCGGCGATGGACAAGGCCGCGGGCGTCCGCGTCAAGTGGCAGAACCAGCAGGGCGACACGTACGGCCAGAAGCTGGGCGCGGTCCTCGCCTCCAGTGGTGTCCCGGACGCGGTGGTCGTGCCCGGCTGGGAGCTGACCGGCAAGATACCGAGCGCGATCGCCAACAAGTTCGCCGATCTCGGCCCCTACTTGAGCGGCGACAAGGTCAAGGAGTACCCGAACCTCGCCGCGATCCCCACCGGCGCCTGGCAGCGCTCCATCTTCGGCGGCAAGCTGCGCGGCCTGCCGATGCCCTCCGCCACCACGCCGAACATCGCGCCGTTCTACCGCACCGACCTCTTCGAGAAGGAGGGGCTCGAAGCACCCACCAGCGCCCAGGAGTTCTACGACCTGTGTAAGCAGCTCAACGCCCCCAAGAGCAAGGTGTGGGCGTGCGGCGACATGAGCTGGGCGGCCTGGAACATCTTCGGGGTGCTGCCGGAGAAGCCGTACTACTGGAAGCTCGTCGACGGAAAGCTCGTCAACCGCTACGAGACCGACGAGTATCTGGAAGCCCTGGAGTGGTCGCGCAAGCTCTACTCGGCGGGCTTCGTCCACCCCGACGCGAAGGCCGAGACCGGCAGCATCGGCGACCTGTGCGCGGCGGGCAAGGTCTGGATGTACTGCCAGGACCTGTCCGACTGGTACGGCAAGGCGGCCGTGCAGCGCGTGGACAACAAGAAGTTCCGCATGGAGGCGTTCGACTACTTCGCCGCCGACGGCGGTGCGCCCACGCTGTACGCGCGCCCGCCGGCCGACATCTGGACGTTCATCAGCGAGAAGGCCGACGAGAAGACCGTCCGCGACATCCTCGCCCTCGCCAACTACACGGCCGCGCCCTACGGTTCCAAGGAGCAGCGGCTGCGCATGTACGGCGTCGAGGGTGTCCACCACACGTTCGAGGACGGCGTCCTCACCAAGAACGGCAAGGGCAACAACGAGGTCTTCTCGACGTACGAGTACCTCGCGTCGCCCGCGCCCTTCGTGGCCTACCCCGATCTGCCGGACGTCACCGAAGGCATGGTCGAGTGGCAGCAGCGCCAGGGCGCACACACGAAGAAGCCGCTCTTCCACGGCATGATGATCATCGAGCCGACCCGGTACACCGAGCTGAACGCCGAGTTCGAGGACCTGGAGAAGGACATCGTGCGCGGCCGCAAGAAGGTCGCCGACATGCAGCAGGCGGCTTCGGACTGGAAGTCGGGCGGCGGCGACAAGCTGCGCGACTGGTACAAGAAACTGCTTGACGAGACCGGCGACGCGGCGTCCTGACATGGCCCAGAGCACGACTCACGCGCGCGAGAGCGCCCCCACCGAGCGGGCGCCCGCCCCTCCCGCCGAAGCCGCGCCCCTTAAGAAGAAGTCAGCCGCCCGCGTCCCGCTGCGGCACCGGCTGCGCCGCGACCGCGTGCTGCTCCTCATGGTGCTGCCCGCGCTGCTGCTCCTGCTCGTCTTCAACTACGTACCGCTGATCGGCAACGTCGTCGCCTTCCAGGACTACGACCCCTACATCGCCGACAACGCGTTCCAGGCGATGACGCAGAGCCCCTGGATCGGCGTCGAGCACTTCCGGCACATGGCCGAGGACCGGCTGTTCTGGCAGGCGGTCAGGAACACCCTGGCGATCTTCGCGATCCAGCTGACGCTGTTCTTCCCGCTGCCGATCGCGCTCGCGCTGTTCATCAACAGCTTCGTGCGGCCCCGGGTGCGGGCGGTCGCCCAGGCGATCCTCTACCTGCCGCACTTCTTCTCCTGGGTCCTGGTCATCACGGTCTTCCAGCAGATGTTCGGCGGGGCGGGCCTGGTCGCGCAGGTCCTGCGGGACCACGGGCACGAGGGCTTCGACCTGATGACCGACCCGGGCCTCTTCAAGTTCCTGGTCACCTTCGAGATGGTCTGGAAGGACGCGGGCTGGGGCGTCATCGTCTTCCTCGCCGCGCTGGCCGCGGTCAGCCCGGACCTGTACGAGGCGTCGGCGATGGACGGCGCGAACCGCTGGCGGCGCATGTGGCACATCCAACTGCCCGCACTGCGCCCGGTGGTGGCGCTGCTCCTGGTCCTCCAGGTGGGCAACGCGCTCACGGTCGGCTTCGAGCAGATCCTGCTGCAGCGCACCGCCGTGGGCCCCACGGCCTCCGAGGTCCTGGACACCTATGTGTGGAACACCGGCCTGGACAACGGCAACTTCGGCTACGGCGCCGCCATCGGCATCGTTAAGGGCGTCTTCGGGCTCCTGATGGTGCTCGGGGCCAACAAGGCCGCCCACCTCATGGGCGAGCAGGGGGTGTACAAACGGTGAGCGCGCTGAACTTCGGCATCAAGCCCGGCAGCAGGACAGGTCTGCGACCGGTGTGGGAGGAGCCCCCGACCCGGGCCGGCCTCGCCACCAAGGGCGTGACGCTGACCCTGGTGTGCCTCGCGGTGCTCTTCCCGGTGTGGGTGGTGGTCGTCACCAGCCTCTCCTCGGTGAAGACGATCACCGCGACGGGCGGCCTGGTGGTGATCCCCCGGGGCGTCACCTTCGTGCACTACACGGAGCTGCTCGGCGGCGGTCAGGTGTCACGGGCCGCACTGGTCAGCGTGGGCGTCACGGTCGTCGGCACGCTGTTCAGCATGGTGGTCTCCGTCCTGTGCGCGTACGGCCTCTCGCGCCCGGGATCGGTCCTGCACCGCCCGATCCTGCTGGTGATCGTCGCCACGATGTTCTTCGGCGCCGGGCTCATCCCCACGTATCTGGTGGTGCAGGGCATCGGCCTCACCGACACCTATCTGTCGCTGATCCTGCCCAGCGCCCTGAACGTCTTCAACATCCTCGTCCTGCGGGCGTTCTTCATGGGCACGGCGCAGGAGCTGATCGAGAGCGCCCGCATCGACGGGGCCGGGGACCTGCTCATCCTGTGGCGGATCGTCATGCCCCTGTCCCGCGCGGTGATCGCGGTCATCACCCTGTTCTACGCGGTGGGCTACTGGAGCGCGTGGTTCAACGCGTCGATCTACCTCAGCGACCCGGACATGATGCCGCTGCAGAACGTCATGCAGCAGCTGGTGATCAAGCAGCAGCGGCCGACGGGCCTGGCCCAGGCGATCAACACGGGGCATCTGTCGCCGCTGGCCATCCAGATGGCCGTGATGGTCCTGGCGCTCCTGCCGGTCGCCGTCCTCTCGCCGTTCGTACAGCGGCATTTCAAGCAGGGCATGCTCACCGGCGCAGTGAAGGGCTGATCCCACCGATGCCTTCCCTCGACGACACCACCCGCGGCCGGATCCTGTTCGGCGGCGACTACAACCCCGAGCAGTGGCCCGAGGAGGTCTGGCTCGACGACGTACGCCTGATGCGCGAGGCCGCGGTCAACTCCGTCACCCTCGGGGTCTTCTCCTGGGCGCGGCTCGAACCCCGGCCCGGGGCGCGGGATTTCGAGTGGCTGGACCGGCTGATGGACCTGCTGCACGCGAACGGCATCGGTGTCGTCCTGGCGACGCCGACCTCCGCTCCCCCGCCGTGGCTGGGCCGCCTGCACCCCGAGACGCTGCCGCGGGACGAGAACGGGCAGGTGGAGTGGTGGGGCTCGCGCCAGCACTTCGCGCACGCAAGCGCCGTCTACCGCAGGTTCGCCGCCGCCATCACCACAGACCTGGCGGCGCGGTACGCGCACCACCCCGCGCTCACCATGTGGCACATCAACAACGAGTACTGCACCTACGACTGGGGCGACGAGGCGGCGGTCGCGTTCCGCCGCTGGCTCCGGGCGAAGTACCCCTCGATCGGTGCACTCAACTCGGCCTGGGGAAGCGCCTTCTGGGGCCAGAGCTACGACAGCTGGGCGGAGATCCTGCCGCCGCGCCGTGCCCACTACCTGAAGAGCCCCGCCCAGGTGCTCGACTTCAAGCGCTTCACGTCCGACTCCTGGCT
The DNA here is from genome assembly GCF_055585065.1 of Streptomyces sp. NPDC054047. Taxonomy (NCBI): domain Bacteria; kingdom Bacillati; phylum Actinomycetota; class Actinomycetes; order Kitasatosporales; family Streptomycetaceae; genus Streptomyces; species Streptomyces sp. NPDC054047. The sequence goes on along the minus strand of NZ_JBVJKV010000003.1, from coordinate 182,952 downwards.
GGAGTGCTTCCGCGCCGAGCGGGACATCGTCCGCGCGCACACCCCGCACCTGCCGGTCACCACCAACTTCATGCCGCTGTGGTCGGGGCAGGACGCATGGAAGTGGGCCGCGCAGGAGGACGTGGTCTCCGTCGACCTCTACCCCGACCCCAGGGACCCGCTCGGCGCCCAACAGGGCGCGCTGGTCCAGGACATGACGCGCTCGCAGGCGGGCGGCGGCCCGTGGATGCTGATGGAGCAGGCGGCGGGCCCGGTCAACTGGCGCGGGGTGAACCATCCCAAGCCGCGCGGCCTGAACCGCCTCTGGTCCTGGCAGGCGGTGGCGCGCGGCGCGGACGCCGTCTGCTACTTCCAGTGGCGCCAGTCCCGGCAGGGCGCGGAGAAATTCCACTCCGGGATGGTCGGCCACGCGGGCGAGCACGGCCGCACGTTCCAGGAGATCACCGAGCTGGGCGCCGAACTCGCCGCGGTCGGCCCCGCGGTGGCCGGCACGCGCGTCACTGCCGATGTGGCCGTCCTGCACGACTGGGACTCCTGGTGGGCGAGCCAGCAGGAGGGCCGCCCCTCCACCCTGGTCGACCACGCGGAGGTGCTCGGCGCCTGGCACCGCGCGCTGTGGGAGGCGAACACAGCCGTCGACTTCGCCCACCCCGAGCACGACCTGAGCCCCTACCGGCTGGTCGTCGTCCCGCACCTCTATCTCCTGACCGACACCTCGATCGACAACCTCCTGTCGTACGTGCACGACGGAGGCACCCTCGTCTGCGGCTTCCTCACCGGCGTGGCCGACACCGACGACCGGGTGCGGCCCGGCGGCATGGACGCCCGCCTGCGCGCCCTGTTCGGCATCCGCACCGTGCACGAGTGGTGGCCACTGGAGGCCCAGGAGCACGTGGACTGCGGGGAGTTCACCGGCACGCTCTGGTCGGAGGAGCTGCTGGCCGACGACAGTGCCGAGACGGTCGCCGCCTACCGGGGCGGCGAGCTCGACGGCCTGCCGGCGGTGCTGCGCCACGGCCGCGCCTGGTACCTGTCCACGCTGCCCGACCCCGAGGCCCTGCGCGACCTGCTCGCGCGTGTGGCCGCCGAAGCAGGCGTACGGCCCCCGCTCGCAGGCCTCCCCCGCGCGGTGGAGGCCGTACGCCGCGGCGATCTCCTGTTCCTCCTGCACCACGGCCGCGAGCAGGTGACCGTGCCCCTGCCCGGCAGCCACCTCGATCTGCTGACCGGCAAGACCGTCGAGGGCGCCGTCGTCCTCGACCGCCACGGCGTGGCCGTGCTGCGCCACGCCCCCGAAAACGACCGCGGGCCCGCCCCGGGCCCTCGGCGCTCCTCCCCCCACCCTGGAGACGACACATGACACGACACCCCCGCCGCACCCTCACCCGCCTGCTGCTCGCCCCCGCCCTGGTGGCGGGCGCGGCCCTCGGGCTCGCGTCGGCCCCCGCCCAGGCCGCCGTCTGGAACTCCTGCGACCAGTGGGGCAACACGAGCCTGGGCGGCTACACCCTCTACAACAACATCTGGGGCTCGGGCGCGGGCAGCCAGTGCATAGCGGCGGACTCCGGCACCAGGTGGAGCGTCCACGCCGACCACCCCAACACCAGCGGCATCAAGTCCTACCCCAACTCCAAGAAGGTCATCGGCAAGCCGGTCGACTCACTCTCCTCGCTGAAGAGCTCGTACAACGTCAAGGTCCCGTCGGCAGGCGACTACAACTCCTCGTACGACATCTGGGACACCGACTACGACTACGAGATCATGCTCTGGGTCAACTACAACGGGAACGTCGGCCCGCTCGGCACCGCCCAGGGCACCGTCAGCCTCGGCGGCCACACCTGGGCGGTCTACAAGGGCACCAACGGCGCCAACGAGGTCTTCTCCTTCCTGCGCACCTCCGACTCCTCGTCCGGGACCGTCGACATCCTGCCGATCCTCAAGTGGATCAAGAACACCAAGGGCTGGATGGGCAACGAGACCATCGGTGACGTGCAGTTCGGCTACGAGATCAGCGGCTCGGCCGGCGGACTCGACTTCACCACCAACTCCCTTACGGTGTCGGGCGGCTAGCCGGGGAGCTCGTCGCCGACCAGGGCGAGGTTCTGGATGGCGGCGAGTCCGAACAGCGCGGTCTCGTTGGTGTTGATCCGCAGGTTCTCGTAACCGGGCTCCAGGACGGCGGGGCCCTCCACGTCCGTCCTCGCCCAGCTCATCGCCTTCGTGTAGCCGTCGCTGTCGTGGAACTTCCGCCAGGCGCGCGTCGCGAGCTCGCCGTCCTTCAACTGGGCGGCTGCGTAAGCGTCCTGGCGGGAGTGCCCCTGGAAGAGCAGCAGGCTGCCGAAGTCCTTGCCGTAGCGCTCCCTCTGCTCGGCCTTGGTGGCGTTGAAGTAGCGGCAGTAGTCCAGCCACGCCTCCTTGAACTCCGGCTGGTCGACGAGGTCGATGAGCTCGGCGCACATCTCTACCAGGCCGAACATCGCGGAGAGGTGGGAGACGTTCACGGCGGGCTCCGCGGCCACGGCGAACTTGCCGGTGTCGAGGTCGTAGAGCCCGCTGCCCTGGACGAAGCCGTTGGGCTGGGCGGCGATGGTCTCCATGGTGGAGCGCAGGCGCGCCTCGGCCTTCGCCGCCTTGGGGCCGCCGCGCTCCCACTCCGTGAGCCAGGCCGCCGCGAGACCGCTCCAGTCGGTGCCGAAGCCGATGGACAGGGCGTTGCGGTCGGGCTCGTACGGCTCGGTGCGGATCTTGCGCAGCGGGTCGAGGACGAGGAATGTCTCGTCGGAGTCGACCAGGGCGTGCATCAGGTCGCCGACGCGTTCGTCGGCGGTGAGGAAGTAGTAGGGGCGGCGGTAGACGGCCGTGGAGATGCGCTGCTGCTTGGCGCTGTCGGCGAAGTGCTGCACGCCGTGCCGGGTGCCGAGGCCCGCCCATTCGCCCAGGTGGTAGGCGTCGACTTCGCCGGTGTGGCGGGTCATGGCCTCGGCGAAGCGGAAGATGTCGGCGCGGCCCGAGCGCAGGTAGGCGTACCAGAGCCACAGGTCGGGCGAGAGCTCGGAGTTGTCCCAGGCGTAGCCGCCGACGTCGTACCGCCACTGGTGCCGGTCCTCGTCGTAGGTGTGCATGATGTCGCCGTAGTCCCAGAAGCCGTACCAGCGGCGCTGTTCGGCCTGGTCCTTGTAGTAGGTGAAGAGGAAGTCGAGGTGGTCCTCGATCGTCGCCCTGGCGGGCGTGGAGCGGTCGACGGGTGAGAAGAGGCCGCCGAAGACTCCGGTCTTCGTCACGTGCTCGGGCGCGGCGGCCAGCTGGGGCGGGGTGCGGACGGCGGCGGCCTGGTCGACGAGGGTGGCGGCGGAGGGGGTCGCGGCGTTCGCCCAGAACATCAGCTCGCTGGTGCGGGCGATGCCGTAGGGGGTGCCGAAGCCCGGTTCGTAGTCCTCGTAGGTGATGTTGAGGCCTTCGAGCTGCTCGGGGAACGTGTCCTGGCCCATGCCGTCGTGGTACGTGCGCAGGTCCATCGGCTGGGCCTCGGGCGACCAGAGCCAGAGCGTGACCTCGGCCGTGTCACCGGCGGCGCCCCGGATGTCCAGCTGGGCGGGGTGCTTCTCCCAGAAGTCCCGCAGCCCGAAGGAGAAGCCGCCGCCGACCCCGCCGACATACCCGAACCCGCTCGCCCGACCGCCGCCTCCGGCCGTGATCCAGGTGTGCCCCGGCTTGGTGCGCTTGCGCAGGGTGAAGCCGTCGGCGGAGAGCTGGGCGAGGGTGTAGTCGCCCCAGGTGGGGATGTACTGGAGGCGGCTGGTGACGCGCTGGTCCCAGGTGGCCGGGTCCGGCAGCTTCTCGCCCTTGACCTGGGCGGCGCGGATCGCGGCGCCGGGGTCGCGGCGCAGGCCGGTGACGCCCTTGACCGCCTCGGTAAGGAATCCCTTGCCCTCGCCGGCGACGCGGATGTGGCGGTCGTACGCCGCGTCGCGCATCGGCACGCTGAAGCGGACGCCCAGGCCGCGGATGAAGTCCTTCTCGGCGTCGCCGTCGTACGTGATGGTGTGCACCATGCGGAAGGAGTCGGCGCCCGCGTAGAAGTACAGGCGCACGCTGAAGGGCAGCCAGCTGCGGCTGCCCTTGCGGTGCTTGCCGTCGATGCGGACCACGGCACGCACCGGACCGTCCTGCTCGGCCCTCGCGCCGCTGATCTCGCCGTCGAACCGCTCCCACTTGGCGTTGCCGCGGTCACCGTCGTCGAGGTCCCCTTGGCGCAGCAGGACGAGCCGCCCGTCGGTGGCGATCTTCACGCCGTCGCGGGTGACGGACTGGACGAGTCGCTCGCCGTCCTTGGCGATGACGGCCTTGATGACGCCGGTGTCGACGGTGATGGCCCCGCGGGTCTCGGTGACGCTGACCTTCGCGCCCTTTCCGGGGGCTGCGGGGCTCCCGGCGCTGAGGCGGAACGTGTCGGCGCCCGCGGCCTCCGGTCCCACCGCGTGCGCCGTCCACTTGGCCGAGCCGTCGGGCCATCGGGCGGTGGTCCAGGTCTGTACGGGGACGTCCTTGCCGTCGGCGGTGGCGAGGGCGAACTTCTGCCCGGCGGGGTAGGCGCCCTTGGGCCACGGGACACCGAAGGTGGAGCCCGGCGCGGCGCCGAGCCCGCCCTTCTCCAGCCAGCCGACGGTGACGGGGCCGTCGGCCGCCGCCGCGCGGGGAGCCGCCTGGGCGTCGCCGCGGCCGAGCGCCCAGCTGAACTGCGCGGCGGCACCCGCCACGGCGGCGGCCTTGAGCAGGGACCTGCGGGGGATCGGGGACATGGTGATCCTCTCTTTATGCGTGGGCATGACAGGCGGAGATGTGCAGGTGGGGCCGGAGGTGTGTGGGTGGGGTCGCAGCCCGGACGGGCGAGCAGGTGCGCGGGCAGCGGGTGTCCGGTCGTGCCGGTGCGCGCGGGTGTGCTGGCTCGTGCGGGCGAACGGTGTGCGGGCGCGGCCCGCCTAGCCGCGCCGCGCGCGTCAGCCCGCCGTGCCGCGCCGTTCGACGGCAAGGGTGGCCGCCGCGACCATCCCCAGGGCGGGGCCCGCGAGCGGCAGGGCGAACCAGGCGGACGCCGCGACCACGGCGAATCCGCACACGATCACCAGCGAACCAGCGGGATCGCGCAGTGTGCGGCGCACCGCCCCGGTCAGGAGCGCGCGCCACGACTTCCCGGGAGCCCAGTTCGCGGCGGCCCGCAGCCCGGCGACGACCAGGACGAACAGGGCGACGACCCCGACCGCCCCGACGAACGTGCCGCCGGGAAGACCCGCCCGTACGAACGCGATGTCGGCCAGGAGCAGGGCAAGGGCCGCCCATCCCGCGAGACCCACCAGCCAGCCGCGTCGCGCCGCCGCGCGCAGATCGGCGGTGAACTCCCGCCACCCGGAGGTCTCGTGGGCCAGATGCCGGTCCAGGTGGCGGGTCCCCGCCGCGAAGGCTGCGGGCAGCGTGACCAGGGGCAGGGCGGCGAGCGCGATCCACACCCCGGTCAGCAGGCACTCGGCGAAGGCGCCGAAACGGTCCATGAAGACGGACTTCGGCTTCCCCCGCACGCTGTCACTCACCGCGCCTCAGCCCTTCAGGCCCGACGTGGCCATACCGTCGATCAGGTAGCGCTGGAAGGCCAGGAAGAACGCGAGGACGGGCAGCAGGGCGACGAGGGACATGGCGATCATGCCGCCGTAGTTGGCCAGGCCCTCCTGGTCGACGAACATCTTCAGGCCCAGCGAGACGGTGTACTTCGAGGGGTCGTTGAGATAGATCAGCGGCCCCATGAAGTCGTTCCAGGAGTTGATGAAGGTGAAGATCGCGCTGGTGATCAGGGCCGGGCGGCACAGGGGCAGCACGATCGACCAGTAGATGCGCAGATGCCCGCAGCCGTCGAGCCGCGCCGCCTCGTCCAGTTCCTTGGGCAGGTTCCGCATGAACTGCACCATCAGGAAGACGAAGAAGGCGTCCACCGCCAGGTACTTGCCGAGCAGCAGCGGCGTATAGGTGTTGATCAGGCCCATCTTCTGGAACAGCACATACTGCGGGATCAGGAGCACGTGGTACGGAAGGAGCAGGGTGCCGATCATCAGCGCGAAGAGCAGATTGCGCCCGGCGAACCTGATGCGCGCGAAGGCGTAGGCCGCCAGCGAGCAGGAGATGAGCACTCCCGCCACCGAACCGATCGCCAGGAAAAGGGAGTTGGAGAAGAAGGTGGAGATGGGGATGTCGGCGATGCCGTCGGCGAGGCCGGAGTAGTTCGCGACGATGGGATCGGTCGGGAACAGGTCCAGGCTGCCGACGATCTCCTCGTTCGGCTTGAACGAGCCGCCGATCGCCCAGATCACGGGATAGAGGACCACGGCCAGGACCGCCAGGGAGCCGATGTGCCAGCCCAGCGAACCGGCCCCTCGACGGCGGCGGGCGGACCTGTGGGCCTGAAGACCACGAGACGCACTGCTCAACGGGATCCCTCCTCGTAGTGCACCCAGCGCTTCTGGGACCAGAACAGGACCGCCGTCACCAGGGCCACCGCGAGCAGCAGCATCCAGGCCATGGCCGAGGCGAGGCCCATCCGGCTGTTCTCGAAGCCCTGGACGTAGAGGTAGCAGGTGTAGACGAGCGAGCCGTCCGCCGGGCCGCAGGCGTTGCCGCCCGCGCCGCCGCCGACGATGTACGCCGACGCGAAGATCTGGAAGGAGTGGATGGTCTCCAGGAGGACGTTGAAGAAGAGGACCGGGGAGATCATCGGCAGCGTGATGTTCCAGAACCGCCGCCAGGTGCCCGCGCCGTCCACCTCCGCCGCCTCGTACAGCTCGCGCGGCACCTGTTTGAGGCCGGCCAGGAAGATGACCATCGGGGCCCCGAACTGCCAGACGGTGAGCGCCACCAGGCTGTAGATGATCCACTGCGGGTCGCCGGTCCAGCCGCCCACGTCCATGCCGAAGATCGCCCGCTGCGTACGGTCGACGATGGCGTCGTCCGAGAAGATCGCCTTCCAGACCACGGCGATCGAGACGCTGGCGCCGATCAGGGACGGTGCGTAGAACGCGGCCCGGTAGAAGGCCTGTCCGCGCCGCTTCTGGTTGAGGAGGAGCGCCACGCCGAGGGCAGCGGCCAGCTTGAGCGGGGTGCCGACGATCACGTACCAGAGCGTCACCTCCACCGACTTGCGCCAGCGCGGGTCACCGAACATCTCGGTGAAGTTGTCCAGGCCGATCCACTTGGGGGCGTCGAACAGGTTGTAGTCGGTGAAGGCGAAGTAGAGCGAGGCGACCATGGGCCCAGCGGTCAGGAGCAGGAAGCCCGCCAGCCAGGGGGACATGAAGAGGAACCCGGCGATGTTCTCGCCCCGCCGTCGCCGCCGCGCGGCCGCGGGGAGGCGAGTACCGCGCGGCGGCTTCGGCTTCTGGGCCGCGGCCGGGGCCGCGGGGGTCCGCAGGGACGTCATCGTGCCGCCCATCAGGAACCGAGCGCGGTCTTGCACTCGGTGAAGAACTGCTTCACCGCTTCGTCCACCGACCGCTCCCCCATGGCCAGCTCCTCGGCGATCCGCAGGAACGCCGCCTCGCAGACGTCCGCGCCCGCCGGGTGCGGTGTGATGGGCTCCAGGACATCGGTCTCGACGAGCTGCTCCTCGTACGCGGCGATCTCCTTGTTGACCGCGGCGATGACCTCGTCCTTCTCCTCGGCGGGCTTGTACGCCTCGTACTGCGCGGTCGTCGTGGGCACCCCGCGGTCGTATCCCATGATCTTGGCGACCTCGGGGTCGTGCACCATGAAGTCGATGAACTGGGCGACTTCCTTGGGGTGTTGGGTGCGCTTGGAGCCGCTGAGCATCAGCGAGCCGAGGTACTGGCCGGTCTTCTTGCCGTCGGTGGTCGGCAGCGGCGCGAGGCCGTACTCGCTCTTGCCCTCGGCGGTATAGCGGACGGTGAAGTTGTCCCAGGTGAACTCGCAGGCGGCGATCTCGGCGGCCACGGCCGACTTGGGCTTGATCTGGGCGACCTTCTTCGGGTCGGCGTAGATGCCCGACTTCACCCCGGCATACCCCTTGGTCCACCACTCCTTGAGGTCGGCCTCGTCGAAGCCCAGGCCCTTCTCGGTGAAGAAGGCCTTGCCGCGCTGGCGCAGATAGGGGTCGTAGAGGTACATGACGCCGTAGAGCCCGCTGTCGCCGGACCTGCCCTGCTTGTGGATCTTCTCCATCGCGGCGTGGTAGTCGTCCCAGGTCCAGCCCATCTTCGGGGTGACCCCGGCCTTCTCGAAGACCGGCTTGTCGATCACCAGGGCCATGGAGTTGCTGCCGACCGGGACGCCCAGCAGCTTGCCGTCGACCTCGCCGAACTTCTCCAGTCCCGCGCGGAATCCTTCCATGCGGAGGTTGCCCGCCTCGGCCTGTGCGTTCAGGTCGAGCAGCACGCCCCGCTGGTCGTACTTGCGCAGGAAGCCGATCGCGTTCTGGAAGACGTCGGGCGGATTGCCGCCGGACGCCTGGGTGTTGAACTTCTTCCAGAAGTCCAGGTAGGGCTGGAAGTCCGTCTTCACCTTGATCTTCGGGTACTTCTTCTCGAAGAGCTCGATGGTGCGGTTGATCCGCTTGGCGCGGTCGTCGGAGCCCCACCACGCGTACCGGATGGTAACGGTCCCGTCCCCCGACCCGCTCCCGCCGCCGCAGCCCGCCGCGGTCAGTCCGAGGGCCGCCAACGAGCCGCCGGCCAGTTTCAACAGGCCGCGCCTGTCAACTTCCCCATTCATCGGCACAGTTCACCCTCCGCCGGTTCGCGATTGAATCGTTTTAGGTAAGCGCTTGCCGGGACAAGGTAGGGAGCTGGGGTGAGTACGTCAACGGTTCGGACAGGAACTGTCGAAGCGCTTCGAGCATGCGCACCCCGACTCCGCCATCACGCGCACCCCAACTCCGATATCTCGAACGAGTTTTCCTGCGCGAAACGTTGACGCGGGCCGGTCGGCGCCCTAGCTTCATCGCGTCGTACTTCGTACGTCATATATGAGACGCGATACGCGATGGCTGCACCACAGCTCCACGACGGCTGCACGACGACTGAGAGCATCGATGAACTTTGCGCCCCACCCCATCCCCTCGCGCACGCAGTACGTGCTCGAGGCGGTCAAGCACCGTATCCTCACCGGGCAGTTGGCGCCCGGCCAGCCCCTCGTGGAGACCGAGCTCGCCGCCCAGTTCGCGGTCTCCAAGACGCCCGTACGGGAGGCGTTGAAGACGCTCGCCGGGACCGGCCTGGTCGTCATGAGCCAGTACAAGGGCGCCACCGTGCGCACGGTGGACGCGGCCATGGCGCAGGAGGTCTACGACGTCCGCCTGCTGCTGGAACCGGAGGCACTACGGCGCACCGTCCGCTCCGGCGCCCTCCTGGAGGAGGCGCGCGAGGCCCTGGAGAGGGCGGACACCGCCGCCGACGCGGCCGAACGCTCCCTGGCCAACCGGGAGTTCCACCGCGCGCTCTACGTCCCGTGCGGCAATCCGCTGCTGTCCCGCATGCTCGACGACGTGCGCGACCAGGCGGCCCTGGTCTCCGCGGTCGCCTGGGCGACCCTGCCCTCCTGGGAGCGGGAGGCCGCCGAGCACCGGGAGATCCTGCGGCTCGCGCTCGCGGGGGAAGCCGACGCGGCGGCGCGCGGACTCCACGACCACATCGCCTCGTTCGTGCGGCGGGCGTTCCCGGAGGGGGAGCTTTCATGACCGGACCCAGCCACCACGACCTCTCTTTCGACGCCCTGCGTTCGGCCCTCGCCGACGTCGTCGCGATCCCGGTGACCCCGTTCGCCGACGACGGCTCCGTGCAGCGGGACACCTACCGCGCCCTGGTGCGCCGCCTCACCGACAGCGGCGTGCGCACCCTGACCCCGAACGGCAACACAGGCGAGTTCTACGCCCTGGACCCCGACGAGCGGCGCCTGGTCACCGAGTTGACCATGGAGGAGGCGGGCACGAGCGGCGCCGTCGTCCTGGTGGGCGTCGGCCATGACGTGCCGACCGCGATCGCCGCGGCCCGGCACGCTCGGGACGCGGGCGCACACATGGTGATGGTCCATCAGCCGGTGCATCCGTACGTGTCCCAGGACGGCTGGGTCGACTACCACCGCGCCGTCGCCGACGCCGTGCCCGAGCTGGGCGTCGTCCCGTACATCCGCAACCCCCGGCTCGACGGTCGACGCCTCGCCGACCTGGGCGAGTTGTGCCCCAATGTGATCGGCGCGAAGTACGCGACGCCGGACGCCGCCGCGTTCGCCGCGTTCGCGCGGGACGCGGGTCTCGATCGCTTCGTGTGGGTGGCGGGGCTCGCCGAGCTGTACGCGCCCGCCTACTGGGCCGTCGGCGCCACCGGCTTCACCTCGGGCCTGGTCAACGTCGCGCCCGAGGTGTCCCTGGGCATGCTCGCGGCCCTGCGGGCGGGCGACTACCCGGCGGCCATGGACGTCTGGGAGCGCATCCGGCGCTTCGAGGAGCTGCGCGCCGCCGATCAGTCCGCGGACAACGTCACCGTCGTCAAGGAGGCCCTGGCCGCGCTCGGTCTGTGCCGCCGCGAGGTGCGCCCGCCCAGCCGGGTGCTTCCCGTCGAGCGGCGCGAGGAGATAGCGGCCCTGGTGAAGGCGTGGGCGATATGAGGCCCGACGAGCTGCGCAGCCACCAGTGGTACGGCACGGACGGGCTTCGGTCCTTCAGCCACCGGGCACGCACCCGGCAGCTCGGGTATCTGCCCGAGGAGCATCTGGGCAAGCCCGTCATCGCGGTCCTCAACACCTGGTCCGACATCAACCCCTGCCACGTCCACCTGCGCGACCGCGCCCAGGCGGTCAAGCGCGGGGTGTGGCAGGCGGGCGGCTTCCCCCTCGAATTCCCCGTCTCCACCCTCTCGGAGACCTTCCAGAAGCCGACCCCGATGCTCTACCGGAACCTCCTGGCCATGGAGACCGAGGAGCTGCTTCGGTCCTATCCGGTGGACGGCGCCGTGCTGCTCGGCGGCTGCGACAAGACGACGCCCGCCCTGCTGATGGGCGCCGCGAGCGCCGATCTGCCGGCCGTGTTCGTGCCGGCCGGGCCGATGCTGCCGGGGCACTGGCGCAACGAGGTGCTCGGCTCCGGCACCGACATGTGGAAGTACTGGGACGACAAGCGTGCCGGACTGATCGGCGACTGCGAACTGGCCGAGCTGGAGAGCGGGCTCGCCCGCTCCCCCGGCCACTGCATGACCATGGGGACCGCATCGACGCTGACCGCCGCGGCCGAGGCGCTCGGCGTGACGATGCCAGGCGCGTCCTCCATCCCCGCGGTGGACTCCGGGCACGACCGGATGGCGGCCGCGTCCGGGATGCGGATCGTCGAACTCGTGCGCCAGGACCTGAGGTTGTCGAAGCTCCTGACCCCGGAGGCGTACGAGGACGCGGTCGCCACCGTCCTGGCGCTCGGCGGCTCCACCAACGCCGTCATCCACCTGATCGCGATGGCGGGCCGCAGCGGCGTACGCCTCACGCTCGACGACTTCGACCGGATCGCGCGGACCGTGCCGGTCCTGGCCAACCTGCGCCCCGGGGGGCAGTACCTCATGGAGGACTTCCACTTCGCGGGCGGACTCCCGGCGTTCCTGGCCCAGTTGACCGACGTCCTGCATCTTGAGCGGCCCACCGTCGCCCACGACACCCTGCGCGAGCAGCTCGCGGGCGCCGTCGTGCACAATCCCGAGGTCATCCGGCCGCGCACCGCGCCACTGGCCGACGAGGGCGGGGTGGCGGTCCTGCGCGGCAACCTCTGCCCGGACGGCGCCGTCATCAAGCACATCGCCGCCGAGCCGCACCTGCTGCGGCACACCGGCCCCGCGGTGGTCTTCGACGACTACCGGCAGATGCAGCGCACCATCAACGACCCGGCGCTCGGCATCACCGCCGACCACGTCCTCGTGCTGCGCGGCTCGGGCCCCCAGGGCGGTCCCGGCATGCCCGAGTACGGCATGCTCCCGATCCCCGATCACCTGCTCAAACAGGGGGTGCGCGACATGGTGCGGATCTCCGACGCGCGGATGAGCGGCACGTCGTACGGCACGTGTGTGCTGCACATCGCTCCCGAGTCGCATGTGGGCGGGCCGCTCGCGCTGGTCCGCACGGGAGACCTGATCACGCTGGACGTCGAGGCGCGCTCGCTCCATCTCGACGTCTCCGACGCGGAGTTGGCGCGGCGGCGGGAAGCGTGGACGCCGCCGCCCGCGCGCTACGGACGCGGCTACGGCGCGCTCTACAGCGAGCAGATCACCCAGGCCGACACCGGCTGCGACTTCGCGTTCCTGGCCCGCGAGGGCACGGTCCCCGACCCGTACGCGGGCTGAGCCCCCAGCTCATTTTTTGTACGAGATTTCGAACAACGTCTGCGAAGCGCTTCATCTCGCCGACTGTGTGCCGCCCATGAGAACGGAGAAGCAGACATGGCCTCAGCTGTGGCGAAAGCGCCACCGCAGCCACCGCCCCGGCGCCGCACGCCGGGTGCGCCCCGGCGCCGAACGGGAGCGACCCCGCGCCGCCTCCCGTATCTGCTGATCGCGCCGGCCGGACTCCTGATGGTGGGCTTCATCGCCTACCCGGTCATCAGCGTCTTCTACTACAGCCTGCGCCACTACAACCCCACCAAGCCCTGGCGCGACGGTTTCGCGGGCTTCGACAACTTCGTCACCGCGTTCACCGAGGACCCGCAGTTCTGGCAGACGCTCGGCTTCAGCCTGCAGTGGGTGGCCGTCGAGGTCGTCCTGCAACTGCTCCTGGGCCTCGGTCTCGCACTGATCGTCAACCAGACCTTCATCGGGCGCGCGATGGCCCGCGCCCTGGTCTTCTCGCCGTGGGCCGTATCCGGCGTGCTCACCTCGACGATCTGGCTGCTGATCTTCAACTCCCAGACGGGCATCACCCGCTATCTGGCGGACATGGGGATCGGCTCGTACGGAACGTCCTGGCTCTCGGACACCAGCACCGTCTTCCCTGCCGTCGTCGTCGCCGAACTCTGGCGCGGCGTCCCCTTCTTCGCGATCCTCATCCTCGCCGACCTCCAGTCCGTCTCGAAGGACCTGTACGAGGCCGCCGAGGTGGACGGCGCGAGCCGCTTCCGGCAGTTCTTCCACATCACACTGCCGCACCTGAAGGACGCGATCATCCTCTCCACGCTGCTTCGCGCGGTCTGGGAGTTCAACAACGTCGACCTGCTCTACACCCTCACCGGCGGCGGACCCGCGGGCGAGACCACGACCCTGCCGCTGCGCATCGCGTCCATCGCCGTCGACTCGCACGACTTCGGCTACGCGTCCGCGCTGACCTCCATCGCGTTCGTGATCCTCCTCTTCTGCTCGATGGTCTATCTGCGGCTGAGCAAGTTCGGAGGTCAGGACAAGTGACGACCACTCAGCACCTGGACAGGGACGCCGCCATGGCGGACACCACCGCACCCGCCGAGCCGTCCGGCGGCGGCCCGCGCACCCCCAAGCGGCGCCCCTGGGACGAGGCGCCCCGCTGGCAGATCTATCTCCCGCTGGGCCTCTACCTCCTGTTCACCCTCATCCCGTTCTACTGGATGCTGCTCTTCGCGATCCGCCCGGCGGGCTCCACCTCGCTGCTCCCCTGGCCGATCACGTTCGAGCACTTCGACAAGGTGTGGACCGAGCGGAGCTTCGCGCTCTTCTTCCAGAACAGCCTCATCGTCGGCGTCCTGTCGATGCTGATGACGACGCTCGTCGCGCTCGCCGGGGGTTACGCCCTGGCCCGCTTCGACTTCAAGATCAAGCGCGGCTTCATGCTGGCGCTGCTGTGCTCGCAGTTCATCCCCGGCGCGCTGATGCTGGTGCCGCTCTTCCAGATCTTCGCCAACCTCCAGATGATCAACTCGCTGGGCAGCGTCATCATCGCCGAGGCCGTCTTCCAGCTGCCGCTCTCGATGATCCTGATCAGCGGGTTCATCAAGAACGTGCCGTACTCCCTGGAGGAGGCCGCCTGGGTCGACGGCTGCGGACGCTTCCGCGCCTTCTGCGCCGTCGTCCTGCCCCTGCTGCGGCCCGGCCTGATCGCGGTCGGCTCCTTCGCCTTCGTGCACAGCTGGAACCACTTCCTGTTCGCCCTGATGTTCCTCTCCAACCAGGACAAGCAGACGATCCCGGTCGGCCTCGCCACCTTGATGGGCGCCGACAGCGTCGACCTCGGCGCGCTCGCGGCCGGCGGCGTCATCGCCGCCCTGCCCGTCGTGATCGTCTTCGCCTTCATCCAGAAGTGGCTGGTCACGGGGTTCAGCGCCGGGGCGGTGAAGGGGTGAGCGCCGCACCCTTGCCCGTGGTCCTCGCCGGTGCGTGCGGGCACGGCCGATGGCATCTGGAGAACATCCGGCGCCTCCAACAGGCGGGCCGCATCAGGCTCGTGGGGATCTGCGAGCTCGAACCGCTGACCGGCAGCGAGCTCGACGGACTCGGTGAGCCCGCGCAGTCCGCGGACTTCGCCGGTCTGCTCGACGCCACCGCGGCCGCCGTCGCCGTCGTCTGCACGCCCATCCCCACCCACGCGGACCTGGCCGTCGCCGCCGCGGCACGCGGGGTGCACCTGCTCCTGGAGAAGCCGCCCGCCCCTTCGTACGCCGACTTCCGGCGGATCACCGAAGCGGTGGACGCCGCGGGGGTGGCCTGCCAGGTCGGGTTCCAGTCGCTGGGCTCGCACGCCGTGCCCGCCGTGCGGGCGCTGGTCGCCGACGGGGCGATCGGTGAGCCGATGGGCGTCGGTGGGGCGGGGGCCTGGGCGCGTGACGAGGCCTACTACCGGCGCGCGCCTTGGGCGGGGCGGCGCCGCCTGGACGGCGCGGACGTCGTGGACGGGGTCCTGACCAACCCCCTCGCCCATGCCGTCGCCACCGCCCTGGCGGTCGACGGGTCCACGCGGGCCGATGACGTCGCACGGGTGGACGCGGAGCTGTTCCGCGCCAACGCCATTGAGTCCGACGACACCTCGTTCGTGGGGATCACCACCGCGCGCGGCGGCCGCATCGGGGTCGCCGCCACCCTCTGCGCCGAGCGGCCCGACGAGCCGTACGTGATCGTGCACGGCACCCGGGGCCGCATCACGTTCTGGTACAAGCAGGACCGGGTGCTCGTACAGCGCGCCGGGCACGGGCCCGAGGAGGTCCTGCACGGGCGGACGGACCTCCTCGAGAACCTCGTCGACCATCTCGCGGGCCGCGCCGAGCTGCTGGTTCCGCCGGCGTCGACGGGCGCCTTCATGAAGGTCGTCGAGGCGATCCGGACGGCGCCCGATCCGCGCCCCCTGCCGGTCGAGGCCTGGCGCTCCGTGCCCGGCGACCACGAAGGCGTGCGGCGCCGGATCGTGCACGGCATCGACGGGCTCGTCGCGGCGAGCGCCGACACGCTGTGCGGCTACGCGGAGCTCGGCACGTTCTGGGCGCTGCCCGACCGGCAGCCGGACCACCGGCCCGCTCCCTCTTCGTCGTCCGCCGCCGCGCGGACCCCCACCGCCGAGACCCCACCGAGGTGACAACGCCATGAACAGAACCGCGTCCGACACCGCGCTCATGCTGCGCTGCTCGGGCCGCCCCGTCGGCCGCTACGTCGTCCACCCCTCGGCCGACGCACGGCTCGCGCCCCGCCCCTACCTCCACCCCGTCCGTACCTTCGGCGGCCTCCCCGTCACCGAGTGCGGGCCGGCCGACCACCCGCACCACCTCGGCGTGGGCGTCGCCGTGCCCGACGCGGCGGGCCGCAACTTCTGGGGCGGACGCACCTACGTACGCGACCAGGGCCCGACCGAGCTCGACAACCACGGGGAACAGCGCCACCTGGAGTTCAAGCTGCGCGACCCCGACGGCTTCGTCGAGGAGATCGGCTGGCTCGCCGGGGAGTGCGAGCTGCTGCGCGAGCGGCGCACCGTGGCGGTCACGCCGCTCACCACGTCCGCCTGGGCCCTGGACTTCACGTTCTCGCTCACCAACCCGGCCGACGCGGAGATCTCCATCGGCAGCCCCGCCACCAACGGCCGCCCCGGCGCCGCCTACGGAGGCTTCTTCTGGCGCGCCCCCAAGGAGCGGCAGGCCCCCGAGGTGTTCACCGCGGACGCCGACGGCGAGGCCGCCGTCCATGGCGCACCCGCGAACTGGCTGGCCCTCGCGGGCCAGGGCTGGACCCTGATCTTCGCCGGGGCGACGCATGAGACGCGGCGCGACCCGTGGTTCGTGCGGACCGCGCAGTACCCGGGCGTCGGCTCCTCGCTCGCCCACGAGCGGCGCCTTCCGATCGGCCCCGGCGAGACCGTCGTACGCCGTGTCGTCACCGTCGTCGCCGACGGCCGGCCGGACCGGGCCGAGGCCGCGGGGCTCGTGCGCAAGGCGGTGACCGCGTGAACGCGCCCCCGAGCGGCGGCCAGCGGACGCCGGGCGATCTCGGTGACGGGACCTATCGCAATCCCGTCCTCGCCGCCGACTGGTCCGACCCCGACGTCGTCCGGGTCGGCGACGACTTCTACCTCACCGCGTCCAGCTTCGGGCGCGCCCCCGGCCTTCCGCTGCTGCACTCCCGCGACCTGGTGAACTGGACCCTGATCGGGCATGCCCTGGACCGCCTGGAACCCGCGGAGTCGTTCGCCGCGCCGCGGCACGACTGCGGGGTGTGGGCGCCGTCGATCCGGCACCACGAGGGGCGGTTCTGGATCTTCTGGGGCGACCCCGACCACGGTGTGTTCCAGGTCAACTCCCCCGACATCCGCGGGCCTTGGAGCGCCCCGCACCTCGTCAAGGCGGGCAAGGGGCTCATCGACGCCTGCCCGCTGTGGGACGAGGAGCGCGGCGAGGCGTATCTCGTGCACGCCTGGGCCAAGTCGCGCTCCGGCGTCAAGAACCGGCTCACCGGCCATCGCATGAGTCCCGACGGGCGCGCACTCCTGGACGAGGGCGCGGTGTTGGTCGACGGCGACCAGATCCCGGGCTGGTTCACGCTGGAGGGGCCCAAGCTCTACCGCCACGACGGCTGGTTCTGGATCTTCGCACCCGCCGGCGGAGTGGAGCACGGCTGGCAGGGCGCCTTCCGTTCCCGCACCTTCCACGGGCCCTACGAGGAGCGGATCGTCCTGGAGCAGGGCGACACCGCCGTCAACGGCCCCCACCAGGGCGGCTGGGTGCGCACCCCCTCCGGCGACGACTGGTTCCTGCACTTCCAGCAGCGCGGCGCCTACGGACGGGTCGTCCACCTCCAGCCGCTGCGCTGGGGCACGGACGGCTGGCCGGTGATCGGGGACGGCGGCGCCCCCGTCGCCGTACACAAGAAGCCCGCACTGCCCCCGCAGCCCGCGTCCGCGCCCGCCACCGACGACGACTTCCCCGGCGGTCGCCACGGCCGCCAGTGGCAGTGGTCGGCCAACCCCCGTGACGGCTGGGCGACGTCGCACGCGGCGGACGGTCTGCGCCTCGCCTGCGTACGGTCCGCGGACGCCCACGACCTGCGCCGCCTGCCGCACGTCCTGACCCAGCGCCTTCCGCTCACGCCCTGCACCGTCGAGGTCGGACTGCGGCTCGACAGCACCGCGGCCGACGCCAGGGCCGGGCTCGCGGTGCTCGGCGACGCGTTCACCTGGATCGGCCTCGAACGCGGCGCCGACGGGACGGTGCGGCTCGTGCACCGGTTCGCCGAGTCCGTCGCCGAGCGGGAGCGCGACGCCGAGCATCCGCGCCCCGCCCCCGACGGCACCGCGCGGCTGCGGATCGACGTCACGGACGGCGCCCGCTGCCGCTTCTCGGCCGACACCGGCGACGGATTCCGCCCCTCGGGCCAGGTCTTCGCGGCGACGCCCTGGCGGTGGGTGGGCGCGCTGCTCGGCCTGTTCGCCACCGCACCCGCGGGGCGGAACGGCGCCGGGACGGCCCTGTTCACGCACTTCCGCGTCACGACCATCTGACCGTCCCCGTACGCCTGTTGGGAGCCGCAATGGAGCAGCACCTGCACAGCACCGGACGCCTGAGGGCCCGCGCCCTCGCGGCGGTGGCCGCGCTGGCCGTCGTCCTGGGCCTGACGACCGTGCACGACCCGGCGCGGGCAGCCGCGGCGGCCCCGTCGCACGACCGTCTCTCCGGCACCGCGCACGGCTTCGCCTCGCTGGCCGGTGGCACCACCGGGGGCGCGGGCGGCAAGGTCGTCACCGTCACCGACCAGGCCTCGCTCGCCAAGTACGCGGGCGCCGACGAGCCCTACGTCATCCGCGTGCGGGGCACGGTGGCCGTCGAGCCGTTCGGCTCGGACATCGTGGTGGCCTCGGACAAGACCATCGTCGGCGTCGGCGGCTCGGGCGAGATCGTCCACGGTGAGCTGCACCTGAACCCCGGCACGAGCAACGTCATCATCCGCAATCTCACCATCCGCGACGCGTACGTCGAGGGTGACTGGGACGGCAAGACGCAGGACTTCGACGCGATCCAGATGGACTCCGTCGACCACGTCTGGATCGACCACAACCGGCTCACCCGCATGGGCGACGGACTGATCGACCTGCGCAAGGACAGCGAGTACGTCACGGTCTCCTACAACCGCTTCGAGAACCACAACAAGGCCTTCGGCATCGGCTGGACCGACCAGGTCAAGACGCAGGTGACCATCGACCACAACTGGTTCAGTGGCACCAAGCAGCGCAACCCGTCCGCCGACAACTGCGCCCACGCGCACCTCTACAACAACTACATGTCGGCGCAGGTCTCCGACGGCGACCCGGTGTGGACCTACGGCAACTGGGCGCGCGGCAAGACGAAGATGGTCATCGAGAACAGCTTCTACGAGGACGTCCAGCACCCCTACCAGGCCGATGCCACGGCCGAGTTGGTGCAGCGCGGCTCGATCGTGCGGAACACGACGGGACGCCACGACGCGTGGGGCGCGGCCTTCGATCCGCGTGCGTTCTACGCCTACGACCTCGACCCGGCGGCGGCCGTGCCCCGCCTGGTGAAGAAGTTCTCCGGACCGCAGAAGGCGATCGGGACGACCCGCCCCTGACGGCCCCACGGCCTCCCCTGACCCCACATCACCTCGCACCACCCCCGTACATCCGACGAAGAGAGCCGACCATGAACATCACCATCCGTGGAAACAGAGACAGAAGCAGAAGCCGTCGCGCGGTGGCCGCCGTCGCCTTCACCGCCGCGTTCGCGCTGACCGCCACCGCCTGTGGCGACGACGGGAGCGGGGCCGGCGGGGACAAGGGCCAGGAGGGTTCCGGGAAGGGCGAGATCACCTTCTGGGACAACAACGGCGGTGTCCGCACCGACATCTGGAAGGAGATCATCAAGGACTTCGAGGCGAAGAACCCGGACATCCACGTCAAGTACGTGCCGATTCCCGCCGAGAGCGTCCAGTCGAAGTACGACACCGCCATCCAGGGCGGCGGCCTGCCGGACGTCGGAGGGGTCGGCGCCGCCATGCTCGCCGGGATCTCCGCGCAGGACGCCCTGGAGCCGCTGGACGACCGGCTGAACCAGAGCTCCCTGGAGGGCAAGCTGAACCCGGGCATGGTCGACAGCGTCCGGGCCGCGGGCGGCGGCAGCCGGCTCTTCACGGTGCCGACGTCCGCGAGCAACGGCGTGCTGTACTACCGTACCGACCTGTTCAAGGCCGCGGGCCTCGACGCCCCCACCACCTGGGGCAAGTTCTACACGGCGGCCAAGAAGCTCACCGCCAAGGACGACAACAAGTTCGGGTACACCATTCGCGGCGGCGAGGGTTCCATCGCGCAGGCGCTCGACGCGGCGTACGGCCAGTCCGGCATCGGATCGTTCTGGGACGGCGACAGGACGACCGTCAACGATCCCAAGAACGTGGCGGCGTTGAAGAAGTATGTCGCGCTCTACAAGAACAACACCCCCGCGGCCGACGTCAACAACGACTTCAAGAAGATGAACGCCCAGTGGGACACGGGCCAGATCGGCATGCTCAGCCACAACCTCGGCTCCTACACGGACCACGTGAAGGCGCTCGGTGAGGGCAAGTTCCGCGGCCTGCCCAACCCGACGACCGACGCGGGCATCCGCGTCCAGGTCTCCAACCCCGTCGACGGGCTCGGCCTGTTCAAGTCCAGCAAGAAGAAGGCGGCCGCCTGGAAGTTCATCGAGTTCGCGGCCTCGCACGAGTCCAACAGCAAGTGGAACAAGTCGGCGGGCGCCATCCCGGCCAACACCGCGGCCTCCAAGGACGCCTGGGTGAACGAGGCCGAGCCCACGAAGCTGGCCGCCGCCGCGCTCAACGACGGCTCCCTGAAGATCGTGCAGCTGCCGTACTACCTGCCGGACTGGAACACCATCAGCAAGGCCGACAACGAGCCGAACTACCAGAAGGTCCTGCTCGGCAAGATGTCCGCGAAGGACTTCCTCGACACCCTCGCCGAGCAGCTCAACAAGGCCCAGGCCGAGTGGAAAGAACAGAACAAGTGACACCGCGCCCCTCGCACGGCGTCGGCCGACGCCGTGCGGTCGCGGCCCTCGCGAGCGTTCCGCTCGCGGTGGCCGCGGCCCCGGCGGCGTTCGGCCACTCACGCAAGGCCGCTCCCGCGAGCACGCTCTACATCGCCGGGGACTCCACCGCCGCGCAGAAGTACACCGACGCGGCGCCCGAGACCGGCTGGGGCATGGCCCTCCCCTTCTTCCTGCACGACCGCGTGCGGGTCGCCAACCACGCGATGAACGGCCGGAGTTCGAAGAGCTTCGTCGACGAGGGCCGCCTCGCCGTGATCCTGGAGGCAATCAGGCCCGGCGACCGTCTGGTCGTCCAGTTCGCGCACAACGACGAGAAGAGCGCCGACCCGACGCGCTACACCGAGCCCTGGTCCACGTATCAGCGGTACTTGATGCAGTACGTCGACGGGGCGCGGTCCCGTGGCGCGCGGCCGGTGCTCGCCACCGCCGTCGAGCGCAGGAAGTTCGACGCGGGCGGCACCGCGCTGCCCACCCACGGCGACTATCCGGCGGCGATGCGGGCCCTGGCCGAGGCCGAGGACGTGCCGCTGCTCGACGTCCAGGCCCTGTCGCTCGCCCTGTGGCGGAAGCTCGGCGTCGAGGAGACCAAGGCGTACTTCAACTGGACCGCCACCGAGCAGGACAACACGCACTTCAATCCGCCGGGCGCGATCGCCGTGGCCCGGCTGGTGGCGACCGAGCTGCTGCACGGCGGGGTGCTCGCACCGCGTGACGTGCGCCGGCTCGACGCCGCGATACCCGATTCCTGGATCACCTGGCCGGAAGGACCGTGACGATGAGGACGACGAGTACTACGGGAGCCACACGGGCTACGACGCCTACGACGGCTCCGCGGACCGCGAGCGTAGGGGTCCGAAGATCCCTCACCCTGCTCGCGGGGTGCACCGCGCTGGTCGTGGCCGTCACGAGCGCCCCTGCCTCGGCCGCCGGCGCCCGTGACGTGCTGCCACCGCGCGACGGCTGGGCGTCCGCCGACGGCGGGACCACCGGCGGCGCGGGGGCCGACGCCGCGCACACCTACACGGTCACCACCTGGCAGGAGCTGCGGGCCGCGCTCGCGGACGACCCGGGCGCTCCCCGGGTCATCAAGGTCAAGGGCACGCTGAACGCCACGGCCGCGGGCTGCTCCGCGTTCGAGGCCGAGGGCTACGACTTCGAGCGGTACCTCGCCGACTACGACCCCGCCGTGTGGGGACGTGACACACCGGTCAGCGGCGTGCAGGAGGACCTGCGGGCGGCGTCGGCGACCCGGCAGGGCGCGGCCATCAAGGCGTACGTCCCGGCCGACACGACCCTCGTGGGCGTGGGCAGGAACGCCGGGATCGTCGGCGGCAGCCTGCAGATCCAGGGCGTGGACAATGTGGTCGTCCGCGATCTCACGCTGGAGAGCCCGCTGGACTGCTTCCCGCAGTGGGATCCCACGGACGGCGCCACGGGGGCCTGGAACTCCGAGTACGACAGCATGGTCGTGCACAGTTCGACGCACGTGTGGGTCGACCACAACACGTTCACCGACGGCGAGCACCCCGACAGTTCGCTGCCCACCTACTACGGCGAGATCTACCAGCAGCACGACGGCGAGCTGGACGTCGTCCGCGGCGCCGACCTGGTCACCGCATCCTGGAACGTCTTCGCCGACCACGACAAGACCCTGATGATCGGCAACAGCGACAGCGCGGGCGCCACGGACCGCGGAAAGCTGCGGGTCACCCTGCACCACAACGTCTTCCGGGACATCGTCGAGCGGGCGCCGCGCGTGCGCTTCGGGCAGGTCGACGCCTACAACAACCACTATGTGGTCCCCGCGGGCGGCTATCAGTACTCGTTCGGCATCGGCCAGGAGTCCCGGCTCGTCGCCCAGAAGAACGCGTTCACACTCCCGGACGGGGTCAGCGCCGCGAAGATCCTCAAGAAGTGGAAGGAAGCGCCGGTCACCGCCGACGCCAACTACGTCAACGGCAGGCGCGTCGATCTCATCGCCGTCCACAACGCGGAGATCCCCGAGGAGACCCTCACGTCGGGCGCGGGCTGGACGCCGAGCCTCCGGACGCGGGTGGACGACCCCCGCAAGCTGCCGGGCCTGCTCGAACGCCAGGCGGGCGCGGGCAAGCGCCGCTGAGGTTCCCCCCTTTCCCCCTCCCCCTCTCACCTCCCCACCTGAGCCGCACAGCGAAGGATCAGCCATGCCCTCGCACCACTTCCGCACCACCTTCGACCGGCGTACGTTGCTCACCGCGAGCGTGGGCGCCGGCGCCGCCCTGGCCCTCGGCGGCGCCTCCGCCGCCCGTGCCGCCGAGCCCCGCTCCACACGTCGTCGGCTGTACGTCGACCCGGCGGGCCGCGGCGACCACACCACCGTCCAGGCCGCCGTGAACGCCGCGTCCGGCGCGGGCTGGACGCTGGTCCTCGCCCCGGGGACGTACCGCGAGACGGTGACCGTTCCCGAGACGAGTGCCGGGCTCACGCTCGTCGGTGCGAGCGGCGACCCGCGCGACACGGTGATCGTGTACGACAACGCGGCGGGCACCCCCAAGCCCGACGGGTCCGGCACCTACGGCACCAGTGGCTCGGCCACCACGACCGTGCGGGCCGCCGGGTTCACCGCCCGCGCCATCACGTTCGCCAACGACTGGCTGCGCGCCGACCATCCCGACTTCACCGGGACCCAGGCCGTCGCCCTCAAGGTGACGGGCGACCGCTCGGCGTTCTTCCGCTGCCGCTTCCTGGGCCACCAGGACACGCTCTACGCCGACACCGCGGACCTGGGCGCCTTCGCCCGCCAGTACTTCCGTGACTGCTACGTGGAGGGCGACGTCGACTTCGTCTTCGGCCGGGCCACCGCGGTCTTCGAGCGCTGCCACTTCCACACGCTCACCCGCGGCGACCTGGCATCCGCCCCGTACGGCTTCGTCTTCGCGCCGTCCACCGCCGTCGCCAACCCGCGCGGCTACCTGGTCACCCGCGGCCGGGTGACCAGCGGCGCCCCGGACGCGTACTACAAGCTGGCCCGCCCCTGGGTCCCCAGCTCGGACACGACGGCCCGCCCCATGCTGACGGTGCGCGACACCCACCTGGGACGCGGCATCGACGCGGTGACCCCGTACGCGAACATGCGCGACGCCCACCCCTGGCAGGCCCAGCGGTTCGCCGAGTACCGCAACACGGGGCCGGGCGCGACCGTCACGGTCCCGGAGAACCGTCCCCAACTCACCCGCGCCGAGGCGGCATCGGCGACCCGCGCCGCCTACTTGGCCGGCTGGACGCCACAGGGGTGATGGCCGTACGGGCCGCCGGTGACCGGACGGTCGCCGGCGGCCCGTTCACCCGTCGTCCACTGGTAGCTGATGTCCGAGGCGCCGTACTTGCAGTACGTCCCGTCGGGGCCGCTGCCGGTCTCGTCGGGCTCGTCGCCCGAGCTGTTGCCCGTGTAGCGGATACAGGGCGTGCGGGGCCCTAGGACGTGCGCGCGAAGTCGCCGCGTACGGCTGCCTTCCGGCCCGACGCGGTCGCCTCCGCCGCGTACGTGTCCTCGCCCGCGTCCCTGCCGCCCTCGGCGTGGTTGTACTGGCCCGCGAAGACGTGCTCGCCCGCCGGGACGGTGCGGCCCGCCTTCAGGGTCCAGCGGTAGACCAGTCCACCGCCCTGCTCCCGCACGGAGACGGTGAAGTCGTCGGCGGGCAGGGACCGCCAGTTGCCCGTGTCGGTGACGCCGCCGGTCTGCGCGACACGCAGTTCGACGGTGAGCGCGGTGAGCGGTTTCCCGGTCTTGAAGGTGAGGGTGCTCTGCGCCCAGAAGTCGTTGCTCTGCGGGTCGATGGAGCCGTCGCTCCAGAGGTAGCCGTCCTCGACGCCCTCGGCGTCCGGCGCCACGCGCTGCGTGGCGGGCGGGGGCTGGGACTTCTTCGGCGGCCGGTCCGCGCCTTGGTCCTTGCCGCCGTCCGGAGTGCCCTTGGTGGCCGTGCCCGACGGGTGCGCGGGCTCGGCCGGTGCGCTCGGCCCGGCGTTCTCGTCGCCGCCGGACGACGCGGAAGGGCTCGGCACGGACGAGGGCGCGGGGGCGGGGGGCGTGCCCACGGTGCCGGGCGGCGGGCTCTCGCCCTGGACGACGGAGGCGACGGCGTAGCCGCCGAGTGCGAAGACTCCGGCCACGGCGGCCGTGGCGCCCGCGATCCGCAGCCAGGGGGCGGGCCGCGGCAGCCTGCCGCGCGAGGAGGCACCGGGATCGACGGCGTCGCGCTCCATGCCGCGCTCGATCCGGGCGAGCATCCGTTCCCGGTCGGGTCGGTGCTCGGCCGCGGCGTCGCGCAGCTGCTTGCGTACGTCGTCCATCACTGCCTCCCTCCCACGAGTTGCGACGCGGCCCGGTCGCCCAGGAGCCGTTGCAGCTCCGCCATTCCCTTGGACGTCTGGCTCTTCACCGTACCGACCGATATCCCGAGGGTGAGCGCGGTGTCCTTCTCCGACAGGTCGAAGGCGTGCCGCAGGACCACACAGGCCCGCTTACGGAACGGCAGCGTACGCAACGCCTCCTGGACGTCGACGACCGCCGGTACGTCCGGGTCGTCGACGCCCTCCGCGCGCTGCCCCCAGAACAGGGCCACGCGGCGCCGCTCGCGGACGGCGCTGCGGATGCGGCTGCGCGCCATGTTGGCGACGACACCACGGGCGTACGCGGCCGGATGCTCGGCGGCGCGCACCCGGTCCCAGCGGTGCCAGAGCGCGACCAGGGCGTCCGCCGCGAGGTCGTCCGCGGCGTCCTTCTCGCCGGTCAGCATGTGGGCGAGGCGGGCGAGTTCGGCGTAGTGCCGCTCGAAGAAGTCATGGAACTCCGCGGCGGCTGCGTCGTCGACGGCTGTCCCCACGGGTGACCTCGTTTCTGTGCTTGCGCGGCTCCGCACGCGCGCCGGTGGCCCCCGTGCCGCCAAGTGCGGTGCGCGAGCATAGCAACGTCTGTGCGAGAGATCGAACAACGTCCGGAGACCCAATCAGGTCTGAGCCAAGCGATTTGGGGCCATCCGGGCCGGTTCAGGTACTGCGGGACCGGCGCCGCGTAGGGGCCGGTGTCGCGTACGTGGCCGTAGCGCACCACCCGGCGTGCCGGGTCCGGGGGTTGGGTGATGTCGCCGGTGATCTCGGCCCAACCCGTGGGCTCGACGACGAGGTTGTGGTCGGCGCCCCGCTCGTTCTGGCCGAGAGTGGCGAAGGGTCGGTACAAGCGGCAACCTTTCGCTCGCTCCGCGGCGACTGGGTCACGGCACTGTCTCTCTCCCCGCAGGAGCGCCCATGCCCGAGCACCCGTACACCGAAAGCCACCGCCGCAGGAGCCGAAGAGGACGGCGGGCCCGCGGCCGGGTCCTGATCACCGCCGTCGTCGCGGGCGCGCTCGCCGCCGGTGGGCTCGTCGCCCTGTCGTCCACCTCCTCCGCGGCCGCCGCCACCCGGCAGGCCGAGGCGCTGGACCGGGGTGTGGTCAGCGTGCACACCGGCGCCGGGAACCTGGTCAGCTGGCGCTGGCTGGGCACCGATGACGACGACGTGGCCTTCAACGTCTACCGGGGCGGTACGAAGGTCAACTCCTCGCCGGTCACCGGCTCGACGAACTACTTCCACGCGGGCGCCCCGAACAGCGCCGACTACACCGTGCGCGCGGTGGTCGACGGCAGCGAGCAGGGCGACTCCGTGCACGCGGTGCAGTTCCGCGCCGGCTACAAGGACGTGCCGATCACACCGCCCGCCGGGGGCACGACGCCGGACGGCGTGGCGTACACCTACGAGGCGAACGACGCGTCCGTCGGCGATCTCGACGGGGACGGCGCCCTGGACTTCGTCCTGAAGTGGCAGCCCACCAACGCCAAGGACAACTCCCAGTCCGGCTACACCGGCAACACGGTCATCGACGGCGTCAAGCTGGACGGCACCCGGCTGTGGCGGATCGACCTGGGCAGGAACATCCGCTCGGGCGCGCACTACACGCAGTTCCAGGTGTACGACTACGACGGCGACGGCAGGGCCGAGCTCGCCACCAAGACGGCGGACGGCACCAAGGACGGCGCGGGCACGGTGATCGGCAGCGCGTCCGCCGACCACCGCAACTCCAGCGGCTACGTCCTGGCCGGGCCCGAGTACCTGACCATGTTCGACGGCCGCTCCGGTGCCGCGATGGACACGGTCGACTACGTCCCGGCGCGCGGCAGTGTCGCGGGCTGGGGCGACAGTTACGGCAACCGCGTGGACCGCTTCCTCGCCGGTACCGCCTATCTCGACGGCAGCAGGCCGTCGCTGATCATGGCGCGCGGCTACTACACGCGGTCCGTCGTCGCCGCCTGGGACTGGCGGGGCGGCGCCTTCACCCGGCGCTGGACGTTCGACACCAACTCCTCGACGAACACCGGCAAGGGGTACGACGGCCAGGGCAACCACAGCCTGTCGGTCGCGGACGTCGACGACGACGGCAAGGACGAGATCGTGTACGGCGCGATGACCGTCGACGACAACGGCAGCGGCCTGTGGACGACCAAGCTCGGGCACGGCGACGCCGGGCACGTCGGCGACCTCGATCCCTCGCGCACGGGCCTGGAGTACTTCAAGGTGTCCGAGGACAGCTCCAAGCCGGGCTCCTGGATGGCCGACGCCCGCACGGGGCAGCGCCTGTGGACCACGGCGTCCGGCTCGGACAACGGCCGGGGCGTGTCCGCCGACATCTACGCCGGTTCGGCCGGCGCCGAGTCGTGGTCCGCGGCCGACAGCACCCTGCGCTCGCCGTCGGGCGCCTCGGTCGGCCGCGAGCCCTCCAGCATCAACTTCGTGAACTGGTGGGACGGCGACACCACCCGCGAACTCCTGGACGGCACCCGGATCGACAAGTACGGCACGGGCGGCGAGACGCGCCTTGTGACCGGGGCGTCCGTGGCGTCCAACAACGGCACGAAGGCGACCCCCGCCCTGTCCGGCGACATCCTCGGCGACTGGCGCGAGGAGGTCGTGTGGCGCACGGCGGACAACAAGGCGCTGCGGATCTACTCCACTCCGCACGAGACGAGCACGAAGATCACCACGCTGCTCCACGACACCCAGTACCGCACGGCGCTCGCCTGGCAAAATACCGCCTACAACCAGCCGCCGCACCCGAGCTTCTTCATCGGCAACGGCATGGCGAAGGCGCCGCGTCCGACGATTTCCACTCCCTGAGGGGTGCGGGGCCACTTCGCGTACAGCAAGGTCCCGGAGCCCAGTAGTGGCTGACGCAGGCGCCGTTGTGGCTCTTCGGGACCTCGGTCAGCCCTTCGCGGGACCGGGGCCCGAGCTGGCCCGCACCGTCAACTCCGGGGTGAGCAGGGCGACTTCGTCGACGTCCTGTCCGCGCAGCTTGGCGACGACGCGCTCCACGGCCTGGCGCCCCATCTCCTGTGCGGGGATGGCCACGGAGGTGAGGCGGACCGAGGCTTGGGTGGCGACCTGGTCGGGGCAGATGGCGATGACGGAGACGTCCTCCGGGATGGCGCGGCCCTGCTGGCGCAGGAGGCTCAGGAGGGGTTCCACGGCGGACTCGTTCTGCACGACGAAGCCCGTGGTGCCGGGGCGTTCGTCGGAGATCCGGGCCAGGGTCGCGGCCAGCGCGTCGTACGTCCCCTCGCAGGGCCGGTGCAGCACCCGAACGCCCAGCTCCCGGGCCCGCGCGCGCAGCCCGTCCAGGGTCCGCTCGGCGAACCCGGTGTGCCGCTCGTACACGGCGGGCGCCTCGCCGATCACGGCGATCTCCCGGTGGCCGAGCCCGGCGAGGTGCTCGACGCACTGGGCGCCGGTCGCCACGAAGTCGAGGTCGACGCAGGTCAGGCCCGTGGGGTCGGCGGGGAGGCCGATCAGGACGGCGGGCCGGTCGGTCTCGCGGATCAGCGGAAGGCGCTCGTCGTGCAGCTCCACGTCCATCAGGATCATCGCGTCGGCGAGCGCGCTGCCCTCGATGCGGCGGACCACGTCGGGGCCCTCCTCGCCGGTCAGGAGCAGGACGTCGTACCCGTGGGTGCGGGCGGTCGTGGCGACGGCGATGGCTATCTCCATCATCACCGGCACGTACATGTCGGTGCGCAGCGGCACCATCAGCGCGATGATGTTGGACTTGCTGCTGGCCAGGGCGCGTGCTCCGGCGTTCGGGTGGTAGCCCAGCTCGCGGATGGACTGTTCGACGCGGTCCTTGGTGGAGGCGGAGATGGACCGCTTGCCGCTGAGTACGTAGCTCACCGTGCTGGCCGATACTCCGGCGTGGTGGGCGACCTCGGCGAGGGTGACCATTCAGCTCTCCTGGGGAGGTCGTGAGGCGGTGGCGAAGCGCTTCGACTGGGGCCACCTCGACCCTAGAGGGACACCTGTGTACTGTCCATAGGTGTGTCGAAGCGCTTCGACTGACCTGGTCAGTCAGGGGAGTTGAAGTCCCCGTACACAATGCCACGCCCGTTCGTGGACACGTACACCCGCCCGTAGATCCGTGGATCGCCGGTGATGGCCGCGCCGGTCCAGCCCCACTGGTGGGCGTCGTCGTTGAGGCGCACCCAGGTCTTGCCGGCGTTCGTGGAGCGGAAGATGCCGCGCACGCCGTCGATCTTCGCGCTGGTGTAGAGCGTCTGGTGGCGGGAGCCGGGAGCGGCCTTGCCGAAGCCGATCGTGTCGGCCTCCTGGACGCCCTGGACGCGGGTGAAGCTCGCGCCGGAGTCCGTCGAGTGCCACAGGCCGTACGTCCCGCCGGCCTTTCCGCCCGCGAGCCAGATGTCTCCCGCCTTGCCCGGTACGGCCTTGAAGCGCACCGGGCCCTCGGCGGGGAGCCCGCCCGCCGCCTTCGCCGTGAAGGTCGCCCCGCCGTCCTTACTGAAGTAGAACGTCCCGGACTTGAAGCCGTAGAACGTCTTCGGGTGGGCCCGGTCGGACTCGACGACCGCGCCCTGCGGGATGCCGGTGGACGCCGTCCACGAGGCACCCCGGTCGCCGCTGGTGTGCACGCCCGTGCCGTCCGGGCTCCACACGAAGCGGCTGCCGTCGGCGGACGCGGCGACCGTGCCGCCGCCGGAGACCCCCGAAGGCTCCTTGCCCGCAGCCCAGTTGGCGCCGTTGTCACTGGAGAAGGCGATGCGCGGCCCGCTGTCGAGCTGGCCGACGCGCACCACCGTGTCCGGGCGGGACTCGGCGTAGTCGAGGCTGGTCGTGGAGGTGAAGTTGGGCCCGGTGTACATCAGCGGCGGCACCTTGGTGACGTCCGTGTGGCGGAAGCCTCCGATGTCGCCGAGCGCGCTGAGCAGGGGCGCACCGGAGGGCGGCGCCGCGATGTCGTTGACGGCCGTCTCCTCCAGCCCCTTCACCATCGGGGTGATGGTGAACTTGCCGCCGCTGTCCCACTGCTGGAGGTTCCTGGTGCCGTAGACGGTGGCTCCGGTGCCATACATCATGCGATCGGAGTCGAAGGGGTCGATCTCCAGGGCCTCGGTCATCCAGCCCAGCTTCGGGCTCTGTTCGGGCGGCGACGGGTTCGCGCCCCACGACAGCCACGGCACGGAGGAGATGTCCATGGTGTAGCGGTTGGTGCGCTCGGGGTAGGCCCCGTAGCTCCAGGCGCCGGTCCAGCTTCCGCCGCTGTCGGTGGAGCGGAAGATCTGGGTGTCGGGGAACCAGGAGCTGTAGCCGGTGACCATGACGGTGCCCGGGTGCTGCCGGTCGACGGTCAGTCCGCTGTAGCCGTAGTAGGTGTCGGAGTCGGTGGCGGGGCTGATGTTCTTCCACGCGCCGGTGCCCGTCGCGTACCGCCACACCTGGCCCTTGCCGCCGTCGTAGGGGCCGCCCTTGTCGCTGTAGGCGAGATAGAGGTAGCCGTTCTCCGCGTCGAGCACGCCCTTGTGGGCGAGGTAGCCGGTGGGCTGGTCCGCGATGCGTGACCAGGTGGCGCCCGCGTCGGTCGAGCGGTAGACGGCGTTCTCCTTGTCGGCGACGCCCACGTAGACGGTCTTGGTGGGCGATCCCGAGGTGCCCGTCGACTCGTCGAACGTGACCCAGGCGATGCCCTGGTTGTCGGAGGCGTAGCCGGTGGAGTCCCCCGGGTCCTGCCGGTAGTTCCCGGGGTTGGGGAAGGCGGCCACCTCCGACCAGGTGGCGCCGGAGTCGGTGGAGCGCCACAGGCCGTGGCCGCTGGGCGCCCCGAGGTACAGCACGCGGTTGTCGTGCGGGTCGACGGCGAGGCGTTCGCCCATGCCGCGGCCCGGCATGTTGCCGCCGAGCTTGAAGGGCAGGTCGGCCTTCTTCCACGTCTCGCCCCGGTCGGCCGAGCGCAGGACGGCGCCCTTGCCCGGGTCCCAGTCGTTGGTGTACGTCCCCACCGCGGCGTACACCTTGTCCGGTTCGGCGGTGTCGGATGCGATGCTGACGACGCCGGTGTGGCCCCAGTCGTCCCAGCCCACCGAGTCGAGCAGCGGGGTCCAGCTCCGGGACGACTCCTGCCAGCGGTAGGCGCCGCCGATGTCGGTGCGGGCGTACGCGAGGTCCTTCTCGGCGCGGTTGAAGACGATGCCGGGCACGAAGCCGCCGCCGTCGATGCGGACGTTCTTCCAGGTGTACGCGGCGGCCTTCTGCCGGGTGTCGTCGGCCCCGGAGGAGGGTGCGGCCACCAGCAGCAGCCCGGGGATGAGGCAGAGGGCGCCGAGCAGCTTCCCGCCGCGCTTCGTGCGGCCGCTCACTCGGACCCCGTCCCCGGTTCGAGGAGCTCGGCGTACGCGCCCATGGCGAGCGCGATGTCGGCCTGCGCCCAGAAGCGGTGGTAGGTGAACTGCGGCGCCGCTCCCCCGGCGAGATACGCCTCGACCCTCGGCCAGTCGGGGTCGTCGCGGTAGAAGGAGCGGATGGAGGTGAAGTCGGAGCCGGAGTCGACGGTGTCTCCGTTGGGCATGGTGCCGCTCCAGCCGCCCGGGACGTACACGTCGTCGTCGAAGCGGTTGTAGTCGGCGCGGGTCTCGGGCACGGCGATGCCCAGCGGGTCCCGGTGGTGCTGCCACATGCCGTCCAGGAGCGCCTTGGCCGTGGTGGCGGCCGCGGTGTGGCCGGTGGCGGCCGCGTAGTACGTGAGGGTCTTGGCGTAGGCGGCGGCCACGCCCACGTCGTTGGTGCGGTCGACGACCGAGACGTGCAGTCCGGTGTTGGCGCCGGGGCTCGACGGGTTCCAGGTGTCGGGGGCCCCGGACCACTTCAGGGTCGAGGGAAAGGTGTAGGTGCCGTCGGCGGCGATCTTCGTCTCGGAGAGCGCCCACGTCACCCACTTGTCCATGACCGTCTTGGCGGCGGGGTCGTCGGTCTCGTGGAGGTACTCGGCGACCCGCTCCATCGACCAGGCCTGGAAGCCGAACCACTGGTTGGAGGGCGGGTCGTGGTAGACGGGCTTCTCGTCGTAGGCCATGCCGTAGAAGGTGGGGGTGCCGGCCGGGGGCTTCGCGTAACGCCCCTGCCAGCTGTTGGTGGCGCCGCCCGCGATGGCGCCCTCGGCGGACTGCAGCCAGCGGTAGAACTCGATCTGCCGGGTCAGGCTCTTGGTCCAGTCCGCCTTGCCCGAGGCCGACTTGGGGGCGAGCGGGGCGTAGGAGCTGAGGGCGAAGGCGGCCAGGGGGTTCTGGTAGCCGCCGTGGCTGTGGCTGGAGCCGATGCGCCAGGCCCAGCCCGCGGAGGTGTCGGTGGCGCCGCCCCAGGCGTAGTACCAGGACAGCAGGTAGTGCGAGCTGTTCTTGCCGCTGCCGGGGGCGCAGCCGGACGGGTCGGTGCAGTCGCCGATGGTCTTGAAGTACTTGTCGAACAGGGCGTAGCGCAGGTAGTCGCCCATCTTGGCCGCCTTGGCGACCGTCGCCGCGACGTCGGCCTGCTTGCCCTGGGCGGAGGCCCAGACGTGGGCCCAGTAGGCGGCCTGCACGGCGCGGGCGTCGGCGTCGGGGGCGTTGGTGTACTTCCACTGCTTGGCGTACGAGGCGTCGCCGGTGAACAGGTCGAGGTAGCCGTTCGGGCCGCCGTGCTCGAACTCGTCGCGGGTGGGGTGCGGGACGGTCTCCCAGACCGACTCCTGGGAGCCGCGCTGGAAGGTGTTGATATAGACGGGGCCCGCGGCGTCGCCGCCGTAGCCGTAGACGTTGTCGACGTCCTGGAGCCAGTGCATGCCGTAGATGTCGTCGGTGCCGTAGGCGCTCTTCAGCTCGGCGGCGATCGGGTCGGCGCCGGCCTGGACCGCGGGGTCGAGGCGGGCGGGGTACTGCGCGGGCGTGTCGTGTTCGGGGACGTACGTGGCTGGTTTCGCCGCATTGTAGAAACTGTTCGTCGGCTGGTCGGCATGGGTGGGGATCATGAATTTCTCCATGGTTTCCCAGGCAGCGTTGAAACGTGTCCAGTCGCCGCTGACCTTGCCGTACATCGCTTGCAGCCAGAGCAGATAGCTGTATGCCTCGGATGTCGTCTCGTGCCCGTGGTCGGGGGCTTCGACAATGAGGGTTTCGACGGAGTGGTACGGAATACCCTCCGGCGAGAAATAGCCGTTCGCGGAATCGGTGATCTTCGCGTAGAGGTCGAGGAAGCGCTGCTCGTACTCGGTGGCCGCCGGGGCGGCATGAGCGGTGTGACCTGCGGGGTTGAGGGCCACGATGACGGGGGCCAGGGCGGCTCCGGCGCCGAGCGCGAGCAGGTTGCGGCGGCTGATTTCCGGTCTGGGGTGCGGTCCTGAGCGGGGAGGGCGGGGGGAATCGGGGAATGCGGCCATGCGGGGGTGTCTCCTGACGGCTCGATGGGGGGCGAGCTCCGCTTGGGGAGCGTGGGGAACCAGTGGGAGCGCTCCCAAAATTCAGCTGGACGGGCCCGATGTCAAGAGCCAGCACACGAAAGGGAGTTGTCGAATGAATTCGACAGCGGAGATCCCGGGGAATCCGAGAAGCCCGCCAACCTTTCTGTTCTCGGCGGCGACTTCCTGCTAGCTTCCACGGACCAGTGGGAGCGATTCCGGGTTCGATCCGAGGAGCCGCTCATCCCCCGTCCCCCCTCACGTCTGTTCCGCATCCTGGCCGTGTCCGATGCCGACCGCGGGCGCGCCCGCGGTCGGCGTCGATACGGGCTGACCGGCACCGGCCCCAGGCGGCAACCTTTCCGTGGGCGAGCGGCGACTACGCGTCGCACCGCCCCCGTCCGACGCCCTCCGGGACGGAGAGCGTCGGACGGGGACATCCGCAGTCCCCCACCACCCGAGGAGACCGGAGTGAGCCGCACCCCCAGCCGCACCCCCAGCCCCACCTCCCGCACCTTCCGGCGCAGAGCCCTCGTCGCGCTGCCCGCCGCCGCCCTGCTCGCCCTCATCCCGAGCAGCGCCACCGCCTACCCCAACCCCGGCCAGGTCACCGGCGACATCGTCGTGCACGACCCGACCCTGGCCCGCACCTCGTCGGGCAAGTACCTGCTCTACTCGACCGGCGACGGCCTGCAGCTGCGTACCTCCACCGACCGCGTCGCCTTCGGCCGCAACGGCTCCGCCTTCCCCACCCGGCCGGGCTGGTGGAGCAACTACAACTCCACCGGGGACGTCTGGGCGCCCGACATCTCGTACCACGGCGGCAAGTACCTGATGTACTACTCCGTCTCCTCGTTCGGCTCGAACAAGTCGGCCATCGGCCTCGCCGCGTCCACCACGGGCGAGCCCGGCTCCTGGACCGACTACGGCGCCGTGTACACCTCGACCACCTCCAGCGACTACAACGCCATCGACCCGAACCTCTTCGTCGACGACGACGGCAAGTGGTGGCTGTCCTTCGGCTCCTGGTGGACCGGCATCAAGATGATCCGGGTCGACCCAGCCACCGGCAAGCAGTACGCGGGCGACACCGCCCGGCGGTCCCTCGCATCGCGCCCCACCGGCACCAAGGCCGTCGAAGCGCCCTACATCGTCAAACGGGGCGGCTACTACTACCTGTTCGCCTCGTACGACACGTGCTGCGCCGGCACCAACTCCACCTACAAGATCAAGGTAGGCCGCTCCTCCAGCGTCACCGGGCCCTACGTCGACAAGAACGGCGTCGGCATGATGAACAACGGCGGCACTCCGGTCCAGGAGACCCACGGCCGCTACATAGGCCCCGGCGGCCAGTCGATCCTGAAGGACACCGACGGCGACCTGCTCGTCTACCACTACTACGACGGCCAGGACAACGGCACCCCCAAGCTCGGCGTCAACCTCCTGAACTGGAGCTCCGGATGGCCCGTCGCCTACTGACCCTGCTGGCGGCCCTGTTCCTGGGCATCGCGGTGGCGCAGTCCGCGCCCGCCGCCGAGGGCCGCCCGTACACCAACCCGGTCAAGGCCCAGAAGGGAGCCGACCCCTGGATCTCCTACCACGCGGGCAACTACTACCTGGTGACGACGAGTTGGACCCACGTCATCACGATGCGCAAGTCGCCCACCCTGGCCGGGCTCGCCACCGCGCCCAGCGTGCAGGTGTGGGACGGCAAGACGGACAGCGCCGCGCGCTGCTGCAACATCTGGGCGCCGGAGCTGCACTTCTCCGGCGGCCGCTGGTACCTCTACTACACGGCGGGCCAGGACAGCTCCGAGTTCGGCTCGCAGCGCCTGCACGTCCTGGAGAGCGGTGGCTCCGACCCCCAGGGGCCCTACCACTACAAGAACCGACTGCAGCACTCCTCGCAGAGCGGCTGGCTGATCGACGGCAGTGTCATGACCGTCGGCGGCAAGCTGTACCTGCTGGCCAGCGCCTGGCAGGGCAGCAACCAGAACGTGCTGATCGCGCCCATGTCCAACCCGTACACGGTCAGCGGCGCTTTCACCACCATCGCGTCGCCGACCCATGCCTGGGAGAAGGCGGGCTCGAACGTGAACGAAGGCCCCGAAGTGCTCCAGCGCGGCGGCAGAACGTTCGTGATCTTCTCGGCGAGCGGCTGCATGACCCCCGACTACAAGCTGGGGCAGCTCGAACTCACCGGCTCCGACCCGCTCGCCACCTCCTCCTGGACCAAGAAGTCCACGCCCGTCTTCCAGCGCGACGACGCGGCGGGCGTGTACGGCCCCGGCCACAACGGCTTCTTCAAGTCGCCGGACGGGACCGAGGACTGGATCGTCTACCACGCCAACGACTCCGCGTCCGACGGCTGCGACAACGGCCGTACGACGCGGGCGCAGAAGTTCACCTGGAACGCCGACGGCACCCCGGCCTTCGGCAAACCGGTCGCGCTCGGGACCACCCGGGCGGGACCCGCGGGCGAGAGCGCGGCCACCCCGGCGGCGTACACCCTCACCAATCGCAGCAGCGGGAAGTGCCTTGAGGTGGCGGGGAGTTCGACCGCCGACGGCGCCAACGTCCGGCAGTGGAGCTGCAACGGCGGCAGCAACCAGAAGTGGCGGATCGAGGACCGCGCCGACGACACCAGCCGCCTGGTGAACGTGGCGAGCGGCAAGGTGCTCGACACCGCCGACTGCTCCGCCGCCGACGGCGCCGATCTGCGCCAGTGGTCGTGGCTGGACAACACCTGCCAGAGGTTCCGCCTCGTCACCACCGAAGCGGGCTGGGTGCGTCTGACCAATCAGGCCACCGGCAAGGTCGCCGACGTCGCCGACTGCTCGGCGGCGGACGGAGCAGACGTACGCCAGTGGTCCTGGCTGAATAGCGGCTGCCAGCAGTGGCAGGTGAAGCCGGCCTGACCCTCTGCTCTAGCCCAGCCGGATCACGTTCCATGACAGCGGCTCCAGGACGGCGTGCAACATGCCGTCCTGGAGTGCCGTCCCGCTCACGCCGTGCGGGGTGACGCGCTCGGGCTCCGCGAGGGTGTTGCGGGCGTCCGGGTCGCCGTCGGCGAGGGCGCTGTGCTCGACGACGGTCGTCAACTCAAGGCCGTGAAGGGCGACTTCGAGCGGAAGCGGCTCGCTCTGGCTGCGGTTGACCGCGAAGACGGTGACCGTGCCGTCCTGTGCGCGCACGGCCGTCGCGTGCAGCAGGGGCACCTCGCCGAACTTCTCCGTCGCGTGCGCGGGTGAGTCCACGCGTACGTCGAGGACCTGGCCGCGGCCGTGCCGCGAGGCCTGCGCGAAGGGGAAGAAGGTGGTCTGGCGCCAGGCCGGGCCGCCCGGCTCGGTCAGGATCGGCGCGATGACGTTGACCAGCTGGGCCAGGCACGCGACGGCCACCCGGTCGGCGTGCCGCAGCAGGGCGATCAGGAGCGAGCCGACGACGACCGCGTCGGTGACGGTGTAGTTGTCCTCCAGGAGGCGCGGCGCCTCGGGCCAGTCGCGCAGGCTCTCCTCGACCTCGGGGTGCGGCCGGGACTGGTACCAGACGTTCCATTCGTCGAAGGACAGGTTGATCTTCTTCTTCGACTTCAGGCGGGCGCCCACGTGGTCGCAGGTGGCGACGACGTTGTCGATGAAGGACTCCATGTCGACGGCGGAGGCGAGGAACGAGTCCCGGTCGCCGTCGGTCTCCTCGTAGTAGGCGTGCAGGGAGATGTGGTCGACGAGGTCGTAGGTCTCGGCCAGGACCGTGGCCTCCCACGCGGCGAAGGTCTCCATGGACTGGCCGGAGCTGCCGCAGGCGACCAGCTCGACGTCCGGGTCGATCTGGCGCATCGCGCGGGCGGTCTCGGCGGCCAGGCGACCGTACTCCTCCGCGGTCTTGTGGCCGGTCTGCCAGGGCCCGTCCATCTCGTTGCCCAGGCACCACAAGCGGATGCCGAAGGGGTTCTTGTCCCCGTGCGCGGCGCGCAGGTCGGAAAGGGCGGTGCCCGAGGGGTGGTTGGCGTATTCCTGGAGTTCCAGGGCCTTTTCGACGCCGCGCGTGCCGAGGTTCACCGCCATCATCGGTTCGGCCTGCGGGCCGATCTTGCGCAGGAAGGCGATGTACTCCGAGAGCCCGAAGCGGTTGGTCTCCGTGGAGTGCCAGGCCAGGTCCAGGCGGCGCGGCCGGTCGTCGGCGGGCCCGACGGAGTCCTCCCACTTGTACCCCGAGACGAAGTTCCCGCCGGGGTAGCGCACGGCCGTCACGCCGAGTTCGCGGATCAGGTTGAGCACGTCGGTGCGCAGCCCGTCCTCGTCGGCCGAGGGGTGGCCCGGTTCGTGGATGCCGGTGTAGACGCAGCGACCGAGATGCTCGACGAAGGAGCCGAAGAGCCGGGGGTCGACGTCGCCGACGGCGAAGGCGGGGTCGAGCGTGAAGCGGGCGGAACGGGTCATGATCCCCTCAACTTGGTTCGATATACCGGACGTTGAACGAATTCTCGGACAGACCGTAGGACGGGCACCGCCTGGGGTCAATGGGTTCGACGCGTCCGTGGAGGCGGTGCGTCACGCCTGGGCGTCGGACATCCGCATCAGGCGCCGGACGTTGTGGTGGTGGATCCGGTCGCGTGCGGTGTCCGTGAGGTCGAGCGCGTCGATGACGCGAATCGTCTCGCGGATGTACAGGGGCCCTCCCTCGGGGTCGAAGGGGCAGTCGGTGCCGAACAGGGCGTGGTCCGCACCGAAGAAGTCCAGACCGCACCGGGTGCCGCTGGCCGAGGCCGGATCGCGTTCATGGAGGGGCCACCGGGGATGACCGTCACCCGGCTGCGCAGGGAAGGCTTCCTCACCCGCATGCGCGACGCAGGCCTCGGCAGGAGCGCGCACTGCGTGCCGGGCGGCTTCGACCACGAGGCCGGGCACACCGCGGCCCTGCGGCTCATCGCACGCCGACCGCTGCCCGACGCCGTCCTCGCCGCCAACGACGAGGTCGCCGTTCGGCGCGCTCGGCGCCCTGCGTCAGGCGGGCATCGACGTGCCGGGCGAGATCTCCGTCGCCGGCATCAACGACCTGAGAACCGCCCGGCACGTCGGCCTGACCACGGTGAGCCTCCCGCTGTACGAGATGGGCTCCATGGCCGCCCGCCCCATCATCGAGTCCGCGCCGGGTTCCACCGGCGACGGCGGGGCGACCACCGTCCTCAGCCATCGGCTCGTCCCCCGGGAGACCACCGCCCGGCGCCCGGCGGAGCGGTAGGCCCCCGGAGGGCGAGGGCCCGCTACTGCCCCGCCAGGCCGGTGTGGGCCACCCCGCTGACGATCTGGCGCTGGAAGAAGACGAAGACGACGACCAGCGGCAGGCCCGCCATCAGGCCGCCCGCCATGAGCTGCGCCCATTGGATGCCGTAGGAGTTCATGACGGTCGCGATGCCGTTGGGCATGGTCATCAGGTCGGGGTTGTTGGTCACCATGTAGGGCCACAGGAAGTTGTTCCACGACGCGATGAACGTGAAGATCCCGACGGCCGAGAGCGAGGGCCGGGACAGCGGCAGGACGATGGTGAAGAAGACCCGCCAGCGCCCGGCGCCGTCGATGTAGGCGGCCTCCTCCAGCTCGTGCGGGATCGACTGGAAGAACTTGTAGAGGATGTAGACCATCGCGGCGGGCGCGCACTGCGGCAGGATCATGCCCCAGTAGGTGTCGACCATCCCCATGGACTGGACGGTCGTGAAGAGCGGCACGCCGAGCACGGCGGGCGAGACCATCAGGCCCGCCATCACCAGGCCGAGGAGCGCGTTCTTGCCCCGGAACTCGGTGCGTGCGAAGCCGTAGCCGGCGAGCGCGCTGACGAACAGCACGACGGAGGTGACGCAGACCGAGACGATCACCGAGTTCACGAACCAGTTGGTGATGTTTCCGGTCTCGAAGAGCGCCTTCCACGCCTGGCCCGTCCACACCTCGGGCACCCAGTGGGTGGGCACTTCGACGGCCTCGGTCTCCGACTTGAGGGAGGTGAACAGGGCCCACAGCAGCGGCGTCGTCCACAGGGCGGAGACGGCGACACCGAGCGCGGTGAGCACGATCTGGCTCGGGGTCCACTTCTTGCGGCCGCCTGTGCGGCCGTTCTTCCGTACGACGGGCTTGTTCACGGCGGTGGCGCTCATCGCACGCCCTCCTCACGCTTGCGCAGGAGCCGCATCCGGCCGAGGGCGACGGCCGCGATGAGCACGAAGAAGATGATGGAGATCGCGGAGGCGTAGCCCACGCGGTAGGCGGTGAAGCCCTCTTCGAGGGTGTACTGGACGAAGGTGCGGGTGCTTTCCTCCGGGCCGGGACCGAAGTCCTGCATCACCACGGCCTGGTCGAAGACCTGGAGCGAGGCGAGGATCTGCAGCGTGATCACCAGGCCGGTGATGTTGCGCAGCATCGGCAGGGTGATGTGCACCATCCGCTGCCAGCCGCCCGCGCCGTCCAGTTCGGCGGCCTCGTACAGATGCTTCGGGATGTTCTGCAGGGCCGCGAGGAAGAGCAGGAAACTGAAGCCGACCGTCCACCACAGGGTGGTGATCACGACGGCGAGCAGGGCGGTGGACTTCTGGGTGAGCCAGGGCGTGTCGAGGCCGAAGACGTGGTTGATCATGCCGGTGCCCGGGTTGAACAGCCACTGCCACAGGTTTCCGGCGACCGTCGACGGCAGCAGGAAGGGCGTGAAGAAGCACAGCCGCCACAGCCACTTGGCGCGCTCGATGTGGTGGGCGAGCATCGCCAGGAGGAACGCGAGGACGACGATGCAGGGCACCACGAGCAGGGTGAAGTAGGCGCTGTGGCCCAGGGAGTCCCACAGGAGGGGGCTGTCGAGGGCCTCGCGGTAGTTGTCCAGGCCCACGAAGCGTTCGCCCGTGCCGGAGATGTTGGCGTCGGTGAAGCTCAGCCACAGGCCGCGGCCGATCGGGAACAGCACGAACAGGGCGAACAGCGTCAGGAACGGGGTGACGAACCAGCCGCCATGCTGGAGGCGGCGGGTCAGCCGGTCGCGCAGCGAATCGGTGTCCGCCGCCGGGGCGGTCCGTACGGCGGGCGGTGCGACCGCGGTGTCGACGGCGCTCACGCGGCGGACCCTCCCTCGGTCGCGGACCGGCCTTCCATCGGGTTCTTCATGGCGACCAGCTTTTCGAGTACGTCCTTCATGCGGCGGGCCGTGGCATCGGGCTTGGCGGAGCCGACGTTGGAGGAGGCGATGACGGGTCCGATGCGCTGGGCCAGGAGTCCGGTGGATCCGGCGAACCAGGCGGGCGGCTCGACGGCCATGTGCTCCATGGCCGAGACGTACTCGGACTGCGGCGCGAGTGCCACGTACTTCTTGTCGTCCAGGGTCGGCAGGTAGGCGGGGATGTGGCCGCCGCGCGCCCAGGCCGTGGCGTTCTTGACGACGTACGCGGCCAGTTGGTGCGCGCCCTCGTTGGTGGCGCCGCCTCGCTGGGCCTGGTGGGGCAGGACGAAGCAGTGCGACTCGGTGTGGGTGGCCGGTCTGCCGAAGACGGGTGGCAGCGGGGTCGCGCCGTACTTCAGCTCGGCGCCGCTGAAGACGGGCACCGACCAGTTGCCCTCCCAGGTGAAGGCGGAGCCGTTGACGAAGGACTCGCCGTCGGCGACGCCGATGGCGGTGGAGTAGCCGTCGGTCAGGTGCTGCCGCAGGAACTCCAGGACCTGGGTGGCCTTGTCGGTGTCGAGGGTCACGCCCTGGCCGTCGGCGCTGAGGCAGGTGCCGCCGAGCTGGGTGTAGAAGGAGAGGAAGAACCACCAGGAGAAGTTCGGTTCGTCGGCCTTGATGCCGATGGTGTGGACGTCTCCCTTGACGGCCTTCTTCGCGACCTTGAGCCCCTTGAACCACTCCTCGGGCGAGGTGACCTGCGCCAGGTCGCCGTCCGCGTCGAGCAGTCCGGCCTTCTCGCACACGTCGCGGCGGTAGAAGCAGAGCTGGGCATGGATGTCGAGGGGCAGGCCGTAGAGCTTGCCGTCGACCACGGCGCGCTTCCACAGCACCGGGTCGAAGTCCGCCTCGCGCACCCCGTACTCGGCGAGCAGCCGCACGTCCCAGGGGTCGAGCAGCTGTCCGGGAGCGAAGCCGGGAATGCGGCCCAGGTGCATCACGGCGAGGTCCGGGGCGCGGTTCCCGGAGGCCGCCATGGCGAGCTTGGTGTAGTACGGATTG
Source organism: Streptomyces sp. NPDC054047 (assembly GCF_055585065.1). Classification (NCBI taxonomy): domain Bacteria; kingdom Bacillati; phylum Actinomycetota; class Actinomycetes; order Kitasatosporales; family Streptomycetaceae; genus Streptomyces; species Streptomyces sp. NPDC054047. Next base: position 141,454 of record NZ_JBVJKV010000003.1, on the reverse strand, counting down.
CCCCACTGGAGGGTCGAGTCCTTGACGTCGACCCGGGGGTTCGCGGCGCGGAAGGCGTCCAGCATCGCGATCATGTTGGCGCCGTCGCCGCCGGAGAACAGATTCCAGTAGCGGACCCGGACGTCCGCGTCCGAAGCGATCGCGGAGGCGCTGCGGTTCGTGGAGGCGAGTCCGAAGCTGCCCGTGACGGCGAGCGCTCCGATTCCGCCGAGCACACCTCGTCGGCTCGGGAGGGGTGGTGACATTGCGGCTCACTTCTGTTCGATATTTCGAATGCTGCTCGCAACTTCGAACGGGACCGTAAGGTCGAACGCGGGGCGCGTCAACGGTTCGAACAGAGCCGGGGGTGAAGTCCCAGGAATTTCCCGGAAGTTGTTCGAGATCACGAACCCCGGGACGCACCTCGGCCACTTCCTGCGCAATGCGTTGACGCACCGCTCCCCGCTACCTAAGTTGCCGTTCGACCACCTGATCGGCGTTCGAAATACCGCACACAGACTGGGGTTTACGCATGGCACGCAGACGCTGGAGACTCGGGCTCACCCTGGGAGCCCTGCTCGCCGGAACGCTCGCCGCGGGACCCACCGCCGCGGCCGAACCCACCGACTACACCATCGACGTCGACCCGACCCGCACCGGCGCGAAGATCGACGACTCCATGTACGGCGTCTTCTACGAGGACATCAACCGCGCGGCGGACGGCGGCCTGTACGCCGAGCTCGTGCAGAACCGCTCGTTCGAGTACTCCACCGCCGACAACGCCTCCTACAAGCCGCTGACCTCGTGGGACACGTCCGGCTCCGCCGAGGTGGTGAACGACGACGGCCGCCTGAACGCCCGCAACCGCGCCTACCTCTCCCTGGGCGGCGGTTCATCGGTCACCAACTCCGGCTACAACACCGGCCTCGCGGTCACCAAGGGCAAGCGCTACGACTTCTCGGTGTGGGCCCGCACCGGCGCCGGCGAGCGCGCGCCGCTGACGCTCGCCCTGCGCGACGCCTCCGGCGAGCTCGCCCCGGCCCGCCGCGTCACCGCGCGCGGCGGCTGGGCGAAGTACAAGGCAACGTTCACCGCTGCCCGCACCTCCGCCACCGGCCGGCTCACGGTCGCCGCGGGCTCCCCCGTCGCGCTCGACGAGATCTCCCTCTTCCCCCGCGACACCTACAAGGGCCGCGCGAACGGCCTGCGCAAGGACCTCGCCCAGAAGATCGCCGACCTGAACCCCGGCTTCCTGCGTTTCCCCGGCGGCTGCCTGGTCAACACCGGCTCCCACGAGGCGTACGACGAGCGGTCCGGCTGGCAGCGCAAGCGCTCCTACCAGTGGAAAGACACCATCGGGCCGGTCGAGCAGCGCGCCACCAACGCCAACTTCTGGGGCTACAACCAGAGTTACGGCCTGGGCTACTACGAGTACTTCCAGTTCGCGGAGGACACCGGCGCCATGCCGCTGCCCGTCGTGCCCGCCCTGGTGACCGGCTGCGGCCAGAACAAGGCCACCGACGACCCGGCCCTGCTCAAGCGGCACATCCAGGACACCCTGGACCTCATCGAGTTCGCCAACGGCCCGGCGACCAGCGAGTGGGGCAAGAAGCGCGCGGCGATGGGCCACCCCAAGCCCTTCCGCCTCACGCACCTGGAGGTCGGCAACGAGGAGAACCTGCCCGAGGAGTTCTTCGCCCGCTTCAAGGAGTTCCGCGCGGCCATCGAGGCGAAGCACCCCGACATCACCGTCATCTCCAACTCCGGCCCCGACGACAGCGGTTCGGTCTTCGACAAGGCCTGGCAGCTCAACCGCGACGCGGATGTCGCCATGGTCGACGAGCACTACTACAACAGCCCGCAGTGGTTCCTGGAGAACAACGACCGCTACGACTCCTACGACCGGAAGGGCCCCGAGGTCTTCCTCGGCGAGTACGCGTCGCAGGGCAACAAGTTCTCCAACGCCCTGTCCGAAGCGGCCTTCATGACCGGCCTCGAACGCAACGCGGACATCGTCAAGCTCGCCTCGTACGCCCCGCTGCTCGCCAACGAGGACTACGTGCAGTGGAAGCCCAACATGATCTGGTACGACAACGACCAGTCATGGGGCTCGGCCAACTACGAGACACAGAAGCTCTTCATGCGCAACGTCGGTGACGAGGTCGTGCCCTCCACGGCCTCCGGCACCCCCGCCACGTCCGGGCCCATCACCGGCGCCGTCGGCCTGTCCACCTGGGCGACCAGCGCCGCGTACGACGACGTGAAGGTCACCGGCGAGGACGGCCGGACCCTCCTGTCCGACGACTTCTCCGGCGGTGACGGCCGGTGGAGCAAGGCCTCGGACAAGGGCACGTGGGCCGTGCGGGACGGCGCGTACGTCCAGTCCGACGAGGCCGCCGAGAACACCCTGGTCACGGCGGGCGACAAGGGCTGGCAGAACTACGACCTGAACGTGCGGGCCACCAAGAAGGCGGGCAAGGAGGGCTTCATGGTCGCCTTCGGGGTCAAGGACACCGGCAACCACTACTGGTGGAACCTCGGCGGCTGGAACAACACCCAGTCGGCGGTCGAGAAGACCGTCGACGGCGCGAAGCAGACCATGGTCCAGGACACGACGACCATCGAGACGGGCCGCAGCTACGACCTGCGCGTGGAGGTGCGCGGGCGCCAGGTGACACTCTTCCTCGACGGCAAGAAGTGGGGTTCCTTCACCGACGACAAGCCCGCGGAGCCGTTCCGCCAGGTCGTCACCCGCGACAAGGCCAGCGGTGACCTCATCGTCAAGGTCGTCAACGCGCAGGGGTCCGCTGCGCGCACCGAGGTGGGTCTCGGCTCGGGCACGAAGGTGGGGCGGACCGCGAAGGTGACCACGCTCGCCGCCGACCCGGCCGCGGAGAACACGAAGGAGGCGACGCCGGTCAGGCCGGTGGCCTCGACGTTCAAGGGGGTGTCCGACTCCTTCTCGTACACCTTCCCGGCGAACTCGATCACCTTCATGAGGATCAAGACCGACTGACGGCATCGGGAGACGGCACCGGGAGGCCGTCTGAAGAAGATCCTTCCGCGCGGCAACCTTTCCGGCGCGCGGCGGGGACAAGGGGGTGCGGCTGCTGCCCGGAGGTCATGGGGTTCCCGGGCGGCAGCCGCACCACACACCCGAGGAAAGGAACCACTGCTGTGAGCAGCGGCACCGGACGCCACCGCAGGACCCGCACGATCACCCTCGCCGCCGCCGTCGCCGTGGCGGCGGGCGCGGGCGGCGCCTACCTGGGCCTGGCTCCGGGCGACGCCGACGCCGCGAGCGGCACCGTGGTCGTGTCCACCTCCGCGGCGCTGGAGTCCGCGGTGGCCGGCGCTTCGGCAGGCACCACGATCCAGGTGCGCGGCGGCACGTACTACCCGGCCAAGACCTTGAAGTCGACCGCGGACGGCAGCGCGTCCGCACGCATCACGCTCGCCGCGTACGGCACCGAGAAGGTGAAGATCGACGGTTCGAAGCTAGCCGAGGGCTCCTGGCTCGCCGGGATCTACGGCGACCACTGGACCGTGCGGAATCTCACGTTCCGGAACTCCCCCGCCCAGGGCTTCGTCGTCACCTCGTCCGTCGGCGGGGTCTTCAAGAACCTGGTCACCGCCGACAACGGCGACTCGGGGTTCACGCTGCGCGGCGACGGCACGAGCGGCAACCTGGTGCAGAACCTCGACAGCCACGGCAACTACGACGCCGCCACGCACGGCCAGAACGCCGACGGCCTGGCCGTGAAGTTCGGCTCGGGCACGGGCAACAAGATCACCGGGGCGCGTCTGTTCAACAACGCCGACGACGGCATGGACCTGTGGCAGTACGCCTCCCCCGTCACCGTCGAGCACTCCTGGGCCTTCGGCAACGGCAAGAACCGCTGGAACGACTCCGCCTGGGAGGGCAACGGCAACGGCTTCAAGCTGGGCGGCGGCGGCGCGAGCGCCGCGCACCTGGTGAACAACAACGCGGCCTGGGACAACACGCTGCACGGCTTCACGGAGAACTCCAACCCCGGCGCGATCAACCTCAACCGCAACACCGCGTACGCCAACAAGGAGAGCGGCTTCTACTTCGCCACCGGCACGGCCCGCCTGGCCCGCAATCTCGCCGTCGCCAACGGCACCGGCCTGGCCGAACGAGGCTCCGGTACGGTCTCGGCAGCCAACAACTGGGACAGTGGTGTGGCGACCCCCGCCTTCCGCTCCACGGACGCCACCACGGCCTACGGGGCCCGCCGGACGGGCGGAGCGCTGCCCTCGACGGCGTTCTTGACGACGGGAAGCACCGCCATCGGCTCGGCCATGGACTGAATGCCGAGGCATCATGCCTGGTCAAAAGGGTCGTAGCAGGCTCTTTGGGGGGTTCGGTTGGCGGGTGGGGACAGGGCAATGACAGGATGAGGACCATGACAATCAAGGCTTATTTCGACATCACCATCGACGGCAAGCCCGAAGGCCGCATCACGTTCAACCTCTTCGACGACGTCGTGCCGAAGACCGTGGAGAACTTCCGCGCGCTCGCCACCGGCGAGCAGGGCTTCGGTTACGCCGGTTCGAAGTTCCACCGCGTGATCCCGGACTTCATGCTCCAGGGCGGCGACTTCACCGCCGGCAACGGCACGGGCGGCAAGAGCATCTACGGCGCGAAGTTCCCCGACGAGAACTTCCAGCTCAAGCACACCAAGCCCGGCCAGCTGTCGATGGCCAACGCCGGCCCGAACTCGAACGGCTCGCAGTTCTTCATCACCACGATCGCCACGACCTGGCTCGACGGCAAGCACGTCGTGTTCGGTGAGGTCGCGGACGAGGAGAGCCTGGCCCTCGTCAAGAAGATCGAGAGCTTCGGCTCGCAGTCCGGCGCCACCAAGGCCGAGGTCGCCATCGCCGCCTCCGGCACCCTCTAGTACCTGGCGTAGCTGGCACGAGCCCCCGCCGCACTGGGCGGGGGCTCACCCATGCCTGGCCCGATTTATCCCACTCTGCCCCGCTTTATTCCGGCGGCGCCCCCTGCGGGTCTGGATTCCGCCGGAGGACTGAGGCTGTTGCGCACATCACCCGTCCCTCCCGCACCGCCGACTGAGCGCACTGTCATCCGCGTACGTATGTACGGGAGACACCACCTCCCCCATCCGGAGTGCTCCCATGGCAGACGCGGGCAACGTCACCGCTCTCTTCCGCGCGTCGACCGCGCACAGTCCCTCGTACTCCGCGCTGAACAGGGCGGCGGCGGACAGCGGACGGCCGCTCGTCGACTTCTGCATCCCGTGCAATCCGTACTTCCCCACCCCCGAGATGTACGAGGAGCTGAGCGGACGGCTGCGGGACATCCTCACGTACTACCCGAGCGGCGCTGACACCATCGCGGCCGAGCTCAGCGCCGTGCTCGGGCTCAACCCGCAGACGGTGGTGATGGGCAACGGCTCGACCGAACTCATCACCTGGATCGACCACTTGCTGGTGCGCGACGCCCTGGCCGTGCCCGTGCCGACGTTCGGGCGGTGGACCGACCAGTCGATGGAGACCGGCAAGCGGGTGGACATGTTCCTGCTCCCGGAAGCCGACGGCTTCGTGCTCGATCCGGCGGCCTACGTCGACTTCGTACGCGCCCGCGGCTCCCGCACCGCCGTCATCTGCAATCCCAACAACCCGGACGGCGGTCTGCTGCCGCGCCGCTCCGTGCTCGCGCTGCTCGACGCGCTACAGGATCTCGACCTGGTCGTCGTCGACGAGTCCTTCCTGGAATTCGCCGATGCCGGACCGGAGTTGAGCGTGGCCGACGAGGCGGTCCTGCGCCCCAATGTCATCGTGCTGCGCAGCCTCGGCAAGAACTTCGGGCTGCACGGCGTGCGCTTCGGCTACCTCGTCGCCAATCCGGGCCTGGCCGGAAGGGTGCGCGCCGCGCTGCCCAAGTGGAACCTCAACTCCTTCGCGGAAACAGTGGTGTTCATGCTGAAGCAGCACCGCGCCGCCTACGACCTGAGCCTGCGCCAGGTGCGCCGCGACCGGCAGGAGATGATCTGGCACCTCGGCCGGCTCCCCGGCCTCACCAGCTATCCCTCGCAGGGCAACTTCGTGTACGTACGGCTGCCCGACGGCATCGACGGCGTGGTCCTGCGGGACCGGCTGCTCACGGAGCACGGCATCCTCGTCCGCGAGTGCGGCAACAAGATCGGCAGCTCCAGCCGCTTCCTGCGCCTGGTCGTGCGTCCGCCGGTCGACGTGGAGCACCTGGTGAGCGGCCTTCAGCAGGTGCTGTACGCGACCGGGGACGCCGGGCTTTTGCCGGTCCCCTACGGCACGGGGAACCCCGCGGTGGACCGTCTTGTGATGCGGGCCTGAGTCACCGGTGCGACCTGGGTCACCGGTGCGTGAAGCCGCTCATCGCCTCGGTGGGCACGCCGTCGTAGTCGAAGAGCGCCTGGTTCTCCCAGGCGTTGCCCGTCGAGGGGTCCGTCGGGTCCCAGCCGTTGCCGTCCACTGCGGTCCAGGCGGCGTCCCACCAGAAGACGCCCAGGCCGCGGCCGGACGGGACCGCCTCGACGACGCTCTGGATGTCGCGGAACCACGCCGCCTGGCCCGCCTCGGTCGCGGGGTAGCCGCCGACGAGTTCCTCGGCCTTGTCGATGACGTCCTCCCAGTCGTCGTCGCTGCCCAGGCGGAAGGGGTAGGCCGTCTCGGCGACGTAGAGCGGCTTGGCGTAGCGCGCCGCCAGGTCGTCGAGATTGGCCTGCAGGTCGGAGAGGGCGCCGTGCCAGTAGCCGTAGAAGGACAGGCCGATGACGTCGAAGGGCACCTTGCGGGAGACCGCGTTGTCGAACCAGTCGCGGTAGAGGGCGTTGTCGCCGCCGTTGGCGAGGTGAAGGGCGACCTGCGTGCTCGACGAGACGGCCTTGGCAGCCGCGGCTCCCGCCGTCAACAGTCCGGCGAGCTGCGTCCAGTTGGAGGTCGAGCCGGTGGGCCAGAGCATGCCGCCGTTCAGCTCGTTGCCGATCTGCACCATGTCGGCGGTGGTGCCCTGCGCCTTGAGGGCGCTGAGGACGTCGTAGGTGTGGTCGTGGACGTCGGTCTTCAACTGGGCGTAGGAGTGTCCCGCCCAGGCCGACGGGATGGTCTGGGCGCCCGGGTCGGTCCAGGTGTCGGAGTAGTGGAAGTCGACGAGGAGCTTCATGCCCCGTGCCTTGACGCGCTTGGCGACGGCAAGGACGCGGGCCTTGTCGCAGTAGCCGTCGGCCGGGTCGACCCACACGCGCAGGCGGGCGTAGTTCATCCCGGCGGACCTGAGCACGGCGAGCGCGTCGGCCGTGGCACCGGAGGCGGTGCGGTAGACGCCGCCGAAGTCCTCGCTCTTCTTGAGCGAGGAGATGTCGGCGCCCTTGATGGGCAGGCCGGTCGATCCCGGGGTGAGGGTGATGTCGTCGAAGTTCACCCAGTTCCCCGCGTTCGCGTCGGAGTACAGGCGCACGGTGCACGCGTTGCCGGTGACCGTGACGGAGGTGACCAGGCGGATCCACGCGCCGTTCGGGGTGGGCGGCAGGTCGGTGCGCTGTTCGGCGGAGCCGCTCTTGAGGGCCAGGTAGGCCGCGTTCTGCCCGCCGCTGGAGCGGACCCAGGCGGTGAGCGTGTACCTGCCGTTGGCGAGGCCGGTGAGGTATTGGTACGTCTCGACCTTGTACGCCGAGGCCGACCAGTGCGCCAGGCGCCGGCCGCCGGTGCGGCCGCCCGCCTCGGCGAAGGAGGCGGCGGAGGTGCCGTAGGTGCTCCAGCCGGTGGTGCCGCTCTCGAAGCCGCCGTTGGTGAGGGTGGCCGCGGCGCTGGCGGACCGGGCGGGCAGAGCCATGACGGCGGCGCCGCCGAGCGCGGCGGCCAGGACGGCTCTGCGGGTGGCGCGTGCGCCGCGTGCCCCGGTTGGGCCAAGCGCCCCGGTCGAGTCAGGTGCCCCGGGCGAGTCAGGTGCCCCGGCTGAGCCGCGCGCCCCGCTTGAACCGGGTGTCGTTCCGTTTCCGTACATCGTCGATGTCCCTTCGACTTCGCGGTACTTGGGGTGGGGGCAGGGGGGTGGTGGCGCCGCGCGCGAAGGTCCCGGCGCGGCGCCACCGGGCCGGGTGGGGTCCCCCACGGACCCGCCCGGCGTCTGGGGGGCGTCAGCCGTCGAGGCGGACGACCCGTACGGCGCCCGCGGGCACCGCGAGGCGGCCGGCCGCGCGCTCGCCGGTGAGGAGCTCGGTGCCGTGGGCGTCGAGCGGCACCTTGGCGTCGGACGCGGTGTGGTTGACGGCGAAGACGTAGGTGCCGGTGTCGCCGTGCCGGGTCACCACCTCGACGTCACGCGGGAGTTCGGGCCGCTCGGTGACGCCCGCGTCGGCGCAGGCGTCCGCGAGCAGGGTGTCGAGGTCGCGGGCGGTCAGGCGCGTGGAGACGTACCAGGCGGTGCCCTCGCCCAGTCGGTTGCGGGTGACGGCGGGGTGTCCGGCGGTCAGGCCGTCCGCGTACGTCCACACCGTCTCGGCGCCGCGCGGCACGACGAACTCCGTCCACACGTCCCCGGTGAGTGCGGCGCCGCCGGGTCCTGTGATGCGCACCGAATCGCCGTCGAGCAGCGGCGAGAACTCCTCGACGGTCAGGCCGAGCACGTCGCGCAGGGCGCCGGGGCAGGGCCCGGGGTGCACGGCGTCGTGCTCGTCGACGATGCCGGAGAAGTAGGAGACGAGGAGGGTGCCGCCCTGCGCCACGTACCCCTTGAGGTTGAGCGCGGCGGCCTCCGTCGCCAGGTACAGCGCGGGCACCACCACCAGGGGGTAGGCCGACAGGTCGGCCTCGGGGTGGGCGAAGTCGACGGTGAGGTGGCGGTCGTACAGGGCCTCGTAGAACGTGTCGGCACGCTCGCGCGCGTCGTGGTCCTCGCTGGGCCGCCACTGCAGGGACTGCGCCCACCAGGAGTGCCAGTCCCACAGCATCGCCACGTCGGCGACGGTCCGCGTACCCTTCAGGGGCGCCAGCTCACCGACGGACCGGCCCAGTTCGACGACCTCGCGCCAGACGCGGGAGTCCGTTCCGGAGTGCGGCAGCATCGCCGAGTGGAACTTCTCCGCGCCGCGCCGCGACTGGCGCCACTGGAAGAACATCGCGCCCTCGGAGCCGCGCGCCACGTGGGCCAGGGAGTTGCGGGCCATCTGTCCCGGCGCCTTGGCCGGGTTGCGCGGCTGCCAGTTGACGCCGGACGTGGAGTGCTCCAGGAGCAGCCAGGGGGCGCCGCCCGCGACGGAGCGCGTGAGGTCGGCGGCCATGGCGAGGTTGACGTGGGTGCGGCGGCCGTCGGTGATCAGGTAGTGGTCGTTGGTGACGAGGTCGACCTCGCGGCCCCAGGCCCAGTAGTCCAGGGAGTCGCACTGGCTGAGCGCGGTCATGAAGTTGGTGGTGACGGGGGCGCCGGGGGCAAGGCGGTGCAGGATGTCGCGTTCGCGCACGAAGTTCTCGCGCAGGGTGGCGTCGGCGAACCGGCGGTAGTCCAAGGCCTGGGCGGGGTTGCCGACCGTGGGGGTGGCGCGCGGCGGTTCGATCTCCTCGAAGGAACCGTAGCGCTGCCCCCAGAAGGCCGTGCCCCAGGCCTCGTTGACCGCCTCCACGCTCCCGTACGTGGTCCGGAGCCAGCTCCGGAAGTGCGTGGCACAGGAGGCGCAGTAGCAGGCGGAGACCGGCACGCCGTACTCGTTGTGGACGTGCCACATGGCGAGCGCCGGGTGCTCGGCGTACCGGCGGGCGAGCTGCTCGGTGATGGCTGCGGACGCCTCGCGGTAGGCGGCGTTGCTGTGGCAGATGGCGCCGCGTGAGCCGAATTCGTGGCGCACGCCCTCGGCGGTGACCGGCAGCGCTTCGGGGTGCGCGCGGTAGAACCAGGCGGGCGGCGCCACCGTCGGGGTGCCCAGGTCGGCGCGGATGCCGTTCTCGTGCAGGAGGTCGAGCACCCGGTCGAGCCAGCCGAAGTCGTAGGCACCGGGCGACGGTTCGAGCAGGGCCCAGGAGAAGATCCCGACGCTCACCATCGTGACGCCGGCCTCGCGCATCAGGGCCATGTCCTCGCGCCAGACGGATTCCGGCCACTGCTCGGGGTTGTAGTCCCCACCGAAGGCGAGCCCGGGCAGGCCCGTGGGGGTGGTCTCCGGCATGGATCTCTCCCGAGTCATCGATCAGTTGGGTCATCAATTGGGAACGTGCACACACACTTTCGCGGTTCTGAGTTCAACATAACCGCACAGCAACAACCATTGACAAGTGTCCTGGATGTTTCTCTACTGTGAACGCTCACAGATGCGTGGCAGGCCGCTCGTCGCAGCAGGCACAGCCACCCGGTAAGGGGAGACCATCCATGCCGTTCACGAAGCACCGCCGCTTCTACGCCACTTCGCTCGCCCTGACCCTCGGCGCCGCGGCCCTCACCGCCTGCGGCTCGTCGGACGACGGGAGCGGGCAGGAGTCGGGCCCCGCCTCCCTGACGTACTGGGCCTGGACGCCCGGCATGGACAAGGTCGTCGATCTGTGGAACGAGGGCCCGGGCAAGAAGGAACAGATCCAGGTCACGGTCAAGAAGCAGGCGTCCGGCGACACCCTCGTCACCAAGATCCTCACCGCCCACAAGGCCAAGAAGGCCCCCGACCTGGTCCAGGCCGAGTATCAAGCGCTTCCGACCCTGGTCAGCAATGACGCGCTCGCCGACATATCCGGTGAAGTGGGCGAGGTGAAGGGCGAGTTCCCCGAGGGCGTCTGGCAGCAGACGACGCTCGGCTCGGACGCGGTGTACGCCGTGCCGCAGGACTCGGGGCCGATGATGTTCTACTACCGCGCCGACCTGTTCAAGAAGTACGACCTCAAGGTCCCCACCACCTGGGACGAGTTCGCCGGGACCGCCCGCGCGCTCAAGAAGAAGGCCCCCGGCAAGGACCTCACCACGTTCTCCGCCAACGACTCCGGGCTCTTCGCGGGCCTCGCCCAGCAGGCCGGCGCCAAGTGGTGGACCACCCGGGGCGAGAAGTGGAAGGTCGGCATCGACGACGCGCCCACGCGTAAGGTCGCCGACTTCTGGGGCGGCCTCGTCAAGGAGGGCGCCATCGACAACCAGCCGATGTACACCCCCGCCTGGAACAAGGCCCTGAACACCGGCAAGCAGATCGCCTGGGTCAGCGCCGTCTGGGCACCCGGCACCCTCACCACCGCCGCGCCCGACACCAAGGGCAAGTGGGCCATGGCGCCACTGCCGCAGTGGTCCAAGGGAGACGACACCACCGGCAGCTGGGGCGGCTCCTCGACCGCCGTCACCACCGACAGCGGCCACAAGACGGCCGCCGCCAAGTTCGCCGCCTGGCTGAACACCGACCCGAAGGCCTTGGACGCGCTCGCGAAGGAAGGCGGCATCTACCCTGCCGCCACCGCCGCCCAGACCAGCGGCGCCTTCACCGAGCCCCCGGCCTTCTTCGCAGGACAGAAGGACTTCTACCCGCAGGCCGCCGAGATCGCCAAGACCGCGGCTCCCGGCGCCTGGGGCCCGAACGTGAACGTCGCGTACACCTCGTTCAAGGACGCCTTCGGCTCGGCCGCCAAGAGCAGGTCCGGCTTCGGCGACGCCCTGGACACCATGCAGGACACCACCGTGGCCGACCTGAAGAAGCAGGGCTTCGGAGTCGCGCCGTGACCTCCGCACGCCCCCGCCGCAGGACGTCGTACGGGTACAAGTACGGGGTCAAGAGCGCCCCGTACGCGTTCCTGCTCCCCGCCACCCTGCTCTTCGCGCTCTTCTTCGCGCTGCCCATCGGCTACGCCCTCTGGCTCAGCCTGCACAAGGTCGAGGTGAAGGGCCTGGGCCTGGGCAAGGACGCCCGGCGCGAGGTGTGGGCCGGGATCGGCAACTACACCGACGCGCTGACCGACTCCGAACTCCTGCACGGAACACTGCGCGTGCTCGGGTACGGCGCCATCGTCATCCCCGTGATGCTCGGCCTGGCCCTGCTCTTCGCCCTGCTCCTGGACACCGAGCGCGTACGCCTCACGCCCTTCACGCGCCTCGCGATCTTCCTGCCGTACGCCGTGCCCGGGGTCATCGCCGCGCTCCTGTGGGGCTTCCTCTACCTCCAGGACGTCAGCCCCTTCTTCTACGTCCTCGACAAGCTGGGCCTGCCTCAACCCGATCTTTTGGACGGCGGCCCGCTCTATCTGGCGCTCTCCAACATCGCGGTCTGGGGCGGCACCGGCTTCAACATGATCGTCATCTACACCTCGCTGCGGGCCATCCCGGCCGAGGTCCACGAGGCGGCGAAGCTGGACGGCTGCTCACAGCTGCAGATCGCGCTGCGCATCAAGATCCCGATGGTGGCGCCCTCGCTGGTGCTCACCTTCTTCTTCTCGATCATCGCGACGCTCCAGGTGTTCAGCGAGCCCACCACCCTCAAGCCGCTCACCAACTCCGTCTCCACCACCTGGAGTCCGCTGATGAAGGTGTACCAGGACGCCTTCGGCAAGGGCGACATCAACTCGGCCGCCGCCACCGCCGTCATCATCGCGGTCGCCACGCTCGTCCTGTCCTTCGGGTTCCTGCGCGCCGCGAACTCCCGTACGAAGAAGGAGGCGGCCCGATGAGTTCGCTCGCCGTCCGCAAGGCCGCGCCCGCCGCGGGCACCACCCCCGGCACCGCGCAGGGCCCGCCCGCACCCCGCCGGATCGCCGTCCTGCCCACCGCCGTGCTGCTGCTCGGCGCCCTGTACTGCCTGCTGCCCGTGCTCTGGGTGGTGATCGCCTCCACCAAGTCCGGCAGCGAGCTGTTCTCCACCTTCACGTTCTGGCCCGGCAGCGGCTTCACCGACAACGTCACGGACCTGTCCGCCTACCGCGAGGGCATCTACTGGCAGTGGATGGGCAACTCCGCGCTCTACGCGGGGCTCGGCGCACTCCTGTCCACGGCCGTCTCCGCCATCAGCGGCTACGCCCTCGCGATCTACCGCTTCCGCGGCCGCGAGACCGTCTTCAACGTCCTCATGGCGGGCGTCCTGATGCCCCCGGTGATCCTGGCCGTCCCGCAGTACCTCCTGCTCGCGAAGGCCGACCTCACCGATTCCTACGCCTCGGTCCTGATGCCGCTGATCCTCTCCCCCTACGGCGTCTACCTCGCCCGGATCTACGCCGCTTCGGCCGTGCCCGGCGATGTCGTCGAGGCGGGGCGGATGGACGGCGCGAGCGAGTGGCGGATCTTCACGCGGATCGCGCTGCCGATGATGGTGCCCGGCCTGGTGACGGTGTTCCTCTTCCAGTTCGTGGCGGTGTGGAACAACTTCCTGCTCCCCTACATCATGCTCAGCGACGACGAGAAGTTCCCCATCACGCTCGGCCTGTTCACGCTCCTGGAACAGGGCTCCAACACCCCCGCGCTCTATACCCTCGTGATCACCGGCGCCCTGCTGGCCGTCGTACCGCTCATCGCCCTCTTCTTGGTCATCCAGCGCTTCTGGAGCCTCGACCTGCTGTCCGGAGCCGTAAAGTCGTGACCATGCACGCAACGGGGGGCAGGCGCAGGCCGCCGACGATCCATGACGTGGCCCGCGAGGCCGGCGTCTCGCGCGGCACCGTGTCCCGCGTCCTCAACGGCGGCCACTACGTGAGCCCGTCCGCCCAGGAGGCCGTCAACGCGGCCATCCGCAAGACCGGTTACGTCGTCAACCGGCACGCCCGCTCATTGATCACCGGCCGTTCCGACTCGGTGGGCTTCCTGCTGACCGAACCGCAGGAGCGCTTCTTCGAGGACCCCAACTTCAATGTGCTGCTGCGGGGTTGCACACAGGCACTCGCCGCGCACGACATCCCGCTGCTCCTGATGCTGGCCGGCACCCCGGACGAGCGGCGCCGCATCACGCGCTACATCACCGCGGGCCACGTCGACGGGGTGCTCCTGGTCTCCAGCCACTCCGGCGACCCCGTCGCGGACGAGCTGCGGGAGGCCGGGGTCCCGCTGGTGGCGTGCGGGAAGCCGATCGGTCAGGCCTCGAAGGTGAGCTATGTCGCCGCGGACGACCGGGACGGCGCCCGCGACATGGTGCGCCATCTCCTCTCCCTGGGGCGGCGGCGCATCGGCACGGTGACCGGGCCGCTGGACACCCCCGGCGGCGTGGACCGGCTCGCGGGCTACCGGGAGATCCTCGCCGAGGAGGGCATCGCGGCCGACGAGCGGCTCATCGTGTCCGGCGACTACAGCCGGGCGGGCGGCGAGGCCGCCGCCACCCGGCTCCTGGAGCGGGCGCCCGACCTGGACGCCGTGTTCGTCGCGTCGGACCTCATGGCGCAGGGCGTCCTCACCGCCCTGCACCGCGCGGACCGCCGCGTCCCGCAGGACATCGCGGTCGGCGGCTTCGACGACTCGCCCGCCGCCCTGACCGCCCGCCCCGAGCTGACGACGGTCCGCCAGCCGTGGGACCGCATCAGCGCCGAGATGGTGCGGGTGCTGCTGGCCCAGATAGGCGGCGAGGACCCGGCCGCCGTGATCTTGCCGACGGAGCTCGTGATCCGCGGATCGGCCTGACGTACGAGGACGAGGCTGCCGGGGTGCCTTCCCGCAGCCGCGAGGGAGGGACCCGAACATGACTGACGCCTTGGCCACCGGCCGGGACGGTGCCGTGACCAACTGGGCCGGAAACATCACCTTCTCGGCCCGTGAGCTGCACCGGCCCACCTCCGAGGCCGCCCTGCGGGCCCTGGTCGCGGGCAGCCGCCAGGTGCGGGTGCTGGGCAGCGGCCACTCCTTCAACCGGATCGCCGACGTGGACGGCGACGGCACGGACACCGCCCTGCTCTCGCTCGCCGCCCTGGAGCCGTCCATCGACGTGGACACCACGGCGCGCACGGTGCGTGTGTCGGGCGGGGTGCGGTACGCCGAGCTCGCGCGGCACGTCGCCTCGTACGGGCTCGCGCTGCCCAACATGGCCTCGCTGCCCCACATCTCGGTGGCCGGATCGGTCGCCACCGGGACACACGGTTCGGGCAACGCCAATCAGTCCCTCGCGGAGGCCGTGCGCGCGGTGGAGCTGGTGACCGCCGACGGGGAGACGTGCGTACTGAGCCGTGGCGACGACGGGTTCGACGGCGCGGTGGTCTCGCTCGGCGCGCTCGGGGTGGTCCTGGCCCTGACCCTCGACCTGGAGCCGGACTACGCGGTGAGCCAGCACGTCTTCGGCGAACTCGCCCTGGTGGACGTCGACTTCGAAGCGGTCTCGTCGGCGGCGTACAGCGTGAGCCTGTTCACCGACTGGCACGGGCCGCGCTTCGACCAGGTGTGGCTCAAGCAGCGCGGCGATGCCGCCGTCGGCTTCCCCTGGGCGGTACCCGTGGGCGAGGCCCGGCACCCGGTGCCGGGCGTGCCCGCCGTCAACTGCACCGAGCAGCTGGGCGTGCCGGGGCCGTGGCACGAGCGACTGCCGCATTTCCGGGCCGAGTTCACGCCGAGCAGCGGGGCGGAGCTCCAGTCGGAGTATCTGCTGCCGCGCGAGCACGCCCTGGCCGCGCTGCACGCTCTGGACGCCCTCAGGGGCGAGGTGGCGCCCGTGCTCCAGGTGTGCGAGGTGCGCACCGTCGCCGCCGACACCCAGTGGCTGAGCCCCGCCCACGGCCGGGACACCGTGGCGTTCCACTTCACGTGGGTGCCGGATGCGGCGGCCGTGCTCCCGGTGGTCGCGCTCGTCGAGGAGTGTCTGGCGCCGTTCGCTCCCCGGCCGCACTGGGGCAAGGTGTTCGCCGCCGACCCCGCCGAGCTGGGCGCCCGCTATCCGCACGCGGCCGATTTCGCGACCCTGGCCCAACGCCTCGACCCGCGAGGGAAGTTCCGCAATGCCTTCGTGCACTCTTTCGTGCGTCCCTTTCTCCGGTGACCCGGCTCCATGACGGCCCACGGCAGGCCACGGCAGCTCTACGGCGGCTCACGGCCACTCCGGGCCATCCTCGGAGTTCCGGCGTAAAATTGTAATAAATCCGGCGATTCGGCCAGCCGTGGCAGAGCGCCTGCCCGCCGCTCCCGGGCCGAAGGATGGGGAGCGAGATGACCGCGCAGACACGTGACCTCGACCCGGTGCGACAGGAGCGGTTCGCGGAGCGGATGGTCGAGGTGCTCAATGACTCCTGCCTGGGATATCTGTGCAGCCTGGGTCACCGAACGAGACTGTTCGACGTGCTGTCCGGCATGCCGCCGGCCACCAGCGAGCGGATCGCCGAGGCCGCCGGTCTGAATGAGCGCTACGTACGGGAGTGGCTCGGCGGGATGACCGTGGGCGGCGTCGTCGAGTACGCCCCGGAAAACCGCACGTACTGGCTGCCGCCCGAGCATGCCGCCTCCCTCGCCCGGGCCGCCGGGCCCGACAACATGGCCGCCTTCTTGCAGGACCTCGCCCTGTTGGGCAACGTCGAGGATCAGGTCCTCGAGTCGTTCCACAAGGGGGGCGGCGTGCCGTACTCGTCCTATCCGCGCTTCCAGGAGCTCCAGGCCGAGGAGACCGCGCGGGTGTACGACGCCGCCTTGGTGGACGGCATCATCCCGGTGGCACCCGGCCTCCCGGAGCGGCTGCGTGGAGGCATCGACGTGCTGGACGTCGGCACCGGGCAGGGGCATGCGGTGATCGTCCTGGCCCAGGCGTTCCCCGCAAGCCGCTTCCGTGGCGTGGACATGTCCGAGACCGGCATCGCGGCGGCTCGCGACGAGGCCGCGCGGCTGGGCCTTGCAAACGTCCGGTTCGACGTGGCGGACTCGGCCGAATTGACCGGCTCCTACGACCTGATCACCGCCTTCGACGTGATCCATGACCTGGCCCGCCCGGCGCGCACTCTGTCGGCGATCACCGGCGCCCTGCGCGACGACGGGGTGTTCCTGATGGGGGACATCGCGGCATCGAGCAAGCTGGAGGAGAACCTCGGCCATCCGCTGGGCCCCGCCCTTTACACCTTCTCGGTCTTCTACTGCATGACCGTCTCCCTGGGCGAGGGCGGCGCCGGCCTCGGCACGGTGTGGGGCAGGCAGACCGCCCTGCGCATGCTGGCCGAGGCCGGATTCGGCGACGTCGAGGTCCATCAGGTGGAGGGCGACATCCTCAACGTCTACTACGTGGCACGGCGGAGCCACTGATGTCCGCGTCGGCGACGGGGATGCCGAAGTCCGGGGTGCCGTCCGCGTTCCAGCCGAGCTTCTGGATGCGGGTGTGGCGGTTGGGGTCGTGCAGGGGGTCGCCGACGATGTCCTTGTACTGGCGGGCGTGGTAGACGAGGACGTCGGTGCGGCCGTCCTCGGCGACGGTGAAGCAGTTGTGGCCCGGGCCGTACTGCTTGGTCGTGTCGTTGCTGGTGAAGACGGGGGTCGGCGACTTGGACCAGGATGCGGGGTCCATGAGGTCACTGCGAGAACCGGCGGTGAGCAGTCCCAGGCAGTAGTTGAAGTCGGTGGCGGAGGCCGAGTAGGAGAGGAAGACGCGGCCGTTGCGCTGGATGACGGAGGGTCCTTCGTTGACCTTGAAGCCGATGCACTCCCAGTCGTACTCGGGTGTGGTCAGGCGTATCTGAGGTCCTGTCAGGGTCCAGGGGCTGGCCATGCGCGACAGGAAGACGCCGGTGTTGTTGTCCATGCCGGGTTCGTACTGCGCCCAGGACAGGTAACGGCTGCCGCGGTGCGTGAAGGTGGTGGCGTCGAGGGAGAAGGTGTCCCAGGCCGTGGTGAGCCGCCCCTTCTCGGTCCAACTCCCCTTGAAGGGATTGGCGTTGGTGTTCTCCAGGACCCAGATGCGGATCTTCCACACGTCGTCGGCGGGTGCCGCGGCGAAGTAGATGTACCACTTGCCGTTGATGTGGTGGAGTTCCGGCGCCCAGATGTGCGAGGCCATGTCGCCGCTGGTGTGCCGCCGCCAGATGACGGACTCGTCCGCCCGGGTCAGGCCGCGCAGGGTGCGGGAGCGGCGCAGGATGATGCGGTCGTACTCGGGGGAGGTCGCGGTGAAGTAGTAGTGGCCGTCGGTGTGGCGGGTGATGTGCGGGTCGGCGCGCTGCTCGACGAGCGGGTTGCGGTAGGCGGCGGCCCGGGACGCGGCGTGGGCGGGTGCCTGGGCGTGGGCGGGTGCCTGGGAGAGCGCCGTCGGTGCGGCGGCAAGGGCTCCGGCGGCCAGCGTTCCTCGCAACACGGTTCTGCGGCTGGGTACTTCACTGTGGCTCATGCGGCTCCGTAAGGATCAGGCGGCCGGGGTCGACCGGTTCGGGTCTACGGGAGGGACTTCTCCGTGGCGGCGTGCGCCTCGGAGAGCGGTACGGCTGGGGGCCGGGGCGGTGCGCTCAGGGCGCGTCGCAGCAGGGGGACGGCGAGCAGGCCCAGGACCGCGACCGCGAGCAGGAACAGCAGGCCGGTCAGCGCGCTGCCGGTGGAGTCGACGACCGCCGCGATGCCCAGCGGACCGAACCCGCCGCCGAGGTTGCCCACGGCGTTGACCGCCGCGATGCCTGCGGCGGCCGCGGCTCCGGTCAAGAAGCGCGGGATCAGCGCCCAGAAGGCGGGCTGCGCCGCGTATCCGCCGACGGCGGCCGCGCACAGGCCGAGCATCTGCACGACGGGCGAGCCGAAGAGCGCGGTGACGGTGAACCCGGCGACGGTCAGGCCGAGCATCGCCGCCGTCCAGAGATAGGGGGTGTCGCGGCGGGCCACCAGGCGGGGTACGACGACGAGTCCGGCGGCGACACAGACGTACGGAACGGCGGAGACGAAGCCGATCTCGGTGCTCGTCAGGTCACCGAAGCCGTCGATGATCGTGGGCAGCCAGAAGGACAGGCCGTAGGTGGACAGCGGGAAGGCGAGGAAGAACACGGCGGCGGTCAGGACGCGGCGGTCGCGCAGGACCGCGAGGGCGTGCCGCGGCTGCTCGCCCGCTTCCGCCCGGTCGGCGGCCAGGGCGTCGGTGAGCCACTGGCGTTCATCGGCGTCGAGCCAGCGGGCCTGCTCCGGTCCCGCGGGCAGCCGGGCGAGGACGACCGGGGCGATGAGCACGGCGGGGATGCCGGTGGCCAGGAACACCCATTGCCAGCCGGTCAGGCCCCAGGTCCCGTCGAGGTCCATCAGGACGCCCATGAGCGGGTTTCCGACGATGAACGACACGGGCGCGGCGAGCATGAACGCGCCGATGGCGCGGCCCCGGTGGATGCCGGGGAACCAGCGGGAGAGGTAGTAGAGCACGCCGGGGAAGAACCCGGCCTCGGCGGCGCCGAGCGCGAAGCGGGCCAGGTAGAACTGCCAGGTGCTCTGCACGAGGACCGTGGCGATGGTGACCAGGCCCCAGGTCAGCAGGATGCGTGCGATCCAGCGGTGCGCGCCGACGCGGTGCAGCATGAGGTTGCTGGGCACCTCGAAGATCGCGTACGCGGTGAAGAAGAAGACCTGGCCGAGGGTGAACGCCGTGGCGCTGACGCCCAGTTCGGCCTGGAGCTCCAGTTTCGCGAAGCCGACGTTCGAGCGGTCGATGTAGGCGATCACATACAGCAGACCGAGAAACGGCAGCAGCCGCCACGCGGTCTTCTTGAGCACTGTGCGCTCCATGGTGCGAGCGTCCCCTCACGCCGACGTTCGTGATTTCGAACGCCATCTGATACTCCGAACGCCGAAACGGTAAGGGGGTGTTGGGGCAAGGTCAACGGTTGCGACGAGAAACGCCCGGAGGGCCGTTACGCGTCCCCTCCGAGCGCCTCCGAGCACGCCGTGATGTACGCGCTCACCAGCGGGCGGCGGTCCTCGCCCACGCGCCAGGCCAGCGCGAACCGGCTGGGCGCGATGCCGCGGACTGGGCGCGTGACGACGCCGCCGAGCGTGATCAGGGGTGCGTTGCCCGCGGCCACCAGGCAGACGCCACGGCCGTCCACCAGCGCCTCGTACGTCTCGTCGGTACTGGCGATCTCCGCGCCGATACGGGGCGGGCGGCCCGCGCGAGCGTCCAGGGCGAGCCAGTAGTCCCGCAGCGCGCCCGCGGCCTCGGGCAGGGCGAGGAAGGGTTCGTCGAGGAGATCGGCGAAGTCGACCTCGTCCCGGTCCGCGAGGCGGTGCGTGCCGGGAAGGGCGACATGGCGCGGCTCCTCGGCCACCACCACCCACGCGTAGCGCTCCAGGTCGGGCAGCGGCAGCCAGACGAAGGCCACGTCCGCCGCGCCGTCCGCGAGACCCGCGCTCGGGTCCTGCCAACTCACCTGCCGCAGCCGGATGGTGGCGGACGGATGGGCCTCGCTGAAGCGGGACCGCACCGCGGGCAACAGGCCGCCGCGAGCCGGTCGTGTACTCATGCCCACACAGAGCGTGGCCCGCTCCTCGGTCTTCGCCCGCTCCACCGCCTCGACCGCCAACTGCCATTCCGCAAGCACCTGTTGGGCGCGCGGCAGGAGCGCCGCACCCACGGCGGTGAGCCGCACCCCGCGCTGGTCCCGCACGAACAGCTCGGCACCCAGCTGCCGCTCCAGCGCCCGTATCTGCTTGCTCAGCGCGGGCTGCGAGACGAAGAGCCGCTCGGCGGCCCGCGTGAAGTGCAACTCCCGCGCCACCGCGACGAAGTAGCGCAGGTCCCTGCTGTGTACGTCTCTGCCGTGAAGGTCCATAACCATCAGCTATCACGTCAGGTCTTGGACGGGCCAGCGACTTCCACCCGAGGATGATCCACGTAGCCGGGAACGGGTGAACCGGCCCGCAGGACAAGAGAGTTCGTGATGACGAAGGTATGGCTCGTGACGGGTGCGACCAGCGGCTTCGGCCGGGCGATCACCGAGGCGGCCGTCGCCGCGGGCGGCGTGGTCGTGGCCACCGCCCGCGACGCGGCCTCCCTGGACGACCTGGTCACCGCCCACCCCGACCAGGTCGAGGCCCTCACCCTGGACGTGACCGACACGGCCGGCATCGAGGCCGCCGTGCGCGACGTCGCCGACCGGCACGGCCGCGTCGACGTACTGGTGAACAACGCGGGCCGCAGCCACGTCGGCGCCCTGGAGGAGGACTCGGACGCCGATTTGCGCGCCCTGTTCGACGTGCACGTCTTCGGCCCGGCGGCGCTGACCCGCGCCGTGCTTCCGCACATGCGGGCGCGGCGCTCGGGGGCGATCGTGCAGATGAGCAGCATGGGCGGGCAGATGTCCTTCGCGGGATTCTCCGCGTACAGCGGCACGAAGTTCGCCCTGGAGGGCATGTCGGAGGCGCTGGCGGCCGAGGTGGCGCCGCTCGGCATCAAGGTCCTGGTCGTGGAGCCCGGCGCGTTCCGCACCAGTCTGTTCGGCAACACCAGCGCCAGCCCCGTCGAGATACCCGACTACGCCGCGACGGCGGGCGCCACCCGCGCGATGGTCGCGGGCGGCGACGGCGAGCAGCCCGGCGACCCGGCGAAGGCCGCCGCCGCGATCATCGCCGCGCTCGACGCCGACGAGACTCCGCTGCGCCTGCCGCTGGGCGAGGACGCCGTGGACGCGGTCGTCGGGCACCTCGACACGGTCCGCGCGGAGATCGCCGCGTGGGAGAAGGTCACGCGGGCGACGGCCTTCGACGCCTGAGGCGGCGCCACCGGGCGCCAGCGGGTGTGATGACTGTCGTGGGTGTCAGCGGTCGCGCTTGACCGCCCGCAGCACCACGAACTTGGGGTCGCCGGCGACGACCTTGGCGTTGCCGAAGAGCTTCTGCAGCTTCACGTGGTAGCCGAGGTGGCGGTTGCCGACGACCCACAGCTCG
The DNA here is from genome assembly GCF_055585065.1 of Streptomyces sp. NPDC054047. NCBI lineage: Bacteria > Bacillati > Actinomycetota > Actinomycetes > Kitasatosporales > Streptomycetaceae > Streptomyces > Streptomyces sp. NPDC054047. Next base: position 119,715 of record NZ_JBVJKV010000003.1, on the reverse strand, counting down.
CCGCCGGGGCGCAGCGCGGCGCGTGCGCTGTTGAACATCCGCCAGGCGGTCGCGCCGGAGGTGGCCTGGTGGCTGTGGAAGGGCGGGTTGTTCAGGACGAGGTCCACCGACCCCGCGGGTGCGGCCGACAGCGCGTCGCCCGCGATGAACTGCGCCCGCGTGGAGTCGGCGGCGTTCGCCCGGAAGGTGGCCTTTGCCGAGGCGACGGCGGGATACGACTCGTCGATGAAGGTGACCGTGGCCTCGGGGTCGGCGACGGCGGCGGCCGTGCCCAGCACGCCGTTGCCGCAGCCCAGGTCCACGATGTGCGCGGCGCCCGTGCCGGTCGGCAGGTGGCGCAGCAGGAAGCGGGTGCCGATGTCGAGGCGGTCGGCGCAGAACACGCCCGCGTGGTTGACGACGGTCAGCCCGGAGCCCACGCCGGAGTCGGCGTCCAGGACGTAGCTGCGCGGCCAGGGGCTGGGGCCCGCGTCGCGCTGCGGATCGGGCGTGCTGAAGATGAGCCGCGCCTTCTGCCGGGCCAGCGACGTCTTCGTAGGACCGATGATCCGCTCGAACAGGTCGAGCGTCGAGGTGTGGATCTCGGTGACCATGCCGGTGCCGATGACGACCGTGCCCGCGTGCAGGGCGGGTGCCAGGCGGTGCAGCTGGTCCTCCAGGAGCGCGAGGCTCTTGGGTACGCGGACCAGGAGGACGTCGATCCGGCCGGGCGGGGCGTCGCCGGTGGTCGAGAGCGTCACCGCGTCCGGTGCGAACCCGGCGCGTGCCACGTTGGCCCGCGTCGCCTCGCGCGCGAGGAACGAGTCGGTGATCAGCGTCGGCGCGTGCTGGGCGAGCGCGGTGGTCAGCGCGCCCCAGCGGTCGCCGACGACGGCCACGGTGCCGGAGAGGTCGACGGGCTTGGCCGCGTCCCGCGCCTCGCCCGCGGGCTCGCTCTCGCCCGCGAGATGCCGCAGGAGGTAGGCGTCGGCGGCGGACCAGGCGCGCAGCGGGTCGCGTCGGTCCTCGGGAAATCGTGTGAGGTCGTACGCGCCCCATGACGTGCTCAGCTGGTTCATCGTGCCTTCAGGCTATCGGAATGGCGCGCACACGATCTTCGCGGACGCCTGATCCTGCCGGGGCGGAGCGAGACCGCTGCGCCGAATAGCGGCTCTTGTAGTGCGAAAGCGGCCCGTTCTCCTTACCGTCCTTTCGTGGAGCACCCGCGCATCCCATCCCCGAGGAGCCGTCATGCCGGAGCTGTTCATCGGCGGAACATGGACCACTGCCGCGGACGGGCAGGTACGGGAGATCCGCTGCCCCGCGGACAACACCCTGGTCGCCACCGTCGACGAAGCCGGGCCCAAGGACGCGGCGGCGGCGATCGCCGCCGCGCGTGAGGCCTTCGACCGTGGACCGTGGCCCGCCACCCCGGCGGCCGAGCGCGGCAGGCTGCTGCTGCGCGTGGCCGACCTCCTCGAACGCGACAAGGACGCGCTCGCCCGCGCCGAATCCCTGGACACCGGGAAGCGGCTCGTGGAGAGCGAGTACGACATGGACGACATCGCCAACTGCTTCCGCTACTTCGGCAACCTGACGGCGTCGGGCGGCACCGACCGCATCGTCGACGCGGGCAGCACGGAAGTGGACAGCCGGGTGGTGCACGAGCCGGTCGGGGTCTGCGCGCTGATCACTCCGTGGAACTATCCGCTGCTGCAGACCGCATGGAAGGTCGCCCCGGCGCTCGGCGCGGGCAACACCTTCGTCCTCAAGCCCAGCGAGCTGACCCCGCACACCGCGATCATCCTGATGCGGCTGCTCACCGAGGCCGGGCTGCCGGCCGGGGCCGCCAACCTGATCCTGGGCGCGGGCCCCACCGCGGGCGCCCCGCTGAGCGAGGATCCGCGGGTCGACCTGGTGTCGTTCACCGGCGGTCTCGTCACCGGGCGGCGCATCATGGCCGCCGCGGCCCCCACGGTGAAGAAGGTCGCCCTGGAACTGGGCGGCAAGAATCCGAACATCGTCTTCGCCGACGCCGACTTCGAGGCGGCGGTCGACTACGCCCTGATGGCGATCTTCCTGCACTCGGGCCAGGTCTGTTCGGCCGGGGCGCGCCTGCTCGTCGAGGACTCGCTGCACGACCGGTTCGTCGACGAGGTGGTCGAGCGAGCGCGGCAGATCCGCCTCGGCGGGCCCTTCGACCTCAACGCCCGCACGGGTCCGCTGATCTCCGCCGCGCACCGCGAGAAGGTCGAGGCGTACGTGGCGGCCGGCATCGCCGAGGGCGCGGTGCTGCGCTGCGGCGGCGCGCGCCCCGACGATCCGGCGCTGAAGGACGGCTACTACTACCCGCCGACCGTGCTCGACGAGTGCACCCCGGGCATGTCCGTGGTCACCGACGAGTCCTTCGGCCCGGTGCTCACCGTCGAGCGGTTCCGCGACGAGGAGGAGGCGGTCGCGCTCGCCAACGACACCGTCTACGGACTCGCGGGCGCCGTCTGGTCGCAGGACACCCCCAAGGCGCAGCGCGTGGCGGCCCGGATGCGCGCCGGAACCGTGTGGATCAACGATTTCCATCCCTACGTCCCGCAGGCGGAGTGGGGCGGCATGAAGCAGTCCGGCTTCGGCCGCGAACTGGGGCCCGCGGGTCTGGCCGAGTACCAAGAGCCCAAGCACATCTGGCGCAACCTCGCACCGACCCCGCAGAGGTGGTTCGCATGAGCACGGAAACCGGCCCAGGACCGGACCCCGCCGTCCCGGAGAGGACGCAGGGCCAGCACGACGACGACGCGCTCGGCGAGCTCGGCTACCGCCCGGAACTCAAGCGGACCCTGGGCAACTTCCATACCTTCGCGGCCGGGATCAGCTACATCTCGATCCTGACCGGCACCTTCCAGCTGTTCTACTTCGGCGTCAGCTTCGGCGGCCCCGCCTACTGGTGGTCCTGGCCGATGGTCTTCGCCGGTCAGCTGATGGTGGCCCTGTGCTTCTGCGAGCTGGCCGCCCGCTATCCGGTCGCCGGTTCGGTCTACAACTGGGCCAAGAGCATGGGCGGCCCGCACGTGGGGTGGCTCGGCGGCTGGATGATGATGACGGCCACCATGGTGTCGCTGTCGGCGGTGGCGCTGGCCTACCAGATCACGCTGCCGCAGATCTCCGACTGGTTCCAGTTCGTGGGTGACGGCACCGGCAAGAACGACGCGGCGGCCAACGCGGTGCTCCTGGGCGCCGTGCTCATCGCCTTCTCCACGGCGATCAACGCCTTCGGCGTCCAGCTCATGGCACGCATCAACTCCGCCGGTGTCTTCATCGAGCTGATCGCCGCCGTCGGCCTGATCGTCTTCCTCGCGGCGCACATCACCCGCGGCCCCAGCAGCGTCCTGACCGAGACGAACGGCACGGGCGCCGGCCAGAGCCTCGGATACTTCGGCGCGTTCCTGACCGCCTCGCTGGCGTCGGCGTACGTGATGTACGGATTCGACACCGCCGCGTCGCTCGGCGAGGAGTCGCACAATCCGGGTAAGAACGCGCCCCGCGCCATCCTGCGCGCGCTCATCGCGTCCTTCTTCATCGGCGGTCTCATCCTGCTCTTCGCGCTGATGTCGGTGCCGGACCTGCAGTCCAAGGAGCTGACGACGGGCGGGCTGCAGTACGTGGTCCTCGACACGCTCGGTTCGACCATCGGCGAGATCTTCCTGTGGTGCGTGGTGGTCGCCATCACCGTCTGCGTCCTTGCCGTGCACGCCGCCGGCATCCGGCTCATGTTCGCCATGGCGCGGGACAACAACCTGCCGGCGGGCACGCACCTGGCCAAGGTGAGCCCCCGCTTCCAGACCCCCGTGGTGCCCGCCGTGCTGATCGGTGTGGTGGGTCTGGTCATCCTGGTGATCAACATCAACCAGCCGCAGATCTTCTCGGTGATCACGAGCATCGCGATCATCATGATCTACGTGGCCTATCTGCTGGTCACCGTGCCCATGCTGATCAAGCGGTTCCGCGGCCAGTGGGAGCCCAAGGAGGGCGCGTTCTCGCTGGGCAGGTTCGGCCTGCCGATCAACATCATCGCGGTGCTCTGGGGCGCGGCCATGTCCCTCAACCTGGCCTGGCCCCGCGCGGAGGTCTACAACGCGACCGGACCGCAGCACTGGTACCTGCGCTGGGGCGCGTTCCTCTTCGTCGGCATCGTCGCGCTCGGCGGCTTCGCCTACTACTGGTTCGTGCAGCGGCACAAGACGGGCGTGCTCGCCGAGCACCGCTTCGAGGCCGCCGACCCCACGCCTCCCCCGCCGCCGGCCGCCCCCTGAACCCCCTCTGATCTGGAGTCGTCATGCCCGCAGAGAGCCCTCAGTCCGAGTTCGACTACGTGGTGGTCGGCGGCGGCACGGCAGGCGCCGTCGTCGCCGCGCGGCTGACCGAGGACCCGGCCGTCAGCGTCTGCGTGCTGGAGGCCGGCCCTTCGGACGTCGGCGACGACAACATCCTCCAACTGACCAAGTGGATGGCCCTGTTGGAGTCGGGATACGACTGGGACTACCCGGTGGAGCCGCAGGAGAACGGCAACAGCTTCATGCGGCACGCCCGCGCCAAGGTGCTCGGCGGCTGCTCCTCGCACAACTCCTGCATCGCCTTCTGGGCACCGGCCGAGGACCTCGACGAGTGGGGCTCCCTGGGCTGTACGGGATGGAGCGCGGCGGACTGCTTCCCGCTCTACCAGCGCCTGGAGACCAACGACGCGCCCGGCGACCACCACGGCCGCTCGGGCCCGGTCAACATCATGAGCGTGCCGCCCAACGACCCATGCGGATCGGCCCTGTTGGAGGCGTGTGCGGCGGCGGGCATCCCCACCACGCCGTTCAACACCGGCAAGACGGTCACGCGCGGCGCACACTGGTTCCAGATCAACTCCCGCCCGGACGGCACCCGTTCGTCGGCCTCGGTGTCGTATCTGCACCCGATCCTGGGCAAGCGGCCCAACCTCGAGGTGCGCACCGGCCTACAGGCCAAGCAGCTGCTGTTCGACCAGGCCCGGCGCTGCACGGGCGTGGAGTACCTGGAGCCCGACACCGTGCACAGCGGCAGGGTCGCGGCGCGCCGCGAGGTGATCGTGGCCTGCGGGGCCATCGACTCACCGAAGCTGCTGATGCTCTCGGGCATCGGGCCGGCCGACCACCTGCGCGAATGCGGCGTGGACGTGCGGGTGGACTCCCCCGGAGTGGGCGCCCACCTCCAGGACCACCCCGAGGGCGTGATCATGTGGGAGGCGAAGCAGCCGATGGTGACCGCCTCCACGCAGTGGTGGGAGATCGGCATCTTCGCGGACACCGAACCGGGCCTCGACCGCCCGGACCTGATGTTCCACTACGGCTCGGTGCCCTTCGACATGAACACCTACCGGCGGGGCTATCCCACCACCGACAACGCCTTCTGCCTGACCCCGAACGTCACCCGGGCCCGCTCCATGGGCACGGTGCGGCTGCGCACCCGCGACTTCCGCGACAAGCCGAAGGTCGACCCGCGCTACTTCACGCACGAGCACGACATCCGCGTGATGACGTACGGCCTGCGCCTGGCCCGCGAGATCGCCGCCCAGGCCCCGATGGCCGCCTGGGCGGGCGCGGAACTGGCCCCCGGCCCGGACGCCACGACCGACGACGAGCTCTTCGCCTACATCCGCCAGACCCACAACACCGTCTACCACCCGGCGGGCACGGTCCGCATGGGCGCGACGAGCGACACGGACTCCCCCCTCGACCCCGACCTGCGCGTCAAGGGCGTCACGGGCCTGCGCGTCGCCGACGCGTCGGTGATGCCGTTCCTGCCCGCGGTCAACCCGTGCATCACCACGATGATGATCGGCGAGAAGTGCGCCGACATGATCAAGTCGGGCTGATCTCGGGCGGCGCGGGCTCAGGAGCGGTCGAACCAGGAGGGCTGTTCCTCCGCCATGGCCTGCTTGATCCGGAAGAGGCCGAACTCGTGCAGGTCGGGCAGTTGGTCCAGGGCGAACCAGCCCACTTCGAGTGACTCGTCGTCGTTGACGCGGGCCTCGCCGCCGACGGCGCGGCAGCGCAGGGTGATGTCCATGAACTGGCAGGTGTCGCCGTTGGGGTACGTCACCGGTTCCAGGGCCTCGACCAGCACGATGCGCTCGGGCACGCAGTGCACCGCGGTCTCCTCGTACACCTCGCGCACGGCGCAGGCGGCGGGCTGCTCCCCCGGGTCCGGGATGCCGCCGATGACCGACCACTTGCCGTTGTCGGAGCGCCGTCCCAGGAGCACTCTGCCCTCGTCGTCGAAGACGATGGCGGTGACCCCGGGGAGCCACAACAGCTGGTGGCCGGCGTCGGCCCGGATCGTGCGGATGAAGTCAGGAGTAGCCATGCCGTCGACCCTAACGGGCGCGCCTGGCCCGTACGGCGCCCGTCACCGCCCAGCCCAGGCCGCCGACGGCGATGAGCACGATGAGGCCTTCGGGCAGGGTGCCGGACCGGGTGGCCGGGGTCTGCGAGGAGCGCAGCGGCACCTCCTCGACGAGTGAGTCGGCGGTGAACCACTTCGTCTTCCGGGAGACCCGGCCGTCCGGCATGATGATCGCGCTGACGCCGCTGGTCACCGGGACGGTGACGGTGCGGCTGTGCTCGACGGCACGGATGCGCGACATGGCCAGCTGCTGGTAGGTCATCTCGCTGCGGTCGAACGTAGCGTTGTTGCTGGGCACCGAGATCAGCTGCGCGCCGTGGGTGACGGTGTCGCGCACGGCCCAGTCGAAGGCGGCTTCGTAGCAGGTGGCCAGGCCCACCTTCGTGCCCGCCATGGTGAAGACGCCGGGTTTCGTACCGCGGCTGAAGTCCTGGCGCACCATGCCGACGTCGCTGCTGAAGAAGCCCACGACGTCGCGCAGCGGGATGTACTCGCCGAAGGGCTGGATCTGCCGCTTGTCGTAGGTGTCCGTGGGGCCCTTCTTCGGGTCCCACAGGATCTGCTCGTTGAAGAGCCTGCCGTCCTTGGACTCGACGACTCCGCCCACCGAGATGGGGGCGCCGATCGCCTTGACCGCGCGCTCGATCGCCTCGCGGGCGTCGGGGTTGGTGAAGGGGTCGATGTCGGAGGAGTTCTCCGGCCACAGGACGAAGTCCGGCTGCTTCGCCTTGCCCGCCTTCACCCGGTCCGCGAGCCGCTCGGTCTCGCGCACATGGTGGTCGAGCACGGCGCGGCGCTGGGCGTTGAACTCCAGGCCCGCCTGCGGGACGTTGCCCTGGATGGCCGCGACGGTCGCGGTGCCGTCCTCGGCGTCGTCGCTGACCAGCGGACGCGCGGCGAAGGCGCCGGCGACCGGGACGAGCACGCTGAGCAGGGCCGCTGCCGCGGCGCCCCGGCGTACGGAGCCGGTACCGCGTGCGGCAAGGGCCTGGCGGACGGTCTCGTAGAGGCCGAAGCCGCACAGGACCACCGCGAAGCCGAGCACCGGGGTGCCGCCGAGTGCGGCCAGCGGCAGGAAGACGCCGTCCGCCTGCCCGAAGGCGATCTTGCCCCAGGGGAACCCGCTGAACGGCACGCGCGCGCGTGCCGCCTCGCCGGCGATCCAGAGGGCGGCCGCCCAGAGCGGATAGCCGGGCAGCCGGGAGACGGCGGCGATGCCCGCTCCGACCAGGGCGACGAACATCGCCTCGATCGCGGCGAGCGCCAGCCAGGGTACGGGCCCGACCTCCACGCCGGTCCACACCAGCAGCGGCAGCAGGAAGCCGAGGCCGAAGAGGTAGCCGAGCCCGAGGCCCGCCTTCCAGCCGCGGCCGTGCAGGCACCAGGCGAACACCGCGAAGGCCGGCAGAGCCAGCCACCACAAGGTGCGTGGCGGAAAACTGACGTACAGCAGCACTCCGGAGAGTGCCGCCGCGGCGGCCGGGACGAGCGCGCGCAGAAGGCGGGCCGTGCGCGAGACGGGCGCGGGCTGCGGTCCGAGCTGCTCCGACTCGTCTACGGGGGTGGTGGTGGCGGTCACTCGGGGAGTGTACGGCGCGTCACTTGGACACGGACAGGACGGTCGTGCCCGGCCGCTTCGACCGCCGACCGGTCGCCTGGCAGGTGTTTTCGTCCACGTGATTGACGGATCGTTCCTGCGCAACATGTCCACATCTCACCGTCCCAGCGACTACGGTGTGCCCGAGTCCCTGACCTGCGGCGGATCCAGCCACAGCGTTCGGGGCCCGTCACACAGCGGGGGGCGGCGGGGTGGGGACAGCGGGGATGGCCGCGACGGCGGAGCCACCGGGGGCGTACGAACGGCGCAGCGCGTCCGACGCGACGGGCTGCGCGCTGCTCGGCGTGTGCGCGGCCTGGACCTTGATCAGCGCCGGGGTGCACGGCGGTCAGCCCGAGGGCGTGCTCCTCGCGGTGCTCGCCGTGGCCGCCGGGTACGCGGGCGGGCGGATATCGGGCGCGCTCCTTCCGGTCGCCGCGCCCTGTGCCGGTGCGCTGGCAGGGATCGGCCTCGCGGCGGCGGCCCCCCACCTGTCACCGGGCCCCATGAGCACGGCGCCGCTCGGTCACACGGGCGCCGCGGCCGCTCTGCTGATCCTGGCCTCGGGTGCGGCCTGCTGCGCGGCGTGGGCGGCGCGCGGGCCCGCGACGCGGCTGGTGATGCGGCTGCTCGCGGTGGGCATCGTGGTGGCCGCCGTGGTGCTCGGCTCGATGGCCGGTGTCATCGCGTGCACAGGAATCCTGCTCTGTTCGCTGGCGACCGCGCTGATGCGCCGCCGGGTGCTCGGCCTCGCCGGCCTCGCCCTGGCGACGGCCGTGGTGGCCGGTCTGACCTGGGCTGTCGCCGATGACGTACTCCCGGAGGGGCTGAGCGCCTCCCTGGAGGGCCAGCTCGACGGGCACCGGGTGGAGCTGTGGCACGACGCGCTCGCGCTGGCGGGCCAGGAACCGGCGCTCGGGGTGGGTCCGGGCCGGTTCGCCGACTCCAGTCCCACGGTGACCGAGCATCTGCTGACGGACGGCAGGCCCCATTCGGCGCCGTTGCAGCAGGCGGCCGAGCAGGGTCTGGTGGGCGTGGTCCTGCTCGCGGCGGTGTTCTGCTGGCTGCTGTACGCGCTGTACCGCTCGCCGCGCTCGACCCAGGTCGTCCTGTCGGCGGGCGCGGCCCTGACGGCACTGGCCGCCGTGGCCTCGGTCGGCAACGCGCTGAGCGTCACGGCGGTGACGACGGGCGCGGGCTACCTCGCGGGCATCGCCACGGCGCGACCGCTGGGCGACGAACCGGCGCAGGTCAGGCCGCCGGGCTCCCCGCCACACCCAGCCGCTCACGGATGATCCGTACGGCTGCTTCGGCGTCGTCGACGGTGACCGTGAACGTGCGGCCGTCGCCCAGGCTGAGCACCAGGCCCTCGCCGCGTCTGACGACGACGGCGGTGCCGATGTCGGGCCGCGAGCGATAGCCCCAGCCGCCCCACTGCCGGGGACAGACGACCTGTGCGAAGTCGGCGCCCACCACGTGGGAGAGAAGGATGCGGCGGCGCGGCAGCCCCATGTGGCCGCAGCGCACTTCCAGGGAGTCCTTGTCGACCTTCACGGCGACGTGGACGAAGGCGAGGGTGCCGAACAGGATCAGCAGACCCGCGGCGATGCACCCCACCACGGACATGGCCAGGGCCGCGATCCCGGACGTCCACATGTTGTCGACGGCCAGTTCGATGCCCAGGGCCAGGCAGAGGGCACCGGCGAGCGCCAGCAGCCACTGCACGCGGTTGGTCGCGCTACCGGTCCAGACTTCCGGCGGGGCGTCGGCTGTGTTGCCCCGCTCGCCGTGAGTGTGGTCCCTCATGGCTCCGAGACTACTCACGTTCCGGTGGGAAGGCACCGCATCGCGGAGCGTTACCGCCAGGGGTGGACGGGCGACGCCGTTCTGTACGCGGGCTTCGCGGGCGCCCGGTCGCGGGCCCTGCATGCCTCCGTACGGGGACGTACGGGGGCTCAGTGCGCGGGGCTGACCGCCGCGAGCAGCCGGCCTTCGGCGTACGTGTGCGCGGCGACCGGCAGCTCGGAGGGCCGCCCGCTCAGGATGACCGTCAGGCCGCCCCGGGCACCGGTGTCCGGGCCGGGAAGCTCTCCTGTCCTGCGCAGCGCCTGGGCGGCGACCGCTCCGGCGGAGCCGTGCAGGACCAGGGGCGGCAGGCCGGGCTGCTGGAGGGCCGCGCGGATGCGCTCGCCGACCAGCTCGTAATGGGTGCAGCCCAGGACGACGGCCGTTACATCACGCGGGGTCAGGGCCGCGGCGGCGGCGACCGCCTTGTCGATGGCCGCCTCGTCGGCGTGCTGCACGGCGTCCGCGAGGCCGGGGCAGGGCACCTCGGTGACGGCGACACCGCCGGCGAACTCCTCGATGAGGCCGCGCTGGTAGGGACTTCCGGTGGTGGCGGGGGTGGCCCAGATGGCGATGGGTCCGCCGCCCGCCGCGGCCGGCTTGATCGCCGGTACGGTCCCGATGACGGGCAGATCCGGCTCGAACCGGGCACGCAGTGCGGGCAGCGCGGACACGGACGAGGTGTTGCAGGCGACGATCAGCGCCTGGGGGTGGTGCGCGGCGGCCGCCTCCGCGATGGCCAGCGAGCGCTGCGTGACGTCCTCGGCGGAGCGCGGTCCCCAGGGCAGTCCGTCGGGGTCCGAGGAGAGGACGAGATCGGCGTCCGGCCGCAGACGGCGTACCGCCACCGCGGCGGGAAGCAGGCCGATACCGGAGTCAATGAGCGCGATCTTCACCCGGTCACCATAGTCGATGGGCCTGCGACGCCCGGTGGCCTGGGGCAGACTTCGTCGGATGAGCGCCGTTGTGTGGACCGCCGCCGCATCGCTTGCCGCCTGGCTGTGGCTGCTGTTGGGCCAGGGCTTCTTCTGGCGCACGGACCTGCGGCTGCCTCCGCGCCGCGAACCGGACACCTGGCCCTCGGTGTGCGTCGTCGTCCCCGCCCGTGACGAGGCCGCCGTACTGCCCGAGAGCCTGCCCTCGCTGCTCGCCCAGGACTATCCGGGGCAGGCCGAGATCTTCCTTGTCGACGACGGGAGTTCGGACGGCACCGGCGCGCTGGCCCGCGCGCTGGCCGACCGGCACGGCGGCCTGCCGCTGACCGTCGGGTCACCGGGTGAGCCGCCGCCGGGCTGGACCGGCAAGCTCTGGGCCGTGCGGCACGGCATCGGCCTGGCACGCGCGCGTGCGCCTCGATATCTCCTCCTGACCGACGCGGACATCGCCCATGAGCCGGACAGCCTGCGGGAGTTGGTCGCGGCGGCGGAGACGGCCGGATTCGACCTCGTCTCGCAGATGGCGCGGCTGCGTGTGGCGAGCATGTGGGAGCGGCTGGTCGTCCCGGCGTTCGTGTACTTCTTCGCGCAGCTGTATCCCTTCCGCTGGATCGCCGAGAAGGGCTCGCGCACGGCCGCCGCCGCGGGCGGCTGTGTCCTGGTGAGCACGGTGGCCGCCGAGCGCGCGGGCATCCCCGACTCCATCCGGCACGCGGTGATCGACGACGTGACGCTGGCCAGGGCGGTGAAGCGCTCGGGCGGCCGGATCTGGCTGGGGCTCGCGGAGCGCGTGGACAGCGTGCGCCCCTACCCCGGGCTCGGCGACCTGTGGCGGATGGTCTCGCGCAGCGCCTATGCCCAGCTGCGGCACAACCCGCTGGTCCTGCTCGGTACGGTCCTGGGGCTCGCCCTGATCTATCTGGTGCCGCCGGTCGCGCTCTTCGCCGGCCTGGCCTCCGGCCGCACGGGGCTCACCCTGCTCGGTGGGATCGCGTGGCTCGTGATGACGGGGACGTACATCCCGATGCTGCGCTACTACCGGCAGACGCTCTGGCTCGCTCCCCTGCTGCCGTTCACCGCGTTCCTCTACCTCCTGATGACGGTGGATTCGGCGGTGCAGCACTACCGGGGGCGCGGAGCCGCGTGGAAGGGGCGGACCTACGCCCGCCCCGATCCCACTCCCGACCGGCACTGATCACCGGCGAAGGCGGCTACTTCCTGCCGGGCGTCCAGTTCATGCCCCAGCCGTACGCGTAGTCGATGGTGCGCTGCGGGCTCACGCCGCGCTCGGGCACCAGGTAGCGGGCCTCGCGCTGGACGAAGAGGTCGCCGTTGTTGTTCGTGAGCAGCGCGAGCGCGCACACGGTCGAGGGCACCGTGCACTCGTCGAGCGAGAAGTCGATGGAGGCGCCGTGCTGCGGCTGCAGGGTCACGGTGGCGTTCAGGTCGGCGAAGCTGCGCGCGCCTTCGTAGATCGTCACGAAGATGACGATGCGCTTGAAGTCCTTGATGTGGTTGAGGTTGACCGTGAGGTTCTCGCCGCTGGCCACGGCGCCGGTGCGGTCGTCGCCGTCGAGCAGCAGGTACGGCGGCTGGTCCAGCGCTCCGAAGGCGTTGCCGAGCGCCTGGACGACGCCCTTGCGGCCGTCGGCCAGTTCGTAGAGGGCGCACAGGTCCAGGTCGAGGTCCGCGTGCATCGCCACGGCCCGGCCGAGCTTGCTGGCCCAGCCCTTGAACTGCTTGCGCACCTCCCAGTTGAGGTTCACGCGCATCGCGCCCGATGTGCCGCCCTGCTTCTTCAGCGAGACGGACGGCGCGTCCTTGGTGAGCGTGACCTTGGTCAGGCGCACGGGCTGGGCGGCGGCGGGCGCGGCTGCGGGCACCTGGGCGGGCGGCGGCGGGGCCTGGACGGGGGCCGCGGGGGTCACCGGGGCCGCGGGAGGCCGCACGGCGGCCGGGGCGGGCTGCGGCGCCTGCTGCGGCTCGTCCACCGAGATCCCGTAGTCCGTGGCCAGGCCCTCGAGTCCGCTGCTGTAGCCCTGCCCGACGGCGCGGAACTTCCAGGCGCCCTGGCGGCGGTAGAGCTCGCCGAGGACGAACGCCGTCTCCACGGTCGCGTCCTCGCTGTCGTAGCGGGCGATCTCGGCACCGCTGGCCGCGTCGACGACGCGGATGAACAGACCGGGGATCTGTCCGAAAGTGCCGCCGTCGGTCGATGCGGCGAGCACCACGGTCTCGATGGCGGGCTCCACGCGCGCGAAGTCCACCACGAGCGCGTCGATCACCCGGCCGCCCTCGGTCTTCTTGCCCTCGTGGCGCACTCCGCCCGAGGAGTGGACCGCCTGGTTGTAGAAGACGAAGTCGTCGTCCGAGCGGACCTTCCCGGAGGCGGCGAGCAGCAGCGCCGACGCGTCGGCGTCCGGTGCCCCGGTTCCTGAAGTCCACCCCAACTCGACGCGCACGGCAGGTGCCGGCACAGGAACATTCGATCCCTTAGGCATTGTCATGTCCGCCCCCATCGCAAGTCACATCGTACGTCGCCACGTCCGGCCAGGCCGCCGTCCCGTTCATGACCAACCTATTACCCGGACCCCGGGCAGGCCCATGTCCACCGCCGACACCCTGCCGCACGGCCTTCCCGTCAACCGTGCGTCAACCGCCGGTAACCCGTACGGAGCTTGGCTTTTACACGATCCCTACGCCCGAGTGCGACCGATTTTTCCTAAGTTCGCTCGCATTGGGGATGCGGAGTCACTACCGACACGTAAAACAACCCTCTTATCGGTCTCCCCAACCAGCACATCAAGGGCTTAACTTATGTGTCATGACCTCCCCCCGCTCCACCTATGGCGGCGGTTACTATTCCGCGCCGTCCTTCCCGGACACTCCGATCTACGACTCCCTTGTCGCCGAGCGGGGTACTCCTCAGATCGCCCCGATCCGGGTCCCCTCCGCGTACGACACGGGCAGTCACCTGCCCGCGCTCCCGGTAGCAGCCCTGCCCGCTCTGCCGGCGGCCCCGTCCCACCACAACCCCGCGTACGGCTACACGCAGCAGCCCGCGCCGCTGCAACAGGCGCCCGCGCCGTACATCCCGCAGCAGCCTTCGGCACCGCGCGGATACCCGGGCCCGCAGCAACAGCAACAGCGTCCCCCGGCCGGAACGGGCTACGAGGCCATGCGCCCCGCGGCACCCCGCCCCGCCCCGGCGACGTACGAGGACCCGTACAACCGCCCCTACCGCGGCTACTGATTCGCCCGCATGCGCCCCTGTCAGTGGCTGCTGGCAGGATGACCGCATGCCGAATCCAGCGCTGCACTCGATCCACTACTACCCGCTCAAGGCGGTCGGGGGACACGCTCCGCGTGAGGCCGTCGTCGAGCCCTGGGGACTCGCGGGTGACCGGCGGTGGATGCTGGTGGACAGCGATGGACGGATCATCACGCAACGGCCGCATCCGAGGCTGGCGTTGGCCGCCGCCGAGCTCCTGCCCGGCGGCGGCATACGCACGTCCGCGCCCGGCCGGGAGCCGCTGACGGTCGCCGTGCCGCCCTCCGGCGAGACCGTCACGGTGGAGATCTGGAAGGACAAGGTCGAGGCGGTGCCCGCCGACGCGGCGGCGCACGCCTGGTTCAGCGCCTACCTGGAGACCGACGTCCGGCTCGTCCACCTCGACGACCCCGCGACCCGGCGCCCCATCGACCCCGCGTACGCCGAGGACGGCGAGACCGTCTCCTTCGCCGACGGCTATCCGCTGCTGCTGACCACGCTCTCCTCCCTGGACGCCCTGAACTCGCTCATCGCGCAGGGCGACCACTCCGACGAGGGGCCGCTGCCCATGAACCGTTTCCGGCCGAATGTGGTCGTGGACGGCACCGCGCCCTGGGCCGAGGACGACTGGTCGCGCGTCGCGATCGGCGACGTCACCTTCCGGGTCGCCAAGAAGTGCGGCCGCTGCGTCGTGACCACCACCGACCAGCGCAGCGCGGAGCGCGGCAAGGAGCCGCTGCGCACGCTCGCCAGGCACCGCCGCTTCGGCGACCAGCTGGTCTTCGGCCAGAATCTGGTGCCGGAGTCGACCGGTTCGGTGCGGATCGGCGACCCGTTCACCGTCCTCGATTGAAGGTCTTCGGGGTGGGGAACTCGAAGGCGGGGCACGGTCGTTGAGCGTGGACGAGAAGGGTGATTTCCCTCTCTCTTCTTCCCGTCGACGCGTGGGCCGTGCCGTTCGTGGTTAAGACGGACGCGGAAGGGGGTGCAGGACTGTGCGAGCACTCGTCGGGCTCTGGCGCTGGCGGCACAATCCGCTGCGCCGCAAGACCGACCTCGTCGAGGCCTGGGTGGCCTGCGCGGCCGTGCTGCTCATCGCCGTCGCCGCCCCGCTGGCCGGTTTCGCTGTCGGCAATCTCTCGCGGGACGCCTTGTTGCAGTCGGTGCGGGAGCAGCGCGAGGTGCGGCACGAAGTGACCGGCACGGTGGTCAAGAAGGTCTCCAGGCCCCCCGTCGACCCCGATCCCGAGACGGCGTCCGCTCGCGACCGGCACAGCCGCGTGCTCGCCGAATGGACGGCGCCCGACGGCACGGCGCACTCCGGCACGGTCCTCGCCGACCTCCGCTCCCCCGACCCGGGCGACCGCTTCCGGCTCTGGACCGATGTGCGGGGCCAGGTGGTCGGCCGCCCGCTGGACGGCGCGACCGCGAGCACGCATGCGGCGCTCGCCGGATTCGGCGCCGCGGCGGCGGTCGCCGGACTGGTCGAGGGGGCCAGGCGGCTCGTCGTCTGGCGCATCGTCCAGCGGCGCTACGACCGCTGGGACCAGGCCTGGGAGAAGGCCGGACCGGACTGGGGACGCACCGGCACCGGCTCCTGAGGGAGCAATGCCGGCGTCCGAGGCCGGTGAGAGACCGGCGATGACCAGGTGAGAGCCTGGCGATCGGGTCAACTCGCCCTCGCCGCGCGCGCTACGGTGGACCGGCCGAACTCTTCGGCACCTTGCGCGAGGGTCGTGAGGTCCCGCGTACGACAAGGTGGGGGCAGAGCAACTCCATGGCACAGGGCACGGTCCAGGTGACGCACACCGGCACCTCGCGATGGCGGCGCCGCACGGGTGAGTACGCATCGCTCGCTGCCGCCTTGGAGGCCGCGAGCGACGGCGACGTCCTCACCATCGCCCCCGGCACCTACCGCGAGAACCTCGTCGTCCAGCGGGCGGTGACGCTGCGCGGCCCCGAGGGCTCACCTGGCTCCGTGCGCATCGCGCCCTCGGACGGGGTGCCGCTCACCGTCCGGTCCTCCGCCGTGGTGCAGGACCTCCATGTCGAGGGGCAGGACTCGGCGGCGCCCGCGCTGCTCGTCGAGGACGGCGCGCCCGAACTCATCGACGTACGCGTGGTGACGCGGTCCGCGAGCGGCATCGAGGTGCGCGGCGGCGCGCGCCCGACGGTGCGGCGCTGCACGGTCGACAACCCCGGCGGCATCGGCATCGCCGTGCTCGACGGCGGGGGCGGTGTCTTCGAGGAGTGCGAGGTCGTGTCGGCCGGGCAGTCGGGCGTCGCCGTGCGCGGCGGCGCGCATCCGCGTCTGGAGCGCTGCCGGGTGCATCACGCGTCCGGCGCGGGGCTCTCGGTGACCGGTGAGCACTCGGGGCTCGAGGCGATCGGCTGCGAGGTGTACGAGGTCAAGGGCTCGGGCGTGCAGATCACCGGGCGTGCGGTGGCGCATCTGACGGACTGCGACGTGCACCGCACGACCTCGGACGGCGTCACGCTCGACACGGACGCGGTGCTCACGCTCGCCGACTGCCGCATCCACGACATCCCGGAGAACGCGATCGACCTGCGGTCCCGCTCGGTGCTCACCCTGACGCGGTCCACCGTGCGGCAGTTCGGGCGCAACGGCCTTTCGGTGTGGGACCCGGGCACGCGCGTGGACGCCAATCAGTGCGAGATCCACGACAGCACGGGCGACTACCCCGCGGTGTGGGTCAGCGACGGGGCGACGGTCGTCCTGGAGTCCTGCCGGGTGCACGACGTGCCGGACGCGCTGTTCGTCCTGGACCGCGGCTCGCGCGCCGACGTCGTCGACAGCGATCTCTCCCAGGTGCGCAACACGGCGGTGTCCGTGAGCGACGGCGCGACGGCCCAGCTGGACGACTGCCGCATCCGCGAGGCGGCCACCGGCGCGTGGTTCCGCGACCACGGCAGCGGCGGCACCCTGGCCAACTGCACGGTCGACGGCGTGCAGACGGGCGTCATCGTCACCAAGGGCGCCGACCCCACCATCGAGCGCTGCACGGTCACTTCGCCCGCGGAGGCGGGCTTCTACGTCTCGGCGGGCGGCCGGGGCAGCCTGCACGGCTGCCGGGTGACCGACAGCGGCGGCTACGGCTTCCACGTCATCGACGGATGCCGTACGACGCTGAAGAAGTGCCGTACGGAGCGGTGCGCGCGCGGCGGCTTCGAGTTCGCCGAGGACGGGCCGCTCGTCGAGGACTGCACCAGCGACGAGAGCGGCGGCGTGCGGACCGCGGCGTCCGCGGCGCCGGAGTCCGCCCCGCAGACGGCCACGCAGTCCGTGGGGCTGCTCGGCACGGTCCCCGGGCAGCGCCCCACGGACCCGGCGGCCGAGAAGAGCACGGCCCCCGCGGCGCCGTCCCGCTCGTCGAAGGACGTGCTCGGCGAGCTCGACAAGCTGGTCGGCCTGGACAGCGTCAAGCGCGAGGTGCGCGCCCTCACCGACATGATCGAGGTCGGTCGGCGCAGGCAGCTGGCGGGGCTCAAGGCCGCATCCGCGCGCCGCCATCTGGTGTTCACCGGCTCCCCCGGCACCGGAAAGACGACCGTGGCGCGGCTCTACGGCGAGATCCTGGCCTCGCTCGGCGTCCTGCAGAGCGGGCACCTGGTCGAGGTGTCGCGCGTCGACCTGGTGGGCGAGCACATCGGGTCGACGGCGATCCGCACCCAGGAGGCGTTCGACCGGGCGCGCGGCGGTGTGCTGTTCATCGACGAGGCGTACGCCCTCTCGCCCGAGGACTCCGGGCGCGACTTCGGCCGGGAGGCCATCGACACGCTGGTGAAGCTGATGGAGGACCACCGCGAGGCGGTGGTGGTGATCGTCGCGGGCTACACGGCGGAGATGAAGCGTTTCCTTTCCGTCAACCCCGGGGTGGCCTCGCGCTTCTCACGCACCATCACCTTCGGCGACTACGCCCCCGACGAGTTGCTGCACATCGTCGAGCAGCAGGCCGAGGAGCACGAGTACCGCCTGGACACCGGGACGGGCGAGGCCCTCCTGAAGTACTTCACGGCACTTCCGAAGGGCCCCGCGTTCGGCAACGGCCGCACCGCGCGCCAGACGTTCGAGGCGATGGTGGAGCGGCACGCGGGGCGCGTGGCCCAGTTCGCCGAGCCGAGCACGGACGATCTCACCCTGCTGTATCCGGAGGATCTGCCGGAGCTGCCGTGACCGTTGCAACGGGCTCCGGCGGCTCGGCGGCCTGCGGGCGCGGGGCGGGCACGGCGGGCTTGAGCCGGGCGAGCAGCCGGGCGCGCTCCTCGGCGAAGGCCGGGTCGGCCTGGTAGTCCCCGTGGCCCAGGATCGGCGCGGGCAGCGGGTGTTCCTGCGTGCGTCCGTAGACCAGGGGGTCCCTGAGGGCGTCGCGGTCCACCTGCGGTCCGTCGCCGTCGGGCAGGACGCGCACGGGACCGCCGATCGGGTCGGTGGTGCGGTGCAGGTTGCGCCAGCAGTCGACCTCGCGGTGCAGCGAGCTGAGGGCGGCCGGGCCGAAGTGGGCGGGGAACCAGCGGCCGTAGAGGCGCTCCAGGGGTGAGCCGTAGGTGAGCAGGGCGACCCGCTTACGGACGGAGGGCCACAGTTGCCAGGCGGCCGCGGCGGCCAGGACGCTGCCCTGCGAGTGGCCGGAGATGACGAGCCTGCCGCCCGTGGCGCGCGTCGCGCGGGTCCAGGTGTGCATGCGCCAGGTGAGGTCGGGGACGGCGCGCTCGGCGTAGCAGGGCGGCGCGAAGGGGTGGGCGGCGCGGGGCCAGAACGTGCCGACGTCCCACAGGATGCCGATGGTGCGCCGTGCGGACGCGTCGCGGTAGGCGCGCCGGCCCCAGGTCACGAACAGTATGAAGCCGAAGCCGATCAGCCAGGAGCCGAGCGCCTGGGAGGTCTCGGCGGCTCCTTCGAAGAAGAGGGGCAGTCCTTGCGCGGCCTTGCTGGGCACCTCCTCGCTGGCCCAGGCGCCGGCGAGCGCCCCCGCTCCGAGCAGCAGCGTCACCGCCGAGGTGATGCCCACCAGGAGCGGGGCGCGGTCGGTGAGGGCGGCACGCGCGCGCGTGCCCGCGATGCGGCGGCTGCGGGCCGCGTCCTCCGGCTCGCCCGGGTACTCGCCGGGGATGGTCGCCCGGTCGCGGCGTGCCCGCCGCCAGGTGCGCACGCCCAGCCAGCCGCAGAGCGCCGCGACGACCACGAGGAGGGGCGGGATCACGGAAGCCTGCCAGGTCAGCAGCACCGGCGGGCCGTCGATGGTGCCGCCGGAGCCGGGCTCCCCCGCGCCGTCGAGCCAGTCGGCCACGCGCTGGGCGCCGCCGCCGGACATCACGCCGCCCAGCGCGCAGGCCAGCATGGCGACGGCGGGTCCCGCGAAGCCCCGCAGGGCGGTGCGGGGGTCGGGAGCCGTGCGGTAGAGCGCGCGGGCGACCACCGCGAGGGCGATGACCAGGAGACCCTGGACCAGGACGATGCCGCCGAAGGTCAGGTTGCCCGGCAGCCTGCCTTCGGAGGTCCAGCCGGGGCGTGACCACCCGGCGTACAGGAGGGTCAGGACGAGCAGGGTGAGCGCGGCCAGGGGCAGTCGGCGGATCAGTGTCTCGTCGAGGTGGAAGTCGAGCTTGTTCTCGCTGCGGCCCCTGCGCCAGACCACCAGGACGATGAAGGCCCCGCCCAGGACGAGCGTCACCTCCAGGAGCCAGCCGAGGGCGTCGAGCAGTGCGGGTCCGCCGGGGCGCCGGTCGTGGCGCGCGGCCGACGTGCCGACCGCGGCGGCCACCGTGAGGAAGCCCGCGGCCGTGTGCGCGGCGCGCAGCCGGGCCACCAGGCGGCGCCCGTACCAGAAGCCGGGCCTGCCGAGGGCGGTGCGCCCGGCCTCCTCCTCCGGGTCGGACTGGTGGGGCAGCGGTGTCTGGGACTCGTACGCGCTCCAGGTGCGCTGGGACAGGTACCAGAGCAGCCCGGTGAGCGCGGCGGGCACCAGGGCGGCGAGCGCGAGGCGGCGTCCCGGCTGGCTCCACCAGCCGCCGTGCCCGGAGGCGTCGGGTGCCAGGAAGCCGAGCCAGGAGCGTTCGGCGGCGCACTCGGGGGTGCCCGCGCACTGCCAGGCCGTCAGGTCGATGGCGACCTCGCAGGCGGCGGCGACGAGCAGGACGGTGAGGGTGAGTCCGGTCAGCCGCACCAGCAGGCCGTACGTACGGACCGTCTTCTTCCTGCGGCGCGAGGTGGGGCGCATCCAGTGCGCGAGGTTGACCACCATGAAAGGCAGCAGCAGGAGCCACAGCGCCCGCGAGCCGTTTCCCGAGGTCAGGTTGCACCAGACGTACGCCTCGGGGACCGGCTTGCCGCGGTAGTCGTCCGGGCGCTTCTCGGCGTCGGCGTCCTCGGTGCGGCGGAAGACCGCCGCCGTCTCGTCGCCGGAGACGCGAACGGTCCGCGGATCGCCCAGCATCTCCTCGGGTGTCGTGCCCCCCACTCCGTGGACGAGGAGTTCGAGAGCCGTCTCTTCTCTGTGATCAGCTGCCACCGTGCCGCTTCCCCCGAATGTGCGCTTGGTCAGGCAGACAGGATCTCCGCTCAGGGCCCCGTCCACACCTCCCGTCACGTAATCTCCCCGTTCCGAGGGTGTGCACGGTCTCGGGCGGTGGGCCGTCTGCCGGTGGCGCATGCGAGGATGAGGCAGCGCATTTGACGGGTGTGACGGGTGTGACGAGGCAGAAGGGCCGGGACGGTCGTGAGTGAGAATCAGAACCTCCTCGCGGAGCAGCGCCGTGCCTTGATCCTCGACGAGGTGCGCCGCCGGGGCGGGGTCCGGGTCAACGAACTGACCCGCAAGCTGGGTGTGTCGGACATGACCGTCCGCCGCGATCTCGATGCCCTCGCCCGCCAGGGTGTCCTGGAGAAGGTGCACGGCGGCGCCGTGCCGGTGGTCGAGGCGAGCACGCACGAGCCGGGCTTCGAGGCCAAGTCGGGCCTGGAGCTGAACGCCAAGGAGGACATCGCGCGCACCGCGGCCTCCCTGGTGGCGCCGGGCACGGCCATCGCGCTCTCCGGCGGCACGACGACGTACGCACTGGCCCACCATCTCCTGGACGTGCCGGACCTGACGGTGGTGACGAACTCGGTGCGGGTGGCGGATGTGTTCCACTCCGCGCAGCGCACCTCCGGCCAGCGTCAGGGCGCGGCCACCGTGGTCCTCACGGGCGGCGTGCGCACCCCCTCGGACTCGCTGGTGGGTCCGGTGGCCGACCAGGCGATCGGCGCGCTCCACTTCGACGTGCTCTTCCTGGGAGTGCACGGCATATCGGCGGAGGCCGGCCTGTCCACGCCCAATCTCGCGGAGGCGGAGACCAACCGGCGTCTGGTGCAGTCGGCGCGGCGGGTCATCGTGGTCGCCGACCACACCAAGTGGGGCACGGTGGGCCTCAGTTCGTTCGCCACCCTGGAGCAGGTCGACACGCTCGTGACGGATGCCGGGCTGCCCGCGGAGGCGCGGGTGGAGATCTCCGAGCATCTGCGGCGCCTGGTGGTCACGGGCGAGTCCGGGGAGCCGGGGGTCGACGGGCAGGGTGAGGGCGGCGAGGGTGCCGAGAGCGGCGGCCGGGCGGAGAACGCCGGGAGCACCGCAGACATCTGACGGTCCGACAGCTATGGTGACGGTGGCCGGTCAACCACCCGATTCCGCTGGGGGCTGAGTTCGATGGCACGCCGACTGAGGCCCGTGGGGCTCGAGTTCGTCGAGTCCGCTCCGTTGCGTCTGGTCTTCGCCCGCGAGGTGAGCGCGTCCCCGGAGGCGGTGTACCGCGCCCTGGCCGACGACACGGCCGGCTGGCCCGAGTGGTTCACCGCGGTCACGCTGTGCCGCCCCACCGACGGCGGCAAGGGCCGCGAGGTGCGGCTCAAGGGCGGCACGCGCTTCCGGGAGACGATCATGGCGGCCGACCCGGCGCAGCGGTACGCCTACCGCGCCGACGAGACGAACGCCCCGGGCCTGCGCGCCCTCCTCGAGGAGTGGCGGCTGACCCCGGCCGGGACCGGCACCCGCGTGCAGTGGACGTTCGCCGCGGACGGCGCCGCCCCCTTCCGCTTCACCCTCAGGCTCGGCAGGGCGGGCATGGGCCGGGCCTTCCGCGACGCCGTCACGTCCCTGGACCGGCGTCCGACCGCGGCCAACGCCTGAGCCCCGCGCCGGGGGCGGGGCCGCCTAGGTCCAGGTGCCGTTGGCGAGCAGCGACTTGATGGCAGTCTCGTACGGCGTGATGTCCAGGCCCTGCTCGGCCAGCCACGCGTCCGAGTAGTACTTGTCCAGATAGCGGTCGCCCGGGTCGCACAGGAGCGTGACGACGCTGCCGGTGCGGCCCGCGGCCACCATCTCGGCGACGATCTTCAAGGAGCTCCAGAGCCCGGTGCCCGTGGAGCCGCCCGCCTTGCGGCCGATCGCCTGCTCCAGGGCCCGCACGGCGGCGACGCTGGCCGCGTCCGGCACCTTCATCATGCGGTCGATCGCGCCGGGCACGAAGCTCGGCTCCATCCGGGGCCTGCCGATGCCCTCGATGCGCGAGCCGCAGTCGCTGGTGGCGTCCGGGTCGTGGTGGGTCCAGCCGTCGAAGAAACAGGAGTTCTCGGGGTCGGCGACACAGAGCCGGGTGTCGTGCTGCATGTAGTGGACGTAGCGGGCGATGGTCGCCGATGTGCCGCCGGTGCCCGCCGTGGCGACGATCCACGCGGGCTCCGGATAGCGCTCCAACTTCATCTGCTGGTAGATCGATTCGGCGATGTTGTTGTTGCCTCGCCAGTCCGTGGCCCGTTCCGCGTAGGTGAACTGGTCCATGTAGTGGCCGCCGGTCTCGACGGCGAGGGCGGCCGACTCGGCGTACATCGTGCGCGAGTCGTCCACGAAGTGGCACTGGCCGCCGTGGAACTCGATCAGACGGCACTTCTCGGCGCTGGTCGTGCGGGGCATCACCGCGATGAACGGCACCCCGATCAGCTTCGCGAAGTACGCCTCGGAGACGGCCGTCGACCCGCTGGAGGCCTCGATGACCGGCCGTCCTGGCCGGATCCAGCCGTTGCACAGGCCGTAGAGGAAGAGCGAGCGGGCCAGACGGTGCTTGAGGCTGCCGGTCGGATGGGTCGACTCGTCCTTGAGATACAGGTCGATGCCCCACTGCTCCGGCAGCGGGAAGCGCAGCAGGTGCGTGTCGGCCGAACGGTTGGCATCCGCCTGCACCTTGCGTACGGCTTCTTTGAGCCACGCGCGGTACTCCGCGTCGCTGCGGTCCACGTCGAGCGTGGTCATCGGCTCATCGGCTTGATCCTGCTGTGTGGTGCTCACCGCGCGGCTCCTTGGCGTCAACCTGGCCGCGCTCCGAGCGGGCCGGACGCCTCGATCATAGGCACCTTCCGCACGCTTCTCACCTGCATAAACACACCTTTGAGCACCTCAAAGGCACACCTGGCGCAGTCGACTGGCACAGCGGCACGGCACACTGGAGAGGTGACGTCGTCCACTTATGACCACGTCTTCATACGCACTGGTGCTCGACGCCGGGTGCGTGCAGACTGCACCGCACGGGACGGCGGTCTCGTACCGAACGACCCACCGAATCGCTCAAGGGGGCGGAACGTCATGGCGGAGCCGGATTTCACGGCTACAGGCGTGCGTATCGGACGACGGCTGCGCTCCCTCACCCGGGCGGGTCAAATCCGTATCACCGACGGCCGGTTCGAGCTGCTGACCAGTTATGGCCGGGAGATCGACAGCGCACCGGTCCAGACGGTGCGGGCCGGAAAGCCGTGGTTCTCCGCCGACGACCGGGCCCTCGCCGAACTGAACGGCACGCGCTACCGCCTCACGCTCGCCGATCACGATCCGGCGCCCGGCAAGGCAGGACCGCCGACGGTACGCAAGTTCATCGACGCGGTGAGCAGGGCCAAAGGCCGCAGGGCACGCGCCTGAGGAGCCCGTCGCGCTCCCGGCGCCAGGGTGCGAGTTGCACGCCCGCACCCCCTGAGTCACTCTGGTGTCACATCACTCTGGGTTCACCGGCGATGACGCTGCGAACCAGCCCGCCGGCCGCGAACAGCAGCCGGCAGACCCCGCGGCCGCTGCTGGATCCGAACGTCGCCTTCTTCCGGACGCAATTCGGGGAGTCGCAGCCGTGATCAGCCAGCCAAGCAGGTATTGCACGGTGGAGCTTCAGGCTCTGCCGTCGCGGATCGGCCAGGTCCGCAGAATCGTATCCGCGCAGTTGCGCTACTGGCATCTCGATCCGTTGATAGACCAGGCCGCGCTCGGTGTGACCGAGCTCCTGACCAACGTGCACCGGCATGCACAGCCGGACAAGGTGTGCACCGTGGAGATCGAGCTGCTGCTCGACCGTCTCACGGTCTCCGTGCACGACCACGACCCGCGCCTTCCCGAGGTGCACGACGCGGAACCGTTCGAGACCTGCGGACGCGGGCTCGCCATGGTCGCCGCGGTCAGCGAGAGCTGGGGGGTACGCCCCCACGGTGACACGGGCAAGGTCGTCTGGTTCACCCTCCCGGCCCCTACGTCCGCCGTAGCACTGCCGCCCAGGTATCCGGCGTACGGCGCGGCCACGGCCGGCCCCTTCGCCGACCTGGGTGCCGGGCCGCGGTCCCTCACCGACGGGCACGCGCCCGGTCATGCTCCCGCCCGGTCGGCCGTTGTCGGCTGACCGGGCGGTGACACGCCCCGCCGCGCGGGCGTCCTACGTCACTCGGTGGCGATGGCACGCAGCACGTCCAGGCGTGCGGCCCGCCGTGCCGGACGCAGACCCGCGAGGGCTCCCGCCGCCAGGCCCACCAGGACGACCACCGCCCATTGCACCGGCGGCACCGCAAACGCGAAGGCACTGCTCGTCGCGCCGTCCGAGGCCTTGACGAGCACCCAGCCGAGGAAGCCGCCGAGCGCCAGGCCACCGGCCGTGCCGAAGGCGGCGACGAGGACGGACTCCCAGCGGACCATGGCCCGCAGTTGCGCCCTGGTCTGCCCCACGGCACGCAACAGGCCCAGCTCACGGGTCCGTTCGTGGACGGCGAGGGTCAGCGTGTTGGCGATGCCGAGCAGGGCGATCAGGACGGCGAGCGCCAGCAGGGCGTAGACCAGGGTGAGCATCATGTCGATGCCGCCCGCCGCGGACTGTGCGTACTCGCCGCGGGTCTGCACATCCGGATTGCCGTACTCCTGGGCGGTCTCGGAGACCGCTGCCTTCCCCTCGTCCGCGCTCACGCCGTCCTTGAACGTGACGGACACGAGGCTGTCGGCGTCCTGCATGCGGTGCGGCGCCCAGGCCTCGCGGGTGATGACGTAGTCCCCCGCGAGTTCCGACCGGCCGAACAGCGCGCGCACGGTGAAGGTCTCCTTCTTGCCGTCGGCGAAGGCCAGTTCGGTCGTGGAGCCGACCTTCAGGTCCTGCTTCTCGGCCTCCTCGCGGGTGATCGCGATGCCGTTGGTGCCCAGGCCGTCGAGTGATCCGTCGACCTTCCCGAGGTCGAAGGACTTGGCGAAGGGGCCCGGGTCGGTGACGGTCAGGGCGCGCCCCTCCCCGTCGACCTCTGCCGCGCCCTTGCCCAGGCCGACCGCGGTGGCGACCTCGGGCCGCTCGGCGAGCGCGGGGGCCAGCTTGGGACTCAGGCCGCTGCCGCCCGCGCCGAAGCCGGGGGTGCTGATGGCCAGGTCGCCGGCGAAGGAGCGGTTCACCGTCTGGTCCATGGTCGCCTTCAGCGAGGCACCGAAGACCGTGAAGAGCGAGACGACGGCGACCCCGATCATCAGGGCGCTCGCGGTGGCGGCGGTCCGCTTGGGGCTGCGCAGGGCGTTGCGCCGGGCGAGCCCGCCCGTGACGCCGCGCAGCCGGTCCAGGGGTCCGCCGAGAATACGTACCGCCCGCGAGGACGCGACGGGCCCCAGCACCACGAACGCGGCGAGCGCGAGGACCGCCCCGGCCCCCGCCAGCCACACGGACGGGCTGACCAGGACACCGGTCAGCGAGAGAGCGACGGCGGCGAGTACGAGGACCGCGCCTGCGACGGCACGCCCCCGCGAGGCCCCGGAGTGGTCGACCGCGGTCTCGCGCAGCGCGGCCAGGGGTGCGGTGCGCCCGGCGCGGACGGCGGGCAGCAGGGCGGAGCCCAGGCAGACCACGATGCCGACGGCCAGCGGCAGCAGCATCGACAGGGCACTGATCACCAAGTCGCCCTCGGGGAAAGGGAATCCGATGGCCGGGAACAGCGCCTGGAGCCCGGCCGCCACCCCGATGCCGCCCGCGAGGCCCACGGCGGACGCCGCCACGGCGACCACGCTCGCCTCGGCCAGGGTGGCGGCGGTGACCTGCCGGCGCGAGGCGCCCAGGGCGCGCAGCAGGGCGTTCTCACGGGTGCGCTGGGCGACGACGATCGCGAAGGTGTTGTGGATGCTGAAGGTCGCCACGAGCAGGGCGATGCCGGAGAAGACGAGCAGGAAGCTGGTGAAGAGCGAGAGGAACTGACCGGAGATGTTGTCGGTGTTCTCCGCCGCCGACGCTTCTCCGGTGATGGCCTCAACTCCCTTGGGCAGTACGGGACCCAGCGCGTCGACGAGTTCCTGCTCGCTCACGCCGGGCCCGGCCCGCACCTGGATGGTCGCGGCCTCGCCGGGCTTGGACGTCAGGTACTTCTCCGCATCGGCCTGTGTCATGCCGGTGAAGGTGGTCTGCGCCATGCCGTCCTCGCCGCCGAACGTCGCCAGGCCCACGACGGTCACCTGGACGGGGTCGGGGGTGCGCAGCGTGGTCGTGTCGCCGATCTTCAGGTCGCCGGATTCGGCGGCGCCCCGGTTGACGACGACCTCGCCGGACCTGGCGGGGGCGCGGCCTTCGGCCAGCTGGTAGGCGTTGAGCTCCTTGTCGTCGATCCAGTTGCCCGCCAGAGTGGGCGGGCCTTCGCCGCCGATGGGCTCCTTGTCCTTGCCCAGGAGCTGGCCCGCGCCCTGGATGGCGGGCGCGGCGGCGGCGACGCCGTCGGTCTGCTCGATCTTCTCGACGAGCGAGGTCTTGACCGGCTTCCGGGTGCCCTGGCTGTCGTCGGGGGTGGTGATGGTGTCGGCGCCGCGGACGACGGCGTCGGTGCCGCTCGTCGCGTTGCCGAACATCGTGTCGAAGCTGCCGCGCAGGGTGTCGCCCATGACGAGCGTGCCCGCCAGGAAGGCGACACCGAGCATGACCGCGAGGAACGTACCCGCGAAGCGCCGCTTGTGGCCGCGCAGCGAGGAGAGGCTGATGCGCGCGGACGCGCTCAGGGAACTCATGACGGTTCTCCCTTGGTGCCGGGTGTGGCTGATTTGGTGTCGGGCGCGGCCGCGTCGGTACCGGGCGCGGCCTTCGTGTCGAAGGCCTTGAGCCGGTCGAGGACCTTGTCGGCGGTCGGGTCCGCCATCCGGTCCACGAGACGGCCGTCGGCCAGGAAGACGACCTCGTCGGCGTGGGCGGCGGCCACCGGGTCGTGGGTGACCATGACGACGGTGCGGTCCATCTGCCGCACCGCGCGGCCCAGGAGGCGCAGGACCTCCTCGCCGGAGCGGGAGTCGAGGTTGCCGGTCGGCTCGTCGGCGAAGACGACGTCGGGCCGGCCCGCGAACGCCCGTGCCACGGCGACCCGTTGCTGCTGTCCGCCGGAGAGTTCGGCGGGCCGGTGGTGGAGCCGGTCGCGCAGCCCCACCACGTCGATGAGGGCGTCGGTCCACTCCGCCGACTCGGCGTCGCCGCGCTTGCCTGCGAGGTCCATCGGGAGCGTGATGTTCTCGGCGACGGTCAGCGTCGGCACCAGGTTGAAGGCCTGGAAGACGAAGCCGATGCGGTCGCGGCGCAGCAGCGTCAGGCGCCGGTCGTCGAGCGCGCCCAGCTCGGTGTCGCCGATGTGGGCGGACCCCGAGGTGAGGGTGTCGAGGCCCGCGGCGCAGTGCATCAGGGTGGACTTGCCCGAGCCCGACGGGCCCATGATCGCGGTGAAGCGTCCGGCCGGAAAGCCGACGCTCACCCCGTCCAGGGCCCGTACGGCGGTGTCGCCACTGCCGTAGACCTTGACGGCCTCGGTGACACGGGCGGCGTCGATGGTGGCGGTGCCGCTTCGGTGTCCGGTCGCGGTGGTCATGCCGCACCGCCCTTGGAGGTGCGCCCGAACTCCTCGTTCAGGACGGAGAGACGCCGCCAGTACTCGTCCTCGTCGATCTCACCGGCGGCGAAGCGCCGGCCGAGCACGGCGATGGGCGACTTCTCGTCGATGCGTACGGTGCCATCGGCGCCGCCGTCCCGCTGCCACGGTGCGCGGCGGCCCCGCCACACGGTGCGGCGCAGGAGGGTGATGCCGCCGATGACGACGGCCGCCCAGATGAGCGGGAAGAACAGGATCCACGGGCCGGGCCCGCCATCGAAGTGAGCCAGGGTGTTCATGGTGTCCATCTCCTCGGAAGCGATGTCTGCGATGCCTTGTGCGGCGTCGTGTGCGATGTAGCGAGGTGCGATGTAGCGAGGTGCGATGTAGCGAGGTGCGATGTATCGAGACTCGCGCTCCGAGGGGGTCCGAGTCGTCGTACGGCCAGCGGCTGTGCGTGTACCACCGCGGGAGTACGTGGGGGGGGCGGGGCTGCTTCCGGCGGGGGCGGGGAGAGCGGGTGTGTGGGTGTGTGGGTGGCCGCTTTTCGGGGAGGGTGGCCGGCGCTTCGGGCGGCTGGCGCTTCAGGTGGCTGGCGCGTCAGGCGGCTGTACCTACTGGTACGTACGGGATGCGCCAGGGGCAGTCAGGCCTCCGCAGCCGTCACCTGGACCTCTGTACCTACTAGTATGTACAGTGCGTTCATGAGCACCCCGGAGCGTCTGATCGAGTCCACCCGCGAGCTGCTGTGGGAGCGCGGCTACGTCGGCACGAGCCCCAAGGCGATCCAGCAGCACTCGGGCGCCGGGCAGGGCAGCATGTACCACCACTTCGCCGGCGGTAAGCCCGACCTCGCGCTGGCCGCGATCCGGCGCACGGCCAAGGAGATGCGCGCCACGGCCGAGGGCGTCCTGGGCGGCACCGGCTCGGCGTACGAACGCATCGAGGCGTATCTGCTGCGCGAGCGCGACGTGTTGCGCGGCTGCCCGGTCGGGCGGCTGACGATGGACCCGGACGTCATCGCGAGCGACGAACTGCGCGCGCCCGTCACCGAGACGCTCGACTGGCTGCGGAACCGGATCACCGGGATCGTCGAAGAGGGCCAGGAGCGGGGCGAGTTCGCGGCCACGCTCGATGCGCGGGCGATCGCGGCGACGGTCGTCGCGACGGTCCAGGGCGGCTACGTGCTGGCTCGCGCATCGGGGTCACCCGCGGCCTTCGACACCGGCGTACGAGGCTTGCTCGCCCTCCTGTTCACCGCCACCACCCCTTCCTCGTAAAGGACTCCACCGACCGTCCCTCGTAAGGGACTTGAAGAGCACAGACGTAAAGGACCTGAAGAGCCGTGCACATCACCCGCAACCGCCCCGACAGTCAGGCGGGCCCCGCCGAGAACTTCACCGGCACGGTGTGGCTGGACGAGATCGCCGCGCCACCGTCCCCCTCCCGGCTGCGCATGTTCAACGTCCGCTTCGCCCCCGGAGCGCACACCGCCTGGCACCGCCATCCGCACGGCCAGGTCCTGCACGTCCTGGAGGGCGAGGGGCTGGTGCAGCGCAAGGGCGGTGAGCCGGAGACGATCCGCGCGGGCGACACCGTGTGGATCGAGCCGGACGAATGGCACTGGCACGGCGCCGCGCCCCGCACCTTCATGACACATCTGGCGGTCGTCGAGGCAACGGACGACGGCACGACCACGCACTGGGACGCGCACGTGGGCGCGGACGAGTATCCGGCGACCGCGAACGCATACCCGGCAGCCTGATCCCGAGGAGAAGCGAACCACCATGCACGCGATGCAGTACGAGATCACGCTCCCGGCCGGCTACGACATGGGCATCATCCGCAACCGAGTGGCGACCAAAGGCCACTTGCTGGACGACTACCCGGGCCTCGGTGCCAAGGCGTACCTGATGCGTGAGCGCGGCGTCGACGACTCCCCCGTGAACCAGTACGCGCCCTTCTACCTCTGGAACACCCCCGAGGGCATGAACTCCTTCCTCTGGGGCCCCGGATTCCAGGGCATCGTCGACGACTTCGGGCGCCCGGAGGTGCAGCATTGGACTGGGCTTGCGTACGCGGAGGGGTCAGAGAGGGCGGAGGGGGCGATGACGGGTGCGCGCGCGAAGGCCGCGATACGGCGCCGCTCTCCTATCCCCGCGGGCACGCACCTGGGCGGCTTGGCGTCGGAACTGGCCGCTGAGACACGGAGGTTGGCCGACGAGCCAGGCTTGATCTACGCTACGGCGGCCATCGACCCGCGAACCTGGGAGGTGCTGCGCTTCTCCGTCTGGGACCACGCATCACCCAAGGGACAGGGCGATGTGTTCCAGGTGCTGCATCTGTCGGCACCGGAACGGCACCTGCTCCCCGAGGGTCAGCAGTGGTGAACGCGGTCCGCACGGTCCTCGGAGACATCACCCCGGCGGAGCTCGGCATCTGCGACGCCCACGACCATCTTTTCCTGACGAGCCCTCAACTACCAGGCCAAGAGCTGGACTCAGTCGCGTCCGCCGCCCGGGAGATCGCGGCTTACCGAGCAGCGGGCGGCGAGAGCCTGATCCAGTGGACTCCGCACGGGATGGGGCGCCGGGCGGGGGACCTGCCCGAGCTGTCGAGAACGTCCGGCATACGAATCGTCGCGGCAACAGGCCTCCATCAATCACAGCACTACACGCCGGAGTCGCTGGCCCGCCTGCGCGCGGAAGGTCTCGCGGACGTCTTCCTGCGGGAGCTGACCCAGGGCATCGCCGACACCGGTGTACGGGCGGGGCTGATCAAAGTCGCGGGCGGCTTCCACGGCCTGGACGCGCACGCCCGCTGGACGATGGAAGCAGCGGCCGAGGCGCACCGCGGGACGGGCGCCCCCATCGCCGTCCACCTGGAGCTGGGCACGGGCGTCCTGGACGTACTCGACCTGCTGTGCGGCGAGTTGGGCGTGCCGCCCGACCGCCTGATCCTCGGCCACCTGAACCGCTCCCCCGACCTCGCGATCCACCACCAGGCAGCCGCGGCCGGCGCGTACCTCGCCTTCGACGGCCCGTCCCGTGCCAACCACGCCACGGACTGGCGCATGCCGGAAGCCGTTCAGACCCTGACCGAGGCAGGCTTCGCCGATCAGCTCCTCCTGGGCGGCGACACGACAACGGCCGGGGCGCGCGCGGTGAACGGCGGTCCCGGGATGCCGTATCTGCTGCGCAGGGTGCGACCTGGGCTCGAACTCGCCGTGGGAGAAGTGGTTGTCGAGCGGATGCTGACCCGGAATCCGGGGCGGGCGTTCGCGGCGAAGTGGGCGTAGGGGGCGGCTACCCACGTCCCGCCGCGTGCACGGGCTTGATGACTCACGTCAGGCCGTGCTCACAGACTCTTCCGAGCCACGGACCGCAGACCACAGGCCCCACCCCAGACAGCTCGCGCGGAGGCTTGTGCTCCTCAGAGAAGGCTCTCGTCGCGAACGACCCAGCCTGCACCCAACTCCCGCCGCAGAGTCCCCAATGCGGCCTGCGCCTGCTGCTTGAAGAGCTGCTGCTCCTCATCGGACCACGGTGACGGATTCGGCGGATAGTCCCAGTCGATCGACGACTGGTACCACTTGGAGAGCCTGGCCAACTCGGCCCGCATCTCCGGACTGATCGGCAGCCGATCCAACTCGCAGGGGTAGCCATACGGACTGTCCATGTCCTCCGGCCACAACGGGGTGTCTACGCCGATCTCGAAGAAGAATCGCAGGTAGTGGATCATGCGGCATCCTCTCAGGGGCGGCAGACTCGGTGCGGACCCGCCCTATCGCCATCACCTCGGAGATCGGCGTTACCAGTAAATCCAACTAAGAGGTAACCCGGACTCCACGTATTGCACTGCCCGTTCCAAAACAGGTAGCGTACCGACCATGGCCCGACCGCGAACCTTCGACGAGGAACGGGCCCTGGACGCGGCGATGCACGCCTTCTGGGCGAATGGTTACGAGGCCACCTCGACCCAGGACCTGTGCGACGCCACCGGCCTGGGCCGCAGCAGCATCTACAACACCTTCAGCAGCAAGCACGAGCTGTTCCAGCGAGCCCTGGCCCGCTACATCGACTCCATGACCTCCACCCAGATCAAGATCCTGGAGGACACCGAGCGCACGCCGATGGAGCGCCTTCGCGCCCTGCTCACCCGCATCGTCGACTCCGAGTTCGAGTGCCGCGCGAGCGGGGACGGAAGCGGGAACAGTGACGGCGACGGCAGCGAAGACGGGGGCAGGGGCGGAGGCGCGGACGGACACAGCATCGGTTGCCTGACCGTCAATACGACCGTGGAGCTCGCCGGGCGTGACCCCGAGGCCGCCGAGTTGCTTGCGCGCGACCTCTCGGTGCGACTTGCCGCCATCAGTGCCGTCGTCCGTGCGGGGCAGAGCGGCGGCGACATCAGCTCGACGCGGGACGCGGGCGACCTGGCCCGCTTCCTGAACGCCGTCATCGGCGGCATGCGGATCTCCGCCCAGGGTGGGGCCGATCGCGCCACCCTGACCGCGATCGGCGAGACGGCGCTGGACGCGTTGAACCACTGACCCGCGAACCCCACTGACCCACGGGCCCCACCGGCTCCACCGGCCCCGCAGCCCTGCCGATCCGCACGCTCAACACCTCACCCCAGCCCTTGCGCCCCACCGCACGCCCCCACGCCCGCGCACCCGCACGCCCTAGTTTTGCACCGAGCAGTACATAACCCGTCACCCCCCTCACCACCCCACCCCCGACAGGAGCCCCCATGCCCCGCGCCGTCTACCTCCTGGCCCTCGGCATCTTCGCCATGGTGACCAGTGAGTTCGTGGTCGCCGGTCTGATGCCGCAGATGGCCGACGGACTCGACGCCACGATTCCGGAGATCGGCTACCTGATCACCGCCTTCGCCGCAGCGATGGCCTTCGGCGGGCCCTTCCTCACCGTCGCGTTGCTGAAGATGCGCCAGAAGTCGGCCCTGATGGTCCTGTTCGGCATCTTCCTGGCAGGCAACGTCCTCGCCGCCCTCGCCCCGGACTACCGCACCATGCTGGTGGCCCGCGTCATCACCGGCATCGCGTCGCAGGCCTTCTTCGGCGTCTCCATCTCCCTGTGCGCACAGCTCACCCGGCCCGAAGTGCGGGGCAGGGCCATCGCGGTGGCCCTCAACGGGCTGATGCTGGGCACGCTCCTCGGACTGCCACTGTCCACCGTCATCGGCGAACACCTGGGCTGGCGGGCCGCGTTCTGGGCCATCACCGCACTGACCGTCCTCGCCGCGCTCGCCACCCTCATCGGGGTACCGCGCGTGGAGCGCGCCGACGACGGGGGCGGTGACCTGCGTCAGGAACTGGGCGCCTTCCGCAACCCCCGGCTCTGGCTGACCCTCACCACCAGCACCTTCGTCATCGGCGCCACGTTCTCCGCGTTCAGCTACCTCAACCCGATCCTCACCGAGATCACCGGCTTCTCCACCGGCACCGTCCCCTTGCTGCTCATCGCGTACGGAGCCGCCACCGTCATCGGCAACACCATCGTCGGCCGGTTCGCCGACAAGCACGCCGTCCCCGTCCTCCTCATCGGCCTGCTGCTGAATCTGGCCTTCCTTGCAGGGTTCGCCGTACTCGCCCAACTGAGCGTCCCCGCAGTGGCGTTGATGATGGGAATCGGACTGGTCGGCGTCACGATGAACCCGGCCCTGATGACCCGCGTCCAGCGCACGGGCAACGCCCGGCCGCTGGTCAACACCGTCCACACCTCGTTCATCACCCTCGGCATCATCATCGCGACGTCCGTCGGCGGACCCGCCATCGATACGTTCGGGCTGCGGGCGCCGCTCTGGATCGGCGCCGCACTCGCCGCGCTCGGCCTCGTCACGCTGCTGCCCGACCTGAAGCGACTGCGCGAGGGCCGAACCAGCCATACAACAAGGGAAGTCGAGGCACAGGACACCTGCTCCCCGAAGGAGTCCGCCCGCGTCTAGCCCAGCGCCCCGAGGGGGTCGTCGAGCACCGGCTGCCAAGCCAGCTCGGCGGCCCCCACCAGGCTGTTGTGGTCCAGTGTGCAGGCCAGGATCGGTACGCCGCCGCTGCGCCCCCACAGGCTCCGGTCGGCGACGACGGCGCGCAGCCGCTCGGGGTCGGCCTCCAGGAGCGCGCGGTGCAGGCCGCCCAGGATGATGCGGTCCGGGTTGAGGATGTTCACCAGGCCCGCGAGCCCCAGGCCGAGGCGGTCGATCAACTCCTCCGTGGCCGCACGGACCGCGGGGTCGCCGCCCGCGTCACGGAGCACGTCGCGGGCCTGCTGCAGCAACCCTTCGGGGCCGGGCTCGCGGCCGGCCGCGGTGAGGAAGGCCAGCGGGTCCGTCTCGACGTCCAGGCAGCCCCGGCTGCCGCAGTGGCAGGGGCGGCCCTCGGGGTTGACGGTGAGATGGCCGACCTCGAGCGCGAGGCCCGAACTGCCCGTGTGCAGACGCCCGTCGAGGACGAGCGCGCCGCCGACCCCCCGGTGCCCGGTCGCGACGCACAGCAGGTCGCGCGCTCCGCGTCCGGCTCCGTGCCGGTGCTCGGCGAGCGCGGCGAGGTTGACGTCGTTGGCGGCGAACGCGGGCCCCGTGATGCCCGCTTCCCGTACGCAATCGGCGAAGATCTGGCGGACCTGCGAGCCGGCGGGCCACGCCAGGTGCAGCGGGTTGAGGGCGGTGCCCTCCGGCTCGGCGACGGCGGACGGCACCGCGAGGCCCGCGCCCACGCAGCGCCTTCCGGTCTCCCGCAGCAGCTGCGCGCCCGCGTCGATGACCGAGCCGAGAACCTGCGCCGGGTCGGCGTCGATCGTCTCGCAGCCGGGCGCGGTGGCGACGATCCGGCCGCCCAGCCCGACGAGCGCGGCCCGGAATCCGTCGGAGTGCACCTGCGCGGCAAGCGCCACCGGCCCGTCTTCGGCGATGGAAAGGCCGTGCGAAGGGCGACCCTGGGAACCCGCGGGCGCACTGGGCCGCGCGTCGATCCTGATCAGGCCGAGCGCCTCCAGCTCGGCGGCGACGGCGCCCGCCGTGGCTCGGGTGACACCGAGTTCGGCGGTGAGCACGGCACGGGTCGGGGCGCGTCCGGTGTGGACGAGCTCAAGGGCGGGACCGAGCGCGCCGCGCCCGCGCTCCAGGCGCGTACGCGTGGACAGATCCGCCTCGGTGCGGGGGGCAGCCTTGCCGTTCATGAGGGCGAGTCTCCCATGATCCGTACGTCGCCCCGCCGTTCGCTCGCCATCCGCTCGTGCACCGCTCTTTCCCTGCCCTTCCCCTGCCGCCCCACGAGAACCGTCCGCTCACCGGTGACCGTCGCCTCACAGGAACTGTCTTGTACGCCACGGGTGCGCACCCCTACTCTGCTTTTGTGCCGCTACTAAACAAAACCACGTCCGCAGCGTCGCGGGCCACTCCCCCGAGCCTTTCCCGGCTCCGTGTCGCGCTCACCGTCTTCTTCGCGCTCGACGGCTTCATCTTCGCCGGATGGGTCGTCCGCATCCCCGCCATCAAGGACCAGACCGGCGCATCGGCGAGCGACCTCGGACTCGCGCTGCTCGGCGTCTCGGCGGGGGCCGTCATCACCATGACGCTCACCGGACGGCTCTGCCGCCGCTTCGGCAGCCACCCGGTGACCGTGGCCTGCGGGGTCCTGCTGCCCCTGAGCATCGCGCTGCCCCCGCTGACGCACTCGGCACTGTCGCTCGGGCTCGTGCTGCTGGTGTTCGGGGCCGCGTACGGCGGGATCAACGTGGCGATGAACAGCGCCGCCGTGGACCTGGTGGCCGCCCTGCGGCGCCCGATCATGCCCAGCTTCCACGCCGCTTTCAGCCTGGGCGGCATGGTCGGCGCCGGACTCGGCGGACTCATCGCCGGTTCCCTCTCCCCCACCCGCCACCTGCTCGGCCTCACCCTCCTCGGCCTGATCGTCACCGCCGTCGCAGGCCGCACCCTCCTGCGCCTCGAACCCCCGGCGCCCGCGGACACCCGGCCGGACACGGACGGCACCCCGCGCCGCCTCGACACCCGCACCCGCCGCCTGGTGATCGTCTTCGGCCTCATCGCCCTCTGCACCGCCTTCGGCGAAGGCGCACTCGCCGACTGGGGCGCCCTCCACCTCGAACAGGACCTCAACGCCCACCCCGGCCTCGCCGCCGCCGGCTACTCCTGCTTCGCCCTCGCCATGACCATCGGCCGCCTCAGCGGAACCACCCTGCTCGAACGCCTCGGCCAGACCCCCATACTCGTCGCCGGCGGCACCACAGCAGCCGCCGGCATGCTCCTCGGCGCACTCGCCCCCACGCTCTGGCTGGCCCTCCTCGGCTTCGCCGTCACCGGCCTCGGCCTCGCCAACATCTTCCCCGTAGCCGTCGAACGCGCCGGCGCCCTCGCGGGCCCCAGCGGCGTCGCCACCGCCTCCACCCTCGGCTACGGCGGCATGCTCCTCGGACCACCCACCATCGGCTTCATGGCCGACTGGCTCACCCTCCCCACAGCCCTCACCAGCGTCGCCGTACTCGCCGGCCTCGCCGCGCTGATCGGCTACACCACCCGCCGCTGACGCTGCCGCAAAGCGGGCGTCCACGGACGCAGGGTCTCGCCTCAGCCGGCTCGTTGAGGTGCGCCTTCAGACTCCAGACGTGCACGGTGAGGACGCCGAGTGGGTGTCCGTGGCCCGGCAGGTGCCGGACTAGGCGTCGAACCGCTTCTTGCCGACCTTCTCCGCGACCGTGGTCAGGTACTTCGCCTGCGCATCGGTGGCGTCGGGGGCGGTCCACCCTGTGAACTGCGGCCTGGCGGCCCATGGTCGTCGGTGCCGTCGTCCACCCTCGCACGGACCGGGTACGGCTCCGCTGCGGGGACTACAAACCACGCAGCGCCTCATAGAGATCGTCGTAGATGCTCCAGCAGATGACGCTGCCGTCGTCGTTCAGGCTGCCCATGTACCAGTCGTCGTCATCGAGGACCTTCACTATGCAGAGTTCACCGAACCCGAGGACGAGCGTGGGGTGAAGAAGGTCGTCAGCGGCGTCGTAATACACGACCCTTCGATCTGGGCTGAGCACCTCGGCTCGGATATCCCCGGAGACGTCCCGAATTCGTTGAAGCGTCCATCCGTCCGGCGGCTGGTGGGTTTCCATGTGGCCGATCGTCCCATGGCGAATCGCGCAGTCGGATGGCCGGGAAGCGCGGAGGTTGTCTGCGGAGTGGACACGCTGCGACATGCCCGATCGACGTTCACTGGCACAAACAGGCTGCGGGGTTGATGGGTGTTCGCCGTGAAGGCATCCCTCGGCAGTGAGTCCGGGAGGGGTTCACGGCCCGCGGCAGAGAGAGGGGGACGGCCAGGCGCCGGATGATGCGTGGATCGACCAAGCCGTGGATGTCGGCCCCCAGACCGGGCCAGTACGAGGATGCCTTCAGCCGAAGCCGAAACGGTCGGCCATCCGGGAGGCCAGTTTCGCGCGAAGACGTGTCAGCCGCTCGATACGCTCGTCGAGTTCCGCGAGCCGCCGCATGCCCACCTCCCCGATCTCACAGTGCTCCGCTTCACCTTCATGATCATGACCGTCGGCGGCGAGCGCGCCCTCCAGCACGTGGGCGAAGCTTCTGACGTCCGCGATGGTGAGGCCCGCCTCCAGCAGTTCGCGTACGGTTCGCAGCCGCCGGACGTCCTGGGCTCCGTACTCCCGGTGACCGGACGGCGCACGCCCGGGCATGAGCAGGCCCTGCTGCTCGTAGTAGCGCAGCGCCCTCGGTGTGAGGCCAGCCGCCGCTGCCGCGTCGCCGATCCGCATGCACAGCCTTCCTGATCCGAGGTCAGAGCTTGACCAGGACAGCACCGACGTGCCGACCCTCTAGAAGCTCGCAGAGTGCCTGTGGGGCCCGGTCGATGCCCAGCAGGCTTGCGTGCGGGACGGTCAGGGTTCCGTCCCGGAGCCCTCGGCCGAACTCATCCTGCCACTGCGGGAGCGCGTCCAGATGGTCGGCCCCCGCGATCCCTCGCAGAGTGATCCCCCGCGAGACGAGGTCGAATGTGTCGATCTCGGTGAGGGTTCCGGCTCCCCCCGCCATCTGCCCCGACAGGCCTCCCACCAGGGCTATTCTCGCCTCCCTGCGGGCCAGCGCCACCGAGGCGCGCAGCTGCTCGCCGCCCACGTTGTCGAAGACCGCGTCGAGACCTTCCGGCGCGGCTTCGCGCAGTTGCTCCTCAACGGTGCCTTCGCCTTCCGTGCGCAATACGACGGCGTCGTAACCCAGTTCCTTCATCAGGTACGCGCCCTTGCGCCGTGTACTCGTACTGCCGATGAGCCGTCCGGCGCCGCGCAGTCGCGCGAACTGGCCCGCCAGCGAGCCGACACCGCCCGCCGCGCCGCTCACGAATACCGTGTCTCCCGGCCGCACGTGAGCCGCCCGTACCACTCCGAGCCAGGCGATGAATCCCTGGGAGAGATGCGCGGTCGGGTCGGGCAGCACGTCGAGGTCCAGGAGCTGTGCGTCCTCCGGGGGCAGCGCGGCGTACTCGCGCCAGCCCAGTCCGTGTTCGACGAGGTCGCCGGGGCGCAGGCCGGAGCCCGGCGGCGCGGTGACCACCTCGGCGACGGCCGGTCCCCACAGGACCGCGCCGGGAACGTATCCGGGCATCGGCAGCTCGACCTCGCCCCGCATGAGGGTGCGCATCACGGCGGTGACACTCATGAGACGGTTGCGTACGAGCAGTTGGCCAGGGGCGGGGGTGGGGACCGGCACCTCGACCACCTCGAAGTGCGCGGGGGTGAGGGTCCCTTGAGGCCGGATGGACAGACGTACCTCGCGGTGGGTGGCGCTGTTGTGACTCATGCCGCGCACGGTAGAACTTGACGTGCACGTCAAGCGCAAGCGGGCGCAGTGCAGGGGACGCGGAGAACAGCCTGGGCAGCACCTTCGAGGCGTTACACACCCGGCCCAGTTCCTCCCGGCTGCGCTGCCGGGGCCGGACACCTCGCCGTGAGCGGGACAGGTTTCGGCGTCGGCCACCGGGCCGCAAAGGCGGATGGCACAACCGGTTACAAGTGGACGGCTTCGGCGGCCGACACGGCGGGCAGGCGGCGGTCCCTGCCCTGGCGCAGGCAGACTCCGGTGCGGCTGGGCCCCCACTCACTCCGGGGGGCCGCACCAGTGCGCCCAGAGATCGCAGAGGAGAGGGTCAACTCAACAGCTACTGAGTCGACTTGAGGAGAATTTCATGCCCAGCCGCCGACGACTCACCACCGCAGTGGCCTGCGCCGTCATGCTTATCGGCTCCGCGGCCGCAGCCACGGGCGCGATCGCAGCACCGGTCCGAACCGCCGTCACGCACCCCCAGCACCAGAGCGGCCGCGGCGCCCTGCTCCACGCCCAGCACCTCTACACCCTGAAGACCCGCGAAGCCGTCGCTGCCGAGCTGACAAAGTCGGGGTTCGACGCCTCGCAGGCGCGGCACGGGGTGGATGCCTACCGCCTCACCTACCGGACGATCGACCCGCAGGGGCGCCCGACCACGGCCAGCGGCCTGCTCGTCCTGCCGCGCGGCCGTGAAGGCCGTCTGCGTGCCGTGTCCTTCGCGCATGGAACCGGCAGCCATCGCAGCGACACGCCCTCGATGCAGCGCGGCACATTCCTGACCGGCCCGCCCGTCACCTACGCCTCGGCCGGGTTCGCCGCCGTGGCGCCCGATTATCTCGGCATGGGTTCGGGGCCGGGCCTGCACCCCTGGATGCACGTCCCGTCCGAGGCGACCGCCTCCCTGGACCTGCTCCGGGCGGTCCGCGCCTTCCACCCTCTCGATCGCAAGGTCCTGGCCACCGGCTTCTCGCAGGGAGCCTCCGCCGCCCTCGGGCTCGGCCGGGCTCTACAGGCGGGCGAGGACCGGTACTTCAGGCTCGGCGCGCTCGCGCCCATCAGCGGTGCATACGACTTCGGCGGAGCCGAGCTCCCGGCACTGCTCGCGGGGGACCTGGACCAGAAGTCGAGCGTGATCTACGCGGCGTACACGTTGGTCGCCTTCAACCGCGTGCACCGCGTGTACGACCATCCCGGTGAGGTTTTCGAGGACCCCTCCGTCGAGGCGCTCTTCGACGGTGAGCACACCGGACGCCAGCTCTTCGAGGGCACACCGGACTCGCTGGACGACCTGCTCACTCCGTACGGCCTGGACCTGTTGGCCCGGCCCCGGGGCGGCCTCGCGGATGCGTTGCGGGAGACGGACAGCGTGTGCCGCGACTGGGCGCCCCGGGTGCCGGTCCGGCTGTACATGGCGGGCGGCGATGAACAGGCGACCACCGCCAATACGGCGCACTGCGCACAGTCCCTGCGGGGCAATGGGGTCGAGGCGAAGGTGGTGGACCTGGGGGCGGTCGACTACGAAGGATCGCGGCATCTGGGGTCGAACGTGCAAGGTACGGCGGACGTGCTGCGCTGGTTCCTGCGACTGGCGTAGGGAATTGCGCCGGTGGTCGATCCGGTCGTGGATGGTCGGCTGAGCTCCGGCTCTGCACCGGTGCCCTGGCTCAGCGCGGCAGCGAGGCCGGCGCGCATGGGGTTGCAACTGCGACCGTCTCGTCGCTAGGTTCCTTGCCGCTCTCCCGTGGCCTCCGGCGTTTCTACGGGCCGCCCGCTCGCTTGTTCATCGTGTCGAGTGTCGGCCAAGGAGCGCCGTCGTGCAGTGCGCGCAGGAGTTCCTCTCCGAAGCGCCTCCCGTTCGGGAACTGGTCGCCACGCTCCCAACGCCACGCGGCGACCATCGCGAGGACGAGCTGCCGGCACTCGTCCAGCAGGCCTTGGTCGACGTTCGGGTAGTGGTAGCGGACCGCCTCGGGGACATGGGCGAGGTCGAACTCGACCGGTCCGCGGCAGCACGTCTCAAGGTCGATGAACAACGGGCCCTGCGTCGTGCTGAGCACATTGCCCGGATGCGGCTCGCCGTGGAGCAGCTGCTCCACGGCGCCGCGGTCGTCGATGGCTCGTCGCAGGCCTG
Organism: Streptomyces sp. NPDC054047; assembly: GCF_055585065.1. Classification (NCBI taxonomy): domain Bacteria; kingdom Bacillati; phylum Actinomycetota; class Actinomycetes; order Kitasatosporales; family Streptomycetaceae; genus Streptomyces; species Streptomyces sp. NPDC054047. The sequence continues at coordinate 78,516 of NZ_JBVJKV010000003.1, read as the reverse complement.
CCAGCCTGCCGCTGAGGAACACGCGGTCCGCGGTGGCGAGCTCCGGCGAGCGATCCGGGTCGGCGACAACTTCTTCCGCCTCCGTGATCCGGTCCGTGAACCGCGGGCTCGGCACATCGACTTTGCGCATGCCGGTGTGCAGCTGCTCCAGCGCCTTGGCGTAGTCGGCTGGTGAGGTGTGCGGGGTCACGGGCTCGTAGTAGGTCCACAGCGTCACCGCGAAGCCATCGCGCGTGTACACACGCGGCTCCACCCGAGGCTCCAAGGGACACATCGGGCATCCGGCCTCGGCGAGCCGCTGCGCGAGCTCGATCTCGAACTGTGCGACCTCTTGCCCCACGGGGGCGACCCGGGCAAAGACCTCGCACGGCGTCAGCCGCAGTGCCAGTTTGTTCGAGTTGTGGAGAACGATCGCGTCGTCGGCCGGCAGGTCGAGCGATGCGGCGACCGAAGTCGCGGCCGCGATCGCACGCGTGACGTCGGTCATCTCCACCCTGGAATCTTGGCACAGATGAGCGAGAGCGGTGCCGAGCGGCGTGGCCAGGTGGCAACCGTCGCGGCTCGGCACAGCTCGCTTCTCGATCCTGTCCGCGAGGGTCGCGGTCGGGTCCTTGTGCAGCGAGCGGAACCGGTGTCCACATGAGGCAGTGTGTCCACATGTCGGCGCTGCGGTACGCGAGTTGGCCGTGTCGGTCCGCCCTTCAACCACCTCCCGTGGCAGCTGGGCAACAAATCTGGCCATGCGTCCCCGCCGCCCAACATCCCGCCTACGCAGGGCTGTTGGACCATGGGTCCAGACCGCTGGCAGACGTTCGCAGGGCCTGTATTCGGCCCATTTTCCGGTTCCGGGAAGCCTCGGGGCCGGCTGTGTCGGGCGGCCTGGAGAACTCCCGTCGTCACAGGTCACAGGGCATGTGTTCTTCGGCAGGGACACCCGCGTGCAGTCACCGATCAGAGGGTCCAGTTACAAAGCTTGAGCACAAAATGCACACAGCCCCTCTACATACCGATTCCGATGGTCTAAATTGACCGTGCTTCAGCTGTTCGGGCACGAAGCGACCAGTAATGATCTTTAGGTCCGGCGCGACATATGGCCAGTGGTCGCGTCCCCGGCAGCGGTCGTGGGGGTGGTCATTTCTTGGGGACCGGAAGGGCTTTGGGCGCGGGGAGCGCCCGAGGTCGCGACGGGTTCCGAGGCACCTCGTGGGCGGAGTCGGGTGGTCTAGTCCGGTGCCGCTGGGGTGAGTTGACCACGTAACAGTGCAATGGCCTGGATGGCGTGCACGGGAGGCTGGGGGCCTCTCAAGGGGAGGAACAGCGCGGCGCGGGGGGCGGGGGCGTCTCCCGGGGGAGAGGGACAGTGCTGGGCGATCACGCCCAACCACTGGTGACCTGTGGGGGGTTCTGTGCAGCAGGGGGAATTAGCGAGCCCGTTTCCGTCGGCGAGCGGGCGTCTGACGAACGGGGCAATCAGAGGGCCCGCTGTCGACTGGGAGCAGCGGTACCGACGTACCGTGATCACCAGCGATACCTTGACCACCGCCTTCGTAGTGGCGTCGATCGGCCTCTTCTTCGGGGCCCGGGACGCCGCCAACTGGCATGAGAAGTGGGGCATTCTCGCGTTCGGCACCGAGCTCCTCGTACTGGGAGCGCTCGCGGTCAGCCGGGCGTGGGCGCCGGACGTGCTCGGCCAGGGCGCGGAGGAATTCCGTCGGCTCGGACGTTCGCTGTTCGCGGCGGTCGTCGTCCTCGCGCTCGGCGGGATCGCCCTCACCTCGCGCAACATCAAACTCTGGATCTTCGTCGCGGTCCCCGCGATCGCGCTCGTCACCATGACCGCGCGGTATCTGCTCCGCCTCTGGCTGCACAAACAGCGGAAAGAGGGGCAGTGCCTGCGACCGGTGCTCGCTGCCGGGAGCGTGGCCACCGTGCATGACCTGATCACCCGGGCGCGCAAGTTCCCGCACCTCGGCTGGCGGGTGGAGGCGGTGTGCACGACGGACGGTCTCGGCCTCGACGGTGACCAGCTGGACGGTGTGCCGGTCGTCGGCCGACTGGAAGACGTCGCCAATCACGTCCGGCGCGACGGCTACCGTGTCGTCGCGGTCACACCGGACCCGCACTGGTCGCCTGACCGGCTCCAGCGGCTGGCCTGGAACCTCGAGGGCAGCGAGGCCGAGATGGTCGTGGCCCCCGTCCTGATGGAGGTGGCGGGACCGCGGCTGCATGTCGACGCGGTGCTCGGAATCCCGCTGCTGCGGGTCAGCATGCCGACCTTCACCGGGGGCCGCCGGGTGGTCAAAGGGGTCGTCGACCGATTGGGCGCGGCGATCCTGCTGATGGTGTTCGCGCCGCTGATGGTGCTCGTCGGGCTGCTGGTGCTGATGGACAGCCGGGGCGGTGCGGTGTACCGCCAGCGCAGAGTCGGCAAGGACGGCCGCGAGTTCACCATCTTCAAGTTCCGCACCATGGTCGTCGGGGCCGACCGGGCACGGGCCGCGCTGGCCGACCGCAACGAAGGTGCCGGTCTGTTGTTCAAGCTGCGCCGGGATCCGAGGGTGACCCGGGTGGGAGCAGTGCTGCGCCGGTACTCGCTCGACGAGCTCCCGCAGCTGTTCAACGTACTCGCCGGATCGATGTCGCTCGTCGGCCCGAGGCCTCCGCTGCCGGAGGAGTCCGCGGCGTACGGCCCCGACATCCGGCGGCGGCTCCTGGTCAAGCCAGGCCTCACCGGCCTGTGGCAGATCAGCGGGCGCAGCGACCTGCCGTGGGAGGAGGCGGTCCGCCTCGACCTGCGGTACGTGGAGGACTGGTCGCTCGCCCTGGACACAGTGATCTTGTGGAAGACCCTGCGCGCGGTGTTCTACGGGCAGGGGGCCTACTGATGCGCGGCAATCGCCGTCCGGTCGGCACGTGGACCGCAGGCCGAAAGGGCCTGCCTGGGGGGAAGAGCGGGTCATGAGAGTCAGCGTTTTCGGGCTCGGCTACGTGGGCTGTGTGTCAGCCGCGTGCCTGGCCAGCATGGGGCACGAGGTCATCGGCGTCGACGTGAACCAGGTGAAGGTAGACCTGGTCAACGACGGCAAGGCCCCGGTGGTCGAGGAGAGGATCGGCGAGCTCATCGCCGATGTCGTACGGACCGGGGCGTTACGCGCCACCGGTGACGTACGCGAGGCGATCATGGGCAGCGAGGTGTCGCTGATCTGCGTGGGCACCCCGTCGGAGCCCAACGGCAGCCTGTGCACCACGTACTTGGAGCGGGTCACCGAGCAGATCGGCGCCGCACTGGCCGAGCGGGGCGGGCGGCAGACCGTCGTGTTCCGCAGCACCATGCTCCCGGGCACCTGCCTGAACCTGCTGGTGCCGATCCTGGAGAAGCATGTCGGCGGCACCGCCGGGGTGGACTTCGGGGTCGCGGTCAATCCGGAGTTCCTGCGCGAGGGCACGAGCGTGCGGGACTTCTTCGACCCGCCCAAGACCGTCATCGGCGAGTTCGACCCGGCGAGCGGCGACGCGGTGGCGGCGCTGTACGACGGCTTGCCCGGCGAGGTGTTCCGGGTGCCGCTCCCGACGGCCGAGGCCATCAAGTACGCGGACAACGCGTTCCACGGCCTCAAGATCGGCTTCGCGAACGAGCTGGGCGCGGTGTGCCAGGCGCTCGGGGTGGACTCGCACCAGGTGATCGACGTGTTCCTTGCCGACCGCAAGCTGAACATCAGCCCCGCCTATCTGCGTCCCGGCTTCGCCTTCGGCGGCTCCTGCCTGCCCAAGGACCTGCGCAGCCTGGTCCACGCGGCGCAGCGGGCGGACGTCTCGGTGCCCATCCTGTCGCACGTGCTGCCCTCCAACTCCGACCATCTGCAGCGTGCGGTGGAGCTGGTCGAGCGCACCGGCAAGCGCCGGGTTGGCCTGTTCGGGCTGTCCTTCAAACCCGGCACCGACGACCTGCGCGAGAGCCCGCTCGTCGAGCTGGCGGAGAGACTCTTCGGCAAGGGGTACGACCTCAAGATCTACGACGCCAACGTGAGCATGTCCCGACTGCTCGGCGCGAACCGCGAGTACATCGAGACCCGGCTGCCGCACCTGGCGCAGCTGCTCGCGAACTCCGTCGACGAAGTGCTCGAACACTCCGAGGTGTGCCTGATCGGCACCAAGGATCCGGCCGTGCTTTCGGCACTGCCCCATGGCGAGGGCCCGGTGCTCGTCGACCTCATCCACCTTCCCGACGCCGACGCGCGGCGGGCCGAACCTGGGTACGTGGGCCTTGCTTGGTAACACATCGTTCGATGGAACAACCGGCGGCGACGGGACCAACCGGCGCGCGCTGATCTTGGTGGAAAACCTGTCGGTGCCCTTCGACCGGCGGGTGTGGCAAGAGTGCACGACGCTGCGCGACGCGGGCTGGACGGTGCACGTCATCTGCCCCCAGGGCACCAAGCGGGACACGGAGCCGGAGGCGGTGATCGACGGGGTGCGGATCCACCGCTACCCGTTGCGCGCCGCCACCGGCGGTCCTTCCGGCTACCTGCGGGAGTACGGATCGGCGTTGTGGCACACGGTCCGGCTCGCCCGGAAGGTCGGACCGGTCCACGTGGTCCACGCCTGCAACCCGCCCGACCTGCTGTTCCTGCCCGCGCTGTGGATGAAGCGGCGCGGCGCGCGGTTCGTCTTCGACCAGCACGACCTGGTGCCCGAGCTGTACCTCTCCCGGTTCGACCGCGGCAAGGATCTGCTCTACCGCGCCGTGTGCGCGCTGGAGCGGCGGACCTACCGGGCCGCGGACATCGTGCTCGCCACGAACGAGAGCTACCGGGACGTCGCGGTGCGCCGTGGCGGGCGGCGGCCGGAGGACGTCTTCGTGGTGCGCAGCGCGCCCCAGACCGACCGGTTCCAACCGGTGGACCCCGAGCCGGAGTTGAAGCGCGGCAAGCCTCATCTGCTGTGCTACCTCGGCGTCATGGGCCCTCAGGACGGTGTCGACTACGCCCTGCGGGCCCTGGCGAAGCTGCGCGACGATCTCGGGCGGACCGACTGGCACGCGGTGTTCGTCGGCTCCGGTGACGCCTTCGAGGCGATGGTGGAGCTGTCCCGGAAGCTCGGGCTCGGTGAGCAGGTGCAGTTCACCGGGCGCATTCCGGACGCCGACCTGGTGCGCTACCTGTCCACCGCGGACGTGTGCCTCTCCCCCGACCCGCGCAATCCGCTCAACGACGTGTCGACCATGAACAAGGTCCTGGAGTACATGGCCATGGGCCGGCCGATCGTCTCGTTCGACCTCCGGGAGGCGCGCGTCTCCGCCGGTGACGCCGCCGTGTACGCGCCCGCCAACGACGAGGGCGAATTCGCCAAGCTCATCGCGCTGCTGCTCGACGATCCGAAGGAGCGGGCCCGGATGGGCGAGATCGGCCAGGAGCGGATCACCGGTGAGCTCTCCTGGCGCAACTCGCAGGTGTCGCTGCTCTCCGCCTACGCCGCCGCCTGCCGTGTCCGCACTTCGAAGCGCGGCCCGGCCCGGATCGGGAGGAGGCCGGGCCGTTGAGCGACGACACGATACGCCTGGTCACCATCGGGCGGATTCTCCGTCGGCGACGGCGGCTGCTGGCCGTCCTCGTCGTGGTGGGCGCGCTCGTCGGCTACGGCACGTCGATGCTGTTCCCGCCGAGATACACGACGTCGACATCGGTCCTCCTGGCAGGGCAGTGGGAGGAGCGCGAGCTGCTGACCCAGGCGGAGATCGCGGCCAGTTCGGCCGTGGTCGACCGCGCGGCAGGCACGCTCGACTGGTCCGGCGTCAGCGACAGCGAGCTGCGGGACCAGGTGAGCGCCACGGCCGCCGACGGGAACATCATCAAGATCTCGGGTACGGCCGAGACCCCGGGGCGCGCGCAGCGGCTCTCCGACGAGGTGGCCCAGCAGTTCGTCACCTTCGCGTCGCGGATCGCGGGTGACACCACCGAGGAGCCGGAGACGGCGACGGGGCCCGAAGCGCTGCGGAAGAAGGTGGCGGAGACCAACCGCCGCATCACCGACCTGGCCAACGCGGCCGATCCGGGGCAGACCGTGGAGAGCGTACAGGCCCGTACCGAGCTGGAGAAGCTGCGCACCGCGCTGCAGGAGGCCATGCAGAAGCTGGAGGAGGCCGACCCGGCGTCCAACAAGGCCGGCATGGTCGTCATGGGGCCCGCGGCCCGGCCGACCGGCGAGGCACCGCCGACGAGGCTGCAACTCACCGTCGGCGGGGCGCTGTTGTTCCTGCTGGTCGCGGTCATCGGGCATCTCGCCGCCGCGCGGATGAGCCGTCGGCTGCGCACCGAGGCTGAGATCGCCGCGGCGCTGGGTTCGCCGCTGCTGGGCACCGTCGACGTGCCCGGCGAGCGGTCCGCGCAACGGCCCAGAGGCCCTGGCCCGTGGGCCAGGGTCCGCTGGCTGCTCGGCGCCGACACCCGGTGGGACATACCGACCCCGCAGGTGTCCGGCGACGAGGCCGCCAGGCAGATCCGCTACCGGCGGCTGTGCGCGCGCCTCCGGACCCAACTGCCCGCGCCCCGGCGCCTGTTGGTCGTCGTACCGGAGGGTGACGAGATCGCCCGCCGGGCCGCCGGGCAGCTGGTGGCCGAGGCCAAGAACGATCCGCTGCTGCGGGTGGTGGACGTCTCGGTGTCCCAGCCGATGGTGCCCGACCGCGACACCGAGTCCGGTGCCCTGGTCGTGCTCAGCGCGGGCAGCTGGACCGCGGTGGAGCTCGGCGGCATCGCCGAGGCGTGTGCGGACGGCCGGCACGAGGTCGTCGGCGTCGTCGTCGCCGGCACCGTACGGGACGGGTCGACGCGGTCGGCCGGCCATCGTGCGGACGATGCCACGCCGGCGCTCGCGGTGCGCGGCCACGCGACGGGAGGTTCGGTGTGACGACGAGTACGCCGACGGAATCGTCGGCATCCGCCCCGCTGCTGAATGTGCAGGGTCTTGTGGTGGCGGTGCGCAGACGTCGCCGCCTCTGGTGCTCGCTTGCCCTCCTGGGGCTGCTGGTCGGCGCGGCGGTGGCGGTCCTGCGGCCGCCGGCGCCCGCCGCGGTGGTCAAGGTCCTGGTCGCGCACAAGGAGGACCAGCCGAACGACACCGGGACGCTGATCCGCACCGACGTGGAGCTGCTGGGGACCACGCGGATCGCCGACCGGGCCCTGCGGTCCCTCAAGTCCTCCGAACTCCCGGAAGACTTCATGCAGGACTACCGAGGGACCGGCTTGACCAACAACCTGCTGCAGATCGATGTGACAGGGGAGAGCGACGCGGACGCGGTGGCCCGCGCCAAGGCGCTGGCGGACGCGTTCGTCGCCGACCATGTGCGGCGGATGCAGGAAGCCGCCAAGGCCGAGGCCAAGGCCCTGCGCGACCAGCGTGACCGGATGCGGGGCGAACTCGCCCAGGTCAACGAGGAGATCGGCGGCAGGTCGCCGGAGAGCGACCCGAAGGCGTCGGCGAGCATCGAGTCGCTCTTCGCCCGCAGGGCCGAACTGACCTCGCGGATCGCCGACTTCGACCAGCGCGCCGAGGAGGCCCGCATGGGCACGCCCCGGCTCGTCGCCGGGACGCAGATCGTGGACGCACCGCGCGCGGTGCAGCACTCCATGCCCAAGACCGCTGTCACCAACGCCGCGATCGGGCTCGTCCTGGGGCTCGTCCTCGGGCTCGCGGTGGCCGCGGTCGGCACGGTGGTGGCGGACCGCCCCGTGCTGCGCCGGGACATCGCGGCGAACCTGGGCGCCTCGGTCATCGCCGAGCTGCGCCGCGCGCCCCACCGGCGGGCCGGGCCGTGGCGGCGCCGACGGACCCGGGAGGAGCGGGCACGGCTGACCGCGACCCTGGCCCGCACCGTGCGCGGCTCCGCGGAACCGGTGTCCCTGCTCGAACTGGGCTGTGCGCGCGGCACGAGCGTGATCGCCCTGGACCTCGCGAGGGCCCTGGCCGCGGAGGGGCCGGTGCTCGTCGTCGACGGGCTGCGCCCGCGGCTCGCGGGGCGCGGCCAGGAGCCGGGAGACCCGGCCGTGGTCAGCTTCGAGCAGGCGGCGGCCGTGCCGCATCAGGAGCGCCGGATCGGCGTCGGCTCGGTGGCGCCCGGCGCGGCGTGGACCGACCTGCAGTACCTCGGCACCCAGACCGTGCTCGTCGTGCGGGCCGGGCACGGCAGCGCCGCCTGGCTGCACACCGTGGCGCGGCAGCTCGCGGACCTGCTCATTCCGGTGATCGGTGTGGTGCTGATCGACCCCGATCCGCGGGACCGCACGGACGGCACCCTGTGGGACGGGCTGCACACCGCGCTGCGCGGTCGGCAGAACGGGACGGGCCAGCCGCGGACGGAGCGGCCGTCATGGGCACGAGTCCCGGACATCGACCAGGAAGCGCGGTAGAACATGTGTGGCATCGCAGGCACGTACCGATGGCCGGACGGGAAGGTCGTGGCGGACCGGCTCACCGATACCCTCGCTCACCGCGGTCCGGACGGGGCGGGACGCTACAGCCACTCCGTCGGTGACGGCGACGTACAGCTGGGGCACCGGCGGCTGGCCATCATCGACCTGTCCGAGACCGGCGCCCAGCCGATGGTCTCGGACGGCCTCGCCCTGACGTACAACGGCGAGCTGTACAACGCGCCCGAGCTGCGCGCCGAGTTGGCGGCCTCCGGGGTGCGCTTCCGCGGTACCTCCGACACCGAGGTGCTGCTCGAGGCCTGGCGGCGCTGGGGCACCGACTGCCTGCCCCGGCTGCGCGGCATGTTCGCGCTCGGGATCTTCGACGAGCGCACCGGTGACCTGGTGCTCGCCCGAGACCAGCTGGGCATCAAGCCGCTGTTCGTGCTCCGGCGCGGCGGGGGCCTGGTGTTCGCCTCCGAGCTCAAGGCGCTGGCCGCCGCCACCGGCGGGTCGCTTCAGGTGGACGAGGCGGCGCTGGTGGCCTCGCTGCTGTACTACTGGGTGCCGGACTCGCGCTGCGCGCTGCGCGAGGCGGAGAAGCTGCCGCCGGGCAGCTGGCTGCGTGTCCGGCCCGACGGCCAGGTGCAGCGCGGCAGTTACTGGAATCTGCGGGACGTCGCCGCCGAGGGGCGGGACCGGGCGCGCGGCGGCGAGCTGCCGGACGTGGCCGCCATCGTCGAGGAGTCGACCCGGCGCCACCTGATGTCCGACGTACCCGTGGCGACGTTCCTCTCCGGCGGTCTCGACTCCAGCTATCTGACCGCGCTCGCGGCCCGCGACCGGCCCGGGATCTCCGCTTACACGATCGGGTTCCGTGCCGAGGACGCAAAGTTCGAGGCGATGCCCGACGACCTGCGCTATGCCCGGCAGGTGGCCGAGCAGTTCGGCGTCGACCTGCACGAGATCGAGATCGCGCCCAACGTGCTCGACCTGCTGCCGCAGATGACGCACCACCTGGACGAGCCGATCGGCGACCCCGCCGCCATCAACACGTTCCTGATCTGCGAGGCCGCCCGCGAGGCGGGGGTCAAGGTGATGCTCTCGGGGATGGGCGCCGACGAGCTGTTCGCCGGGTACCGCAAGCACCTGGCCAACCTGATCGCGCTGCGCTACCAGCGTGTCCCGCGGCCCCTGCGGCGCGGTCTGTCCCGGGCCGTGGACCGGCTGCCGGTCGCCACGGCCCGTAGGGGCTACCGGTCGGTGCGCTTCGCCAAGCGGTTCCTGTCCTTCGCCGATCTGCCGGAGGAGACCGCGTTCCGGCGCAGCTACACCATGTACGACCAGGACGAGCTGCTCGCCCTGATCAATCCGGACCTGGCCCCGACGGTCGACGACGTACTGACCGAGCACGCGGACATCTACCAGGACAACGACCTCGACGACTTCGTCAACCGCATGTGCCTGGGCGATGCCCGGATGTTCCTGCCGGGCCTGAACCTCGCCTACACGGACCGCTCCAGCATGGCCGCGTCGACCGAGGTGCGGGTGCCCTACGTGGACGTCGAGGTGGTCAAGGCGGCGTTCGCCGTGCCCGGCGATCGCAAGATCGTCGGACGGCAGGGCAAGGCCGTCCTCAAGGAGGCGGCCACCTCGATCCTGCCCAAGGAGATCGTGTACCGGCCCAAGGGCCTGTTCAGCGCCCCGCTGCGCGCCTGGATGAGCCGGGATCTGGCACCGCTGGTGCGCGAGGTGGTCAACGACGGTGTGCTCGTCAGCTCCGGCTTCCTGCGCCGCGACGCGCTGGCGCGCATGGTCGCCGAGGACGCCGCCGGGCAGCGGGACTTCTCCAAGCATCTGTGGCATGTGCTGACCCTCGAGTACTGGTATCGCGGCGCGACCTCTGGGTCCGGCCGGAGCACTCGGTAAACGGCTTAGGAATCAGAGGAGTTCGAGTGAAGCAAGTTGTGCAGAACTACAAGAGCGGCGAGCTGGCGGTGCTCGACGTGCCGGTACCGGGGTGCAAGCCGGGCGGTGTGCTCGTGCGTACCGCCTACTCGCTGATCTCCACCGGGACCGAGCTCATGAAGGTGTCCGAGGCCGGCATGTCGATGCTGGGCAAGGCCCGCTCCCGGCCCGACCAGGTGGCCAAGGTCGTGCAGAGCGTGGCCACCAACGGGGTGCCGGCCACCTACCGCAAGGTGATGGGCAAGCTCGACTCCTACACGCCGCTCGGCTACTCGCTGTGCGGGGTGGTCGAGCAGGTCGGCGCCGGGATCGACGACGTGAAGGTCGGCGACGTCGTGGCGTGCGCCGGCAATGAGCATGCGCTGCACGCCGAGTTGAACTGGGTGCCGAAGAACCTCTACGTCCCGGTGCCGGACGGCCTCGCGCCCCGGCACGCGGCCTTCGGCACCGTCGGGTCGATCGCGATGCAGGGCGTCCGGCAAGGCGAGCCGCAGCTCGGCGAGGTGGCGCTGGTCATCGGCCTCGGGCTGATCGGGCAGTTGGTGGTGCAGCTCCTGGCCGCTTCGGGAGTACGTGTCGTGGGGGCCGACCCCGACCCGGCGCGCTGCGAACTGGCCCAGCGGCTGGGCGCGGTGGCCTGTGGCGATCCCGCCTCCTCGGCGGTGGAGGCGTCCGTCGCCGAACTCACCGACGGACACGGCGTGGACCAGGTGTACTTGGCCGCCGGTGGCGGCAGCAACCAGCCCGTCGAGCTGGCCGCCCGGCTCTGCCGGGACCGCGGCCGGGTCGTCGACATCGGCAAGTGCCGCCTGGACCTGCCGTGGAACGCGTACTACGAGAAGGAGCTGGACGTCCGCTTCTCGCGCAGTTACGGCCCCGGGCGCTACGACCCGGAGTACGAGCTCGAAGGGCGCGACTACCCGATCGGCTACGTGCGCTGGACCGAGCGCCGCAACCTGGCGTGCTTCCTCGACCTGGTCGCCCGCGGCCGCGTCGACGTGGAGCCCCTGGTCTCCCACGTCGCCGACTTCGATGACGCCGTCGAGACGTACCAGAGCCTGAAGGACGGCGACCTGAAGGCCGTGGCGGTGCTGTTCCGCTACCCCGATCACGTCGAGGAAGCGGAGGAAGGGGAAGCGCAGTCCCCGGCAGTGGCCGTGCCCGCGGTGCAGGTGCGGCCGAGTGCGGCTCGGGCCGTCACGGGGCCCGTGCGCCTTGCGTTCGTCGGCGCGGGCAACTACGCGACGTCGATGCTGCTGCCGCACCTGACCGGGCGCGACGGCGTCGAGCTGTCCACGGTCGTCACCACGACGGCGCTCTCCGCGGCCAACGCGAAGCGGAAGTTCGGCTTCGCCGAGGCGACCACCGATCTCGACGCCGTGCTCGACGACAAGTCCATCGACGCGGTGTTCGTGGTCACCCGGCACAGCTCGCACGCCGAACTGACCCGCAGGGCGCTGCTCGCCGGCAAGACGGTGTTCGTGGAGAAGCCGTTGGCGCTCACCGAGGACGAGCTTGCGGGCGTGCTCGCGGCGGTGGAGGAGTCCGGCAACGACCGGCTCCAGGTGGGCTTCAACCGCCGGTTCGCGCCGCTGCTCCAGGAGGCCAAGGGACGCTTCGGCGCCCGCACCGGTCCGGCGAGCCTGCGCTACCTGGTCAACGCGGGCCGGCTCCAGCACGGCAGCTGGTACCTGCAGCAGGGCACCGAGGGCTCGCGGTTCGCCGGTGAGGGCGGGCACTTCATCGACACGGCGAGCTGGCTGCTCGGGGCCGAACCGGTCTCGGTGTACGCGGTCGCCACGTCCGGCAACGAGGACCTTCAGGTCGTGCTGCGCTACCCGGACGGGTCCACCGCCACCATCAGCTACGTCACCACCGGCGCGGCAGGCTTCCCCAAGGAGACGGTGGACCTGATCGCGGACGGCAAGGTGCTGCGGCTCGACGACTTCGTCCGTGCCTCGGTGTTCGCGGACGGCGGGGTCGGCCGCAAGCGCTGGGTCAGCTCGCGGCTGCCCAAGGCCCGGGACAAGGGGCAGAACGCCGAGCTGGCCGCGTTCATCAAGGCCGTGCGCACGGGCGGGCCGATGCCGGTGCCGCTGGAGTCGCTCGTCGCCACCACGGCGGCCACCCTCGCCGTGCAGACCGGCCTGGCCGGCGGCGCGCCGGTGACGTTGGCGAGGGCGCGATGACGTTGAGCGCGGGATGGTACCTGCGGCGATTATCCCGGATGGGGCCGCGGGAGGTCGGCGGCCGGGTGGGCGACGCGGTGCGCAGGCGGCGGTGGCGCTCGGCGCCGCCGGACTGCCCGGACGTGACCGACGCCCGGTTCAGTGCGGTGCTGCCCGCCGGGACGGCGGCCGCGGTGCCGCCGGACGCCGCGAAGCGTCTCGTCGCCGAGGCGGACCGGCTGATGGCCGGGCACGCCGAGTTCTTCGGGGTGGTCCGCGACGACCTGGTGAACCCGGACTGGTGGTACGACCCGAAGACCGGGCGGCGGGCTCCGTGGGGCTACGCCTTCGACGTGCCGTACCGCAACGAGGAGGCGGTCGGCGACATCAAGCAGATCTGGGAGCCGTCCCGGCACCAGTACCTGACGGTGCTCGCCGCCGCCTACGCGATCACCGGGAACGAGCGGTACGCCGAGCGCGTGGCCGAGCACCTGCGGCTGTGGTGGGCGGCCAACGCGCCGCTGCGCGGCGTGCATTGGATCAGCGGCATCGAGCTGGGAATCCGGCTGCTCTCCTGGGTGTGGATCCGCCGGCTGCTCGACGGCTGGCCGGGCGCCGCCGATCTCTTCGAGGACAACCCGGTGGCGCGGAACCAGATCTGGCACCACCAGCGCTGGCTGGCCGCCTTCCCCAGCCGGGGGTCATCGGCGAACAACCACGTCATCGCCGAGGCCGCCGGGCAGTTCGCCGCGGCCTGCGCGTTCGGCTGGTTCCCCTCGTCGGCGCGTTGGCGAGCCGACGCGCTGCGGTCCCTTGAGCGGCATCTGCGCGCCAACACCTTCGGCTCGGGCCTCAACCGCGAGCTGGCCACCGAGTACCACGGCCTCGTGCTCGAGCTCGGCCTGGCCGCGCTGGCCGAGGCGGATGCCTCCGGCGTGCCGGTCCCCCCGTCGGTGCGCCTGGTGCTGCTGCGGATGACCGACGCGCTCGCGGCCGTGGTGGACGGGCGGCTGCGGCCGCCGCGCCAGGGGGACGCGGACGACGGGCACGGACTGATCGTGGACGGCGCGGGCACCGACCGCTGGGGCTCGCTCCTCGCCACCGGGGACGCCGTGTTCGGACGGCTCGCCTGGTGGCCGGAGGTGACCGGCACCGATGTGCGCACCCCGCTCCTTGCCGCACTCATCAAGCCGTACGCACGGAAGGGAACGGGACCGGCCGTGTCCCGCCCGGCCGACCGCCCGGCGCACTTCGCCGATGCGGGCATGACCATCCTGCGCGGTCCGGACGGGATCTGGTGCCGCTGCGACGGCGGTCCGCACGGGTTCCTGTCCATCGCCGCGCACGCCCACGCGGACGCGCTGTCGGTGGAGGTCCGGCACGACGGGGTCGACGTACTCGCCGACCCGGGCACGTTCTGCTACCACGGGCAGCCCGAGTGGCGGCAGTACTTCCGCTCGACGCTCGGCCACAACACGCTGGAGCTGGACGGCGCCGACCAGTCCGTCTCCGGCGGCCCGTTCCTGTGGACCGGGCACGCCCGCAGCCGCGTCCTGGTCGCGGACACCGCAGGTGAGGACGTGGCCCGCTGGTGCGCCGAGCACGACGGCTACCAGCGCTCGGTGCACCGCCGCCGGGTGGAACTGGTCTCCTCCGCCAAGGAGTTGCGGGTGATCGACGAGGTGCGCGGCCCGCGCCGGGCCGTGCGCCTGGCGTTCCACCTCGGCCCGGCGATCGCCGTCGACCTGGTGGGGAACTGGGCCGTGCTCACCTGGGCCCGGGACGGCGAGGACCGCTCGGCGGTGCTCGACCTGCCCGGACAGCTGGACTGGCGGGCGCATCGCGGCGAGAGCGACCCGCCCCTCGGCTGGTACTCCCCCGGCTTCGGACGCAAGGAACCCGCCACCACGCTGATCGGCACGGGCTTCGCCGACGGCGCAAAGGGGTTCACCACCGTACTCAGGTTCTGCGACTAGGGGGCCGCGTGGGGATCAAGTGGCGGCAGTGGGCGTGGCCGGCGGCACCGGTGGCGCTGGCCCTGCTGGCGACGACCGGCTGTACGAGCTCGTCGGACGACCAAGCGAAGCCGACCGACGCACCGGCCGCGTCCGGCGCGCCGTCCACGTCCGTGGCCCGGGTGTGCGCCAAGCCCGCGGCCGGTCCCGCGAAGGCGCCCAAGGGCGCGGTGAAGGTCGACCCCGCGGTGGTCGGCGACCTGGCCGCGAAGACCAAGAGCAGCCCGCCGGACACCACGTTCTGGCTCGGCCCGGGCAAGCACCGGCTCGATCGGAACCGCTACGCCCAGGTCATCCCCAAGAAGGGGAACCGCTACCTCGGCGCGCCGGGCGCGGTGCTCGACGGCCGGAAGAAGAACCAGTACGCGTTCGGCGGCAGGGCCGACGACGTGACCATCCGCCACCTGACCGTGCAGCGGTTCGTGGCACCGCCGGACGAGGGCGTGGTCAACCACGATTCGGCCGACGGGTGGGTGATCGAGCACGCGACGGTCCAGAACAACTCCGGTGCCGGGCTGATGGCCGGGGCCCGCCAGCAGGTGCGCGCCAACTGCCTGCGCGACAACGGCCAGTACGGCATGAACGCGTACAAGGCCTCCGGCCGCATCAGCGGCCTGGTGGTCGAGGGCAACGAGATCGTGGGCAACAACACCGACGACTGGGAGCGGCGGCGCAAGGGCTGCGGCTGCACCGGAGGCATCAAGTTCTGGGCCGTCGACGGCGCCGACGTGCGCGGCAACTGGGTGCACGACAACCGCGGAACGGGGTTGTGGGCGGACACCAACAACAACGACTTCCGCATCGAGAACAACGTGCTCGAGGCCAACGACGGTGCCGCGCTGATCTACGAGACCAGCTACAACGCGGTCATCCGGAAGAACACGATCCGGCGCAACAACTGGGTCGAGGGCCGCCGGTACGCCGACCGCGGCGACAACTTCCCCTTCGCGACCATCTATCTGTCCGAGTCCGGCGGCGAACCACGGGTCCGGGCCCGCACGGACAAGATCGAGGTCTACCGGAACGTCCTGGAGAACAACTGGTCCGGGATCACCCTGTGGGAGAACGCCGACCGGTTCTGCAACAGCCCGGCCAACACCTCGTCCGGTGACTGCACGCTGCTGGTGAAGAACACCGACCGCTGCGCGCGGCCGAAGATCACCGACGCACCGCTCTACGACGACTGCCGGTGGAAGACCCAGCGGGTGGACATCCACCACAACCGCTTCGTCCTGGACACCTCCGTCGTCAAGTGCACGGTGCAGTGCGGCCGCATGGCGGTGCTCGCCAACTACGGCACCTACCCGGACTGGTCGCCGTACAAGGGCGAACGGGTCTCCGAGGCGATCACCCGCAAGCAGCACAACCGCTGGCACGACAACGTCTACCGCGGACCGTGGAGCTTCATCGCCCACGACCCGAGCGGAAAGCTCGACTTCGCGCAGTGGCAGAGCACGCCGTACAAGCAGGACGCGGGCAGCACCTTCCGCGCGCGGGACGGTGGTTGAGATGAGTCCACAGCACACGGAGCACATGAACCACAAGGACCACACGTCGAAGATCGTCGGGACGGTCTGGGGGCTGCTGATCCTCAACACGCTTGGCTCCGCCGGGGCGAAGACCATCGTCCCGCTGCCCCGCTCCCTCATCCAGATGGTCACCATGGGCGCGCTGGTCGCCGCGTTCGCGCTGGCGCTCGCGGTCAATCTGCGGCTGCGCATCCGGGCCAGTGCCTTCGTGTTCCTGCTCACCCTGCTACTCGTGCCGAGCGTGATCGCCAGCGTGGGCCTGGAGTCCGGGTTCGGGGCGCTGTTCCGCTGCGGGCGGCTCGCTCTCTTCGTCGCCACGCTGTGGCTGCTCAGCCGCTGGTGGGACGGCGGCGTGACGTTCGTGCGGCACCACATCCGGATGTACTTCGTGGTGCTGGGGTCGGTGGCCGCCGGCCTGGTCATCTCACCGGGAGCGGCCCTGCCCGAGCTCTACGGCGGGCGGCTCGTCGGCGCGCTGTGGCCGCTCACCCCGCCGCAGATCGGCCAGTACGCCGCGGTGATCATCGGGCTCACCGTGCTGCTCCTCCTGGGCCGCAGGACCGACAGGACCAGCGCGGCGGTGGTCATCGTGCCCTCCCTCGTCCTGCTCGCGCTGACCCATACCCGCACGGCCACGCTCGGCCTTCTCGTCGGTCTCGCGCTGGCGATCGGCTCGCTCATCCTGACCAGTGCCGCCGCCCGCCGGTTCTTCGCCTGGACGGTGCTGTGCGCCACCGTCGCCACGGTGGCCTTCAGCACCGCCGTGCAGGCGTGGTTCCTGCGCGGGCAGAGCCAGGAGAACTTCTCCAACCTCACCGGGCGGGCCAAGGTCTGGGACGCCCTGCTCGCGGCCCCGCGCACGACATCGGAGCAGCTGTTCGGCATGGGGCTCGGCGACAAGTCGTTCGGCGGGCTTCCGATCGACAACAGCTGGCTGGCCGTCTACCACGAACAGGGTCTGACCGGCGCCGCCATCGTGGCGGCGATCATCATCGTGCTGGCCGGCGTCGCGCTGCTGCGGCCGCCGTCGCTGGCGAGGGCCTGCGCGATCTTCCTGATCAGCTACTGCGCGATCGCGTCGTACACCGAGGCAGGTCTCGGCGACGCCTCGCCGTATCTGCTGCATCTGGCCGTGGCCGCCTCGCTGCTCGCGGCACCCGCCGCGGTCACGCAGCTGCCGACGCCCCCGGCCCCGCGCCGCCGTGTACCGCGCTGGGCCCGCACATCGGAGGTGACTTGAGCATGCATGTCCTCGTGGTGCACAACCGCTACGCGTCGGCGCAGCCGAGCGGTGAGAACAAGGTCGTCGACCAGGAGGCGGAGCTGCTGCGCGCGGCCGGCCACCGGGTGGAGGTGTTCGAGCGGCGCAGCGACGACATCGGTGCCCTGTCCCTGCTCGGCAAGGCCAAGGTGCCGCTGCTCGTGCCGTGGAACCCCGCGGTCCGCGCGGAGCTCGCCGCCCGCCTTCGCGCCTCGCGCCCGGACGTGGTGCACGTCCACAACGTCTTCCCGCTCCTGTCGCCCGCGGTGCTCGCCGCCTGCGCCGACGCCGGTGTGCCCGCCGTCGCCACGCTGCACAACTACAACCAGGTCTGCCCGCCCGGCACGCTCCAGCGCGACGGCCGCCCGTGCACCGAGTGCGTGGGCAGGTCGGCGCCGCTGCCCGCCGTCCGGCACGGCTGCTACCGCGGCTCGCGGCTCGCGACGGTGCCGCTCGCGGTCGGCCTGACGGTCAACCGGCGGCGGTGGTGGTCCGGCGTGGAGCGCTTCCTGTGCATCTCCGCGGCGCAGCGCGACATCCTGGTGCGCTCCGGCCTGCCGGCCGAGCGGCTGGTGGTGAAGCACAACTTCGTGCCGGAGCCGGACGCCTCCCGAGAGGGCGACGGCGAGCATCTGCTCTACCTCGGCCGGCTCGCGGAGGCCAAGGGCCTGCGGCTGCTCATGACCGCGTGGGACGAGATCACCGCACAGGGCGGTGTGGGCGTGCCGCTGGTGATCGCGGGGGCGGGGCCGCTTGAGCAGGAGGTGGCCGCCTGGGCGGCGGGCCGGGACGACGTGCGCTACGTCGGCCTGTACGACGCGGCGGAGTCCCGCAAGGCCGTGGCGCGTTCGGTCGCCGTGGTCGCGCCCTCGACGTGGCAGGAGACGTTCGGCCTGGTGGTCGTGGAGGCGATGGCGGCCGGGGTCCCGACCGTCGCCGCCGGACACGGCGCCTTCGTCGAACTCGTCGACGACGAGGTGACCGGGCTGCTGCACCGGCCGGGCGAGGCCGCCTCGCTCGCGTCCCGCATACGCCGGATCGCGGCCGATCCGGCCCGCAACCGGGAGATGGGCCAGGCGGCCCGGAGCCGTTACGAGCAGGGCTTCAGCCCGGCCGTCGGTCTTGAGCGCCTGGTGAAGGAGTACCGCACCGCGATCGCGGGTCGGTCAGCACTGGCTCGCGGCGGGGACACCCGCGCGGGCAGGGATGGGGGCAGTAGATGACACGATGCCGACTCTGCGGCTCGGCGACTCTGGCGAGCGTCGTCGACCTGGGGGCGACCCCGCCGTGTGAGAGCTTTCTCGCCGCGGACCAACTGGACACGCCGGAGCCGGCGTACCCGCTGCACCTGCGGGTGTGCACCGACTGCTGGCTGGCGCAGATCCCGCCGCTGATCACGCCGGAGGAGACGTTCAAGGAGTACGCGTACTTCTCGTCGTTCTCGACCTCCTGGGTGGAGCACGCGCGCACCTTCGTCGCCGACGCCGTACAGCGTCTTGCGCTCGGTCCCGACGCCTTCGTGGTCGAGGTCGCGAGCAACGACGGGTACCTGCTCAAGCACATGGTGGACCGGGGGATCCGCTGCCTGGGCATCGAGCCGTCGGTGAACGTCGGCGCCGCGGCACGGGAGGCGGGCGTGCCCACGCTCACGGAGTTCCTGAGTCCGGAGACCGGCGCGGCCGCCCGCGCCGAGCACGGCCCGGCCGACCTGGTCGTGGCCAACAACGTGTACGCGCACATCCCCGACGTGGTCGGCTTCACCCAGGGTCTTCGCGCCCTGGTCGCCGACGACGGCTGGGTCTCCATCGAGGTGCAGCACCTGCTGACCCTGATCGAGGAGAACCAGTACGACACGATCTACCACGAGCACTTCCAGTACTACACGGTCGCCTCCGCGGCCCGGGCCCTGGCGAGCGGCGGACTCGCCCTCGTGGACGTCGAGTTGCTGCCCACGCACGGCGGCTCCATCCGGCTGTGGGCCCGCCCCACCGAGGTGGCGGGCGAGCCGACCCAGCAGGTGGCCGACGTGCTGGACCGGGAGAAGGCCGCCGGGCTGCAGGAGCTGTCCGGGTACACCGAGTTCTCCGCCCGGGTGGCCAAGGTGCGCCGGGACCTCCTGCGGTTCCTCATCGATGCGGCCGAGCGCGGCGAGAGCGTCGTGGGCTACGGCGCCCCGGGCAAGGGCAACACCCTGCTCAACCACTGCGGCATCCGGCCCGACCTGCTCGCGTACACGGTCGACCGCAACCCCTACAAGCACGGCAGGTTCACCCCGGGCACCCGCATCCCGATCCTGCCGCCCGAGCGGATAGCCGCCGACAAGCCGGACTACGTCCTCGTCCTGCCGTGGAACCTGCGCGCCGAGCTGGTCGAGCAGCTGTCCTTCGTGCACGAGTGGGGCGGCCGCCTTGTCTTTCCCATCCCGGAACTCAGCATTGTCGAGGTCAAGTCATGAAGGTCGTCCTGTTCTGCGGCGGTTACGGACTGCGGATGCGCAGCGGAACCTCCGACGACATGCCCAAGCCGATGGCGATGGTCGGCCCGCGGCCGCTGATCTGGCATGTCATGCGCTACTACGCGTACTTCGGGCACACGGAGTTCATCCTGTGCCTGGGGTACGGGGCGCAGCACATCAAGGACTTCTTCCTCAACTACGAGGAGACGACGTCCAACGACTTCGTGCTGCGGGGCGGGCAGACCGAGCTGCTGTCCACCGACATAGCCGACTGGACGATCACGTTCGCGCAGACCGGCATCGAGTCGCCGATCGGTGAGCGGCTGCGCCGGGTGCGCCACCATCTGGACGGCGACGAGATGTTCCTCGCCAACTACGCCGACGTGCTCACCGACGCCCCGCTGCCGGAGATGATCGACCGGTTCTCCCGGCGTGACGCCGGGGCGTCGATGATGGTGGTGCCGCCCCAGTCCTCGTTCCACTGCGTGGACATGGGCGAGGACGGCCTGGTCGGGGGCATCACCCCGGTGAGCGAGCTGCCGATGTGGGAGAACGGCGGCTACTTCGTGCTCCGCCAGGAGGTCTTCGACCACATCCCGGAGAACGGGGACCTGGTCGCCGACGGCTGTGCCCAACTGGCCAAGCGGGGGCGCCTCGTGGCGCACCAGCACCGCGGCTTCTGGAAGCCGACCGACACCGTGAAGGAGCGCGCCGCGCTCGACGAAGCCTACGCCCGGGGCGACCGCCCGTGGGCCGTGTGGGAGCGGGACGCCGCCGGAGCCCGGGCGTGATCCGGCTGGGGGCCGGACCCCTGGAACGGATCGTCGTGGTCGGCGCGCACTGCGACGACATCGCCATCGGCGCCGGCGGCAGCCTGCTGACGATGTGCCTGGCGCAGCCGGGCATGCGCGTCGACGCGCTGGTGCTCACCGGCGGTGGCAGCGAGCGGGAGCAGGAGGAGCAGGCCGCGCTCGCCGCGTTCTGCCCGGGCGCCGACCTGCGGCTGACCGTCCTCAAGCTGGCGGACGGCCGGCTGCCGGCGCAGTGGGAGGAGGCCAAGGCCGCCGTCGAGGAGCTGCGCGCGCAGACCGACCCTGATCTGGTGCTCGCGCCGCGCACCGATGACGCGCACCAGGATCACCGCGGCCTGGCGCGGCTGATGACCACCGCGTTCCGCGACCACCTCGTACTCGGCTACGAGATCGTCAAGTGGGACGGCGATCTCGGCCGTCCGCCCGCGTACCAGCCGCTGTCGCCGGAGATCGCCGAACGGAAGGTGCGGCTGCTGCAGGAGCACTACCCCTCGCAGCGCCACCGCCCCTGGTACGACCGCGAGGCCTTCCTCGGCCTCGCACGCATCCGCGGCATCGAATGCCACGCGCGCTACGCCGAGGCGTTCGCCGTCACCAAATTCACGCTCGACCTGGGCACTTCGAATGTCCTGGGCACTTCCAATGTGGGGGAATGAACCTTGCGCGTACTGCTGACCGGACACCAGGGCTACCTGGGCACCGTGATGGCCCCGGTCCTCACGGCCGCCGGGCACGAGGTCGTCGGTCTCGACTCCGGCCTGTTCGCCGACTGCGTCCTCGGCCCGCCGCCCGCGGACCCGCAGGGCCACCGGGTGGACCTGCGCGACGTCGCGGTCGACCACCTGACCGGGGTGGACGCCGTGATCCACCTGGCCGCGCTGTCCAACGACCCGCTGGGATCACTGGCGCCGGACCTCACCTACGACATCAACCACCACGCGTCGGTACGCCTGGCCCGGCTGGCCCGCGAGGCCGGAGTGCGGCGCTTCCTGTACGCGTCGACCTGCTCCGTCTACGGCGCCGCCGGCGGTGACGACCTGGTGACCGAGGACGCCCCGCTGCGCCCCGTGACGCCGTACGCGGAGTCCAAGGTGCGGGTGGAGGACGACCTGCACGCGCTGGCCGACGGCGACTTCAGCCCGGTGTTCATGCGCAACGCCACCGCGTTCGGCTTCTCGCCCCGGCTGCGCGCCGACATCGTGCTGAACAACCTGGTGGGCCACGCGCTCCTGTCCGGCGAGGTGTTGGTGCTCTCCGACGGCACCCCCTGGCGCCCGCTGGTGCACGCCGCCGACATCGCCCGGGCCTTCACGGCCGCGCTGACCGCGCCCCGAGAGGCGGTGCACGACCGGGCGTTCAACATCGGCAGCGAGGTCAACAACGTCACGGTCGCCGAGATCGCCGAGCAGGTCGCCGAGGCCGTGTCGGGGTCGAAGGTGAGGATCACCGGGGAGAACGGCGCCGACCCGCGCTCCTACCGGGTGGACTTCGCCCGGTTCCGCGCCGCGGTGCCCGGCTTCGACTGCGAGTGGACGGTCAAGCAGGGCGCGCTCGAACTCGCCGACGCCTACCGGACGTACGGGCTGACCCGCGAGGACTTCGAGCAGCGCTTCACCCGCCTCGCCGTGCTGCGCGCGGCGTCCGAGGCCGGCACCGTCGACGCCACCCTGCGAGGGCGCCGATGACCGCTGTCGGCGAGGAGATGCATGCTCTGGTGGAGCGGCTGTACCCGCTCTGCCGGAGCATCACCGGCGACGGTGTGCGCGCCACCCTGGACATCGTCAACGAGTACGTCCCCCTGGAGATGCACGAGGTGCCGACCGGGACGCAGGTGCTCGACTGGACGGTGCCGCAGGAGTGGAACATCCGGGACGCCTACATCGCCGATTCCGCCGGCAACCGGGTCGTCGACTTCGCCGCGTCCAGCCTGCACGTGCTGGGCTACAGCGTGCCGGTGTCGACGACCATGCCGCTGGCCGAGCTGCGTGAACACCTGCACACCCTGCCGGACCACCCGAGCTGGGTGCCCTACCGCACCAGCTACTACGAGCCGAAATGGGGATTCTGCCTGGCCCAGGAGACCCTGGACGCGCTGCCGGACGGCGACTACGAGGTGCGTGTCGACTCCACGCTCGCCGACGGCCACCTCACCTACGCCGAGCACGTCATCCCCGGCCAGGTCCCCGACGAGGTGATCGTCTCCTGCCATGTCTGCCACCCGTCGCTGGCCAACGACAACCTGGCCGGCATCGCGGTGGCGACGTTTTTGGCCCGCGCCCTGGCGCGGGAGACGCCGTACTACACCTACCGGTTCATCTACGCGCCCGGCACCATCGGGGCGATCACCTGGCTGGCCCGCAACGCGGAGCGGATCGAGCACGTCAAGCACGGCCTCGTGCTGGCCTGCGCGGGCGACTCCGGCCAGCTGACGTACAAGCAGAGCAGGCGCGCCGACGCGGAGATCGACCGGGTGATGCGGCACGTGCTCGCCGCATCCGAACGCCCGCACCGCGTCACCGAGTTCACTCCGTACGGCTACGACGAGCGGCAGTTCTGCTCCCCCGGGTTCAACCTCGGCGTGGGCTCGCTCAGCCGGACGCCGTACGCGGGCTACCCCGAGTACCACACCTCGGCGGACAGCCCGGGCTTCGTCACCCCGGAGGCGATGGAGGACACGCTCGCCGTCTGCGGTGAGGCGTTCGCCGTGCTCGACCGCAACCGGCGCTACCTCAACCTCAGTCCCTACGGCGAACCACAGCTGGGACGACGGGGGTTGTACGAGTCGCTGGGCGGGCGCAGCGACGCGAAGCAGGCCCAGATGGCGATGCTCTGGGTGCTCAGCCTCTCCGACGGCGAGCACAGTCTGCTCGACGTCGCCGAGCGGGCCGGGCTGCCGTTCGACGCCGTCGCCACCGCGGCCGACGCCCTGCACGGCGCCGGACTGATCAAGGCGTGACGCCGATGACCGCCGAGGGGAAGAAGCGGACCGCCAAGCGGGCCATGGTCGGCCGGCTGTCCTGGGGCCTCGCCGACCAGGCGGCCTCCAGCATGACCAACTTCGCGGTGGGCATCTACGTGGCACGCTCGCTGGGCCTGGCCGCGTTCGGCGTGTTCAGCCTGGCCTGGCTGACCTACGGCGTGGTGCTCAACGTCGCCCGTGGTCTGGCCACCGACCCGCTCGTGGTGCGCTTCAGCGGCGTGCCGGCCGCGTCCTGGCGCACCGCGGCGACCCGGGCGTCGGGGGCGGCGCTCGCCGTCGGTGTCGTCCTCGGCGCGGCGTGTCTGCTGGTCGGGCTCGGCCTCGGCGGTCGGGTGGGGCCCGCGTTCGTCAGCCTCGGCGTCGTGCTGCCCGCGCTGCTGCTTCAGGACGCCTGGCGGTTCGCGTTCTTCGCCGCCGGCACCGGCCAGAAGGCGTTCGCCAACGACCTGGTGTGGGGCATCGCGCTCGTCCCGGCCATGGTCGTGGCGGCCCAGGTGGGCAGCGTGGCCGCCTTCGTGCTCGCCTGGGGCGCGTCCGCCGCGGTGGCCGCGGTGTACGGCTGCCTCCAGTCCGGCATCCGGCCCCGGCTGACCGAGGCGCGCGGATGGCTGCGCGAGCAGCGCGACCTCGGCTACCGCTATCTGGTCGAGAACGTCAGCGTCAGCGGCGCGAGCCAACTGCGGGCCTACGGACTCGGCGTGATCGTCGGGGTCGGCGCGGTGGGCGCGGTCCGGGGCGCCGAGCTCCTGCTCGGCCCGTTCCTCGCGCTGCTGATGGGGTTGTCGCTGGTCACCGTCGCCGAGGCGGCCCGGGTGCTGCGCAAGGCCCCGCACCGCCTTGGCAGGTTCTGCCTCTTCCTCGGCGGCGGGCAGGCCGCCGCCGCGCTGCTGTGGGGCGCGGCGCTGCTCCTCATGCCGGACCGCGCCGGCGAGCTCGTGCTCGGCGACGTCTGGCACTCCGCGTCGGAGCTCATCGTGCCGGCCGCGCTCGGCGTCGCGGGCGCCGGTCTCGGTACCGGCGCGGCGGCCGGGCTACGCGCGCTCGCGGCGGCCCGGCGCAGCCTGCGCTGCCAACTGTTCGCCTCCGCCTGCTACGTCGGCGGCGGACTCGGCGGAGCCGCCGTGGCCGGCACGGTCGGCTCGGCCTGGGGCGTCGCCGCCGCGACCGTCTGCGGCTCGGCCGTGTGGTGGCTACAGCTGCGGTCCGCCCTGCACGAGCGCCACCAGAACACCCTTCCCGAAGTGAGGACGTCATGACCGCCCAACCCCGGCTGAGCATCGGCCTGCCCGTGTACAACGGCGAGGAGTACCTCGCGGAGGCGCTCGACGCCCTGCTCGGCCAGACCTACGAGGACTTCGAACTGGTCATCTCCGACAACGCGTCGGCCGACGGGACCCAGGACATCTGCCGCCGGTACGCGGCGAAGGACTCACGCATCCGGTACATCCGGCTGACCCGCAACATCGGCGCCGCGCCCAATCACAACTACGTGTTCACCGAGTGCCGCGGCGAGCTGTTCAAGTGGGCCTCGCACGACGACCTGTACGCCCGGGACCTGCTGCGGCGCTGCGTGGACGCCCTGGACGAGCGGCCCCACGTCATCCTCGCGCACAGCGACCAGGCGGTCATCGACGAGGACGGCAAGGTGAAGGTCCCCTACGAGTACGGGCTCGCCACCGACTCGCCGCGCGCGCCCGAGCGCTTCCGCAGTCTGCTCTTCGAGCCCGGCGGCGACGACTTCTACGGGGTGATGCGGGCCGACGTGCTGCGCCGGGTGAAGCCGCACGACAGCTACCACCACGCGGACCGCACGTTCGTCGCCGAGATCACCCTGCACGGGCCCTTCCACCAGGTGCCGGAGCTGCTGTACTTCCGCCGCGACCACCCCACCCGCGCCGAGCGGGTGAACCCCTCCATGCGCTCCCGGTGCGTCAACCTGGACCCGCGCCGGGCGGGCCCGCTGCACCCGACGCCCCGGCTGCTCGCCGAGTACGTCGCGGGGTTCGCCTCGGCGATCCGGCGGGCGCCGTTGTCCTCCGCCGACCGGAGCGCGTGCTACCGCCACCTGGCCACCTGGATGACCAGCCGGGTCCGGCCGGGCTCCGGCGAGCGGGTCGAGGACCGCGCCCCGGTCGACGCGGCCCTGCATCCGGTCTCCGTCGACGCCCTCGTCGCCGGACGCGAGGGGAGGCAGGCATGACGTCCGGGGGCCGGACTCCGGTGCGCGTGGGGGTGTTCGGCCTGCTCGGCTCCGGCAACCTCGGCAACGACGGATCGCTGGAGGCCGTGCTCGGCCACCTCCGCGCCGAGCACCCGGAGGCGGCCGTGGACGCTCTGTGCGGCGGCCCCGAGGTCGTCACGGCCCGCTACCGGATTCCCGCGACGCGGCTGCACTGGTACCGCGGGGAGTACCGGACCGCGTCGCGGGCGGGCGCGATCGCGGGCAAGGGTCTGGGCAAACTCGTCGACGTCGTCCGCACCGCCGCCTGGGTGCGCCGGCACGACGTGGTGATCGTGCCGGGCATGGGCGTCCTGGAGGCGACGCTGCCGCTGCGGCCGTGGGGCTTCCCGTACTCGCTGTTCCTGCTCTGCGCGTCCGGCCGGCTGTTCGGCACTCGGGTCGCGCTGGTCAGCGTCGGCGCCGCCGAGATCGCCGACCGGCCGACCAGGGCCCTGGTGCGCTGGTCGGCGCGGCTGGCCGCCTACCGCTCGTACCGGGACGTGCTGTCCCGCGACGCGATGCGGGCGATGGGTGTGGACACCGCCCGTGACGAGGTCTACCCGGACCTCGCCTTCGCCTTGCCGACCCCGCCGGCGAGCGCGCCCTCGGATCCCACTGCCCCGACGGGCCCGGTCTGCGTCGGCGTCATGGACTTCCACGGCGGCAACGACGACCGCGCCCGGGCCGGGGAGATCCACCGGCGCTACCTCGACGGCACGACTCGGTTCGTCCGTACGCTTGTCGAGGAGGGCAGGGCGGTCCGGCTGCTCACCGGCGACGCATGCGACGCGTCGGTGGTGGCCGCGATCCTCGACGCGGTGGACTCACCACTGGTCACCTCCTCCGAGGCGGCCTCGCTCGCCGACCTGATGAAGGAGACGGCGGCCGCCGACACCGTGGTGGCCACCCGGTTCCACAACCTGATCTGCGCGCTGAAGGTCGGCACGCCGACGCTCGCCCTCAGCTACGCGGCCAAGAGCGACGCGCTCATGGAGCGGATGGGCCTCGGCGCGTACTGCCACCCGGCCCGTGAGGTCGACGCCGACCGGCTGCTCGAACAGTTCCGGGCGCTGGAGAAGCACGCGGTGGAGGTACGGCGGACGCTCGCCGAGCGGAACCGGGACGCCACCCGGCAACTCCAGCACCAGTTCACCGCCTTGACCGCGGCCCTGTTCCCGCCGACCGGCCACGACCTCGACCCCCACCACGCCCCCACCTCGCGGAAGGCCCCATGAAAGCGACCGAAGTCCCGGAGATCGACGGCGCGTACCTGTTCGAGCCGACACCGCACGCCGACGAACGCGGCTTCTTCTGCCGCACCTTCGACGCCGACGTGGTCCGCTCGGTGGGCCTCGACCCGGACACCTTCATCCAGGACAGCCTCTCCCGCTCGGTCCAGGGAGTGCTGCGCGGACTGCACCTGCGCTCCGGAGCAGGCGAGGCCAAGCTGGTGCGGTGCTCGTCCGGGAAGATCTTCGACGTCGTCGTGGACCTGCGGCCCGGCTCACCGACGTACCGCAACGTGGCCACCTTCGAGCTGTCCGGCGAGACGCAGGTGACCCTGTACATCCCGGCGGGATGCGCGCACGGTTTCCAGGCGCTGACCGGGACCGCCGACACCTCGTACCGCATCGACCGCCCGCACGATCCGGCCGAGGACGTGACGATCGCCCACGACGACCCGGAGCTCGCCATCGCGTGGCCGCTGCCGGTCACATCGATGTCCCAGCGGGACCGGGAGGCGCCGAGCCTCGCCGAGGCCCTGAAGCAGAAAGAGAGCTGAAGCCGCCGTGGACACTGCGAACACCGTGGACACCGAGGAGTTCCGCCTGCCCCGGTCCCGGCAGGCGAACGAGCGGCTGCACGCGATGATCCCCGGGGGCGCGCACACGTACGCCAAGGGCGACGACCAGTACCCCGAGGACCTGGCCCCGGTCATCAGCCACGGCCGCGGAGCCCATGTGTGGGACGTCGACGGCAACCGCTACATCGAGTACGGGTCCGGCCTGCGGTCGGTGAGCCTGGGCCACGTCCACCCCCGTGTGACCGAGGCGGCGCGGCGGGAACTGGACCGCGGCAGCAACTTCGTCCGGCCGTCCATCGTGGAGGTCCAGGCCGCGGAACGCTTCCTGGCCACGGTGCCGACCGCGGAGATGGTGAAGTTCGCGAAGAACGGCTCCGACGTCACCACCGCCGCGGTGCGCCTGGCCCGCGCCGTCACCGGGCGTGCGCGGGTGGCCGTCTGCGGCGACCATCCGTTCTTCTCCGTGGACGACTGGTTCATCGGGACGACACCGATGTCCGCCGGAATCCCGGCGGCGACCACCGAGCTCACCGTGGCGTTCCCCTACGGGGACCTGGCCGCGACGGAGGAGCTCCTGACCCGGTACCAAGGGGAGATCGCCTGCCTGATCCTGGAACCCACAGGCCACACCGAGCCTTCCCCAAGCCCTCAACTCCGTTCGAGCAGGGAAGACCCCGCTCCCGGGTACCTCGCGGGCCTGCGCGACCTCGCCGACCGGCACGGATGCGTACTGATCTTCGACGAGATGATCACCGGTCTGCGCTGGTCAGAGGCGGGCGCCCAGGGCCTGTACGGCGTCGTCCCCGACCTCTCCACCTTCGGCAAGGCGCTGGGCAACGGATTCGCCGTCTCGGCGCTGGCCGGGCGCCGCGATCTGATGGAGTGGGGCGGGCTGCGGCACTCCGGCGACCGGGTGTTCCTGCTGTCCACCACGCACGGCGCGGAGACGCATTCGCTGGCCGCAGCGATGGCCGTGCAGACCACGTACGTCGAGGAAGGCGTGACCGCACGACTGCACGCTCTCGGCGAGCGGTTGGCCGCCGGTGTCCGCGACGCCGCGGCCAGTATGGGCGTGGCCGACCACGTCGTCGTCCGGGGCCGGGCCAGCAACCTGGTCTTCGGCACGCTCGACGAGAGGCGGCAGCCGTCTCAGCCGTACCGCACGCTGTTCCTGCGCCAGTTGCTCGCGGGCGGGGTCCTGGCGCCCTCGTTCGTGGTGAGCAGCGCGCTCGACGACACCGACATCGACCGCACCGTCGAAGTGGTGGCCCAGGCATGTGCGGTGTACCGGAAGGCGCTGGACGCCGGTGATCCCACTCCTTGGCTGGCGGGGCGACCGGTGAAGCCGGTGTTCCGCCGCCTGGCGTGACGTGACGTGACGTCAGGGATGGTCCCGCCGGGCGGCGTTGGCCGCCCGGTCGACCAGCCAGGCGGTCACCGGGACCACCGCAAGGGCGGTGCACCAGCCGCCCAGGACGTCGGTGGGGTAGTGCGCGCCCAGGGCGACCTGCGCCCACCCCATGACGGCACCGGCGACCAGCGCCGCGGCGAGCACAAGTGACGTGCCGGCCGCCCTGCCGAGGTCGCGCCGCCTCGCCAGGAACAGCGCCGCCATGAGGGCGAGCGCGGTGAGAAAGGCGGTGTGCCCGCTCGGGTAGGACAGGTTGCCTTCGCCGTGGATGGTGCGTCCCACAAGGGACTTGAGCAGCGTCGTCGTCCCCACGGTCACGCAGACGCCGACCACGACGAGCACCGCCGCCCGAGGACGCCGAAGCAGCAGACAGCCCGCCACGGCGAGGACGATCAGCGTCGCCGCCCCTGCGGGCTCCGCCAGGAAGTCCGTGGCCAGCGCGACGCCCCGCCACGGCGCCCGCACGCTGTCCGCCGTCGGCTGGACGAACCACCGGTCCACCGTGCCGGGCTCACTGTGCCCCGCGTACAGAACCCCGATCACGACAACCACCAACGCGGCGAGGACAGCGACCAGCCCGAGCGGGGCCCGCAGCACCGGGGGCAGCACGGCGGTCGCCGACCGACCGCGGCCGGTGGACCGGCGATAGCGATCCACGACCGGCAGACGGCGCTCCGCATCCCGACTTCCCGAGCCAGGGCGAGGACGCGCCCCGTCATCCGACCGGTGGCCAGCCATGCATCAGCGCCTTCCTGTTTCCCCTGCTCCAGGCTCGCTGCGCGGCTGGCGGTGTTTCCCACCCTAACCAACCGAAAGGGGCCGTGCGGGGCCCTCTTGTAAGCCCGGTGATCACCCAAGCCTTTCGGCCCCGGGGCTCAAGTCGAGGCAGGCCTCCCGCCTGAGAGCCTCGATCCGTCGCACGGCCGCTGACAAAGCCGTGGGTACCGCGCGGTCTGCGCCGTCGCCCGCTATAACCGAACGATGATCTACCACGTGGTGACGCTCGGCGACTGGCTCGCCGATTCCGACGGGCCTTACGCGCCCGCCTCTCTCGCGGACGAGGGTTTCGTCCACTGTTCTCCTGATGAGGAGACCTCCCTGGCGGTCGCTACCGCGTTCCACAAGGACGCCGCCGGGCCGCTCATGCTGCTGCAAGTCGACGAGCACAAGCTCGGCGCGACGGTGCGGTGGGAGGCCGCGGATCCCACCCCGCCGCCGGGGGTTCCGGGCGGCACCTTGTTTCCGCACGTGTTCGGACCGATCGACCGCACCGCGGTCGAGGGGCTGCTGGAGATCGAGCGGGACCAGGAGGGACGGGCGACCCGCCTCGTCCCCCGGACGTGAGCTTGGGACGCGCCCAACTGCCCGCGAGGGCAGCGGTGTTGACGTCGGGGCGTGGCACGCCGGCTCCGCCGGCCGAAGTACCCCTGGGGTGTAGCCGGGTGAAGTACCCCCAGGGCGTAGAGGGTCGTTCACTATTGAATTAGACATAAAGCCACGTAGCGTGACATAAGACGCTAATCGCCCAATTTCGATGTAGCCTAAGGGGGGTTGAGCATCACCGAGATGGTCGTGACATCCATTAGGAGGCACCCATGCTTGCTCAGACTGTGCACTCACCCCTTCTCAGCCCCGACCCCGTGGCGCTCGGCGCCGCGATGGTGGAGCCGGAGACAGCCGTGAGTGACGCCCCCGTCTACTCACCGCAGGCCGGCGGCGCCGGTCTCCTCCTGCTCGGGCTGCTTCTCTCCCCGTCGCAGCCGAAGGAGCCGAAGGACAAGTGAGCTCCGATCGGTCCCGGACGGCGTACGCCGACTCCGCTGCCGACCTTGCTCGCCGTGCCCTCGACGCCCTGCGGGGCGCCGGGGGCGCGGCCATGGTCGCCGCGCACGTGGAAGGCGCCGAGGACGGCGCCGCGGCACTTGCCGCGGTCCGGGTCGTCGGCGCGGACACCTTCGCCCCTCACCTGCTGACCGGCGTGGCCCTGCACCCACTGGACGCAGAGGCTGTGGCGCGGTCCTTCAGCGTCTTCCCGCCCCCGCAGAGCGTTCCGCAGTCGCCGCCCGCCGGGCCCGCCGAACCATGGGTGATGGCATGGCGGGACTGGGCCACCGCATCGATGCTTGCACGGTTCGCGGCGGAGGGCGAGGCGGCGAGGGCGCCCTCTCCGTATGCGGCGCAGCCGACCGAGGCGCCCCTCCTGGCGGCGCGGGCAGGGATCTCCGCCCCGATCCGCCCGGCCGAAGCTCCGTCGCCCGATACGACGCGTGATCTCGGTTGGGCCGAATGGTCGGTGCGGATGGGACAGTTGTCCTCGCTGGCCCTCCCCGGACTCGACGGACCGGTCCACACCGCGGCCCGCGGTGCGCCGCTGGCCCTCGCCCGGGGCGCCACGCGGTCGCTGCTGCGCCGCGACTACCCCACGGCGGCCCGGATCGCCCGCTGGCTCGCCCTGCTCGAGCACGAGGGCGTGGCACTGCCGCTCGACCCCGTCCCGCTCGTCGCGCACCTGCGGGTGCTCGGCAACGGACCCCGGCTCGCCCTCGACACCGCGATCGCCGGCAAACTACTCGGACTGGAGCACCCATGACGGCGTCGGCGGCGACGACCGCCCACCAGGTGAGCGCGAAGGCACTGGGCTGGCTGCACGAACACCACCACCGCGGCGCCCTGCCGAAAGGCGCGGGCACCGATGTCTCCGACCCTCCGGGCGCCTACAAGGCGCTCGGCGAACTGGCCCTCGCCTCCTCCCTGGTGCTGCGCGAGTCCGTGTCCGGCGCGAACGGGCTGCGGCTGGCCCGCGACATGATCGACCACGCCTGGGGACAGTTCGGCGAGGGCGATCTGCTCTACGCGCGCCTGCTCCGCTACCCGCTCATGACGGACTCCCTGGAGACGTACGCGCACCTCGCCCGCGGCGGCTACCGCCACGAGCCCATGCAGCAACTGCTGGGGCACGTCACGGGGTTGAGGTCGGTACGCAGCGTGGAGCACCAGCCCAACCGCGCCCTCGCCGTCGCCAACGCGACCCGCGTGACCGGCCTCGACAGCGGCGGCCGGACGGGCTCCTGGGAAGAGTTGATCCGCGCCACCTGGCTCGGGAACACTCCCGAGCCCTGGCTCATCGACTGGATCACCGGCTACAACATGACGCACACGGTCTTCCATGTGACCGACTGGGGCCGTCTGCCGCAGGGCCTTCCCGACGACATCGGCGACTATCTCGCCGCGTGGCTGCCCGCCTGGATCGACATCTGGGCCGAGGTCGGGGAGTGGGACCTGGTAGGCGAGCTGATGATCGTCGGCAGTTGCCTGAAGGAGCCCTACCTCGATCCGGGAGCCTGGGAGCTCATGGCCGGCATCCAGCACGAGGACGGTCTGGTGCCACGGGACACGGCCGAGGTCTCCGCCGACCTCGACACGCGGTTCGCGGACCAGCAGCACACCGCGGTCGTCGCCGCGATCGCGGGGACGCTGGCGGTCTCACGCATCCTCGACCGCGACTCCCCCGCCTTCCCCGAACCTCCCGGCTCGCCCGATGATCCCGACGGCACCTCGGCCCGCCCATGACGCGGTGGGCGGCCGAGGCGGCCGGTCCGCTGCTTGACGCCCCGACCGGCGCCAGTGGCACCGTCATCGCCCTGCGGCGCGGTGCCGAGCGGGTGTTCATCGCCGAAGGGCGCAGCGCGCACCACGGGGGCGAACCGGTCGACGCCGACACCCGCTTCGAAATCGGCTCCCTCACGAAGGTTCTGACGGCCCTTCTGTTCGCGGAACTGGTCGCACGGGGCGAGGTCTCCCACGACGATCCCGTCTCCCGGTTCCTGCCGCCCGCAGCCACGCCGCGTCCCCGCGGTGCGGCCATGACCCTGCTGCACCTGGCCACCCACACGTCGGGGCTCCCCCGGCTGCCGCCGGGGCTGCTGACCGCCGGTCCCGCCCGGTTGCTGACCAACCCCTATGCCGGGTTCTCGCACCACGACCTGCTGCGCGCCGTAGGACGCACCCGGCCGCGCTTCGAGCCCGGCTCACGCCTGGCCTACTCCAACTTCGGCGTCGGCCTGCTCGGACACCTGTTGGTCCACGCCGTCGATGCCCACGACGACGCCCACGAGACGTGCGGCTACGAAGACCTCCTCGCCGCACGGGTGTTGCACCCGCTCGGCCTGCACCACACGGACTGTCGCGCCGACCTCCCCCAGGCCACCGGCCACTGGCACGGCCGCCCCCGCCCCGCCTGGCAGATCCCCGGCCTGCCCGCGGCCGGGGCCGCGCGCTCCAGCGGGCGGGACATGCTCCGGCTGCTCGACGCCCTGATCGACCCGGCCGCCGCGGCGCGACCGTCCCTGCGGGCCGGGCTCTTCGACGTCATCCGCGCCCGGCTCGTCGCGCCGCGCGGAACCCGGCGCCTCGCACTGATCTGGAACATCCAGCCGCGCCCCGGCCACGATCTCCACCACCACTCCGGCGCCACCCGCGGATTCACGTCCTTCGCCGGCTTCAGCCCGCAGACGGGCGTCGCCCTCGTCGCCCTCACCAACGCCGCCCCGACCCTGAACGGCAGGTTCATCCAGCGCGCATACGACGCACTGCGCTCACTGGCACAGGAAACCGCACGGGAAACCGATCCGGAGGCTTCCCGCGGAATCAGGTAGAGGATGCGCAGAGGCATTCCAGAGGCGTCGAGGCAGCAGCCGGACAGCCCCGAGCACACCCGGCCGCCCACCCCCTAGCCGCCCAGGAGAGGCGGCAGGAACCGCGGAGTGCGGTCCTCTATCGCCTGTGCCGCGTCGAGGATCCGCTCCTCCGCGTAGCGTCCGCCGATGAGCTGGACGCTGACCGGCAGGCCCTCGCTGAGCATCGACGGCACCGTGATGGCGGGGAAGCCCAGGACCGGCACCGCCGTCATCGGCCACATGGCGGCGACCAGTTCGGCGGCGCGCTCGGGGCTCGCGATGTCCGCGTCCTGCTCGAACGGCAGCTCCGCGCTGACGGGCGTGAGCAGGATCCGGTGGATGCCCAGGAGGTGTTGGAGCTGAGTGATGAGGGAGGCGCGGCGCGCCCAGCCCTGGATGTACGTCTCCAGCGACGGGCCTTCGCCCCAGATGCCCGCCGCCGCGCCGAAGGAGTACTTCAGGGAGGCACGGATGTCGTCGTCGCCGACCTCGTTCACCAGCGGGAGCATCGGGCGGAAGTCCTCGTAGATCAGCAGGGCCCAGATGCGCGCGGCCTCGGCGAGCAGCGGCAGGTCGTCGAGTTCCTCGACCTCGTGCCCGGCGTCGACGAGCCGTGCGACGGCGCTGGAGACGGCCAGGTCGACACCCGGGTGGTTCTTGACCGTGCCGATGCCGCGCACCACCGTGACCTTGGCCTTCACGCCGTCCGCAAGACGGCCGGGCGCGGCTGGGATGCCGTACGGATCGCGCAGGTCAGGGGTGGTCATGACGTTCAGCGCGAGGCGGGCGTCGGCCACCGTCCTGGCCAACGGCCCCTCGACGGCACACGCCTGCACGGTGGGCGGGAAGTCGATCTGTTTCCTGCCCGCGGGGGTGTCGGCGTAGGCCGGCGGCGTCCAGTTGGAGACCCGGCCGACGGTGGGGCGGATGCCGACCACCCCGCAGCAGGCTGCCGGGTAGCGGATCGAACCGCCGATGTCGTTGCCCTGTGCGATCGGTGTCATCCCGGCGGCGAGGCTGCTGGAGGCGCCACCGCTGGAGCCGCCGGGGGTGCGGCCGGTGTCCCAGGGGTTGAGGGTGCGGCCGTGCAGGGCGTTGGTGGAGAACCAACGGTAGGAGAAGGCGGGGGCGTTGCTCCGGCCGAGGAGGACGGCGCCGGAGTGCCTCAGGGCCGTGACGCAGGCCGCGTCCCCTTCCGCGGGGCGCCCGGCGAGGGCGGCCACGCCGTGGCTGGTGGCATAGCCCCGCTGATCCGTATTGATCTTGGTGGACACCGGTACACCGTGCAGCGGGCCGAGTTCGTCGCCCGCGGCGACGGCCCGGTCGGCGCGGCGCGCATCGGCCAGCGCCTCGTCGGGGCGGATGTCGACCAGCGCCCCGAGGCGTGGGTTGGTCTCCTCGATGCGTGCCAGGCAGGACCGCACGACCTCGGCGGACGAGATCTCGCGTCTGCGGATGGCATCGGCCAGGTCGGTGGCGGTGCGCTGCCACAGCTCGGCAGCCGGACTCCGGGTTTCCATGATCGCCTCTCGCCTCTGAAGAAGGGGGCGCCCGCACCCGGGAGTCGGCCCGGCCGTGCGGCTAGCGCGGCGGAGTACTGATGCTCCGCTCAGATGCTCTGCTCAGAAATCAAACAGCGTCATACAACGCTGTTTTTGCTGGAGCTCAGATTCATGTCCACCACCCGGCTTGTCAAGACCCGCACGACCTGACCGCCAGCCTCACCCCTGGCTTCACCTCTGACTTCACCCCTGGCTTCGCCTCTGACCTCACACCCGACCTCCGCCCCGATCTCACTCCCCGGCAGCACCCTTTGGCGCCCCGCCCTGAAGCAGCTCAACCGCCGCCAGAACAGCCCGCGTTCCGCGCTCGTCCGACCACCCCTCGGGATCCTCCAGCGTGGACAGCCAGTACCCACGGAACAGCAGATGCAGGATGTCCGCCGCCAACTCGGGGGCGGGAGTGCCCGCCGCGACGGTCACCTCCTCCAGCTCGTCCCGCTGGGCGCGCGCCACCGTCCGCACCCGATCGACTTCACGCCCGACACCGGCCCCGGCCCCGGCCCCGACAATCTCCATCAGAAGCCTGCGCATCACCTCGTCGTCGTCCGCGGTGGTGCACATCCAGCGCGCGAACGCCGCGAGGCGCTCCGCCCCTTGAGTGCCCTCCAGGACTCCCTCCAACTCGCGCCCCCACTCCTCATCCGCGTGCCGCATCGCGTTGACCATCAGGTCGGAGCGGCTCGGGACGTAGTTGGTGACCATGGCCGTCGAGCCGCCGAGCTGCTCGGCGACTGCGCGGATGGTCACGGCGCGCACGCCGCGCTCGCGGGCCACCCGGATGGTGGCGGCGGCGATCTCGTCGAGCCGCTGGGCTGTGTCTACCTCGATCGGCATGTCATCGACCTCAATACGGAGTGTTGACGCGGTGGCGTACTGCTGCAATGTTGTCATACAACAGCGTTACACAACGCTGTTGTATCTCCTCGTCCTCGCATCTCGTCCGGCTGGAGACGCCCATGCCTTTCACCTTCGAGCGGATCGGCGCGGCGCCCCTCGCCGAGAACGCCCGGCAGTACATGGCCCGCATGCGCGACGGCGTACGACTGGCCACCGATGTCTACCTCCCCGCACACCGGCAGGGCGACGACACGGCGTTCCCGGCGGTGCTCGTGCGCCTGCCCTACGACAAGAACAGCCGCTACGTGTACTTCGACCGCATCGCGCGCCTGTTCACCGCCCGCGGCTACGCCGTGGTGGTGCAGGACGTACGCGGAAAATTCCGCTCGGGCGGCAGCACATTGCCCTTCCTGCGGGAGTCGCAGGACGGCTACGAAGCCATCGACTGGATCGTCAACCAGGCCTGGTCGGACGGCCGGGTGGGCATGTTCGGCGACTCCTACTACGGGTTCACCCAGTGGGCCGCCGTCGCCGCCCAGCACCCGGCGCTGCGGGCGATCGTGCCGCGCGTGACCGCGGCGGACTTCACCACGATCTGGCAGCCCGCGGGGCAGAACGTGCCGGTGTGGCTGGAGGGCGTCGAGTACTTCGCCCACCACTGGGTGGACAACGACTCGTACGAGTACCGGATCGACCGCTCCGCACGGCCCGTCATCGAGCAGTACGAGGAGGCGTTCCGCGCCATCGGCGCCCGTTCCCTGTGGTTCGATCTGCTGGCGCCCCGGCAGACGGGTCTGTCGACGCAGCCGGGGCTGCACCCCTTCGACGCGCGGCCGGTTCCGGTGCTGCACTGCGTGGGGTGGTTCGACAACATCGTCACCGCGCACATGCGGGACTACATGGAACTGGCCTCACGGCCCGGCTGGGACGCCGTCCAGTACCTGTGGGCGGGCGCGGTCGACCACGAGAACTACCGTCTCGCGCAGGCGCCGATCCGTGACGAGGACGACCACAACACCAATGAGGACGCCCTCGCCCGGATGCTGCCGGACTACGCGAATCCGGCGATCGACTTCTTCGACGTGTTCCTCAAGGGCATACGTCCGGTGTCCTCGCTGTCCAAGGTGACATGGGAACTCGGTCACGGGGACTGGCGGACCTCCTCCGCCTGGCCGCCACCGGAAAGCACCGAACTGTCCTACTGGCTCACCGACTTGGCTCGCGCCACCGGCCCGCTGCCGGGCGCCTTACTGGCCGACGTACCCGACGTGCCCGGCGAGCACGAGCAGGCCACGCAGTGGACCCACGACCCGGACGCCCCGGTGCCCTCCCTGGTCGAGGACTCCTTCGCCTATCTGCACAGCTACCCGGACCTCGCGCCGGTCGCCGCCCGAGACGACGTACTCGTGTTCTCGGCGCCCGTGCTCACCGAGCCCCTGGACCTGGCGGGTCCGGTCGCCGTGGATCTCCATGTCACCGGCACCGCGCCGGAGTTCGACGTCTTCGCCAAGGTCGTCGACCTCGGGCCGGACGGGCGGGTGCACCAGATCGCGCGGGGTCAGGTGGCGGTGCGCGCCGCCGATACGGCAGACGAGATCCATCTCGACCTCGGGCACACCGGCTACCGGCTGCGTCCCGGCCACCGCCTCGCGCTGCTCGTGGCCGGCAGCGACCACCCCCTGTTCCTGCCCGCTCCCGGGACCGGCGAGAACCCCTGGACCGCGCTCACCGCCAAGCCCAGCACCCAGACCCTGCACACCGGCGGCGCCTGCCCGTCCCGGCTGACCGTCACGGTCATGCCCACACCCACGCCCGCGCCCGCACCCGCACCCGGCGCCTGAACCACCCCGCGTCGCCCCCGCACGGCCCGACGCACAGCGGCACCACCCGCGCCACTCACACCACCCGCACCACCCGCACCACCCGCACCAGTAGCTCCGATGGCAACTCCCCTCATCCGACTCCCCCGAGGAGCTCCCTCATGAAGGCTCCCAGAACCACCGCCCCGGTCGTCGGCGCCCTGTGCGTCCTGCTCACCGCGACCGCCTGTACGTCGGGCTCCGACGCCGATCCGGCTCCGCGCGCCCAGAAACTCACCATGACCACGCCCGCCGCCTCGGGCGCCCTGGACCACGTCACGTGGAACCTGCCCATGGGTGA
This sequence comes from Streptomyces sp. NPDC054047, assembly GCF_055585065.1. Taxonomy (NCBI): domain Bacteria; kingdom Bacillati; phylum Actinomycetota; class Actinomycetes; order Kitasatosporales; family Streptomycetaceae; genus Streptomyces; species Streptomyces sp. NPDC054047. Next base: position 40,252 of record NZ_JBVJKV010000003.1, on the reverse strand, counting down.
GCCGAGGACGCTGGATTCGGCGAAGGTCGCCGACTATTCGCCGAGCACCGTCAAGGCCAACCTCTGCGACTCGTTGCTGCGGCTTGAGCCCGACTACTCCACCTCCCCCGGCCTCGCCTCCTCCTGGAGCCGACCGGACGACACCACCCTGGTCCTCAACCTCCGCAAGGGCGTGACGTTCTGGAACGGGCACCCCATGACCGCCGACGACATCGTCAGCAGCCTGCGACGGCAGGGCGACCCCGCCACACAGAGCGTCAACGCCAGCCTCCTCACCCATGTGAAGACGATCAGCGCGACGAGCGCGCACCAGGTGACCGTCCGCTTCAAGACCCCTGACGAGATGTTCCTGAAGGCGCTCGCCACCAGCTTCGGCACCGTCAACGAAGCCGCGTACATGAAGAAGGCCGGACGCGGCTACGGCAGCGCCAAGGGCGGACTGATGTGCACGGGCCCCTTCGAGCTGACGTCGTGGAAACCCGGCGAGTCCATCACCGCCACCCGCAACGCCGACTACTGGGACACCTCGCTCCGGCCCAAGATCAAGACGCTGAACTTCAAGTTCATCACCGACGGCTCCACGCTCACCAGCGCCCTGCTCTCCGGCGAGGTCGACGGCAGCTACGAGATCAGCTCGGCGGGCGCCCGCGCCCTGCGGTCGTCCGACGTGGGCACGCTGCACCACGGCCCTTCGGCGCAGACGAACTTCATCGCCGCGATCGGCCCCGACTCACCGCTGGCGGACCACAAGATCGCCGAGGCGCTCTCCCTCGTCCTGGACCGGGACGATCTGATCAAGAACGTGTACGCGGGCGCGGCACAGCAGCTCAAGACCTTCATCCCGCCGCTGGTGTGGCAGCACGGCGAGGCCGCCGGTATCTACGCCAAGGGGCACGACGCGCTGCCCGCCGTCCCCGAGGTCGACGTGGACAAGGCCAAGAAGCTGGTGGGCCAGGCCCGCACGCACAAGCGCACGCTGACCATCGCCACGGCCGCGGGGGACCAGCAGTCGCAGCAGACCCTCACCTTCCTGCAGGCGGGCGCCGAGCGCATCGGCATCAAGATCGTCATCAAGCAGTTGCAGCCGACGCAGATGTCCGGGCTGTTCTTCGACGCCTCGCTGCGCAAGGGCCTGGACGCGACCATGGTCCTCGGGTACGTCGAGATCCCCGACCCGATCTCCTACGCCCAGCTCCTCACCGACCCCAAGTCGCTCTTCAACTGGACCAACTACCGCAATCCCAAGGTCACTTCACTGCTCGGGCAGGCGCAGGCCACCCTGCGCCCCGAGAAGTCGGCCCGGCTGTTCACCCAGGCCCAGCAGCGCTACAGCACGGATCTGCCCGTGGTGCCGCTGGCCTCCCCGCACGAGCGGCTGTTCCTCAACAAGCGGCTCAGCGGGGCCCCTTCGTCCTTCGCGTACATCAACATGCCGTGGGCGGCGCACCTCGGCGGCACCGGCAAGGGCACCTCGTGATCGCCCGCTTCGTCGCCCGGCGGGCGGCGGCCCTGCTGGTGACCCTGCTGATCGCGAGCGTCGCCATCTACGGCGCGCTGTTCCTGTCCCCCGGCGACCCGGCGACCCTGCTGGTCGGCGGCGGCAAGGAGCCAAGCCCCGCCCTGCTGGCGGAGATTCACCGCCAGTACCACCTGGACGATCCGTTCCTGGAGAGCTACTGGCGCTGGCTGACCGGCATGCTGCAGGGCGACGCGGGAGAGTCCCTCAGCTACCAGGACTCCGTCACCCACCTGTTGGGCGCGCGGATCGGCAACACCCTGTTCCTCATCGCCTACGCCGCCCTGCTCATCGTCGCCTTCGGTGTCGCGCTGGGAGCCCTGGCCGCCCTGCGCGGCAAGTGGGTCGACACGGCGGTGACGGTGCTCTCCACGACGCTCATGGCGGTGCCGGTCTTCGTCATGGCAGTGCTGCTGACGTGGGGCCTCGCCGTGCGCCTGGGCTGGTTCCCGGCCTACGGGTCCGGCGCGGGCTTCGCCGACCGCCTGGAGCACCTCACCCTGCCCGCCCTGGCGCTCGCCGCCTCGTGGCTGGCCTACGTCGCCCAGGTCTCCCGGGCCGCGATCCGCGCCGAACTGGTCTCCGAGCATGTGCAGACCGCCCGCAGCCGGGGCATCCGGGAGCGCTTCATCGTCCGCAAGCACATCCTGCGCAACGCCTCGGGGCCGATCGTCTCCGTCTCGGGGGTGGCCGTGGCGGGTCTGGTCGCCGGTTCGTCGATCGTGGAGCAGGCCTTCGGCCTCAACGGCGTCGGCGCGCTCCTGATCCAGAGCGCCGCCAAGCAGGACCTGGCCGTGGTGCAGGCTCTCGCGCTGCTCACGGTGGTGGCGTTCGCCCTGATCAACACCGTCGTGGACGTGCTCAGCGCGGCACTCGACCATCGCGTTCCGCTGGGAGGAAGCCAGTGAGCACCTATCAGTTGGCCTCCGCGACCGGCGCCAGGCTTCCGCTCGGCCGTGTCCGTGCCCTCGCCCGCGGCCAGGCGGTGCCCATCGCCGCCGGAGCCGTCGTGGCGCTGGTGGTCGTCGCCGCCGTGTTCGCCCCGCTGGTCGCTCCGTACGATCCCAACGCCGTCGACCCGCTCGCCGTTTCGCAGGGCAGCTCGGCGGCGCACTGGCTCGGCACGGACGACACGGGCCGCGACATCCTCTCGCGCCTCCTGTACGGCGCGCGGCCCAGTCTGCTCGCTCCGGCTCTCGTCACACTGGCCGCCGGTGTGGTCGGCACGGCGCTCGCGGTCTCCGCGGCCTGGCTCGGCGGCTGGTACGACCGGGCCGTCTCCGCTTTCCTCGACCTCGTCTTCGGCTTTCCCGGGCTGGTCCTCGCCGTGGTCGGCGCGGCGGTCTTCGGGGCGGGCCTGGACATCGCCGTCGTCACCCTCTCCATCGCCTACCTGCCGTACATCGCGCGCGTCGTGCGCGGTGCGGCCCTGCGTGAGCGCTCGCTGCCGTACATCTGCGCGCTCGGCATGCTCGGTCTGTCCGGCCGCAGGATCTGCCTGCGCCATCTGCTGCCGAATCTGCTGCCGCTGGTCCTCGTGCAGGCGACGACCTCGTTCGGCTACACGATGCTCGACGTGGCGGCGTTCTCCTTCATCGGGCTCGGCAGCCAACCGCCCACCGCCGAATGGGGGTTGATGGTGGCGAACGGCGCCCCGGGCATCATCGGCGGGCAGCCCGAACAGTCGCTGTACGCCGGTCTGGTCATCGTCGTCTTCGTCATCGCCTGCAATCTGCTCGGCGGCGGCCTGTCCCGTCGACTTCTGGGAGAGGACCGATGAAGCGCACAAAGACTCCCCCGCCGAGGCCCGACGCTCCCCTGCTGGAGTTCGACGGCCTGCACATCACCCTGCCCGTCAAGGGCGAACACCGCACGGTCATCCACCGCGTGGACCTCACCGTCCCGGCGGGCAGTGCCGTGGGTCTGGTGGGCGAGTCCGGTTCGGGCAAGTCGCTCACCGCCCGTTCGGTGCTGCGGCTGCTGCCGCCCGGCGCCCGGGTGGGTGGCGAGGTCCGCTTCGAGGGCGTCTCGGTCACCGCCATGGATCCGGCCGCCCTGCGTACGCTGCGCAGCCGCGAGGTCGCGATGATCTTCCAGGACCCGCGGGCGCACATCAATCCGCTGCGCACCATCGGCGACTTCCTCACCGAGGGTCTGATCACCACGCGCGGGGAGCGTCGCGGCGCCGCCGAGGCCCGCGCGACGGACCTGCTGCGCGAGGTGGGCATCGCCGACGCGCCGCGGCGGCTGCGGCAGCGCCCGGCCGAGCTGTCCGGCGGGCTGCTGCAACGCGTGATGATCGCGGCGGCCCTGATCACGGAGCCCCGGCTGCTGCTCGCGGACGAACCGACCACCGCGCTTGACGTCACCACGCAGGCCGAGGTCATGGCCGTCATCGACGAGGCCCGGGACCGGCGAGGGCTCGCGATGCTGTTCATCACCCATGACCTGGCGCTGGCCGCGGCGGTCTGCGACAGCATCGCGGTGATGTACGCGGGCTCGGTGGTCGAGCAGGTGCCGGCCTCGCGCCTGCACGACGGGTCCCGCCACCCCTACACCCGGGCTCTGCTGGCGTCCCGGCCCGACCCTGGGGCGGGCGCACAGCCGTTGCGGGCGATCGGCGGCAGGCCGCTCTCGGCGTTCGAGGCCGGTCCCGGCTGTGCGTTCGCGCCCCGCTGTCCGGCGGCCCAGGACCTCTGCACCGCGCAGCGTCCGCTGCCGGAGCCGACCGGTGACGGCGCCGAGGACGGTCACGGCGCCAGCCCTGGCGACGGCCACGGCCACGGCCGCACGGCGGCCTGCCACTTCCCCCGCCCCGTGACCGACGGAGCACCCGGCACGGACAGGAGAGTGCGTCGTGGCTGAATCCAGCGCCCCGCCCGCCCTGGAGGCGACCGGCCTGCGCAAGACCTTCGGGGACTTCGTCGCGGTCGACGGCGTCGACCTGACCCTGGCCGCCGGCGCCTCCCTGGCCGTGGTCGGCGAGTCCGGCTCGGGCAAGACCACCACCGCCCGCATGGTCGCGGGCCTCGAAGTGCCGACCGCCGGCGCCGTGCGGTGGAACGGCCGGCCCCTGCCGGGCCGACGGGCCCGCACCGCCGTGCGCAGGAGCTTCGCCCGGGACGTCCAGATGGTCTTCCAGGACCCGTACGCCTCCCTGGACCGGCATCAACGCGTCGACGACAGCATCAGCGAGGTCCTGGCGCACCACACCGACCTGCGCGGCGGCGCGCTGGCCCGGCGCACCGCCGAACTGCTCGACCAGGTGGGACTCGCCGCACCCCAGGCACGGTCGCTGCCCCGCGCCCTGTCGGGCGGCCAGCGCCAACGTGTCGCCATCGCCCGCGCGGTGGCCGTCCGGCCCCGCGTCTTGGTGCTCGACGAGGCGGTCGCAGCGCTCGACGTGTCCGTGCAGGCCCAGATCGTCACCCTGCTGCGGGATCTGCGCGAACAGTCCGGTATCGCCTACCTGTTCATCACCCACGACCTCGGCATCGTCCAGCACATCTGCGAGGACATCGTGGTGATGCACCGCGGCCGGATCGTGGAGCGGGGCCGCACGGTCGCGGTCCTGGAACGGCCGGAGGCCGCGTACACCCGCAAGTTGATCGAATCGGTGCCCCGCAGGGGCTGGACCCCACGGCGCGCCGCCACCACCGCGTGACGCTCGCCAGACCCCCACCCACTCATCCGCTCAACCCCCCTCCCACTCAAGGAGTGTCATCCATGACCTTCACTCCCGCCCTGACCTACGCCTTCGAGATCCGCGCCCACCTCGACCAGTCCCTGCACATCGGTCACGGCGAGGGGGAGGTCACCGAGTTCACCCCGATCGTCGGCGGAACCGTGGAGGGCCCGCGGCTGCGCGGCACGGTCCTGGCGGGCGGCGGCGACTGGAGCAGTACGCGCGGCGAGATCTGCCAGCTCGACGCGCGCTACCTGATCCAGGCCGACGACGGCGCCGTCATCGACATCGTCAACCGCGGCTACTACCGCCCCGCCTCCGACAGCCCCGACCAGCACGACGACGGCCTCCAGGTCAGCCACGCCGGTCACTACTACCGCACCTCCCCCGTCTTCCGCACCGACGCCCCCGCGCACCGCTGGCTGGCCGAGACGGTCTTCGTGGGCCTGGCCCGGCCCGAGGGCGAGGACACGGTCGCCATCCGCATGTACGCCCTCAAGTAGCGGAAATCCACCCGTCATCGAGCGCACTTCATCCGGCACAATCCCCCCATGGAGATTGCCGAACACCTCGAAATTCTGGACGCCGAAGGCCAGTTGCTGGCCCGCGCCGCCGAAGTGGCCGGGCCGGGTGCCAAGGTGGTCACCTGCCCCGACTGGACCGTGCGCGATCTGCTGCGGCACACGGGGGCGGTGCACCGCTGGGCCGCGGCGTACGTCGCCGAGGGGCATGACGAGCGGCTGCCCCTGGGGGATCCGCCGGAGCTGGACGGCGCGGCCCTGGTCGACTGGTACCGGCAGGCGCACGGCGACCTGGTCGCCACGCTGCGGGCCGCCGCGCCGGACACGCGGTGCTGGGCGTTCCTGCCCGCTCCGTCCCCGCTCGCGTTCTGGGCGCGGCGGCAGGCGAACGAGACGGCGATCCACCGCGTGGACGCCGAGTCCGCGCGCGGCGGCGCGCCGTCGCCGATCGGCACGGAGTTCGCGGCGGACGGGATCGACGAGCTGTTGCGCGGGTTCCACGCGCGCTCGCGCAGCAGGGTGCGGACTCCGGAGCCGCGGGTGCTGCGGGTGCGGGCGACGGACGCGGACGCCGTGTGGACCGTACGCCTCTCGCAGGAGCCGCCCGCCACGGTGCAGGGCGAGGACGGCCCGGCCGACTGCGAGTTGTCGGGTCCCGCGGAGCAGCTCTACCTCGCGCTGTGGAACCGCGCGCCGATCCCGCAGGTCACCGGCGACACCGCGCTGGGCAGGCTGTGGAGCGAGACGTCGGGGGTATGAGGGCGGGGGTATGCGGGCGGGGTATGCGGGGGGGCGTGACGGCCAGGGGCGTGAGGGTGGTCCGTTACTTGGCGGCGGTCTCCGCCAGCATCCGCCGCAGCACCGCCCGCTGCACCGGCCGTACCTCGGCGTGCAGTCGGCGTCCCTTGTCGGTGAGCACGACCCGCACCCCGCGCCGGTCCTCGCTGCACATGGCGCGCTCCACGAGGCCGTCCTTCTCCAGGCGGCCGATGAGGCGGGACAGCGCGCTCTGGCTCAGGTGCACCCGGCCCGCGATGTCCTGCACGCGGTAGGCGCAGTCGCCGTCCGACGCAGCGCCCTCAGCAGCGGCATCGGACAGGACGTCGAGGACCTCGAAGTCGCTGGCCCCCAGGCCGTGCTCACGCAGGGCGCTGTCGAGTTCGCACAGGGTGCGTGCGTGCACCGCGAGGATGTCGCGCCATTGGTCCACGAGCCCTTGCTCGGCCTTCTTCGCCGCCATGACATCGCACGGTAGCAGAAATCGCCCCTTTGTTGCATCGGAATTAAATGCACTTGCACTCAATGCATGTGCATGTACTCTGCTGCGCATGACTTCTCCGCTCACAGCTGCCTCCGCGTCCCCGGAGCGCTGGTCCCCGCGTCTGTGGGGCACTCTCCTCGTGCTCTGCGCCGCGATGTTCCTCGACGCGCTCGACGTGTCGATGGTCGGCGTCGCCCTGCCCTCCATCGGCTCCGAGCTGAACCTCTCCACCTCGACCCTGCAGTGGGTCGTCAGCGGCTACATCCTCGGCTACGGCGGCCTCCTGCTCCTGGGCGGACGCGCCGCCGACCTGCTCGGGCGGCGCCGCGTCTTCCTGATCGCGCTCGCCGTCTTCGCCCTCGCCTCACTCCTGGGCGGGTTCGTCGACTCCGGGCCGCTGCTGATCGCGAGCCGCTTCATCAAGGGGCTGAGCGCCGCGTTCACCGCGCCCGCGGGCCTTTCCATCATCACCACGACGTTCGCCGAGGGCCCGGTCCGCAACCGCGCGCTCACCATCTACACCACCTGCGCCGCCACCGGCTTCTCCATGGGCCTTGTCCTCTCCGGCCTGCTCACCGAGGCCAGCTGGCGCCTGACGATGCTGCTGCCCGCCCCCATCGCCGTCATCGCGCTGATCGCCGGACTCAAGCTGATCCCGCGCAGCGCCCGCGAGAAGAACGTCGGCGGCTACGACGTGCCGGGCGCCGTCACCGGCACGGCGGCGATGCTGCTGCTCGTGTTCACCGTGGTCGAGGCGCCGGAGGCGGGCTGGGCATCGGCCCGCACCCTCCTGTCGTTCCTCGCCGCGGCCGTGCTGCTCGCCGTCTTCGTACGCATCGAGCTGCGCACCGCGAGCCCGCTGATCCGCCTCGGCGTCCTGCGCTCAGGGCCCCAACTGCGGGCGCAGATCGGCGCGATGACGTTCTTCGGCGGCTACGTCTCCTTCCAGTTCCTGGCCACCCAGTACTTCCAGACGCTGCTCGGCTGGTCCGCCCTGGAGACCGCGCTGGCCTTCCTGCCCGCGGGCGCCCTGGTCGCGCTCTCCTCCACGAAGGTCGGTTCGGTGATCGACCGGTTCGGCACGCCGCGGGTCATCGTGGCGGGCTTCGTCCTGCTCGTGGCCTCGTACACGCTGTTCCTGCGCGTCAGCCTCACCCCGTCGTACGCGTCCATGATCCTGCCCTCCATGATCCTGCTGGGCTTCGCCTGCGCCCTGGTCTTCCCCTCGCTCAACATCCAGGCCACCAACGGCGTGCACGACGACGAGCAGGGCATGGTCTCGGGCCTCCTGAACACCTCGATCCAGGTGGGCGGCGCGATCTTCCTCGCCGTCGTCACGGCCGTGATCACCGCGGCCTCCCACGGCGCCGACGCCTCGCCGCAGGCCGTGCTCGACAGCTACCGCCCCGGACTGATCGTGGTCACGGCGATCGCGGTCGCCGGACTCCTCATCACTCTCACCGGGCTGCGCACACGTCGTACGCAGGAGACGCTCCTGGTCGTGAAGTCCGTCCAGCACGAGGCCGACGAGGAGCGGGTCGCCGTCCGCGACTGATCCGACCTGCCGCCGACATCCGTACTCCGGCGGGCAGTTCCTTGCCCGCCGGAGTCACATCCCCGACACTCGGGACATGGGGCGAAGGACGCAGGCCCAGCGGGACGCGGCCACCGTGGAGATCGGTTTCGCGCTGTTCGTCGCGACCTGCGTCGCGGGAGCCGCCTTCATGGCCGTGACCGCACCGGTCCACTTCTTCGGCGTGTCATCGCCCTCGAAGAACACGCTGAACCGGGTCGGCCTGATCGTCGCGGCCGTCCTCTTCGTCGTGTCCGTGGTGACCATCCTCGTGCGCCACCGGCGGGCGACTCAGCCCAGCCACCCCGGCCGCACCAGGCCCGACTCGTAGGCCAGGACGACCAGTTGCGCGCGGTCCCGGGCGCCCAGCTTCACCATCGTGCGGCTGACGTGCGTCTTCGCGGTCAGCGGGCTGACCACCAGACGGCGTGCGATCTCCTCGTTCGACAGGCCGATGCCGACCAGCGCCATCACCTCCCGCTCCCGCTCGGTGAGTTCGCCCAGCGGCTCGGGGCCCGACGGCTCCTTGGAGCGGGCCGCGAACTCGGCGATGAGACGGCGCGTCACACCGGGCGAGAGCAGCGCGTCCCCGTCGACCACCGCGCGGACCGCGCGCAGCAGTTCCTCGGGCTCGGTGTCCTTGACCAGGAAGCCCGACGCGCCGGAGCGGATCGCCTCGAAGACGTACTCGTCCAGCTCGAAGGTGGTCAGCATGACCACCTTGACGTCGTTCAGATCCGGCTCGTCGGTGATCCTCCGCGTCGCGGCGAGCCCGTCGAGCAGCGGCATGCGGATGTCCATCAGGACGACGTCGGGGCGCAGTTCACGCACCAGGCGCACCGCCTCCTCGCCGTCGGCGGCCTCGCCCGCGACCTCGATGTCCCGCTGGGCGCCGAGCAGTGCCTTGAAGCCGGCCCGGACCAGCGACTGGTCGTCGGCGAGCAGTACGCGGATCACTGGTCCTCCTGAGGTGCCGTGCGGGTGGGCAGTACGGCGGTCACACGGAATCCCCCGTCCGGGCGCGGGCCCGCCTCGATCGTGCCATTGAGGGCGGCGGCGCGCTCCCGCATCCCGGCAAGACCGTTCCCGCTGCCGCCCGCGTCCGCGCCGGTGGCGGGGCCGTCGTCGTCCACGCGCAGGGTGAGCGCCGCGGCCTCGTGGCGCACGAGCACGCGCGCGTGCCTCGACCCGGAGTGCCGTACGACGTTGGTGAGGGCCTCCTGGACGATGCGGAAGGCAGCGAGGTCCACGCCGGGCGCCGGCTTCTTTCCGGCGCCCTGGGTGTCGACCTCGACGGTGAGCCCCGCGCCGGCCGCCTGCTGCACCAGCTCGGGCAGCCGGTCGAGCCCGGGGGCCGGGGCGCGGGGCGCGTCACCGGGCGTGCGCAGGGTGTCCAGGACCTGACGGACCTCCCCCAGGGCCTCCTTGCTCGCGGCCTTGATGGTGGTCAGGGCCGTGCGGGCCTGTTCGGGATCGGAGTCGAGCAGCGCCAGGCCGACGCCCGCCTGGACATTGATCACGGAGATGCTGTGCGCGAGGACGTCGTGCAGCTCGCGCGCCATGCGCAGGCGCTCCTCGTCGGCCCGCCGCTTGGCTGCCTGCGCGCGCTCGGCCCGCTCCTTCATCCACTGCTCGCGCCGTACGCGGGCCAGTTCGGACACGGCGATGATGGCGACGACCCAGACGGCGACGACGGTTTCCTCGCCCCACGTCCGGGCGTTGTCGCCGTCCGGCGGCAGCCATTGATAGAGCCAGTGCGCGACCAGCAGATGCCCCGCCCACAGCATGCCGACGGCGCCCCAGGCCGCGCGCCGATGCCCGGCGACGACCGCCGCGAAGCAGCCGACGGCGACGGTGATGAGGACCGGTCCGTACGCGTACCCGGCCCCGAGGTAGACGAGCGCGGTCCCGGCCGTGACGTACGCGACCGGGACCGGATGGCGGTGGCGCAGCAGGAGCGAGGCCGTGCCCGCGAGCAGGAGCAGCCGGGCGTAGAGGTCGAGGGGCTCGCGGTCGAGCTGGCCCTCGGCGGCGTACTTCGAGCCGACCTGCACGAACACGGTGATCGCCAGCGTCGTCAGCCACGGCAGCCTGCTGACGTTCCCCGACTCGTCGCGCTGGTTCCACCAGGGCGGCCCGTGCCGCCACATCGCCGGTCCGCTCCAGGGCAAGGGCGGACCGCCGCGCTTGTGTTCGCGCCGCTCATCCATGACGGCAACGCTAGACCGCTCGGTGCCCGGCGGTCGTCACCCGGCGGTGGCGATCACGCGTACTCCCGCTGGAGTACCTCGGGGGTCTTGCCACTCTCCACGCCTTCGTGCAGGCCGAGGCGCTGGTGCAGTCGGCGCAGCGGACCGGGCGCCCACCAGTTGCCGCGGCCCGCCAGCCGCATGGCCACGGCGAGCAGGACGACGCGGATGAGGGTGGCGTCCACGAGGATCGTCAGGGCGGTGCCCACGCCGAGTTCCTTGAGGAAGACGATGCCTCCGGTGGCGTACGTGCGGAACGAGAGCGCGAGAATCCCGGCCGCCGCGGTGATCAGCGGGGCGCTCTGCCGGATCCCGGTGGCCCCGCCCGCCGCGTGTCGCCGACTCGCTCGTACTCCTCCTTGATGCGCGCCAGCATGAACACCTCGTAGTCCATCGACAGGCCGCAGGCGACGCAGAACATCAGCACCGGGATGCTCGCTTCGAACTGCTGGGCCCGTTCCGGGCGTTGCGCGGCGGCGAAGAGGCGCCGCTCGGGCCGCCGAAGCAGGGCGGATACTGCGCCAGGACCCGGACCTCCTCTCGCCGCGGCCCGGGGCTCAGCCCTGGTCCACCAGCCCCACGCCGTGGGCGAGTTGAGTGGCCGCATAGGAGAAGAACGCCGAGCGGTCCTCGACGACGCGGTTGAACTGTCCGAACACCTCGAAGCCCACGAGCCCGAACAGCTGGGCCCACGCCGCGACCAACGCCGCGGCCACCGCGGGCGGCAGATCGGGCGCGAGGTCCGCCGCGATCCGCTCGGCCTCGGGACGCAGCCCGCCCGGCAGCGGCCGCGCGGCGACACCGCGCCCCTGGTGGGCGTCGCGCAGAATCCCGATGAGCAGCTGCCCGACACGGGCCGCGGCTTCGATCGTGGAGGAGGGCGCGCTGTAGCCGGGGACGGGCGAGCCGTAGATGAGGGCGTACTCATGGGGATGCGCGAGCGCCCAGGTCCGCACGGCCTCGCACACGGTCGTCCAGCGCCGTACGGGTTCGGCCGACGCGACCTCGGCATGCGCCTCCTCGGCAGCGGCGCCGAGGGAGTCGTAGGCGTCGATGATGAGCGCGGTCAGGAGGTCGTCGCGGCTGGGGAAGTAGCGGTAGAGGGCGGAGGACACCATGCCGAGCTCGCGGGCCACGGCGCGCAGCGAGAGCTTGGCGGCGCCGTCGGCCGCCAGCTGTCTGCGCGCCTCGTCCTTGATGGCGGCGGTGACTTCGACTCGGGCGCGGGCCCTGGCCCCGCTGGTAGCGCTACTCATACAGGCAGTGTGCCACGGGTTCGGAGCAGTGCGCTAAAACGAGAGCGGCGCACTGAAATGAGAGCGGGCGACACTTTCGAGATCACCGCTCTTGAAATGAAGCGCCGCTCTCGTGCACACTGCTCTTAAGCGAGAGCAGTGCTCTCGGAAGCCCTCCCGACTCTGGCGGTCACCATGTCCTCGTCCTCCCCCTCGGCGTCCTCCTCCCCCACCCCCTACTACCTCAAGGGCAGCCCACTGGCCGTCCGGCTCAACAGCGTGATCGGCTGGCTGGCGCGGCGCGGCATCAGCCTGATGGGGTCGGCCGAACTCTCCGTGCGCGGCCGCAAGAGCGGGCAGATGCAGCGCATCCCGGTCAACCCGTTCACGTACGAAGGGGCCCAGTACCTGGTCTCGGCCCGTGGGCACTCGCAGTGGGTGCGCAACATGCGCGTGGCGGGCGGCGGCGAGCTGCGGGTGGGGCGCAAGGTCCGCGCGTTCACGGTCGAGGAGGTGGCGGACGCCGAGAAGCTGCCGGTGCTGCGCGGCTATCTGGAGAAGTGGGGCTGGGAGGTCAACCAGTACTTCAAGGGCGTGACCGCCAAGTCCACCGACGCGGAGATCGAGGCGGCCGCGAGCGACCACCCCGTCTTCCGCGTCACCGTCACCAAGTGAGGCCGCGGACCGCGGGCCGCCCGCGGGCGGATCCCTACCGGTCGACCCTGCTCAGCGCCCGCCCTGCCATCGGGTGGTTGCGCACCAGCTCGCCGAGCGTGGTCGAGCCCCGGGTGATCCTCGCGAACGCGTTCCACGCGGGCCGGAACCCGGTGATCGCCGCGTGCAGCGCGCCCGGACGGCGCTCGAAGAGGGTGAGCATGCGCCGCCCGACGCTCATCTCGACGCCGAGGCCGGCCTTGATCGCGAAGGCGTAGTTCAGGGCCTGGCGGCGGGCGTCGACCGCGTCGTGCGCCTCGCCGATCCGTACCGCCCACTCCCCCGCGAGGCGCCCCGAGCGCAGCGCGAAGGAGATGCCTTCGCGGGTCCACGGCTCGAGCAGCCCCGCCGCGTCACCGCACACCAGGACCCGGCCGCGCGAGAGCGGCGAGTCGTCGCTGCGGCAGCGCGTCAGATGGCCGGAGGAGATGCTCGGCTCGAAGCCCGCGAGCCCCAGGCGGGCGATGAAGTCCTCCAAGTACCGCTTGGTGGCCGAGCCTTCGCCGCGCGCGGAGATGACCCCGACGGTGAGGGTGTCGCCCTTGGGGAACACCCATCCGTAACTGCCGGGCATCGGACCCCAGTCGATGAGCACCCGGCCCGCCCAGTCCTCGGCGACGCTCTGCGGCACCGGGATCTCGGCCTCCAGACCGAGATCCACCTGGTCGAGCTTCACGCCGACATGTGCTCCTATGCGGCTCGCACTGCCATCGGCACCGACGACCGCGCGGGCCAGCACCGTCTCGCCGCCCTGAAGGACCACGGCGACCGTGCGCCGGTCGGGCACGACCGAGCCGTGCTGCTCCACGCGCGCGACGGTGACGCCGGTGCGCAGCTCGGCGCCCGCCTTCTGCGCGTGCTCGACCAGCTGCTGGTCGAACTCGGGGCGGTTGATGAGCCCGAAGAGCATCTGCTTCGAGCGGCGGGTGCGGGCGAACTTGCCGTCCAGGGAGAACGTCACCGCGTGCACCCGGTCCCTGAAGGGCAGTTCGAACCCGGGCGGGAGCGCGTCACGCGAGGGACCGATGATGCCGCCGCCACACGTCTTGTACCGGGGCAGTTCGGCTTTCTCCAGGACGAGGACGCTGCGTCCCGCGACGGCTGCCGCATAGGCCGCCGACGCCCCGGCGGGCCCTGCTCCCACCACGACGACGTCCCACACGTATTGAGCGTCGTCCGCTGAGTTCTCGCTGCTCACGTTGGTCTACCGCTCCCGATCCAGCTGTTGGCCGCGCTTTCCAAGGCATCCTACGGCGGGCACTCCCGGCACCCGCCTGTGGGAGGATCACAACACCCACATACGTACAACGTCGCACCTACGAGGAGCGTGCCCATGTCGCCGAATCCGATCGCCGAGACCGTCGCCTCACTCATGCCGAAGGCGAAGGCGGAGCTCACCGAACTGGTGGCCTTCAAGTCGGTGGCGGACTTCGATCAGTTCCCCCGGAGCGAGAGCGAGGCCGCCGCCAACTGGGTGGCCGACGCGCTGCGCGCCGAGGGGTTCCAGGACGTGGCGCTGCTCGACACCCCGGACGGCACCCAGTCGGTGTACGGAATGCTGCCGGGCCCCGAGGGCGCTCCCACGGTGCTGCTGTACGCGCACTACGACGTGCAGCCGCCGCTCGACGAGGCGGCGTGGACCACCCCGCCGTTCGAGCTCACGGAGCGCGAAGGACGCTGGTACGGACGCGGCAGCGCCGACTGCAAGGGCGGCGTCCTGATGCACCTGCTCGCGCTGCGCGCCCTGAAGGCCAACGGCGGTGTCCCGGTGACCGTCAAGGTGATCGCCGAGGGCTCCGAGGAGCAGGGCACGGGTGGCCTGGAGCGGTACGCCGAGGCGCACCCCGACCTGCTGGTGGCCGACACCATCGTCATCGGCGACGCGGGCAACTTCCGCGTCGGCCTGCCGACGGTCACCACGACCCTGCGCGGCATGACCCTCGTACGCGTCCGCATCGACACCCTTGAGGGCAATCTGCACTCGGGCCAGTTCGGCGGCGCCGCCCCCGACGCGCTCGCGGCGCTGGTGCGGGTGCTCGACTCGCTGCGCGCGGAGGACGGCTCGACGACGGTCGACGGGCTCACGGGCGACGAGGTGTGGGACGGGCTTCAGTACGAAGAGGCCGCCTTCCGCAAGGACGCCAAGGTGCTCGACGGTGTGCGTCTGGTCGGCACGGGCACGGTCGCCGACCGCATCTGGGTGCGTCCCGCGGTCACGGTCATCGGCATCGACTGCCCGCCCGTGGTCGGCGCGACGCCGTCCGTGCAGGCGGCCGCGCGGGCGCTGATCAGCCTGCGGGTGCCGCCGGGCGTGGACGCGGCCGAGGCCACCAAGCTGCTGCAGGCGCACGTGGAGGCGCACACGCCGTGGGGCGCTCAGGTGTCCACCGAGCAGATCGGGCAGGGCCAGGCGTTCCGCGCGGACACCACCAGCCCGGCGTACGCGGCGATGGCGGAGGCGATGGGCGAGGCCTACCCCGGCGAGGAGATGCAGTACGCGGGGCAGGGCGGCTCGATCCCGCTGTGCAACACCCTGGCCTCGCTCTACCCGCAGGCGGAGATCCTGCTGATCGGCCTGAGCGAGCCCGAGGCGCAGATCCACGCGGTCGACGAGAGCGTGTCGCCGCAGGAGCTGGAGCGGCTGTCGGTGGCGGAGGCGCTGTTCCTGCAGAAGTACGCGGCGAGCTGAGCCCCCGAGGCTTCTTCCGCGGGGCTGTGGGCAGGGGGAGTTCCTCTGCCCACAGCTCTGCCCACCGGCGAGGCGTCGTCCGTGCCGCGGGCCGCCGTCGACGGGTACGGCGTGGACCGACCCGCCGTTCAGAGGCGGCCGACGGTCACTGAGGAGGGCCGACGGGGACTCCCGCCTCCAGGTACAGGGGGACCCCGCGCTCGCGTGCGCGCAGGGCCCAGCGCAGCCGTTCGTAGCGCACGGCGGGCAGCAGCCGGGCCGCCTCGTCCTCGGTGACGAAGCGGCAGTCGCGGAGTTCGGGGCCCGGCAGGAGCATCTGCCGGGCCTCACCGCTGTCGAGGCTGCCGCCGTCGAAGAGGAAGCGCATCCCTCCGTAGCCCGGCGGTGTGGGCGGTTCCCAGTCGACGACCAGGAGCCGCGGGGCGTGGGCGAGTTGGATGCCGGTCTCCTCGGCCACCTCGCGCATGCCCGCGCGCGCGGGCGCCTCGCCCGGTTCGACGACGCCGCCGGGGAACTCCCAACCGGCCTTGTACGTCGGGTCGACCAGCAGCACCCGGTCCCGCTCGTCGAAGAGCAGCACGCCGGCCGCGAGCGTCTCCGCGGTGGGCTCCGGGGTCTGCACGATGTCGCAGACGGACGCGGCCCCGCTGCGTACGGCGTCGGCGATGCGCTCGGCGGTCTCGCAGGGCGTGAGCGCGCCGGAGTCGATGCGCAGGGCGTCGGCGCCGAGCCAGCCCGCCAGCGCGGCGCGGTAGGGCTCGATGTGGTCGAACGACCACTGCCGCACGCGCAGCTCGCCGTCCGGCAGTTCCGGGACGGGACGGGCGGTGATGCGTTGGCGCAGGATCGTTTCATCCGGGGCCAGGACGACATGGCGTACGGCGATTCTGCGCGAGGCGAGCCCGCCGAAGATCTCGTCGCGGTAGTCCTGCCGCAGCAGGGTCATGGGCACCACGAGGACGCCACCGACCTCGGCGAGCAGCGCCGCCGCCGTGTCCACGACGAGCCGCCGCCAGATCGACAGATCCTGGAAGTCGCTCACCTCGGCGAGGCACTTGGGCGGCAGCAGGTCGGGCAGTCCGCCGCCGATGACCTCGGGGTCGAAGAGTGTGCTGTTCGGGATCAGCTCGATCAGTTCCCGTGCGGCGCTGGTCTTGCCCGCACCGAACGCGCCGTTGATCCAGACGATCACGGTTCCCCCTCTTCTGTTGGCCCCCTGTGGCTTGCCCGCAACACCCTGCCACGGAAACCAGGCCCTGATGAGGCGGCCCTCCCCCAGGCCGAAAGGCGCCCCAACATGTCAAGGGATTCGCGCTCGCTTCACCCCATCGGGTGGCAGTCGCGCTGCATGAATCGTTCCCTCACCACAGGCCGGGCCCTCCCCCGCTAGCGTGATCCGCCAGGCGCCCCAGCCCCTGGTGACCTCCTGAATCCGGCTCTTTCGACGCACCCCGCTGCCGCGAGGACCCGGCCGTCGTCGACACTGGGGGGACACGTGCAACTCCGTGCACTGAACGAATTCGCCTTCGAGGACTCCGACCAGCAGCCGCGCGTGTACGGCCACAACGGCGCTGTCGTCATCGAACTGCACGGTGAGATCGACCTGTTGGCCTACCAGCGGATGGGCCCGCTGCTGGACCCGATCACCGGTGGGACCGCCAGCACCGTGGTCATCGACCTGACGCGGACCACGTTCTTCGACTGCTCCGGCGTCGCCCTGCTGGTCCGCGCACACCGTCGTACGGCGGCGAGAGGCGCCCGTCTCTCCGTGATCTGCACCCACCGCCTGACGCTGCGCATCCTGCGCCTGACGGGCCTCACTCCCATGCTGTCGCCCGTTCCCACCCTGGAGAAGGCACTGGAGCAGGAATGAGCCCGCGACAGGGGTGAGCCCACGACAGGGGTGGCGAACTCCCGGCCGGGGTGGCGCGGGAGCGCTGCGGGGTCCGGGCAGCTCCTCCCAGCTTGCCCTGCCGACGCTGTTACCGGCAGTAGGCGCGCACGATGCATATATGCATTCCGTTCACACCCCGTGTGAACCGGGTGCGGCCCTGCGGCACTCAGCGCAGTACGGCCGCCAGCAGATCGGCGCCCAGCGCCGTCAGATCGGGCAGCTTGAGGGTGTAGCGGACGTAGCGGCCCTCCCGCCGGGCCGTGAGCAGACCCGCGCCGCGCAGGACGGCGAGGTGGCGGGAGACCTCCGGGGCCGAAAGTTCCCAGGCGTGCGCCAGCTCGCCCGTGGTGTGCGAACCGCGGGCCAGGGTGCGCAGCAGCCGCAGCCGTACCGGATGCGCGAGTGCCTCGAGGCGCAGGGTGACCGTCTCCAGCGACACCGGCTCCGAGGGACCCGGCTCGGCCACGGGGTACTGCACCACCGGCTGCCACCCCGGCGAATGGACCGCCACCAGGTGCGGGCGGCCGAAGACGCTGGGGATGAAGGTGACCCCGATGCCGCGGGCGGCGGTCGACTTGTCCTGCAGCTTGTCCACGATGACGCAGTCGCCGTCCGGTGCCAGGGTGACGGCGTCGGAGACCGATGCCAGTGCCGATCCGATGCCCTGACGCTGCAACAAGTCGTTCTTCAGGCGCAGATCGGTGGCCAACCGCTCGGCGACATCGGCCCACGCGGCATCGAAGAAGGCCTCGGCGCACTGTTCGAGGGTGTGGCGCACCCGCGCCCGTACGGCGGCCGGGTCCGCGAGCAGCCGTTCCGCGAAGGCCTCCTGCCGCGGGCCACGGGCCTGGGCCAGGTCCAGCGCACGCTCGCGGGCGGTCGCGTCGGTCAGCGGCGAGGACGCGGCGAAACGGGCCCGGTTGCTGCCACACGTGGTGACCAGCGCGGCGGTCACATACGCCTCGTCGCCGATCCGGTCCACGTCGTCCAACTCCTCGGCAAGAGTGGGCCGGGGCCGGGCGGGGATCAGGAAGTCGGCCTGTGAGGAACGCCAGAGGAACTCCGCCTCCCGCAACCGCTCGGCCAGCTCGGGCCGCAGTCCGGACCAGACGTCACCCGCCCAGTCGGCGTACCGCGGATGATGCCCGGGTTCGGCCAGCACGTGCAGCATCGCGGTCAGCTCGGCCAGCGGGGACGCGGCGAACCGCAGGCGCTCGGACGGCAGACCGCTGATGTCGATCCTCAACGTCATCCCCGCATCATCACCGACCGGATGACCGGCGCCGACGCCGATTGACGGGGTTCGTCAACCGACGTGGCCGATCCGGCGGCCGACCCCACCGTGGGCGCCATGCCCACCACCACCAAGATCGAGCCCCGCGCCCTCCTCCACGCCTCCGGAGGCCCGCGCTATGCCGTCGCCATAGCCGTGGACGCCCTCGGCACCGGCCTGCTGCGCCCGTTCCTGCTGCTCTACGGCGTGACGGTGCTGCGGCTTTCCGCGCCGGCCACCGGCGTCGCCATGACCGTCGGCATCGTCGTGGGTCTGGTGTGCATGCCCGCGGTGGGCCGATGGCTCGACCGGGGCGCGCGCAGCACGGTGGTGGCGGCGTCGATGCTGGTGCGGTTCCTCGGCGTGGCGCTGCTGCTCGCCACTCCTGCGGGACACGTCGGGCTGTTCGCGGCGGCGGCGCTGTTCCTCGGCATCGGCAACCAGGCATGGCCGGCCGCCCACGCGGCGCTCGTGGCCACGCTCGCCCACGGCCGGGAACGCGACACCGCGCTCGCGGCAGGCCGCGCCCTGCGCAACGCAGGCATGGGCGTGGGCGCGCTCCTGGCCACCGCTTGCCTGGCGGGCGGCACCACCGCACTGCAGGCGCTGGCAGCGGTCACCGGGGTCGCGTATCTCACGGCGGCGGCGCTGGCGTGGTCGGTGCGCCTGCGGGCGGACCCGACCGCCGCCGCGGCTGCCGCGGCCGGGGTGGCGGCTCCGACCGCCCCGGCCAAGAAGGGGGACAGCGGGCCCGCACCCCGGATGCGCACGCTGCTCGCCGCCAACGTGGTCTACGTCTTCTGCCTCAACGTCCCCGAAATCGCGCTCCCGCTGGTCCTGGTGACCCAGTTGCACGCGTCCCCGGTGTGGTCGGCGGCCATCTTCGTGGCCAACACGGTGCTGGTGGTCACCTTGCAGGTGCCGGTCACCGTCCTGCTGTCCCGCTTCTCCCGGCAGACCGTGCTGGCGCTGGCCGGCGTGGTGCTCGCCGTGTCCTATCTCGGCTTCCTCGCGGCCACCTCCCTGGGACACGGCTGGGGCGCCCCGGCCGTCGCCGCGGTGTCCGTCGTCTGCACGATCGGCGAGATCATCTACGCCGGCAGCGCCACCGCGCTCGTCACCGCTCTCGCCCCGGCCCCTGTCCTGGGGCGTACGCTCGCCCGCTTCGAACTCTCCACGGGCTTCGGCCTGGCCGTCTCCCCCACGGTCATCACCGCTCTCGCACCTCACGGCCCGACCGCGCTCTGGGGCAGCCTCGCCGCCGCGACGCTCCTGTCCACGGGCGCCGTGGCACCTCAGTTCCTTGTACGCCCGCTCCGTGGCTCCGTCGCGGCCCGGGCGGCGCGCGCCCGGTTGGGCCACCGGGTTCGGGTGTAGGCGTGGAAGTGATCGCCGGTGTGGTTCTGTTCAAGGGTGCAGTGAAGGACATCACCGGGGCTCTCGTCCCAGCACAGGCCGGGAATGTCACGCGCGTACTTCGGGGCTTTCATGCGGAGTGCTCCGTCTGCTGGAGATGATCGGTGGCCACGCCCCGACGATCTCAATCCCACTCGCCGGTGCGGGACATGACGGCCCGTGTCACGGAGCGGATCATGCGGACGGTCTCCGGTTCCACCGTGCGGGCTAATTCGGGCTCTTCACCACCGCCCGCTCAAGTCTCCGCGCCGCCATGAGCCGGGTGACGCCATCCCCCTCCCCATCCCCATCCCACCCCGCACGCTCGCCGTATCGCCCGGCTCTGACCCCTCGCCCAGGACCGTTGTGGTCGGCGCCTTCGCGGACGGCCGAGGGGGTCGCTTGCAGCCGGGTGCCCGCCGGGCCTCAGGGCCGCTTCCCCGGCAGCGCGGCCGCCACCACCAGCATGCGGCGGTACTCCCCAGGCTGGTGCGGCTCGCCCACCGGGACGCCGTCCACCTCCACCCAGGCATGCGCGCGGAACGGCTCCGTGCGCACCCCTGTGCACCAGTCCGGCCAGGCACCGCTCATCCGGCACAGCAGGGCGGTGGCCACGGAGCGCTGGAGGCAGCCCTCCCCGGCGCACCGCACGCTGACCGCGACGACCGCCTCGCGGGCGGCGAGCGCCTGCCGGGCGGTGGCGGGGGCGGCCCCGCGCCGGATCACCGAAAGGACGCGGCGGATGCGCCGCGGCTTGCACGCGACGATCAGCCGGGCGGCGGCCGTGGCGAGGAGGGCGGCGGGACGGCTGCGCAGGGGCAGGCGGCCGCGGGCGGCGGGCACCATCGACTGGCTCATACGGGCACCACCAGCCGGGCCCCGATCAGCGCGCGCGTGATCGAGGCCGCGTCGGCGTCGGCGCGCTCGGCGGTGAGCCGGGGGTAGGCGGCGCACAACGCGCGGGCCGCGTCCGGTGGTTCGGCTCCGTCGAGGAGACCGCGCAGGACGAGTGCCGCGGTGCGGTTGAGCTGGAAGTACCGGCCGGTGACTTCGTCCAGGAGCACCATGCCGTCCGCTGTGTCCGTCGCGCAGACGTCGGGTCGCAGGGTCAGACTCACGATGCTCCTTCGTTGATCACGGTTCTCCTTGGTCCATCACGGTGTTCGGCCGGGCGGGCGCGCCCGGGGCGGGCGCGGAGCCAGATCTCGCTGCCCAGGCTGGAGCTGAGGGAGCGCAGCCCCTCCGGCGTCGGGTGCACGCCGAGCAGGGACGCGCGGACCGTCTCGTCGTCGATCAGCCCGGCCCGGGCCAGCATCGAGCCGTCGAACTGCTCGACCAGGGCCGCGCGGTTGTGGCGCAGACCCACGTGGAAGTCCGTGCAGTACTCGCCCTTGGTGCTCCGCCGCAGGACGTCGTCGGGCACGATGCCGCGCACCGCCTCGGCGAGCACCGGCTTGTACCGGCCTGGCGTGCTGCGCTCCTCCACGCGGATGGCCAGGGCCGCCTCGATCACCTGATCGTCGAGGTAGGGCGCGGCCTGCCCGAGGCCGCTGCGCGAGGTCACCTGGTCCAGCTGCCGCAGGCCGCGCCCACCGGTCCGTACACACGCGAGTGCCGTGTGCTGTCCCCGCCGGGCCGCGAGCGGCTCGGCGCTCTCGGCGGCTTCGCGGAGCAGGCTCTGCACGGCCAGGGCCGCGTCCCGCGTCGCCCACGGCGGCATGCGCAGGTCCATCCCCCACGCCGTCGAGGGGGCCCGGCGGACCAGGGCGGCCGAGGCCGGCTCGGCGGCGGTGAGGCCCCGCGCCCACGCGGACAGCCACTGGCCGTACGTCCTGCCGTCCGCGAGCTGCCGCAGCAGTGGCCCCAGCGGCCAGTGCTGGGAGGCGCGTTGGGTTCGGATGCGGGCGTACGCCGCCAGCGGATGACGTCGTACGTAGTCGTGCAGGTGGGGCGGAAATGTACTGAACAGCTCGTCCGCGCCGCCGCCCATCAGGTGCAGGCGAGACCCCCGGTCGGTCATCAGGCGGCAGAGCGAGGCGATCCTGGCGCCGTCGCGCACCCACGGTCCCGGCTCGTCGGTGGGTACGGCGTCCTCGGTGAGTGCCGTCAAGTCGCTGTACCAATGCGGCCATTGGTCGCGGGCGGGCGTGACGTGCTCGCTGTCGGGAAGGTGGGTGGCGGCGCGCTCGGCCCAGGCCGCGTCGTCGTTCTGCGGGTCCAGGCTCTGCCAGCGCATCGTCACCAGCTTCGCTCCGGGCGGCCGGCTCCGCTCCTGCTCCCGGGCGGCCAGGAAGCACAGGCTGGTGGAGTCCATGCCGCCGGACATGTCCGCGCTCACGGTGCCCCCGCCGGCCGTGCAGGCGCCCACCGCCGCGGTCAACGCCGCCCGCACCGCGGGTACTCCCTCCTGCCACGCGCGCTGCGGCTCCGGCGGGGTCCACCACCGCCGGGTGCGGGCCCGCCCGTCCGCGTCGAGCAGCAGGCAGTCGAAGGACGGCAGGGCTCGCACGCCCTGCCACACGCAGTGGTCGTCCAGCGGATACGGAAGCGGCGAGCCGAGCAAGTGGGCGGCCAGGACCCGTTCGTCGGGGCCCGCTCCGGTCACGGCGGCGAGCCGGTCCGACCGGTCGGCGGCCACGGACACTCCGCCAAGACGCGTGTGAAAGAGCCGCCGCACCCCGGACGCGCTCCCTCTGGCCCGGACCGAACCGTCGACGGAGGCGAGGAGGTGGAAACTCCCGGTCAGGCCCTGGGCGATCCGCTCCACGTCCCCCAGGTCCCGCAGCCGTCCCGCCCGCGCGGACAGCGCATCGGCGGTGACCGGGCAGCGCCCGATCACCGCGACGCGCCGCGCCCCTGCCACGCCCACCGTCACCAGACCGTCCGGCCAACTGCCCAGCAGCCAGGGCCGACCGGAGTGGTGCGCGACGGACGCGGTGGCCCAGGGACGCAGGAGCCGCGCCGCGGCCACGCCGGATTCACCGTCCGGGAGGATCGTGAACCACACGTCACCGCTCATGGCACGTATCACCCATCATGTGCTGTTCATGTGCTGTCGAGTTCGGGATCAGTTGGGCCGCGGTGCCAAGGAGTCAGCCGCCGAGGCGCCAAGGGGTCAGTTGGGGCCGAGGTACCACTCGTAGGGCGGGAAACCGCCCTCGTACTGCGCGCCCAGGGCCTCGCCGCGGGTCAGTTCGGCGAAGTCACCGACTTCCACCATGGCGGGTGGTTCGTAGACTTCTTCCTGCTGCATGAAGGGCCTCCCTTGCTTCTGCCGACGGCGCGGAACCCCACGCCGCTGCGGAAAATGCCCATGGCATTTCGGCGGTACGCCGGCCAGGGCGATGTCCCACCCAATGGAGTGAATTGCCTGCTGGCCGGGCGTCAGGGCCGCGCGGTCACCTCGCCTGCGGGGTCCGGGGCACTGTGCCTGCGGGGTCCGGGATGCTGTGTCGAGTGCACGTCCACAACACGAGCCCGAGACAGCTGAACGCGGCTCCCAGAGCACAGACGGCGCCCCAACCGGCCACTGCGTAGAGGGAGGTGGCGGCGATGGCGCCGGTGGCACTGCCGATCGAGTAGAAGACCATGTATCCGCCGATCAACCGGCTGCCTGCCTCCGGGTGCAGGGCGTAGATCAGCGTCTGGTTGGTGACATGGACGGCCTGCACGGCGAGGTCGAGAAGGATCACCCCGACGGCCAGGGCCCAGAGCGAGCTGCGGGTGAAGGCCAAGGGCAGCCACGAGGCGGCAAGCAGCGCGAGGGCGATGCCGGTGGTCCGCCGGGAGAGCCCGCGGTCGTTCAGTCGGCCCGCGACGGTCGCGGCCAGGGCGCCGACGACACCGATGAGGCCCAGCGCCCCGATCGCACTGTGGGACAGGAAGTACGGGGCCTCGCTGAGCGGCAGCGCGACGCTGCTCCACAGGGTGCTGAAGGCGGCGAAGATCAGCAGGCCGAACAGGGCCCGGAGCCGCAGCAGTCGCTCCCGTGCGAACAGGGTGACCGTGGAGCGCAGGAGTTGTCCGTAGCGCAGGGTGGTCGGCGGGGCGTCACCGTGATCGCCGCGGTCATTGGGGCGCGGCAGTACGCGGTAGAGGACCAGGGCGAGCAGAGCGGTGAGCGATGCCGAGGCGACGTAGACGGCCCGCCAGCCCGCGAGGTCGGCGACCAGGCCGGATGCGGTGCGGGCGAGCAGGATGCCGATGACCACGCCGCTGGTGACCAGGCCGACGACCCGCCCGCGCCCGTCGGCAGGTGCCAGCGATGCCGCGAAGGCCACCAGCGTCTGCGTGACGACCGCGAGCAGACCGACCGCGGCCATGCCCGCGAGCAGGATCGCCGCGCTATGGGCGAGTGCGACCACGGCCAGCGCCGCCACCAGGAGCAGCAACTGGGCCACGATGAGCCGCCGGCGGTCGACCACGTCGCCCAGCGGCACGAGCAGGAAGAGGCCGAGGCCATAGCCGACATGCGTGAGGGTGACCACGCTGCCGACGAGCGCCGGGCTCATCGCCAGGTCGTGCCCCATGGTCACCAGGAGCGGCTGGGAGAAATAGACGTTGGCCACCGCTGCCCCACAGGCAACGGCGAA
Organism: Streptomyces sp. NPDC054047; assembly: GCF_055585065.1. Classification (NCBI taxonomy): domain Bacteria; kingdom Bacillati; phylum Actinomycetota; class Actinomycetes; order Kitasatosporales; family Streptomycetaceae; genus Streptomyces; species Streptomyces sp. NPDC054047. The sequence continues at coordinate 15,655 of NZ_JBVJKV010000003.1, read as the reverse complement.
CAACATGACGACGCCACGGGACAGGACGGCCGCGGAGCCTCCCCCGCCCGGGGCCTCGGTCGGTCGTGTCACAGCCGCACAGTCGCCGGCCATCAGCGCTCCTCCACTCACTTGGTTTCAACTTGCCACTAAGAAAGGAAGGCGAAGATAACCCCTCCTGGTAGCATGTTGCAACCAGTACGGGAATGAGGAACGGGGAGACACCATGGTGACCAGGACCCGCTTCGACGACAGCGAATGCCCCGTCGCCCGGTCGGTGGACGCGATCGGCGACTGGTGGTCCCTGCTGATCGTGCGGGACGCCTTCGACGGAAGCCGACGCTTCGGGGAGTTCCAGCGCAGCCTCGGCGTGGCGAAGAACATCCTCACCGCGCGCCTGCGCAGCCTGGTCGCCGGCGGCGTCCTCGAATCCGTCCCCGCCTCGGACGGCAGCGCCTACCGCGAGTACGTACTGACCCCGAAGGGCAAGGCACTCTTCCCCGTCATCGTGGCCCTGCGGCAGTGGGGCGAACAGAACTTCTTCGCCCCCGGCGAACCGCACTCACAGTTGGTCGACCGCCGAGAGGGACAGGGTCTGCGCGAACTGGAAGTACTGTCCGCGGACGGCCGCCGCCTGAACCCCGACGACACCACCGTCCACAAGGTCACGCCCCAGTGAACTGAGCCGCAGGGCCTGCGCTTCCCGCTCGGAAGGACTTGGCGTACGCACGCGCCGGTGGGTGCCGATTCCAGCAGCCCCGCCAAAGGTCGGGGCCCATGCGGAGAACCTCACGCCTCCCACCCAGCGTCCCCACCAGGAACGGACAAGGAACAGCACAGGAACAGACAGAAGGCTCACCCCATGAAGCGCACGACACCGCACGACCGCACCGCGCCACCGACAGGCGTGAGCCCACAACGCGGTGTCACCGCCACGGCGTTCGTCGCCCTGCGGCGGCATCGGGGCACGCTGGCGAGTGCGACGGTGCGTGTCGTCGGTCTGTCCGGACTGGCCGGGCTGCTGATGACGGCCGCGATATTCGCTCTCGCCTGGCCCCTCTTCACCCACATGCGAAACGAAGTCGTCCGGTACCACCAGCTCGAGGACCCCTACCTGCACGACCACACCGACCTGACACTGGTCGCCCTCTGGACGCTCCCGCTCTTCCTGCTCCTGTTCGGCATGGGCAGCGCGGCCCTGCAGAGCGTGTGCTCCCGAGCCGTCGTCGCGGCGGAGGCCCAGGCCCCCTCCGCGACGGACGATCGGCCTCAGGGCGCGATCCGCGCGCGGCTGCGCCCGGTGCTCACCGTGTACGCGCTGCGCGGCCTGATCGTCTGGCCTCTGCCGGTGTTCGTCGCGGTCGTGGCGGACCGTCTCACCGGCCTCCATCTCGACACCGAGGACGAGGTGCTGAAACGCGGAACGTGGCCCCACACACTCGTCGAGACCTCCCCGGCGGTGGCCCTGTTCGCCGCCGTACTGCTGCGCCTGGGGCTCGCCCTCGCCCCGGCCGCCGCGGCAGCCGGCCTCGGCCCCCGCGCGGCCCTGCGCCGTTCCTGGTCTCTGGCATGGAGGCGCGCAGGAGTGGTCCGCGTCCTCGCCCTCACACTGCCGCTGGCCGCGCTCAGCGCCGGGGTGCTCCGGCTGGTGGTGCAACTCGCCCTGCCCCTGCGCCCCCTCATACGAGGCCTTCTCGAAGACGCCACGGGCAACTTCTTCGCCGCCTACTACGCAGGCATCCTCGCCCCCGTCATCGTCGGCATCCTGATCACCGCGGCCCTGACCCTGCCCATCACCTGCACCGCCTTCGCGGCCCTGTACGACCGCCTGCAGCCGCCACGTCCCACTCCCCGACGCACCGGGGACACGGCAGCATCCTCCGCCTGAATCCTGCCGCCCGCCGCGGGCCGCGGCCCTGTCCGGCCTCGGACCGCGGCGAGCGAACGGCCGCTCCTCGAACCGTCTATTGGCGCTCCCGCACTTCTCCAGCGTTCCGGGCCTCTTCCGCCCTGGCTTCGAGCCAGGCCGCGATGTCGTCGGGAAACCGGGTGGTTGCGTCGTGTCTGCCGGCGTCGACCTGATTGCGGGCCCACCCGTAGGCAGCGTCAGCCTGGAGGTGGAAGAGCATGGCGTCGTCCAGGACCGCATCGGTCACCGTGGCTCTCACCATGCGAGCCCATGAGAGGTCTGCTCGCGTGAGGTCGGCCTTGTTGAAGCTCGCGCGGTTCAGGGAGCATCCCCCGAGATTGGCGTCTCGAAGTCTGGCGTTCCGGAAGCTGCTGCGGTTGAGGGATGTGCCTGCGAGTTGGCAGTCCGACAGGTCAGCACCATCGAAGATGATCGAATCCAGGTCCAGGCTGTAGAGCTGGTACCCCCTGAGGTCGGTGTTGGAAAGGTCGATCGTCTTGTACAGCAGGACGCTCAGCCCGTTCCTGGGGTTTCTGCCGATCACCGTGATCGCGGCGTGAATATCGGCTCGGTGCACTGATTGCCCCTCGCCGCCCTCGGCAGTCGTTCTGGGGGACTGGGTCCGCACGAACGCGGCCAGGACTTCGGCCACAGTCCAGTGGTCCTTCTCGCTGTCACGCATGATGCGCCCGAGGCTGTAGATGCCGCCGAGCCGTTGGGTGATGTTGTCAGAAGCCAGCAGCTTGATCGCTTCCACGTACCGGTCGGTGACTTGGCCTTCACGGGTGAGCTCCGCTTGCTCACGATCCTTTGCTCGCGTGTGCTGGAAGAGCCGTTCGGTCTGTTTATGGCTCTGGTGCGTGTACCAGAGGCCGACCCCGGCGATGGCTCCGGCGGCCACTGCGATGAACGCTGTGCGGAGCCCGGTGATGATGATGCCCGCGGACGAGTAGAGGTTGCCCTCATCGTCTTTGATGTGGCCGCCTTCGATGAGCCACGGCACCCAGATGACGGCCGCGATGAAACCGAGTGCCCCGCCACCGATGGCCGCCCACTGCCAAGGCCTGAGCTTCTGCTGGGACTCATCCATGCCGGGCATGATGTCCGTCTGCAGCCGTCGGCATGCGGTGAACCCGCTTGTTCAGAGCTGGGGTTGAGGTTCAGCTCGACGGATTCACAGGAGAGGCGCTCACGCCCTGGAGGCCCCCGAGTGGCCCCGAGGGCCCGTCGGTCCCGTCACCAGGGAGCGTACTTCGTTCTCGACATACGCTCCGCCGAGTGCTGTACCCCTGACATGACCTCAATTCGCCTTACACGCCCGACACTTGAGGTGATCAAGGTGTTGTTGGCGTCCACCTCCAACGACCCGGCCTGGGGGCTGAAGATCTGTCAGGAGGCCGAGCTCGGCTCTGGAACCGTGTACCCGATCCTCGACCGGCTGGAGAGGCAGGGGTTGGTCGCAGGTTCCGTGGAGTCGGATCCGCACCCCGGCCGTCCCGCCCGGCGGTTCTACGAGCTCACGGGTGCCGGACGCACGTGGGCCTCGTCCGCACTTGCTGAACGGGCCGCCCGGTACGGTCGCCGTCCTGGCTTCGCAGGAGGTGGCACGTAGCCATGCCTTTGGTGGCACTGATCGCCGCGGTCTTTGTGGTGGGATTCGAGCAGATCGTGCAATGGCAGTTCGGCACGCCGGCGGTCGTAGGGGTCCTCCTCCTCACCATCGGCATCAAAGCGAAGTCGGACCAACTGGCCGATCTGCGGGTTCCACGAAGGGCGATGTCGTTGGCCGCAGCGCTCGCGGGGCGTCGGCGTCCGCATCTTCGCGCGGACTGGGCAGCCGTACTCGCCGGAGATCCTGAGTCCGGGCAGACCCTGTCGAGCTGGGCTCAGCTTCGGCTGTCGTTCGGTTTCCTCGGCGCCGCGATCCGCATGCGCCTGAGTGATCTGTGCGGCCCCTTGTGGGTTCCGGTGGAGTGGCTGTTGCGGGTGGAGCGCCGCACGAACACGGCGATTGCCCTGGTGGTCGGCGCTCAGTCGGTGTACATCGTCGGGGACGGCGGTCTACCGGCTCTCGTCACGGAGATCTGGGAGCCGTGCGCCATCCTCGGCGGCGCCCTGTATGTGTTGGCGCGGTGGTTGCGCCGGATCCGCGAGATCGAGCTGGCCGCGGCCCGCACGGATGACCCGCCCGGCGAGCAGTAGCCCACGGGTGGGGCGCGGTCCTGGCTCAGGCTTCGAAGTACGCCACGGTGACGATGGTGCGTCGGATGGTCATCGTGTAGATGATGCGGACGCTGGTGCCGGATGCCCGGTACTCCCACATGATCCCGCCGTTTTCGGTGCGGGTGCGGACGAAGCCGATGGTGGGGTCGGCGGCGATGGCGGCCAGGGCGCGGTCCACGGAGATCTCTTCGGCCGGCGTGAAGCGGCCGGCCTGTGCGACGGCGGTGGGGCCGAGGACGATGCGGGCTCCGGGCCTGCTGTGCTGGGGCGCCATGGCGCCTGATTATGCCGCGTGGTCGCTGACGTCGATGCCGTGTTTGGCGTAGAGGCCGACGCGGAGGTCTTCCCAGTCAGCGGTGGGCGTGCCGCCGTCACGGACGCTCAGCCAGTAGGCGGCGAGCTCGTCGTTGCCGGATTCGCGGGCGGCGTCGATGGTCTCGTCGAGGTCGACGAGCTCCTCGGTGGTCCACGGCTGGCTGCTCATGCCGCCCTCCCAGGCTGTGGAATCACGGGTGGAATCATGGGTGGAATCACGGGTGGTGATTCCCGGTTGGCATTCGGATGGTAGCGCGCCGGATATCCGGGGGATGTCACTCCTGCCGTTCTGGCAGGTCAGGCGCGTCTGTGCCTGAACCGACGTCCGTGTCCATGCCTGAATCGACGTCCGAATCGGCGCCTCGATCAACACAGCAAGTAGGAGACCCGACCCCCTCGGTGACCCGGCAGTCCCCCAGGTGGCGTCCCCCGGTTGACAGGCAGACGATGGAATGAAGGGGTCGGCTGGCGATGACGTCGGCCGTGGGTCACGCGGCGGCGACAACTGACTCCGGAACGTTGCACGGCCCGAACGGAGGAAGTCGTCATGATCGAGGTCAAGGCGGTCGAAAAGCCGGATGAGCGCCGCGATTTCCCCCGCGGCCACCTGGAAGCCGTACATCTCACCGGACTGGACTTCGCCGTGGGCAACTTCGAGCCCGGCTGGCGCTGGTCCGAGTCCGTGGCCCCGCTCGCGGGGACCGAGAGCTGCCAGATCCATCACAACGGCTATGTCGTCCAGGGGCGGATGCACATCCGCATGGACGACGGAGGCGAGGTCGAAGTCGGGCCGGGCGATGTCTTCGTGTGCTCGCCCGGACACGATGCCTGGGTGGTGGGTGAGGAACCGGTCGTGGTGTACGACTTCGCGGGTGGCATGGCACAGGAGTACGCGAAGGCGGCGCAGGGATAGCCGCGACGCATACAGGTCACTCCTGGGCTCGGGCCCGGGCGTCCAGCCCTGCTCCGCACCCGATATCCCGAACTCGACACCACACCCGATGGCCCGAACTCGCCTGCCTGCGTGAGGAATGCGTCGTACGGAATACGGCGTGAGAAATGCGGAGGCCATCCACCCTGATCAGGAGCAAGCTGACGGCAGGAGCGGCCGCGGCGAGCTCCCTCGGCCGCGGCCGACCCGCCTCGACCATGGGGCGGCAATGCGGGATCGAACATGCCTCCATGGGAGTCCGGGACCGGTGGCATCAGCGGCGATCAACCCATGCGGTTCGGTGCCACCGGCTCTACGCCCGCACGTCTTCCCAGAGCGGCGCCACTGACACAAGTTGAAACGGGAACTCCCCCCTCTTGCCTTCCGGCGGGAGGGGGCTGACTGTTGTGGCCGGTGTTCTCCTCGTGGCCGTTGAAGCATCAACTCCCACGCGAGGAAGGATTCTTCAACTCGTCCTAGGCATAGCCTGGTTACGTCAGTGAGAGGGGCCCGAGGCGATGCCAACGCACTCCAAGATCCTCGTCGTCGATGACCACGAGGACACGCTGTTCGCGCTGGAAAGCGCGCTGGCCCCCCTCGGCTACGAACTGGGGCGCGCGACCAACGGTGACGACGCCCTGCGGGAGCTCCTGCGGGGCAATGTCGGTCTCGTACTGCTGGATCTGCGCATGCCGGGCGTCGGCGGCCTGGACGTCGTGCGCTACATGCACCGCCTGGATCAGACGCGGTCGATCCCCATCGTCCTGCTGACCGGCTACAGCGTGAGCCGCGAGGTGTCAGCCGCGGCGTACCTGCTCGGGGTGGCCGACGTTGTTCTCAAGCCCATCGACCCGTTGACCCTGCGCACCAAGATTCGCTATCTCTTCGAGACGTATCAGCGGCTGCAAGCGATGCAGCGGGAACTCGAGGACTTACGGGCGCAGTTGAAGGACGGAGCCGCCTTCCGCACGAACAACACCCCTCTTGACCCGCAGTGCACCTCCGACCCACCCGGCCGCCACTAGGGGCGTGTTCCGGGCTGAGTGTCAGAAAGCGGCTGAGTGGCAGAAAGGGGCGGAAAGGCGGTACTGAATCCGTCGCCCTACGTCGCTTCACCGATCTCGTGCGGCTCCGACCGGGTGGCAGTGGGGGCGTCGAGGCCGTGGGATGCCGCCGCCCGCCCGTCGGAGGCCGCACAATCCAAGGGCGGCCTGCCCCCCACCGATTTCGGAGCTTCGTCATGCCCCAGTCCTCCACCGGTCCGACCGAAGCGAACACCTTCCTGGCCGTATGCGGTCACACGCATCTCTTCCCCGGCGCTCGCTGCCGCCTGCTGGGGCTCTCCGATCCCACGGCCTTTGCGGCAGAGCCGTGGCCGATCGACGTGGAACTGCGGCTTTCCGATGACGTGGTCACCGAGGCGCAGCTGCGCGCCGACTCGATGGGCCCCGTGCTCACCGTCTCGGCCTACACCACCGGCGCGGGCACGCCGATCGGCGGCCGCACTTGGCTGATCCGGGAGTTCGCCCAGTCGGGAGACGACATCGAGGTGACGATCGGTGGTCATGCCTCGGCCTGAGCTGTGGTCCGGGGAAGCGGCAGACCGCCCGCCCTGGCGGGGGTTTCGCGGTGTCGGCGTCAGCGTCGTCGTCGCTGGATGTCGTAGATCCGCACGGTGCGCCGTTCCTGATGGACGGCCATGAGCGCGGTGACCTGGGGCCGGATGAGCCGGCGGTGGATGCCGCCGTCGACGCCCCAGGGCTCAGTGGCCGCGACCGGGTCGTGTCTTCAAAGCAGTGCACGGTCAGTACGGCGGCACAGTGGCGCCCGCTGAGTCATTGCCCTACTCGTCGATCCAGACGATCCGTGTCCTGCCGCCGTGGCCGTGGATGGTTTCGACATCGTCCATGGATGCGTAGATGGCGGTCGAGGTCGTCTCGGTCAGCCATCGCAGGGCGACGGTGCCATCGGTGAACTCGATGCCTTCGACGATGACGCCGACGCCGGAAACGCCGGTCTCATCGATGTCGCGCACCATCATGAAGCGGCGGGGATGTTGGTCGGTCATACGGGCTCCTTGGCGGGCCGTGGCGGGCTCCTTCAGTACCGCGCCCTGTCACCAGCCAAGCCCCGGCGGCCAGCAGCAGCCCACCAGTCCGCCGACGGTGTTGAAAATGACGTCGCCGACATCGACGACCCGGCCGGCGTTCATGACGAACTGCACGGCCTCGATGCCGGCACTCAAGGCAGAGCAGCCCACCACGATCGTGAGAGCCGATGGGCGACGGGCCGCCGCGTAGGCGAAGAGGCCGAGGGGAGTCCCGGCGGGGCGTGGGCGCGGGCTGGTCACTGGCGCGCGAGCTGGAGTCGATGACCCTGCTCGACGTGTACGAGGCAGTGGAACCCGGCCCGCTGTTCGCGATGCACCGCACCACCCCGGACCAGGGATGCGTGGTGGGTTACGGTATCCAGCCGGCGATGCAGGGCATCTACGAGGGCATCGAGGAAACCCTGCGGCACGAGCTCGCCCGCGTCACGCTCGCGGACGTACTCCGGGACGTACTCGCGGCACCTCGCTAGCCACCCCGTTACGCCCCGGCATCACCAAGATCCCCATCCGCACCCACACCCGCATCCGCATTCGCTGTCGCCACACCCCCTCAACCCTTGCTCGACCCCAACCTCAGCCCTGCGATGAAGTGCCGCTGCAGGAGCAGGAAGACCAGCACCGTGGGCAGCGCCACCCGGACCGAGCCGGCGTGCCCTGCAGATAGCGCGTGATGTTCTGCTGGAACTCGCTGTGCCGCCCGGGCCGTCGCCGCGGGCCGTGAGCAGGGCCGGAAGAGTGACCGCTCCGGCTCCGGCGGCCGCACCGCACAGGACATTCCGCCGGGACATCCGATGTCCTGCCATGCTTCGAGACGTGGCAGGACCCATGAACGATGACTGCGCCATGCCCCCCTCCTCGGGGTGCAACCGAACACAACCGAACGCGAGGGTTGCGATACCACTACCAAGTGCCTTACCAGCCAAGGGTTTTGGCGTTCGGGTCCTAGAACCGTTGCGACCCTCTTCCAACAGAGTCGAACACGGCCTACCGTAAGCGCGCACCTCTGACACGTACGCAGTCCCCCAACTTCTGCGAGTACGGAGGAATGTAACGATGCGTCATACCTCACCCCTCACAACGCGTCGAAGAGTCGTCGGGTCGCTGGCCGCCGCACTGCTGTGTGCCGCAGGGCTCGCGGCGCCGGCGGCGGCCCGTGACGCGGGCGGTGCGGCCGAGAGGCCCTTCATGCCCTCCACCACCGAGCCGCAGACCGCCGAGTCGCAGACCACCAGGTCACAGGGCGCCGGGGCACAGGCCGCCGGGACACGCGCTCCCGACGCGAAGCTCCCCGACGGTCTCGCCCTCACCCCGCCCATGGGCTTCAACAACTGGAACTCCACGCATTGCAGGGCCGAGTTCGACGAGGCGATGGTCAAGGGAATCGCGGACATCTTCGTCGAGAAGGGCCTCAAGGACGCCGGCTATCAGTACGTCAATCTCGACGACTGCTGGGCACTGCCCCAGCGGGACGCCAACGGCAAACTGGTGCCCGACCCCAAGCGATTCCCCAACGGAATCAAGGCGGTTGCCGATTACGTGCACGCCAAGGGACTCAAGCTCGGCATCTACACCAGCGCCGGCACCAAGACCTGCAGCGACATCGGATTCCCCGGAGCACTCGGCCATGAGGTCAGCGACGCACGGCAGTTCGCCGACTGGGGCGTCGACTACCTCAAGTACGACAACTGCAACAACCAAGGCGTCGACGCCAAGAAGCGGTACATCGCCATGCGCGACGCGCTGAAGGCCACCGGCCGCCCCATCGTCTACAGCATCTGCGAGTGGGGAGAGAACAAGCCCTGGGAGTGGGCCGCCGACGTCGGCCATCTGTGGCGCACCACCGGCGACATCAGCGACAACTGGAGCTCGATGCTGTCGATCATGAAGCAGAACCTGCCGCTCGCCGAGCACGCGGGTCCGGGCCGCTGGAACGACCCGGACATGCTCGAGGTGGGCAATGGCGGCATGACCGACACCGAGTACCGCACGCACTTCTCGATGTGGTCGATCATGGCAGCCCCGCTGCTCATCGGCTCCGACCTGCGCAAGGCCACCCCCGAGACCTTCGAGATCATCGGCAACAAGGAAGTCATCGCCGTCGACCAGGACCCGCTGGGCAAGCAGGGCAAGGTGCTCTCCTCCCAGGACGGCCGCTGGGTCGTCGCCAAGGAGATGAAGGACGGCAGCCGCACGGTCGCGCTCTTCAACGAGACGGGCAGCGCCCAGTCGATCGCCACGTCGGCCAAGGCCGTCGGGCTCCCGGAGGCCGACGGGTACACGCTGCGCGACCTGTGGCAGCACAAGAGCTACAACACGGCGGGCGCGATCGCGGCGACCGTCCCCGCGCACGGCACCGTGCTGCTGCGCGTCGCGGCGGACGGCAAGTGGGCCAAGAACCCTTCGGCGGTCGAACTCGGCCTGGACGGAGCGCCGTTGGTGGAGGCCGGCAAGCCGGAGAAGCTGACGTCGAAGGTCACCAATCTCGGCCGCACCCCCGCGCGGAAGGTGTCCGTCACCTTCACCGGCCCCTCCGGCTGGCGCATCAAGGCGACCTCGCCCTCGACCGCGAGCTCCTTGCGTACGGGCACGTCGCTGCGTACGTCGTGGTCGGTGAGCGCACCGCAGGGCGCGACCCCGGGAGCGTACGACCTGACGCTCAAGACCAGCTACCGCTCCCCCGGCGGCACCCGCGCCCAGAGCGTGCTGCCGCTGACGGCCCATGTCGTCGTGGCGCCGCCCGCGGGCAACTCGGCGGTCAGTGACCTGCCGTGGATGTCGGCGGTCAATGGCTGGGGCCCTGTCGAGAAGGACACCAGCAACGGCGAGAGCGCGGCGGGCGACGGCAATCCGCTCACCATCGGCGGGGTCGTCCACGCCAAGGGGCTCGGGGTGCACGCCGCGGGCTCCGTCGAGTACTACACCGGCGCCTCCTGCGAGAAGGTCAGCGCGAAGGTGGGCGTCGACGACGAGAAGGACCCGAAGGGAACGGTCACCTTCGAGATCTGGGCGGACGGCAAGAAGGCCGCATCGACCGGCGTCCTCACCAACGCCGATGCGGCGAAGAGCCTTTCGGCGGACGTGAGCGGCGCCCAGATCGTGCGCCTGGTCGTCACGGACGGCGGTGACGGCAGGGACTCCGACCACGCGGACTGGGCGGAGCCGGTGCTCAGCTGCTGAATCCGACACATCGTCAACCGCGGGCCGGGCTGGTGCACTTCAGCCCGGCCCGCACTCGGACGAACCGGCGGGCGGCAGCCCCAGGGACGGTCAGCTGCCCACAGCGGGGTGCAGGTCCACGGCCCTGTCCTCCTGGCTGAGCGCGGCTGCCGCGGCCCCCACGAGACCCGCGTCCGTCCCCATCAAGGCCGGGCCCACGGTCAGATGGCGTACGAACGAGAGCGTGGCGTAGTCCCGCAGGGACCGGCGCAGCGGGTCGAAGAGGACATTGCCCGCCTTCGCCACCCCGCCGCCGATCACGGCGATGTCGATCTCGACGAGCGTGGCCGTGGCGGCGATGCCCGCGGCGAGCGCCTGGGCCGCCCGCTCGAAGGAGGCGACGGCGACCGGGTTCCCGGCCCGTGCGGCGACGGCCACCGCGGCGGCGGACGTGTCGCCGTCGGCGCCCGGCCGCCAGCCGCCCTCCAGGGCGCGCCGTGCGATGTTGGGCCCGCTCGCTATGCGCTCCACGCACCCGCGCGCGCCGCACGGGCAGGGGTCGCCGTCCAGATCGACGCTGATGTGACCGATGTGGCCCGCGTTGCCGGTGGGGCCGGGGTGCAGCTTGCCGCCGAGGATCAGTCCGCCGCCGACGCCGGTGGACACCACCATGCACAGCGCGTTGTCGTGGCCGCGGGCCGCGCCCTGCCAGTGCTCGGCCGCCGTCATCGCGACGCCGTCGCCGACCAGCTCGACCGGCAGTCCGCCGGTGGCCGCGCGCACCCGCTCGACCAGCGGGTAGCCGCGCCACCCGGGGACGTTGACGGGGCTGACCGTGCCCGCGGAGGCGTCCACGGGGCCCGCGCTGCCGATGCCGACCGCGCGCGCCCTGCCCCACAGCGGGGAGTGCGTGAGCTCGCCGACGACCTCTTCGACCGCCCGCATCACGGTGTCGCCGTCCTCGCGCGCGGGCGTGGGCCGCTGGGCACGCAGCAGGATCCGGCCGCGGCCGTCCACCAGGGCGCCGGCGATCTTGGTGCCGCCGATGTCGAGTGCGGCGACGAGGTCCGTGTGCATCAGTGTCAGATCTCCTGGTGAAAGGGCAGGCCGCTCCCCCGGTGAAAGGGCAGGCCGGAGAATGCGATGGACAGTCTCTCTTGCATCTGACAACGTTGTCCAGGTTCTATGCTCGACGCCACATCACTTACGCACCTCTTCAGCTCACCATCGTCGACGACAGGACAGCGCACCGTGGCCGAGACCGCCAGCCGACCCGAGCGACCCGAACCCCGCTACGGCAACCGTCCGACCATGAAAGACGTCGCCGCACGCGCCGGAGTCGGCCTCAAGACGGTCTCCCGCGTCGTGAACGGCGAGGCGGGTGTCACCCCCGACACCGAGCGCCGCGTCCAGGAGGCCATCGACGCCCTGGGCTTTCGCCGCAACGACAGCGCGCGGGTGCTGCGCAAGGGCCGCACGGCCAGCATCGGCCTGGTCCTCGAAGACCTCGCCGACCCCTTCTACGGCCCGCTCAGCCGCGCCGTGGAGGAAGTGGCCCGCGCCCACGGCGCGCTGCTCATCAACGGCTCGAGCGCCGAAGACCCCGACCGCGAGCAGGAGTTGGTGCTCGCGCTGTGCGCGCGCCGGGTCGACGGCCTGGTCGTCATCCCCGCCGGTGACGACCACCGCTATCTGGAGCCGGAGATCGCCGCCGGGGTCGCCACCGTCTTCGTCGACCGCCCCGCCGGGAAGATCGACGCCGATGTCGTGCTCTCCGACAGCTTCGGCGGCGCCCGCGACGGCGTCGCCCACCTCATCGCCCACGGCCACCGCCGCATCGGCTTCATCGGCGACCAGCCGCGCATCCACACCGCCATAGAGCGCCTGCGCGGCTACCGCGCGGCCATGGAGGACGCGGGCATCCCCGTCCAGGAGGAGTGGATGTCCCTGGGCATCACCTCGCCGGACCGCGTGGGACCGGCCACCCGGGCGATGCTGAGCGGCCCCGACCCCGTCACGGCGATCTTCGCGGGCAACAACCGTGTGACGGTGACGGTCGTGCGGGTCCTCGCCGGGCACTCCCACCCCGTGGCCCTCGTCGGCTTCGACGACATCGAGCTTGCGGACCTGCTGCAGCCGGGGGTGACCGTCGTCGCCCAGGACGCGGCGCAGCTGGGCCGCACCGCCGCGGAGCGCCTGTTCCGTCAGCTGGACGGCGCCTCCGACGCCCCTGAGCGCATCGAGCTCCCGACGCGGCTGATCAAGCGCGGATCGGGCGAACTGCCGCCCGCGGGCTGACAGTTGGCGGTACGCCCGAAGGCACCGCTGCCCCGCTCCTGTGACGCCACTTTTCGTGGCTCACAGACTACGGGGCAGGGGTGACAGGGCGAGCCGGGAGTTACTTGCCGTGCGGCGTGAGGTCCCCGCGGCGCGGGCCGGAGAAGCTCTGCAGGCGGGCCAGCGTCAGGCCGGTGAGCCGGGTGACCTCGCCGACGTCCAGGGCGCCGCAGTCCAGGCCGCGCAGCAGGTAGCCGGCGAGCGCCTTGGCCGAGGCCGGCTCGTCCGCCACGTCGCCGCCCTCACGGTGGGCCGCGTAGGCGGACAGGCGCGCGGCGGCCTGCTCGAAGCCCTCGCGGTAGAAGGCGAACACGGCGGCGTAGCGGGTGGGGATGTGGCCGGGGTGCATGTCCCAGCCCTGGTAGTAGGCGCGGGCCAGGGCGCGGCGCGTGAGGCCGTAGTGCAGGCGCCAGGCGTCGTGGACCTTCTCGGTGGTGCCGATGGGCAGGACGTTGGTGGAGCCGTCCGAGACGCGGACGCCGGTGCCCGCAGCGGCGACCTGCATGATCGCCTTGGCGTGGTCGGCGGCCGGGTGGTCGCTGGTCTGGTAGGCGGCGCTGACGCCGAGGCAGGCGCTGTAGTCGAACGTGCCGTAGTGCAGGCCGGTGGCGCGGCCCTCGGCGGCGCCGATCATGCGGGCCACGGTGGCGGTGCCGTCGGCGGCCAGGATGGACTGACTGGTCTCGATCTGGATCTCGAAGCCGATCCGGCCCGCCTCCAGGCCACGCGCCTTCTCGAACTCCTCCAGGAGGCGCACCATCGCGGTGACCTGCTCGGGGTAGGTCACCTTGGGCAGCGTAAGGACCAGGCCGTCGGGCAGGCCGCCGGCCTCCATGAGGCCGGACAGGAAGATGTCGAGGGTGCGGATGGCGCGGTCGCGCACGTTCTCCTCGAAGCACTTCATGCGGATGCCCATGTACGGGGCGGCTGTGCCGTTCTTGTAGGCCTCGGAGATCAGGCGGGCCGCGCGGGCGGCGTCCTGGTCCTCGTCCGCGCCCTTGTAGCCGTCCTCGAAGTCGATGCGCAGGTCCTCGACGGGCTCGCGCTCCAGCTTGGCGCGTACGCGGTCGTAGACGGGCGCGGCGAGGTCGTCGGCCAGACCGAGGACGGACGCGAAGGTGGCGGCGTCCGGAGCGTGCTGGTCGAGGGACTTCAGAGCCTGGTCGCCCCACGTACGAATGGTGTCGGCACCGAAGAGCTCACCGGGGACGTACACGGTGTGGACCGGCTGGCGGGTGCCCGGGTCTCCGGGATAGCGGCGCTCCAGCTCCGCGTCCACCGGGGCGAGGGAAGCGCTGATGCCCTCGCTGACCGCGCCCGCGAGACTCGTTGCCACCTTCTCTTGCTGACCCATTCCTGCACCCTCCACACGCTCAGGACCACACACTCAGGACCACTCAGGACTGCCAGAACTTCCGCTTCACGGAATCAACAATCCGCATGCCGAAGTTATCCGGCGACCTTCCCGCTGGTCAACACCCTCTCGTCTGCCGGACCGCGTCCGTTCACCCGTGTCTCAGATCCTGCTTCCGCACTCGCCCGCCCGCACCTCATCCTGACCCTCACCCCTTGAAGGAGACCGCGTGCCGAACGACACCCGAGTTTCGCGCCGCCTGGGCCTGCAGACCGCGCTCGCCGCGGTGGCGGTGCCCTTGTTCACCACCGCACTGGCCGCCTCCCCCGCGCACGGGGTTGAGCGCGCGGGGCGCCGACTGGAGGTCATGTCGTTCAACCTCCGCTACGCGAGCACCACGCCGCCCAACACCTGGGCCGACCGGCGCCCGGTGACCCGGGAACTGCTGCGTCGCGCGCGCCCTCATGTCATCGGCACCCAAGAAGGCCTCTACCAGCAGGTGCGGGACATCGCCGAGGACCTGGGCCCGCACTACGACTGGATCAGCACCGGCCGGGCGGGCGGCAGCCGCGACGAGTTCATGAGCGTCTTCTACGACACCCGCAGACTCGCGCCGATCGCGTACGACCACTACTGGCTCTCCGACACCCCCGACGTCATCGGATCGAACACGTGGGGCGGCGGCTCCATCCGCATGGTCACCTGGGTCCGCTTCCACGACCTGCGCACGGACAGCGAGCTGTACGTCCTCAACACCCACCTGGACAACGCGAGTCAGTACGCACGCGCGCGTGCCGCGAGTTTGATTTCCGAACGGATCGCGGCCCTCGACCCGTCCCTGCCGCTCCTGGTCACCGGTGACTTCAATGTCGCGGCCCACAAGAACCCGGTCTACGACACGCTGCTGGGCGCCGGTCTCGTCGACACCTGGGACGCGGCGGCCGAGCGCAGCAAGGCGTACGCCACCTTCCACGGCTACAAGCCGCTGAAGCCCGACGGCGACCGGATCGACTGGATCCTGGCGACGCCCGCGGTGCGGGTCCACTCGGCGGCCATCAACACCTTCTCGCTGGGCGGGCAGTTCCCTAGCGACCATCTGCCGGTGCAGGCGAGTCTGACCCTGTGACGCGCCGAGGCCCTCACCCCGCGGCTGCGGGGTGAGGGCCTCGTACGTCGATGAGCTCAGCCCTTGCGGGTGTTGACCTCTTCGGTGAGCTGGGGGACGACGTCGAAGAGGTCGCCGACCACGCCGTAGTCGACCAGGTCGAAGATCGGGGCCTCGGCGTCCTTGTTGATCGCCACGATCGTCTTGGAGGTCTGCATGCCCGCCCGGTGCTGGAT
>NZ_JBVJKV010000002.1:964105-1177813 GCF_055585065.1 Streptomyces sp. NPDC054047 | reverse complement strand
ATCCAGCACCGGGCGGGCATGCAGACCTCCAAGACGATCGTGGCGATCAACAAGGACGCCGAGGCCCCGATCTTCGACCTGGTCGACTACGGCGTCGTCGGCGACCTCTTCGACGTCGTCCCCCAGCTCACCGAAGAGGTCAACACCCGCAAGGGCTGACCCACTTCACGTAGCGCACAGCGGGCCTGATCGGCAGTCTTGCCGATCAGGCCCGCTGTGCGGCGCGGAACGTACGAGATGTGGTCGCCGGTGAAGGCGAGTGAACGCTAGCCGAGGACAGCGGGGCGCTCACCGGGGGCGCCGGAGGGCCGACGCGAGGTCTTCCAGGTGCTGTGCCACCGGGCCGACGGTGAGCAGGCCGCTGCCCGCTCCCGCCAACTCTCCTGCTGCCGGAGTCAGTTCGGCATGGGCTCGCTCCATCGTCTCGCGGTCACCCAGCTCGATCGCGGCTCGCCCTGCCAGGCACCACAAGGCTTCGAGCAGCAAATCCCGTGGCGGGTCCGGGAGTTGGCGCAGCACCTGCGCCGCCTCGGTGCGCCGGTCCTGGGAGAGCAGCACCAAGGGGCGGGCCCAGGGCTCGTAGGGCCCCCAGTCCGTGGCCTCGTCCAGTGGCCCGTCGATCCGTACGTCGGTCCTGGCGGACTGTCCGTGTCGGAGGCGCAGGCACAGCAGGGCGAGCGGCAGCAGGCCGCGCTCCAGGCCGGGCATGCCCGCTCCGTCCAGTCGCGCGGCGGCCTCCCGGTAGGCGGCCTCGGCTGCCGGTGCCTGCCCGGTCGCGGCCAGGCGCAGCGCCACGTACCACTGGGTGAACACGCCCACCAGCGGCAGTTCGTGACGGTCCGCCAGCAGATCGGCGGCTGCCGCGTGGCCGTCGGCGCCCGGGAAGTCCGCGAGCGCGCTGCGGGCCTGGAGGCGGATCAGGTGGCCCAGGACCTCGTAGGTGGCCAGGCCGTGCCGGGCGGACAGGGCGACGAGTTCGGCGCCGATCGCGTCCCGGTCCGCCGCCAGACCCGTGCGGTGGAAGGTCTGCATGAACTGGCCGTTGAGGGCGAACGCGAGGAGCGCGGGGTCGTCGAGGCGGCGGGCGATCTCCTCGGCCTGCCGGGCGGCCTGGGGCCCGCGCGCCGAGCTGGTGCCGCGTGACTCCAGGGCGATGGTGGCGAGGAGGCGGGCCCGCGCCGCCGGGTGCGCGTCCGGCCGGAGCGCGGCCAGGGTGCGTTCGGCCGCCGCCACGACCTGCGCTGCCTGGTGCGGGTCGTCGACGCGGGTCCAGATCGCCGGGACGTCGTACGCGCCGATCACGCGGGCGGTGAGGTCGGCGTCGCCCAGCTCCTCCGCCGCCTCGACGGCCGCCACGCGGTGCTCGCGGGCCGCTTCGAGGCCGCCGCCTCCGGTCACCGCCAGGTTGCGCAGCAGGCCCACCGTCGAGTCCAGCCGGGCGCGGGCGCCTGCCGCCACGGTCCGGTCATAGGCGGTGGCGGCCTGGGCCCACACCCGTTCCGCGGCGCCAGGGGCCCGGGGCGGCGCGGGGTCGAGATGGCGGGCCTGGCCGAGGATGTCCGCCTCCAGGCGGCGCAGCGCCGGGCCGGGGTCCACGCCCAGCTGCTCCACGAGGAGCGCGCGGGCCCGGCGCAGGACGGCGAGCGCGTCGCCCTGGCGGCCGGTGCGGTAGAGCGCCAGGGCGAGGAGCCGCCAGGCGTCCTCGCGCCAGGGGTGCTCGGCCACGTGGGCGTCCAGGTCGGGCACCGCGTCGGCGGCGCGTCCCAGATCGAGGCGCGCCTCGGCCCGGCGCTCGACGGCATGCAGGCGCAGTTCGCCCAGGCGGGAGCGCTCGGCGCGGGCCCAGGTCTCCTCGGGGAAGTCGGCGTAGGCGGGCCCGCGCCACCACCCCAGCGCCTCCTCCAGGCGGTCGAGGGCGTCCTGCGGCGGCAGGGTCGCCGCGTCGGTCACCGCCTGCTCGAAGCGCCAGGCGTCCACCGCGGCGGGCTCGGCGCGCAGGGCGTATCCCGGGCCCTCGGTGACGAGGAGCCGGGCGGGCGTGCGGGGCGGGCGCTCCGGTTCCAGGGCGCGGCGCAGCGCGGCGACGAAGGTGCGTACCGCCCCGACCGCGTCCTGGGGCGGGTCCACCCACAGGTCGTCGACCAGGCGGGCCACGGGGACGACGCGGCGGCGGGCGACGATCAGCCGGGCGAGCACCGCGCGGTGCCGCGGCCCCTTCAGCGCGACGGCTCCCCCGGCGCCGTCCCAGGCCACCACCGGCCCAAGGACCCCGAATGCGACCGGCACCCTGAACCACCCTTCCGTGAGCATCGTCCCTGGTCACGGTAGCGCGCTCATCGGATGCTCATCGGCGCCCCGCAGGCTCGGAGGCACCTGTTCCGGCGCTGCGAAGGACGCGACCATGACCCCTGCCATCGAGAACTTCACCCACCGGCGCGTGCCCGTCGCGGAAGGCGTCAGCCTGCACGTGGCCGTCGGCGGTTCGGGTCCGCCGGTCGTGCTGCTGCACGGTTTCCCGCAGACCCATCTGATGTGGCGGCACGTCGCCGCCGATCTCGCCGTCGACCACACGGTGATCTGCCCGGACCTGCGCGGCTACGGGGCGAGCGACAAACCCGCGGAGACGGACGGAACGACGTACTCCAAGCGCACGATGGCCGCCGACGTCGTCGCCGTGGCGCGCGCCCTTGGACACGACCGCTTCGCGCTGGCGGGGCACGACCGCGGCGCCCTCGTCGCGTTCCGCGCCGGGCTCGACCATCCCGGCATGATCACGCACCTGGCCTGCCTCGACGTGCTGCCCACGCTGGACATGTGGGACGTGATGCACGGCGTCACCGCCGCCGTCGGCTTCCACCTCTACCTGATGGCCCAACCCCCGGGCCTGCCCGAGCAGTTGATCGGCGCCGCCCCTGACGCGTTCTTCGGCCACTTCCTCGACGTCTGGACGAACGACCCGGGGGCGATCCCCGCCGACGTACGCGCCGCCTATCTGGACGCCTGCCGCGCCGCGGTGCCCTCGATCGTCGCCGACTACCGCGCCTCCGCCGGTGTCGACGTCGACCACGACCGGACCGACCGGGACACCGGCAGCCTGCTGCGGATGCCGGTCACCGTGCTCCAGCAGGACTGGGGCTCGGCGCTCGGTTTCGACGCGGCGGCCCTGTGGAGCGCCTGGGCGCCCGACCTGCACCACACGCCCGTCACCTGCGGCCACTTCATGGCCGAGGAATCCCCCGCCGAGATCGCCGGGGCGCTGCGCGGCCTCCTGGCCCGCTGAAGCCCCGTCACCGACGCGCCGCGCGGCCTTCCGCCGGGCCCTCCTGGTCGGGCTTTCCCGGCCTGGGCGCACGCAGCAGGCTGAGGCAGTCGTCTCCTTCGCCCCGTCAAGGGCTCGCGCGCCCTGCCGGGCCGTGGTCGAGCAAGTGGGCCAGGGCGGCGGCCGCGTCGGCGGCGTAGCGGCCGGTGAGGGTGCCGGGGGCGTGGATCGCCTGCTGGGCCAGGCCCGCGGTCAGGGCGCGGACCGCGGGGGCCAGGTGCGCCGCCTGTTCGGGAGTGGTGCGGGCCGGCGTCGGGGCGGCGGGGTCGATGACCCGGTCGGTCAGAATTCCGCGGACCAGGTCCGTGATCTCGCCCGTGTGCCGGGCGAGGGTCCCGGCGAGCTCGGGATCACGCAACGCCAGGGACGCCGCCTCCACTTCGAAGGCGTACCACTGCGCGGCCGGTTCTTCCGCGGCGGCGCGATGCATCACCGTGGCGAGGCCCCGGAGCACCTCGCGCAGGGAGAGGTCCTGCCTGGCGGCGAGTTCTTCGAGGCCGGACCGCAGGCGGTGTGCCAGGTGTTCGACGGCTGCGGCGAGCAGGCGGTGCTTGCTGCCGAAGAGGGAGTACACGGCGCCCGTCGTCAGGCCCGCGCGGGCGGCGATGTCCTCCAGGCGCGCCGCCGCGTAGCCGTGCGCCGCCATTTCGGTCAGGGCCGCGTCGAGGAGGGCGGTGGTGTTGCGCTGCCGGGCCTCGGCTCGTTTCATGGGGTGTCTCCTGAGGGCCTGTTGTCCGTGGAGTCATCTTCGGGCGAGCCGAGGCCCAGTCGCCGTACCGTCGCCAGCGCGGCGCCGATCTGTACGGCCACCAGGCGGCGCAGCGGGAACGGCTCGGCCCGCAGGGCGCCTTCCGCGCTCGCGCACCAGGAGTCGAAGAGGGCGTCCGCCTCCTCCGCGGCGGCGCGTATCGCCGGTGGCCGGTTGCCCGCGGCCTGCTCGACGGCGAGCTGGCGCCGGAGCTGCCCCGCACCCCTCAGCCGCAGCATGTGCACCAGGCTCCGCACCCCGAACACCTCACCCACGGAGGCCTCTTGGCCGTCGTACGTCGCGGACAGGGCCTCGTGTGCGGACGCCAGCACGGCGCTCTGCTCCAGGATGTCGGCGATGGCCGGACGCATCGGCGACGGCACGGTCAGACGCGGCAGCACCCGCTCGTACAGGTCACCGAGTCTGCGTGCGCCGTCCCGGAGCTGGCCCGCGCTCCCGGTCAGCACGGCGGCATGGGCGCGTCCGCTGCCGGACGCGTCGCCCGCCCTCGGGTCGTGCCACAGGGGCACTTCGGTGATCAGTGTGGTCGTGCCGTGGCGTTCGCCGTAGTGCGCGCTGGAACCGCCGTGGCGGGCCTCGCCGCCGCCGTGCGCGGCGGTCGCGGCCGCCAACTGGCGCGCGGTGGGCATCAGATGGACGCCGGGGCCCGCCTCGGGCCAGCCCGCCGTGTCGACCGGGCTCAGCGCGAGCGGCATCTCCTGGGCCGCGGCCACGGCCGCGAGGTCCTGGGCCGCGCCCGGCACGTCGTGGCTGAGGATGAAGAACGCCCCGCCGAAGTCGGCGTTGTGCAGCGAGTACTGGAACTCCGGGCGCAGTTCGTCGATGACCCGGGCCAGGGCCTGGGTCTCGGGCAGCGTCCGGTCGAACCAGCCCTCTTCGTCCAGGACCGGGAAGGTCCACTCCGGCTGGTCGGCGAAGGCGGGCCGGAAGAAGTGCGTGTGGTAGTGGCGGATCGTGTAAGGCCCGCCGAACCAGGCTTCGTTGAGGCGGGTGCCGTCCGGGTCGATGCAGGGGATGAAGTTCCAGGTGCACCCGGCGTCCTCCCGCAGGGCGGGCGTGGCGGCGACGAGGCGGGCCAGATGCAGGACGGTGAGCAGGCCGACGGGCTCGTTGGGGTGCGGGCCGCCGACGATCAGGGCGTGCCGGGGGCCGTGGCCCACCGACAGCATCCGCAGCGGATCGCCCAGGCGCGAGGTGCCGATCCGGCGGAGCCGGCAGACGCCGGGGTGTTCGTGCGCCAGTCGGGCGACTGCCGCGTTCAGCTCGTCGACCGTGCGGAACCGGTCGATGTCCGGTAAGCCGGACAGATGGCTGTTGGCTCCACTCTCGACCATGACCACTCTCCAGTAATCTCGATTATTCCCATAATCCATATTACTGAATTCGCTTCCGGGGACGACCGGGTGCGTATGCTCGCCGCAGATTTCTGTTCGCGGATTTCTGTTATCTCCGTGCGCTCACGCGATCTCCCAGGTGTAAGGCCACAACGTGCCGACGAAGAAAGCGAGTGAGGCAGTCCATGATCGGTGAACACGATCCTCTGGTGACGGCGGCGCAGACCGGGGACCAGCAGGCGCAGGACGAGCTGGTGGCCGGATATCTGCCGCTGGTCTACAACATCGTCGGGCGGGCGCTCGACGGCCATGCCGACGTCGACGACGTGGTGCAGGAAACGATGCTGCGGGCCCTGGCGGGCCTCGCGTCGCTCCGCGACCCGGCGAGCTTCCGGTCCTGGCTCGTGGCCATCGCCATGAACGAGATCCGCAGGCACTGGCAGCAGCGCGCGTCCGGGCAGAAGGCCCCGAGCCCGCTCCACGAGGCGTACGACGTCGTGGACCCGGGCGCGGACTTCGTCGACCTGACGATCATCCGGCTCGGCCTGGTGGGGCAGCGCCGCGAGGTGGCCGAGGCCACCCGCTGGCTGGACACCGACGACCGCGCGCTCCTGTCGCTGTGGTGGCTGGAGGTCTCCGGCGAGCTCACCCGGGCCGAGGTCGCGACCGCCATGGAGCTGCCGACGCAGCACGCCACCGTCCGGGTGCAGCGGATGAAGACGCAGCTGGAGACGGCCCGGATCGTGGTCCGCGCGCTGGCCGCGGAGCCCCGTTGCCCGTATCTGAGCGAGGTGGTGGCCCCGTGGGACGGCACGCCGTCCGGCCTCTGGCGCAAGCGCCTGGCCCGGCACGTCCGTGACTGCGCCGTGTGCTCGGGCCACGGCGCGGGCCTGGTGCTCGCCGAGCGGCTGCTCGTGGGCGTCGCCCTGGTGCCGCCGACCGCCGCGCTGGCCGCCCCCGGCGCGATACGCGCGGCGAACGCGGCACACACGCAGTACCTCACGGCCGACCCGCACCACCTGGCCGCCGACGCGCCGCACATACCGGCCGACGCACACGCCACTGCCCCGAACACGTACGAGATATCCGGCTCCCGGAGCGCGGGCGCCCCGGCGAGACATGCCGCGCAGCGCCGCCGGGCACCCCGCAAGGGCCGCACGGTGGCCGCGGGCATCGCCGTGCTCGTCGTCGCGACCGGGGTCATCTACTCGGCCACCCGCCCCACGGACGACGAACAGACCGAGGCGCAGTCCCTCACCGCCTCGCAGCCGCCCTCCTCGGCGGCTCCCTCCACCACGGCCCCGGCGAAGAAGCCCAGCAAGTCCCCCTCCGCCTCCCCCAGCAAGAAGCGGAAGCCGTCCCCCAAGCCCACGCCGTCGAAGACCAAGACGGCGAAGCCCGAGGCGACCACCCCGAAGCCCACCCGCACCAGCAGCGCGCCCCAGGCGCCGCAGGCCCCGGCGGGCAACTCCTACAGCGCGGAGGTCACCCGGCTCGCCAACGCCGAGCGCGCCAAAAGCGGCTGCGGCCCGCTGACGCTCAACAGCAAGCTGGGCGACGCGGCTCAGGGCCACTCCGACGACATGGCCGAGCGCGACTTCTTCGACCACACGAACCCCGACGGCGAGGACCCCGGCGACCGGGTCACGGACGCCGGCTACAAGTGGAGCACCTACGGCGAGAACATCGCCGCGGGTCAGCGCACCCCGGCCGCGGTCATGGACTCCTGGATGAACAGCTCCGGCCACCGCGCCAACATCCTCAACTGTTCCTTCAAGGAGATCGGCATCGGCTACCGGCAGGGCAGCGGAGGCCCCTGGTGGACGCAGAACTTCGGCGCGCGCTGAGGGCGCGGTGAGCACCGGCCGCGGAGGTCGGCGGGGCCAGGGTTCGACGGGCGCGAGCGCCTGCGTTCGAATAGCGTGAAATCAACAGGAATCCCCCAGAAGGAGGCCCTCGCGATGTCCGCGCACCCGGAAGGAACGCCCTGCTGGGCGGACGCGATGTTCCCCGACGTGGAGGCCGCGAAGAGCTTCTACGGCGAGGTCCTCGGCTGGACGTTCGACAGCGGCTCGGAGGAGTTCGGCGGCTATACGCAGGCACGCTCGGACGGCAAGGCCGTGGCCGCGGTCGTCCCGCAGATGGGGGGCGTGGAGGGCCCCGCCGCCTGGAACCTCTACCTCGCCACGCCCGACGCCGCCGCGACGGCCGCCAAGATCCGCGACAACGGCGGAACGCTCGCCATGGAACCGACGCAGGTCGGCGACTTCGGCACCATGGTGACGGCCAAGGAGCCCAGCGGCGCGTACTTCAGCGTCTGGCAGCCGGGCACCCACAAGGGCTTCGAGAAGATCGGTGAGGCGGGCGCGTACTGCTGGGCGGAGCTGACCACACGGGACCCGGCGGCGACGGACGCGTTCCTGCCCGCCGTCTTCCCCTTCGACGTGAAGTCGATGGACGTCGACGACGTCGACTTCAGCGTCTTCCAGGTCGGTGACCAGCCCGTGCTCGGCCGGCTCAAGATGACCGACGACTTCCCGCCGGACGTGCCGCCGTTCGTCAACGTGCACTTCGCCGTCGACAACTGCGACGCCGCGATCGCCACCATCACCAAGCTCGGCGGCCAGCTGCTCTTCGGCCCGATGGACAGCCCCTTCGGCCGCTTCGCCACGGTCGCCGACCAGCAGGGCGCCATCTTCAGCATCATCGACCTGATGACCACGGAGGGCGAGATGCCCTCGTTCACCTAGGCCGTCCCGAAGCTCTGGTCCTCCCGTGGCTCCGGACCGTCCCGAAGCTACGGCGCTCGCGTGAACGCCCGGCGGTAGGACCTCGGCGGCACGCCCCGGCGGCGTACGAACTGCTCACGCAGGACGGCCGCGCTGCCGTACCCGACCCGGCGGGCGATCTCCTCCACCGGCAGGTCCGTGGTCTCCAAGAGCTCCTCGGCGCCGCTCAGCCGCAGGTTCACGAGCCAGGCGTGCGGAGTGGTGCCGGTCGCGGCGGTGAAGCGGCGGGCGAAGGAACGCCTGCTCATCAGGGCGCGGCGGGCCAACTCCGCGACCGGCAGCGGCTCGTGCAGATGCTCGCGGGCCCAGGCGAGCACCTCGGCGAGCCGCTCGTCCCGGCAGTCCTCCGGCACGGGGGCGGCGAGGTACTGGGCCTGTCCGCCGTCGCGGTGGGAGGGCAAAACCAAGTCCCTGGCGATGGTGTTGGCCGTGGCGGCGCCGTACTCGCGTCTGAGCAGATGCAGGCTGAGGTCGAAGCCCGCGGCCGCCCCCGCGCCCGTGACGACCTGCCCCTCGTCGATGTACAGCGCCTCGGCCTCGACGGTGACGTCCGGGTGGCGCCGGGCGAGGAGCTCGGCGAAGCGCCAGTGGGTGGTGGCACGCCGCCCGTCGAGCAGCCCCGCCGCGGCCAGGGCGAACGCGCCGACACAGTGCCCTGCCACCAGCGCGCCCCGCTCGTGCGCGGCGGTGAACGCGTCGAGCACGGCGGGCGCGGGCGGCGTGCGGAAGTCGGCCCAGGGCAGGGCGATCACGAGGTCGGCGGAGGCGAGCCGCTCCAGGCCGTGCTCCACGGTGATCGGCAGCCCGGCGTCGGAGCGCACCTGCCCCGGCCGGTCGGTGCACAGGGCGAAGTCGAAGCGGGGCAGTCCGGAGCCCCGCTCGTCGAACACCTCGGAGACGATGCCGGCGCCGAGGATGCCGACGCCCGTCGGGGCGTAGGCGGCGATGGTCACGAAAGGCGGCATACGGGAGTGTGGCACAGCGTGGCACGTTTCCTGCGATCAGTGGCAGAAGGGCCACTTTCCGCGGATAGCCCCGCCCGGAAGACTCATGGTCATGACGAACACACAGACGGACGCGAACACACAGACGGACGCACAGACGGACACGCGGACAGACGCACAGGCGGACGCCGTGGCGGACACGGTGGCTGACGCACAGACAGACGCCCCGCTCGGCAGCAGCGCCGTGTACACGATCCTGACCACCGGCTACACGGGCTCCACCGGCCCCGGAGTCGCCGCCACCGTCTCCTACATCCGCGACGCGGACCGGCACGTGATCGTCGACCCGGGCATGGTGGCGAGCCGCAGCCGGATCCTGGACCCGCTCGCGGAGTTGGGCCTCGGCCCGGACGACATCACCGACGTGGTGCTCAGCCACCACCACCCGGACAACACCATGAACGTGGGCCTGTTCGGCCGGGCCCGGGTCCACGACCACAAGGCGATCTACGAGAACGACCAGTGGACCGACCGGGACGCCGAGGGCTACGAACTCGCCCCGTCCCTGCGGCTGATCCGCACGCCGGGCCACAGCCGCGAGGACATCACGCTGCTCGCGGGCACCGCCGAGGGCACGATCGCGTTCGTGGGCGACCTGTGGTGGCGGCCGAACGGCCCGGTCGACGACCCGGTCGCCCCGGACCACACGGTGCTGCGGACGTCACGTCAGCGGGTCCTTGCCGCCGCCGACGTGATCGTGCCGGGCCACGGTGGCGCCTTCAAGGCCGACGAGTCGGCGCCGCTCTAGCCGCACCGGCCCCACCGTCTTCCTGATCCCCGCCTTCACAGGCGCCGCCAGCGCGCGGAGGCGAAGGAGAAGACCCCGAAGAGGATGAGCCCGGCCGCCACGGCGGCCAGGAGCCAGGGGCCGACGGGGGTGTGCGAGAAGCTGCGGAGCGTCGCGTCCACGCCCTTGGCCTCGTCGGCGTCGTACTGGACGGCCGCCGTCACGATGAAGACGCCCGCCGCGGCGAACACGGCGCCGCGCGCGACACCGCCGGCCACCCCCAGGCCGGTGACGGTCTGCCGGGTACGGCCGGTGAGGGAGCCGAGGTCGAGCTGCCGCAGGAAGCGGCGCATCATCGCCCGTACGGCGAGCACGACGCCGACGCCTATCAGCACGCAGCCGCCGACCCCCACCAGGATCCTGCCGTAGGGAAGTTCCAGTGCGGTCGCCGTCCAGTCCTTGGACTTGGCGTCGCCGCTGGAACCCCGGCTCCCGGCGGCGTACGTGGCGGTCGCCCAGCAGACGAAGGCGTAGAAGATCGCCCTGCCGCCGTCGAGGGCCCGCGACGCGGGCTTGCGGCGCGGCCCGCGCTTCAGCACCGCGCGCGAGCCGCGCCACAGCGCCATGCAGCCGAAGCCGACGACCAGCGCCCACAGCATCACCTCGCCGAAGGGCTGCTCGGCGACCTGGGCCAACGCACCCTCCCGGTCGGCCTGTTCGCCGCCGCTGCCGAGGGCTATCTGCAGGGCCAGCGCACCGATGAGGACATAGACGACGCCGCGGGCGACGAAGCCCGCCCGGCCGGCCGCCGTCAGTGATTCGTTCTCCGCCGAGCGGCGGACCGCGGCCTTCTTCGTCCGGCCGCGTGTGTGCACTCGAGACGGCGTCATCGTGTCCTCCCAGAAACGTGGGCGCGCGGTACGCGCCCGGTCCCCGAGTGCCCCGGTCAGCGGTCGGTCATGCCTGGTGGCCCGTGTCCCGGCAACCTCAGATGGCGCCCGAGAGCAGGAAGGCGGCCACCAGCAGGCCGAAGCCCACCGGCGCGACCACGAGAAGCGACAGCATCGGAACCCATCCGATGAACCCCTCGCGGATGGTGCGGCCCGCCTTGAGGCGGCCGTGCGGGCGGCTCACCTCCGTTCGCAGGTCGAGGCGTTCGGCGGCGCGGTCCGACACGACCACGCCCGCGCCCCGCGGCCTGCTCAGCAGAGCCCTGCGGACCAGGGCGTCGACCGTCTCCTCCCCGCCCGCGAGCTTGTCCAGGACGAGCCGCACGCCGTGCGCGTCGGTGAGGATCAGCCGGTCGTCGGTCCTGGTCTGGCCGGGCACCTCCATGCGGCCGACCTTGGTGAGGCGGGCGAGGTCGAGGGTGTGCCGCCCGGTCAGGGTGCGGGCGGACAGCAGGTCGCCGTCGTGTGGGCGGGCGCGCCATCCCATGTGGGCGTAGGCCGCCACCAAGGCGCTGATGAAGAGCGAGACCAGGTTGAGGAAGAGGTATCCGTCGTCGATCAGGCGGGCCCGGATCAGCAGCACGGGCACCACGAACATCAGGGGCGGCGTCAGGAGGACGACGCCGTCGGCGACGCGCCGCGCCGTTCGTCCTTGTCCGGCGGACACCTCCGCGTCTCCGGCGGACACGTCCGCGTCTCCGGCGGCGTCTGCGGTGCTCCCACGAGAGTTGATCGTCACGGCGGCGACGCTATCGCGTGCGGATCGCCGGTCGACGGGCGCCTCAGAGCAGCGCTCCGCCGGACCTGGCTCCCGACGGCGGCGCGGTGATGTGCGGACACCCCACGGCTCCCGGCACGAAGTCCATGCCGCACTCCTCCGCCATCACGGCGAAGAACTTCCGGCCGTCGGTGGACTGCCGCGAGGTGGTCCAGGCGTACGTGGACCAGGGGTCGGCGGCGCGGTGAAGCGCCTCGCGTCCCAGGCCTATGCCCTGCCAGGGCCCGGCGATCGCGATCGTGTTGATGCGGGCGGCGGCGCAGGAGTGGCACACCTGGTAGTCGACGTGCCCGATGTCGCGGCCCCTGCCGTCCAGGAGCGTGATGACCTGGTGGCCCGCGGGCACCGTCGCCGGGGCGGACCGGTAGACGACCGCCTGCGGGCAAGGCGGAGGCGGCCTTCGGAACTTCACCGCGGCGCCGCGCGCACGCGGGCTGCCGGGTGACGACACGTGACTTCGTCGGCACGGGACATGGCGAGCACAGTAGACACAGGACACGCCGCCCGTACATCCCCGTAGGGGGTGGCGTTTCCTGCCTGGCGAAGCGGCATCGGACGGGCCATCAGACCGGCTTTCGCGGTTCCATCAGGTGGGCGAGCAGGTCGTCCAGGCTGACCAGGCCGGTGAGGCGGCCCGACGCGTCGCAGAGCACGGCCAGCGAGGCACGGCGGCGGCGCAGCTCCTCGACGGCGTGGGCGACGGTGTCGTCGGCGGCGAGCTCCGGGACGGGGCGCGCCAGCTCGCGGGCGGTCAGGGCGCGGCTGCGGGCCCGCGCCACCAGGGCGTCACGGGCGTGCACCGAGCCCAGGACGGTGGCGCCGTCCGTGACGAGCAGCCGGGTGCGGTCGCTCGCCGCTGCCACCTCCAGCACCTCGTCGATGCTCGCGTCGGCGGGGACGGAGGTGATCTGTGCGGCAGCGGTCCGGAGGTCGCCGACCGCCGTCAGCGGCGCGGTGAGCGAGGTGGTGATCAGGCCCGAGTCGGCCTCGCTGATCAGCCCGAGCCGCCACGACTCCTGGACCAGGTGGCCGAGTTGCTCGCGGTTGTGGACCGAGGTGAGCTCGTCGCGCGGGGTGACCTTGCACAGGCGTACGAGCGCGTTGCTGACCTTGTTGAGGAGGCCGAGCAGGGGGCGTACGGCCTTGACCACGGCCCGGAAGGGCGGGGTGAGCAGCATCGCCGAGCGCTCGGGGTGGGCGATGGCCCAGGACTTGGGGGCCATCTCGCCGACGACCATGTGCAGGAACACCACGACGACCATGGCGAGCGCGAAGGCGATGCCGTAGCTGAGCCCGGCGGGCAGGCCCAGTTTCTCCAGGAGCGGGTCGAGTTCATGGGAGATGGCGGGCTTGGAGACCGATCCGAGCCCCAAGGTGCAGACGGTGATGCCGAGTTGGGCGCCGGCGAGCATCAGGGACAGCTCCCGCATGCCCGCGAGCGCGGATTTGGCGCCGCGCTGTCCGGCGGCGACCGCGCGCTCCATGCGGTGCCGCTTGGCGGCGACCAGGGCGAACTCCGCGGCGACGAAGAAGCCGCTGGCGATCAGCAGCAGGACGGTGACGAAGAGGGCCAGGGGGAAGCTCATGCGGTGGTCTCCTCGGCGGTCGGCACGTCCGCCACCGGCAGGCGCTCGATCCGTACGCGCTCCGGGACGTGGCGGTCGAGGCCGAGTACGGCGACGGACACCCGGCTGCCGTCGGACAGCTCCACGGTCAGCCGGTCGCCGATGGCCGGGAAGCGGCCGAGCCGGTCGACGACGAGTCCGGCCACGGTGTCGTAGTCGTTCTCCTCGGGCAGGTCGATGCCGGTCGCGTCGGCCACCTCGTCCAGGCGGCGGCCCGCGTCGACGAACCAGCCGCCGCCGTCGGCCACAGCGAGTTCGACGACGGTGTCGGACTCGTCGGCGATGTCCCCGACCAGTTCCTCGGCGATGTCCTCGTACGTCACGATGCCCGCCACGCCCCCGTGCTCGTCGAGGACGACGGCGAACTCGTCGTCCCGCTCGCGCATCTGCGCCACCGCGCCCGGCAGCGGCAGCGTGTCGGGCAGCAGCAGCGGGCGCCGGGCCTGTTCGCCCGCCGTGGTGCGGCCGAAACGTCCGGCGGGCAGCCGCATCAGCTCGCGCACCCCGAGCACGCCCGCGACGTCGTCGGGGTGGTCGCCCATGACGGGGTAGTTCGAGTGTCCGTGCGCGGCGATGAGCCGCACGGCCTCGTCCGCCGTGGCGTCCTTGCGCACGAAGGTGACGTCCGCCCGGGGCACCATCACCTCGTCCAGGGTGCGCTCGGAGAACTCCAGGGCGTGGTCGAGGAGTTCGGCACTCTCGCGCGGGATCTGGCCGTGCTCGTGGGACTCGCCGATGAGGTGGCTGAGCTCTTCGAGCGTGGCGCCGTGGTGCAGTTCCTCGACGGGCTCGATGCCGATGGCGCGCAGCAGCCGGTTGGCGGCGCCGTCGAAGACGCGGACGACCGGGCCGACGACCTTCAGGTACGCCAGCGTGGAGGCGGCCAGGGACTTCGCGAGCCGCTCGGGGACGGCGAGCGCGAGGTTCTTGGGGGCGAGCTCGCCGAGGACCATCTGGAGGACGGTGGCGAAGACGAAGCCCAGGACCACGGAGAGGGCGGAGACGGCGCCGTCCGAGAGGCCGGTGCCGTCCAGGGCGGGCTTCAGGAGTCCGGACACGGACGGCTCGGCGAGGAAGCCGACGACCAGGCCGGTGACGGTGATCCCCAGCTGGGCGCCCGACAGCATGAACGAGAGCCGCCCGAGGACCTGCACGGCACGGGCCGCCCGCCGGTCCCCCGCTTCCGCCTCGCGGGCGAGAGCGAGGCGGTCCGCGGCCACGTACGCGAACTCCTGCGCGACGAAGTAGCCGGTGCCCGCGGTCAGGACGAGGACGGCGAGCAGGCCGAGTACGGCGGACAGCAACAGTGGCTCCGTTCCGATGAAGGGGCGTGCCGGTCGTTGTGGTCGTTGTCGGGGGCGTGCCGGTCATTCTCGGCGCGGCCGGGGCATCCCGCCACGCGTCGGGCGAGCACCCCGGCCGCACGACGACAGTGGGTGTAGAAGTATGGCTAACTTCTACACCCACTGTAAAAGAATCGCAAAGCCGAGTGGTCAGACGTCACGTCGGCGCAGGCGCCACGCGGCCACGCCGACGAGCAGCAGCGTGTACGCGGCGACCAGGCCGAGCGAGGGCCAGGCGCCGAGGCTGCCGACCGTCTCCGGGCTCGCGTCCGAGGTCTGCGTGAGCTTCTCCAGGGCCGCCGTCGGCGTCGCCCCCGCCACCCAGCGCTGGAGGTCGCCGAGCAGCGGTCCGAACAGGGACGGCAGCAGCAGGACGCCGACCACCGTGACGATGGCCCCGGCCGCGTGCTTCAGGAGGGTGCCGACCGCCAGGCCGAGCAGGCCCACGAGCGCGAAGAGCCCGGCGATGCCGAACAGCGCGGGCAGAGGTTCCCCGGGGGCGTAGGTGCCGTCCTCCAGGATCGCGCCGCCGAGGAGATACGCCGCCGCGCAGGAGACGAGCCCGGTGGCGTACAGCAGGCAGACCAGCAGCGCCGCCTTGGCGGCGAGCACCCGGCCGCGGCGCGGTACGGCGGTGAGGGTGGCGGCGATGGTGCCGCTCGCGTACTCGCCGCACACGGTCAGCGCGCCCACCGCGCCCGCGACCATCAGCGAGACGACGCTGAGGGTGAGGCTGCCGCCGAGCACCGTGTCGTCGGGCTGCAGGCTGCCGCTCAGGCCGACGAACACGGCACCGACCACCGTCAGTGCGCCGGTCACCAGGAGGGTCCAGCGGGTGGAGCGCAGGCCCGCGAACTTGGTCCACTCGAAGGCGAGGGCCTCGCGGAAGCCGGGGACGCCCGGGCTCGTCGTCGCTGTCGTGGCCGCCGTCGTGGCGTGTGTCGTCGTTGCTGTCTTCGTCACTGGCTTCGTCATCGGACCGGTTCCTTTGCCTCGTCCCGCGCATGGGACTCGTACGTCGTCGCCGTGCCCCGGTACTCCACCGAGGCCCGCGTCATGTCGGTGTAGACCTCCTCCAAGGAGGAGAAGACCGGCGTGAGTTCGTGGATCGCCAGGCCTTGGGTGCGGGCCAGTTCGCCGATCTCGGCGGGTGTCAGGCCGCCGACCCGCCAGCCGCCGCGCGCGTCCAGGCGCACGGACGCGCCCGCCGTCTCAAGGAGGGTCCGCATCCGCTGCGCCTCGGCGTCGGGCGTACGCAGCAGGGTGGCGCCCTGGGAGTTGGTCTCGATGAAGTCCCTCATGTCCGTGTCCGCGAGGAGCCGGCCGCGGCCGATCACGATCAGGTGATCGGCGGTCAGCTCCATCTCGCTCATGAGGTGGCTGGAGAGGAACACCGTCCTGCCGTCCGCGGCAAGGGACTTGAGCAGGTCGCGGATCCAGCGGATGCCTTCGGTGTCCAGGCCGTTGACCGGCTCGTCGAGGATGAGCACGCCGGGGTCGCCGAGCAGCGCGGCCGCGATGCCCAGGCGCTGGCCCATGCCGAGCGAGAGCCCCTTGGCGCGCTGACCGGCGACGTCGGTGAGGCCCACCGCTCCGAGGACCTCGTCGACCCGTCGTGCGCCGATTCCGTTGCTGCGCGCCAGGCCCAGGAGGTGCTGTCGCGCGGTGCGTCCGCCGTGCACCGCCCTGGCGTCCAGGAGCGAGCCGACCTCGCGCAGGGGCGCCGCGAGGCGGTCGTAGCGCCGGCCGTCGACCGTGACCGCGCCGCCGCTGGGCGCGTCGAGGCCCAGGATCATGCGCATGGTGGTCGACTTCCCGGCGCCGTTCGGGCCCAGGAAGCCGGTCACGCGGCCTGGGCGGACGGTGAAGGTGAGCCGGTCGACGGCCGCCTTGCCGCCGTACCGCTTGGTGAGTTCCCGTGCTTCGATCATGCCGTCGACGCTACGGAGGCCGGGCACCCCGGACATCTGCCGACGGGAGTCGGTGGCTACTCCCCCGGGAGTAGCCACCGCGGGCCATCAGGAGCAGCAGCCATAGGACCCGGGGCAGCCACCGCGGACCCTAGGGAGCAGCCGCCACAGGGCCCAGGGGCCCTCAGGAACAGCCGCACCGCAACGGGGGCAGCCGCCATCGGGCCCGGGAAGCGCCGCCCGCCGTCAGCCCTCGCCCGCGCGCACCAGGCCGGTCTCGTACGCGAGGACCACCAGCTGCGCCCTGTCCCGCGCCCCGAGCTTCGTCATCGCCCGGCTGACGTGCGTCTTCGCGGTGAGCGGCGACATGAGCAGACGTGCGCCGATCTCGTCGTTGGCCAGCCCGCGGCCGACCAGCGCGAGCACCTCGCGCTCCCGGTCGGTCAGCGGATCGAGGAGCCGCAGCGCCTCGGCCTCGGGCGCCTTGAGGCGGGCGAACTCCTCGATCACCCGGCGGGTGACACCGGGCGACAGGAGGCTCTGCCCGGCGGCGACGGTGCGGATCGCGGTGCGCAGGTCGTCCGGTTCGATGTCCTTGAGCAGGAAGCCCGCGGCTCCTGAGCGCAGCGCCTCGAAGACGTACTCGTCGGCCTCGAAGGTCGTCAGGACCAGGACGCGTACGGCGTCGAGCGTGCGGTCGGCGACGATGCGCCGGGTGGCTTCGAGGCCGTCGGCACGCGGCATGCGGATGTCCATCAGGACGACGTCGGGGCGGGTGGTGCGGGTCAGCTCCACGGCCGCGATGCCGTCCGCGGCCTCGCCGACCACCGCCAGGTCGTCGGTGAGGTCGAGCAGGGCGCGGAAGCCCGCGCGGACGACGGTCTGGTCGTCGGCGAGAAGCACCCTGATCCGCCGGTCGCTCATGCCGCCCCTCCCTCGGGTCCCTCGGGGAACGTTGCTCCGCGCTCGGCGTGCGACGCCCCTCCGCCCTCGCCAGACAGCGCCCCTCCGCCCTCGACGCACGACGTCGCTCCGTCCTCGGCGGACGGCGTCGCTCCGCTCTCGACGGGGAGCACCGCACGCACCCGCCACCCGCCGCCCCGCAGCGGCCCCGCTTCGAGGTCGCCGCCCATCGCGGTGGCCCGCTCCCGCATGCCGATCAGGCCGTACCCCTCCCCCGGACCCTCGGCGGTCGCGGGCCCGTCGTCGGTGACCTCCACGGCGAGCCTGCCGCCCGCGACAACCACCGACACCGCCACGTGCCGGGCCTCCGCGTGCTTGATCACGTTGGTCAGCGCCTCCTGGACGATGCGGTACGCCGCCAACTCCACCAGCCGCGGCAGCTCCCGGCCACCGGTGCCCGCGCCCGAATCGGTGGCGGTGTCGGTGTCGGTGTCGGCATGCAGGGACACCCGGAGGCCGGTACCGCGCACCCCCTCCACCAGTTCGTCGAGCTGCGCGAGGCGGGGCGCCGGGTCGACGGAGGCCTCGCGCCCCTCGCGCAGCACGCCCACCGTGGCGCGCAGCTCGCGCACGGCCTCCTTGCCCGATGTCCGCACCTGCCGCATCGCCGTCCGCGCCACCTCCGGCCTGCTGTCGAGCGCGTCCAGGGCCAGGCCCGCCTGGACGGTCATCGCCGACACGGTGTGGGCGACCACGTCGTGCAGTTCCCGCGCGATGCGCACCCGCTCCTGGTCGACCTTGCGCCGCGCCTCCCGCTCCCGGTCGGCCTCGGCACGCTCGGCCCGTCCGGCGTACTCCCGCATCAACTCGCGCCGTCCGCGCACCACCTCACCGAGGAGCAGGGGTACGAGGGGCCAGAGCATCTCCAGGAGCGGGGCACCCTGGGGCTGCGCCACGTCTTTGCCCGCGATGACCGACACCACCCCCGAGACGAGGGCGGCGACCACGGCGGTACGCAGCGTGCGGCGCCGGTCGCCCTGCACGGCGATGGCGTACAGCGCGACCATCACCGGCAGATTGAGCAGTTCCCCGATGTGTCCGTGGAGCGCCCAGCCCGCGCAGGCCGCCCCGGTGACGACGGTGACGGCGACCGGCCACCGGCTGCGCACCAGGAGGGCGGCGACGGACACGGCGAACAGCAGCCACGTCAGCCAGTCGGCCTGGCGGTGCCCGGAGTCGTTGACCGCAGCGTCCAGGCCCGTGAGGAGCGCGACGACCGCGGCCACGGCCAGGTCCGTGAGCTGCGGCGGCAGCGGCCACGGGATGCGCCGCTGCCCGGGGCGGGAGGTGGGGGTCACGGAACTCACGATAGGAGCAGCGCGCGCAAGGTGCGTACGACAACGGGAGTACCCCTGAGGCCCCGACCCCGACCCCGGCCCCGACACGCGAACCGGCCTGACCGGTCTACCCGCCGCCGCGCAGTCGCCACAGGTCCACGGCCGCGAGGACCGTACGCTCCACCGCCAGCAGCAAGGCGAGCGCGATGGCGGCGATCAGCCCCCACCCCACGTCGGGCAGCCACAGCAGCGCCATCGGCAGCGTGCCCCCGAGGGCCGACGGCAGCCGCCACAGGAGCGCCGCGACGCCCAGCGCGGCGGTGACCGACGCGACGGTGGCCACCACGATCCTGCGCCGGGAGCGGCCACGCACCGCGGCCCGCCGTCCGGGCAGCCGGCGCAGGGCCGGGGCGGCCACGCCCAGGAGCAGCGCCCCGGCGAGGGCTGCCGCGGCCCAGGGCAGGGCGACGGCGATCGGGTCGACCGGCGTGCGGCGGGGGTCCGCGCCAGCCAGCAACTGCGCCGCCCCGAACGCGGCGTCGCCGAACTCCTCGGCCCGCAGCTGGTGGTAGGCGTTCTGCAGGACGATCACGGCCCGGTCGCTGTCGGGCAGCATGACCACCATGGCCTGGAAGCCGGGCAGCGCCCCGTCGTGCCAGACCATGCGCTCCCCCGTGCCCTTGAGCGTGCCGACCGACCAGCCGAGGCCGTAGCGGTCGGCGCTGCTGTCGACGTGGCCGCGCTGGGTGTCGGCGATTCCCTTCGCCGACAGCACCTGTCGGCCGTGCAGCTTTCCTCCGCCCAGCTCGGCGAGGGCTAGGCGGGCCAAGTCCCTTGCGCTGCCGCCTACATGGCCGTAGGGAACGCCCGAGGTGTCGTAGGGCGCGTCGAACGGGACAGGGGTGCCGAAGAGGGAGCGGTGGCCGGGCGCCACCCGCTCTCGCGTGAAGTCTCCCTCGGTGGCGACGGCGTGCTCCATCCCGAGCGGGTCGAGGATCTCCTCGTGCAGATAGGTGCCGAACGGGCGCCCTGACACCTTTTCGACCAGTGCGCCGAGTACGGCGTAACCGGCGCTGGAGTAGGCGAAGGAGCCGCCGGGCCGGTCGGCGGGCTCGACGCGTGCCAGGTCGCGGGCCGCGTCGGCCAGAGCGCCTGGCGCGTTGTCGTAGCGGTCGCCGATCTCGCCGGACGCGGCGGTGGGGATGCCGCTGGTGTGGGTGAGCAGGTGCCGGACCGTGATGCGGTCGGACGCGTCCCGGTCGGCGAGCCGGAACCACGGAAGGTATCCGCGCACCGGCGCGTCGAGGTCCACGCGGCCGGCCTCCACCTGCTGCATCACGGCGAGGCCGGTGACCGGCTTGGAGACCGAGCCCCACAGGAACGGAGTGTCGGGCGTGACCGTCCGGCCCCGGCCGTCCTCGCCGAAACCCTTCTCGTGCACGACGCGGCCGTCCTCGATCACCGCGAGCGCGGCGCCGGGCGTATCCGTCGCGTCGAGTCGGCCGCCGACGAACGCGTCCACCTCCGACCACTCCCCCGCGTGCCCCTCCTCGGCGGCGGCGACGGGTGCCGCGAGGCCCGCGCCCGCGGCCGTCACCGTGCCCGCCAGGAGCACCGCACACGTCAACTGCCGTAATCGCGCCCGCCTTTGGCGTCTCTTCGCCTTCACTGCCACTGCCATGTCCGCAGTCACCCCTTGATCGACGGTCCGCTGATCGACGGCCCAGCGTTTTTACCATATGAGCATATGGTAAAAACGTTCCGCAAGGCCCACCGGCGGATACCCTGACGGCATGCCGAAGGTCGTCGATCACCAAGCAAGGCGCATCCAGGTCGCCGACGCCGTACAGAAATTGGTCACCGAAGAGGGGCTC
Organism: Streptomyces sp. NPDC054047; assembly: GCF_055585065.1. Classification (NCBI taxonomy): domain Bacteria; kingdom Bacillati; phylum Actinomycetota; class Actinomycetes; order Kitasatosporales; family Streptomycetaceae; genus Streptomyces; species Streptomyces sp. NPDC054047. The sequence goes on along the minus strand of NZ_JBVJKV010000002.1, from coordinate 1,157,151 downwards.
GACAGAGTCACCGTGGCGCGGACCGCCGCGACGGCGGGCTGCTCCGTCGGCCATGTGCAGCACTACTTCCCGACCAAGGACGAGATGCTGCTGTTCACCCACGAACGCGTCGTCCAGCAGATCCTCGACCGGGTCTCCGCCCTGGGGGAACGCGCCACGCGCCGGCGGCTGCCGATCCGTGACGTCGTCGTCGATGGACTGGCCGAATGGCTCCCGGCGGACCCGCGCCGCCGCTCGGCCCACCGGGTGGTGCTCGCCTTCCTGGGCCGCACCGTCGACAACCCCCGCCTGGCCCGGTCCCACGCCGAGACGGGCCGGCTCATCCGCTCGATGCTCGCCACGGCGGTCCACAACGGCAAGGAGTGCGGCGAGGTCCCGGCCGACACCGACCCGGACCTCGCCGCACTCGAACTCCACTGTCTGACCGAGGGCCTGGCCCTGCAGCTCGGCTCCGACCCCGACACCGCCGCATCGCGGGCCGCCCTCGCCCTCGTCACCGCGCGCGTCCGGGCCGTCTTCCCCGGGCGCTGTCGTCAGTACGGCTGACCGGCGGGGTCAGTCGGTGAGCGTGACGCAGGGCAGGCCCACGCTGGCCCCGCCCCGGAAGCCCTCCGCGCACAGCCGGGTGCCCGCGGGGAAGTGGCGCTGCGGGTAGGCCTGGTCCCGGTAGGTCCGGAACTTGGCGACGTCCTCCACCTTGGTGTTGGCGCTCCAGCCGTTGGTGGTCCACACGCGCGCGCTGATCCGGTTCGGCTGGTTGGTGTTGGTGACCGACACCTCCACCCGGCCGAGGTAGGTGCCGCTGTCGTAGGTCTCGATGCAGACCGAGTGGTTGCACCACTTGCCGTCGGCCGCCGCCGAAGGACCGGTGACGACGACGCAGCCGAGCGCCGCGGCCATGGCGCCGACGCCCGCGGCGATCTTCCTGGTGATGTCGTGCATGATGAGTGCCCCTCAAGCCTTCGTCATGGCCCGGCCCACATTGCCGGGCCCCGGCAGACCAACGCGAGGGCAAGATCGTCCGTTACGCGGCGTCCCCCGATCGACTCAGCAGGGCCTGCGCCACGTGTCCAGGTTCAGCTTCTTGCTCATCGAGGACAGGCCGAGGCGGCGCGCCTGGGCGCAGAACTTCTCGTTGGGCACGGCGTACTCGACGTGCAGGACCGCCTTGCCCGCCTTGATGAAGGGGGTCAGCGACGCGCACTCGTCGTACTGGGCGCACTCCTCGTTGACGGCGAAGTCGAAGTCCCGCACGAGTTGCGGGATCTGCGGGAGGTCGTTCTTCAGGCCGACGGACATGCCGCGGTCGTGTGCGAGGCGGGCGACCATCCGGTTGAAGGCCAGTTGATGGCGTGCGGTCAGGGGGAAACCGGTGCGGTTGAGATAGCTGTCCAGGAGGTCCGGCTCGACCGCGTCGAACCCCTTGCGGCGGCACATGTCGAAGCGCTCCGCGAGCAGCGGGCGCAGCACGTCCAGGCGCCGGATGTCGAGCCAGCGCTCTCCCTTCCAGCCGTTGGGGCGCCCGAGGACGGACGCGGGGTAGTCGTCGCTGTCCGGGCGGAAGGACTCCCAGGCACCGGCGTTGACGTAACAGATGACGCGGCGGCCGTCGCGGTGCAGCCGGGCCACGTCGGACGCGCGGTTCTCGAACCCGTCGATGTCGTAGACGGGCACGTTCACGCGCGGGTCGACGCGGCCGTTGAGCTGCCACTGCCAGGTGGTGCCGGGCCGGGGCCGCCACCGGTCCGGGGTGCCTTCCTCCTGCGGCGCCGACGAGCACCCGGCGAGCAGCAGGACGGCGGCGAGCACCGGGCCGAGCAGGCGGCGGTGCCTCACGACATTCCTCCGGCCGTGGTCAGGGGCGGCGGTTGGGTCCAGGGGTTGGGCCCCGCGCCGGGCACCGCGCAGTGCACGCCCGCGCCCCGCTGTACGGCGGTGCGTCCGGCGAGGCGTGTCAGCGCGGGCGGCACCCCGTAGACGAGGTGACAGAAGTGCTCGGGCGGGTGCCTGGCCGTCCAGGACGGGGCGGTGAACGAGTGCAGATACGTCGTCCAGTGCCCCTCGAACGTGACGAGCAGATCGGCGGCGCGGGCGTACCCGGGCGCCGGATGCACACCCGGGTTGAGGACCACCGTGCCCGCGCCCCTCCCCCGTGCCGAGCGGACCAGGCGTCGGCAGTGTCGCAGTTCGCGGCGGCCCGGCGAGACCTGGTCGAAGAAGCAGCCGTCCACGTCGTACCACGCGCGGTGCCGGTCCAGGTCGTCGGTGACGGCCGCGATCGACCGCTGTCCGTACGCCGTGTCGACGTACCCCAGGACGCGCACCCCCGCCTCGCGCAGTGTCCGCGATGCGGCGGTGAACGCGGGGTCGGGGGCCGCGCCCGGGCCGTCGGCGGCGTTCAGGACGACGCCGTACAGCTGGGGCGCGGCCGCCACGAGCGCCTCCCAGGCCGCGGGGTCCGCGGCCGGGTGCACGTACAACGGCACGAGCAGGGTCATCGCGGCTCCCCGGCGGCGGGCGCAAGGCGCGACCTGTCCTCATCTGCGAGGCGGGCGTGCGGCGCGCCGTCGGCCTCCCACAGCGCGGTCACGGAATCGCGCAGGGAGTACGTCGGCGTCCAGCCCAACTCCCGTTCCGCGGCGCCGATGTCGGCGCACTGCCACGGCACGGCCACCGAGCGGCCCACCTTGCCGAGCGACTCCTCCACCCGCCCGGTGAAGCCCGCGGCGCCGACCAGGCCATGCACCAGGTCGCGCACCGGCACGGCACGGCCGCTGCCGATATTGAGCAGCCGCGGCAGCCGCCCCGGCAGGGCAAGGGCGAGCTCGACGGCGTGCGCCACATCGCGTACGTCGACGAAGTCCCGGTACGCGGACAGGTCGCCGACCTGGACGCCGCCGTGCGGGGTCCGGGTCACCGCGCGGCCCAGCTCGGCGGTGAGCCGCCCCGGCAGTCCGGCCCGGGGAGCCCGGGGGCCCACCGGGTTCGTGACCCGCAGCACGAGCGCGTCGAGCTCCGTGGCGAGCACCGTGAGGGTGCCCGCCAGCTTCGTGGCGCCGTACGGGGCGACCGGGCGGGCGGGGGCTTCCTCCGCCGTCCGTTCGCCCATGCCGGTCGGCCCGTACTCGGCCGCCGAGCCCAGGTGCACAAGGCGCGCGGCGGGCGCCGCCGTGCGCAGGGCCTCGCACAGGGCCGCGGGGCCCCGGGAGTTGGCCTCGGCGAGGGTCAGCGCGCTGCCGCCGACCGCGCCCACGCAGTTGACCACGGCGTCGGGCTCGGCCCGGGTCAGCTGCTCGGCCAGTGCGGCGGGCGTCATGGCGGCGAGGTCGACCCGCAGGTCGTCCGCGGGGGCGCGGCCGCCGCGGAGCAGCCGCACGCCCGGCAGGGCGTGCAGCCGCTCGGCGATGTGCCCGCCCAGGTATCCGGTGGAGCCCAGGACGAGAATGCGCACGGCCCCGTCACGCTCCCTTGAGGAGAAGGGAGCGGTGCGTGGTGAACTCCGCGTTCGCGCGGTCGTAGTCGTCCGGGCGTCCGATGTCGAGCCAGTAGCCGTCGAACGCGTAGGCGTGCGGCGGGGTCTTGGACTTCAGCAGGTCGAGGACGAGCTCGTCGAAGCCGAGCGGCAGGCCGGGCGTGTAGTGGGCGAGCGTGTCGCGCGAGAGCCCGTACACGCCCATGGAGACGCGGTAGTCGATGCTCGGCTTCTCCGTGAAGGCGACCACGCGCTCCGATTCGGTGGTGAGCACGCCGAAGTCGATGCGCACCTCGCGTGCGTACGTCGCGATGGTCAGCGGCGCCCCGGACGCGGTGTGGCTGTTCAGGACGTCCGAGTAGTCCAGGTCGGTGAGGATGTCGCCGTTCATCACGAGGAAGTGCTCGGGCAGCCGGTCCATCATCGTCAGGAGCGGGCCCATGGTGCCCAGCGGGCTGTCCTCGGTGGAGTAGCCCACGCGCAGGCCCCAGCGGGCGCCGTTGCCGACGTAGGCGCGGATGATGTGGCCGAGGTGGCCGATCGCGATGGTGCAGCTGGTGAAGCCGGCGGTCGCCAGCTGGCGCAGCACGATCTCCAGGATCGCGTGCTGGTCGCCGATCGGGACCAGCGGCTTGGGCAGCGCGGTGGTGTACGGCCGGAGCCGGACGCCCTTGCCGCCGGCGAGAATGACTGCGTGCATGGTTCGTCTCCCCTGTGGGTGACCCGAAGTGGTCAAGTGGCCTGATGAGCAGAGCGGTTGACGATCAGGTGACGGTCGGTTGACGGCCGGTCAGGGATGGCTCAGATGTTGTAGATGTCCGTCTTGTAGCGGGCCAGGTTGGCCGGGTCGCGGAAGAACTCGACGGTGCGGGCCAGGCCCTGCTCCAGGTCGTGCCCGGGGGTCCAGCCGGTGGCCGCGCGCAGCCTGCTCGCGTCGGCGACCAGGCGCATCACCTCGGAGGCGGTGGGACGGATGCGCTGCTCGTCCTCGCGCACGTCGAGATCGGCCTCCATCACCTTGCCGATGAGCCGCACCAGGTCACCGACGGAGATCTCGCCGCCCGTCCCGGAGTTGAAGGTGCGGCCGACGACGGCCTCCGCCGGCGCGGTACCGACCGCGATGAAGGCCTGCGCGGTGTCCGCGACGAAGGTGAAGTCGCGGGTCGGCCGCAGGTCGCCGAGGGTGATCTCCCTTGAGCCCGAGGCGACTTGGCCGATGACGGTGGGGATGACCGCACGCATCGACTGGCGAGGGCCGAAGGTGTTGAAGGGGCGCAGGGTGACCACGGGCGTCTCGAAGCTCGCGTGGTAGCTGTCGGCGAGCCGGTCGCCGCCCGCCTTCGAAGCGGCGTACGGGGACTGGGTGTTGATGGGGTGGTCCTCGGTGATCGGCACGGTCTGCGCGGTGCCGTAGGTCTCGCTGGTCGAGGTGTGCACCATGCGCGGGATCTCCAGGTGGCGCACGGCTTCCAGGACGTTGAGGGTGCCGGTGACGTTCGTGTCCACGTAGCTGTGCGGGGCCTGGTAGGAGTACGGGATCGCGATGAGGGCGGCCAGGTGGTAGACGGTCTCGGCGCCGGTGACCAGGCCGCGGACCGAGCCCGGGTCACGCACGTCGCCCAGGACGATCTCGACCTCGGCGAGCACCTCGGGCGCGAGGGTCTCCAGCCAGCCGTAGGAGGAGAAGGAGTTGTACTGCGCCATCGCGCGGACCCGGTGGCCCGAGGCGACCAGGGCCTCGGTCAGGTGCGAGCCGATGAAGCCCTCGGCTCCGGTGACGGCGACGAGTGGTGCGGATGCCATGAGTGCTCCTGATGTGGCTGATGAACCGATGACGGATGACCGGTGACTGATGACTGATGACTGATGACGGGACGGTGACGCGGTGGTGCGACGGGCGGGGGCCGGGCCCGGTGAAGGGGGCGCCGAGCGGCGCGGGGCGGCTCAGGCGTGCGCCGTCGGCCTGCCCAAGTGGTGGACGGCGACGGCGAGGAGCGCCAGGACCGCGGCGCTACAGCCGATGAGTTGCGCGATGGGCACCGAGACCATGCCGGTGAGCGGAAGCGCCGTGGCGGTGGCCGCGGCGGCCAGGCAGGGCGCGGCGGACGGCCAGGCCGCGCCGAACGCCTGGAGGAGCAGCGCGAGCCACAGCACGGCGCCCAGCAGGACGAGCCGGGCCGCGCTCGCCCCGACGAGTACGGCGCCCAGGGCGAGCGGGACGAGATAGGCGACGCCGCACACCGCAAGCGCACGCGTGGCGCGCAGCCTGAAGCCCCGGGGGGTGGTCGAGGCGTGCAGGGCGGCCACGGCCAGTCCGCGGTAGCGGTAGAGCAGCCACTCGGCGGGGCCCATGCTCAGCGTCAGCACGATGACGGCGTACGGCTCCTGATGTCCTGCCACCGCGGTCAGCGTCCCGGCCGCGAGACCGAAGAGACCGTACGGAAGGGAGCCCACCAGGCGCGGTGCGGGCCCCGGCGCGGGAGGCGCCCGAAGCGCCGAGCGCAGTGCGTGTCCCGCGGCCGCCGTCGCCAACAGCACGGTCAGCAGCGGCAGGCCGGTCCGCAGGAGCTGCGGCGGCTGCCACCACGGCTGGGCGGCCGCGGCCAGCACGACCGGAAGGAGCGCCGCCGCAAGGATCTTCTCGCGGCCCAGCACGAGCAGCAACCCGGCCGCGGCGAGATAGCAGGACTGCCCGACGGCGAACAGCGCGGCGGCCCCAGGACCCGCGACCAGCAGCCCGGTCGCCGACGCGGCCACGGCGCCCAGCGGGGCTCCGACCAGCAGGGTGCGCCCGGCCTCGTGCCGCCCGGCCGCGAGCCGGCTGTAGGCCCGGTGGCTCAGCGCCTGGGACCAGGCCCAGGACACCAGGGCCGCGGCGATCAGCCCGTACAGCCCGGTGGTCGAACCCCACGCGCCCTGCGCCAGTACGTAGGCCGTGCCGGGGAGCGCGAAGAGCAGCCCGCGCAGGGCGCAGCGCAGATGGTCGGGCCGCCAGGGGTCGGGCGGCACAGGCGGCTTCGGATGGCTGCGCGGAACCCGCCGGAAGACGGCGTCGGCCAGCGAGAACAGATCGGGGTGCCCATAGGTCTCCTGGATCCGGTCGCCGGTCAGGCCCTGCGACTCCAGGAGCGCGGCGACTTCGTAGGCGTGCACGGCCGCGCCCGCGTCGTCGGCGAGTTCGGCGGCGAGCCGGTCGACGGGGTCGTCGAGCCTGGCGGGGCGCAGTGCGACGCCGGGGCGTGTGCGGGGTCTGCCGTCGTCGTGGACGGTGCGGGGCGGGCGTGCCAGGCGCAGCGCGAGGGTGTCCTCCGCGCTGGAGGCACCGTCGGTCTCCGCCCAGCGGGGGGCGCGGCGGCGCGGCCCGAGAGGGAGGGGGCCGCTCATCCCGCCACCTCGTCCGTGATGAGGTGGTCGGCGAACTCCGCCTGTACAGCGTCTGGTTGGCCGGTCGTGGCCAGTTCCTCGTAGATCGCGCGGAACGCGTCCACCGTCTGGCGGAGCGTGAACTGCTCGATCACCCGCAGCCGGGCCGCCTCGCCCATCGCGGCGCGCCGCGCGGGGTCGCGGAGCAGTTCGACGACGGCCCGCGCCATGGCCTCCGGTGCGCGCGGCGGCACGACGAGGCCGGTGGGGCCCACGGCCTCGCGCACGCCGCCGACATCCGTGGAGACGGTGGCCCGGCCGCAGGACATGGCCTCGATCAGGGTGAAGGGGAAGCCCTCGCTGATGCTGGAGAGCATCACGACGTTGCCCGCCGAGTAGGCGTCCTTGATGTGCTCGACGCGGCCCTCGAAGACCACCGCGTCGCCGTGGCCCAGCTCGGCGGCCAGTGCCTCACAGCGCTCGCGGTAGGCCTCGCCGCCGCGCGGTGTGCCGCCGAACAGGCGCAGCCGTGCGTCCGGGATCTCCTGCCTGACCAGGGCGAAGCAACGGATCAGGGTCTCCAGGTCCTTGATCGGGTCGACCCGGCCCGCCCAGCTCAGGGTGGGGCTCTGCGGCTCGGGGCCCGCGGGCGGGAACGCCTCGGGGTCCACGCCGTTGTAGACGGTGCGGATGAGGGCGGGGTCCGCGCCGCCGCGCTCCTCCCAGAGGCGGTTGTAGCGGTTGCCCGGGGTGATCAGGGCGGCCTGGCGGTACGTTTCTTCGGCGAGCAGCCGGAAGAAGCCGAGCAGCAGGGCCTTCACGGGCCAGCTGTACGGTCCGGTGCGGTAGCCGAGGTAGCGCTCGCGCAGATACACGCCGTGCTCGGTCAACAGCAATGGCACGCCGTGGAGTTGGCGTCCCACCAGGCCGGGCAGGGCCGCGATGCCGCCGCTGACCGCGTGTGCGACGCCGTGCTCGGGCGGCCGGGCCGCGAGGGGCCGCAGCGCGTGTTCGAGCAGGCCGGTGGCGGTGACCGCGTCGTGCAGCGTGGGCCGCGCCTCGGCGGTCGCGCGGCCGGGGACGTTCCACACCGAGCTCAGGACGTGCACCGCGCGGTCGGTGCGCAGCGCGGGGGCCAGGGCGCCGTCGCGGGCGTGCCGGGCGAGGTCGTGGAGTGCGGGGGCGAAGCCGTCCTCGGCGGCCGGGTCGAGCAGCGCGGCGAGGAACTGCTCGTAGGAGCCGAGGAGTTGGCGTCGACGGCGGCCGCGCGGGGCGTGTCCGGCGGGGGTCGGGCCCCACATGGGCAGGCAGACGGGAGCGTCGACGTGCGGCGGGAGCTCCCAGGCGAGGCTCTCGCTGCCGGTGCCGGTGACGGCGAGCACGCCGAAGTCGATGTCGGGCATGCCGCGCACGAGTTGGTCGCACCAGACGCTGACGCCACCGTGGCTGTGCGGGTAGGTGCCTTCGGTCAGCAGGGTGACGCGGGTCCGTGCGGGGCGGGGCGACGGCAGGGAGAAGGGCGCCGGTATCGGCACCGGTGAGGGTGAGTCGGGCATGGCGGGGCTCCGCGGGTGAGATACGAACGCGAGGGAGCCGACGGCGGCGCCCGACCCGGTGGACCGGGGCTGGGCGTGTTCCGTGAACGGCGACGTGCGGGACGTACGGGCGCGGGGGGAGGTGGTGCGGTGTGCGGCCCCGGGACGGCGGGGCGGGGTGCGACGACGAAGGCGTGCCGCGCGCGGTGTGAACCCGGGGCCGGTCGGGAGGGGCCGGCCGGCCGCCGGGTGCGACCGGAAGGTCAGCGCCGGGTGGGCAGCGCGCGTGGCGTGTGGCCGTCGGCGCCCGGCTTCACGTACCGGGTGACGCCGGAGGGGACGGGCAGTTTCTTGGCCGCCTTCGGGACGTCGGCCCGCTCGGCCGCCGCCGTGCCCACGGTGGGGGCGGACGGCAGGTCGAGCGTGACCCGGCTCTGGAGCAGCCCCGGGGACGCCCAGCCGGAGGTTCTTCCGGCGTAGGCGGACCCGAACGGGCCGGTGCCCAGGAGGAGTTGCTGGACGGTGCCGGTGGGCATGGTGGCGCGGGCGGCCACGCCGGACGGGGCCTGGACCGTCACCTTGTCGCCGATCCGGTAGGCGGTGACCTTGCCGGCCTTGACGGCCGTGTCCCAGGCCGCGCGGGAGCGCAGCTCGCCGCCGATGTCGGCCATCCGCAGGTTGACCACGGGCGCGCTGTCCGCGAACAGCGCGCCGTACGCGTCGAGGACCGAGCCGAGCACGGGGTAGGCGATGCGGTCCTCGGCGAGGTTCGACTGGTGGATGAAGTGCGGCCGCGGGTCGTTGCCCAGGACGTGCCCGAGCGCGATCGTCGACTCGACCGGCACGATGTGGTCCTGGTAGCCGGTGACGGAGTCGAGCGGGCTCTCCAGGCAGGTGGCGACGGAGGAGTTCTCACAGACGCCGCTGCCGCCGTCCGCCTTGCGGGTGTAGATCCAGTTGTACTCGTCGATCTGCTCGCCCGCGCGGCCCGCGTTGTAGAAGACGTTCATCGGGAAGCGCGGCACGGTCAGCGCGGGGCCCACCTGGCGCTGCCCCCGGTCCCGGGAGTTGTCCGAGCCGAGCCAGGTCACGCCGTTGTCCCGCAGGGCCGTGCCCAGGTTCGGGTTGTCGTCGGGCTGCTGCGGGAGCACCTTGAGCCCGGAGTGCTCACCGGTGACCAACTCGCCGTTCTGGAGCGGGAGTCCGGCGCGCTGGCCCCAGTTGCGGTTGTCGGAGATCTGCTGGGAGATCTCGGCGCGGGTGGTGTATCGCGTGCTGCCGTCCGCGTTCTTCGCGCAGGTCCACGGCACGGTGCTGACGTCCTGGACGCAGCCGAGGAAGGGGTGGTTGTACGTGTGGTTGATCCAGCGGTGCTCGGCGCGGTCGGCGATCAGCCGGTCCGCCAGCGGGTCCGCGCCGCCGTTCTCCTCGCGGTAGAGCTCGCTGCCGCCGCCGTTGAAGGCCATGTCGAGCGGGAACTTGCGGCCCTTGGACCACTGGGCCGCGTAGGCCGCATCGTCCGCCGTCATCCGGATCGGGTCGGGCGTGCCCTGGCCGGGCGGGCAGTCCACGTCGCCCGGCGTGCAGTTGAGCTCGGTGTCCCAGCGGTCGTCGGCGCCGAAGACGTCGTCGACGTGCACGGCGAAGTAGTTGCGGGACGAGCCGAGCTGGACGCCCTGGGTCATCCAGTCGACGATGCCGCGGGCGAGGAGGCGGAACTGCTGCTGGTGCTGGTTGTAGACGAAGGTCACCACCAGCTCGCGCCGCCCGTCGTGGCGGTACTCGCCCACGAGCGAGCCACGGCCGGAGGCGCCGGGTATCGGTGCGTCCACGTAACTCGTGAAGTCGGCGCCCGGTGCGGGCTCGGCGAGGAACCCGTAGCTCTCGCCGACGGAGGGCGCGTTGTCCTCGAAGGGCACCTGCCCGGCGAGATAGCCGAAGGGGCCGCTCTTGCCCGATGCGGTCACCTGGGCCCGCACCCCGTCGAGCGAGCCGCTGAACTCCGGTGTCCGCAGGCCCGCTTCGGGCCTGGCGTAGGTGTAGGCGTCGACCTGCGGGATGGCGTAGGTCTGCTCGTAGGAGGCCAGGGCCGCCATCTCGGCGGAACCGGCCCCGAACGGATTGTCGTTGGGCAGCACGACGGCCTGGAACTTGGCGCGGGCCCGGCCGTCCACACGGTCGGCCAGGAACGCGGCGTCGATCACCGGCCGCCCGCTCTGCCGCAGGTCGACGGTGGTGTACGGCGTCCCCTGGGTGTCGAGTTCGGCGGTGAGCGCGGCGGTGGCAGGACCGCCGTCGGTCACCACCAGGACGCGCAGGTCGATGCGTGGCAGCTCGGCCGCCGAGGCCGGAGCGCCGGGCAGCGAGAGCGCGAGAAGCAGAGCGCCGGCGCCGAGAGCCGCCGCTCGCGCGGTGTGATTCATGCGGTGTGTGGTCCCCTCCCGGTCGAGCGCAGGGGGTGTCTCCACCCCATGGCCCGCCCCCCAACGACGCGGTCACACATCGCAGTGTGTGTCCGTGTCGCTCTGACGCGTCACATAGTGCGTCCCACCTGGGGGGTCTGTGCGGATTCTGTGAAACCTGGCGGAAAAATGCTGGCCAACCCTTAGGGGTACGAAATGAGAGACACGGGACGGGAGATGACACTGCGGAAGCAGGTGCTCCAGGACACCGTGGCCGCTCAGAGGGGTCGTCGGCCCCCGAGTGGACGGTAGGTGCCAGATACACACGCCGGTCCCGGATCCGTTCACCGGCCATCGGAATCGGGGTCGTGCAGAACCGAGCCGATTCAGCCAAGCGAGAGAGACCCGCGCCACCCCACCTTCTTCTGGAAAGCGCGTTCTGACCTGCACGGCAAGCGCGTTCCATGAACATCAGGGGGCGCAATTCAGGGCGTGATGGGGGGCGTGCGGAGGGGCGCTCTTGCATTCCTGGCGCCGAAGGGGGCGTGAAGCGAACGCGCAACAGAACCAATCCAGCACGCCGTCCCCGACGAATGACGGGTGTCCGAAGGGGTCGTGGGGGACCTCGGACACACGGAGGTGGTGACGGAAGCAAGTGGTCCCGGTGGAGTGTCGAGGCAGAGCCTCCTCCGCCCGGACGCTGCCGTCGCCACCTCCATCTCCGCGTCCACGTCCACGTCCACCACAGCGACGCAATGGCCAGAGCCGGGATGCCGGGATGCCTGTGACCATCGCACGATTCACTCGTTTGAACCTGGTCAGGACGCAACGTCGTCAGCCTTTGGAAGGCTTCTTGATCGATGAGCACATCGCAACGGCCCTCGGCGAAGGTGTCCGGGCGGGTGGCCCTTGACCAGGCCGAAGCCGTCATCGTCGACCAGTACACCCGTCTCGTACGCCTCGCCTACCTCACGCTCCCCCACACCCTCAGCAGGCATCGGCGAGTCCTCGTCGCCCACGCTCTGGTACAGCGCGCCCTGCCCGGATTCCGCATCGGGCGGCCCGCGCCCCGTGTGCCCGAGCAGCGAAGGGGCAGACCCGACCCCGCGGTCGCCGGCACGCGGGCGCGCGTCCTGCGCTCGGCGCTGGCCCACGACCGCCGTCCGCGCGGCTGGCCCGGCTTCCTTCCGCCTCCGCGCACGCTGCGCCCCATGCTCCCGATGGTCTGGGGGCTGCGGCTGTTCCCGCGCGCCGGGGGCGGCGAGGAGATCGCGCTGGGGCAGGTCCTCTCCGAGGTACCCGCGCCCGCCCGTGCGGCCTTCGTGCTGCTCCAGCTGGAAGGTCTTTCGCGCTCCGAGGTCGTCGAGCTGCTCGCCGCCGCCGATGTTCCTCGGCCGGAGCGGGCAGTCGACACCGCGGGCGACTTGGAGGCGGCCGCTGGCGAGACGACGGAAACGCTGCTGCGTTCACGGGAGTTCGACGCCTGTTCCGTACAGACCCGCCCGACCGATCTGCTGCGCCGCAGGCGCCGGTACCAGCTCTCCTGGCTCGCCGCGGGCCTCGTCGCCCTCTGCTGCGCGATACTGCTGACCGGCGTCGGGGCCGCTCCCCCCGGCGAGCGCGACCGAACGGCCGACGTCCAACTAGCCGTTACGCCGGATCAGTTGGTCCGGACCCCGCCCGACGCCTGGGCCGACACCTCGCGCGTGGACTTCACCGCATGGCCCGCACGCGGTGCGCGCGCCGACGACGACGAGCTGATCACTCGCGCGCTCGCCACCTGGACCGATCCGCCACGCGGCACCCGCATCGGCGTCGCCAGGTCCACCAGCGCCGAACCGCCGCCCGGCCAGACCCAGTTGCTGTACGCGGGTGACGTCGGCCGGGAGGCGGTCGTGCTGTTCCACGACGGCCGACGCGTCGTCCGCTACGCCGAAGCGGTCTCATCGCCGAGCGGCTCCGCGTCCCTGACCGTCTCCCGCTCCGACGAGGCCGACGTGACCACGGCGGCCGCGCTCGTCGTCAGCCGCGCGTCGGGCAAGATCCGCTACCTGACCGCCCCTTGGATCGCCGAGGCGCAGACGCGCGACCTGCTGACCCCCGACTCCCCCGGCCGCCCGCTCGACATGTCGGACGAAGGCGTCACCGATGCCGTCGCCCAGCCGCCGGGCAAGGGGCCGTGCGACAGCCTGCCGGTCCTGCAGCTGCGCTCCTCCGGCAAGATCGTGGAGAAGCACGCCTTCCTCGTCACCGACCTGGGCGGCCTCGCTCCCGCGCATCTCAGCTACACCCCCCTGCCCGGCACCGGAGCGCCGCCCCGCCAGCCGCGCGAGGCCACCAGCGGCGCGGCGCTGCGGAGCTGGGCCCGCACCGCGTGCCGACTCCCCGAGCTGCGGCACAGCGGCGTGCGGGCCGTCAACCAATGGGACTTCGCCGAGCAGGACCTGCCCGAACAAGGAGGCAAGGCAGTGTGGTCCTGCACCCGCGCGTCCACCTGGCGCGGCCCCGGCGACGTCCTCGTACAGTTCCGCGCGCCCACGACGTCCGCCACCGCACCGGCGAAGCTCGTCGGGCAGGCACGGTCGACCGCTGCCTGTAGCCGGTTCGGCCAGCACATCGTGGCCGCCACCCCCTGGACCGCGGGCTCCGGGCGCCGCTATCTCCTCGCCGCGGGCAGCCGCGAGGTCACCGGGATCGAGGTGACCGGCGAGGTCGACGCGACCGAGCGGGGCCGCACCCTGGCCGTCAGGGCGCCCAAGGACCCCGATGTGACCGTGCGGGCCCGGCTGTCCGACGGTGAGACCCTGGACGAGGTCGGCTCGCGCACCGCGCGCTAGGCGGGCCGGACGGGGCCGACGGGCGGCCGGTCACCGACATGTCGAGGAGTTCCTGTGCCCTTCCGCGATGGCCACCGCTCAGCGCTGGAGCTGAGCGGGCGGGTCGAGAAGCCCCGTGCCGCGGTGCTCCTGCTGCACGGCGGCCGCGAGCACGGGACCGCCGCGCCGCCACCGTGGAATCTGCCGGACGCGCGGCTGCGGCTCTTCGAGGGCGCGATCCGTCGGTCCACGTCGGGAGGCGACGTGCTGATGGGGCGGGTGCGTTATCGCTGCCGCGGCTGGAACGGCGATCGGGAGGACGCGGCGCAGGACGCCTGCCGGGCCCTGCGCGAGCTGGAGCTGCTCACCGGTGAGGTGCCGATCATCCTGGTGGGGCACTCGATGGGGGCCCGCGCCGCGCTGCGGGCCGCCGGGCATCCGCTGGTGCGCGGGGTGGTCGGCCTCGCGCCCTGGTGCCCCACCGGCGAACCGGTGGCGCACCTGCGCGGCCGCCGCGTGGTGCTGCTGCACGGCGACCAGGACCGTACGACCGATCCCAGGTCCTCCGTGGACTTCGCGGCGCGGGCGGGCGCCGCGGGCGCCGAGACGGCCACCGTGCCGATGTACGGCAGCGGCCACGCCATGCTGCGCCGGGCCGCCGCGTGGCACGGCCTGACCGGCGGGGCGGTCGCCGGGCTGCTGGGCCTGGCCGAGCTGCCTCCCGTGATCGCCGACCAGCTTCCTCCCGCCAGTACGTCCTGGTGACGGAGTCCCCGGCGTTCTTGACCAAGCCACGGAGTGTCCCGCTCCGAATCATCTTCAGAGCACGTCCGGCAGGTCCGGACGAGGAGATGGGACGGCATGAGAGAACAGCGACGGCGTACGGCGGTGGTGGGCTCCGGGGTGGCGGGGCTCACCGCCGCCCACATCCTGCGATCCGTACATGATGTGACCCTCTACGAGGCCGACGACCGCCTCGGAGGGCACGCGCACACCCATGACGTCCCGGGGGCGGACGGCCGGACGCACGCCGTGGACTCCGGCTTCATCGTGCACAACGACCGCACCTATCCGCATCTGCTCCGCCTGTTCCGGGAACTGGCCGTCACCTCGCAGCCGACGGAGATGAGCATGTCCGTGCGGTGCGAGGGGTGCGGCCTCGAATACGCGGGCGCGCGCGGCCCGCGAGGCTTGTTCGCGCAGCCGCACAACGCGCTGCGCGGCCCGTTCCTGCGGATGCTCTCCGAGATACCGCGCTTCCACCGCAGGGCGGCGCAGTCCCTGGCGGCAGGCGGGCAGGGCGCGGACGGCACGGAACCCGACGGCGGCACGTTCGGCGCGTTCCTCACCCGCCACGGCTTCTCGCACTACTTCGTGCGGCACTTCGCCGTGCCCCTCGTGTCGGCGGTGTGGTCCTGCCCGCCGGGTACGGCCCTGCGCTATCCGGCCCGCCATCTGTTCCGGTTCCTGGACCACCACGGAATGCTCACGGTGTCCGGATCTCCCACCTGGCGCACGGTGGCGGGCGGTTCGCGGCAGTACGTGGAACGGGTCGGCAAGCAGCTCCAGTCCGTGCGCACCTCGACGCCGGTGCGGTCGGTGCGCCGCGGCGAGGGCCGCGTGACGCTCACCACCGAGGACGGCACGACCGACACGTACGACTCCGTGGTCGTCGCGGTCCATCCGGACCAGGCGCTGCGTCTGCTGGCCGACGCGTCCGCTCAGGAGCGCGAGATCCTGGGGGCCTTCCCCTACTCCCGCAACCCCGCCCTGCTGCACACCGACACCACGGTGCTGCCGCACAGCCGGGCCGCCCGCGCCTCGTGGAACTATCTGCTCCCTTCGTGCGGCGCCACGACCGACCACGTGCGGGTCAGCTACGACATGAGCCGTCTGCAGCGGCTCGACGCCCCCGAGACGTACGTGGTGACCCTGGGCAGCGACGAGCGGATCGGCCCCGACCGGGTGCTCGCCCGGATGGCGTACGAACACCCCGTCTACACCCCGGAGTCGGTCGCCGCGCAGCGACGTCTCCCCTCCCTGAGCGGGCCCGTCACCGCCTTCGCGGGCGCCTATCACGGCTGGGGGTTCCACGAGGACGGCTGCCGCTCGGGGGTCGAGGCGGCCCAGGCGTTGGGAGTGCGCTGGTGAACGTCTCCCCCGGTCCGGCGCCGGCGCTGTATCCGAGCGTCATCACCCATGTCCGGACGAGCCCGCGCCACTACAAGCTCACCCACCGCACGTACCTGTGGCTGATCGACCTGGACGCGCCTCCCCGACTGCCCCGCATGCTGCGCCCGTTGGCCGGATTCGACGGACGCGACCACTTCGGCGGCGGGAGCACCGGCATCAAGACGGGGCTCGATGCCTTCCTCGCCACGCGCGGGATCACCCTGGACGGCGGGCGCGTGCTGATGCTCGCCCATGCCCGGGTCCTGGGGTACGTCTTCAACCCGCTGTCCCTGTACTGGTGCCACGGCCCCGGCGGCGAGCTGCGCTGTGTCGTGGCCGAGGTGCACAACACCTACGGCGAGCGGCACTGCTATCTCCTGGGCCCCGATGCCGCGCGGAGCGCGGACGTGGCCAAGGAGTTCTACGTCTCGCCGTTCTTCCCCGTCGATGGTGAGTACCGGATGCGGCTTCCCGTGCCGGGCGAACGCCTCGGCGTCACGCTGCACTTCGACCAGGGCGGCCACCGGATGTTCACGGCGACCGTGCGCGGCGAGCGCCGTCCCGCGTCCGCCGGGGTGCTGCTGCGGGCGGCCGTCCGTCACCCCTGGTCCACGGTGGCCGTCTCGGCGGCCATCCGGCGGCACGGCATCGCCTTGTGGCTGCGCGGTCTGCCCGTGCGGAAGCGACCCCGGCACCGTCCCCAGGAGGGCTTGAAGTGAGTACGTCCGTATCCGATGCGTCCGGCGTGTCCGGTGCCCCCGGCCTCTCCCGTCCGCAGGACGCGATCGACGCCGAGCGGTGGCCCGATGTCGTGGCCGTACCGCGCTGCTCCGCGGCGCGCCGCGCGCTGGCCCGGGCCGTCGTCCGACACGCCCTGAACGGATTGCCGCTGAAGGTGGCGATGGGCGACGGTGAAGTCCTGGGCCGAGGCGGCCCGTTGCTGGAGATCCATGATCCCGACAGCCTTCTGCGGCGTGTCGCGACGCACGGACTGGTCGGCTTCGGCGAGTCGTACATGGCGCACGAGTGGGAGGCGCGGGACCTGGTCGCGGTGCTGACCGTGTTCGCCGAGCACGCGGCCACGCTGGTGCCGCCCCCGCTCCAGCGGCTGCGCGCCCTGTGGGCGCCCAGGAAGCCGGCCGAACAGCGCAACACGCCGAGCGGCGCGCAGGCCAACATCCAGCACCACTACGACCTGTCGAACGACCTGTTCGCGCTGTTCCTCGACGCGTCCCTGAGCTACTCCGCCGCGCTGTTCGACCAACTGCCCGCGGCCTGGCCCGATCTGGAGGCGGGCCAGCACCGCAAGATCGACCGGATGCTCGACCTGTGCGGCGTGGGGCCCGGGACGCGGCTGCTGGAGATCGGGACCGGCTGGGGAGCCCTGGCCATCCGCGCGGCGGAGCGGGGCGCGAGCGTCCACTCGGTCACCCTCTCCGCCGAGCAGCGCGACCTCGCCCGGCAACGGGTGCGTGCCGCGGGCCACGAGGACCGCGTCCGCATCGAGCTGTGCGACTACCGCGAGGTGCGCGGGCAGTACGACGCGATCGCGAGCGTGGAGATGATCGAGGCGGTCGGGGCGGAGTACTGGCCCACGTTCTTCCGCGCCCTGGACTCCCTGCTCGCGCCGGGCGGCTCGGTGGCGCTCCAGGCGATCACCATGCCGCACGACCGCATGCTCGCCGGCCGGAACACCTACACCTGGGTGCAGAAGTACATCTTCCCCGGCGGTCAGCTGCCCTCCGTCCGCGCCGTCGAGGAGACCGCGCGCGCCCACACCGGGCTACGGGTCACCGCATGCGACGGCTTCGGCGCGCACTACGCGCGGACGCTGGCGCTGTGGCGCGAGCGCTTCGCCCAACAGGAGGAGAAGGTGGGTCAGTTGGGTTTCGACGCCACCTTCCGGCGCATGTGGGACTTCTACCTGGCCTACTCCGAAGCGGGCTTCCGCTCCGGCTACCTCGACGTGCACCAGATCCGACTGGACGGTGCGTCGTGAACGGCTTCGCCTGGGGCGCGTTCGGCGTCAATCTCGCCTTCGCCGCGCTCACCGCCCTGGCCGTGCTCCTGGCCACCTTCGCGTTCGCGCTGCGCCGCGGGCCGCACCGCGTCGTGGACATCGCCTGGGGGGTCGCCTTCGCTGCCGTCGCCCTCGTGACGTACGCCCTTTCGGCGGGGCACGGCGACGAGGGGCGACGGCTCCTCGTGACGGCCCTGACGGTGGTGTGGGGCCTGCGGCTCGCGGGACACATCGCCTGGCGGGCCCGGGGCCACGGCGAGGATCCGCGCTACGAGCGGCTGCTGTCCAAGGCTCCGGGCAGCAAGAACGCGTACGCCCTGCGCATGGTCTATCTGCTGCAGGGGGCGCTGGTGTGGCTGGTGTCCCTGCCCGTGCAGGCCGCCGCGTACATCTCCGGGCCGCTGGGGGCGCTCGCTGCCGTTGGAGGGCTCCTGTGGCTGACCGGCCTGGTCTTCGAGGCGGTCGGCGACCACCAGCTCGCCCGGTTCAAGGCGGACCCCGCCAACAAGGGCCGCCTCATGGACCGCGGTCTGTGGTCCTGGACGCGCCATCCGAACTATTTCGGTGACTTCTGCGTCTGGTGGGGCCTGTTCCTCATCACGTGCGAAGCGCCCGCGGCGGCCGCCGCCACGGTCGTCGGGCCCCTGGTCATGGCGTATCTGCTGACGCGGGGCAGCGGCAAGGCGCTCCTCGAACGGCACATGGCGGACCGGCCGGGCTACGCCGCCTACCGGAAGCGCACCAGCGGATTCTTTCCCCGGCCGCCTCGGTCGACGGAAAGGCCGTGACGGACCGAGGAGGTTGACAGGAATTCAATCCTGCTTTCAACAGAGCGAAAGAGGGGCGGTTAATTGCGGTTCTTGCGATCCTGGGACCACATCCGATCGGCGTGTGTCTGATATGAGACGAACAATCGCGGTAGCGTGGAGAAGATTCCGTGAATTCCTCAACTGGAGCATGAACGCGGTTCTGTTGCTGGTACTGGGCGACCGTCGGGAAGGGGAGCAGTGGTTCCGTCGCCAGCGGGACATGTCTCCCGGCCCCCTGCGGCCGGACCCCTCACACCGGCCGCTGTGGACGGTGTGTCACGGAGAGGAGAGGCGGCATGACCGCCATGTCCGAGAGGCAGCGCGAGGACCGGCTGGCGTCCGCGTTCGTGGATCTCGCGGCGCCACTGGTGCGAGACGTGAGCGTCCCCGATGTCCTGCAGACCCTGGCCGAACACTGTGTGGACCTGCTGGACGTCTCGGCTGCCGGCGTCCTGCTGGACGTTCCGCTCGGTCAGGTCGTGGAGGTCGTGGCCTCCGACGAGTACACCCGCGCCCTGGAGCTCTTCGGCCTCGAATGGGACGAGGGGCCGTGCCGGGACTGCTGTCGCTCCCAGGCGGGCATCTCTGAACTCAGGCTGGACGACGAGGCCGCCTGTGAACGGTGGCCCCGGTTCGCGCCGCGTGCCCTCCTCCTCGGTTTCACCTCGGTCGCCACGGTCCCCCTGCGGCGCCAGGACACGGTGGTCGGCGCCCTGAACCTGCTCCACGACCGGCCGAGACCGCTGGACGAAGCCGCTTTGCGGACGGCCCAGGCGCTGGCGGACACCGCCACGATGTGCGTGATCCAGCAGCAGGTGATGCAAGGACAGAAGACGCAGATCGCACGGCTCCAGAGCTCGCTCGACGCACGGATCGTCATCGAGCAGGCCAAGGGGTTTCTCTCCAACTCCCGTGGATGCAGCGCCGACCAGGCACTCATCCGCATGCGGACCTATGCCCGCAACCGGCAGCTCAAGCTCTCCGATGTGGCCCGCCAGGTCCTGAGCGGTTCCGTCGCGCATACGCTGCTCGACCCCGAACGCTGACCGGCCTCTGCCTTCACCGCGGCCTCACCGCGGCCGTTGAAAGATCCTTCGCCAATACGGGCGGAAATACCTTTCCGGCAACGGCAGACAAGGGCAGGCACCGGCAGACAAGGGTGAGCGAATTGAAGTCGCTCCCGGTTTGGGCCTGCGCGGAATTCCCGCCGACGGCGCCTTGTGCGGTCCTACAGCTGTCGTACAGCTGACGCACAACTGGCAGATCTTCCCGGCAGCCTGGCGAACCCGCAGGTCAGCGGCGGTACACGCGGTCTGTCGAGTGGCGCAATACTCCGGCAACACCACGGCCCCGGCCCCGTCGGTATGGTCCCTCGCATGCCAGCCGAACGTATCCGCGAGCACACAGTGCCGGTCGCCGCCGCCCGACGGCGTCGGCTGCGCGCGGACCAGGCACGACAGCTCGCCGACCTGCTGCGCCACCAGGTGCGCACCGGGGGCTTTCCCAGCGGTGTGCTGCCGCTGGAGGGCACGCTCGGCAGGGATTACCACGTGTCGCGGAACACCGTCCGGCAGGCGCTCGACCTGCTCCGTACGGAAGGACTGCTCGAACGGCAGCCGGGCGTCGGCACCGTCGTGGTGGCCGAGAAGTATCCGCACGGCCTGAACCGGCTACAGGGCCTCGCCGAGACCCTGCACGAACACGGCGACGTCACCAACGAAGTCCGTACGGTCGGTCCCGTCCCGGCGCCCGCACCCGTGGCCCGGCGGCTCGGCCTTGTGGAGCACACCGACGTGCTCTACATCGAGCGCCTTCGCCGCCTCAACGGCCTGCCGCTCTCCCTCGACCTCACCTACGTCCCGATGGACATCGGCTCCGGTCTCATCGGCTGCGACCTGGAGAACACCGATGTGTTCCGGCTGCTCGAGACCCTGACCGGGCAGTCGCTCGGCACGGCCGAGATCACCCTGGAGGCCGTCAACGCCGACGTGCACTCCGCCGCCGTTCTCGAGGCCCCGCGCGGGGTCGCCGTGCTCATGCTCGAACGCCTCACCTCGTTGGCCGACGGGCGCCCCGTGGACCTGGAGTTCATCCGCTTCCGCGGTGACCGCATCAGCATGAGCGGGCTGCTCCACCGCGCGCTCTGACCCGCAGGCCCCCGTGGGCCCCCGTCCCCGCGGGCCCACTGACATCTCACCCGCCACCTCTTTCCGGGAGACAGCCATGCCTCTGGCCCCCCAGCGCGCCGACGTGCCCGTGACCATCGACGAGTCGAAGTGCATCGACGGCTGCACCCTCTGTGTCGACATGTGCCCGCTCGACTCGCTCGCGATCAACCCGGAGAGCGGCAAGGCCTTCATGCACGTCGACGAGTGCTGGTACTGCGGGCCGTGCGCGGCCCGCTGCCCCACGGACGCGGTCACGGTCAACATGCCCTACCTGCTCCGGTGAAGGCGGTGAACCCCATGAAACGCACGAGGAAACGCACGTCTCTCACCGCTGTCCTGGCAGCCGCCCTGCTGAGCATCCCCCTGGCGGGCTGCGGCGGGGCGCGCGCGGGCGATCCCGGTACCGTCACCGTGACCATCGGCTATCAGTCCAAGACCATCAACACCGTCACCGCGGGCACGCTGCTGCGGTCGCTCGGCTACTTCGAGCGCGAACTCGCCGCCCGCGGCGAGCGTGAGGGCGTCACCTACAAGGTGAAGTGGCAGGACTACGCCACCGGCGCGCCGATCACCGCGCAGATGACCGCCGGGAAGATCGACATCGGCTCGATGGGCGACTTCCCCCTCCTGATCAACGCCGCCCGCGGCACCCAGCTGAACCGGCCGACGAAGCTCGTCTCCGTCACCGGCTACAACCTCCGCGGCGGCCTCAACACCATTGTCACCGGCACCGGTTCGAAGCTCTCGGCGCTGAAGGACCTGCGCGGCAAGAAGGTCTCCACGAGCGTCGGCTCGGCCGCCGACGGCACTCTCGTACGGGCGCTGCGGCAGGCGGACATCGACCCCGAGAAGGACATCCGCAAGCTCAACCAGCAGCCCGCCGTGGGTGCTTCGGCGCTCCAGGCGGGCAGCGCGGACGCGCTCTCGCAGTTCGTGGCGTGGCCGGGTCTTCTCGCCTTCCAGGACCGGGCCCGTGCACTGTACGACGGTGCGGAACTGGACCTGCCGACCTTCCACGGGGTCACCGCGCGGGAGGACTTCGCGAAGAAGCGGCCCGGCGTCCTGGGAGACTTCCTGCGCGCGCAGGCCAAGGCGACCGCCTATCTCAACGAGCGGCCGGTCGCGGCCGCCGAGTCGGTGGCGAAGGCCACCGGTCTGCCGCCCGAGGTCGTCTACCTCTACAACGGCGCACACGGCATCGCCACCTTCGACACCACGATCAAGCCCGCGCTGGTGGCCGCGCTGAAGAAGGACGTGCCCGTCCTGAAATCGGCGAAGCTGGTGGGCGACGTGGACGTGGACCGCTTCGTCGACGATCGGTACGTGAAGAAGGCGTACGGCGACGACTACGCCACCGCGCTCACCACTGCCCCCGGGCCGCCCCGCAGCGAGCTCTGGCTGAAGGGCGAGAACAAGACCCGGTCCTTCGCCACCCCGGCCGGGTTGCTGCGCCACGCAGCCGCACAGCAGGGCAAGGTGCGCGCCGCGTACGTACCCGACACCACCACCGGGACGCCCTGGTTCGCCGACAAGGCGGTGTGGTTGGCCGACGGCACGAAGCTGCTGCCCTTCGTCACGCCCTCCGCCGCCCGCGCCTACGCCGAGGCACATCCGGGCGCTCGTACCGTCTCGTACAACCAGGCCCTGAAGCAGGCGTCATGACGTGGCGTCACCTCCTGCGCGTTCTGTCGATCGCCGGAGCGCTCGGCCTGTGGCAGCTGCTGACCGCCTTCGACGTCCAACTGTGGCTGCGCTTCGAGCAGTTCCCCACGGTCGTCGACGTGACGCGGGAGCTCGGGCAGCGCATCGGCAGCGACGCCTACTGGCAGGACCTCACCGACAGCCTCAGCCGCATCGTCACCGGCTTCGCGCTGGCCGCCGTCGCGGGGGTGGCCGTCGGCACGGCGATCGCCCGCTCGCGCCTGGCCGCCGATCTGCTCGGCCCCGTCCTCGAAGTGCTGCGGCCCATACCGGCGATCGCCCTGGTGCCGGTGGCGATCCTGCTCTTCCCCAGCAACGAGCAGGGCATCGTCTTCATCACCTTCACCGCGGCGTTCTTCCCCGTCATGGTCTCCACCCGGCACGCGGTGCGCGCCCTGACCCCGGTCTGGGAGGAGGCGGTCCTCACGATGGGCGGCGGCCGGTGGCGCGTCCTCGGCTCGGTGGTCCTGCCGGGGGCGCTGCCCGGCATCCTCGGCGGGCTCTCCGTGGGCATCGGCGTGTCGTGGATCTGTGTGATCTCGGCGGAGATGATCTCCGGCGAGTACGGCGTGGGCTACCGCACCTGGCAGGACTACACGGTGGTCGACTACCCCGGCGTCCTCGTCGGCATGGTGACGATCGGCGCGCTGGGGTGGATGACGTCGACGGCGGTGGAGGTACTGGGCCGCCGGGTGACGCGGTGGCTGCCACGGACGGAGTCCCGCGTCGAGACGCCCGTGCGACCGCGCCGATCCGTTCGTATGCGCCGAACCGGCGTCCACAAGGAGGCGTGACCCCATGACCACTCCCCCCGAAGTGACCACGACGACCCCCGAATCCGCCCTCGCCCCCGTCATCGCCCCGCCGCGCGGCACCCGGCTCACCCTGCGCGACGCGTCGATCGGGCGGGAGGGGACCGCCGTCATCGACGGGCTCGGACTGGACGTCGCGCCCGGCGAGATCCTCACCGTCGTCGGCCCTTCCGGCTGCGGGAAGTCCACCCTCCTGCGCACCCTCGCCGGGCTGCTGCCTCCGCTCGGCGGAGAGGTCGCCCAGGACGGGGAGCCCATCACCGCGCCGCACGCCGAGCGGGCACTGATCTTCCAGGACGACGCGCTGCTGCCGTGGCGCACCCTGCGGGCCAACGTCGAACTGCCGCTCGCCATCAAGGGGTTGAGGCGGACCGAGCGTCGCGCCCTGGCCGACGAGTGGCTGGAGCGTGTCGGCCTCGGCGGGCACGGCGCCAGACTCCCGCACCGCGTCTCGGGCGGACAGCGCCAGCGGGTCCAGCTCGCCCGCGCCCTCGTGGGCGAGCCGCGGGCCGTCCTCATGGACGAGCCGTTCGGCGCGCTGGACGCGCAGACCCGGGCCGGGATGCAGCAGTTGCTGGCCGACGTGCTGCGCGGCACGGGCGCGACCGTCGTCTTCGTCACCCACGACGTGGACGAGGCGCTCTTCCTCGGCGACCGCGTCGCGCTCCTGGGGGCGGGCCCGGGACGCGTCCTGCGCGTACTGGACGTCCCGCGCCCCCGCGACCGTACGTCCCACGGCGACCCCGCCACCGTCGAGCTGCGCCGCACCGTTCTGACGTCCCTCGGCACCTGAGAGGCCCTCCTTCCATGCAGATCCCCGCAGTCTCCGACGCCCAGGAGCTCTCCTGCGACGTCCTCGTCATCGGCGGTGGAACGGCCGGCACGATGGCGGCTCTCACCGCTGCCGAGCAGGGCCGGAACGTCCTCCTCCTGGAGAAGGCCCACGTCCGCCACTCCGGCGCCCTCGCCATGGGCATGGACGGCGTGAACAACGCAGTGATCCCAGGCCGCGCCGAACCCGACGACTACGTGGCCGAGATCACCCGCGCCAACGACGGCATCGTCGACCAGTCCACCGTCCGCCAGACCGCGACCCGCGGCTTCTCGATGGTGCGGCGCCTGGAGTCCTACGGCGTGAAGTTCGAGAAGGACGAGCACGGCGAGTACGCGGTGCGCCAGGTGCACCGCTCCGGCTCGTACGTGCTGCCGATGCCCGAGGGCAAGGACGTCAAGAAGGTCCTCTACCGGCAGCTGCGCCGCCGCGAGATGCGCGAGCGCATCCGCATCGAGAACCGCGTGATGCCGGTGCGGGTGCTCACGGCGGACGGCAGGGCGGTCGGCGCGGCCGGATTCAACACGCGTACGGGCGAGTTCGTGACCGTGCGCGCCGGTGCCGTGATCCTCGCGACCGGCCCCTGCGGCCGCCTCGGCCTGCCCGCCAGCGGCTACCTCTACGGGACGTACGAGAACCCCACCAACGCGGGTGACGGCTACGCCATGGCCTACCACGCGGGCGCCGAACTCACCGGCATCGAATGCTTCCAGATCAACCCGCTGATGAAGGACTACAACGGCCCCGCCTGCGCCTACGTCGCCAACCCCTTCGGCGGCTATCAGGTCAACCGGCACGGCGAGCGGTTCGTCGACTCCGACTACTGGTCGGGCCAGATGATGTCGGAGTTCGCGGCCGAACTCGCCTCCGACCGCGGGCCGGTCTATCTCAAGCTCAGCCATCTGCCGGAAGAGTCCATCAGCGCGCTGGAGAACATCCTGCACTCCACCGAGCGCCCGACCCGCGGCACCTTCCACGCGAACCGCGGTCACGACTACCGCACCCACGACATCGAGATGCACATCTCCGAGATCGGCCTGTGCGGCGGCCACTCGGCGTCGGGCGTCCGCGTGGACGACCACGCCCGCACCACCGTGCCCGGTCTGTACGCGGCCGGGGACCTGGCCTGCGTACCGCACAACTACATGATCGGCGCGTTCGTCTTCGGCGATCTGGCGGGCTCGGACGCCTCCCGATTCACCGCGTACGAGGGAGAGTTGCCCTCCGATCAGGTGCGGGACGCGCATGAACTGATCTACCGCCCCCTGCGCAACCCGGACGGCCCTCCGCAGCCGCAGGTCGAGTACAAACTGCGCCGCTTCGTGAACGACTACGTCGCCCCGCCCAAGTCGGGTGCCCGGCTCTCCCTGGCCGTGGACCACTTCGAGCGGATGCGCGGCGAGATCGACGCGATGGGCGCGCAGACCCCGCACGAGCTGATGCGCTGCGCCGAGGTGCACTTCATCCGGGACTGCGCCGAGATGGCGGCCCGCTCCTCCCTCGCCCGCACGGAGTCCCGCTGGGGGCTCTACCACGAGCGCACGGATCACCCGAAGCGCGACGACGACGGCTGGCTGCACCACCTGGACCTCCGCAAATCCCCTTCCGGGGCGATGGAGTTCACGGCACGCCCGGTGGCGCCGTACCTGGTCCCGGTGGAGGAGTTCACGCCGGGCGGCGGCGCGTCACGCCATCTGGGAGAGGTGCACCCGGAGCAGGTGGCCACGGCCGGGCAGCGGGACCTCGCCCCCGTGGGTTCGGGAACCATCCGCACCGACACCACTACGTCACGGGAGACGGCCGTGGCCTCCCACTCCCCCCGCATCCTGGAGCTGCTCGCCCTCACCGAGAACGAACCCGAACTCCCGCTGCTGCGCCCGTTCTTGACCGATCCGGACCCCGCCGTGCGTCGGGCGGCCGTGGCCGCACTCACCGAGACCGTCCCCACGGGTACGGGCCCGGCGCTCGCCGGGACGCTCGCGGACCCCGATCCGGCGGTGCGCGGCGCGGCTGCCGCGTCTCTGCGCGAACTGGTCGAAGTCCTCGTCGCCGAGCCGGAGTTGTCCGACGCCCTGCACGCCGCCCTTTTCCTTGAGGACGCCCTGGTCCGGGCGACCGCCCTGGACGTCCTGCGCGCCCTGCGCCTCGGTGAAGCCACCGCCTACGCCCGTGCGCTCGCCGACCCGGACATCGAGGTCCGTATCGCGTCGGTCCGCGCCCTGGTCTCGGTCGGTGCCCTCGACGCCGTCGCCCGCGCCCGCACGGACCCGGCCCGCGAGGTCCGTGTCACGGTGGCGCGCGGCCTGGACACGCCGGAGGCACTGTCTCCTCTGCTCCACGACACGGACGTCCTGGTCCGCGCGGCCGCGTTCACCGCGCTGGCGTCCGCGGGCTGCCCCACGCCGTACGACGCCACGGCGGTGGAGGCTCTCTCCGCCCCGCCCTGGCAGGTCCGCGCGGGTGCGGCCTCGGCACTGGGAGCGGCCGATCCCCACCGCGCCGTACCCGCCCTGTCCGGGGCACTGGGCGACCCCAACGCCGACGTCCGCAAGGCCGCGGTCCTGGCCCTCCTCCGCCACGGGGCAACCGAGGACGCCCGCACGGCACTCGCCACGGCGGTCCTGGACCCGGACGCAGACGTCCGCGCCTACGCGGCTCGGGCGGCCGCGCCTGCCTGATCGATGAGGCCGAGCGGGTCGGCGCCGAGCAGGTCGGCGCCGCCTGGGAGCAGTTGACCGGCTGGCCGCGCGTACGCGCCCCCACCTCGTTCGCCTCGCTGCTCAACTCCACGGCCAGCCCATACCCGACGTACCGCATCAGCAGGGCATCGACGGAGCGGATCTCCTGGTCCGTGGCAGGCCGAACCCGTCGATGCCTGGACGACGCCCTCGGGCACTGGACACCCATCCACTGAGCGGTCACCCGCCACCTGTCGGTCGTCAGCCGTCGGCCGGGCAGAGGCGACGCGGCTGCGGGTCCGCCTTCAACTCGGCGTCCACGCAACCCGCCGGGAGGCTTCCGTGCCGCTTCGTACCGAAGTTGGCCGTCACCGTCAGGGCGCCGTCGCCGAAGACCGAGCGCTGGACCATGTGGTCCTTGGTGAGCCGGCGGAAGTCGGTCATCCGTTCCGTGCCCGCCGCCTTGTGCAGCGGGGCGAAGTACCGCTGGAGTACGGCCATCTCCTTGCCCGTGGTCTCCAGATTCTTCTCGCCGAGAACGAAGTTGAGCGGCGTGTTGTAGAGCACGGACATCAGCGCGCGGTCCTTCTTCTGCGCGGGGAACTTGTTGTAGGGCATTTCCCAGCGGTCGGTGCTGATGAGGGAGTCGTGCAGCGCGGTCTGGTACAGCGGCACACGGTAGGCGGGGTCGTACATCGACTTCGCCAGCGACGCGGGAAGCGTGGTGGGCTTGAAGAAGAACCCGGGGGCGTCGTCCGGGTAGTAGGCGCCCCACTCCTTTTCCTTCTGGTACGGCCACAGGGTGTCGTTCACCGGCGTCTGAGATCCGTGCGAGAACGCGAGTGCCGGTGCCGACCAGGAGACGGCGGATTCCGATCCCAGGACGAAACCGTCCTCGTCGGCGAGCGTGCGCATGCGTTCCATGCGGTTGGCCCGGTCCTGCTTCTTGGTCATTGGGTGGTTCTCGGAGAAGTCCGCGAAGAGTTCTCCCGCCGCGTCGACGTCGAGGAAGACGCTGTTGACGCCGTTCTCGGTCATTTCCTCGACGTGCCGGGCGAGATAGGGATGATCGGCGGCGGACTTGGCGAACGCCTCCGAGCTGAGATAGCAGCCGCGGCCCCCGAAGCCCGTCTTGATCTCACCCTTCCAGTCGCGCACGCAGAAGTCGGGGTAGACCTTGTCCGGCCACTTCGACACCGGAGTGTCGGCGGTTTCCGGGTCCTGGCCGTTGGCGTAGGTGTCGTACGGGCCGACGAGATAGCCCTGCCGTTCGGCCTGTGCCACCGCTTCCTCGCTCATGGGGCTGCCGTCGGCGTCATAGCCGAGCCACAGCCGGGTGTTCCCCTGCTTGCGCAGCCTCTCGACGGCCTTGGTCCCGCGGGCGCCGCCCCACAGATAAGCGTGCTGGGCCCCGAGCAGCTTCTTGATCTCGGGGTTCTCGGTGATCTTCCGCTTGAGGGTGCGCAGTTCGCCGTGCTGACGCAGCCATCGGTGGTAGTCCCTGCCCGGCGCGATGGGGGAACCAGAGGTGAGGGCGAAGGTGACGGTGTAGCCGAGGGTCTTCTCCCGCCGGGAGAACGCGTGCTTGGCCGTCGCGCTCAACCGGCCGCCCGTCGATGCGAAGGCCAGTGAGCTGCCGATGCTCTCCGGCACGAGGTAGCTGACGCCGTGGCCGCCCGCGCTGTATCCCCACAGCGGCAGGGTCAGGGAGCCGGTGGCCAGTTCCGCCTCGGTGCCGGCCAGACCCGCCGCCTTCGAGTTCCAGAATCGGTCCGTGGCCGGCACGGAAAGTCCCTCGCCCCGGGGAATCTGCAGCGAGGCGTTCGCGGCCTCGGCGCCCCGCCCCTTGCCGTTGACGTCACCGGTGACGGGCCAGGCGAGGGTGCCGTCCTTCTCGGCCCGGACCGTCATCCGCAGCCGCCCCGCCTCACTGACCGCGGTGACCTGCAAACCCTTGGCGGGATACGACCACCGGGCGCGAGGCCCCTCCACTCGCACCCGGCCCGGCCTGCCCAAGTCGTCGGCCGCGGCGGCGGAGACGGGGACGAGCGCACCGCCCGCGGCCCGCCCCGTCACCCGCAGCGTGCCGGTGTCGACCGTGGTGGTGCCGCCTGCCACCTCGAAGTCCACGGCTCCGCCGTGCACCTCGGGGGGCCTGGCCTGCGCGGACTTGTCATCGGCGGCCACGACGACGGCGTACCCGGCCGATGCGGTGGTCCCGGTGACCACGAGCGCGACGGCCATTCCGAGACAGCGACGGCGTCTCCTGCGCCCGACGACGGCAGCGTCCCGGTGCCGTCCGCGGTCCGGCTCTCCGTGGCCTCCATCGCTCTTCCCCTGCGGGGCGTTCTTGGATTGGTCCATGATCGTGAGTATCCGAGGGGCACTTAAGAGGCTTCTAAGAGTCGATCCCCGCTCCAGCAGGCCCGACCGCACGAGACGGAGGCTCAGTGGCTCCCCGAAGCCCGGACTGTACGGTGACGACCCTCGTCGAGCTGCAAGGCGGCCGTCCGCAGTGGGAGAAGGCGCAGCGCCGGCTGGACGAACTGGGCTGGCCGTGCCACGAGTTGACGCCGAAGGAACGGCGCGTCGCCCGCCGGGCCCTCGATGCCGACCCCGCAGTGAGTGAGTTCCGCTGGGTGGAGGTGCCGGTCATCGGTTCCTCTTGGCGCGCGGACCGTGAAGCGGCGTGGCGCGTCACGGAACTGAGCAAGTCGGCACAGGCAGTCGTCTACGGCCGGCTGTTCCAGCGGGACGAGACAGACCGGCTCATGGAACCGGAGTGGCAGGTGTATGCGGCGGGGCGCCCGGCCGGGGATGCGGCCCGTCGAGCGCCAACTCGACGCCTTCTCGCGGCGGGACGCTGGATGGCCGCACGGTCGGGGTTGCTCGACGACCACGTCCGTGTGCACGCGGGCAGGGACGCCGCCCTGCACCTCGCCCGTCACATGCACCCGGATGGTCCCCGCGCGGATCTGTACGTGCGTCCCCTCGACGGACGCGGGCGAACGGGGACGGTCCAGCACCGGGAGGACGCCCTCAACCGGGCCCTCGCGCTGTTCATGGGACCGCTGTTCGCGATGGCGCTCTTTGTGACACTGGCCCGGCACACCCAGTCCACGACGGCCGTGGTGTGCTGGTTCCTGGCGCTCGTGTGCGCGGTCCCCGCCTGGTGGACGGCCTTCGCGCTGCCGCTGTCACGCACCCGGCTCCGCTGCCTGGCGGCCTCCGCCGTCGCGACCCTGGGCATGGCCTGCTACGCGCTGGGCGTCCCCGGGCTCTCCGACGGACTGCACCCGAAGTACGCGCTGACGGCCGCGGGCGTCGCCTTCTACGCGACCGGACTTGTCCTGCTGGGCCGTCGTCGGCGCTGGCAGGTCCTGTCCGCGGGTGCGCTGCCGCTCCTTGCCACCTTGCTCGTCGCCGCTCTCCCGCTCACCGGGCGAATCCTGCAGGACGGTTACGCCGACGAGCTGTCCCTGACTCCCGAGGAGACGGCGGTCAGCGGCGTATGGCAGATCGTCTCGGCGGTGAAGCTGCTGTGGCCCACGATCGGGGCGATCCTCTTCGTGGCCGCCACCTGGGGAATCATGCGCTACTTCCACTTCATACGCCCCAGGAGCCTGTTCGCCGCGACCTGCGCCGCCCTCTTCCTGGTCCTGGGCGTGACCCTGTCCGTCGACGCGACGCTCTCGTCACCGCAGCGGGCAGCCGAGCTCCTGAGAAAGGCCGCCGTCCAACACACGGCGGCCCCGGGGTACTTCGGCATCTCCACGGACTGGGCCTGCGTCCGGCCAACCGTGCCGGCCCGCTCCCTCAACGAGCAGGGCGGCACCCTGTCGCCCGACACCCCCTACCTCTCGTTCGGCGTCGCGGACGGCAGCGTCGTGCTGTGGAACCCCTCGGCCGAACAGCCGCTGCGCGTCCCGGCCGGGCAGGTGAAGCTCCTTCTCCCGGGCAAGCCGGGCCGCACCTGCACGCCGTGAGGGCCTGCTGCCGACACCTTTCGCAGCTTGCGCCGTCAGGCCAGCTCCTGGGTGGGAGCTGTTCCAGTCCGCCGGGGGCCGGGGCGGGTCGCGCCCCCCTCGCGGCGCCCTCGCGGCGCCCGGCCAGGAGGGCGTCCGGCCAGGAGGGGCGTCCAGCCGGGAGGGCGCCCGGCCAGGAGGGCGTCCGGCCAGGAGGGCGTCCGGCCGGGAGGGCGTCCAGGACGCATGTGCTCTCCCTGGGTGCTCCTTGTGTGTGCTCCCCATGTGTGCTCTCTATGTGAGACGGCGTTCCAGGATTTCCGGCGGGATGCCTAGGGTGGTGCGCATGTTCGGACCCGCTCGTCAGCTCGCTCTCGCGCTCTTCGCGGCCACGCCGTGGAGCGTCGACGACGCGCTCTGTCGCCGCTGACGCCTCGCCGCGCGCTCAGCGGCCATCGCCCGTCCGACCCCCCTCCCGTTCCCGGAGACACCCTTGACCACCGCTCCCGAAGCCGGGGCGCCGCCCCGCACCGCCGTGCTCGCCCCTGCCCCCACCTCCGTCTCCGCCCCTCCGGCCGAGGCCTTGCCGCCGGTCCGGCGCGTTCCGCTGGGAGTCGCGGGCGCCATCGGTGTCGCGCTCGCCGGCTACGTCTTCGCGGAGCACGGGGCGAAGCCCGGCGTCCTGCTGCTGCTCGGGATCGGCCTCGGGTTCGGCCTGTTCCACTCCCGGTTCGGCTTCACCTCCGCCTGGCGGCAGCTGGTGGCCGTCGGCAACGGCACCGGGCTGCGGGCCCACACCCTGCTGCTCGGCACCACGGCGACGCTCTTCGCCCTGATCATCGGCACCGGCAGCGGTCTGTTCGGTTCGGTGCCCGCGCCCAGTGCCGGGCCGATCGGAGTGGCGCTGCTCATCGGCGCCTTCCTCTTCGCCATCGGCATGCAGCTCGGCGGCGCCTGCGCCTCCGGGACCCTCTTCGCCGTCGGCTCCGGCCAGGGCACCATCGTGCTCACCCTCCTGGGCTTCATCACCGGCTCCACCCTCGCCGCCTGGCAGTTCGGCCTCTGGAACGAGCTGCCCGCGCTCGACCCGTACGTGCTGTCCGACCACATCGGCTGGTTCGGCTCCTGGGCGGTGACGATCGCCGCGCTCGCCGCGATCTGGTTCACCGCCCGCGCCGTGCAGGCCCGCCGCACTCCCCCGCCGGTCGGCACCCCGCCGTCGGCGCGCGGCGCCCTCCGCCGTACGGTGCGCGGTTCCTGGCCGCTGGCGGCGGGGGCCCTGGTCCTCGCGGTACTCGGCGCCGGCGTACTGCTCGTCTCGGGTGGTGCCTGGGGCGTCACCAGCGCGTTCGCCCTGTGGGGCTCGAAGGTCGTGGGCGCACTGGGCGGCATGCCGGAGACCTGGACGTTCTGGCAGCAGCCCGGCAGCGCGGCTCAGCTGTCGGGGCCGGTGCTCGCCGACAAGAACAGCCTCACCGACATCGGCATCATGGTCGGCGCGGCCGTCGCGGCGGCCGCCGGCGGCGTGTGGCGGCTGCACCGCACCATCCCCGCCCGTACGGCGCTCGCCGCGGTCATCGGCGGCATCCTGATGGGCGTCGGCGCCCGCCTGGCCGGCGGCTGCAACATCGGCGCCTACCTCGCGGGCATCGCCTCCGGATCCCTCCACGGCTGGATCTGGGCCGTCGTGGCCATCCTCGGCACCTGGGCGGGCCTGCGCCTGCGCCCGCTGTTCGGCCTGACCAACCCGAAGCCGACGGACAGCGTCTGCTGACCTGCCGACGCCCCGGCCCTCATCCCCGACTGCCCTCTCCCGGGTCAGCCACGGACGAGCTACGCGAGCTACGGAAGGACAGCACCGCCGGGCGGTCGGCCCTCGCCCCGGGCGGCGGCCCGCTTCGCCTTCTCGGTGGCTTCCCGGAGAGCGGCCTGACGGGTCTTCAGGAGCAGCTTGGTGGCGGCGGCGTGTTCGGCCACCGCAGGGTCGGGGTCGCCGGCGGCCTTGTCCAGGGCGGGTTCGACCACGTCGCCGAGGTCGACCAGGGCCCGGCTCAGGCTCAGTCGCAGACTGCGGTTGCCGCGGCCGAGCTGCCTGACCAGTTCGTCGGTCAGGTCCTGCTCCTCACCTTCGGGCACCAGGGAGACCGCGACGCGCCAGGCGGTCCGAGCGGTCTCGTCGTCGGCGTCACGCAGCATGTCGCGCGTGATCCAGTCCCACGCCCCCTTGTCGCCGATCTTGGAGAGGGTGTGCAACGCCTGACTACGGGCCTGGGCGCGCTCGGAGTCGAGTTCCCGGCGGATCCGCGGCAGGGTGATCTCCGGCGAGTAGCGCATCAGCGCCCAGGACAGCGTGTCCCGCACGAAGAGGTCCGGCTCGACCGCGCACCGCTCGACGAGCGTCTCCAGGAATCCGGGGTCGGGGGTCGAGCCGACCGCCATGGCAGCCTGAAGCCGGACCGACGGGTCCTCGGCGCTCAGGGCGTTGACCACGCGGGTGTGCCGCGGGGTTTCGTTCGTGTCGATCGAGTTGATCGGGACCACCTCTTACGTCGGCTCTTGCGTCGGCTCTTACTCGGCTCTTGCGGCTGGCGAGAAAACTTGTCGATGCGGCAGGGGCGGGGCCTCCTACGGGACCCCGGCCCCGATCCGGCTGCTCCGGTGTCGGGACGGGACGCCCCGTACGTACGGAGCGTCAGGATGAGGCGGGCGTCCGCAACATCGACGACAGTGTGCTGTCGAGGATGTCGGGGACGTCTTTGACCTTGAGGTGTCGTGCGTCGGCCTCGGCCGCCGCGGCGTGCAACAGGCTGTAGAAGGTGGTCACCAGCCAGGACAGCGGGAGGTCCGTGCGGAACACGCCCTCCTCCTGTCCGCGGACCAGGACCCGCTCCACCCGCGCGAGGACCTTCTCGTGGTGACTGCGGCGCCGGGCCGGGGCGATGACGCCCTCGGACGCGGCGAGCAGGAACGCATGGCGCTCGAGAATGCGCCAGCCGGACCGGACGAGCCGCGAGAAGGCCTCGTCGGCCGGTCCCTCGTCGAGCGCCTGGCTCTGCAGCGCCCCGTCCGCCTGCTCGACGGAGTGCGCGAGCACCGCGTCGAGCAGGTCCTCCCGGGACGGGAAGTGGGCGTACAGCGTGACCCGGCTGACCCCGGCCGCGACGGCGACCGCGGACAGGCTGACCTTGGGGTCCTTGCGGAAGCAATCGAGCGCGGCAGTGACGATGGACGCGATGCTGCGCTCCGCGTCCGCGCGTCGGCGGGGCTCTCCTCCTGGGGCACGACCGCCGGGGCGGCGTACCTTCTCATGCGGCGTGGACATGATGGGAGCGTAGGTCACCCCCTCTGACCAGGGGCCAGGTGCCGATCCGTGGCTTCGACGGGCTCGGCCGCGGACGGAGCATCGGACTGTTCCGGCACCCTCGCACCGCGCGCGTCACCGACCTTGCCCTGGGGGAACAGCAGCACCGCGACAACGATGCCGACGACGGTGACGGCGGCCCCGGTGAACATCGAGGGCGCCATCCCGGAGACGAAGGCGGAGCGCGCCAGATCGGCGAACGCCTCCCCCGCCTGGCCCGGCATCTCCCCGGCGACGGTGAGGGCGCCGCCGACGGAGTCACCCGCGGCGTCCAGGGCCGCGTCCGGGAGACCGGCGGCGGCCTTGCCGTCCGTCAGTTCGCTGCGGTAGGTGCCGGCCAGCAGGCTGCCGAGCACGGCCACACCGAGCGCCGACCCCAGTTGCACGGCCGCGCTGTTGGTGGCGGAGCCGACGCCCAGGTCGTCGTCGGAGAGGGACCCGACGATGGCGTCGCTCGTCGGGCCGATGATGAACCCTGCCCCGAAGCCGAGGAACAGCATCGCGGCCAGCGCCCGGCCGTAGCCGTCGCCGTCGCCGGTGGTCGCGAGGATCAGCAGGGAGACCCCGGCGAACGCGAGGCCGGTCGCCGCCAGCCGGCGGGTGCCCACCTTCTGGCCGAGGAAGGACGCGAGCGGGGCGGCGATCAGGATGATCAGGGCGGTGGGTGCGATGCGCAGTCCGGTCTCCCCCGCGTCGTAACCGAGGACGAACTGTAGGTACTGGACGATCACGAACAGCGCACCGAGCAGCGAGAGCAGTCCGAGGAAGACCAGGATGTTCCCGATGGCCAGGCGCCGGTGGGCGAAGATCCCCAGCGGCAGCATCGGCTCCTTCGCGGTGTGCTCGCGGCCGAGGAAGGCGGCCAGGAACAGCACGGCGACGGCGAAGCCGATCAGCACCGGCGCACTGGTCCAGCCCTTGGACGGGCCCTCGATGGTCGCCCAGAGGAGGGTGCCGATGCCCAGGACGGAGAGCAGGGCGCCCGGCAGGTCAAGTCGCCGGGCGACGGCGGCCCTGGAGTTCGGGACCATCGTGAACGCCGCGGCCAGGGCGAGGATGCCGATGGGTACGTTGATCAGGAAGACGGACCCCCACCAGAACTGCCCGAGCAACCAGCCGCCGACCAGCGGGCCCATGGCGAGGCCGACCCCGATCATCGCGGACCAGAGGCCGATCGCCTTCATCCGCTCCTTGGGGTCGGTGAAGACGACACCGATGATGGAGAGCGTCGCGGGCATGATCAGGGCTTCGCCGACACCCATGACCCCGCGGGCGATCATGAGCTGGGTCGTGCTGCCGGAGAACGCCGCGACGGCGGAGGCGCCGGTGAACAGGACCAGGCCGGAGAGGAAGACCGGCTTGCGGCCGTAGCGGTCGGCGAGGCTGCCGGCGAAGAGCATCAGACCGGCGGCCATGAGGCTGTAGATGTCGACCAGCCACTGCAACTCGCTGGTGGACGCCCCGAGTTCGCCGACGAGTGTGGGCAGGGCGACGTTCAGTACGGTGACGTCGAGCCCCACGATCAGCAGGCTCAGGCACAGCACCACCAGAATCGGCCGGCGCAGGGGGTGCCCGGCCACTCCCGGCGGGGCGCCGGTCGAGATCGGGGGCGACGCTGCAGTCACGACACGCTCCTTAACTTGAACACCACTGTTCAGTTTGAGGGTAGCGCGGGGCGAGCCTTACGTCGAACAATGCCGTAAAGGTTAGGTGGCTGGCGGTCGGTCGGGCGACGTGCGATCGCCACCGCCCCTGGGCCCGCACGAGCGTGCGCGAGACGCTCCGCGGCTTCTCGCAGGCCTCCTCGAACTCCCGCTCCGACAGCGACTGGTCGACGATGCCGCCGCCCGCCCGCAGCCACGTCCGCTCGTGCCGTCGGAAGACCGCGCGCAGCACGAGCGCGGCGAGCGACAACGCGGAACGGACCAGGCCGAGTTCACCGCGGAAGCCGGGCGTTACTTGCCGCTCTACTGGCGCCGCCGCCTCTCCTGGCCCGCGACTTCATCGAGACCGTCACTCTGAACGGAGGGCCAGTACATCCTCGCGGTCATCGAACACACCACCCGCCGTGTTCGCATCCTCGGCACCACCGCACACCCCACTGCGGCCTGGGTCGCCCAGGCCACCCGGAACCCGATGATGGACCTGACGGCCGCCCACGCCACCGTTGCTTGGAGTCTCGGCAGGCGCACAGCCGTCACCCCCCGACTGACGTCGCTCCCAGACTCCCGCTCCCAGGGAGCGCAGGGAGCGGCTCCCAGAATTGCCCCAAACACGAAATAGGGGCCATCCGAAGATGGCCCCTACCTGCGACGTTTCCGTCGGTACGACAGGATTTGAACCTGCGACCCCTTGACCTCCCAGGAGTAGGAGTCAGGGTACTTTCTGGACATAACATGCTTAATCGGGGTGGATAATGTGCATAACGGGCTCCGTCGTGCATCATCGCGCACACCGCGTGGTCCCCAACTGGTCCCCAACCCATCCCCGTAGAACCCTGCAACGGGACCCAGACCTCGCCGCGCTCTCGCCAGGCTGGCACCACAGCGCCACTGACCGCTCGCTCACTCGCACAGCAGCCGCGACTTCGAGCTGCCTCATCCGCCGGGCCCCTCTCGGCCCTGACGCGGTCACGCGTCACGTCTGCCCGCCCCGATCGTGGGTGGGCGGCTGCTCCACCGCGCACAGAAGATCGGGGCTCACAACGTTCCCGCCCACAGCAAGCGCCCGTTGTCAGTGGTGTGGGAGAGAATCCTTGTGTGGCGACTTTCCCTGAAACCGAACGCTATATCCAGTTTCTGCTTGAGCAGTTGGCGGGCCGCAACGAGCACCATGTGTTCGAGCAGATCGTGTTTCAGATTTCGCTGCGCCGGCTGAGCAGCAACATCGTGCCGGCTACCGGTCCGGTGAGTGCCGGCGGGGACCAGGGACGTGACGCCGAGTCGCACTACACAAACCTGCCACACGAGCTGCCCGGGGCGGGCGGGTTCATCGGGCGTGCCACCACGGAGCCCTGGGTCCTGGCGGCATCCGTGCAGAAGCCGCCGTTGGACGGGAAGATCCGCGACGACCTGAAGTCGATCTGCAGCCGAGGCGAACCCGTGCGCAGGGTGGCCTTCTTCGCGGTGCACGAAATCCCGGTGGCGGCACGGCACCGGCTGCAGCAACACGCGCGGGATACCTACGACGTCGCCCTGGACGTGTTCGACGGGCAGGCTGTGGCCGGCATGCTCACCCAGGGCGACCTGGTCTGGATCGCCCAGCGGTTTCTGGATCTGCCCTCGGCGATGATCCCGGACGAGCCGGCCGAGGCACATCCGGACTGATACTGCTCCACCCTGACCGCTTTGCGGGAGCGGCCGGGCAAGCGTCTGACGCCGGGAGCCCTGTCCGAGGTCCGGGACGGTTTGCGGCATGCGACCTTCGACGACGAGGCGCGGGTGGACCTGCCCGAGTGGCTCGGCTACGTCGGGGAATTCATCGACGCCGGGGACGGAGAGCTTGCCCTGCGGG
This sequence comes from Streptomyces sp. NPDC054047, assembly GCF_055585065.1. Lineage (NCBI taxonomy): Bacteria > Bacillati > Actinomycetota > Actinomycetes > Kitasatosporales > Streptomycetaceae > Streptomyces > Streptomyces sp. NPDC054047. The sequence goes on along the minus strand of NZ_JBVJKV010000002.1, from coordinate 1,119,532 downwards.
CGCGCTACGAACGGGTGTTGGCCGAGCTGCGCGGGAAGAACAGCCTGGACGGTGTCGAAGCGGATATCCGGGCGGTCATCGACGCCGCCCTGTCCTCGGAGCGTGTCGCGCTCCTGGATGACGCGGGCCAACTGCTGCTGTACTGGGGCGGCGCCTGGCTGCGTCACATGGGTACGACGAACGCCGAGGAACTGCGCGAGCTGGACCTGCGCCTGCGGCAGCGTGTGGCCGTCTTGATCGAGGACACCGACGCCGCTGTCTACCCGGTACGCAAGGCGTCGCTCCTCGACGTGGCCGCCCGTCTGTGTCTGCACCCGCGCTGGCCGCAGGTCACACGCCCGGCCGCAGGGGTGCTACCCACCCCGCAGGAGACGACACGGCTGCGGCTGGCGGGTGAGATCGTGCCCGATGTCAGCCCGGCCAGCCGCCCGGTGGACGTCACCGAGGCGATGGACTGTCTGGACCAGCTGGTCGACCTGCTGCCGCAGGCCCGTGCCTTCCCGGTCGGCGGTGTGAGCGAGACGTTCCAGATGTTCGCACCCGCCCTCACCGAAGACCCTCGCTACGAGAAAATCCGCGACGCGCTGGACGCCGCGCAGGCAGACCTCACAGGCGACAGCAGTGTCGCTGCACGCTGCCGGGACCGTGCGATGGCATTCCTGCGCGCGGGCAGACCGTTGGACGCGCTGCACGAACTGCACGAGGTCAAAATCAATTGGTGGCACGGCGACACCCTGCGCGGCGCGCTGCTGACCATGCGCATGATCGGGAAGATCTACGGCGACCTGGACCTGCAGCAAGCCGCCCGGCAGTACGCACTGACCGCCGCCGCCGTCGCAGCCTCACCCACGGGCCAAGAACATGCAGACCTGCTGCCCGCCACATTGGCCCAAGCCATGGCCCATACCCACGCGGCGGGCCACTGGGGCGACGCCCTCGCTCTCGGCGGACTCGCCTTCATGGCCCACCACCTGTTCGCCGACACCCCGGAGGACTACCCCTCTCACGGCTACATCCAGCAACTCGACTTCCACGCCAGCATGGTGATGCTCAGCGCAGAGCGGTTCCGCCCCGCGCTCCTGCCGACCTTGCGCGAGCTCACCGATGCGGACTACCTGGCCGACCTGGACGAACACCTCCCGCTGATCCGGCCCAGCTTCGCGCAGACCGAGCAGCAGTTCATCCAGAACGCAGACGACCAGCTCACCGGAAGACCGTTCTCGGACGTGGGAGCACACCGAGATCTGAACTTCGCAACCCTGGGCACGACATGGCGGATCCGATGCGACAACACCCGCGCCACCGTCCTGGCAGCCGAGCGTTTCACCGCCGCGGTCCAGATCTCGCTTGCGGAACTCGCCCCGCACGATCCTCTGTTCTTTCCCCAGGACATCCTGGTCCGGGTGATCACGGGCACACCACTGAGCGGAGGGGACAGAGTCACCTTCCGGCCCAACAATCACGCCGTCGACTGCACCGTCATTCTCAGCCCCTACAACGCCTCTACCGACCACACAGCCTTCGAACACGAACTGTCCGCCACGGTGGTGCACCTGCTGGCCCACCTCAGCGCCAGGCCCACCGAGGCGTTCATGTCCCTGGTGGAGACAACATTCGCCCGCGGACTCCTGCACAAACTGATCAGCGGCCGCCCCTACGACGAAGCTGCCGGTCTGCTGACCGAGGCCCACTACGACGCTCTGCGGCAAACCGCTATGCCGCCGTGGTCGGACACGGCATTCCAGCCGCCCACCGCCCCGCAACTCTCCCAGCCCACGACACCGGGACCCGGCTACGACCGAACCAGAGCACTCGACATGATCCACGACAACTACACCGACCTGCCCCAGGTACTCAGCGAGACACTGCCCCGTGTCCTGGCCGACCCGGACACCCGCACAGGACTGCAGGAACTGCGCGAGGAAGGATGGCTCGACTGGCAGATCCTGGTGGCCCTGGCCAACATCGCCGCTAACCTGCGACTGCAGCAGGCCAGCCCGGACAGCATTCCCCGGGACTATCCCACCCGCTTCTTCCGGACACCGGAAAGTCACTACGCAACCGCACTGTCCCTGAACGCCTTCACCGCTGACAGCCTGCGCAAACAGATGGACGTGACTCTGCTGGCCGTCGCCCAACGCCGCTGGAATCTGGGCTCCGCTATGACGACCCCCAACCCGCAGGCGTTCAAGGAGCTGTTGACCACCCGCTACAACTACGCGACAGATGACGTTCCGCACCGCGACCTGCTCAACAGCGCCCCGGACGAGCGCGGGGTCCTGCTTCCTCCGGGTACCTGAGGAATGACCGGGTGAGATGCCCCAAGTTCGGTACGCGAAAGTGCGCCCTCTCATGGATGAGAGAACGGCCTCCGACCTGCGTTTCCGCATGATCGGGACGACAGGGTTTGAACCTGCGCCACGTCATCAATCAGGAGGTCGACGTGCTGGGCGCATCCGTCCGCTTCCCGGATCTTCACCACGGTCGACGCTACGATCAAGGTCCCTGCGCAGACCACTGGTCCCCAGAGCTGGTCCCCAAGTCAACCTCGCCGAGCTTTCGGACCAGTTGGAGGAGACGCTTGTGTCATCGCCGACGGGGCATCCGCGACGCACGTCCGAGGACCGCCGCCTGGTCAGGAGGCGGGTTCGCCAGGGACGGTCTTGGTGTGAGAACTCGCGACCCGCCGCCTGAGCTCGCGGATGGTGTCCTGCAATTGCCTGGAATCACTGCCGCACCACTCTGCTTCACTCTCCGGTTGCCAGGCCACCAGTTCGTCCAGGCGAGCGATCACCGTGGAGATCTCGGTTTCGGAGGTTCCGGTCCCGCGGTCGAATCGCCTTTTGGTGTCGTGCAGTTGGTGAGCCGCCCGATAGTAGGACAGTTGAGTTTCGCTGAGCCTGCGCATGGCGTAGCCGCCGCACTTGCTGCACCAGCCGAAGTCGGTGCGCGCCATGAGGTCGGCGACCGTGAGGAGGTCGTCGCCGGCCACGACCGCGCGTTCGTGGGCGTGTCGGCACAGCGGCGAGTGGCCCTTGCTCTCGACCAGAGGGCTGGCGTTGGTGGTGTAGAGCTGGGCTGCGGCCAAGGGACCCAGAGGGAGTCCACTGCCGCTTCGCCAACGGTCGCTGCCGGGAAGGCGCGAGGCTGCGGCCACCGCACTGGCACTGTTGACCCTGGACCGACGTCTCGACTGAGCACGTCTCAAGCATGACTCAGGAGCTGCTGATGGATAACGTGCCACCAAATCTAGGGGCGAGGGGGGATCAGTGACCAGACTGCGGGGGGTAGCGATCGGGCTGACGGTCGCTGTGGCTGTGTCGACTGCCCTGCTCGCCCTTGCGAGTAATTCGGCGACTGAGGACGCTCACTGGCCGGGCATTCTTGATGCGTTACGAGAGCATCCATGGCCAGCAGTTGCCGTCATGCTCACGGTGGCGACGGTGGCGACCATCTTGCTGACCACCGTTTCAACGCGCCTGTCCGCCGTCGAGGAAGATCCGCCAGCCCCTGGGCCGGCCGAGATACCAAACTGGGTAATCGGTCGCTCCCAAACCGAACAGGCCATCGCCGCCGTGTGTTCCTCCCGACGGGGAGCCGCCGGCATCACTGCGGTGCTTGAGGGCGCTGGCGGGTTCGGCAAGTCTACGATTGCCGATCTGGTCTGCGCGAACCGCAGGGTGCAGCGGCGCTTCCGCGGCCGAGTCTTTCGGGTCACGGTGGGACGTGACGTCCGCGGACGTGCAGCGATTTCGGCCAAGGTTGGTGAGGTCACACGCTTCATCACGGGCAATACCGAGGTGTTCCAGGACCCGGAGATGGCAGGTGCGCACCTTGGTCGCTTGCTGCAAAAACACTCCCGGACCCTTCTTGTGCTTGACGATGTGTGGGAGGCAGAGCAGCTCAGACCGTTCGTGATCGGTGGCAGCAATTGTGTCCGGCTGGTTACCACGCGTCGTCCGGCGATACTTCCCGGGGCGGGCCATCGAATCGTGGTTGATGAGATGTCCCCGGCGCAGGCACGTCAGGTGCTGCTGCGCGAACTCCCGCCGCTGCCTCCGGAATGTGTGGAGGAACTCCTGAGAGCAACGGGCCGTTGGCCTCTGTTGCTGCGTCTGATCAACAGGGCGGTATTTGCCGAGAGTAGCTTCGTCACTGACGAAGGCGAACCTTCCAGAATGACGGCAGCTGCGGCAGCATCACAACGCATTTTGCGGGAGATGCGCGCAGCGGGGCCGACGGCGGTCGACGACCCGTGGGAACTCATCGAGCTGGACGACCCGAGGCATCGGGCCAAAGCGGTGCGGGCCACCATCGAGGCCGCTGCCGGGTTGCTGCCGGAGCACGGCGGGGATCGATTTGCTGAACTGTCCGTGTTCGCTGCGGATGATGCCATCCCTCCGGCGCTGGTGGAAGCCTTATGGCAGAGAACCGCGGGGTTGAGCTCTACCGCTTCCCAAGCTCTACTCGGGAAGATTACAGGGCTATCTCTTGCCAATCCCGTTCAGGGGGCGACAGGGTCGCTGGCCCTGCACGATGTCGTACGCGACTATCTGCGAGCCGAACTCGGCTCTGAGCGTCTGACGCAGACCAACGAGACATTTCTGGACGCGTGCGCCGCCCTCCTGCCGTCTGATAATTCAGACCCGTCGGACAGCGCCCCTAGTGGACGTCAGTGGTGGCAGACGGGATATGGATATATCCATGACAATATCCTGGACCACTTGCTGATGGCCGGGCGGACTACTGAGGCCGAGGCAACGAGTGGCGACTTGCGCTGGGTGGAATCACGCCTCTTACAGCGGGGAGCGGCCGCTGCACAGAACGATTGCCTCCGTGTCCCTACGGAGGGCTCACGCCAGCGAGCTCGCGACATCGCGCGGATCGCCCACCTTCTGACGCCTACGAACCCGGCGCACGCTGTCGTGGGAATCCTTCATGACCGCCTTAGCCACCTCCCTGCCTGGCGCGAACAGATCGTCTTGCGTCGCGCCCAGGGAGTGAATCCCGTTCTAGTCAGTTCCTTCGAGCTGCCGGACCTCCCCGGCTCGGTCTCTGAACGTGCCCTCAATGGTCATAAAAACTGGGTCCACTCTCTTGCATTCTCACCCGATGGCACGCGACTGGCCACCGCCGGCGACGACAGATCCATCCGGTTCTGGGATCCGTCGAGCGGCATGACCATGAGCTCGCTACGGGTGAAGACGCTCGACCGCATCTGCGACCTTGCCTATTCACCAGACGGAGCGCAGCTGGCCACTGTCGGGACGCGAGTACGGCTCTGGAACATCGCCACCGGTAAAGTCGCCCACACCCTTCCCCGGCGGCACACACGCAAAGGCCGCCGCGTGGCATATTCACCCGTTGGCGGCCAACTCGCTACGGCTGGCTGTGACGAGACGGTGCGGATCTGGGATCCGGCCACTGGGGCCTCCATCGGCATCCTGACCGGACACACCGACAGGGTCCGCGCCGTGGCCTACTCGCCCGACGGTGCACAAATCGCTACGGCCGGCTACGACGAAACAGTGCGGATCTGGGATCCGCTCACCAGCGCCTCCATCGGCGTCTTGACTGGACATACCAACAAGGTCCGTACGGTGGTCTACTCCCCCGACGGAGCACTGATCGCTGCTGCGGGGAATCAGGGCGTCGCGTGGATTTGGGACGTGGCCAGCAGGTCTCTGGTCCATACACTCGACGGCCACACGGGCGCGGTCTCAAGAGTGGCCTTCGCACCCGCCGGAGGACAGCTGGCTACTACGGGCCATGACGGAAAAGTGCAGATCTGGGACCTGGCCACCGGCGTCATCTCCCAGACACTGACCCGTCACACTGGGAATCTGTACGCAATGGCGTACTCTCCCGACGGACGACGCCTTGCAACCGCCGGCAAGGACGGTGCCGTGCTGCTCTGGGACCCGAACGGCTCGTTCGACGACTCCCGCTCCGCATGTGTGAGGGCCCTCGCCGTTGCACCCGATGGCACTCAGGCCGCTCTCGCTTTTCCCGGCCCAAACCATGCACTGCACGTTTACGAACTGGCTACCGACACGCTCCGCGCTTTCGCTGAACACCCTGATCGGGTACGCACGGTGGCCTACGCACCTGTCGAAAGCCATGTCGCGACCGGTTGCGACGACCATATTGTTCGTATCTGGAACCAAGAATCTGGCACCCTGGTACGTTCCCTCACAGGGCATACCGATTGGGTGAACGCGGTGACCTACGCCCCGAATGGAACCCAACTCGCCAGCGGGGGCGATGACTCCATGCAGCTATGGGACCTCGCCACAGGATCCGCCAAGACCCGCGTAAGGGCCAAAGTACTCGCGTTGGCATACTCCCCCGACGGAAGCCAGCTTGCTGTTGCAGTCGGCTTCCGCATTTTGATCATCGCTCCGGACTCCGGCAAGCCCAAGTACCGTCTCCGCCACCCCGGCAAGGTGAAGGCTCTGGCCTATTCGCCCGATGGCACCCGACTTGCTTCCGGAGACAAGGACGGCTATGTGCGGGTGTGGGACGCAGTAGCACCTGCGAGACCTACCTGTCTCCTCGAAATTCGCGGCCACAATAATCATTTGAGCCGAGTTTCAGATTTCGTCAATTCTTCGGTCACTGTAAGAGCCCTAGCCTACTCACCTGATGGCGCCTATTTGGCAACAGTCAGTGACGACCACTCCGTGCGGATCTGGGATCAACACGGGGTGTCGATCGCCATGACACGAACCGAACAGACACTCACTTCTCTCGCCTGGATCGGGGGTACTTCCTCTCGCCGCCTCATAGGTGGCGGCCGGGCTGGCGCGTATATCTGGGACTTGCTGTAACCCTCATAAGGGCGTGCAGAGAATTGACTTGCGGATTGGTGCCCAAGACCGGCCCGGCGGCCCCGCGTCGGAGCGCAACCCGCATTGATCCGCCCAAACCGGCTCCACCTTGTCCACTCCGACTCTGTCGGCCGTGGCAGGGCACTCCTCGTCCAGCCAGGTCCTCACCTGTCCGTCGCGCTGTCGACCTAGCCACCGCTGCCCACTGCAAGAAGCCTCCGTCGCTCAGTACCCGGGGCATTCCTGCACAGCCCGGAGCGTTCGATTGCGACAACGGCCGATGCGCCGTCACGACCTCCGGCACACCGGCCTGACCTGGTTCGCCGACGCCGGAGTGCAGATCCACATCCTGCGACGCATCGCCGGCCACGGATCGCTGACCACCACCCAGCGCTACCTGCACCCGGACATACACAAGATCTCGGCTGCCGGAACCGCACTCACCGCACACCTCGGCGCGTTGTGCGCCCCACGTACCCTGCCGAGCCCGCACGCCCTCACTCGTTGACACCGGTCAAGGAACGCCGGTCCTCAAGTGGTCCCCAAAAACGATTAAGGGCCGGTTTCGGATTGCTCCGAAACCGGCCCTGACCTCGACTCTCTCGAGTCGGGACGACAGGATTTGAACCTGCGACCCCTTGACCCCCAGTCAAGTGCGCTACCAAGCTGCGCCACGTCCCGATGCGCGTGTCTCGCGGTGTTCTGCGTGATCGCGCAAACAGAACTTTACCCCACGTTCGGGGGTGGTCCGCTCCCCCCGGCGGACGCCTGGCGAGGGACAATCGGCGTATGAGCACCGCACCCCGACCCGATGACCGTGACCGTGACCGTGACGAGGAAGGGCGGGCCCGCAACGCGCGGCCGCGTGATGGGCTCGGGCGGCCGTTGCCGTACGGCACCGAGGGGGTGGAGCGGCAGCCCGAAGGGGTGACGCGTACGCCGGAGGAGACAGTCGCGCAGGCGCAGGCCCTGCTCGACGCGGGGCGGCCCTTTCACGCGCACGAGGTCTTCGAGGACGCCTGGAAGTCGGGGCCCGAGGAAGAGCGCGACTTGTGGAAGGGGCTCGCTCAGCTGGCCGTTGGGCTGACCCACTCCGCCCGCGGCAACATCACGGGCGGGGCCCGGCTGCTGCTCAGGGGCGCGGGTGCGATCGGCGCGGGGACGTGGGGGGAGCGGCCCCACGGGATTGATCTGGACGGACTGGTGGTGTGGGCGCGGGAGTTGGCACGGTCCTTGGAAGGGGACGGGCCCACGATCGACGCGGCCGAGCACGCCCCACGGCTGCGCGGGGCCGGCAGCGCGTGACGCCGTAGGGCCGGGTGGCAGACTTTCGCCGTGCGAAAGATTCATGTCATCGGCATCGGTGCGGGCGACCCCGACCAGTTGACCCTTCAGGCCGTCAAGGCCCTCAAAAGCACCGACGTGTTCTTCATCCTCGACAAGGGCGAGGAGAAGGACGACCTCGTCCGGCTGCGGCGTGACATCCTCGACGCGCACTGCGGTGACGGCGGTGGCGGCAGTGACGGCGCCTACCGCGCCGTCGAGGTGCGGGACCCCGCGCGTGACCGGAAGGCGGGCGGTGCGGACTACTCCCCCGCCGTCGCCGAGTGGCGCAGCCGCCGCGCGGACATCTACGAGCGGCTCATCGGCGACGAGCTGGGCGATGACGAGTCAGGCGCGTTCCTGGTGTGGGGCGATCCCGCGCTGTACGACAGCACGCTCGGCATTCTGGAGGAGATCCTCGACCGGGGTGCGGTGACCTTCTCGTACGACGTCGTGCCGGGCATCAGCAGTGTCTCCTCGCTCGCCGCCAGGCACCGCACCGGCCTGAACCGCGTCGGCCGCCCCGTGCAGATCACCACCGGGCGCCGCCTCGCCGACGGCGGCTTTCCCGAGGGTGTCGACGATGTCGTGGTGATGCTCGATGCCCAGCAGGCCTTCCGGCAGTACCAAGAAGGTCACGCAGGTGGCCGCCTGTACATCTACTGGGGTGCCTATCTCGGGACCCCCGACGAGATCCTCGTCTCCGGGCCGCTCGACGAGGCCGCTCCCCGCATCGAGGCCCTCCGGGCCGAGGCGCGCGAGCGCAAGGGGTGGATCATGGACACCTATCTGCTGCGCCGCAACCTGGACTGACCGAATGGGCGCGGTCGGCCCGTCCCCGCGTCACCGGACCGGACCGGCCCCGCATGCACGGGCCCGGGCGCGGTGTGAGGGTGACCGTGTGACCACCACCGCCGAGCCCGCCGCCGAGGCCCCTGAGCAGGGGCCGCCCGTCCTGGACAAGCGCCGCCGCAACATCGTCTTCGTGACGATCATGCTCGGGATGCTGCTCGCCGCACTCGACCAGACCATCGTGGGCACCGCACTGCCCACGATCGTGGCGGATCTGGGCGGCGCCGAGCACATGTCGTGGGTCGTGACGTCGTATCTGCTCGCGGAGACCGTCGCCACCGTGCTCGTCGGGAAGTTCGGCGACCTCTTCGGGCGGAAGATCGTCTTTCAGGTGTCGGCGATCGTCTTCATCACCGGCTCGTTCCTGTGCGGCCTGTCGACGAACATGACGCTGCTCATCGCCTGGCGCGCCCTCCAGGGCATCGGCGCCGGCGGGCTCATGGTGACCTCGATGGCGTTGATCGCCGATGTGATCCCGCTGCGCGAGCGCGGCAAGTACCAGGGGGCGATCGGCGCCGTGTTCGGCGTCGCCACCGTGATCGGACCGCTGCTCGGCGGGCTCTTCACCGACCATCTGACCTGGCGCTGGGCCTTCTACGTCAACGTACCCATCGCGATCGTCGTGGTGATCGCCGCGGCCCGCACGATCCCCGTCGTGCGATCGGCGGTGCGTCCCGTCATCGACTATCTCGGCATCGCGTTCGTCGCGATCGGCGCCAGCGCGCTGATTCTGGCGACGAGTTGGGGCGGCAACCAGTACGCGTGGGGTTCGGGCACCATCATCGCGCTGTTCGTGGGCGGCGCGATCGCGCTCGCGCTGTTCTGTGTGGTCGAGACGCGGGCCGCCGAGCCGATGCTGCCGATGCGCCTGTTCGCCAACCCCGTCTTCACGGTCTGCTCGATCCTCAGCTTCATCGTCGGCTTCGCGATGCTGGGCGCGATGACGTTCCTGCCGACCTATCTGCAGTACGTCGACGGGGACTCGGCCACGATCTCGGGCGTGCGGACGCTGCCCATGGTGATCGGGCTGCTCATCGCCTCGATCTTCAGCGGCAACGTGGTGAGCAAGACCGGGACGTATCGAATCTTTCCCATCATCGGCGCCTTGGTCATGGCGCTCGGGCTCTATCTGCTCTCCCTCATGGGCAGCGAGACCAGCACCTGGCTCGAATCGCTGTACATGTTCGTCCTCGGTACCGGTATCGGGCTCTGCATGCAGGTCCTGACGATCGCCGTGCAGAACACCGTCGTCTACTCGGACCTGGGCACGGCGACCTCCGGAGTCACCTTCTTCCGTACACTCGGCAGTTCCTTCGGCACCGCCGTGTTCGGCACCATCTACGCCAACACGCTGAAGCCGAATCTCGCGGACGGCGTCGCCGCCGCGGCCAAGGCGGGGGCCGCCGATCCCGCTGTCGTCGCCAAGGCCGCGCAGAGTCCGCAGGGGCTGCACGACCTTCCCCCGGAAGCCGCCGCGCCCATCATCAAGGCGTACGCCGACACGCTGCACACCGTGTTCCTGTGGACGGTTCCCGTGGCGCTGCTGGGGTTCGTGGTGGCCCTCTTCCTCAAGCAGGTGCAGCTGCGCGACAGCGCGCGGATGAGCTCCGCGGACATGGGCGAGGGCTTCGCGTCACCGACGTCGAGCGGCAGCTCGGACCAGGTGCTCGAACTGGCGGTCGGCAACATCATCCGCAGTACCGGTATGGACACCGCGCGTCGTGTCATCCGTGATTCCGACACCCGGCTCGACATCGCGGGCGCGTGGGCCGTGATGCAGGTGTCGCTCTTCGACCGGATGGTCGGTCACGCGAGTCTCGGCCTCATTGCCGCCCGGCGGCAGCTGCCGTACGAAGTCCTGGTCCCGGTCTTCGACCGGATGGTCGAGGAGGGCTTCCTCACCCGCTCCGGCCTGCTCTTCTCGCACACGCCCGCGGGTGAGCGCGAGGCCGACGTGATCGGCAAGGCGTGGGCCAAGTGGCTGGGCGAGCAGGTGGAGAAGGACAGCGGCCGGCCCGCGGACCAGGACCTCGTCAAGGCCGTCGACGCGATCGCGAAGCGGCTGCTCGTGGAGGACCTGGAGCACGGCCTCGCCCCCGAGGCGCGGGGGCCCGTCCCGCTGAGCAAGGCCTAGGCCGGCGGCCGGGCCTGGACCGACGGCCGGGCCCGGACCGACGGCCGGGGCCCGCGCTCAGCGCAGCAGCAGCTGGAGGCCGCCGAGGACCGTGGCCCCGATCACCAGCTGCTCGAAGAGACGCTGGTTGATCCGGTGCACGACCGCCCTGCCGATGAGGGCGCCCGGGACGACGAAGAGCACGAGCGCCGCGTCGAGCAGCAGCGAGTGCGCGTCGATCAGACCGAGGCCCACGCTGAACGGCACCTTCGAGGTGTTGACGATGAGGAAGAACCACGCCGACGTGCCCAGGAAGCTCAGCTTCCGGAAGCCCGCGGAGAGGAGATACATCGACATCACCGGGCCGCCCGCGTTGGCGACCATCGTGGTGAAGCCGCCGAGCACGCCGTAGGAGGGGGCCTTGAGCCGGGCTCCGCGCGAGGACGCCGGCTCCTCCGCTTCGTCCGCGGGCGCCCGGCGGCGCCACAGCGTGACCGCCGCCATCAGGAGCAGGATCGCCCCGATCGACGTACGGACGACGGCGTCGTCGGCCCACATCAGGAAGACCGCGCCCACCACCACGCCGCCCGCGACGGCGGGGAACAGCCGCCACAGGGTGGGCCAGTGGGCATGGCGGCGGTAGGTGAGGACGGCCAGTACGTCGCCCGCGATCAGGACGGGCAGCAGGACGCCCGTCGACTCGCGGGCCGGAAGGACCGCGGCGAAGACGGCGAGGCTGACCGTGTTGGCCCCGCTGACGGCGGTCTTGGAGAAGCCGACCAGCACCGCGGCCGCGGCGAGCGCGGCGTATTCCCAGAGGGATACGTCCATCAGAGATATGTCCATGCCAGCAACAGATGCTAGGCCCAACTATCTCCGCGCCGTCAGCGGCGGCCACATCCTGGACGCCCGGACCGCCGGGGGCCTACGCCCCGCTGTAGGTGACCCGCAGCTCCCGCTTGAGGACCTTCATGCTCGGTCCGAGCGGCAGCTCGCCGGTGAACTCCACGCGGCGCGGGTACTTGTGGCGGCCCAGGTGCTCCTTGGACCACTCGGTGATCCGCGCGGCGTCCGGCGCGGAGCCGGGCGCCGCGACGACGACGGCGCAGATCTCCTCGCCGTGCACCTCGTCGGGCAGACCGATCACGGCGACGTGCGCGACGTCGGGGTGGCGCATGAGCACCTCCTCGACCTCGCGCGGGTAGACGTTGAACCCGCCGCGGATGATGACGTCCTTCTTGCGGTCGACGATCGCCAGGAACCCGTCGGCGTCCTTGGTGCCGAGGTCCCCGGTGCGGAACCAGCCGTCGACGACGGCCTCGGCGGTCGCCTCCGGGCGTCCCAGGTAGCCGGAGAAGACGTTGTGCCCGCGGATCACGACCTCCCCCAGCTCCCCGGTGGGCAGCAGCTCGATCCGCCCCTCGACGTCGGCGCGGGCGATCTCCACGTCCACGCCCCACAGCGGGTGGCCGATGCTGCCCGCCCTGGTGCCGAAGACGGGCTGGTTCACGGAGGCGGTGGGCGAGGTCTCGGAGAGCCCGTACCCCTCGTAGACCGGTACGCCGAAGGCCGCCTCGAAGCGCTCCAGTACGGCTACGGGCAGCGAGGCACCGCCGGAGATCGCGAGCCGCAGCGCGGGCAGCTCGGCGGCCGTCGCCGCGGCCGCCACCAGGTTCACGTACATCGTCGGCACCCCGTGGAAGGTGTTGACGCCCTCCGCCGCCATCAGCGCGATGGCCCGCGCGGCGTCGAAGCGCGGCAGGAGGACGAGCGTGGCGCCGGCGCGCCAGGTGGCGTTCATGGAGACGGTCTGGCCGAACGCGTGGAAGAGCGGGAGCGCGCCGAGCGCGACGTCGTCGCCGCGCACGTCGTGGGCGTCGAAGGCGCAGACCGTCGCGTTCATCACCAGGTTGAGGTGGCTGAGCACGGCGCCCTTGGGCACGCCCGTGGTGCCGCTGGTGTAGAAGACGACGGCGGGGTCGTCGGCCTCGCGGGTGACGTAGCTGGTGAGCGGCTGGGCCGCGTGCGCCAGGGTGTCGAGCTCGCCGTCCGCGCCGAGGGTCAGCATCCGTACGCCGGTCGCCGCGGCGGCGGCCTTGCCCGTCTCGGCCTGCGCGGGGTGACACAGCAGCAGGGTGGCGCCGCTGTCCCGCAGGACGTGCTCGACCTCCTCGGCGGAGAGCAGGAGGTGTACGGGGACGACGACGCCGCCCGCGGCGAGGATCGCGTAGTAGGCGCGCGGGAACTCGGCGGTGTTGGGCGCCATCAGGGCCACCCGGTCCCCCGGCCCGACCCCGAGCTCCCCGAGCGCCGCCGCCTGCGTGCGGGCCTGCTCCCACAACTCGCCGAAGGAGAGCCGCAGTTCACCCTCGACGAGGGCGGTGCGGTCCGGGTGACGGCGGGCGGGCTCGGCGAGGATCGCGGCGAGGGACAGCGTGGCCATGGGTGATGCTCCGATTCCTTGCGTTCCGTGCGGCCTGGGTGGGCTGTGCCGCCTGGGGCTGTGCGGCCTGGGTGGGCTGTGCCGCCTGGGGCCGTGCGGCCTGGGGGCTGTGGGATTCAGCCGCGTTCGACGAGCAGCGCGCTGCCCTGGCCGACGCCCACGCACATGGTGGCGAGGCCGCGGGCCGCGCCGGTGCGGCGCATGCGGTGCAGCAGCGTGGTGAGGATGCGGGCGCCGGAGCAGCCGAGGGGGTGACCGATGGCGATGGCGCCGCCGGTCGGGTTCACCAGCTCCGGGTCGATGCCCAGGGCGTCGACGCAGGCCAGGGCCTGGGCCGCGAACGCCTCGTTGAACTCGGCCTCCTGGAGGTCGCCGATGGACCAGCCGACGCGGGTGAGCGCCTTCTGGGTGGCGGGGACGGGCCCGATGCCCATGACGTCCGGATGCACGCCGGCGGAGGCGCCCGCGACGTACCGCCCGAGGGATTCGAGCCCGAACTCGTTCAGGGCTTCCTCGCTGACCAGGAGGAGCCCGGCCGCGCCGTCGTTCATCGGCGACGCGTTGCCCGCGGTGACGGTGCCGCCCTTGCGGAAGACGGGGCGCAGGCCGCTGAGCTTCTCGTACGAGGTGTCCTCACGGACGCATTCGTCGCGCTCGAAGAGGGTGCCGTCGGGCAGGGTGACGGGGAGGATCTCGGCGTCGAAGTGGCCGTTCTTGCGGGCCTCGGCGGCGCGGTGGTGGCTGCGGAGGGCGAAGGTGTCCTGGCGCTCGCGGGAGACGCCGTGGCGCTGCGCCACTTCCTCCGCGGTCTCACCCATGGCGAGGACGCCGTGCAGGTCCTTCATCGCGGGATTCACCAGGCGCCACCCGAGGCGGGTGTCGACGGTCTCCATCTTGTGCGGCAGCGCTTCGTCGGGGCGGGGCAGGACGAAGGGGGCGCGGCTCATCGACTCGGAGCCGCCCGCGAGGACGACGTCGGCCTCGCCGGACGCGATGGTGCGGGCGGCTGCGGTGACGGCTTCCATGCCGGAGGCGCAGAGGCGGTTCACGGTGGCGCCGGGCACGGATTCCGGGAGCCCTGCGAGGAGGGCGGCCATGCGGGCCACGTTGCGGTTGTCCTCGCCCGCCTGGTTGGCGGCGCCCCAGTAGACGTCGTCGATCCGGGCGGGGTCCAGCTCGGGGGTCCCCGCGAGGAGACCGCGTACGACGGTGGCGGCGAGGTCGTCCGGGCGGACGGAGGAGAGGGTGCCGCGGAGTTTGCCGATGGGGGTGCGGCGGGCTGCGGCGAAGTGGACTGGGCGCACGATACGGCTCCGGATCGTTTGCGGTCGTCGTCTGCGGGGTTGCGGCGCAACGGCGTGACGTAAATTAGCACTGCTAGTTTTGGAGTGTACGGGCAGCGAGCGCCGGGCGGAAGAGCGATCTTTCCCATATACCGCGCCTGGGCCCTGGACCTACCGGGGGCTCCGCCCCCAGACCCCCGCTCCTCAAACGCCGGAGGGGCTGAACATTCCGGCCGGTGCTGGAAAGTCCTAGCCCGTCCGGCGTTTGAGGACGAGCTCGGCGGAGCCGGTGATGACGGCAACCAAGGCTCCCGCGCCGAGCGGGTTTGTGGGAAGGGGTGGGGTTGGGGACGGGAAAGGCCCTACCCGACCGCCACCCGCACCGGACCGCCCCCCGCATCCACCCTCCCCACCCATCCCCCCAAGAGAGACAACCCCCGGTGGGCCGGCACCCTCCGCAGCACCCGTTCCCGGTGCAGGCACCGCCCGTCCTGCGTCACCACCAGGACAGGACAGACCACGGCCTCCGCCGTCTGCAGGAGGAAGCGACCGCCCTGAGCGCCGGGCGCGAGCCGGTTCGGCGCCACCCACCGCAGGGGGGCGTCCACCACCACCGGCACGCCGGACGGCCACCCCGCACCCTCCAGATGCCCCCGCACCGCGCGAGCGACCCGCGCACCCTCCCCCGCGGCCACCCCCGCCGGCTCCACCGCATGTACCCCGCTGCCCACCGCGAAGACTCCCTCCGAAGCCGTGCGGAAGGAACCGTCCACCGCCGGGCCCCGCGTCCCGGGGTCGAGCAGCACGCCCCCGCGCCGCGCCAGCTCGTGGTCGGGGACGAAGTCTCCGGTGAACACCACCGTGTCGCAGGCCAGCACGCTCTCCCGCCCGTCGGACCGCCGCAGCCGCACCCCCGACAGCCGCCCACGCCCCAGGAGTTCGGCCACCAGCGCCCCGGTCAGCAGCGGCACTTGGTCCACCCCGAGCCGAGTCACCGCGGCCCGCGCCCACCCCACCTGCGCCCGCGCCTCCTCCGTGACGAGCGCGGCGACCTCCACCCCCGCGCGCCGCAGCGCGGACAGCGCCGCGTAGCTCACCGGCTCCGCCCCCACGACCACCGCCCGGGTCCCGATCTCCTGCCCGTAGACGTGCACCGCCTGCTGGAGCTCCCCCGTGGTGAACACCCCCGCCGGGCGTGTCCCTGGCACGAGCCGTGCCGTCCGCGGCCGTTCCCGCGCGCCGGTGGCCAGGACCACGGCCCGCGCAGTGATCCGCTCCAGGCCGTGCGGTCCCGTCGTGTCCACACAGAGCGGCCCGGCCCATCCGGTGGCGCTCACCCCGGTCCGTACCGCCGCTCCCGCGCCGAGCGCGGCCTCGACGAGGCCCTCCGCGTACTGCGGCCCCCTCACTCCCCAGCGCCCGAACCCTCCGTGGTCGCAGTGGCGCGGCACCCCGCCGGCCCGCGCCTCCCGTTCGAGGACCTCCACCGCGCCCGCGCCCAAGGCCCTGAGGCGCTCGGCCGCGGCGAGCCCCGCGGGGCCCGCGCCGACGACGAGTACGTCCACGCTCCGCCGCCGCCTCATCGCGCCGCCCCCGACTCGCCCCAGCCGTCGAAGAGTTCGCGTACCGCGGGCCCGCAGTAGAACCCCTGGCAGCGTCCGCCGCGCGCCCGGGTCCGGCGCCGCAGGCCCTCCAGCGAGCCGGGCGGGACCGTGCTGATGAGGGCGTCCCTGATCTCGCCGCGGGTCACGCGTTCGCAGTGGCAGACGATGCTGCCGTACGCGGGGTCGGTCGCGATGAGGTCGGCACGCTGGTAGGGGCGGGGGAACGCCTCTCCGAGGTTCGGCATGCGGACGGGCTCCAGGTTTCCGGCCGCCGTCAGGTCGAGGTCGGGGCCCGCCGCGTCGGCGAGCAGGCCGACGACGTACTCCGCGATCGCCATCGACGCGGTGAGACCCGTGGACCGGATGCCCCCGACGGTGATGTACCGCTCCTCCGGTGAACTGTGGATCTGGTAGTCGTCGTGCTCGGTGGCCGCCCGCAGCCCCGCGTAGACAGCGGTGACCTCCTCGTCGAGCAGGGAGGGCAGGATGCGCCGGCCCTTGGCACGCAGCCCGGCGAGGCCTTCCTCCGTCGTACCCGTCGCCATCTTGTCGTCCAACTCCTCGGCGGTGGGGCCGAGAAGGACGTTTCCGTACACGGTCGGCGCCACCAGGACCCCCTTCCCCAGTGCCGTCGGCACCGGCAGGAGGATGTGGCGGACCAGGTCGCGGGCGAGCTTGTCGAAGACGATGAGCTGGCCGCGGCGCGGGGTCACCGTGAACGCGCCCCGCCCGAGCAGTCCGCGGTCGAGCGCGTCGGCGTGCAGCCCCGCGGCGTTGATGAGGTAGCGGGTGCGTACGACGCCGCGGGGCGTGGTCAGCTCACGGCAGCCGCCGCCCGGCCCCGTGGGCGACGGACCGATCGTCTCCACCTCGCAGTTGAGGTGCAGGTCCACTCCCCCGCGCACGGCTTGGGTGGCGTACGCGAGTGTCGTCGTCCAGGGGCAGATGATGGACTCGCCGGGGACGTCGAGCGCGCCCAACGCGCCTTCACCGAGGTGGGGTTCGCGGGTCCGCACCTCGTCGGCGTCGATGATCCGGGCCTCGTCGTAGTCGTTGGCCTTCGCCTTCTTCAACAGGCCCGGCAAGGCCGCAAGTTGCTCCCCGTCCCAGGCCACGAGCAGCGCGCCGACCGGTTCGACCGGGATGCCGCTCGCGGCGGCGTACGCGGCGAGCAGGCGCTGCCCCTCGCGCACCAGGCGGGACTCCAGGGAGCCCGGCACGGCGTCGAAACCGGTGTGCAGGATCGCGGTGTTGGCCTTCGACGTGCCGTCGCCCACGTCGCCGGAGGCTTCGACCAGGGCGACCCGCAGGTGCTGGAATCCGGCCAGTTCACGGGCGATGGCGGAGCCGACCACCCCGGCGCCGACGACGGTCACGTCGTAGGGCTCGGAGGGCAGCGGCCCCTTGGTGGTGACGGTCATGACGACGGCACGGGCGCGCGGTCGAGGAGGGTATCGACCGCCGCGCGGAAGCCGCCGATGCGCTCGGCGGCCCGGGTGGCGTCGATCTTCGGCTCGTACACCGTGGCGGGCCGCCACCGGGAGACCGCGTCCCGCACCGTGAGCTTGGGGTCGAGGCCCATGCGGGCGACCGCGCCCACGCCGAGGGCGGTGACATCGGGCAACGCCGACACCTCGACCGGGATTTGGAGCAGGTCGGCCTGGGTCTGCATCAGCAGGGCCGAGCGGGTCAGACCGCCGTCGACGCGCAGGCTCGTCAGGGGCTCGCCCAGGTCGGCGGCGACCGCGTCGGCCAGGGAGGCGACCTGGGCCGCGATGCCCTCGCACAGGGCGCGGACCAGATGGCCGGGGGACGTGTCGAGGCCGAGGCCGGTGATCGAGCCGCGCAGGTCGCCGCGCCACCAGGGCGCCGCGAGCCCGGCGAGCGCGGGCACGAAGGTGACGCCGCCCGCGTCGGGCACCGACGAGCCCACGAGGTCGAGGTCCGCGGCCCCTTCGATCACCCCGAGGTCGGTGAGCCAGCGGACGGCGGAGGCGGCGGTGTAGACCTGCCCGTCCAGGCAGTAGCTGCTCTCCCCGCCGAGCCGCCAGGCGACACAGGTGACCAGGCCGGAGTCGCCCCTGCGCGGGCGTGAGCCGGTCTGGGCGAGCAGGAACGCGCCGGTGCCGTAGGTGCACTTGGCGGTGCCCGGCTCGGTCACGTCCTGGGCGAGCAGCGCGGCCTGCTGGTCGACGAGGAGGCCGGTCAAGGGGAGTTCGGGGCCGAACGCCTTGGTGGTGCCGACCGGGCCCGCCGCGTCGACCACGCGCGGCAGCCGCTCGTCGGCCAGGCCGAAGACGTCAAGGGCGCGCGGTGACCAGGTGACGTCGTCCAGGTCGAGGAGCTGGGTGCGTCCGGCGGTCGCCGCGTCGGTGACGAACTCGCCCGTGAGCCGGTGGACCAGCCAGGCGTCGCTGGTGGTGACGACGCCTTCCCGGGTGAGGTTGCGGCGTATCCACGCCATCTTGGGCGCGGCGAAGTAGGGGTCGAGGGGCAGTCCCGTCAGGTGCCGCACCTCATCCGCGTACGGCGCGAGTTCGGCGCACAGCGGCTCCGCCCGCCGGTCGTGCCACACGATCGCCTCGGTCAGCGGGCGGCCGGACGCCGGGTCCCAGGCCAGCACGGTCTCGCCCTGGTTGGCCAGGCCGACCGCGGCGACCGGCTCTCCCGCGTCGGCCAGGGCGCGGCGTCCCGCGTCGACGACCGAGGCGAGCAGCGCCGCCGGATCTACCTCCACCCGGCCTCCGGGGAGGTGGCGCGGGCGTACGGGCGCGGTGCCGGAACCGATCACCCCGCGTTCCGGACAGAGGACGAGAGCCTTCGTGCCGGACGTGCCCTGGTCGATGGCGAGGACAGCCTCGCCGCGCGGTCCTCTGCCATTCGTGATCACCGCGGAAGCCTGCTACAGCGGCACGGAAGGCGTCAAGGGCCCCCTTCGCGCGCCGATCCCGACCCACTTGTCTCCCAAATTGCCAACCGGCGCGCCGAGTTGACCATAAGTCGATCCCAAAAGATCCACGAATCGCCCTGAGAACGGAAGTTGCGGATCTACACTGACCGCCGAAACAACATCAATGATTCACAGGCCAGTTCACGCCATCACCTGCCCTCCGCCCTCCCCCACAGAAGGATTCATGCCCACTCCGTCAGGCCGCCCCGTGTACCACCCGGCGGGCCACGACGAACAGTTGCGCGCCGTGCTCCAGGACCTCAAGACGGGTCGCTGGGTGTCGACGCGCAACCTGCTCGACTCGACTCCCGACTGGGGACTGTGGACGCAACGTACGCAGATCCTGGCGGCCGCCGTCGCCGGCTCCGACGTGGTCAGGGCCTGGCAGGCCGAGGAGCCGCACAGCGCCGCCGCTTCCGTCCTGCATACCCGGGTCCTGGTCGAGCGGACCCTGCGCGCCCATCGCGCCGGGCACCGCCACACCAACGAGCTGTGGCGCGAGGCGGCAGCCGCGTGCGGCGCCTCGATCGACGCCTCGCCCGAGGACCCCGTGCCGTGGGTCTGCCTGCTCGCCCTCGCCCAGCTCGACAAGGGGCAGCGGTGGGACGAGCACCGTGTGCCGGCCCCCGAGCCGATGCTGTTCCCCGGCCCCTGGCATCTCCTGGCCGAGGCAGACAAGCGCGACCCGGGCAACCGCGAGGCCTACCACCGGATGCTCCAGTTCGCGTACACCCGCCGCCCCGGAGGCCCGCTCACCGAAGCGGTCAACTTCGCCCACTGGGCGTCCGGTTCGGCCCACACGGGCTCGGCGCTCCACGTACTGCCCCTGTATGTGCGCGTCGAGCGGTACCGCAAGGACGGCGGCGCCGAGCACGCCCTGGATCTGCACTGGATAGGGGAGGACGCGACCCGCTCCGCCCTGCGCGCGCTGCACCTGTGGTTCGAGCACGCGCTGCCCGCCGCGACCTCGCTCCTCGACCTCAACTACGTGGCCCACGCCCTGTGGGGAGCGCATCAATTCCAGGACGCCACCCGGGTGTTCGAGGCACTCGACCCCTTCTACACCGTGGCGCCGTGGACGTATCGCACACGGTCGCCCGGTGACGCGGACGCGGCGGCCGAGGCATTCATGCAGGCACGTACGCGCTGTCTGAGCGCCGTACGCGATCCGGGCTGAGGCCCCCGACCCCGGCCTCCCCCATCGGCACCACCCCCATCGGCACCACCCGCTCCCCGATCGACCGCTCCCCGACGGAGGTACATCCGTGTCCCGCACCACCTGGTCGAGCCCAGCCTCGACCACCGCCCCGCTGCCCGACGAGGAACAGAGGCTCAGGGAGCTCGGCTACCAGCCGGTCCTGGCGCGCCGGATGGGCGGCTTCGGCAACTTCGCCATCAGCTTCTCGGTCATCTCGATCCTCTCCGGCTGCATGACCCTGTACGGCTTCGGCCTGGGCACGGGCGGCCCGGCCGTGATGCTCTGGGGCTGGGCGGGCGTCGGTCTCTTCGTGCTCTGCGTGGGCCTCGCACTCGCCGAGGTCACCAGCGCGTACCCCACGTCGGGGGCCCTCTACTACATGGCCGACCGGCTCGGCGGGCGCCGCTGGGGCTGGTACACCGGCTGGTTGAACCTGCTCGGCCTGCTCGGTGCGATAGCGGGCATCGACTACGGCGCCGCGCTGTTCACCGGGGCCTTTCTGAACCTCCAGTTCGGCTTCACGCCGACGCCGGAGAAGACCTTCCTGATCTTCCTCTGCATCCTGCTGCTGCACGCCGTCCTGAACCTCTTCAACGTACGTCTGGTCAGTCTGCTCAACTCGATCAGCGTGTGGTGGCACGTGGCCGGTGTCGCGGTCATCGTGGGCGTCCTCGCGATCGTGCCGGACCACCACCAGTCGCCGTCGTTCGTCTTCGGCGAGTTCGTCAACGACACCGGGTGGGACAACCCGCTCTACGTCACGGCGATCGGCCTGCTCCTCGCGCAGTACACGTTCTCCGGGTACGACGCGTCCGCGCACCTGTCGGAGGAGACCTCCAACGCGTCCGTCTCGGCGGCGCGCGGCATCGTGCGGGCCATCTGGGCCTCGTGGATCGCCGGTTTCATCCTGCTCGCCGGGCTGACCTTCGCGATCCAGGACTACGCGGGGGCGCAGAACACGGACACCGGGGTGCCACCCGCGCAGATCATGATCGACGCACTCGGCGAGTCCGGCGCGACGGCCCTGCTGCTCATCGTGATCGTGGCGCAGCTGTTCTGCGGCAACGCCGAGACGGCGGCGGCCAGCCGGATGGTCTTCGCGTTCAGCCGCGACAACGCGCTGCCCGGCTCGAAGATCTGGCGCAAGGTCAGCTCCCGCACGCAGGTGCCGGTGCCGGCCGTGTGGCTGTCGGTCGGTCTGGCAGCGGCCATCGCGCTGCCTTCCCTGTACTCGGCGACCGCGTACACGGCCGTGACCGCCATCAACGTCATCGGCATCACCCCCGCGTACGCCATCCCGATCTTCCTGCGGCTGCGGGCGGGCGACCGCTTCCAGCCAGGACCGTGGAACCTGGGCCGCTGGAGCAAGCCCATCGGCTGGATCGCCGTGCTCTGGGTGGCGTTCGTGACGGTCCTGTTCTGCCTGCCGCAGGTCTCGCCGGTGACGGTCGACACGATGAACTACGCGTCGATCGCGCTCGCCGTGGTGCTGATCCTCGCCACGGTGTGGTGGTTCGTGGCGCGGCGCTCCTACAGCACGCCGTCGGCGTACGGATCGGAGCGTGAGCAGGCGGAGATCGCGGAGGACATCATCTAGCCGTCCCTCCGTCGATCCCTCAACGACCGCACCCCCTGGGATCTCCTCAGGGGGTGCGGTCGTTGAGGATCCGCTGGAAGAGCCGGTGGTCGCGCCAGGCGCCGTTGATGTGCAGATAGCCCGGCGCGACACCGAACTCCTCGAATCCGCACTTGGTGAGGACGCGCTGCGAGGGGACGTTGTCGAGGAGGGTGCCCGCCTCGACGCGGTGCAGGCCCAGCTCGCTGTCGGCGGACGCGCAGGCCCGCGTCACGGCGGCGGTGGCGAGGCCGCGGCCGATGTGGTCCACGGCGATCCAGTAGCCGAGGGTTCCGCTGCGGAAGGGGCCGAGGGAGATGTTCGACAAGGTGACCGAGCCGGCCATCTCCCCCTCGCATTCGAGCACCCAGGGCGCCGCCCGCCCCGCCCTGCACTCCTCCAGCTGGCCACGGAGCCGGGCCGCCTGAGCGCGCGAGGTGAAGTAGTCCTCGGGCCGCACGGGCTCCCAGGGCTCCAGGTGGGCGCGGCTGCGCAGGCGGGCGCGGGCGAGACCGTCCGCGTCCTCCATGACGGCGGGGCGCATGACGACGTCCGGCGCGATCCGGACGGATTCGGTGATCATGCGCCAAGGGTAGGCACTGCGGCAGGCGCGAGCGCTGCCCACTCACCTTCCATCCACCCCCTCCCGCCCGCCTACCTTCCGCCCGCCACCCGCAGGATCGTGCCGCTCGTGTACGACGCGTCGGCCGAGAGCAGCCAGGAGACGGCCGCCGCGATCTCGTCGGGACGGCCCGAGCGCCCCAGGGGGATGTCCGACGCGAGCTTCGCCGGGCGCTCGGGGTCCGCGTGGAACTCGGTCCAGATCACGCCGGGGGCGACGGCGTTGACCCGGATGCCGTCCGCCGCCACCTCCTTCGACAGGCCGATCGTCATCGTGTCGACGGCTCCCTTGGCGGCTGCGTAGTGGACGTACTCGCCCGGGGCGCCGAGGGTCGCCGCCGCGGAGGAGATGTTCACGATGCCGCCGCCGGCGCCGGTCCGCGTCATGTCGCGGATCGCGCGGCGGGCGCAGAGGAGATAACCGAGTACGTTCACGTCGAGCGCGCGGCGCATGGCGGCGACGTCGGCGTCCGCGAGGGGGCCCACCGGGGCGCCGATCCCGGCGTTGTTCACCAGCCCCGTGACCGGGCCGAGGTCCGCGGCGGCGGTCTCGAAGAGGCGGTCGACGTCCGCCTCGTCGGCGGTGTCCATGCGGATGGTGACGCAGCGGACGCCCGCGTCCGCGCCGGTCGCGCGGACTTCCGCCGCCACCTTTTCGGCGGCGGTGGCGTCGGAGTGGTAGCCGAGGGCGATGTGATGGCCCTCCGCGGCGAGGCGGGTGGCGATGGCTGCGCCGATGCCGCGGCTGCCGCCGGTCACTACCGTGACGGGGTGGTGTTGCACGTGATCCTCCGGAGGTGCGGGGTGGGCGGGATTGCCGTTTGATCGATCATTCCCCCACCCCGCCCCTTCCCGAACCGCCGGAGCGAGCCTCAGCCCCGACGGTCCCGCACGAACTCCCGCAGCGTCCCCGGCTCCCTCCCCCCGAACCGTTCGATCGCCTCCGTCACCTGGTACAGCTCGTGGTGGGAGCCGATCAGGCGGAACAGTTCCCAGAGCTTGTCCAGGTGGGCCACCACATGCGCGTCGCCGTACAGGCCCCTGGCCCGCTCGCGCCACTCCTCGGGGGACGCGTCCACGTACTTCAGGCCGCCGCCGAACGTCTCCACCACCTCACCGACCGACAGCACCTGCCCGGTCAGCAGCACCACGGGGTCCGGGCACTCCGGCAGCGGGTCGGTGAGGAGCCCGGTTCCGACCCGGGCCACGTCCGCCCCCGCTATCAGCGGAAGCACGGTGCTCGGGGAGCCCAGCGGCATCACCAGCTCACGTTCGCCGCCCGCCCGCACCAGGAAGTCGATGTTCTCGAAGAACACCCCGGCCCGCAGATGCACCGCCCCGACCCCCGCCCGGTCGAAGACCTCCTCGGCGACCCAGTGCTGCCGCATCCGGGGCGTCCCCGCGTCCGGCGCCGCCGCCAGCTGGGACACCTCGACGACGCGTTCGAGACCCTCGCGCCTGGCCGCCGCGGCGAAGGCGCCGGTCGCCTCCAGCAGGCCGTCGGTCACCGGGTAGGTGAAGAAGGCGCGGCGTACGCCCCGTACCGCCGCGAGCACGTCCGTGATCTCGCGCAGGTCGCCGACGACCACCTCCGCGCCCATCCTCCGCAGCCCGGCGGCGCGCTCGTCGTCGGTGCGCACGAAGGCTCGTACCGCCTGACCCCGGTCGAGCAGCAGCCGGACCACATGGCGGCCGGTGGAACCCTGCTGTCCGCCCGCCGCTCCGGTGACGAGGACCGGTGCGTCCTTCGGCGTCCCGCTCACTTTTCGCCACCTCCTCCGCCCTGTCCGCCCTCTCCACGCCGCAGCGTGAGCGTGAACGCGCCCTGGCGCACCAGTTCCCGCAGGAACGGCTCCGCCGAGAACGCCTCTCCGGGGGCGAGGACCCCTGTCTTCGTCGGGCCTCTGCCCTCGGCGATCCGCACCGCCGCTTCCACCGAGGCCAGTGCTCCGGCCCGCCACAGGTCGTGGCCCGTCAGCTGCCCGGCCGCGCTGCCCCCGTCCCACATCGCCTGGACGGCGACGGTGAAGTCGGTGCCCGCCCGCTCCGCGGCGCCGATGTGTTCGCTCTCGAAGGCGTCCTTGGCCTCGAAGGTGCTGGTGCTGAGCATCAGGTCGATGTTGCGGACGGGGACGTGGCGCGGCACCGTCACGACCTCGCTCGACGGGAACGGCGCGATCATCGAGCGCGGGCCGAGCGGCGGCGGGAAGGGGAAGACCGCGTTGCGCGGTTCGACGTAGCCCGCGTGCAGGGCGCCGTCGCTGAAGGTGAGGCGTTCGGTCTCGGCGAAGAGGTGGGTCGCGGTGTTCTTGGCGCCGGTGGTCAGGCGCCAGCCGTTCACCGCGTACGCGACGACGATCCGGTCGATGCCCGCGATGCCGTCCGACACCGCACCCGCCAGGAGGTCGCCGAGGCCTCCGTAGAAGCTGAGGCTGGGGATCATGACGGCGCCGGTGCGCTGCGCCGTGGCCTGCGCGGTGTCGAAGACGCGTTTCACGTGGTGGGGTTCGAGGGCGTGGTCGACGTAGTGGCAGCCCGCCTCCGCGGCGGCGGTGGCGACGGGTGCGCCGGTGACGGCGAAGGGGCCCGCGCACTGGATCAGGACCTCGGCGTCCGTCATCACCTCGCGCAGTGCCGCGGTGTCGTCCACGGCCGCGGCGCTTGTCCGTACCCGGTCTCCCGCGTCGAGTTCGTCGGCCAGCGTGCGCAACGCCTCGGCGTTGCGGCCTACCAAGAGCAACTCCCCACCTCTGGCGCGGAGTTCGGAGGCCACCAGGCGTCCGGTGTGTCCATAGGCTCCGTAGATGGCGAAGAGCGAATTCGTCATGCTCGACTCGCTTCCATACCGAAGGTATGCAACTGGTGCGGAACCTACGTACCCTGAGTACGTCCGTCAAGAGGAGCCGACCATGTTCCCGCCCCCGCACCCAACTGCCCGTCGTACACAGGCGGAACGCTCCGACGCGACCACCGCGCAGCTGATCACCGCGGCGCAGCGGCTCTTCGGCAGGGACGGGTACGCGACGACCTCGATCGTCGCCGTGGCGGCCGACGCCGGGGTCACCAAGGGCGCGGCCTATCACCACTTCGAGGGCAAGGCGGCGCTCTTCCGCGCGGTGTTCGTCCGCGAACAGGAGGAGATCGCGGCGGAGTTGGAGCGGGCGGCGGCGCGGGAGCCCGATGCCTGGTCCACGCTGCGGCGCGGCTGCCGCCGCTTCCTGGAGCACTGCCTCGACCCCGGGTTCCGGCGGATCGTGCTGCTCGACGCGCCCGCGGTCCTCGGCTGGGAGACCGTCCGCGAGATCCAATACACCCATACGCTGCGGGTGTTGACCGGCGGCATGCGTGCGGCGGCGGCCGCGGGCCACATCGGCGACGGGGATCTGGACGTGCGCTGCCAGCTGATGTTCGGCGCGCTGTGCGAGGCGGGCATGCTCCTGGCCCGCTCGCCCGATCCGGCCTCCGCCCTCACCTCGGTGACGGCGGAGGCCGAACGTCTGCTGTCGGCGCTGGCCGCGCCCTAGCCCGCCACCGTCTCCCCGACCTCCTCGGCAGCCTCGTCGGGGGCCAGGCTGTCCATGAACGAGGAGACGGAGAACACCGCGCGCCCCGGCCCGGCGGGACCGTATCCGGGCGGCGACGTCAGGCCGTTGGCCTCCATCGTCGCGCGGTACGCCTCAAGCAGGCGGACGTGGTACTCCAGCGGGGCGCCCAGCGGGTTGGCCTTGCCCAGCGGCGTCGTGGGCTCGGGGCACCAGGTGGTGAAGCGGGGCGTGATGCCGCGCGACATGAAGTACTGCAGGCCCTCGACGGTGGAGTCGATGGCCTCGCCGACCGTCTTGAACCCGAACGGCTCGGCCATCTCCACGCCCGCCACGAAGTTCGGGATGACGTTGCGCGGCCCGAAGACGTCGGCGGAGTCAAGGATGCGGCGGTGCCACTCGTCACGGCCGACGTAGCGCTCCTTGCCGGGGCAGTACCGCTCGAACAGGTAGGGGTCCCACACCTCGTAGTTGGGGTGGTAGATCCGCACTCCGTAGTCGTGGAAGCGCTGGACGTCCGCCTTGGGCAGCGCCTGCGCGACGACCTTGCCGATCCAGCGGCCCGGGAAGCGCTCCTCGATGGCCTTCGCGTACTGCCCGTAGAAGTCGGCCTCGTCCTTGCCCTGGAGCCGCGAGGTGATGGCGCCGCCGGTGAGCGTGTACGCGGTGGAGGACTTCGCGGTGTCGTACTTGTCGATGATGGCGAGGGCCTCGAGGACCTCGTCCATCGGCTTCACGCCCGTGTAGGGGCGGCCCGCCGCCTTCTGCTGGCGCCAGTTGTGGTTGATGTCGCAGTACCCGCACTCCTCCTTGGCACCGAAGTACTGGCAGACCCGGAAGACCGTCAGGTAGATCAGGTAGCCCCACTGGATGGTGGGCGCCACCTCCATGACGGACTTGCCGTTCTCCAGCGTGTGCCGGTAGTAGTCCGGCATCGGCGGCAGGCCGACGTCGGAGATGCGGACGCCGTCCAGGTAGAGGCCGAGTACGCCGTTGTCGTCGGCGGCCACGCGGTACGGCGACGAGGGGTTCACGCGGACCGAGACGACCGTGCGGCGCAGGTCGTAGGGGCCGCCGGTGAGGACGATCTCCTCGGGCGGGCGGCGCAGGGCGGCGGCGCCGAGCTCGGGGAGCGTGCTGTGGTCGAAGGAGAAGATGAAGTACGACTTCGGCTTGACCTCGCCGCCCTCGTTGTCGCTGAGCGCGGACTCGTCGAACGCCATGCCTCCCCTGAGCAGGTCCTCCTTGATCACCGCCTCCCGCGGAACCTGCGGGAACCGCTCCATGAGTCCCTCGACGAGCTGGGTACGGCTCTCGCTGCGGCTTGCCATCTGCCGGGCACCTCGGATCCTGTCGGTGAATTGTGCTTTCCCGTGACCCCCACGCTAATACGCGGCTTTCGCGGCGCGGATCCGCCTCCGGTCTCAGGCGCCCTCCGCCGGATGGCGGTGCCCGCTCGGCCGGGCCTTCCCGGGTGGGAACCCGGCGGCGGCGGTCTCGCGTTGTCCCTGCATGGACGAGCTGGTTGCCGGGGGGAACGTGCCGCTGCCGGACGGGGCCGTCACCCTCCGGGTGCCCGGCCCCTTCGACCTGTCCGTGATCGTGACGGGCGACAGCGGGAAGGTCGCGGGCGACGGCGACTTCGTCTTCTACAACCAGCCCGCCACGTCCGGCGCCCGGCTCCAGGGCGACACGGTCACGGTCGACGGGCGGCGCCTGCGTGCCGGTGCGAGCCGGGTGACCGTCGCCGTCAGCCCCGCCGAGCCGGGCACGCCCCTGGGCCGGCTGCCCGCCATCGCGCTCCAGGTGCACGGGCCCGGCGGCCGCCTCGTGGCGCGATTCACACCGCCGCGCCCCGACCGCGAGACGGTCCTGCTGCTCGCGGAGATCTACCGCCGGGGTCCGGGGTGGAAGCTGCGGGCGCTGGGTCAGGGGTACGCGGACGGGCTCGCGGGCGTGGCGCGGGACTTCGGGGTGGACGTGGCGGAGGACGAAGCAGCGCAGCCGCCAGGTGCCGGACCGCTGCCGAGCGCGCCCGGCGGTGCGTCTCCTTCCTCCGCTCCCTCCGCTCCCTCCCCTCCCTCCTCCCTCGACGGCTTCCTTCCGCTGGTCAACGCCGCGCGGGCTTCGGTGGGCGCGCCTCCCGTCGCCTTCGACGCACGGCTGGCCGCTGCCGCGGGCGCGCATGCCGCCGGGATGGCGGCGCGGTCCGCGCTCGGTTCGCAGGACGCGGACGGCACGTCCCTCTACCAGCGCGTCGTCGCGGGCGGGTACGCGTACCTGGCCATCGGGGAGCATCTGGTCTCGGGGCCGCGCACGCCCGCCGACTTCGTGGAGTACTGCCTCTCCGGGGAGCAGTCACGGCGAACGGTGCACAGCCGCGCGTACACGCAGGTCGGGGTGGGCCACACCACCGACGCACGCTCCGGCGACGTCTACTGGACGGCGCTGTGGGCCACTCCGTTCACCCAGCGGGGCCTCGCCGAGTGGGCAGCCGCCGTGCTCCGCCTCACCAACGCCGAACGGACGGCGCAGGGCCTGCGCCCCCTCTCCCCCGACCCGCTCCTGACCGTGGCGGCGCAGGGCCACAGCGCGCACATGGTCGCCCGCGCCTTCTACTCCCACACATCGCCCGACGGCGGCGAGCCCTGGCACCGCGCGTCCGCCGCGGGCAGCACGCACCGCGCGATCGGCGAGAACATCGCCTGCGGGCAGCGCACCCCCGCCGAGGTGGTGGACGGCTGGATGAACAGCCCCGGCCACCGGGCCAACATCCTCAAGCCCTCCTTCACCCACCTGGGAGTCGGCTTCGCGGGCGGCGGCTCGGCGGGCACGTACTGGACACAGCTGTTCGGCGGCTGAAGGTTGAGACGGCGGGCGGCCCCACCGCCTCAGCCCACCGCCCTCAGCCCATCACCTTCAGCCCATCACCCTCAGCCCACCGCCACCGGCACCCCGCTCCTGGCCGACGCGTAGCCCGCCGTCACGATCTTCAATGTCCGCAGTCCGCCCTCGCCGTCCGCCACGTCCATGCCGCCCTCCTCCGGTCCGTACAGGAACGCCCGCAGCATGCGCTCGTCCAGGTCGGCGCCGAAGGGGACTTCGAGGCCCTGGCGGTGGCGTTCGCTGTAGCCGTGGACCGACTGGTCGAAGGCGTCCATCTCCAGGGTCGCCCGCTCGCCGACCACGGTGAGTTCGAGGCCGCCCCAGGAGTGGTGGGAGCGGGGGTGCGACCAGCTGCAGTCGATCGTGGCCACCGAGCCGTTGTCGTAGGTGACAGTGACCAGGCCGCTGGTCTCCGCGTCGACCTCGCCCTCGTACATGCGGTTGTTCGTCTGGGCGTACACGTCGACGGGGCGGGCCTCGCCGAAGAGGTCGTCCAGGAGGTCGGCGATGTGGACCGTGTGGTCCATCAGGGCGCCGCCGCCCGCGAGTTCGGGATCGGCGAACCAGCGCCGGGACGAGGTCGGCATGGAGCCGTTGTTCGAGCCGGACACGGTCAGGACCCGGCCCGCCTCGCCCGACGTGACCGCCGCCTTGACGGCCTCGTACGCGGGGCTGAAGCGGACCGGGAAGGCGACCGCGAGCCGCACTCCGGCCGCCCGGCAGGCCGCCAGCATCGCCTCCCCGTCCGCGACCGTCGTGGCCAGCGGCTTCTCGCACAGGACGGCCACGCCGTGGGACGCGGCGAGCTCCACCAGCGGTCGGTGGCGCGCGTTCTCGGAGCAGACGATCACCGCGTCCGGGCCCCAGGCGAAGACCTCCTCGTACGTCTCGGCGTACGCGACCCCCATCTCGTCGGCGAACGCCCGCCCCCGCACCTCGCCGGGCGCGGCCGACCCGGTGTCCGGGTCGCTGCCGATCACCTCGACACCCGGCATCCGGGAGAGGAGCCGCAGATACCCGGCCGCGTGGACATGGGCGAACGACAGCACGGCGACCTTCATCGCGTGACCTCCTTGGTACCCGTCCGGACCTCGGCCGCCCGGCCGCTCGTCGTGATCTCGACCGCCCGGCCGGTACGGCTCGACTCCACCGCCGCCTCGGCGATCCGCACCGCCTCGATCCCGTCCCGCGCGCTGACCCTCGGCGCGCCGCCGCCCTCCTCCCACGAGGCCGCGAACTCCCGCAGCTCGGCCAGGTAGGGGCTCTCCGCCATCGGGCTGGAAGGGATGCCCTCATTGGCCGCGCGCACGCCCTGCGCGGTGATCCGGTAGCCGGGCACGGACGTGGAGTCGTGCCGCAGCAGACCGTCGCTGCCCGCGATCCGGAACGTCGTACGGAACTGCTGGTCCGGAAGGCCCCAGAGACCGGTGATGTGACTGATCGCGCCGGAGGCGTGGGTGAGGACGGCGGTCGCCGAGACGACCTCGGCCTCCGTGCCGCCCGTGGTCCGCTCGACGCCTCGCGTCTGCGCGTGCACGCGGACGACGTCACCCGCGATCCAGCGGGCGATGTCGATGTCGTGCACCATCAGGTCCATGATGACGCCGCCGGACTTGGCGGGGTCACCGAACCAGGGCGCCCACTGCGGTCGCGCACCGCCCCGCGTGAACCGCAGCACCGCGAGGTCGCCCAACTCGCCATGCTCGACGGCTCGTTGCATCGCCGCGTACGCCGGGAAGTAGCGGACGACATGGGCGGGGTGCAGCCGCACCCCCGCCGCTTCGGCGGCTGCCGCGATCTCCTCGGCGTCCGCCGCGCCGAGCGCGAGGGGCTTCTCGCAGACGACGTGCCGGCCCGCGGCGACGGCCGCCAGGGCGAGCTCCTTGTGGGTGGGGGTGGGGGTGCAGATGTCGACGGCCGCGCAGTCGGCGAGCAGTTCGCCGAGGCTCGCCACCGCGGCGACCTCGCGCCCCGCGTACTCGGCGGCGAGCTTCTCCGCCGAGCCGTCGACGGTGTACACGCTGACGCGCGCACCCAGTTCCAGCCAGCCGGGAAGATGGGCGCGGGCGATGCCGCCCGCGCCGATCAGGCCGATGTGAAGCGGTCGCATGAAGGGGGTCACCTTTCCTGGTTCCTGAGACAGGGTCAGCCACTGGAGGCTGGAGGAGGGTCAGCTCTTGGATCCGGAGAGCGCGACGCTCTGCACGAAGTGCCGCTGCAGGAAGACGTAGACGACGAGCATGGGCAGGCTCGCGATGAGCGAACCGGCCATCATCACCGGGTAGTTGGTCTCGAACTGCCCCTCCAGCGAGGTGAGGCCGGCACTGATCGGCATCTTCTGCGGGTCGGTGTTCACGATCAGCGGCCACAGGAGGTCGTTCCACGACCACATCGCGGTGATGACGGCGAGCGCGGCGAGCGCGGGCCGCACCAGCGGCAGCATGATCGACCAGAAGATGCGGAAGGAACTCGCGCCGTCGATCCGCGCCGCCTCCTCCAGCTCCTTGGGGAGCGTGAGGAAGAACTGCCGCAGCATGAAGGTCCCGAACGCGCTGAACATGCCCGGCAGGAACAGCGCGGGAGCCGAGTTCAGCAGACCGAGGCTCTGGATGATGTCGTACTGCGGAAGCACGAGCAGCGAGCTCGGCACCATCAGGACGGAGAGGAAGAGCGCGAACAGGACGTTGCGGCCCCGGAATTGCATGCGCGCGAAGGCGTAGGCGGCGAGCGAGCAGAACACCAGCTGCCCGACCGTGCGCCCCACGGTGTTGAAGACGCTGTTGAAGAGCATTTCCCGGAAGGGCAGCGCGGTGAAGACCTCTTCGAAGCTCGACCAGTTCCAGGTGTCGGGCAGGAAGGTCGGCGGCACCTTTGCCGTCTCGGCGAGGGACTTGGCGGCGGTGAGCAGCTGCCACAGGAAGGGGAAGACCATCACCAGGGCGCCGAGCGAGAGCACCGTGTGGGTGGCCACCGATCCGCCGTTGAAGCGGCGGCGCCTCGCGGGTCGTACGGAGGACTCGGCGGACGCGACGGACGCGACGGACTCAGCGGACGCGGCGGACTTGGCAGACTCGGATGACTCACGCATAGTGCACCCACCTCTTCTGCAGCCTGAACTGCATCAGTGTCAGCGCCGCGATGATCAGCATGAGCAGGAAGGCGAGCGCGGCGGCGGCGCCCTGGGCGTTCTCGACGAAGGCCCATTTGTAGAAGAGGCTCACCACGGACTGGGTGTCGCCGATCGCCGGATTCTTCTCGGCCATCATGATGTAGATGAGATCGAAGGTCTGCAGTGAGTTGATCATGCAGATGATGGACGCGAAGAAGATCGTCGGGCTGAGCAGCGGCAGCGTGATGGTGAAGAAGCGGCGCAGGGGACCGGCGCCGTCCAACTCGGCCGCCTCGTAGTAGTCCTGCGGGATTCCCTTGATGCCCGCCATGAAGATGATCAAGTAGTAGCCGGTGGTCGACCAGACCATGACGGTGCCGATCGCGTACACCGCGGTCGAGGGGTCGGAGACCCAGTAGCGGCGGTCCGCGCCGAACCACTCGAAGACCTCGTTGATCAGGCCGTAGTCGCCGTTGTAGAGCCAGTTCCAGACGAGTCCGACGGCGACGGGCAGCGTCACGAACGGGATGAAGTACAGGGCGCGGTAGAGCGAGACGCCGCGCAGGCCACGCCGGTTGAGCAGCGCCGCGACGCCGATCGCGATCGGCAGGGCCAGCAGGCCGATGACGCAGTAGATCAGCGTGTTGCCGAGCGCCTGCCAGACGGTGACGTCCTTGAGGACGCGCACGTAGTTGTCCGTGCCGATCCAGGTGTGGCCGCCGAACGCCCCGAACTCGGTGAAGCTGAAGTAGAAGGTCTGGAGCAACGGCCAGAAGTAGAAGACGGCGAAGCCGATGCCCAGCGGCGCGACGAAGAGGTAAGCGGCGCGCTGGCCACGGGGCCTGGGCGGGGAGCCCGCCGCCGGTTTCCCGCGCCCCGCCGCCTTCTTCGCCGCCGCCGTGGAGGGAAAGACACTCATCATGCGCGCTCCTCCTTCAGGGCCCGGTCCATCTGCTCGCCCAGCGTGCGGGCGGCGCTCTCGATGCCGCCCTTGCCGCTGAACGCGGCGCCCAGGAGCGGGTATTGGAGGTTCTCCCAGACCGCGGTGTTCTTCGAGCTCGGGTACGGCACGGCGTACTGCTGCATCTCGACGAAGACCTTCAGGTCGAACTCGGGCATCGACTTGAACCAGGCGTCCTGCGTCCCCTCGTACGAGGAGAGCGTGACGCCCGAGGACGCCTGGATCTCGGCGGCCCTGCGACCGGCCATGAAGTGGACGAACTTCCAGGCGGCCGCCTTCTTACGGCTCTTGGCGGAGATGACGTTGGCGAGGCCGTGGATGATCGTGGCGCGCTCGCGGCCCTTGGGCAGGACGGTGACGCCGCCGTGGTCCTTGATCGCGGGGGTGGCGTGCATCTGCCCGGAGAACGCGGATATCTCGTAGACCATGGCGGCCTTCTCCGACCAGAAGCGGTTGCGGGCCTTGGACTCGACCATCGCGCTCTGCGGCGGTGACCAGCCGCGGTCGATCATGTCGGTCCAGTAGCGCAGGCCCTCGATGGAGCGCTCGTCACCGAAACCGGACTTCCCGTCCTTGAGGACGTAGCCGCCCGCTCCGTGGATGGCGGGGTAGATCTGGGCCTGGCGGTCCATCTCGGCGGCCATGCCGTGCACGCGCTCGCGCGGGTTGGTCAGTTCGGCGGCGGCGTCGCGCACGTCGTCCCACGTCCACGTCCTGTCGGGGTACTTGATGCCCGCCTTGTCGAAGAGCGCCTTGTTGTACCAGAGGCCGATGGTGTCGAAGTCCTTGGGAATGCCGTACTGCGTGCCCTGATAGGCGTAGATCTGCACGAGTGACTCGGGATGGCGGTCCACGGGGGTCGCGTCGCTCTTGATGTGGCCGCTCAGGGGTTCGAGGACGCCGCTGGAGGCGTACAGCTGGAGGTTGACCGCGTTCATCCAGAACACGTCGGGGGCGGTGCCGCCGCGCATCGCGGTCTTCAGGGTGGTCCAGTAGCTGGACCACGGCGTGAGCTCTATGCGCACGGATATGCCGGGGTTCTCCTTCTCGAAGGCGTCGATCACCTTCTGGAGCCCCGGCACATGGGCCACGTCCCACACGCCGTACGAGAGGGTGGTCCGGCCACCGCTCTCCTTGCCGTCGTCACTCCGACCGGAGCAGGCGGCGAGCAGGGGCGCCGCCATCGCTCCGTACAGCAGAGTCCTCCTGCGCATGGGTGCCTCCGTTTCCGGGTTCTTCCGCGGTGTCCTGAGTCCGGGGTCTGCTGCGGTGTCCTGAGTCCGGGTTCTGCTGCGGTGTCCTGGAGCTCTTCCAGAGCCTTTCTAGAGCGCCGAATCCGCCAGGAGATCGGATTCGACCTGGTCAAGTGCCTTGCGTACGGCGCCGATCGCGACGCCTTGTTCGCCGAGCGTGCTCAGCGCGATGCGGGGGACGTGCAGGGTCAGCGGGCGCAGTCTGTCCTCGATCAGCGGCACGAGATGGCCGCCCAGCGGGGTCGCGCCGCCGGTGAGCACCACGAGCTCCGGGTCGACGGCGAGGGCGAGGGCGGCGATGCCCGGCGCGATGCGGTCGGCGAAGTCCGCCACGGCCGCCAGGGCGCGCCTGTCGGCGGTGTCGGCGGCGCGGGCGAGTGCGGCCACTTCAGACTCGCCGTCGCGCCGGTCGCCCTTCCAGCTGAGCGCGTCCTGCGCGGTGTTCATGCCGAGCAGTGGCAGCAGGCCCAGCTCGCCCGCGCCGCCGCGCCGCCCCCGGTGCAGCCGCCCGCCGATGGTGAGGCTGCAGGCCACGCGGTGTCCGGTCAGGACGCAGACGACGTCACCGGCGAGGGTGGCCGCGCCTTGCCAGCGCTCGGCCAGCACGGCGAGGTTCACGTCGTTCTCGACGACGGTGTGGCCCGGCTCCCCCTCGGCGAGCAGCCGCCCCATGTCCACGCCGGACCACTCGGGGATGACGTGCGACGTGATGGTGCCGCCCGCGTCGACGACGCCGGGTACGCCCACGCAGCGGGCGAGGACGTCGCCGCGCCGTACGGAGTGTGCGTCCAGGAAGGCTTCGAGTCCCTTCCGCAGGAGTGTGAGCCGCTTGGCTCCGCCCAGCTCCGGGTCGATGTCCTCGCGGTGCGCGGCGAGCACCGTCCCGCCGAGGTCGGCCAGGAGCAGCACCATCTTGTGCAGGCCTATGTCGGCGCCCACGACGCGGCCCGCCTCCGCGCGGAAGCGGAACCGGCGGGCGGGGCGCCCCGGTGTGCGCTCGCCGTCGTCGTCACGCTCGGCCTCGCCCGCCCAGCCGTGGGCGGCCAGTTCCTCGACGGCGGATTCCACGGTGGGCCGGGAGAGTCCGGTGCCGGCGGCGAGCTCGGCGAGCGTCTGCGGGCTGCGGCGGTGCAGGGCGCGCAGGACCACGGTGGTGTTCAACCGGCGCAGCGAGGCGAGGTCGTGCCCCCGCGTTCCGTTCCGCAACACTTCTTCACCCCATGTCGAGGGCGGGGCAGCCCTGTTGACCAGTGGGTCGACGGCCGCTCCCGGAGATTAAGGAGGAGACTTGCATATCCATGACCGACGGGGAACCCCCTTCGCAGAGGCAGAAACCATGCGGCCGATGCGCCGGGCTGCCGTCGCATTTCCTGATGGCCCGTCAGGAAACACCCGGGTTAACTCCGTGCGCGACCCCTTGCCAAGGCAGATCGTACGTGTTCGGATTATCTCAGTCGGGCGGCCACCCACCGCCTCGTATCCGCAGCTCAGACCCTGTACGGCGGGCCAGTCAGGCCTGCCTGAGCACCCGAAAGCTCCCCCACAACTCCCCTCGCACGATGTGTCCGGAGTCGTGCTGCCCGCATGCCTCCGGCAGTCCGTGGCAGCCCGAAAGAAGGGATCCCCCGTGTTCGATCTTTCGTCCGTCGATCTGCTCGACGCGTTCACCCGCGAACTGCGGCTGTGCAAGCTCCGCGAGGGCGAGCACGTCGTCGTCCTCTCCGAGCCCGGCAGCCGCGGCGACTACGTGGCGGCCGCGTTCGGCGCCGCCAAGACGTGCGGCGCCCATGTCATCGCCGCCACCGTCCCCGGCGGCAGCCCCGCCCCGATGCCGAGCACCCACACCGGCGCGGGCCCCGGCCTCGTCTCGGTGCTCAACGACTCCACCGCGCAGGACCTGCTGAAGTCCGCCGACCTGGTCGTCGACCTCACCCGCGAGGGCTTCATCCACGCACCCGTACAGCAGGAGAT
Organism: Streptomyces sp. NPDC054047; assembly: GCF_055585065.1. NCBI lineage: Bacteria > Bacillati > Actinomycetota > Actinomycetes > Kitasatosporales > Streptomycetaceae > Streptomyces > Streptomyces sp. NPDC054047. Next base: position 1,082,978 of record NZ_JBVJKV010000002.1, on the reverse strand, counting down.
CCTGCGCGCGGGCACCCGCATCATCTTCGTCTGCGACGCCCCCGACGTCCTCATCCGCAATCTGCCCAAGGAGGCCGACAAGGACGAGGTGCTCGAAGGCGTCCAGCTGCTCAAGCGGTCGTCCGTCATGCAGGTCACCTCGGACGCGGGCACGGACCTGACCGTGCAACTCGCGGGCTCCAAGCCCGAGTTCCAGTGCGGCTTCGCCGACGACCCGGGCCGCTGGGACCACTGGCCGAGCACGATGGTGCTGTGCTGGCCGGAGATCTCCGACGGGCAGATCGTGCTCGCCGAGGGCGACATCCTGCTGCCCTTCAAGGAGTACGTGCGCCAGCCGGTGACCCTGCAGATCGCGGGCGGCCAGATCGAGAAGGTGTCGGGCGGCGCCGACGCCGAGCTCCTGAACACGTTCTTCGAGGACGCGAACGACCAGTGGGCGCGCAGCCTCTCCCACATGGGCTGGGGCCTGATGCGTACGGCCGACTGGTTCGCCACCGCGATGTACGGCAAGGACGACCTGATGGGCATGGACGCCCGCGCCTTCGCCGGGAACTTCCTGTGGTCCACCGGACCGCACCCCGTCCTGGGGCGCGAGTCGTACGCGCATCTGGACATCGCCATGCGCGGCTGCACGGTCACGGTCGACGGCACCGAGGTCGTGACGGGCGGCCGTCTCACCGAGCGCTGACCGGCGCTCCAACTGCTCGTCCGGAGAAGGAAGATGGAGGAAGCGTGGCGTCCAGCCAGTCGTACGAAGTCACCGTCGTCGGAGGCGGCCTCGGTGGTCTGACCGCCGCCCTGGCGCTGCGGCACCGCGGTCTGCGGGTCACCGTGCTCGAACAGGCGGCGCAGCTCGGCGAGGTGGGCGCGGGCATCCAGACGGCGCCGAACGCCAGCCGCGTCCTGCTCGGCCTCGGCCTGCGCCGCCAGTTGGAGGCCATCCACACCGAGCCGCTCGACCAGGTGCGGCGGCGCTGGAAGGACGGCAGCGTCGTCGGCCTGACCTCGCTGGGCCGGCGCTGCAAGGAGCAGTTCAACGCGCCGTACTGGCACTATCACCGGGCCGATCTGCACCGCGTCCTCATGGACGCCTGCGTCGACCCGGCAGGTCCTGGCCCCGTCGTCGCGCTGCACACCGCGAGCAAGGTCGCCGAGCTCGACCGCACGGACCCCGCGCGCCCGGTGGCGATCACCGACGACGGGCGGCGGTACGTGTCCGACGTCGTCATCGGCGCCGACGGCATCCGCTCCCAGGTGCGCGACCTGATGGGCGCCCCGGACACGCTCCTCTTCTCCGGCGAGATGGCCTACCGGGCGCTCATACCGGGCGAGTTGATCGCGGCCGACCCGGCGACGCGCTGGCTGGTGGACCGCTACCAGTCCACGATCTGGTACGGCCCCGACCGCCACCTGGTCCACTACATGATCCGCGGCGGCGAGTACCTCAACATCGTGGCCTGCGTGCCCTGCACGGACGAGGTCGCACAGAAGTGGTCCGTCGCCGCCACCGCGCAGGACCTCGTCGACGCCTTCCCCGGCTGGGACGACCGCGTCCCCGCGATGCTCTCCAAGGCGAAGGAGGACGTCTCCTGCTTCGCGCTCTACCACCGGCGCCGCGACCCGGTGTGGCAGGACGGCCGGGTCGCCCTGCTCGGCGACGCCTGCCACGCGATGCTGCCCTACCAGGCGCAGGGCGCCTCGCAGGCCATGGAGGACGCCGCGGTGCTCGCCGAGGAGCTGGGCGCGGTCACGGCGGAGGGCATCGAGGCGGCGCTGCGCCGCTATGTCGACCGGCGCGCCAAGCACGCCGGGATGGTCCAGGACGCCTCGCTGCAGAACAAGACCTTCTACCACTTCCCCGACGGTCCCGAGCAGCGGGCCAGGGACGAGAAGCTCCGCCGGGACTTCGACGGCGAGTCCGATCTCTCGTACGACTGGCTCTGGGGCGGCAGCCCGCTCAACGACCCCGATCTCGGGGCGTTCTCCTACCAGTTCACCCGCTGAGCCAGTTCACCCGCTGAGCCCCTTTGGAGCGAACGTGAAAACAGGCGATCAGATCGTTCAGGAACTCCCCTGGAGATGGTCGGTCCAGGGCAAGATCTTCATCATCGGCGGCCTCGGCTACCTCTTCGACGCGTACGACATCGCCTTGAACGGCTTCCTCATGCCGCTCCTGGGCAAGCACTTCGACCTCTCGCTCAGCGAGCGCGGGCTCGTCGCCACCGCGAACCTGGTGGGGATGGCCGTCGGCGCCGTCGCCTGGGGCGCGGTCGCCGACCGGATCGGGCGCAAGAAGGCGTTCAGCGTCACACTGCTGATCTTCGCCATGTTCTCGGTGCTCGGTGCGCTCGCGCCGACGTATCCGGTCTTCCTCGCGCTGCGGTTCCTCGCGGGTGTGGGGCTCGGCGGCTGCATCCCCGTGGACTACGCCCTGGTGGGCGAGTTCTCGCCGCGCAAGTGCCGGGGGCGCATCCTGACCGCGCTCGACGCGTGGTGGCCGGTGGGCGTGACCCTGTGCGGGCTCGTCTCGACGGCGATGCTGACCCTGGACGGCAACTGGCGGTGGATGCTGGCGACGATGGTGCTGCCCGCGCTCCTGCTCTTCTGGGCCCGGCGCGGCATCCCCGAGTCGCCCATCTATCTGTCGAAGAAGGGCCGCGAGGCCGAGGCGCGCAAGGTCATCGACGACCTGGTGGCGCGCACCGGAGCTCCCGTGGAGCCCTACGTCATCCCCGAGCCGGCGGTGGACGACGGGCCGCGCGGTGTGGCCGCCGCCGTCGACCAGCTGCGCCGCATCTGGCGCTTCAGCCCGCGCATCACCTCCGCGGCCTGGCTGCTCTTCTCCACGATCATGCTCGTCTACTACGCGGCGCTGAGCTGGATGCCCTCGATCCTCAAGGAGGAGGGCCAGGGCGACACGGCCGCGTTCATGAGCACCACCCTGATGAGCGGCGTCGGCATCGTCGGCGTCCTGGTCTCCACCGCCCTGGTCGACCTCGTCGGCCGCAAGTGGCTGATCGGCGTCTCGGCCCCGGTCGCCTCGCTCGCCCTGGTCGTCTTCGCCCTGGTGCGGGACCTGCCGACCGGCTCGGTCGTGGCGATCGGCGTCTTCGGCTTCCTGGCCCAGCTGGCCATCCCCGCCCTGTACGCGTACGTGTCCGAGCTCTACCCCACTCCCCTGCGCGCCAGCGGCTTCGGCTGGGCCTCCTCGGTCAGCCGGGTGCTCACCGGCTTCGCACCGCTGCTCTTCGGATCGGTGATGTGGCCGCTGCTCGGCCTGCCGCTGACGTTCGCCGTGCTCGGCGGGACCGTGCTGGTCGCCGTCGCCTGGATGGCGGTGGCGGCGCCGGAGACGAAGGGACGGGAGCTGGACGGGGACGAGGAGCCCCCGGTACCCGCGTCGGCGTCACCCCTGCCGGTCACCGAGCAGGCGGCACTCTGACCGCGGCCGTACGGCCGCTCCGTACGGCCGCTCCGTACGGCCGCTCGGCGCACGACCGCTCACGTACGACAGGAGGACCATGAAGCCCGCCCCCTTCGCCTATCACCGGGCCCGCGACCTCGACGGCGCCACGCGGCTGCTCGCCGAGCTCGGCGACGAAGCCAAGGTCGTCGCCGGTGGCCAGAGCCTGGTCGCGATGATGAACTTCCGTCTTGCCCGGCCCCGGCACCTGGTCGACATCGGCGGCCTGCGCGAGCTCGACCGGCTGCGCACCGACCCGGCGGGCGGGCTGCGCATAGGGGCGCTCACCACGCATCACACGGTGGAGAGGGACCCGGCGGGGCGGCTCGGGGCGGACTTCGCCGTGCTGCGCGAGGCCATGCCGTGGATCGGGCATCTGCCGATCCGCACCCGCGGCACGGTCGGCGGCAGCATCGCGCACGCCGACGCCACCGCCGAGTGGTGCCTGCTGGCGGTGGCGCTGGACGCCGAGTTCGTGGCCCGCGGGCCGCGCGGCGAGCGCAGGATCGCGGCCGGGGACTTCTTCCACGGCTACTACACCACCGCCCTCGACTTCGACGAGATCCTCGTCGAGATCGTCTTCCCGCGTCCGGCACCGCACGCCGCCCTGGCCGAGTTCGCCGAGCGGCAGGGGGACTTCGCGATCGTCTCCGCCGTCGTGGACCTCGACGTCGCGGGCGGTTCGGTGCGCGGCGGGCGCGTCGCGCTCGGCGGGGTCGCCGCCCGCGTGGTGCGGGTGCCGGAGGCGGAAGCCGTCCTCGCGGCCGGGGGCTCCTTCGCCGAGTGCGCGACCGCGGCGGCGCACTTTGTCGATCCCCCGGCCGACGCGTCCGGCAGCACGCACTACCGCAAGCAGCTCGTCCGCACGCTGGTCCGGCGTGCCTGTGAGGAGGCGATGGCCCGATGAACGAGCTTGACACGACAGGGCAGTTGGTGGGCCGATCCGTGGCCCGGCGCGAGGATCCCCGGCTGCTCACCGGGCGCGGCCGGTTCGTCGACGACATCGCGCTGCCGGGCATGCTGCACGCCCAGTTCGTGCGCAGCACGGTCGCGCACGGCGAGATCACCTCGATCGACCTGACGGCGGTGCGCGACGTGCCGGGTGTCGTCGCGGCGTTCACGGCCGACGACCTGGAGCTGACCGACATCACCGCCCAACTGGGCCGTCCGCTGACGGAGTTCGTGCCGACCGCGATGCCCGTCCTGGCCCGTGACCGGGTCCGCTATGTAGGGGAGCCCGTCGCGATCGTAGTGGCGAAGGACGCGTACGCCGCGGAGGACGGCCTGGAGGCCGCCAAGGTCAGTTACGCGGCCCTTCCGCCGGTCACCTCCGAGGAGACGGCCCTGGCGCCCGGCGCACCCCTGCTCCACGAAGAGGCCGCGCGCAACACCCTCGTGGACGTCTCACTCTTCGCCACGGACGGCATCGACGCGATCTTCGACGCCGCCGCCTGCGTTGTCCATGTCGCCTCGCGGACCGGGCGGCAGAACGCCCTGCCGCTGGAGACGCGCGGTGTCGTCGCCCACTGGGACGACCGCGAGGAACAGCTCGTCCTGCAGACCTGCACCCAAGTCCCGCACCAGGTGCGGACGGTGGCTTCCCGCTGTCTGCGCCTGGACGAACGGGCCGTGCGGGTCGTGGTGCCCGACATGGGCGGCGGCTTCGGCCAGAAGTGCGTCGTCGGGCGCGAGGAGATCGCGGCGGCGGCCGCGGCGCTGCGCCTTCGCAGGCCGGTGAAGTGGATCGAGGACCGCAAGGACGCCCTGTCCGCCTCCTTCCTCGCCCGCGAGCAGCACTACGACGTGCGCGCGGCCTTCGACGCCGAGGGCAGAATCCTCGGCCTCGACGCCGATGTGGTGTGCGACATGGGCGCCTACTCCTGCTATCCGTTCACGGCGGGCATCGAGCCGCTGATGGCGTCGGCGGAGATGCCGGGCGTCTACCAGGTGCCCGCCTACCGGGTGCGCGGCCGGGCGGTCGCCACCAACAAGGCGCCCACCGCGCCCTATCGGGGGGTGAGCCGTCCGCAGTACGTGATGGTGGTGGAGCGGCTCTTCGAGCGGGCCGCGCGGGAACTGGGCCTGGACGCCGTCGAGATCCGCCGCCGCAACGTCATCACCGATTTCCCCTACACGGGCGTCAACAACATCACGTACGACCCGGGCTCCTATCTGGAGTCGCTGAACCTGTGCGAGCGGCTCGTCAAGGACGAGGGCTGGTACGAGAAGCGGTCCGCGGCGGCAGCCGAGGGGCGGCACATCGGCATCGGCTACGCCTGCTTCAGCGAGCGCACCGGCTACGGCTCCGCGGCCTTCGCCCAGCGCAAGATGCGGGTCGTCCCCGGCTTCGACATCTCCGAGGTCAAGATGGACACCAGCGGCGCGGTGACCGTCACCACCGGCACCATGAGCCACGGACAGAGCCACGAGACGACGATGGCCCAGATCGTCGCCGACGAACTGCGTCTGGACATGGCCAAGGTGAAGCTCCATCAGGGCGACACCGAGCGCATCACCTACGGCTGGGGCACCTTCGCGAGCCGCTCCATCACGGTGGGCGGCAGCGCGGTGCGGCTCGCGGCGGCCAAGCTCGGCGAGAAGCTGCGGCGGATCGCGGCGGCCCGCTGGGAGGTCGGGCCGCAGGACGTGGAGATCGCGCGAGGAGGCGTACGGCGCCGTGACGGCACCACCCTCACGTACGAAGAACTGGCCGACATCGCCTATCTCCAGGCGCACCTGCTGCCCAAGGACATCGAGCCCGGCCTGAGCGCCACCGCCACCTTCGACGTCTTCAACGACGGCACCTTCTCGAACGCCACCCACGGCGTGGTCGTCGAACTGCACGAAGGCACCGGGCAGGTGGAGATCCTGCGGTACGTCTGCGTCGAGGACTGCGGTGTGGCGATCAACCCGCAGGTCGTGGAGGGCCAGTGCCGGGGCGGCATCGCGCAGGGCATCGCGGGCGCGCTCTTCGAGCAGGTGACGTACGACGCGATGGGCGAGCCATCGGCCACCAGTTTCATGGACTACAAGGTGCCCACCGCCCACGAGATCCCCGACGTCCTGATCCACCATCTGGAGACGCCGTGCGCGTTCACCGAGACCGGCGCGAAGGGCGCGGGCGAGGGCGGCACCATCGGGGCGCCGGCCGCCGTGCTCAACGCCGTCAACGACGCGCTGCGGCCCACGGGCGTCGAGCTCGACCACACCCCCATCACCCCGGAGACGGTGCACCGCGCCCTGAACCTGGAGCTCTCCTCATGACCGACACCGACACCGGCGCTCACACCGGCACTCACACCAGCACTCGCACCAGTACTCGCAGCGACAACGCCGCCGACGTTCTGCTGCTCACCCTCGACGTCAACGGCGAGCGGCACGAAGTGATCACCGAGCCGCGCCGCACCCTGGTCGACGTGCTCCGGCACGATCTGCGCCTGACCGGCACCCACGTCGGCTGCGAGCACGGCATCTGCGGCGCGTGCACGGTTCTGGTCGACGACCGGCCCGTGCGTGCGTGTCTGATGTTCGCGGCGCAGGCCGAGGGCGCCCGGGTCCGGACGGTCGAGTCCCTTGCGGACGGGACCGAACTGAGCGATCTGCAAAGGGCGTTCAGCGAACACCACGGCCTGCAGTGCGGCTTCTGCACCCCCGGCTTCCTGATGCTCGCCGAGGGGTTCCTCGACGAGCGGCCCGATGCGACCAAGGACGAGATCCGCGAGGTCGTCGCCTCCAACCTCTGCCGGTGCACCGGCTACCAGACCGTCGTCGAGGCGATCGACGGTTGCGCCGTCGCCCGGCGCTGCCCCAAGGAGTTCTGATGCAGCTCACCAACTCGGTCCCGGTCAAGGCCTCGCCGGACGAGGTCTTCGCCCTGCTGAACGACGTCGAGCGGGTCGCCTCGTGCATGCCGGGCGCGGCGCTCGACGGGCGCGACGGGGACGCCTGGCAGGGCACCGTGAAGATCAAGGTCGGCCCGATCAGCGCCGCGTACGCCGGTACGGTCCGCTTCCTGGAGGTCGACCAGCAGGGGCGGCGGCTGCGGGTCCAGGCGCGCGGCGCCGACACCCATGGGAGCGGCGACGCGGAGGCGGAGGTCGCGCTCGACGTGCTGGCGGCGACCGAGGGCACGCTGCTCAAGATCTCCACGGATCTGGTGATACGGGGCAAGATCGCGCAGTTCGGGAAGGGGGCCATCGCGACGGTGTCCGACCGCATCCTCCAGCAGTTCGCACAGAACCTGGGCAGTCTGCTCGACCAGGAGCGGACACCGGCCGCGCCTTCTTCCCTCCTGTCCGCCGCGTCCGCCCCGTCCGCCGTGTCCGCCCCGTCTGCCGCGGCTCCCCACGCCGCGCACCCCGCGGCACCGGCGGCAGCCGAACTCGACGGCCTGTCCATGCTGCTCGGACCGGCCGCCGCCAAGTACGGCGCCGTCGCCGGCGCCTTCGCCATCGGCCTCTTGGAGGGCTGGCTGCTCGGCCGGCTCGGGGCGCAGGCGCGGGAGCTGCGGGCCCTGCGCGCGCCGAGGAGGGCGTCGTGAACTACGGGCAGGAGACGGAACGTACCTATGAGCGAGCGGGATTCGGCGCCCCCGTGCGACGGGGCAGCCGCCCCGCCATTCTGGTCGTCGACCTCACCCGCGGCTTCACCGAGGACGGCTTCCCCTCGGGCGCCGACTTGACCGAAGTGGTGCGCTCGGTGGGTGAGTTGATCGAGAGCGGACGCCCCGCCGACGTACCCGTCGTCTTCACGGCGATCTCCTACACGCCCGCCGAGGCCACGGGTGACGCCGTCACCTGGCTGCACAAGGCGCAAGGCATGCGGTCCCTGGTCGAGGGCAGTGAGGAAGTCGCGCTCGACCCCCGACTCCCCCGTGACCCAGGGGACTTGATGGTGGTGAAGAAGGGTGCGTCGGCCTTCTTCGGGACCTCGCTCGCCGCCCTGCTCACCGGTCTCGGCTGCGACACGGTCCTGGTGTGCGGGGCGACGACCAGCGGCTGTGTGCGGGCGACGGCGGTGGACGCCGTGCAGAGCGGGTTCTCGGTGCTCGTGCCGCGCGCCTGCGTCGGCGATCGCGCCGCGGGGCCGCACGAGGCGAGCCTCTTCGACATCCAGGCCAAGTACGGCGACGTCATCGACCTGAAGGAAGCCGTCGACTACCTCGGCACCCTCGCGCACGCCAGGAGGAACGCATGACCCCGCCCGACCGCTGCCTGCCGCAGTCCGCACTCGCCGACCTGGCCGACGTCCCCGCCACCAGCCGCTGGGTCCGCTCGGGCGCCACGCGCCTGCACGTGCTGGACTACGGCGGCACCGGCGCCCCGCTCCTCGTCCTGCCCGGCATCACGAGCCCCGCCGTCACGATGGACTTCGTGGCACGTGCACTGACCGACGTCGTACGGCCGTTGATCCTCGACGTACGAGGGCGGGGGCTCTCCGACGGGGGCGGCTCCTACTCCCTCGATGAGTACGCCGAGGACGTCGAAGCCGTCGTCACGGGCCTCGGACTCGACCGGCCGATCCTGTTCGGGCACTCCATGGGCGCGCGCATCGCCGCCGTCACCGCGGTGCGCGCCAAGGTGGCGCTGCGCGGCACCGTGCTCGGGGACCCGCCGATGAGCGGCCCCGGGCGCGGACCCTACCCCACCCCCCTGGAGGCCTTCCTCGACCAGCTCGCGCAGGCCCGGCGCGGCACCGACGCGGACGAGGTGGCCCGGTCCTGGCCGCGCTGGCCGCGCCGGGAGCAGGAGCTGCGGGCCCGCTGGCTGGCGAGCTGCGACGCGGAGGCGATCGCGGCCACCCACCGCGGCTTCGAGAACGAGGACTTCTTCGCCTGGTGGCCCTCCGTGCCGGGGCCCACGGCGCTCCTGTACGGCGCGGACAGCCCCGTCGTCACCGCGGCGGGCGCCGCCGAGGCCGCGCGGCTGCACCCGTCGGCCGTCTTCGCCGGCGTCCCGGACGCGGGTCACATGCTGTTCTGGGACAGCACCCGCGCGGCGATCTCCGCGCTGCGCGAGGCACTGCGACCGATGCTGACCTGATCGTCCGAACCGATCAACCCCCGTGCTTAAGTGGGCTCCATGGCTGACGAAACCTCCACCACGACGCCTACGACGGCTACGAGATCCACGCAGCCCGGGCCGCCCGCCGCCCTCACGGCCGCACCCGGATACCAGGTACGGCGCCTGTACCAGGCCTACCTCGCGGTCTGGATCCGCGCGGTGGACCCGACCCTCACCGGACCGCAGTTCGCCGTGCTCCAGGCGGTGGACGCCTCGCCCGGCCACGACCAGCGGTCGATGGCGTCGGCGGTGGCCCTGGACACGTCGACGATGGCGGACGTGGCGCGGCGCCTGGAGAACCGGGGGCTGATCGTGCGCAGGACGGCCGCCGACGACGGCCGCCGCAAGCTGCTCTATCTGACCGAGGAGGGGGAGCGCACCCTCCACGACTCCAACCGTCGCGCCCGTGAGCTCGACGAGCGGCTCCTCGAACCGTTCGGCGACGAGCGGCGCGAAGAAGTCATGCATCTCCTCACGTCCCTCGCCGATCACTGGGAGGGGCTGACCGAGGGCTCATAGCCGTACGGACTGCCGTACGGGCAGCCCGTACGACACCATCCGGAGGATCCCGTGGCAGTGACCGCGACGCCCGCGACAGCGACCGACCACCACATCGGCATGATCGTGCCCAGCTCGAACCTGACGATGGAGACGGAGCTGCCGCGCATGCTGCGCGACCGCGAGGCGGTGGCCCCGCAGGATCGGTTCGTCTTCCACAGCAGCCGGATGCGCATGAAGCACGTGACGCCCGAGCAGCTGAGGGCGATGAACGCGCAGACCGAGCGTGCCGCGCTCGAACTCGCCGACGCCAGGCCCGACGTGGTCGCCACCGCCTGCCTCGTCGCGATCATGGCGCAGGGCCCCGGCCACCACTGCACGGCGGAGGACGAGATCACCGCGGCCCTGCGCTCCGAGGGCGCGCAGGCACCGGTGATCTCCAGTGCGGGCGCCCTGCTCGACGGCATCAAGGCGCTCGGTGCCGCCCGGGTCGCGATCATCACCCCGTACATGAAGCCGCTGACGCAGTTGGTCGCCGACTACATCGAGGACGCCGGGGTCGAGGTCGTGGACGCGCTCAGCCTGGAGGTCCCCGACAACCTGGCGGTCGCCCGGCTCGACCCCGCCGACCTGCGCGACCACTGGCGCCGCGTGGACCTGGGCCGCGCCGACGCGCTCGTCCTCTCGGCGTGTGTGCAGATGCCTTCGCTGGCGTCGATCCAGGCGGTGGAGGACGCGGCGGGCCTGCCCGTCCTGTCGGCGGCCACCGCGACGGCGTACCGCATCCTGACCGAGCTGGGCCTGCCGCCGCACGTGCCGGGCGCGGGCAGCCTGCTGCGGGAACCTCTCGACGCTTGAGCCCGGTAACGCTTGAGCCCGGTGGGGCGAGCGGGCACGATGACCGGACGCACGCGCCGTACGTGCGTCCGAACGCCCGCCGCACCTATGGGAGTTGACCCATGTCCGCGATCCCGCCGCCCGTGACCCAGCTGATCGACACCAGCAAGCCGCACCCCGCCCGCGTCTACGACTGGTTCCTGGGCGGCAAGGACAACTACCCGGTGGACGAGGAGCTCGGGCTCCAGATCGTGTCGCTCGAACCGCAGACCAAGTACTGCGCGCAGCACAACCGTTGGTTCATGCAGCGCGCCACGCGCCGCCTCGCGGGCGAAGAGGGGATACGCCAGTTCCTGGACATCGGCACGGGGATTCCCACCGAACCGAACCTCCACCGCATCGCCCAGTCGGCCGCCCCCGAGGCGCGCGTCGTGTACGTGGACAACGATCCCATCGTCCTCGCGCACGCGGAGGCGCTGTTGCGGGGGACGCCCGAGGGGGCGACGGAGTACCTCCAGGTGGACGCGCGCGAGCCGGACAAGATCCTCGAACAGGCCGATGGCGTACTGGACTTCACGCAGCCGATCGCGCTCTCGCTGATCGCGCTGCTGCACTTCATCAGCGATGACGACGGTGCGTACGACGTCGTGGAGCGGCTGGTGGCAGCCCTCGCGCCGGGCAGTCATCTGGTCCTGTCCCAGATGGCGGGCGACGTCGATCCGGAGCGGACCGAGCAGGCGGTCCAGATGTACAAGGCGGGCGGCGTCACGCTCGTGCCGCGCGCACGGGCCGAGGTGGAGCGGTTCTTCGAGGGCCTTGAGCTCCTCGACCCCGGCATCGCGTGGCTGCCGGACTGGCATCCGGAGCTCGGCGTCGACGAGGTCAGGAACGGCACGCCGGTGCCGCTGTACGCGGGGGTGGGCCGCAAGGCGTAACCGGTCGACGTCGTTCGCCGCGGAACCCCCCCTTTTAAGTCACCTTGACTATAAAGGCAGACCCTCATATCGTCGGCATGACGAAAACGGGGAGGGATTCCACCATGGCCGACATCACCCGCCGCCTGGGACTGCACCACCTGCGCTCCGCGCCCACCGCCCACATCCGCCACCACCGGCGCGGCCGGCTGGTGCACGAAGGGCCGGGGCTGAGCTTCTGGTTCCGTGCGCTCAGCGCCGCGCTCTCCGAAGTGCCGGTCGACGACCGCGAGTTGGCGGTCACCTTCCACGCACGCACGGCCGACTTCCAGGACGTCGCCGTGCAGGCCACGGTGACCTACCGGATCAGCGACCCGGCGCTCGCCGCGTCCCGTCTGGACTTCGCCGTCGACCCGGACACCGGCTCCTGGCGCGGCGCACCGCTGGAACAACTCGCCGCCCTGCTCACGGAGTCCGCCCAGCAGAACGCCCTCGACGTACTGGCCCGCACCCCGCTGGCCGAGGCACTCGCGGACGGTGTCACCGCGGTCCGCGAGCGGATCTCCGAAGGCCTCGCCCAGGAGCCCAGGCTGCCCGCCACCGGCATCGAGGTGGTTGCCGTCCGAGTGATCGCGATCCGTCCGGAGCCCGAGGTCGAGCGCGCCCTGCGCACCCCCGCGCGGGAGCGGATACAGCAGGACGCGGACCGGGCGACGTACGAACGACGGGCCGTGGCCGTGCAGCGGGAGCGGGCCATCGCCGAGAACGAACTCACCAGCCGCATCGAACTCGCCCGCCAGGAACAGGAGTTGGTGGAGCGGCGCGGCGCCAACGCACGCCGCGAGGCGGAGGAGAACGCGGCCGCCGACGCCGTGCGCGCCGAGGCCGAGGCCGCCCGCACGGAGCGCCTCGCCCGTGCCGAGGCCACCTCCGCGCGCACGGTCGGCGAGGCGAAGGCGGCGGCCCAGGCCTCCTGGCTCGCGGCGCACTGCGCGGTGGACGCCGCAACCCTGCACGCCCTGGCGGCCACCCGGCTCGCCGAGAACGTCCCGCGCATCGAGAGCCTCACCCTCTCCCCCGACGTCCTCACCGGCCTGCTCGCGAAGCTGGGACACGGCGCCCAGGACGGAGGCGCGCGGTCATGAGCCTGGCGCCGCGTGCGGTGCTCGTCCACCGCACCACCGAGTACGAGGAGCTGCTCGCCCGGCACGGCACCCACGGCCAGGCCGAGTTCTTCCTCGCCGCACGCGGCCGGAGCCTGCGGGAGGTGGCCGAGCGCCATCACCGGGCGCACCGCACGCTCGCCGACGTGGCGGCCGCGGTGCCCCGGCAGTGGCGCCGGGCCCGCGTGGAACGCGCCGATCTCGACCGCTTCCTCTTCGGCCCCGAGGACGTCGTGGTCGTCGTCGGCCAGGACGGCCTGGTCGCCAACGCCGCGAAGTACCTCGCCGGACAGCCGGTGATCGGCATCGACACCGAGCCGGGGCGCAATCCCGGAGTGCTCGTACGCCACCGGGGCGCGGACGCGGCCAAGCTGCTCCCGGCGGCGGTCGGCTCCGGGGCCCGGGTGGACGAACTCACCATGGTGGAGGCGGTGTCCGACGACACCCAGCGGCTGCTCGCCCTCAATGAGATCTACCTCGGCCCGCCGGGCCACCAGACCGCCCGCTACCGCATCGGTCCGGACACCGATACGGCCGTCCCCGAGGCGCAGGCCTCCTCCGGCGTCCTGGTCGGCACCGGTACCGGCGCCACCGGCTGGCTGCGTTCGCTGTGGCAGCAGAGCGGCAGCGCGTTGCCGCTCCCGGGTCCCGCCGAACAGCGCCTGGTGTGGTTCGTACGGGAGGCGTGGCCTTCGCCCGCCACCGGGACGTCACAGGTGGAGGGGGCGCTCGGGGCCTTGGAGCGGCTGCGGGTCACCGTGGAGTCGGACCGGCTCATCGTCTTCGGCGATGGAGTGGAGAGCGATGCGGTGGAACTGACCTGGGGTCAGTCAGTGGTGATCGGGATGTCTGATATCGCCCTGCGCCTGGTGAGTTGACGGCAGGGTGGGTGCGGGCCCCCGGCTAAGGCGCCGCACCCATGGGGCAGGATGACGCTCGCGCCGGACCGCGAACATACGTCCGGTGCGCCCGCACAACCTGGAGAATGAACTGATGGAGCGAGCCCTCACATGGCACGACCTGATCACCGCGGGCATCGCGGTGGCCGCCGGCATCGCGGCGGGTCTGCTGCTGCGCATGATCCTGCGGTGGCTGGGCGAACGGGCCAGCAGGACCCGGTGGAGCGGCGATGACGTCATCGTCGACGCCGTGCGCACGCTGGTCCCCTGCGCGGCGATATCCGCGGGCGCGGCCGTCGCCGCCGCGGCCCTGCCGCTCACCCCCAGGACCGGCCGCAACGTCACGATGACGCTGACCGCCCTGCTCGTCCTCGCCGCGACGCTGACGGCGGCCCGCGTGGTCACCACCCTGGTGAAGTCCCTCGCGCAGTCCCGGTCGGGCGTCGCGGGCTCGGCGACGATCTTCGTGAACATCACCCGTGTCGTCGTGCTCGCGATGGGCTTCCTCGTCGTCCTGCAGACGCTCGGCGTCTCCATCGCCCCGCTGCTCACGGCGCTCGGCGTCGGTGGCCTCGCGGTGGCCCTGGCCCTTCAGGACACCCTGGCCAACCTCTTCGCGGGCGTACACATCCTCGCCGCGAAGACCGTGCAGCCGGGCGACTACATCAGGCTCAGCAGCGGTGAAGAGGGCTACGTCGTCGACATCAACTGGCGCAACACGGTGGTGCGGCAGCTGTCGAACAACCTCGTCATCATCCCCAACGCCCAGCTCGCGGGCACGAACATGACCAATTTCAGCCGCCCCGAGCAGGACCTGTCGATCATGGTTCAGGTCGGCGTCAGCTTCGACAGCGACCTGGATCATGTCGAGCGCGTCACGACCGAGGTCGTGGAGAGCGTCATGAAGGACATCGACGGCGCCCTGCCCGACCACGAACCGGCCGTGCGCTTCCACACGTTCGGCGACTCCAGGATCAGCTTCACGGTGATCCTGGGCGTCGGCGAGTTCAGCGACCAGTACCGCATCAAGCACGAGTTCATCAAGCAGCTCCACCAGCGCTACCGCGCCGAGGGCATCCGGGTGCCCGCCCCGGTCAGGACGGTGAACGTCCAGCAGGGCGAGCTGCCGCCGGGCCTGATCCCGCACCAGCGTGAGGTCACGGCACCCACGAAGTCGATGCCGTAGCCGCCTCGGCCCTGCTCCACCATCTGCTGCCCGCCGGAGGAACCGGCGGGCAGCAGTCGTTTGACAGGGCCCTGCCGCGCAGATCATGATTCCATTAATTGTTTAATGGAATCGAGAGAGGCGCGCGTGGACATGACCCTTGCCGACCCCACCGAGGCCGCAGGCCCCCTGGGCGCGACCGCGCTCGAGGCCCGCGGCCTGGGCAAGCGCTATCGCCGCGGCTGGGCGCTGCGCGACTGCTCCTTCCGGCTGCCCGCCGGGCGGATCTGCGGTCTCGTCGGCCCCAACGGAGCTGGGAAGAGCACCCTGTTGGGGCTCGCTACCCGCCTGGTGACACCGACCGAGGGCGAACTGCGCGTCTTCGGAGTGCCGGTGGACGACCCGGCCGCGATGCCCCGCTTCGCGTTCCTCTCGCAGGACAAGCCCCTGTTCAAGCGGTTCACGGTGGCCGAGACGCTGCGGATGGGCCGCGAGCTCAACCCCGGCTGGGACATGGCCGCCGCCGAGCGGATCGTGCGCTCCGGCAACGTCCCGCTGAACGCCAAGGTCGGCACGCTCTCGGGCGGCCAGCGCACCCGCGTCGCCTTCGCGCTCGCCTTCGGCAAGCGGCCCGACCTGCTGCTGCTCGACGAGCCGATGGCCGACCTCGACCCGCTGGCCCGGGACGAGATGAGCTCCCTGCTGATGTCCGAGGCCGTCGAGCGCGGCACGACGGTGGTGATGTCCTCCCACATGCTGGCCGAGCTCGAGGACATGTGCGACTTCCTGCTGGTCGTCGCGGACGGCCGGGTCCGGATGGCCGGCGACACCGACGAACTGGTCCCGGCCCATGCCCTGGTGACCGGGCTCGCCCCCGACGGCCTGCCGCCCGCGGACCTCACCCCGCACACGGTGGTCGAATTCCGGCTCCAGGGGCGGCAGTTCCGTGCCCTCCTGCGCCCCGGCGGCCCGCTGGCCCCGGACTGGGAGGTCTCCGAGCCGAGCCTGGAGGAGATCCTCCTCGCCCACCTCCGCTCGCCGGACGCGGACCCGCTGTTCACCCAGGACGCCCGCATCGAGGCCGAAGGAATGACCGCCGCATGAGCACCACCCTCACCGAGAAGCCCCGCACCGGGCAGGCCGCCGTGAAGACGGGGCTGCTGCACGGGCTCACCTGGCTCGTCCTGCGCCAGCACCGCACCACGACGTGGATCGTCGTCGCCCTGGTCGTGCTCGGCGCGGGCGCGATCGTCTACGAGCGCGGCGAGATGGCCGACATGCTCGCCGGGCTGGGCTGGCCGGGCAAGGACGTCAGCCTGACCACGTCCCCGCGGAGCTACGACTACATCGCCGAGGCGCTGGGCGCCCTGCCCGTCGTCCTCGCCGTCTTCATCGGCGCCCCGCTGATCGCGAGCGACCAGGAGCACGGCACCGCGCAGCTGGTCACCACGCAGTCCGTGCCGCGCCGCCGCTGGCTCGCCGCCAAGCTGGCCTGGTGCCTCTCGCTCGTCCTGCTGTCCACCCTCGTACTCTCCACGCTGTTCTTCTGGTGGTGGGAGCCCTACCGCGCCCTGCTCCTCTCGGAGTGGCTCTCGGGCTCGGTGTTCGACAACACGGGTCCCATGCTGGTGGCGCTCTCCCTCTTCCTCACCATCAGCGGCATCGCGATCGGCATGCTGCTGCGCAGGGTGCTGCCCGCCATGCTGGCCACCTTCCTCTTCGCTCTGGTCGTCCAGGTGGCCTGGGGCGAGTTCCGTGGCCGCCTCGCCACCCCGCGTCTGATCACCTGGCCGCTGAACGCCGACACGCCGGGCATCGTCAACAGCAGCAGCGTCGTGGAGACGGACCGCTGGGTCGGCACCGCCGACGGGCAGCTCTACGGCTGGGGCATCTGCGCCGAGCCGACCGAGAAGGCCACCAACGCCTGCATCAAGGACCACGGCATCGTCAACAACGTGGTCGAGTACTTCGGCTACGACCAGATGCCGGGCATGCAGTGGACCGGCGCCGCCCTGCTGCTCGGCGGCACCGCCGCCGTGGCCGTCTTCGTCCTGTGGTGGGCGTCGCGGCGCCCCCTCTAGGACGGCCGTGACGGTGAGTACGTAAAGTGTCCGCAGACAAGCAGAGAGTGGGGACAGTGGTCGAATTCCGCATCGACCGGCGCAGCGGTGTGGCCACGTATCTCCAGATCGTGCGCCAGGTCGAACAGGCCCTGCGCATGGGCGCGTTGGAGGAGGGCGACCGGCTGCCCACGGCCGCGCAGGTCGCCGCGGCCACGAAGGTCAACCCGAACACGACGCTCAAGGCCTACCGCGAGCTGGAGCGTGCGGGCCTCGCCGAGGTCCGCCAGGGAGCGGGCACGTTCATCACCCGCTCCCTCGCCCGGCCCCGTTCGGGCCCCGACTCCCCTCTGCGGAGCGCCCTCGCGGAGTGGATGCGGCAGGCGCGGGCCGAGGGATACACCGGGCAGGACGTCACGGCGCTGTTCGAGGCCGTGCACGCGGCCACCTTCCAGGAGGACCCGCGGCCCTGAGCCGGCCGCCCGGAGCCTGCCGTATGGAGGCTGTCGCCGGGGCCGCCCTCGACAAACCCCATAAGCAACCGCTTAGTATCGGGTGTGCGGGGCTCCCTGCCCCGGGATCGGTACCGCCGTCACCGCATGGAGAATCCGCATGGCATCCCTGCTCCTGTCCCGTCGTGACCTCGAGTTCCTGCTGTACGAGTGGCTCGACGTGCCCGCGCTCACCGGCCGGGAGCGGTATGCGGACCACTCCCGCGAGACCTTCGACGCCGCCCTCGAGCTGAGCGAGCAGATCGCCACGCGGCACTTCGCCCCGCACAACAAGAAGAACGACGCCCAGGAGCCCACCTTCGACGGTGAGCGGGTGCACATCATCCCCGAGGTCAAGGAGGCCCTGCGGGTCTTCGGGGACTCGGGGCTGCTCGCCGGCGCCATGGACCACGAGATCGGCGGCGGGCAGCTGCCGGCCGTGGTGGCGCAGGCCTGCTTCGCGTGGTTCCAGGCGGCGAACGTCGGCACCGCCGCGTACCCCTTCCTGACCATGGGCAACGCCAATCTGCTCCTCGCGCACGCGTCGAAGGAGCAGATCGAGACGTTCGTACGCCCGATGGTGGAGGGCCGCTTC
Source organism: Streptomyces sp. NPDC054047 (assembly GCF_055585065.1). Lineage (NCBI taxonomy): Bacteria > Bacillati > Actinomycetota > Actinomycetes > Kitasatosporales > Streptomycetaceae > Streptomyces > Streptomyces sp. NPDC054047. Next base: position 1,064,831 of record NZ_JBVJKV010000002.1, on the reverse strand, counting down.
CTGGGCACGATGTGCCTGTCGGAGCCGCAGGCCGGTTCGTCGCTCGCCGATGTGCGCACGCGGGCCGAGGCGCAGGACGACGGGACGTACCGCCTCTTCGGGAACAAGATGTGGATCTCCGGCGGTGAGCACGAGCTCTCGGAGAACATCGTGCATCTGGTCCTGGCGCGCATCCCCGGCGGTCCGCCCGGCGTGAAGGGGCTCTCGCTGTTCATCGTGCCCAAGGTCCTGGTCGGCGAGGACGGTGCGCTCGGCGAGCGCAACGACGTCGTGCTCGCGGGCCTCAACCACAAGATGGGCTACCGAGGGACCACGAACACCCTGCTGAACTTCGGTGAGGGCGTCCACCGGCCCGGCGGTGCGCCCGGCGCGGTGGGCCACCTCATCGGGGAGGCGAACCACGGCCTCGCGTACATGTTCCACATGATGAACGAGGCCCGCATCGGCGTGGGCCTGGGCGCCACCGCGCTCGGCTACACCGGCTACCTGCACGCCCTGGACTACGCGCGCGACCGCCCCCAGGGGCGCCCCCTGGCAGCCAAGGACCCCGCGTCGCCGCAGGTCCCGATCATCGAGCACGCCGACGTACGCAGGATGCTCCTGGCCCAGAAGGCGTACGTGGAGGGCGCGCTGGCGCTCAACCTGTACTGCGGGCGGCTGCTCGACGAGCAGAACACCGGCACGTCGCCGCAGGCGCGCGACGAGGCCAGGCTGCTGCTCGACGTGCTCACGCCCATCGCCAAGAGCTGGCCGTCGCAGTGGTGCCTGGAGGCCAACAACCTGGCGATCCAGGTGCACGGCGGCTACGGCTACACGCGCGAGTACAACGTCGAGCAGTTCTACCGCGACAACCGCCTCAACCCCATCCACGAGGGCACGCACGGCATCCACGGCCTCGATCTGCTGGGGCGCAAGGTCGTCATGAACGGCGGCGCGGGCCTCGCGCTGCTGGGCAGGCGCGTCTCGGAGACGACCGCGCGGGCCGCGGAGGCGGGCGGTGACGCCGCCGCGTACGGGGCCTCGCTCGACGCGTCCGTACGCCGGGTGGCGAGCGCGACCGGGCGGCTCTGGTCGACCGGCGACCCGCGGACGGCCCTGGCCAACGCGAGCGTCTACCTCGAAGCGGTCGGGCACGTGGTCGTCGCCTGGATGTGGCTGGAGCAGCTGCTGGCGGCCGAAGGCGGCACCGAGGACGTCCACGCGGGCAAGCGCGGCGCCTGCCGCTACTTCTTCCGCCATGAACTGCCCAAGACCGACGCCCAGTTCACGCTCCTGGAGAGCCTGGACCGGACCGCGCTGGAGCTGGCCGAGAGCGCCTTCTGACCCAGAAGTACAGGACCACCGAGCACACGGCCGCGAACGCGCACCACGTGGAGATGTACTCCCGCTCCCACAGCGCCAGGCACACCGCCGCCCCGACGGCGACCAGGACGCCGAAGAGGACCAGGCCCCGGTCGCCGGAGAGGAGCAGGGCGCCGACGGTGGCGAGGAGGTATCCGGCGACGACCACCTCAGGGTGGGGCAGACCGAGGGAGTAGCCGACCGTGTGGCCGCGGATCTCGGCGCTCACGGTGCGGGTCGCCAAGTAGTAGGAGAGCGCCGCCGCCGTCGCGATCCCCGCCGCGAGCGGGATCAGGAGGCGGCGGCGTGCGCTCGGCGGCGCCGCGCACAGCACCGCCACGGGCATCCACAGCGCGAGCAGCGGCATGGCGATCACGGCCCAGGCGACGGTGGCGGGACCCGTCCCGCCGTCATTGCGCCAGACCTCGGACTCGATGATCTGGTGGGCGCCGAGAAGCAGCGGGAGCGCGGCGAGCGGCAGGTCGCCCGGGCGGGGTCCGCGGGCCGCCCGGGTCACACACGCGACCCCCACGGCTGCGACACCCACGCCCGCCACGAGATCGGCGGTCGCGCTCCAGCACATGGCCCTCACGCTAAGGCCCCCGGCGCCCGGGGGCGCGGCGGGCGGGCCGCCGGAGTTACGCGGGGCCGCGCGGGTCGGGCTCGATGTTCTGGTTGAGACGGAAGACGTTGTCCGGGTCGTAGGCGGCCTTGACGCGGGCCAGGCGCGGGTAGTTGTCGCGGTAGCTCGCCCGTACGCGCTCCTGCCCCTCGTCCATCATCATGTTCACGTAGGCGCCGCCCGCCGAGTACGGGTGCAGCGCGTCGAAGTAGTCGACGGTCCAGCGCCTGATCAGGTCGGCCTTGGCCGGGTCTGTGTCCACTCCCGCGTAGACGCAGGCCCAACGGGCGCCCCGGTAGCTCCAGGCGGTGTCGGCGGAGCCGTGGTCGTGGGCCGCGCCGTCGATGGGGTACAGGTGCATCGTCGACTTCATGGTCGGCACCTCGGGGCCGAACTTGGCGTGCAGGGCGACGGCGCCGTCCGGGATGGTGTCGACGAAGTCCGCGCGCCAGTACCACTGGTCGCCGGGTGGGTAGAGCCCGTCGAACATGGACTGGAGCACGGGGTGCGGCATCTCCGACACGGCGTGCAGGAGCGGGTCGGGCAGCGCTTGGAGCAGGGGCGCCATGGCGTGGGCCGCCGCTTCGGGGTCCGCGGTGGTGTGGCACCACACGACGCCGCAGACCTTGCGCAGATGGAGGCTCGCGGGGAAGGGCGGGGCCGGTGGCACGGTGCCGTACATGAAGAAGCCGTTCACCTCGCGGGGTGCCTGCGGCAGGAAGTCGCGGTAGGCGGCGAGGACTTCGGCTCCGCGCTCGGCGGGCCAGAAGGTGGGGCCAGCGACGACCGTGCTCAGCTCGTGCAGCCGGAAGAGGAAGGAGGTGACGACGCCGAAGTTGCCGCCGCCCCCGCGAATCGCCCAGTACAGGTCGGCGTTCTCCTCGGCGCTCGCCCGCACCTGCCGGCCGTCGGACAGGACGAGGTCGGCCTCCAGGACGTTGTCGACGCTCAGCCCGAACCTGCGGGTGAGGTGGCCGAGGCCGCCGCCGAGGGTGAGGCCGCCGACGCCGGTCGAGGAGATGATGCCGCTCGGCGTGGCGAGGCCGTGCTCGTGTGTGGCGCGGTCCACCTCGCTCCAGACGCAGCCGCCGCCGACCCTGGCCGTGCGGGCCCGCGCGTCGACCTCGATGGCCTTGAGCGGTGACAGGTCGGCGACCACGCCGCCTTCGACGGTGCCGAGGCCCGCTCCGTGGTGGCCGCCGCCGCGGACCGCGAGCGGCAGGCCGTGCGCGCGGGCGAAGCCGATGACGCGGGACACGTCGTCGGCGTCGGCGCAGCGGGCGACGAGCGCGGGGCGCTTGTCGGCCATCGCGTTGTAGACGGCGCGCGCTTCGTCGTACCCGGCGTCGTCCGGTCCCGTCAACTCCCCCTTGAAGCCCGCCAGTTCGTGCCGTGCAGCCTGTGCCGCCGTCATGGACATGTAATCCCCCGTTGGATCGGCGCATCCGATCAGCCCGTTCTAGTGCCGTCCCGGGCGCACCGATATCCGTGCCCGCCACCCAGCTCGCGTCCGGCGACTGCCTACTTTTCGCGGCCGATCTCCACTCCCAGCTGCGCGGCACGTGCGGCGACGTCGCGCCGGGTGCGGGCGCCGAGCTTCTCCAGGACCGCGCGGACGTGGTTGTCGACCGTGCGCACGGACAGATAGAGCCGCCCGGCGATCTCGATGTTGGTCAGGCCCTCCGCCAGGAGCCGTCCGACCTGGAGCTGGCGGCCGGTGAGGCCCGCGGGGTTGCGGCGGGTCGCCGCGTGCGGGCCGCGCGGGATCCGGGCGACGCCGAGGGCGCGCAGCTCCGTGCGGACGATCCGGGCCAGGGGGTCGGCGCCCAGCGCGTCGAGACCGGCGAGCGCGGCGAGCTTGTCCGCCGGGTCCGGGCTCTCCGCCAGGGCGGCGGCGTGCTCGTAGGGGCAGCCCGCCGCCCGCCAGGCATCGGCCGCCCTGCTCCACTGCCCGGCGGCCTGCAGGGCATAGGGATGGTCCAAGTCGTCCACCGGCACGGGCTGGCCCGCCTTCGCCAGCCAGTGGCCGAGCTCCGCGCGGTAGGGCGTGGCGGCCAGGCCGCGCGCCTGCACGTACAGGGGGCCGACGGCGTCGATCACGGCCGCGCGGTCGCCGCGCAGCCAGGCGGCCTCCGCCCGGGCGGCCGCGACCGGGCCGGTGCGCTGGAGCTCCCGGGTCCGCGCCGCGACCTCCCAGGCCCGGGCGAGGAGTTCGTCGCCGCCCTGCGCGCCCCGCCGGATCCGTACCCGCGCCAGGACGGTCAGGGCGGGGCAGCGGGCGGGCGCGAACTCGTAGGCGTCACCGGACTCGGCGTGCTTCTCCGCCTCGTCCCACTTCCCTGCGGCGAACTGCCGCAGGGCGAGTTCCACTTGGAGGTAGCGGAGGAATCCCAGATGCTCCGTGCGGTCCGCGAACTCCATGGCGGGCGCCAGGAAGTGGTCCGCCTCCGTGAACCGGAGGTTCTCCAGGAGCGTCCAGATGACGTTGGCGTAGGCGCGGCAGGCGTGCTCGGCCTCGTCCGCCTTCAGCGCCACCGCCAGGCTCTCCTCCAGCTGCGGGCGGCCCAGGGGGTCACCGCCGCGCCAGCGGGCGGTACCCACGTTGTTCAGCGCGTGCGAGAGGATCGCCGCGTCGCCCGTCCGCCGGGCCAGGGTGATGGCGCGCTCGCCGTACCCGATGGCCTCGGCGTACCGGTCGGAGAGCATGCGCAGCTGTGAGGTGTTGCTGAGCGCGAGCGCCAACAGCCGCTCGTCCCCGGCCTGTTCGAGTACGTCGATGGCCTCCCGGGCGGCCTCCTGCGCGGCGTCCGCGTCGCCCGCCCACCAGTGGATACGCGAGAGCCAGCGCAGATCGGCGCCGAGGGCCCGCAGGTCGCCGAGCGAGCGGCGCAGGGCGACGGCTTCCCGCTGGGCGCTGACGGCGGCCGGGGAGTCGGCGATGGTGTAGCTCTCCACCGCGTACCTCTCCAGGAGACCGGCGAGTTCGGCAGGGCCGTGGCGCCGGCGCTGGCGCAGGACGAGCCGCAGCTGGGCGGCGGCCTCCCGGTGCGCGCCGGTGCGGGCGGCGTCCCTGGCCGCGTCGGGGCCGTAGCGCGCGACGGCGTCCTGGTCGCCCGCCTGAGCGGCGTGGTGGACGATGCGGGAGGAGTCGGCGCCCGGCCGCCTGACCAGGACGGCGAGCACCTTGCGGTTGAGTTCGATCCGCCGCGCGGCGGGCAGCGAGTCGGCGATGGCCCGGCGGATGATCTCGTGCCGGAACACCACGCGCTCGGGGGTGACGACCAGCAGGCCGCGCCGTTCCGCCGAGGTCAACTGGCATACGCCGTCGGGCAGGAGCGCGTCGGCCAGGGAGCGCTCCGCCGCCGACGGCACCACGGCGAGCTGTTCGAGCGCGTCGCGCGCGGCGTCGTCGAGTCCGCGCAGCCTGGCCAGGACGGCGTCGACCACGGTCGGCGGCACGTCCCCGGTGCCGCCCGCCGCGACGACCTCGGCGACGTAGAAGGGGTTGCCCGACGTCACGGCGTACACCTGCGCGGGATCGAGGCCGCTCGCCGCGCTCAGCGTGCGCACCGCGTTCCGCGAGAGCCGGGCCAGGGGGAGACGGTCCACGCGCGCCGCCTGCGACACCTGGCCCAGGAGGTGCCGCAGGGGATGCTCGCGGCTCAACTCGTCGTCGCGGTAGGTCAGTACAAGGACGGCTGGCATCCGGTCCACCCGGCGTACCAGGAACCGCAGCGCGTCGAGGGAGGCCTCGTCCGCCCAGTGCACGTCCTCTACGACCAGGACCGTCGGATGCGGCGGGGCACCCAGCTCGGTCCGCAGCGCGTCGTACACCCGATGCCGGTCGCCGCCCTCGGTCACCGCCTGCGCCAACTCGGCCCGCACACTGCCCACAAGGTCGCGGAAGGGTCCGAGCGGGCGCCGCGTCGCGAGGTCGTCGCACTGCCCGACCAGCACTCTGGCCTGCGCGGACAGCGCACCCGGCAGGGCCCTCACGAGGCTCGACTTGCCGATCCCGGCCTCGCCGAAGACGAGCGTCACCGAGCCCGCGCCGTCGGCCGCTTCCCGTGCGGCGGCGGTCAGTCGGGCCAGCTCGAGATCCCGCTCGAGGATGCCCCCGTCCACGCGGAGGATTCTCCCACGCGGGCGTGTATTTCCGTTGCCGGTACGGCGGTTCGGTCAGCCCTGGATCAGGGCTCCTGGTGGTGCGGGTTGGCGTCCGCGCCTTCCGTGCTGAGCAGTACGAGGGTCGATGCGGTGCCGAGGCCGAGGGCCGCGCGGCGGCCGTCGGCGCCGTCGCCGGTCAGTGCGGCGCGGACGCCCGCGAGCGACGCGGCTCCGCAGGGCCCGGAGGAGACGCCGAGGGCGGCGAGCGCGCGGACCGCCCGTGCGCTGTCGGCGTCGGTGACGGTGACGGCGGCGTCGAGGCCGTCACGCAGGTAGGGCCAGGCGAGGCTGGAGGGGGTGCCGCAGTTCAGGCCGGCCATGGCGGTGTCGCCGGTGACGACGCCGGTGAGCTCCCCGCGGGCGAGGCTCTCGATGACGCAGGCCGCCGCTTCGGGCTCCACGGAGAGCAGGGCGGGGGCCGTCCTTCCCGCGGGGCGGCTGCGGTAGTGGGTGACGACGGCCTGGGCGAGCGAGCCCACGCCGACGGGCACGGCCACCAGGTCGGGGAACCCCGCACCGGCCGCGGCGAGTTGGGCGTCGATCTCGGCGAACAGGGTCGAGTACCCCTCGACGATCCAGCGCGGAATACGCTCGTAGCCGGGCCAGGCGGAGTCCTGGACGAGCACGGTGGCGATCCCTTCCGCCGCGGCGGCGGCCGCCCGGTGCACGGCCTCGTCGTAGGGCCCGGCGACCTCGGTGACCTCGGCTCCCTCGGCGGCGATCGCCGCCGTGGCGGCCGGATGCACGCCCTTGGACACGAAGACGTGGGCGCGCTGACCGAGCAGCCGGGCCATCCGGGCGACCGCGCGGCCGTGGTTGCCGTCGGTGGCGGTGATCAGCATGACCGGCTCCGGCGAAGCCTCACCGCCCGCGGCCCGCTCGGCGAGGGCCCGGTGCACCGCCCAGGAGGCGCCGAGCGCCTTGAACGCCGGGAGCCCCAGGCGCGCGGACTCGTCCTTGACGAAGACCCGGCCGACGCCCAACTCGGCTGCCAGAGACGGCAGTTCGTGGAGGGGCGTGACGGCGTAGCCGGGCAGCGAGGCGTGGAAGGCCTGGGCATCGGCGGGGGCCTGCGGGCAGGTCCAGGTGCGGGCGGCGGGCCGGGCGAACCAGGCCACCGGCTTCTCGGTGTTCTCAGACATGCGGCCAGCCTGCGGCCACCTCCACCCATCGGTCCAGCGAATGTTTCCGACCTATATTCATCAGAGTTTCCGACCGATGAAGACCCGTCCACCGCGAACCCGTGGACCCGAGAACCCACGCCCCCGTGAACCCGCGCCCCCCGTCCGATCCGAGCGGTCGGCCGCCGACGACGAGGACCAGCCCATGTTCGACCTTCACCGGCTGCGGCTGCTGCGCGAGCTCAAGGACCGCGGCACGCTCGCGGCCGTCGCCGCCGCCCTCTCGTACAGCCCCTCCTCCGTCTCGCAGCAGCTCTCGCAGCTGGAGTCGGAGGTCGGCGTCCGGCTCCTCGAACCGGTGGGGCGGCGCGTGCGCCTCACCCCGCAGGCGGAGATCCTCGTCGCCCACACCGAGGCGGTGCTCGAACGGCTCGAGCGCGCCGAGGCGGACATCGCCACCTCCCTCACCGACCTGACCGGGACGCTGCGCATCGCCTCGTTCCAGACGGCCGCCCGCACCCTGGTGCCGACCGCGCTGACCCTGCTGCGGGAGGCGCACCCCGGCCTGCGGGTCCACCTCACCCAGATGGAACCGGAGGAGTCCCTGTCCGCGCTGCTGGCCCGCGACTTCGACCTGGTCATCGCCGAGGAGTACCCGGGCCTGCCGAACCCCCGCCCCGCGGGCATCGAGCAGGAAGACCTCTGCGAGGACCCCCTGCACCTGGCACCGCCACAACCGGCGAGCCACCTGGCACCGCCCGTCCCGGCGAGCGACGCGCAGAGCCCGATCGCCGCGCTGCGCGCCCTCGCCGACCACCCCTGGGTCATGGAGCCCGCGGGGTCGGCGGCCCGGCACTGGGCGACAACGCTCTGCCGCCACGCGGGCTTCGAACCCGACGTGCGGTTCGAGTCCAGCGACCTCCTCCTGCACCTGCGCCTCGTGGAGCGCGGCCACGCCGCCGCGCTGCTCCCCGGCCTCCTCTGGGACAGAGAGCCCGCGACCGTCGCCCTGCGGCAGCTGCCCCGGGGGCAGCGCGCGCGTCGGCTCTTCACGGCGGTGCGCAGCGGTCGAAGCCACCACCCGGCGGTCGTCGCCTGTCGGAGGGCCCTCCGACAGGCGACATGAGCAAAGCGCGTACGCTTACGTCATCGATCGCAGATCGACCGCACCCTCATTCCCTGCCAGGAGGACGCATGACCTCGGCGTCGCAGACCGCCCGCACCCCCCAGACCCTCGACCGCCCCTTCGGCGTCGGCAGCCTCACCCTGCCCAACCGCATCGTGATGGCGCCCATGACCAGGGAGTTCTCGCCGGGCGGCGTGCCGGGCGCGGACGTGGCCGAGTACTACGCCCGCCGTGCCGCCGCCGGTGTCGGCCTGATCATCACCGAGGGGACGTACGTCGATCACGCGTCGGCCGGTACGAGCGACCGCGTCCCGCGCTTCTACGGCGACGACGCCCTCGAAGGCTGGCGCAAGGTGGTCGACGCCGTGCACGCCGCGGGCGGGAAGATCATTCCCCAGCTGTGGCACGTCGGCATCACGCGCGACGAGGGCACGGGCCCGGTGCCCTCCGCTCCCCCGGCGGGCCCCTCCGCGATCGGCCTGGACGGGCAGCCCAAGGGCAGCGCGCTGACGGCCGACGACCTCGACGACGTGATCCGGGCGTTCGCGGACGCCGCGGCGGCCGCCGAGCGCATCGGCTTCGACGGCGTCGAGCTGCACGGCGCGCACGGCTACCTGATCGACCAGTTCCTCTGGGAGCGCACCAACCAGCGCACGGACGGCTACGGCGGCGACATCGAGTCCCGCACCCGTTTCGCCGCGGAGATCGTCGCGGCCGTGCGCGCGGCCGTCTCGCCCGACTTCCCCGTCGTCTTCCGGCTCTCGCAGTGGAAGGCCGGCAGCTACGACGCGCAGCTCGCCGAGTCCCCCGAGGAGCTGGAGCGCCTGCTCACGCCGCTGGTGGACGCGGGCGTCGACGTGCTGCACGCCTCCACCCGCCGCTACTGGCTCCCGGAGTTCGAGGGCAGCGACCTCAACCTCGCGGGCTGGGTCAAGAAGGTCTCCGGGAAGCCGGTGATCACCGTGGGCTCGGTCGGCCTCGACCAGGAGTTCATCGGGCCCAAGGGCTGGGCCGCGCCGTCCGCATCCACCGGCATCGACCCGCTCCTCGACCGCCTGGAGCGCGACGAGTTCGACCTGGTGGCGGTGGGCCGCGCCCTCATCGCCGACCCGGAGTGGGCGGCCAAGGCCCTGGAGAACCGCCTCGCCGACGCGCTGCCGTTCGACAAGTCGCTGCTGAAGAGCCTGGCCTGAGCGACAGCCACCCGCGTACGGTCCCGGCGGTGCCGGGACCGTACGCGCGGGGTGCCTGGACCGTCCTCGCGGCGACACCCGAAGGCGTCTGCGCTGCGACCGCAGCTAAACCCATACACTGCTGTCACCCCCGGTCGCGTACGATATGCGCATGACCTGGCCTGCCACCGAGCGCTACTTCCCCACCGCCGTCCCCGGCGGCCTGGGGCTCGTGCAGGACATCCTGAACACCGCACCCTCCTGTGGTGTTCCCGAGGCCGATCTCCTCGAAGACGTGGCCGCCGCGCAGGACTGGGTCTCCGTGGCACTGCCCACCTGGGCCGAGCGGACGGGCCGCACTGCGGTGCGGCTCACCCTCACCGAAGAGGACCTGCCCAAGCTGCGACAGCTGCGCGAACAGCTGCGCCGGGCCCTGCTCTCGCGGTGCGGCACGACGAGCGGCGAGACCGCCCGCTTCACCTCGTGCGCCCTCCAGGTCAACCTGCACGGCGACGCGGCCCTGACCACCGAGCCCGAGGGCGAGGGCTGGCGCTGGCTGACGTCCGCCGTGCTGTGCGAGGCGCTGCTCGCCCAGACCACCGGTGAGTGGCGGCGCCTGAAGATCTGCCGCAACGAACGCTGCGCCACGGCGTTCTACGACCGGTCCCGCAACAACAGCGGCGTCTGGCACTCCACCCGCGGCTGCGGAAACGCCGCGAACCTGCGCGCCTCGCGCCAACGCCGCCGCGCGGGCGCCGAGGCGGAGCCGGCGCCGGACGGCCGGACGTAGCGTCAACTGCCGTACTCCACCAGGCTGGTGGGCGTCACGATGCGCCGCGCCGTGCCGGGCTCGGGCGGCTTCGTGATGTCGGAGCCCCTCCCCCGCATCCGGTCGGCGAGGAGCCGGCCCGCCACCCGGCCCAGCTCGTCGCTGTCGTACGCGACGAGGGTGACCGGCAGGCCGAGCGCGTCGGCCAGTTCGAAGTCGTCGAAGCCCGCGAGCGCGGTGTCGGTGCCCGAGGCGCGAAGGGCGCGGAACGCCCCTATCGTGTTGCGGTTGTTGGAGCAGAACAGCGCGGTGGGCGGCTCGGGCAGCGCGAGGAGCGCGGCGGCGGCCCGCCGGGCTTCGCGCGGTTCGGTCTGGCCCTGGCGTACGTAGCGTTCGTCGAAGGGCAGGCCGTGGGCGGCGAGGGCGGCGGCGTACCCGCGCAGGCGCTCGGTGCCGGTGTAGACGGCGGGTGGTGAGCCGAGGAAGCCGATCCGGCGGTGGCCGCGGATGATCAGGCGGGCGGTGGCGGCGAGGGCCCCGCCGAAGTCGTCGACCAGGACGCAGTCGGCCTCGAACCCCTCGGGCGGCCGGCTGGCGAGCACCACGGGCACGCCGTCGGCCGCCGCGGCGGCGAGATGGCGCTGGTCGGCGGCTGCGGGGACGGCGATGATGCCGTCGACGCGGCGGGCCACCAGGTCGGCGACGAGTTCCCGTTCGCTGTCCAGGTCCTGGCCGGTGTTGCCGATGACGGTCTTGAAGCCGTCGTCCGCGATGACGGAGTCCACGCCCAGGGCGAGGCGCGAGTAGAAGGGGTTGGCCAGGTTCGTGACGACGAGTCCGACCAGGCCCGTGCCTCGGCCCAGGCGCAGGCTGCGGGCCACTTCGTTGGGCCGGTAGCCGAGTTCCGCCGCCGCGTCGCGGATGCGTTCCCGGGTGGCCGGGAGCACGCGCGGGTCGTCGCGCATGGCCCTGGAGGCGGTCATCGCGCTGACTCCCACCCGCTCGGCGACGTCCCGCAGCGTGGGCGGGCCGTCTGCGGCAGGACGCGGTTCGGGCATCGTCATGTGGGTCCCTTCCCCCGGGCTCGCCTCACCGTCCGGCGCCTCCCGCGTACTCCGCCGCCCCGATCAGCGCCGCGTCCGCGCCCAGTGTGCCGGGGCGCGGCCTCACCGGAGTATCCCCGAGGCCGCTGCCGATGCCCGGCCCGACCAGGTCCCAGGACAGCGCCATGGCGCCGCCGATCACGACCGCCGACGCGCCGAAGTCACGTACGCACGGGGCCAGGACGGTGCCGAGCGCGCCGAGGGCGTCGGCGATGACCTGCCCGGCCCACCGCTCGCCCTCCCGCGCACGCGCCGCGATGTCCCGCACGTCCACGTCGTGGTCGCCGTAGCGGGCAAGGATCGCCCGCCGGGAGACGAAGCGCTCCAGCGGTGCGCCGGACCAGGTCATCAGGTCGATGCGGCCCTCGGGCGGCACCCCGGCACCCTCGCGGCACACCACGCCGTCCGCGAGGAACGCCGACCCCACCCCCGTGCCCAGGGTGATCCCCACACAGCGCCGATGGCCGACCGCGGCCCCCGCGTTCCACTCCCCGAGCGTGAACGCGTGCGCGTCGTTCAGGAACACCACGTCCGCGGGTCTGGGCCACACGCCGTCGAGCAGCACCGAGCGCACATCGATGCCGTAGAGGTCGTCGAACTTCCCCACGCCCTCGAAGCGGGCGATCCCCTTCTCGTAGTCGAAGGGTCCCGGCACGGCCGCGCCCCACACCTGGCCCGCGGGCACCTGGAGCTCCCCGGCACAGCGCACGACCGTGCCGAGTATGTGCTCGGCGTCGCCCCGCGCATCGAGCGGCCGCCGGATGCGGCGCCTCACCCGCGTGCGCAGCGGGTCCACCAGAGCGGCGGTGACATGCGTGCCACCGAGCTCCAGCACGGCTCTCACGAGGGCCCCGCGCCCGCGGCACGGCGGTCGCGCACGAGCGCCTTCACCACCTTCGCCGGGCCGCCCCGCGACTCCAGGCGGTAGCCGCCGACCGCGGCGGGCACCGTCAGCGTCTCCGCGTACGACAGCGCGTGCCGGTCCCCCGCCGCGGTCAGCACGGTGACACCCTCGCCCTCCACCACGTTCAGGACGTGGAAGCGGCCCGCCGTGTCGTCGGCGGCGATGGCGCCCGCGTCGAGCGCGTAGCGCCGCACCTCGTAGAACATCTCGTCGAGCGCGCCGAGCAGTTCCTCGCGCCAGCCGTCCCCGCGCCGCAGGACGCAGGGCTCCTGCACCAGGTCGCGCCGCACCGCGTCGCCGCGCCGCTCCGTCTCCAGGTTGGCCAGGCCGTGTTCGTAGGGCAGGGGGCGCGGCCGGCCGTCGGCGTCGGGTCGCAGCCAGTCGTAGAAGCGCAGGCTGTAGAGGTAGGGGGTCGCGCTGATCTCCAGTACGAGGTTCCCGGCGCCGCTGGCGTGCGGGGTGCCCGCCGGGATCATGAAGAGCCTGCCTTGTTCGGCCGGGAAGGTCATGACGTGGTCCTCGGGGGTCATCGGCACCCCGTCGTGCGCGGCTTCCTCGATCTCCTTGCGGAACAGCGCGAGGTCGGCGTCCTCGCGCAGGCCGAGATAGACGCGCGTGTCCGCGCTGCCGAGCGTCATGTAGTACGTCTCGTGCTGCGTGTAGGACCAGCCGAACCGTTCCCTCATGTACGGCTCCTTGGGGTGGCAGTGCACCGACAGATTGCCGCCGCCCACGGTGTCCAGGTAGTCGAAGCGGATCGGGAAGGACGTACCGAAGCGGGCGTGTGACTCCCGTCCCAGCACCTCGTCGGGGTGCAGGACACAGAGGAGTTGAAAGGGTACCTCCGCCTGGGTCTGCGGACCGTGTCCGATGAGGATGCCCGCTTCGGGGGCGATGAGTTCGTAGCCGAGAGCGGTGTTGCGTGCGCCGGAATTGAATCCGAGTGCATGCTGTGCCCAATGTCCGCCCCAGGGTGTGGAGTTGAAGAACGGTCTGGTGCGCACGGGGTGCCGTGCGAGGTCGGCGTAGTTCGCCCGCAGTCCGTTCCCGTCGAGGAACACGGGCCGCCCGGGGTCCTGTACGTCCACCCAGCCGTCCAGCTGGCCGACGACCGCGTCACGGTGGCGGTCGAGCATCGGCCAGTCCACGTAGAAGAGCCGCTTCAACTCGCCCCGCTCACCTGGCAGTCCGAGGTTGTCCGCCTCTCCGGCCGCCACCGCGGCCTCCGCGTACCGCTTGGGCAGATCGGCGTACCAGAGCACGTCGTGCAGGACCAGGGAGGCGCCGGGTCCGTAGACGAGCAGCAGTTCTTCCGTGCCGCGGTCTTCGCGGGGGAGTTCGTCGAACAGGTCGGCCAGCGGATTCTCCGCGAGCCGGCAGTAGTAGGGGTCGTCGGCGTCCGGTGCGCTCATGGTGCGGCGCCGCACCACGGCCGGGGACGCGTAGCGCGTACGGACGTCGAGGGTGCGTACGGGCAGGGAGCACGCGGCGGCGAGGCGGTCCGCGATGGTCTCCCAGTCGGCGGCCGGTGGTCCCTCGACCGCCACGATCGCGGGTTCGGAGGGAAGCTGGGCGGCCACGGCCTCCCAGCCGCTGATCAGTACGGTCCCCGGTGCCGGGGGGTATCGCGGGTCGAGCCGGTACACGCGTGCTCCTTCGTGCGGAGGTTCTTCGCTGGAGAATGCAGGGGGTTCGCTGGAAGACGTAGGGAGGATTCAGGGACGTACGAAGAGCACCGCGGTCGTACCGAGGGCGGGGACGTCGATGCTCAACGCCCCTCCAGTCACGGCCAGTTCACCGCCCGCCGTGCCCAGGTAGTCCGCGCTGTGGGCGGACGCGACCGGGAAGTGGGCGCGCACCGGGCAGGCCACCGGCTCCTGCGCGAAGGACTGGAGCCGCAGCAGGACCTCGCCGGGCCGCGGCGTCGTGAGCCCGACCAGGCGGACCCGCGCGTCCCCGAGCCCGACGAAGGCGAGCGAGGTCTGCCCGCCGTCCTCGGCTCCCCTGGCCCGCACGGCCCGCAGCGGGCGGCTCCAGGCCGCCGCCGTCCGGGGGCCGAGCCCGTCGGCGGCCGGGGCGCAGGCCAGGCTGTAGCGGTAGGTGAACTCGAAGCCCTGCTCGCTGGGGAAGTTGGTGTCCCACAGGTTGTTGTGGATCCAGGAGAAGACGGTGGCGGGCTCGTCGTGCCCCATGGTCCTGGGGAAGGGCGCGTAGGGCAGGGCGATGTTGCCGAACTGCACGAGCGGCGCGTCCTGCGTGGACCAGGCCACCGCGAGCCCGTCGTCGGCGAGGGTCACCCAGCGTCGCACGGCCCGCATGTGCAGGGCCGAACCCGGCACCACGGGAAGGGTGTTGCCCGTCAGGCCGCCGGATGCCTCCATCCGCACGACCGGCTCGTCGAAGGCGAAGGGGAACGCGAAGTAGGCGCTCTCCTTGCGCAGTGTCGCGTCCTTGTCGAGGCGGTTCTCGATGTCGAGGCGGGGCACGCCCACGGGCAGGGTGAGCGTGGTGCGCAGCCGGTTGGCCCCGGCCGGGCGGGTCTCGTACGTGATGGATTCGGCCGTAGCGGTGGAGGCGCGGGCGATGAGCGCGGCGGGCGGGGCGACGGCGCGGACGCCGAGGTGTTCGAGGCGGTCGGAGGCCGTCGTGCGGCTGGAGTTGTGGTTGAAGGCTCCGGCGGTGGTGTAGCTGTCGTGGATGTAGCCGTTGAAGCCGACGGTCGCGTCGGGGCGGACGAGCTCGCGGCCGGTCGCCTTGTCGACGACCGAGGCGATACAGGCGTGCGCCAGGTCCACGCGGACGGCGAGGTGCTCGTTCTCCAGGAGCGTCGGATCGGGCAGGGCGAGCGCCGCGGCGGCGGTCCGCGCCGGGTCGTCGCGCTCGGTGCCGCCGGTGGGGTTCCAGCCGGTGGCGGCCTTCACGACCGTGGTCCGCGTCCGCGCGTCGGCCCGCGTGGCGTCGGCGGTGATGTCCAGGCGCACGGACCCCGCGGGCGGCACCTCGTCCACGCGGACCAGCAGGAACCGTCCGGCGTCCCGGTGGTCGTCGTTGTTCTGCGGTTGTTCCTCGTGGTCGAGCCGGTGTCCGGCGCGGGCGTCGTGCACGGCGACCGGCTGCTCCAGCGGGACGCTGCTCTCCGGCAGGAAGATCCGTACGACGTCCGTGCGCGGCCAGGAGCAGGTGTTGACCACGTGGTAGGTCGCTGCCACGCCCGGCACCGTCGCGAGCCGCTGCCCGAGCCGGGCGCTCGCCCTGCCGAGAAGGGCGTTCCCGTCGTCGTGGGCGCGCATCGCCTGCCCGTACTTCCAGTGCCACTGGTGCTCGCCGCTGTGGCCGCCCTCGTCGCCGTGGGTCCATGGGTCGCCGGCGCCCCAGGTGTGCTCGTCGAAGAGCGACACCGCTTCGTAGACCCCGGCTGCGTCCGCGCTGTCTTCCTCCGCCCCCGTGGCGCCGAGGAGTCCGGCGAACGTGCCGATGGTCTGGGCGTCGGCGACCACGGACTGGGCGGTGCGGGCCAGGGACAGGGGCCTCGCACCCGAGCCGACTCCGTCGACCCACCAGTCGGTCCAGTCGCCCTCGAAGGACTGGATGGCGTCGCCGAGCCTGGCCTCGGCGTCGGTGAAGAAGTCCTCGTTGCGCGAGAGCCGCAGCTGGGGGTGGGCCCAGGTCTCGTTCCAGCGGCGGACGGTGTCGGCGATGATGCGCCGTGGCGGCGCGTTGTCGCCGAACTTGCCCTGGACGCGCAGGTGGAGCACGTCCCAGGGGTAGGGCTCGCGCTTGGTCTCCGTCTGGTCCATGGCCCAGCCGAAGATGCCGCCGCGGTAGGGGTACGGGTTGGTCGCGAGGGAGGTCAGATAGGCGGGAAGGAGGTCGTCGACGTCCGCGTAGTTGGTGTCGAAGCCGAGCAGCGGGCCTTCCATGTAGGCGAGGCCGTGCGGGGTGTCGGTGACCCAGACCAGGACGCTGTTGCCGCTGGGCGCGCGCCAGCGGAAGAGGCGGGGCAGCTTCTCGCCGCCGACCAGGTGGGGCACGGAGCGTCCGGCCCAGTTGTGCGCCACGGAGAGGTACTTGACTCCGGCGGCGGACAGCGCGTCGACCAGTCCGACGACCGCTCCGGGCACGTCGGTCTGCATGGCGGAGGTGAAGGTGACGCCGTGCCGGTCGCGCAGGTCGTGGGCGAGGCGCAGCAGTTCGTGCAGCTCGTCGGTGGAGCAGGTCTCGGTGTGCAGGTTGAACGGCAGCGCGGTCAGCTCGATGCGTCCCTCGCGCACGCGGCGCACGAACTCCTCGACCTGCTCGGCGGGGCGGGCCTCCGCCCACTGCCGGAAGGACCACAACGACTCGACGCACCAGCGGAACCGCGACTCGGCGGGCCAGTCGTCGGTGGCCCGGGTCAGCTCCAGGCAGGAGTCGAGGAAGGAGAGGTGCTCGGCCAGGACGTGGCCCTGGGGGTCGGTGTAGCCGATGTCGAGGTGGGAGTGGTGGACCAGGTGGAGGGTCCAGCGGCGCTGTGGGGTGAGACGCACGTCGATGCCCTCGGCGCCCTCGGGGGCGTCGGGCAGGCAGACGGTGAGGCGGGTCTCGGTGTCGACGGCGGGCACCATGAGGCGTACGGAGCCGCCGGGTCCGGCGAGCCGCTCGACGGGCAGCGCGGTCCCGGCCTCGGTGCGCACGGTGAACTCTCCCGGCAGGACCGACCCGTTGACGGCCTCGATCCGCAGCGACTGCGTGAGACCGCCGCCGTCCGCCGCCCTGCGCAGCAGTGGTTCCTCGGTGAGCCTCAGGGCGCTGTCGCCGAGGCTTCCCTCCGCGGTGACCACGGAGGAGCGCAGGCTGTCGCGTATGCGGTCGTTGTCCCAGTCGGTGGTGCGGACGAGGGCCCGTGTCGTCATGCGGTTCTCCCAGAGAGGGGCAGGTCAGCGGGCGGATGCGGTGACGCCGCGCAGGAACAGGCCGCGGAACACCAGGAAGAGGAGGAGCGTGGGCAGGGAGACGATCAGCGCGCCGGCCAGGATGACGGGCGGCCCGGTCGATGAGTAGGCGTTGTTGAGGGTGCTCAGGGCCGCCATCACCGGCTGGACGTCGGGACTGCGACTGAGCGTGATGCCCAGGAGCAGGTCGTTCCAGACGGCCGTGAACTGGAAGATGAACGCCGCGGCGAGCCCGGCTTTCATCAGCGGTACGTGGATGCGCCAGAAGATCCG
Organism: Streptomyces sp. NPDC054047; assembly: GCF_055585065.1. Taxonomy (NCBI): domain Bacteria; kingdom Bacillati; phylum Actinomycetota; class Actinomycetes; order Kitasatosporales; family Streptomycetaceae; genus Streptomyces; species Streptomyces sp. NPDC054047. The sequence continues at coordinate 1,047,302 of NZ_JBVJKV010000002.1, read as the reverse complement.
CCGGAAGGAGGCACCGTCGATGAGGGCCGCCTCGGTCAACTCCGGCGGCATGGTGGTCATCTGATTGCGGATCAGGAAGAACGCGAACGGCACGGCCCACGCGGCGTAGATCAGCATGAGCCCGAGCCGGGTGTCGTACAGATTGGCGTCCGCGTACAGGCCGAAGAGCGGCGCGAGGAAGATCTGGAGCGGGAAGAGCGTGCCGGAGTAGATGAGCCAGAACCAGAAGGCGGGCCTGGGGATGGGCAGGACGACGACGGCGAACGCCGCCATGGCCGCGATGAGTACGGCGGCCAGGCCGCACACCACGGCGTAGAGCAGCGAGGCCTGGAAGCTGTCGCCGATGCCCGCCACGTCCCAGGCGGTCTCGAGGTTCTCGACGAGGCCAAAGCCCTGGACGGTCCAGTCGGGCCTGCCGGTGTACTCGGCGACGGGCGTCAGGGCGTTGACCACGAGGAGGTAGAGCGGGATCAGCCAGAGCAGCACGCATCCGGCGATGAAGACATGGCGCACGGTGCGACCCATGGGGTGCCTCCTCAGGCCTTGGCGTTGGCGGCGCGGGCGTCGGCCTCGGGCATCTGGCGGCGCAGGTACATCCACGAGGAGGCGACGACGATCACCGACAGGACGAGGGCGATCGCCGATCCGTAGCCGATGTGGAAGAGCCGGAACGCCTCGCGGTACATGCTCAGGGCGAGGGTCTCGGAGGAGCGGGACGGGCCGCCCTTGGTGAGGATCCAGATCATGTCGAACGCCTTGAGGCTGTTCACGACGGCCATCCCGACCACGACGACGGTCACGGCCCGCAGCTGGGGCAGCGTGATGTACCGGAACATCCGCCAGCCGCTCGCGCCGTCCAGCTGGGCCGCCTCGACGGTGTCTTGGGGAATGGCCCGCAGCCCGATCGCGAAGAGGACGACGTTGAGCCCGGTGGCCTGCCACGTGCTGGCGACGATCATCGACAGCGTGTTCTGCGGCCATTCCAGGAGCCAGGTCTGCGCCCACGAGTCCAGGCCGACCCCGCGAAGTACCTGATTGACCGCGCCGTCGGACGTCAGCATGAAGTTCCACAGGACCGCGGTGGCGGCCGCGGAGATGGCGTACGGCAGCACGATGACGAGCTGCGCGATGCCGCCAAGACGCGTCCGGTGTGTGGCGACGGCGATGAGCAGTCCGGCCAGGACGGGCAGCAGCAGGGTCCCGGCCACCCACATCAGGGTGTTGAGCAGCGAGCGGCCGAACATGGGGTCGTCGGCGAGGCGCGCGTAGTTGTCGAGGCCGGTGAAGCTGCTCGTGAAGCCGTTGTCCTCGAAGAAGCTGTCGTAGACGCTGCGGAAGAACGGATAGACGAGCAGGACGCCGACGAAGGCGAAGGCGGGCAGCGCCCAGGGCAGCGCGGCGAGCGGTCCGCCGAGCCTGCCGTTGCCTCGGGCGGCCTGGTGCGGGGTGCGGGTCGGGACGCGGCGGCGTACGCGCACGGGCTTCGCGGCGGTCTCGGCGGGGGTCACGATCTCGGTCATGTCTCCTCCGCCTCCCGCCACACCCGCCATGCCTCGTCCGCGCGGTCCTGCATGGTCCGCAGCACCTTGCGGTGGGAGGACGGGTTCAGCAGGAACCCGGCCAGGTCGTCGACGGTCGCCTCGACGAGTTCGGGCGGCCCCTGTTCCCAGAAGCGGTTGAGCAGCCAGAGCCTGTCGCCGCGGACCTTCTTCGCGAGACCGGCGATCACCGGGTTCGGGGGCTCCACCTTCGGGTTGGGGCAGCCGTCCTGGAGGCTGTGCGAGAAGGCCTTCATGACGGCGGGGTGCATCCAGTTGCCCGCCGCTTCCAGCGCCTCCGTCCGGTCGGGCCCTTTGACGGTGGAGACGAGACCGCTGGACTCGAAGACGACGCAGGGGCGGGCCTTCGGGTCCGCCATGGGCAGGACGAAGGCGCCGAGGTTCTTGCCCGGCTTCGCGCCCGCGCCCACGAGGGTGGAGCCGAGCCAGGTGCCGCAGGGGACCATCCCGACCTTGCCGTGGACGAGGGCCGGGGCGGCGGAGGCGTGGCTCATGTCCATGGGCGTGAACCAGTCCTTGTCGAAGAAGGACTCCACGGTGCGCAGGGCGCGTTCGGCGCGCGGGTCGGTGTACCGCTCGCGGCCGTTCATCAAGTCCTCGTAGAACCGCGGGTCTTGGCGGCTGAGGATCTCCTGGAACCAGATGAAGGCGGGCCAGCGGTCGGCCGCCGAGCCGTGCAGCGGGGTGATCCCGCTCTCCTTGAGGCGCTCGCAGGCGGTGAGGAAGTCGACCCAGGTCCTCGGGGCTTGGAGGCGGTGCTCCTCGAACACCTCGATGTTGTAGAAGAAGACCCAGTACGCGAGGTTCATCGGCAGGGCGTAGACCCGCCCCCGGTAGGTGAACGCGTCCCGTAACGAGGCGTCGACCCAGCCCTTCCCGACGGCCCGGTCCCACTGCCGGGTCAGGTCGACGATGCCGCCGGTGCGCGCGAGGTCCTGGAGCCGGTAGCCCGACCAGTACTTGAGCATGTCCGGCGTCTTGCTGGTGCGCAGCGAGGACTTGACGACCTGCTCGAACGACTCGAGGGACGGGTTGACCTCCGGCACGAGGCGCAGGCCCGCCACGGACTTCATGGCCGCCCCCGCGGCGGCCATGGGCTTCTCCCAGGCGGCGCTGTCGCCGAGCACGGCGACCTTGCCGGGAGGCTGTCCGCCGGCGGTCGCGCAGGCCGTGGCGAGCGCTCCTGCGGCGGCCGCGGCGAGGACGGTGCGGCGGTCGGGCGCGGGGCCTGGCACCGGATGAAGGCTGTGACGACTACCTGACATGGGTGGCTCCCCCAGGTGTGTCTCGGCCCGGTGTTAGCGTTAACACGGGCGTGATGGAGCTTCTCTATGCGGGGTTGGGATGTCAATGCCCCGCACGACGCCAAAACGCCTGTGACACAAGGGAGTTGGCGGCCCTCTTTGGTCCGCGGTCGGCGGCGATCAGCCCCGCTGGATGTTGGAGGTGTTGAGCAGGAACCCGCGTCGGCCGTCCTGGGTCTGCGCGACGAGCCCCTCGCCCCGCTGCTCGACCGCCAGGTACCACGTGCCAGGGCGCAGCTCCGCCACCTGTTCGAGGGCGCCGTCCTCACTCATCAGCGGGCGCGCGACCGGCACCGCGAACCAGAACGGCTCGAAGTCCGGATCGTCGGAGGCGGTCACCGCGCCGACAAGGCGCCGGGCCTCGCGCACGGCCCGCTGGGTGCGTCGCAGCGACTCGGTGTTGCTTCTGCCGTACGGACTGGGCTCCTTGCGCCCATCGGGTTCTTCGCTGACACCCCACTGGAGTTCCGAGACGTCGAGCAGAAGCCCGCGATGGCCTTCCTGGGTCATGGCGACAAGCGCTGTTCCGCGCCTCCCCACGGCCAGGTGCCAGACGCCCGAGGCCAGCTCCGCGATCGGCTGCAGCTTTCCGTCCTCGCCCATCAGCGGGCGCGCGACCGGCACCGCGAACCAGAACGGCTGGAAGTCGGGCTCGGGAGCGGCCGCCACCGCCGACGCCAGGCGTTGCGCGGTCTCGACGGTCTCCCGGGCACGCTGCTCCGCCTCTCGGCGCAACCCCTCGCTCTCCAGGCGCATCTGCTCCGCCCGCCGCTCCAACCGCGCGAGCCGCTCCTCCGCCTCCCGCTGCCGCAGGTCCAGGCTCGACAGGTCCGGCGGGGACGGTGCGCCGCGGGCCGCGGCCATGTTGCGGGCGATGGCGATGTCGCCGCCGAGATTGCGGTTGCGCTGCTGCGGCACCGGGCGGGACTTGGCGGTCAGCGCCCGCCGTACGTCCCGGTAGAGGGTGTCCATGTCCAGCGGATCGGGCTTGCCCGCGACTCCCTCGCCAAGGGTCGTGATGAGCTCGCCGGTGAACGCGGTGTACGTCTCGCCGGGCAGGGACAGCGCGGGGCGCGTCTCGGCGCAGGACACGATCACGCACGTCCCGTCGACGACGGCCTGGTCCGCGACGTGTGCGCTCGCGCTCATCTTGCCGACCAGGGCACGGCCGCTGTAGCAGCAGTCGAGGATCAGCACGGTGCGCCGGGCGCGGGCCCGCGGATCGAGCACGGCCCTGCGCAGGTACTCGTACCGCAGCCAGGTGTACTCACGTTCGCCGTCCGAGTCGGGCAGGGCCAGGTACAGCTCCTCGGTGTGCGGGTCCGTCAGACCGTGTCCGGCGAAGTAGACCAGCAGGGTGTCCAGGGCCCGGTGTGCCCGGTCCCGCACCACGTCAAGGACCCGTCCTGCGCTGCCCGGCTGGGAGATCACCGTGCAGGCACCCTCGGGAAGACCCCAGATGGCGGGGTCGGTCAGCACGGCTTGCAGCCCTTTCAGGTTGCGGGCGACGGCGGGCAGGCCTGCCAGGTGGGTGTAGTCGTGGACACCGACCAGTACGGCCTCGGAGCGGGCCGGATCCGACAGCAGCGCCACGGTTACTCGTCATCCCCGTCCGCCGGGGCGGGTGCGGGCGCCGGCTGCGGGGGCGGTGATGCGCCGGGGCCCTGGTTCCACAGCCGCAGGACCTGTTCGACGGTCTCCGGGGAACAGTCCCGCAGGGCGATCACGACGCCGTCCCGTTCGAGCCGCACCTGCGGCGGACGCGGACGCGAGCCCCTCCACGCGGCGACGGCCGTGACCAGGCCGCCCAAGGCGATGCTGTTGGCCAGGACGACGTTGACAAGGTCAAGACCGTCACCCATGCGTCCCTGCTCGGCCTGCCGCGTCCCGGTGGACACCCGGGCGTGACCGCGCAGTTCGGGCTCCGCCACCAGCCAGCGATACAGCGACAGCACGGACGCCGCGAACTCGTCGCTCTGTTCGTGGGCGCCCGAGGTTCCGTCGCCGAACGTGAGATTGACCTCCACGAGCCGGCCCCTTCCCCCTGAGGTGATGCGCGGTGCTCATCGTAGAACGCGCCTGGCGGGGGCACCGGGCTTTCCGGCGGCCTGATCGGGGCGTCCCGCCCGGCGGCGCGCTCAGGCGGGGATGGTGTCCTGGGGGGCCGGTTCGGGGAGGGATCGGGTGGCGGGGATCGGGGACGGCAGGAGCCACAGGATCGCAAGGACCGCGCCTGCCGTGCCGATCCAGAGCGTGGGGCGCAGGCCTAGCGCCGCGCCCAGGGCGCCGCCGAGCAGGGCGCCCAGGGGGCGGAAGCCGTGGTTCAGGGTGCGGAAGGCGCCCATCACCCGGGAGCGGATGGCCTCGGGGATCAGCACCATCTGGAGGGACGCGGAGGCGATGTCGATGACCATCACGCCGACGCAGCTGAGGAATTCGGCGGCGAAGAGCGTCACGACGACGAGCGGCACCGGCCCGTCGGCGAGCGGTACGAGCACCAGGGGCAGGGTGAACACCACGGACCCGCACAGGATCGAGGGGCCGATGCCGAAGCGGGCCACGATCCTGCCGCTGCTCACGGCGCCGATCAGACCGCCGACGGCACCGGCGCTCAGGATCGCGCCGAGAACGCCCGCGCTCAGGCCCAGTTCGACCGTCACGTACAGCACGAAGAGCGTGTGGAACATGTAGTTGAAGAACTGGATGGTCCCCGACCAGGCGAACAGCGCCCGCATCGACGGCTCCTTGACCACCCACCGCAGGCCGGCCGTGAAGTGCCCCTTGCCGACTGGCGCGGGCACGGGTTCGACGGGGTCGATGCGTGCGAGGAAGCGAGCCGACGCGAGATAGGTGCAGGCGTCCGCGAGCAGGGCGAAGGGGGCGGTGAGGAACTGCACCAGGAGCCCGCCGATGCCGGGTCCGGCCAGCCAGGACATCGAACGGCTTCCGTTGACCAGCGAGTTGGCCTGCACATAGCGCTCGCGCGACACCAGCGCCACGAACAGGCTGTTGTTGCAGGCCTCGAAGAGCACGGTCAGCGCGCCGATCCCGAAGGCCGTCACATAGAGCTGCGTCAGGGTCAGGACGTCGAGCAGATACGCGACCGGGAGCGACACCAGCAGTGCCGCGCGCACCAGGTCCGCGGCGATCATGGCGCGCCTCCGCCGGGCCTGCCGGTCGGCCCAGGCGCCCAGCGGGATGTTGAGGAGGAGCGCGGGCAGCAGCTCGGCCGCCTTCAGCCAGCCCATCTCGGCGGCGTCGGCGCCGAGGACGAGCACGGCGGCGAGCGGGATGGCGATCAGGGAGATCTCGTCGCCGACGAGCGAGACGGTTCGCCCGGTCCAGTAACTCCGGAAGGTCCGCTCGCGCAGCAGGACGGGTATGCGCTGCCGTATCCCCGCCCCCGCCCACATTCCTGCCCCTGCCCCTGCTCTCGCCTTTCTCATGCTCCGGACTCCCCTTCCGGGTCCCCGCCCGCCCCCTCGTCCGCCTCGCCGTCGCCGTTCGGGGCGCCCTCGGGGATCTCGCGGTCCACGAAAGCGAGCCGCACCACGCTGACGGTGCGCGTGCCCTCGGGGCGCCGGGCCGGATCGGTCCCCCGGTCCTCGTAAGGCCGCAGCAGCGCGTCGATGCGCTCGCCGATGTCGGTCAGCTCCTCGGGGGTGAGGTGCAGGACCGAGTCGCTGAACTGCTCCGCCTCCTGCCAGGCCCGCGGCAGCGTGTGGCGCTTTTCCATGGCCCGGGCGGCCCGATCGAAGTACCGCCGGGCGACCGCGGCGGACAGTGCGTCCGAAGCTTCGGCGACGGACGGGTCCTCGCTGTAGCCGGGCCAGTCGGTGAACCGGGCTGTCGCCCGCCACGGCTTTTCGCGCCCCCGGCCGCCGGGGGCCTCGTCGACGAGTCCGTACTTCGCCAGTATCCGCAGGTGGTAGGAGCAGCTGGCCACGGATTCGCCGGTCAGCTCGGCGGCACGCGTGGCCGTGAAGGGACCGCTCTGCCGCAGCAGGCCGACCAGGGCCATGCGCGTGGGGTGGGCGTAGGCCCGCAGGGCCCGGGGGTCGGTGAGCTGAATGCTGCGCTCGGTGGGGCTGGGGTTCTCCGGAGTCTCGTCCACCATCTAAAGCTATCTTTAGAAAGACTCCTTTACAAGGATGCGCCGACCGGCTCGGCCCGAGTGGCGGCGTCCCCTCCCCCTGCGCACCATCGAGGAAAACCGGCGGAAGGGGCCGCTTCGTGGCCAAGGACAAGAAGGACTCCAAGAAGGTCAAGAAGAAGCGGGGCAAGGAGGCCGGAAAGCAGTCCGGCAAGGCCTCCGCCCCCGCCCCGGCCCCGCTCCGCGAGCTGCTGCGCATCCCCGAGGGCGAGCGGGTGAAGCTCGCCTCGTACGCGGCCGACGCGACCCCGGCGGGCCCGGCGGACAAGGCCGCCGGAGTCCTGGCCACCGCCCGGATGGGCGAACAGCTCGCCGAGCTCCAGGAGCGCCTCTACGCGGCGAGCACCGCGGGCGACCGCCGCCGCGTGCTTCTCGTGCTCCAGGGCATGGACACCAGCGGCAAGGGCGGCACGGTCAAGCACGTCATCGGCCAGTTCAACCCCTCCGGCTGCCGCATCAGGGCCTTCAAGTCGCCCACGCCGGAGGAGCTGAGCCACCCCTTCCTCTGGCGCATCACGCAGGCACTCCCGCTGCCCGGCGAGATCGGCATCTTCGACCGCTCGCAGTACGAGGACGTCCTCATCGCCCGCGTCCGTGAACTGGTCCCGCCCAGCGACCTCGGCCGCCGCTACGGCCGGATCAACCAGTTCGAGCAGACCCTCGCCGAGGACGGCGTCACCGTCATCAAGTGCTTCCTGCACATCTCGTACGAACAGCAGCGGCGCCGACTGCTCGAACGCCTCGACAACCCGGACAAGCACTGGAAGTTCAACCCCGGCGACATCGCGGAACGCGCCCTGTGGCCCGCCTACCAGGAGGCGTACGAGATCGCGCTCGAACGGTGCTCGACGGCGCACGCCCCGTGGTACCTCATCCCGGCGGACCGCAAGTGGTACCGGAACTGGGCGATCAGCAGCCTGCTCCTGGAGCACCTGAAGATGCTCGATCCGCGGTACCCGAAGGCGGGCTTCGACGTCGACCTGGCCAGAAAGCAGCTCCTGGGCGACGGCTCCGCACAGGCACAAGATCGGACAGAAGTTACCTCTAGGTATGCAGTGACTTAATGCGCCAGTAGCAGTAGAACTCGTTCCCATTCCTACGAGAGTGAGGAACGTCACATGAGTGGCACTACCAAGCGCATCATTGCCCCAGAGGGCGTCACACGGCGAAGATTCATAGCTGGAACCGGTTCTATTCTGGGAGCCGTCACCCTCTCCGCCCAGGCCATCCCCCCGGCCTCCGCCCAGCCGGACGCGACGGCCGCGGCCGGACCCATCGGCGACGGGGCCCGCGTCCCCGCCCTGGTGATCGGCACCGGGTACGGCGGCTCCGTCGCCGCCCTGCGCCTGGCCCAGGCGGGCGTCGACGTCCACATGATCGAGATGGGCATGGCCTGGGACACCCCCGGCTCCGACGGCAAGATCTTCGCCCACACGACCTCGCCCGACGCCCGTTCCTTCTGGCTGCGCACCAGGACCAAGCAGCCCCTGAGCAACTTCCTCGGCTTCCCGATCGACAAGGACATCCCCCGCTACACCGGAATCCTGGACGCCGAGGAGATGGGCGGGATCATCGTCTACCAGGGCCGCGGCGTCGGCGGCGGCTCACTGGTCAACGGCGGCATGGCGGTCACGCCCAAGCGCGAGAACTTCGGCGCCGTCCTCCCGTCGGTCAACGCCGACGAGATGTACTCCACCTACTACCCGCGGGCCAACGCCGGTCTCGGCGTCAGCACCATCGACCCGGCCTGGTTCGACAGCGTCGACTGCTACCAGTACTCGCGGGTCGGCCGCAAGCACGCCCAGCGCTCCGGATTCCCGTTCCTCTTCGTGCCCGGCGTCTACGACTGGGACTACATGAAGCAGGAGGCGGCGGGAACGGTCCCCAAGTCGGCGGTCGCCGGCGAGATCCTCTACGGCAACAACCACGGCAAGAAGTCCCTCCAGAAGACCTACATCGCCAAGGCCACCGCGACCGGCAGGGTCACCATCTCCCCGCTGCACAAGGTCACCACGGTCTCCCCCGCGTCCGGCGGCGGCTACACCGTCGTCATCGAGCAGCTCAACACCACCGGCACCACCACCGCCACCAAGACCGTGACCGCGGACAGGGTGTTCTTCGCCGCGGGCAGCGTCGGCACCAGCAAACTACTCGTCAAACTGAAAGCCACCGGCGCTCTGCCGAACCTGAACGGGGAGATCGGCAAGGGCTGGGGCGACAACGGCAACGTCATGTGCGGCCGCGCCAACCACATGTGGGACGCGACCGGCAAGGTCCAGTCGGCCATCCCCACCGGCGGCATCGACAACTGGGCGGCCGGTGGCGCGTTCGCCGAGGTCGCGCCGCTGCCCACCGGAATCGAGACCTACGCCTCGTTCTACCTGTCGATCACCAGGAACCCGAACCGCGCCTCCTTCTCCTGGAACGCGGCCGCGGGCAAGGCCGAGCTGAACTGGCAGACCGCCTGGAAGCAGCCGTCCATCGACGCGGCCAAGACCATCTTCGACAAGATCAACTCAAAGGAGGGGACGATCTACCGCACCGATCTGTTCGGCACGTACAAGATCTGGGGCGACCATCTCACCTACCACCCGCTCGGCGGCGCCGTCCTGAACAAGGCCACCGACAACTACGGCCGGCTGCACGGACACCCCGGCCTGTACGTCATCGACGGCTCGCTGATCCCCGGCAACACGAGCGTCAACCCGTTCGTCACCATCACGGCGCTCGCCGAACGGAACATCGAGAAGATCATCGCGACCGATCTGTAGCCACGGCCCCTCGGCGCCGGGGCACTGCGCGTCAGTGCCCGGGCAGGACGCACACCGCATCGAGGCCGAGCACGTGGTTGAGCCGGCCGAACGCCAGCCAGGAGCCGATGCTCATGCTCAGCTCCACGATCTCGCGCTGGCTGTAGTGCGCGGTCATCCGCGTCCAGAACTCGTCGTCGAGGCCATGGTGATCCAGGGCGTACCGCTCGGCGTACTCGGCGGCAAGACGTGTCCGGTCGTCGAAGGCGTCGGTGGTGCGCCACTGGGTGACCGCTTCGGCGAACTCCTCCTCGACCTTCTGGCCCTCGCGCTCGGTCCGCCAGTCGAGGCAGAACAGGCATCCGTTGATCTGCGCGACGCGCAGCCGCGCGGCCTCGAACTCCCGCAGCCCCAGCGTCGTGTGCTCGTACACCGACAGCGAGAAGTTCGCGGCGGCCATGCCGATCCCGGGGACCATGTCGCCCCACACGTACCCGATCGGCTCCTGGCCCTCGGGGATGTCGATGTGCATCGAGCTCATTGCTTGCTCCTTCCGAGCTTGCCGGTCGCGGGACGCAGCGGGACGTCGAGCGCGTCGTAGAGTCCGGGTTCCGCGGCCACGAGCCAGTCGATGGCGCCGACCAGACGGCCGACCGCGGTGGCGTTGCCGCCCGCCGACCGGTTCTCGCCCTCGTCGGTGGCCTCGACCGTCACCTCGATGCGCGGGCGGCCCTCGACGATCACGCGGTGCGCGCCCGCGCCGTCGGGCGGCGACGGCCAGTCCGGTGCGCAGGACGGGTGGATGCGGGTGACGTGCTCGATGACGATGCGCGGTTCGCCGCCGACGATGCCCTGCACCTCGAAGCGCACCGCGCCCTGGGTGCCCGCCGCGAAGTCGCCCATCGTCCGCGTGCTCACCGAGGTGTCGAGCGCGCGCCGCTCCAACGTCTCGCGGATGTCGTCGAGTTCGGCGCCGAGCGCCCTGGCCATCAGCCGTATCTGGCCGCCCCACACCATGGTCGGGACGGTCTCGGCGAGCATCAGGGGCTCGTAGTCCATCGGATGCCCCATGCCGATCAGGTGGCGTACGGAATCCTCCTGGTCGTACGTGGAGTAGTCGAAGATCTCCTGGCAGCGGATCGCGTCGACGGTGCTGCCGAGGCCGCTGATCAGCAGCGGCAGGACGTCGTTGCCCCAGCCGGGGTCGACGCCGGACACGAAGAGGGAGCCGCCGCCGTCCGCGATGGCGGCGAGGAGCGGATCGCGCAGCTCGGGCGGGGCGTTGCGCTGGTCGTAGAGGGCGTACAGCGCGGGGGTGACGACGACGGCCCCGGCCCGGATCGCGCGGCCGACGTCGGCCAGGGCCTCGTCGGGGCGGATGTCGCCGGAGGCCGCGTACACCACGGCCTGGGGTGATGCCGCGAGGACGGCGTCGATGTCGTCGGTCGCCGCGACGCCGAGACGTTCGTCGAGCCCGGCGAGGTCGGCCGCGTCGCGGCCGACCTTGTCGGGAGTGTGGACGAGCACGGCGGTGAGCTTCAGCGCCGGGTGGGCCTCGACGGCACGGATGGCCGCTCGGCCGACATTTCCGGTTCCCCAGACAACCGTGGAAATCATGCGGCGGAGGGTAACCAGAGGGCGTATCAGTTCATAGGGCCATGACCGGAGAGATTTACGTCGAGGACGCGGGTCATGGACGGCTGCCCTAGCGGATGTTGACGTCGATGCACGCGTAGAAGGCGTTCGAGGTGTCGCCTATGTTCCAGACCGCGAGCACCTTGTGCCTGCCGGTGGCGCTGCCGAGGTTGACCTGGTGCGAGACGGTGGCGGGTGGCTGCTGGTTGCCGCCGTCGATCGTGGCGACCTTCGTGCCGTCGACGAAGTACTCGTAGTTCGCGGTGCGGTGCCGTGCGGTGAACGTCCAGGTGAAGGTCTGCGTCCTGCTCACGTTGCTGACCTTCCACCCCTTGCTGTCGTCGTTCAGCTCCGCGAACCGCGCGTTGCCGCCGTTGCAGCTGCGCAGGCCCTTGGGGCCCTCGACGCTCTGCGGTTCGTACTTGATGTCGCCGCACGCGATGGTGCGCGCGGCGCACTGCGCCTGGCGGCTGGCCGGTGCGTTGACATACCCGTGCGCACTGGCCGAACCGGTGGGCAGCGTGAGCGCGAGGACCGGGGCGAGGCCCGCACCGATCATGGCGGCCAACTTCCGCTTCCTGTGCATGCGTGACTCCTTCACGGCGCTGTGAGTGGGGGGCGTGCGTGAAGTGCTGAGGCCAGATGTTCTCGTTGGCCGATTAGTCCAGACCATAGACTTCGGCGAGCCTCGGTCAAGGCCGCTTTCGGGCCACGTGCGGGCGGCGCGGCGGGAGGCGGCTACGCCGTGCGGCGCAGGTGTGCCGAGAGGTGGTGCTGCAGCGGCTGGCCGACCGCTTCGAGGTCGTGGACGAAGGTCAGTTGGCCGTCGTCGGTGAGCGTGTAGCGGCGGCGGGTCGCCTTGACCTCCTTGGCGGTGGGGGTGCGGGCCACCTCGCTGGTGGAGAGGTCGATCGTGTTGCCGGCCGCGTGGCCCACCGCGATCTCGGCGATGCCGGTGGGCTGGGTGATCAGCGCCTCCACCCGGCCGTCGGGCTGTAGCCGCCACCAGCCGCTCTCCCGGGCCGAGGGCCGCAGCGGTGCGTCGTCGGCGTCGAGGAGCCAGGCCCGTGCCTCGTACCGGAGGAAGGGGCGGCCGTCGTGGCTGAAGGTGACCTCCTGGGCGTACGTGAAGTCCGCCTCCAGGGTCGGGTACTCGCCCTGGCCCCGCCCGTGCCAACTGCCCAGGAGTCCGAGCACGGGCGTGAGCAGCGCGTGCGGTGCCGGTGCCTCGTCCGGCCGGTGAGCGTCGGGGTACGGGTGCTGCGCCGGTGCGGGGTCGAACACGGTGTGCGCTCCAGGGAGTCGGGGTCGGTGCCTGGAGGAAGCCTAGGGGTCCACGGGGGCAGGGGTCCGACGGCGACGGCAGCGGCGGGGCCCTCACCGGCGGTGGCCGAAAAGTTAGGGTAACCTCATCGACCGGCCCGACTGTGGCGGAGATCGCGCCCCGCATCACGTCCAAGTCCCGCCGCCCTCAAGGGAGTTGGCAGTTGGAGACCGCAAGGTGACACGGAGCAAAAGGGCCCGTCCAGCCCTTCTCGTGGCTCTGCTCTGCACCGCCCTGGCCGCGCTCTGCGTCCTGTCGATCGCCCTCGGTGCGGCGAACGTTCCGCCGGACCAGGTCGTGCGGGCGCTGTTCGGCCACGCGCCCAGCCGGCTCGTGGAGAACATCGTCTGGTCGGCGCGCGTGCCCCGCACCACGCTCGGCCTCGCGGCGGGCGCGGCCCTCGGTCTCTCCGGCGCGCTCATGCAGGCCCTGACCCGCAATCCGCTCGCGGACCCGGGCATTCTCGGTGTCAGCGCAGGTGCCTCCTTCGCCATCGTCCTGGCCGTCGGGGTGCTCGGCGTCGGCTCGTTCCACGGGTACGTCTGGTTCGCCTTCGCGGGCGCCCTGGTGGCGAGCGTCGTGGTCTATCTCCTCGGCAGGCTGGGCCGCTCCGGTCTGACGCCGGTCAAACTGGCGCTCGCCGGCGTCGCGGTGACCTCGCTGCTCTCCTCGCTCACCAGCGCGATCGCGCTCACCGACCCCGACGCCCTGGACCGCTACCGCTTCTTCTCGGCCGGTTCGATGGCCGACCAGGACGGCGCGACGGTCCTGCGCATCCTGCCCTTCATCGCCGTGGGCGCGGCCCTCGCCCTGGCGTGCGCACCGGCCCTCAACAGCCTGGCCCTTGGCGACGACGTGGCGGCCTCGCTGGGGCGGCGGCTCGGACTGGTCCGGCTCCAGGGCGTCGCCGCGGTCACGCTGCTGACCGGCGCGGCGGTCGCGGTGATCGGTCCCGTCGTCTTCATCGGGCTGATCGTCCCGCATGTGGCGCGCGTGCTCGCCCAGTCGGCGGGGATCGGCCCGGACCACCGCTGGCTGCTTCCGCTCTCCGCGGTGCTCGCCCCGTGCCTGCTGCTCGCCGCCGACATCGTCGGACGGGTCGTCGCGCGCCCCACCGAGATCCAGGCGGGCGTCGTCGTCGCCTTCATCGGCGGCCCGTTCTTCATCGCCATGGTCCGCCGACGCCATCTGTCGGAGGTATGAGCATGAGTGCTCCGAAGACCGCGCTCGGCTCCTCTTTCCGCACCTACCGGCTGACCGTGCCGCCCGTCTCCGGGGTCCTGCGCCCCCGGCTCGTGGCGCTGGGCGCCGTACTCGCCGTCGTCGGCTTCCTGCTGTTCTGCTGGGGCCTGTCGATCGGCGACTATCCGATCGCCATCGCCGATGTCGTACGTGCCCTGGCCGGTTCCGGCGACCCGGGCACCGTGCTCGTGGTCCAGGAGCTGCGGCTGCCCCGCGCGCTGGTCGGGCTGCTCGCCGGATTCGCCTTCGGCGTGTCCGGGGCGCTGTTCCAGACCATGACCCGCAATCCGCTGGCCAGCCCCGACATGATCGGCCTGACCCAGGGCGCGGGCACCGCCGTCGTCGCGGGGATCGTCCTTGGCTGGGACGGCGGCCTGGGCACGCAGGCCCTCGGGCTGTTCGGCGCGCTGGCCACGGCGCTCATCGTGTACGCCCTGGCCTGGCGCCGCGGCGCCACCGGCTACCGGATCATCCTGGTCGGCATCGGGGTGGCCTGGATCTGCACCAGCGCCACCGACTATCTGGTGGCCAAGGGCGGACGCTTCCAGGCACAGGCCGCCCTGGGCTGGCTGGTCGGCAATCTCAACGGCCGTACGTGGGGCCAGGTCGGGCCGCTGGCCATCGCCCTCGCGGTGCTGCTGCCGACGGCGCTGCTCCTCGGACGGCTGCTGCGCACCCTGCAACTGGGCGACGACGTGGCCACCGGGCTCGGCACGCGCGTACAGCCGGTGCGCCTGGCCGTCCTGCTCACCGGGGTCGGGCTCGTCGCCTTCGCCACCGCGTCCGCCGGGCCGGTGGCCTTCGTGGCGCTCGCCGCACCGCAGATCACCCAGCGCCTGGCCCGCACCGCGTGGCCGCCCGCCCTCGCATCGGGGCTGACCGGGGCCGTGGTGGTCCTCGGCAGCGACCTCGTCGCCCGCACCCTCGTCCCCGGCACGGAACTGCCGGTCGGCATCGTCACCGGCGTGCTCGGCGCGCCGATCCTGCTCTGGCTGCTCGTCCGCGCCAACCGCGCGGGCTCAGGAGGTTGATCCCCATGTCGGCTGACTCCCTGTCGACCGACCCCGTCCCGGCGGGCCCCGCGCCGGCCACCGCCGTGGACCTGCGCGCCAGTGACCTGCGCCTGTCCTACGGCAACCGGCTCGTGGTGGACGGTCTGGACCTGTCCGTCCCGCCGGGCCGGATCACGGCCATCGTGGGCGCCAACGCCTGCGGCAAGTCCACCCTGCTGCGTGCCCTGGCCCGGCTGCTCGCGCCCCGCGACGGCGCCATCCACCTGGACGGCCGCGCCCTGCACTCCATACCCAGCCGCGAACTGGCCCAGCGCCTGGGCATCCTGCCGCAGAGCCCGGTCGCCCCGGAGGGTCTCACCGTCGTCGACCTCGTCAACCGCGGCCGTTCACCGCACCAGACCTGGTGGCGGCAGTGGTCGAAGTCCGACGAGCGTGCCGTCCACGAGGCGCTGGCCGCGACCGGCATGACCGATCTCGCGGACCGTCCCGTCGACGAACTCTCCGGCGGGCAGCGCCAGCGCGCCTGGATCGCCATGGCGGTCGCCCAGGGCACCCCCGTCCTGCTCCTCGACGAGCCGACGACCTATCTCGACCTGGCGCACCAGATCGACGTGCTCGACCTGATCACCGACCTGAACCGCCGCGAGAACCGCACCGTCGTGATGGTGCTGCACGACCTCAATCAGGCCTGCCGCTACGCCGATCACGTCGTCGCCATGAAGGCGGGGCGGATCGTGGCCGAAGGCACCCCGGCCGAGGTGATCACCGTGGACGTCGTGCGGGTCGTCTTCGAGCTGAAGTGCCGCATCACACCGGACCCCGTCAGCGGGACTCCGCTGGTCATTCCCATGGGCCGTCACCACGGCGAACCAACTTAGGGTAGCCTCACCTAGATTTTCCAATGTCCGGCCCTGGAGGGGTGGCGGGTGAGTTCTTCAAGTCCGTCGGGGCGGGACGTCCTGAAAAAGTCGGTACGGGGGCAGCGGCGCGACGTCGCCGTCGGCTCGGTGCTGGGCTCCGGCCATCAGATAGGCGAGGCGCTGGTCCCCGTCCTGATCGGCGTCGCGATCGACCAGGCCGTCACCGACTCCGACACCGGCGCCCTGCTCGTCTGCCTCGGTGTCCTGGCCGTCGGCTATGTGGCCCTCGCGCTGAGCTTCCGCTTCGGCGCCATGGCCGGCGAGCGCGCCGCGGCCCGCGCCGAGCACACCCTGCGCATCTCTCTCGTACGCCGCATACTCGACCCCGGCGGCGGAGCCGAGGAAGGCCGCCTGCCGGGAGCCCTGGCCAACATCGCGACCGAGGACGCCAAGCGGGTCGGCGCCGTCAACATGGCCCTGATGGCCGGGATCTCGGCGCTGATGGGCATCCTCACCTGCGCCGTCGTCCTGCTGCGGATGTCACTGACGCTCGGCCTCGTCGTCCTGCTCGGCACGCCGGTGCTGCTCTGGCTCGGGCATCTGCTGAGCAAGCCCCTCGAAAGCCGCAGCGAGGCCGAGCAGGAGCGCGCGGCGCACGCGTCCGCCGTCGCCGCCGACCTGGTGACGGGCCTGCGGATCCTCAAGGGCATCGGCGGCGAGTCGGCGGCCATCGCCCGCTACCGCACCACCAGCCGCGACTCCCTGGGGGCCACGCTCAAGGCCGCACGCGCGCAGGCCTTCCAGAGCGGTGTGGTCCTCGCCCTCACGGGGTGCCTGATCGCCGCCGTCGCGCTGGTCGGCGGCAGGCTGGCCGCCCAGGGCAACATCAGCCTCGGCGAGTTGGTGTCGGCGGTGGGCCTCGCGCTCTTCCTGATCGGCCCGCTGGAGACCCTCGCCTGGGTCAACGCCGAGCTCGCCCAGGGCCGTGCGTCGGCCGGCCGGATCGCGGAGGTCGTCGCCACCGCGCCCGCCGTCACCGCCGGGGACCGGAGCCTGCCCCAGCCGGTGCGCGGCGCCGTCCGCCTCGACGGCGTACGGCACGGCGGGCTGCACGGGGTGGATCTCGACGTCGCGCCCGGCGAACTGCTCGGCATCGTCGCGACCGATCCCGCCCACGCCACCGATCTGCTGCGCTGCCTGGCCCGGCGCACCGACCCCGCCACCGGGACCGTCACACTGGACGGCATATCCCTGCGGGACCTCGACCCGGCCGAGCTGCGCACGGCGATGCTCGTCGCCGATCACGACGCGGACCTCTTCGCGGGCACCGTCCGCGAGAACGTCACGGCCGCCGCGCCCGACGGCACCGACCCGGAACAGGCGATGGCGGCCGCCGGAGTGGCGCAGGTCGCCCAGACCCTGCCGGACGGCGAGGACACACCGGTCGGCGAGCGCGGCCACGCGCTCTCGGGCGGGCAGCGCCAGCGCGTCGCCCTGGCCCGTGCGCTGGCGGCCGAGCGGCCCGTCCTCGTGGTCCACGATCCGACCACCGCGGTCGACGCCGTGACCGAGGCCCGCATCGCGGCCGGTCTGCGCGAGATCCGCAAGGGCCGCACCACGGTCCTGGTGACCACGAGCCCCGCCCTGCTCTCGGTCACCGACCGGGTGGTGCTCCTGGACGAGGGACGGGTCACCGACTCGGCCCCGCACGCCGACCTGATCCAGCGTCACGAGGCCTATCGCACGGCGGTGTTGGCATGAACGAGACCCGTTCCGACATGAACGAGACCGCCTCCGAGCAGCAGCAGGACACCCGCGAGCTGCTGCCCACCGCCACCGCGCCGCGCACCCGCGCCGCGGTCCGCGAGCTGGTGCGACCGCACCGTGGCCTGGCCGTCGGCGGCTTCGCGGTGATGATCGCGGCGACCGGCGTGGGACTCCTGGTCCAGCCGCTCCTCGGCCGCATGGTCGACCTGGTGGCCGACCAGCGTCCGCCGGGGGACCTCACGCTCCCGGTCGTACTGCTGGTCCTGGTCGCCCTCGCGCACGGCGCGACCACCGCGCTCGGCCTGTCGCTGATCTCCCGGCTCGGTGAGACCGTGCTCGCGCAGCTGCGCGAGCGGTTCGTCGAGAAGGCCCTGCGGCTGCCGCTGGAACAGGTGGAGAAGGCCGGGGCCGGAGACCTCACCGCCCGCGTGACCCGGGACGTCTCGGTGGTCGGCGAGGCGGTGCGCAGCGCCCTGCCCGAGCTGGCCCGCTCCCTCCTGGCCATCTTCCTGACGCTGACCGCGATGGCGGTCCTCGACTGGCGCTTCCTGGTCGCGGCCCTCCTCGCGGTGCCCGTCCAGGCGACCACCGCCCGCTGGTACGTCCGCCACGCCGTCCCGCTCTACGCCCAGCAGCGCATCGCCACCGGGGCCCAGCAGCAACAGCTCCTGGACACCATCGCCGGCGCGGGCACCGTGCGGGGCTTTCGCATCGAGGAGGAGCACACCGCGCGGGTGACCCGGCGTTCGTCGACCGCGGTCGCGCTGAAGATGCGCGGCATACGGCTGGTCCTCGACTTCTACAACCGGCTGCACGTCGCCGAGTACACCGGCCTCACCGCGGTCCTCGTCACCGGTTTCCTCCTCGTCCGCGCGGACTCCGTGTCCATCGGCACCGCGACCGCCGCCGCGCTCTACTTCCACAGCCTGTTCACGCCGGTCAACTCCGCACTCGTACTCCTCGACGACGCCCAGTCGGCGACCGCCTCGCTCGCCCGTCTGGTCGGGGTCGCCGACGAGCCGACCCCGGAGCCCGCGGCCACACAGGCGCCGCGGCCGCGCGAGCCCGGTGCGCGGCCGGACGGCACCGTCACCGTGATCGGCATCGACCACGCGTACGTACCCGGACAGCCCGTCCTGCAGAACGTGGACCTCACGCTCCGGGCCGGGGAACGGGTGGCGCTGGTCGGCCCCAGCGGCGCGGGCAAGACCACCCTGGCCAAGCTCATCGCCGGGGTGCACCGGGCGACTTCGGGCTCGGTGCAGCTGACCGGGACGCCGGGCCGGGGCAGCGGTCTGCCGGTGGCCCTGGTCACCCAGGAGACGCACGTCTTCGCCGGGCCGCTGGCGGACGACCTGCGCCTGGCCCACCCCAAGGCCACCGACGACGAGCTGCGCAAGGCGCTGACCGACGTCGACGCGCTGGAGTGGGTCGAAGCGCTGCCCGACGGCCTGGACACCGTCGTGGGCGACGGAGGCCACCGCCTCACCTCCGCCCAGGTCCAGCAACTGGCCCTGGCCCGGCTGATGCTGGCCGACCCGCCGGTGGCCGTGCTCGACGAGGCGACGGCCGAGGCGGGCAGCACCGGCGCGCGGCTCCTGGAGAAGGCCGCGGGCCGCGCGGTCGAGGGACGTACCGCGCTCGTCGTCGCGCACCGCCTCACCCAGGCCGCGACCGCCGACCGGATCGTCGTCATGGACGGCGGCCGGATCGTGGAGAGCGGCACCCACGACGAACTGCGCGAGGGCTCCGGGCCCTACGCCTCCCTGTGGCAGGCGTGGTCCGGCACCCGTACCGCGCCCGACAAGACCCCCACGCAGCATGCCGGCCCCGACACCTCCACCGTGAAGGACGACGACTGATGCTCGGCTCCCCCAGACGCGTACGCCTCTCTCCCCGACGCCCGGCGCGTCTCGCCACCGCGCTCGCCTCCGCGCTCCTCCTCATCGGCACCGCCACGGCCTGCGGCTCCGGGGACGACGCCGACACGGGCTCGGACGGCGCCGCGTCCGCGGACGGCGCCTTCCCGGTGAGCATCGCGCACAAGTACGGCAGCACCACCGTCAAGGCCGAACCCAAGCGGATCGTCACCGTCGGCCTCACCGACCAGGACGCCGTGCTCGCCCTGGGCAAGGTGCCCGTCGGCACCACCGAGTGGCTCGGCGGCTACAAGGGCGCCATCGGCCCCTGGGCATCCGACGAGCTCGGCAAGGCCAAGGCGCCGACCGTCCTGAAGGACACCGGCACCGGACCGCAGACGGAGAAGATCGCCGCGCTCCGCCCCGACCTGATCCTGGCCGTCTACGGAGGCCTCACCAAGGAGCAGTACACGACCCTGTCGAAGTTCGCCCCGGTGGTGGCCCAGCCCAAGGAGTACAACGACTTCGGGGTCCCGTGGCAGCGGCAGACGGAGACCATCGGCAAGGCGCTCGGCCAGGAGGCCGAGGCGAAGAAGCTGGTGACGGGCGTCGAGGCCGACTTCAAGACCGCGACCAAGAAGAACCCCGCGTTCGCCAAGTCCAGCGCCGTGATGGCCACTCCGTACGAGGGAATCTTCGCGTTCGGCAGCCAGGACCCCCGCTCCCGGGTCCTGACCGGCCTCGGCTTCACCCTGCCCGGCGGCCTGGACAAGGTCATCGGCGATGAGTTCGGCGCCAACATCAGCAAGGAGCGCACCGATCTGCTGGACACCGACGCGATCGTGTGGATCGCGTCCGACCCGGCGAAGGACGAGGCCAAGCTCGACAAGAACGCCCTCTACGCCGATCTGGACGTGGCCAAGGAGGACCGAGAGGTCTACGTCGCGGAGAGCAGCGACTACGGCAACTCCGTCTCCTTCGTGACGGTCCTGAGCCTGCCGTACATGCTGGACCGCCTGGTGCCGCAGCTGGCATCGGCCGTCGACGGCGACACCGCGACACGGGTGAAGCCGCACGCCGGGAACCAGTGAACGTATGATCAGCCGATGTCTGACACGACCGAAACCACGCCCGGCTGGCTGACCTCCGACGAGCTCGAGCAGGCCCGTAACCGCATGCCGATCCTGTACGTCGAGGCCGTGCCGGTGCGCGTCGACGACAGCGGCGAAGTCACCAGCATCGGACTGCTGTTGGGGATGGGCCGGGACGGGTCGGTCAGCCGCTCCCTCGTCTCCGGCCGGGTCCTGCACCACGAGCGGGTCCGGGACGCCCTGCTGCGCCACCTGGAGAAGGACCTCGGCCCGGCGGCGCTCCCCCGCGTCCCGGCCTCCCTTCAGCCCTTCACCGTCGCCGAGTACTTCCCGACGCAAGGCATCACGCCGTTCCACGACCCCCGCCAGCACGCGGTGTCCCTCGCCTACATCGTCCCGGTCGCCGGCGACTGCCGTCCCCGCCAGGACGCTCTGGACCTGGCGTGGTTCAGCCCGCAGGAGGCCTTGTCGGTGGTGGTCCAGAACGAGATGCCGGGCGGTCACGGCGTCCTGCTCAAGCAGGCCCTCGCGCACGCGGGCTGCCTGTCCTGAGCAGAGCCGGGATCCGGGAAGAGCTGACGGGAGGGGCCTGACGGATTAGGTAAGGCTCGGCTAAGTTGATCGGCGAGTGCCTTCCTCCGGAGGCACATCTGCCAAGGAGATCGACGCAGCATGAGCTCAACCATCCGCCGGGCCCGCCGTACCACCGCGATCACCGTGTCGCTCGCCGCGGGAGGTGCGCTGGTCTCGACCGGCACCGCGGGCGCCGACACCGCGAGGACCGGCTCGCCCACCGTCACGGTGCCGATCAGGCAAGGCCTGTACCAGTCCGCGTACTCCGAGCGGAACGACGCGCTCTGGATGACCTCCTCCGTGGGCATGCCGCCCGCCACCGTCACCGACTCCCGGTTGCTGCGGGTCGACCCGGACACGCTGAAGGTCGAGAAGGCCTACGCGCCGCCGGTCACCGACGCGGCCACCGGCGCCGTCGAGTCGGTCTACGGCGTCACCGTCGACGACGAGCACAACACCGTCTGGACGACGAACACCCGCGACAACTCCGTCGCCGTCTACAGCCAGCGCACCGGCAAGCGCCTCGCCACACTGCCGAACGTCAACCACGCCCGCGAGATAGTCGTCGACGAGCGGCGCGACACGGTGTGGGCGAGCTCCTTCGCCGACGGCAGCCTCGTCGCCTTCGACTCCAAGACCTTCAAGGAGAAGAAGCGCCACACCGTCCCCGGGACCGGCCCGACGGGCATCACCGTCAACGAGCGGACCGGATCGGTGTACGCCGCCGACTACCACGGCGCCCAGATCATCGAGGTCTCCCCCGGCGCCGGGAGCCCGCGCCTCATCCCGGCCGGCAAGGGACCGCTCTCGATCGCCCTCTCCAAGAACGGCCGCACCGCCTACACCGCCGACCAGACCTCCGGCACGGTCACGGTCGTCGACCTGCGCAAGGGTGCGGTCACCCGGTCCGTGGCCACCGGCGGCGGCACCAAGTCCGTGGCCGTCGACCACCGCTCGGGCCACGTCCTGGCCGTCAACCGCACGAGCGCCACCGTCACGATCGTCGACCCGTACAAGGGCGTCGTCGTGAAGTCCGTGGCCACCGGCGCCAACCCCAATCACGTCCAGGTGGCGGGCGGCCACGCGTACGTGCTCGACAAGTCGGGCTCGGGTCCGGCGGGCGAGGATCTGCTGACCCGGGTCCGGCTGCGCCGCTGACCGGCCCGGGGAGGGTTCGGCGCGAGTTCAGGGCGAGTTCAGGGCGAGGGCTGCGGGGTCATCCGGTGCAGCCCCTTGCGGTCGTAGTAGCGGGTCATCGCGAACCCGAAGGCCGCGGCGATCACGCTCCCGATCGCGATCATGATCCAGGCGCGGCCGAGGCCCGCGTCGGCGCGGGCGTCGAAGAAGAGGATGGAGCGTACGCCGCCGCTGAGTTGGCGCATGGGCTCGAAGATGCCGAGGAAGCGGTAGAAGCCGGGGACCGCCTCCAGCGGGATGGTGGCCCCGGACGAGGGCAGGCCCAGGACGATGAACACGAACATGGACACGAGCTGGCCGATCCCGCCGAAGGCCGCGTTGATGGCCTGGACCCCCAGGCCGACGGCGAGGCTCGCGCAGTAGGAGAAGATCCACAGCAGTGGCAGGTGGGTGGCGTCCATCCCGAGGATCGCGACGGTGGCCAGCATGATCAGGGTGGTGGTCAGGGCCGTGATGCCCGCGGTCATGGCCATCTTCAGGAGCAGCGTCTGCGTGCGGCTGATCGGCACGGTCGGGCGGCGCGTGTGCCAGGGGCCGATCTCGCTGTCGGCGTAGCCGAGGGCGGTGTCGACGCCCATGCTGATCATGTTGGCGCCGAGGAACCCGGCCAGGACGAGCAGCAGGGTGTAGTAGAACGCGCTCAGGCCCAGGCCGCTGTTGTCGCCGATGGGGTGGCCGACCTGGGTGGTGATGCCGACGGGGTCGGCGAGCAGCAGGCCCGCGGTGGAGCCCGCCTGCCGGTCGGCGCCCGCCTCCTTCAGCTGCTTGCCGATGGCCTGGGAGGACTGCTGCGCCGCCGCGGTGGTGATCCTGCTCCCCAGGGAGGAACCGAGGCTGCCCATGCCGGGGTTGGTCAGCACCGTCATCGTCGGCCGCTCGGTCGCGCGCGTGGTGGTGAGCGCGGCGACGGAGTCGCTGAAGTCGGCCGGGATGAGCAGGGCGCCGTAGATCTTGCCGGAGTCCAGTTCGTCCTGGGCCTGCGCCCGGGTGAGCCGGCGCCAGTCGGCCTTGTCGGTCGAGGTGTCGGCGAGGATGCTCTCGGCGACCTGCGTCCCCAGGTTCTGCTTCTGTCCGGCCGGGGGCTTGCCCTGGTCCGCGTTGACGATGGCGAGGGGCAGGTCGCGCAGGTCGCGGTTCGGGCTGATGATGCCGCCCATGTAGAGCAGCGACAGGAGCAGGGCGAGCATGCCGGTCAGAACGGTGGGCACCAGCCAGAGCTTGGGGCGGCGCAGGAGTGCGGAGGCGCGGGCTTCGGTGCCGGTGCCTGCGCTGGTGCCCGCGCCTGCGCTTGTGCCTGTGTGACGGGGAGCGTTGTCGTCGTCCATGCAGCCCACCTTCGGTGCCGCGCGGGGCACCGAAGGCGAACAACACGTTCAGGAGCGAAGGACCAGGCGAATGGGTTCGGGCGGGTTCGCGTCGACCGCGGACGAAGTCAACCGCGGACGAAGTCCCGCACCCCCGCCGACACCCCGTCGTCCCCGAGCAGGTCGTTGTGTTTGAGGCACCCCGCGGCGTTGTTCGTCGCCCCGCCGAGGCGCACGCTGTCGTCCGGGTTGATGATCTCGTCGCAGTTGGACCACCAGGTCGCGTAGGCGACGTCTCCCGGCGTCTCGTCGCCCTCCGCGAGCCCGTCCTGGACGTACGAACCGGGCGTCATGTCTCGGCAGGCCTGGGACCAGGCGGCGCAGGCCCAGGCCGTCGCGGTGCCGTGGTTGGGGCCCGCGAGGGAGGCCCAGTGGGCGACCTTCCCGGTGCCGCCGCCGTGCTTGACGTACCAGCGGGTGACCAGGCTGCCGAAGGAGTGGGCGACGATGTCCACCTCCTCGGCTCCCGACCGTGCGCGCACCTCGTCGACGTACGCGGCGAACCGCCCGGAGAGCACTTCGTTCACCGACTTGCTGGTGTCGTAGCCCCAGGAGAACAGCTCCGCGTCCGTGTACCCGGACGCCTTGAAGTCGTCGCGCAGGGAGCCCCACACGCCCGGGTCGGCGTTGTAGCCGTGGACGAAGATCACCGGAGTGCGGGCGGACTTCGGGGCCTCGTCCGCCCGCGCCGCGGTCAGCGGCGTCAGCAGGGCGGCGGCGGCCGCGATGGTCAGCGGGACGGAGATTCGGCGCAGCACAGGTTCCCCCTCGGGCCGGCGGACGTCACGCGCTCGCGGTCGCCAGGACTCGTTGCGCGTGAGCAGTGCCGAGAATGGTGAGGTCTCCGCCGCCGAATGAACAGCCCTGTGCGGCGGGGAAGTTACCGCGGGTACTGCCTGGGTGCCGCCGGGTGCTGCCTGGTACCGCCGGGTACTGCCTGGTGCCGCCGGGTGCTGTCAGGTGCCGCCCGGCCCTACGCCTCGGAGTGGTCCGGAGCGCTCGCCTCGTCGTCCGGGTTCCAGTCCAGGAGCCGCACCTTCGCGACCGTCCGCACGTGCCGGCGCATCGCGGCCGCCGCCGCCCGGCCCCGGCCGGCCTCGATCGCGTCGAGGATCGCGTGGTGCTGGGCGAGGGACCGGGCGGGTCGGCGCACCTGGCGCAGCGACTCGTTGCGGCTCTCGGTGATCTGCTCGGCGATGGAGCGCATGAAGTCGGCGAGCAGCACGCTGTGCGCGGCCGCGGTCACGGCGGCATGGAAGAGCCGGTCGCCCTCGACGCCCCGCTCGCCCGCCTCGATCTCCCGCGCCATCGTGTCGAGGGCGCGCCGCATCGCCCGCAGGTCCTCGTCCGTGCGCCGCTCGGCGGCCAGTTCGGCGAGTTTGGTCTCCAGGGCCTCGCGCGCCTCGAGGACGTCGGGCAGCCGCCGCCTGCGCTCCACCAGCCGCTCCACGGGCTCGGCGTCCAGGCTGTCCTTGACCAGGTAGGTGCCGCCGCCGTGCCGCACCTCGACCAGGCCCTGCACTTCGAGCACGACGATGGCCTGCTTGACGGAGGCGCGGGAAACGCCGAGGCGCTGGGCCAGTTCACGCTCGGGCGGCAGCCGGTCGCCGGAGCGCAGGCCGCCTTCGCCGACGTAAGCACGCAGCCGGTCGAGCACCTGCTCGTACAGCCTCGTCCTGCCCATGGGGCGCAGCGCGTCAGACATCCCAACCCCCCATTTCGGTCCCCGCCCGGTCGCCGTGCCGAATCCCGGCCCCCGTGCCGATGGATTCGCAGCCTAACAGCGGCCGACGCGGTGGACGAGTGGCCAAGTGGTTCAGCCAATTTGCGTCCGATCCCTTGACGGCCGAAACCGATACCCCGACGCTGAGTTCCGCCAACAGCCGGATTGGCTCAGCCACTTGGCCAATGAAGGACGGCCCCAGGGACGGGAGCCCCCCGATGTCCGCCGAACTCATCTCCATCCTCGTACTCGTGGTGGTCTTCGTGATCGCCACCACCCGCTCCATCAACATGGGCGCGCTCGCGTTCGCCGCCGCCTTCGCGGTCGGCGAGCTGGCCGCCGACCTCGACGCGGACGGCATCTTCGCCGGTTTCCCCGGCGATCTGTTCGTCGTCCTGGTCGGCGTGACCTATCTGTTCGCGATCGCCCGCGCCAACGGCACCACGGACTGGCTGGTGCACGCCTCCATCCGGCTCGTGCGCGGGCGGATCGCGCTGATCCCCTGGGTGATGTTCGTGATCACCGGGGCGCTCACCGCGATCGGCGCGGTCAGCCCGGCCGCCGTGGCGATCGTCGCGCCGATCGCCCTGAGCTTCGCCGCACAGTACGGAATCAGCCCGCTCCTGATGGGCGCCATGGTGGTGCACGGCGCCCAGGGCGGCGGCTTCTCGCCCATCAGCATCTACGGCTCGATCGTCAACGGCATCGTGGAGCGCGAGAACCTGCCGGGGAACGAGCTCGCGCTCTTCCTCGCCTCACTGATCGTCAATGTGCTCATCGCCGGGATCGTCTTCGTCCTCTTCGGCGGGCTGAAGCTGGGCGGCCGCGACACCGGCAAGGGCGCCGAGGGGATCGACGGGGACGGACCCGAAGGGGCCGAACCAGCCGGGAACGGCGCGAGTTCGCGGCTCGATCCGGCCAAGATCGCCACTCTCGCCGCCCTGGTCGCCCTCGTCGTCGCCGTGCTCGGCCTCGATCTCGACGCCGGTCTGAGCGCCATCACCCTGGCCGTGATCCTGAGCGCGGTCTGGCCCGACTCCAGCCGCAAGGCCGTCGGCGAGATCGCCTGGTCGACCGTGCTGCTGATCTGCGGCGTGCTCACCTACGTC
Organism: Streptomyces sp. NPDC054047; assembly: GCF_055585065.1. NCBI lineage: Bacteria > Bacillati > Actinomycetota > Actinomycetes > Kitasatosporales > Streptomycetaceae > Streptomyces > Streptomyces sp. NPDC054047. The sequence goes on along the minus strand of NZ_JBVJKV010000002.1, from coordinate 1,020,779 downwards.
GGCGTCCTGGAGGAGATGGGCACCATCGACTGGGCCGGAGAGGGCGTCTCCGACATCGGCGTCCCGCTCCTCGCCGCCGTGCTGCTCTGCTACATCGGCGCGATCATCTCCGCGTTCGCCTCCTCCGTCGGGATCATGGGCGCGCTCATCCCGCTCGCGGTGCCGTTCCTCGCCCAGGGCGAGATCGGCGCGGTCGGCATGATCGCGGCGCTCGCCGTCTCCGCCACCGTCGTGGACGTCAGTCCCTTCTCGACCAACGGCGCGCTGGTGCTCGCCGCCGCCCCGGACGTCGACCGGGAGCGCTTCTTCCGCCAGCTGATGGTGTACGGCGGGATCGTGGTGGCCGTGGTGCCCGCCGCGGTGTGGCTCGTCCTCGTGGTGCCAGGATTCGGGTAGGACGAACGAACCCACAGGGCACGACAGCACGGCAGCACACCGGCACGAGAGCACGACAGCACCTCGATGACAACCAAGGAGATACGCAGCGTGAGTTCTCCCCGCCCGGCCCCTTTCCCGCCCGACTTCCCGCCCCTCTTCCCGGCCCTCGTCGCGGGCCCCGGCATCCCCGCCCTGCGCTTCGGCGAGCGCTCGCTGACGTACGCCGAACTCGCCGCCACGGCCGGGTCCCTGGCCGCCTCGATCGGCTCGGCCCGCCGGGTCGCGCTGTGGGCGACGCCGACGCTCGAAACCGCCGTCGGTGTGGTGGCCGCGCTGCTCGCCGGTGTGCCCGTCATCCCGCTGAACCCGAAGATCGGCGAGCGCGAGCTGGGGCACATCATCACGGACAGCGCCCCGTCGGTGGTGCTCGCCGCTCCGGGGGACGAACTCCCCGCGCCCCTGCGCGCGTTGGAACGTACGGACATCACCCTCACCGGCACCGCGGTGCCGGCGGAGCTGCCCGCGGAACCGGACCCGGAGTCCCCCGCCCTGGTCGTCTACACCTCGGGCACCACGGGACCCCCCAAGGGCGCGGTACTGCCCCGCCGGGCTCTCAGCTCCACCCTGGACGCCCTTGAGGACGCCTGGCAGTGGACGTCCGACGACGTGCTGGTGCACGGGCTTCCGCTGTTCCACGTGCACGGGCTCATCCTCGGCATCCTCGGGCCGCTGCGCCGTGGCGGTTCGGTACGGCATCTGGGGCGGTTCTCCATCGAGGGCGTACGGCAGGAACTGGCCGACGGGGCCACGATGCTGTTCGGCGTGCCCACCATGTACCACCGCATCGCGGAGGCGCTGCCCACCGACCCGGGGCTCGCCAAGGCCCTGTCCGGCGCGCGGCTCCTGGTCTCCGGGTCGGCCGCGCTGCCCGTGCACGACCACGAGCGGATCGCGGCGGCCACCGGGCGCCGGGTGATCGAGCGGTACGGCATGACGGAGACCCTGATGAACACGAGCGTGCGGGCCGACGGCGAACCGCGCGCCGGAACCGTCGGGGTGCCGCTGGGCGGTGTGGAGCTGCGGCTCGTGGACGAGGCGGGCGCAGAGACCTCGGACCGCCAGGAGGTCGGCGAGATCGAGGTGCGCGGCCCGAACCTGTTCACCGAGTATCTGAACCGGCCCGACGCCACCGCCGCGGCCTTCACCGCCGACGGGTGGTTCCGCACCGGCGACATGGCGGTGCGCGACGAGGACGGCTACGTACGCATCGTCGGCCGCAAGGCCACCGACCTCATCAAGAGCGGCGGATACAAGATCGGCGCGGGCGAGATCGAGAACGCCCTGCTGGAGCACCCGGGGGTGCGGGAGGCAGCGGTCACCGGCGAGCCGGACGACGACCTGGGCGAGCGCATCGTCGCCTGGATCGTGCCGTCCGACCCCGCACAGCCGCCGCCGCAGGCCGACTTGGCGGACCACGTGGCCGCCCAGCTCGCCCCGCACAAGCGGCCACGGACCGTGCACTATCTGTCGGAGCTCCCCCGCAACGACATGGGGAAGATCATGAAGCGGTCCCTCCATGCCTGAGTCCGCACCCGCTCGCCCGTCCGCCCGCCAGTCCGCCCGCGCGGCCATCGCCTCCGTGGCCGACCAGGACAGCTTCCGCGAACTCGCCCTTCCAGAACAGGGGTTGAGGGAGGAGCGGCTGGACGGCCCGCTCGCCTGGCAGGGGTACGCCGATTCCCGCGCCCGGGCCGAGGCACGCACCGGCGAGCGGGAATCGGTGGTGTGCGGCACCGCCACCGTCGGCGGGACCCGGGCGGTGATCGCCTCTTTCGAGTTCGGCTTCCTGGGCGGCTCCCTCGGTGAGCGCACCGGGGACCGTCTGGAGGCCGCGCACCGGCACGCCCGGGAACACCGGCTGCCCTTCGTCTCGCTGATCGCGACGGGCGGCAGCCGTATGCAGGAAGGCATGCGCGCCCTGGTCCAACTACAGCGCGTGGCACGGCAGTCCGAGCTCACGGGCGCCGCGGGCCTCCCCCGGATCGCGGTCCTGCGCGATCCGACCACGGGCGGCGGCTGGGCCACCCTGGGAGCGGGCGCCGACCTGATCCTGGCGCTGCCCGGCAGCCAGGTCGGCTTCGCCGGGTCCCGGGTGCGCCCGGCGGACTCGGACCCGGCGGCGTACACCGCCGAGGCGCAGCTGGCGGCGGGCGCGATCGACGACGTCGTAAGCCCCGAGGAGTTGCGCGACGCGCTGGGGCTGCGCCTCAGGCTGCTGTCCGCGCCCGCTTCGACGACCACACCGCCCGAGCCCCCCGCCGCCCTCGGCCGCACCGACCTGCCGGCCACCGGCTGGGAAGCCGTGAGCCGCGCCCGCGCCCCCGAACGACCGCGGGCCGCCGCCTACTTGGACGCCCACTTCACGGAGCGCGCACCCCTGCGCGGCGACCGGTGCGGGGGCACGGACCCGGGGATGCTCTGCGGGTTCGGGCTGCGCCAGGGGCGTACGGTCGCGTACGCGGCGCAGTGCGGGACGGCGACGACGCCAGCCGGGTACCGCACCGCGGCCCGCCTCGTCCGGCTCGCGGGGCGGCTCGGTCTTCCCGTGCTCACGCTCGTGGACACGCCGGGGGCCGCGAACGGGGCGGAGGCCGAACGGGCGGGAGCCGGTGCGGCGATCGCCGATCTCTTCGCCGCCGTCGCCTCCGCGCCGGTGCCGGTCACCTCGCTGGTCATCGGCGAGGGCGGCTCCGGCGGCGCACTCGCTCTCGCGGCGCCGGGCAACCTCTGGGCGACACCGGACAGCTACTTCTCGGTGATCGCCCCTGAGCTGGCCACCGCGATCCTCAAACGGGGCGGCGACGAGACCCGGTCGACGGCGGAGCAGCTGCGACTGCGCCCCCAGGATCTGGTCGAACTCGGCGTCGCACGCGGCATGGTGACCTGACGTCACCTCATGGGACACAGGAGTGGGTCAGCCCCTGTTCCGATCAACCCGGCACGCTCCTACCATCCAAACGAGGCAGCAGGACGCGAGCCGTGGTCCGCATGAGCTCTCCGGCCGCTGCCCTCCCCGTCCGAGGGTGGGGTACTCCCGCGACCCCACTGCCGGGGAGGGCATCCCGCGCGCGGGGGCGATGACGGGGAACCTCGCCCCTCGCGCGCCCGACGGCCGCCGCCCTTGTGAGCAGGCGGCGGCCGTCCCTCGCGCACGAGCGCACGAGGGACGGGGCGGGAGGGACAGCGCCGAGGCCGCCCGGCAACTCGCATATCCGGCGCACTCGTTGCCGTCAGGCCCCGGCATCCATCGCCTCGACACGGTCAGGACCCGGCATCCGTCCCCTCGACGACCTGAGCGGCCATGCGCAGACAGATCTCGGGGAGCTCCGGGGCGCTTCGGATCCAGTCCTCGGTGTCGATGCCGGCGACGACGCCCGCTGTCCACAAGGTGGCGAGCAGACGGGTCGCCAGGTCACGCTCCGCACCCCTGGCCTCGGGAGCCGCACGGCGGACGGCGACCGTCGCCCGCTCGATCAGGGACGGTTCGAGCAGCCAGCGAATCCCCGCTCCGGCCTCCACGAGGAAGCCGGAATAGATCGCCATGAAGATCCGCGCGGTCTCGGTCTCCTTCTCCAGGCCGACCCGCGCCTGCTCGGTGAACTGGGTGATCAGACCCAGGTGGTCGCCCAGATGACTCGACGGGGTCCCGTGGCTTCGCCGACGTTCGCCATTCGTCATGTCCGCACCCTCCCGTCCGCCCCCGGTCAGGAACTCTTCCCCATCTCGGGCCGGCCCCGTCCTTCACCAGAGGCTTTGCCGGCGGTCAGTGCCTGTTCCACGGTGTCGTGGATCGCCAGCACGTCGGCCAGCCCCACGATGCGCAGCACCGCACGCACCACTCTGCGCGAGGCCACCACCCGCACCACGACTCCGCGTTCGACCAGACGCTGCCGGAGGTCGTCGAGGACGGCCACCCCGGCCATGGTCAGGAAGGGAGCGGCGGCCCAGTCCACGACCACTGCCGACACCCCGTCGCGCGCGGCGCGGTCCAGCCGGGTCCGGCACATCTCACCCAGCTCCCACCGCAGCGGTTCGGCATTGCCGATATCCACTTCCGGGGGCATTTCCACCACCAGGCAGCCCTGCCTGACGGATGTATGAAGCATCATCCAGACCACCCCCATAGGGCCGTCTCGACTACAGAAGGGGTCGCTTCAACTCACAGCAGAAGTATGCCAATCCACTGTCCGGACTTCAGCCGGGTCAGCTCAAAGCTTCAGGGTGAATCCTTCTCCGCACGGTTCTTACGGACCCGTGACGAAGCCCCGTCGGTGATCGTCACCCCGGCTCGGCGCGCCTAGCGTGGGCCGCATGCGCGTACTTGTCACCGGCGGCGCCGGGTTCATCGGATCGCACGTGGTCGAAGCCCTCACGGAACGCGGGCACGAAGTGGCGGTGCTCGACGCCCTGTTGCCCTCCGCCCACGCCGTACCACCGCGGCCACCCGCCGGACAGCGCTGGACCGTCGCCGACGTCCGGGACCGGGACGCCGTGCGGGACGCGTTGCACGGGGTGGACGCGGTCTGCCATCAGGCGGCGATGGTGGGGCTCGGCAAGGATTTCGCGGACGCCCCCGAGTACGTCGGCTGCAACGACCTGGGCACGGCCGTCCTGCTCGCCGCGATGGCCGAGACCGGGGTACGGGATCTGGTGCTCGCCGGTTCGATGGTGGTGTACGGGGAGGGGCGGTACGAGTGCGTACACCACGGGGTGGTCCGGCCGGGTCCGCGCGCGGCGGACGACCTGGACGCCGGGCGCTTCGAGCCGCTCTGCCCCGACTGCGCGGCCGAGTTGGCCCCCGGCCTGGTGGGGGAGGACGCACCCGCCGATCCCCGCAATGTGTACGCGTCGACCAAACTGGCGCAGGAGCATCTGGCCGCCGCCTGGGCGCGGGCAGGCGGCGGCCGCGCCGTGTCGTTGCGCTACCACAACGTGTACGGTCCCGGCATGCCCCGCGACACCCCGTACGCGGGTGTGGCCTCGTTCTTCCGTTCCTCGCTGGAGCGGGGCGAGGCGCCCCAGGTCTTCGAGGACGGCCGTCAGCGGCGGGACTTCGTGCATGTACACGATGTGGCGGCGGCCAACGTGATGGCGCTGGAGGCGGTGCGCGAGCGTGAGGCGGGGGCGTTCACGGCGTACAACACCGGCAGCGGGGAGCCGCACACCGTCGGTGAGATGGCCCGCGAGCTGGCGCGGGCGTTCGGCGGCCCGGCCCCGGCGGTGACGGGTGAGTACCGCCTTGGGGACGTACGGCATGTCACGGCGGACTCAAGGCGGTTGCGGGCGGAGCTGGGGTGGCGTGCCGAGATGGGCTTCGCCGAGGGGATGGCTTCCTTCGCGAAGGCTCCGCTGCGGGGGTAGCCCGGCCGGAAGCTTCAGACGAAGGCCTCAGTGCGAGGGCCGCTACGCCCGCGCCGTCGGCAGCGTGACCTCGAAGCAGCAGCCGCCCGCCACGTTGCGGACGGCCGCCCGGCCTTGGTGGGCCTCGACGATGCCGCGCACGATCGCGAGGCCGAGCCCCGCGCCCGCCGGGGGTGTGCGGGACTGGCTGCCGCGCCAGCCGGTGTCGAAGACGCGGGACAGGTCCTCCTCGGGGATGCCGCCGCACCCGTCGGTCACGGACAGGACCACGCCGTCGGGGGAGCGCTCCGCGGCCACCGCGACGGTTCCGTCGGCGGGTGTACGGCGAATCGCGTTGATCAGGAGATTGCCCAGGACGCGGCTCATCTCCTTGCTGTCGACCACCACCGGGACGGCATCGACGCGGTCGCCGACGAGACGCACTCGGTGCTCGCGGGCGAGGGGGTCGACGCCCGCGAGCGCGTCGCCCACCAGGTCGTAGACGGAGATCCGCGCCGGAGACAGCGCCAGCGCGCCTGCGTGGATGCGGGAGAGCTCGAAGAGGTCGCCGACCATGGAGTTGAGGCGTTCGACCTCGGTGCGGATCTGGCGCAGATAGCGGTCGGGATCGGCCGCCATGCCGTCCTCGAGCGCCTCGGACATGGCCCGCAGGCCTGCCAGCGGGGTGCGCAGGTCGTGCGAGATCCAGGCGACCAGTTCGCGGCGTGAGCGCTCAAGGGCCCGCTCGCGCTCGCGGGACTCGGAGAGCTTGGCGCTGGTCGACTCCAATTCCCTGGTGAGTGACGCGAGTTCGGCGCTCACGGGCTCGGGAGGGGCGGCGAAGCTGCCGCCGTCGCCGAACGAACGGGCCGCCAGGGTCAGTGCCTTGCTGCGGGCGACCACCCAGCGGCCGAGCAGCAGCGCGGTGGCGAGCGAGACCACGGCGGCCATCGCCACGACGATGGTCACCACCTTCAGGTCGTGCGGTGACAGGAACATCTCCCAGGCCACCGCGAGCGTCCCGGCCAGCATCGCGAGCACCGCGACGGCCGCCACGACGCTCATCGCCACCGTGACGGAGCGGTGGCGCAGCAGGCGCAGCGTCAGGGCGCCGAGGAGCCCCGCGCTCGCGGCACCGAGGAAGGCGAACAGGGCGATGACGAGGATGTCCCGCATGGAGGTCAGCCTTCGGCTCGGGGCGGCACGCGCCCGCCCTGGGGGTCCAGGGGATCGTGAACGGAGGGCACGGTGCGGACGGCCGGGTCACCGGCGCCGCTCGCCGCCTCTTCCTCGTCCTGTACATCGAGCTCGTCCGGTACGTCCGGTACGTCCGGTACGTCGAGACGGTACCCCACACCCCACACCGTCTGGATCAGTCGCGGTGCGGCCGGGTCGTCCTCGACCTTGCCGCGGAGTCTGCGGATGTGGACCGTGACCGTGGACAGGTCGCCGAACTCCCAGCCCCACACCTCCCGCATCAGCTCCTCCCGCCCGAACGCCTGCCCCGGATGGCGCAGCAGGAAGGCGAGGAGGTCGAACTCGCGGAGAGTCAGGGCAAGTTCGACCCCGCCCTTCGTCGCCCTGCGTGCCGCCGGGTCCACCCACAGGCCCGCGGCCGCCAGTGTGGCGACGGCCCCGGGGGCGCGGGCGGCGCGGCTGCGCCGCAGTACCGACTCCACCCGCAGGACCAGTTCGCGCGGACTGAACGGCTTGGTGACGTAGTCGTCGGCCCCCACCTCAAGGCCCATGATCCGGTCGTCCTCGTCGCCACGGGCGGTGAGCATGATGACGGGCACCGGGCCCTTGGCACGCAGACGGCGGCACACCTCCAGACCGTCCATGCCGGGCAGCATGAGATCGAGGACGACCAGGTCGGGCCGGAGAGCCCCGGCGCGCTCCAGGGCTCCGGGGCCGTCTCCTGCGCGGTCGACCGTGTAGCCGCCGCGCTCCAGGTAGCCCGCGACGACCTCGGCGACGGTCGGATCGTCGTCGACGACGAGCACCCTGGATGCGTGATCCTGCGGTGGTGGCTGCATACCGCCAGCCTCGCACCCGCGGGGCCAGAACCTGCCGGTCGAGCCTGCTCCCGGTCGCCGACGTTCCCGTTTCGTAAGACTCTGCCGTCCCCGTTCGCAAGACTCCGACGTCCCCGTTTCGTAAGAACCTGAAGTCCGATATGCCGGGTTCGGATTCATAGGGTGAACCACATGACCCCCTCCCCCTCCGCCGAACCCGACGCGCCGGACACACCCGATGCGCGCACCGTTCGGGTCGATGTCGTCCTGCCCTGCCTCGACGAGGCCGCCGCACTGCCCTGGGTCCTGGAACGCGTCCCCGAGGACTGGCGGGCCGTCGTCGTCGACAACGGCTCCACCGACGGCTCGCCGGACATCGCCCGCGCCCTGGGCGCCACCGTCGTGCACGAGCCGCGGCGCGGCTTCGGCGCCGCCTGCCATGCGGGCCTCACGGCGTCCGACGCCGACATCGTGTGCTTCTGCGACTGCGACGCATCCCTCGACCCAGGGCTGCTGCGGACCTTCGTACGCCGGGTGGCGGACGGCGAAGCCGATCTGGTCGTCGGACGGCGGCGCCCCCAGGGACGCGGCGCCTGGCCGCCGCACGCGCGCGCGGGCAACCTGGCGCTCGCCCGGATGCTGCGGCGGCGGACCGGCGTACGCCTGCACGACCTGGGCCCGATGCGTGCGGCGCGGCGCGAGGGGCTGCTCGGGCTCGACATGACCGACCGGCGCAGCGGCTACCCGCTGCAGATGGTCGTGCGGGCGGCCGACGCCGGATGGCGGATCGAGGAGCGGGACGTGCCGTATCTGCCGCGCGCCGGGAAGTCGAAGGTCACGGGGACGTGGCGCGGGACGTGGCACGCCGTGCGCGACATGCGGGCCGTGCTCGCGGAGCCACCGCGGGCCGCCTCCGTCGGCCACGCAGGGCGAGCGTCGGGTGGTGCCCGGTGACCGCGTGTGCGACGACCCTGCTCGTCATCGCCAAGGAGCCCCTGCCGGGACGGGTGAAGACCCGCCTCACTCCGCCCTACACCCCCAAGGAGGCAGCCGAGCTGGCCGCGGCCTCCCTCGCCGACACCCTCGACGCCGTGCTCGCGGCGCCCGCACGCCGACGCGTCCTGGTGCTCGATGGCCGGCCGGGCCCCTGGCTGCCTTCCGGCATCGAGGTGGTGCCGCAGTGCGCGGGCGACCTGGACGAACGGCTCGCCGCGGCATTCGCCGCCTGCTCGGGGCCGGCCCTCCTGGTCGGCATGGACACTCCCCAGATCACCCCCGGGCTCCTCGCCCCCGCGCTCGGCCCCGACGCCTGGCAGGACTGCGACGCCTGGTTCGGCCCCGCCGTCGACGGCGGCTTCTGGGCGCTCGGCCTGGCCGAGCCCGATCCGCGGCTGCTGCGCGGCGTCCCCATGTCGAGGCCCGACACCGGCGCCCTGCAGCGGGCCCGGCTCGCCGACGCCGGCCTGACGGTGCGCGACCTGCCGCCGCTGCGTGACGTCGACACGGCCGACGACGCGGGGAAGGTCGCCGGCACCGCACCGGAGAGCCGGTTCGCCGCCACGCTCGCACGCCTCGCGACGGCGGCCGGCCACGCGGGACCGGGCGGTGGCCGATGAGCACAGCGCCGCCGGACACCGCCCAGCGCAGGACCGGCCCAGGAGCCACGCCCTGGCGTGCGGATCCGTACACCAACGCCCTGCGCAACGGCCACGGCCCGCTGTTCCTGCGCCGCAGCGACGGCTGGCTGCTGCCCCTGGACGTCGAGCGCTGGTGCGCGGGTGCCGACGCCGCGGACCTCTCCGCGCTGCGCCGCTGCGAGGGCAGTGTCCTCGACATCGGCTGCGGCCCCGGCCGCCTGGTGGCCGGGGCCGCGGCCCGGGGCCATCGAGTCCTGGGGGTCGACGTCAGCCAGGCAGCCGTCGACCACACACTCCGGCTCGGCGGCACCGCGCTGCTGCGCTCCGTCTTCGACGCGCTGCCGGGCGAGGGGCGCTGGGGGACCGCCCTGCTCATCGACGGCAATGTGGGGATCGGCGGCGACCCCACCGCACTGCTCCGGCGTGTTGCCCAACTCCTCTCCCCCGGCGGCCTGTTGATCGCGGAGACGGTCCAGTTGGATGTCGACGAACGCGTCGAGGTGCACGTCGACGACGGGCGCGGCGCACCGGGCGAGCTGTTCCCCTGGGCCCGTCTCGGCACCCCCGCCCTGCTGCGTCACGCCCGTCCGCTCGGCTGGCAAGCCGCCGATCAGTGGAGCAGCGGCGGCCGTTCCTTCCTGGCGCTGCGCCGCGCGCGGCGCACCTGAAGCACCCGGCACCCGGCGGCTCCCGCGAACAGCACGGCCGTGACGGCCAGCCAGCGGGCGAGGAAGACGCCGGCGTGCAGCCCGGTGGCGGACTCATAGCGTTCCGCCCGGCCGGTGACGAGCGGGAACCACACCAGCAGCAACAGTCCGGACAGGAAAGCCGGAACGCGCACGTAGTTGATCCACTCCCGACGGCCCCACCGCCCCACGCCAGCCCGCAGCGTCCGGTCGGCCAGCGCGTACGCGGGCACGAACAGCAGGTCGTGCACCAGCGCCGCACCGACGAACCAGCCGGCGATCAGCAGCCACCGGCCGTCCAGGAGGCGCATCCCCGCATACCCGGCGAGCGCGAACGAGGCCAGCAGCACGAGAAGCTGGAATGGGCCCTCGCCGTACCACCGGCCCAAGCGGTGCGTGAAACCGGTCATCACAGCTCCCCGAAGGTCAGACGGGACACCCACTTGGTGTTGAGCACGCCGGGAGCGGCCGGAACGATGATCCGTGCCGGGTAGCCGTGGTCCGGCGACAGGTCCTCCCCGTTGACGTGCAGCGCGAGGAGGGATCGCGGGTCGCGGACCTGGTTGTCGCGCAACGCCGCCCTACGGAAGGCCCCGTGCCGCTGCAGGGATTCCACCAGGACGCCCGGAGGATCAGCGTCGAACCCGGCAAGGGCCGCGAGGTCGCGCAGCCGCACGCCGCGCCAATACTGATCCGACGTCGACCAGCCCTCCACGCAGGCGATCGGCAACGCGGCACTGTGCGAGGGGAGTTGGAGCAGCTCACCCCGGGACAGCCTGACGTCTCCCCGTGGGCCGCTGATGACCAGCCGCCACGCCTCACCGGTGTCGCGCGGCTCGACGCCCACCTTCCCGGCCGTCTTGTTGATCTGAAAGCCGTTCGGCCCGCTCCCCGGATCGCCACCGCCGTGCGGGGCGAACAACGCGGTGCGGCGCAGTGGCCCGTCCACGGTCTGCCCCGCCGTCGTCACGAACAGCAGGGCGGAGCCCGCGCCGACCATGCCGAGCGCTCCCCGCCGCGAAACGGTCGGCTCCGCGGGCCGTCTCGCCACGAGCCCCGCCTCGTCGGCTTCACCGGCTTCGTCGGCCTCGTCGGCCGGTTCGGGGCGCGGGTCCCGCAGCCGCTCGCGCCATCCCCGCTTCCGCAGGAGGCGGACGACCTGGGGCAGGCGCAGCACGACATGGGTCACGAACGCGCCGAAGAACACCCAGGCTCCGTAGAAGTGCAGTGGATAGAACGAGCCGGGAAAGAGGTACTCCAGCTGGACGTTGAGGACCCCGGTGACGAACTCGAACAGCGCACCGCCGACCAGCAGGAGCAGCGAGACCCGTTCCAGGGCGTGCCCGGGCGACCTCGCCGGAGGGAGCGTGAAGAGCTTCGGGATCACCGACCACAGCTTCGCGAGCAGCACCGGGATCAGCGTGATGCCGACGGTGACGTGCAGGCCCTGGTTGAGGCGGTAGAGCCAGTGCGGGTCGGTCGGCCAGTCGAAGAGGTAGAAGCCGAGGAGACCCTTGTCCGGTGTCTTGTCGTTGACGGGCGACAGGTTCGGGTTGTACGCGGCGTACGACAGCAGGCCGGTCACGAACAGCACCGTGACACCGGCCAGCAGAACGACGCCGAGAACCGAGGTGAGCCATGGTCCGCGCAGCGGGCTGCGCCAGAATCCGGGGTCGACAGGAGAGGTCACACGTGGTGCGGGGGGCATGGACCGACCGTATGCCGGGCCCTGCCCCGGGCGGGGTCCACGACTCATGACGAAACGCTGACGTCGCCCCTCGGACCCGCGTCGCCCGCTCCACCTGTGCCTACCGTGCAGACGTGAGCACCACAGACCACACCGGGCACCGCCGTGACCTGGCCGCGGCCTGCGGCGCGGCGCTGCTCGTCGCCGCGGCCGTCGTCGTCGGCGCCTCGATCGAGCACGCGGACGGCACGCTGCACCTCAACTGGCCACCCCTGTATGCCCAATGGGACCCGCACATCGGACCGGGCTCCCCCGCCGCGCTCGCGGTCGCCGTCGCCGTGATCGCGTACGCCCCCGCCCTCACCGCCCGGCTCTCCTGGCGGCCCCTGCTCCTCACCGCGTGGGCCGCTTCCATGGCCTGGATCTGGTCGCTCGCGCTGATCGACGGCCCGCAACGGGGCGTGGCGCGGCGGCTCACCACCAAGTACGAATACCTCCAGGTCATCGACCGCTTCGAGGACATCCCCGCGGCGTTGCGGGACTTCACCCGGCACATCCTGATCGACTCCCCCGGCCACTGGCCCGCCCACACCGCGGGCCATCCACCGGGCGCCACCCTCACCTTCGTCCTGCTCGACCGCGTCGGCCTGGGCGGCGGTGCCTGGGCCGGGGCCTTCTGCATCACCGCGGGCAGCACCGCCGTGGCTGCCGTCCTGATCACCCTGCGCGCGCTGGCCGACGAGGCGAGCGCCCGCCGGGCCGCGCCCTTCCTCGTCCTGGCCCCGGCCGCGATCTGGGTCGGCGCCTCCGCCGACGGCTACTTCGCCGCCGTCACGGCCTGGATGATCGCCCTGCTCGCGCTGGCGGCGACGCGCACGGTCCGCTTCCCCGCCGCCGCGGCCCTCGGCTCAGGCCTGCTGTTCGGCCTCACCTGCTACCTCTCGTACGGCCTGACCCTGTTCGCGCTCGTCGCCGCCGCCGTCCTGCTGATCACCCGTACCCGGCGCCCGCTCCCGCTGTTCCTTGCCGGTGCGGTCGTCGTCCCGCTCGTCTTCACCCTGGCGGGCTTCAACTGGTGGGAGGCGTACCGCCTGCTCGTCGAGCGCTACCACCAGGGGGCGGGCGGCATCAGACCGTACGGCTACTTCGTCTGGGCCAACCTCGCCTGCACGGTGCTGGTCGTCGGCCTCGCCACGGTGGCCGGCCTGCGCAGGACGGCGTCGGCCGCCCCCGGCGCGATCGGCCGCCTGCGCACCGGGCGGACGACACCCGCCGACCGCCTGACGGTCCTGGTCCTGACCGCCCTGCTCGCGCTGCTCGCCGCCGACCTGTCCGGGATGAGCAAGGCGGAGACGGAGCGCATCTGGCTGCCGTTCGCCACGTTCCTGCCGATGGCGACGGCGTTCCTGCCGACGGCGGGGCGGCGCCACTGGCTCACCGCACAGGCCGTACTCGCGCTCGCCGTCAATCACTTGCTGTTGACGGGGTGGTGAGGGTCTCCGAGGTGCTGAGGGACGCCATCAGTCGGCCTTGCGGAACACCTCCGACATCCCGTCCCCCGTGTCCTGGGCCAGCAGCCCCGTCGCGTCCGGCCCGAGCAGGCCGACGCGCGTGGCCAGTTCCCGTACGTGGACGTCGACGGCCGCCTCGGTGAGGCCCGCCAACGCGTCGAGCGCGGCCCGGGAACGGGAGCGGGCCACGGCCCCGCAGCCGACGGCGACCAGCGCGGCCGGCCACCACCAGCAGGCGAGCAGGGCATAGCCCACGGCCCAGGCGGCGAGACGGGCCGCGGCGCTGAAGGAGTCACGGGCCGCCTGGACCTGCCGCACGGCGGGTTCGGGGAGGATCAGCCACAGGCGTGGCCACAGGGCGGCGAGGTCCACGCCGTAGGCGCCCTCGACGCGGTCGGCGGTCGCCTGCATGCGGTCGCCGTACCAGGTGGGGCGGGTCGGCGCGCACAGCGAGATGCGGTCCCGGGCCTCGTTGCGTGCCTGGATCAGCGCCCACGCGCTCCTCGGGACCGTCACCGCGCCGTCCGCCCCGGCGCCGGTCGGGGTGGCGTGCGCGACGGCGTCCGCGAGCCTCGCGTCCGCTTCCCGCCAGCGCCGTTCGCGCCGTGCGGTGAGGGCACGCGAGAGCGGGTCCCGGCCGAAGCGCAGCCAGTGGTTCTCGATCGCGCCGCCGAGGAACTGCGCGGCCAGTGAGGCCGCGGCCGCGGTGAGCAGGGCGAGCGCCACCAGGAGTGCGGCGGTGCCGGTCCTGTCGAGCGCGGGGCGTGCGGCCAGGTCGTCCAGGGTGGCGCGCAGCCGGTCGGCGTCGTGCCAGTGGCGGTGCCCCAGCTCGACGCCGACGGCCGTGACGGCGAGGAAGAGCGCGCCGGGCAGCACCAGCAGGTTCAGCCAGCGTTCGGTGAGCTTGCCGCCCAGGGTGGCGAGGAGGGGGTTCATGAGGCCGGGAGCCCGGAGGCGGTCACTGCCCGGGGCCCAGTCGGGCCTTGCGCATGCGTGCGCCGTTGACCGCGCACTGGGGGGCGGGCAGCAGGTCCCTGGCCCGCTCGAGCCGGCTGCAGCGGGCCGGGCCCGGGCACACGGCCACCCTGATGTGCGGCGCGAGGCCGGGCGTCGTGGCGCCCCGGGAGCCGTTGACCAGACCGCCCGCGGCCCCGGCCCGGCGCAGCGCGTCGTCGAGGGACTCGTAGCACTCCGCGATCTCGTCGGCGCCCGCGCCGGACCGCAGCAGCTCCCTCGCCCGCTCGGCCGGCTCCCGGACACCGGGCTCCGCCATGTCGTCCGGCGAGCCGAGCAGCGAACACAACGCCGCTGTGCCGGAGGCGAGTTCGGGATGGTCGGGCGATACGGTCATGCTCCAAGTGTGCCGGAAAGCAGGCAGAGTCGATGGTGGATCGTCGTGCTGCCGGAGTCGACCACAGGGGGGAGACACGAGGTGAGGGACGACCGGGACCGGCTCGTACAGGCGATCCGCGCGCGCGTCGCACGGGCCGGGACCCCGGACGGGGGTGTGCACAGGGACGTGGTGTGCGGTCCCGAGGCCGATGCCGAACTCCGGGGCCTGCTCCGGAGCACCGACACCAGGGTCGACCTGGAGGCCCGGCACGTGGCCGGCTGGCTCTGCGCCGCCCGCGCGGCGGCCTCCTGCGACGCGCAGGGCAGTGTGCACGGCGCCATGGCCGGCACGCTGCTCTTCCCTGTGTGGGTGGCCGATCCCGGTCTCGTGCCACCGCAGTTGGCGGCCGGTTACGAAGCCACCGACCCCGCGGATCGCCCCGACCCGGCGAACGCGGACGGCCCCGCCGAGTGGTCGGCCGAGTGCGCCGCGGCCGTGATCGCGGCCGAGGGCCGACAGCACCGCCCGCCGCCGGACGCCACCAAGGACGACCTCCGGCTGTACGAACTGGCCGTACGGGTGGGCTCATCGGTACCCACCCGTGAGGTGCTGGTGGGCCTCGCGGTCGCGATGGCCGGCCTCGCCGTCCTCGCGACGCCGGAGCACGACCCCGCGTACGCGACCCGGGTCGCCGATCTGGCCTACGCGCAGTCCCTGGCCGGACGGCACCCGGGCACCGACGAAGGCCCGGACGCGGCGCTGTGTCTCACCCACCGCACCCTCAAGCGCCTTCCTGCCGAGGCCCCTGAACGGCTGCTCACGCTCAGCAACCTGGGCGTCCAGTTCCTGGAGCGGTACCAGCGGTCGTACGACGTGGACGACCTGCACGAGGCGGTCGGCACGGCCCGTGACGTGCTGGCCCAACTGCCCCCGCACAGCCAGCATCTGGCCCACTGCCTCAGCACCCTGGGCGGCGCGCTGCTGGCGCTGCGGCAGCGGGAGGGCAGTACGCCCGAGGAGTGCGACGAGGTGGTGGACCTGTTCCGCCGTGCCGCTCCCGGCGATCCGAAGGGCCCGGCGGCGGCAGGCATCAACCTGGGCCTCGGGCTGATCCTGCGCCACCAACGCAGCGGCAGGCCGCACGACCTGCACGAGGCGGTCGACGTACTGACCGGGGCGCTGGAGGCGTCACAGGACCCGGACCAGCGCACCGGCGTCCGCGGCGTCCTGGGCAACGCGCTGCGCGCCCGGTACGCGCTCACCGGCGATCCCGCCGACCTGGACGCGGCGATCACCCACCTGTCCGCCGTGGTGGCCGCGTCCGGCGAGCCGACGCCCCGCACCGCGGTGCGGCTGATCGCCCCCGCGATGGCCCTGCACGCGCGGTACGGCCTCGACCCGGAGGCCAACAGCGCGGACCTCGCCGAAGCCCTGCGGCTCCTGCGCCGGGCCGAGAAGCTCCTGCCGCCGGGCCACCCGGAGCGGCCCGTGACCCTCAGCGACCTCGGGATGGTCCTGAGCACCGGCTACCAGCACACCGGAAACCCGGCGGAGTTGAACGATGCCATCCAGGCCCTCCGGGAGGCGGTGGCGCTCACCTCCGAGGCGCACGAGATCCTCGGCGTACGGCTGCTCAACCTCGGCATGGCCCTGGGCCTGCGCCACCGCCTCACCGAGGACGGCGAGGACCTGCGGGAGGCCCAGGAGTGCCGGCGCCGGGCCGCGCAGCTGCCCGGCCTGGGGCCCGCGCACCGGGCCGCGCTGGTCGGCTCGACGGCGATCAGCCGGCTGTCGGGATACGAGCGTGCCGCCGACCCGCCCGCCCAACTCGACGAGGCGATCGGGCTCTTCAGGCAGGCCCTCGCCCTCACCCCGGCGGACGATCCCCGGTTGCCGCACCGGCGCCACAACCTGGCCATGGCCCTGATGACCCGCTGCCGGGCGGCACACCAGCTCGGCGACGCGCGGGAGGCACGCGCTCTGGCCGACGCGGTGATCGCCGCGCTGCCCGCGGACTCCCCCGAGCTTCCCGGCGCCCTTGCGGTGGCCGCCGGCGCCCGCCTCTCCAGCCTGGGCGCCCTGATGTCGTCGACGCTCAGGAACGAGGCGATCGCGCTGTTCCGCCGCGCGGTCGAGGTCACCCCGCCCGGCCACGCGCGGCGCACGCTGCGCCTGACGAACCTCGGCAACGCCCTGCGGGACCAGGCGGCCCGCCGCGACCGCCGGGCGGCTGTCGCCGAGGCGGCCGACGTGTTCCGGGCCGCGGCCCTGGAGGAGCAGTGCGCGCCCTCCGAGCGCCTGGACGCCGCACGGTCCTGGGGCGACGCCTGGGCGGAGCTCGGTGTCTGGGACCGCGCCCTCGACGGGTACGTGGTGGCGGTCGACCTGCTGCATTCCGTCGCCCCGCGCCATCTGGTCCG
This sequence comes from Streptomyces sp. NPDC054047, assembly GCF_055585065.1. Taxonomy (NCBI): domain Bacteria; kingdom Bacillati; phylum Actinomycetota; class Actinomycetes; order Kitasatosporales; family Streptomycetaceae; genus Streptomyces; species Streptomyces sp. NPDC054047. Next base: position 1,003,712 of record NZ_JBVJKV010000002.1, on the reverse strand, counting down.
CGACGACCAGGAGTTCCTGCTGAGCCGGACCATCGGGTTGGGTGCCGCCGCGGCGGCGTGCGCCGTGCGCTGCGGCCGTCCCCAGCTGGCGGTGGGGCTCCTCGAACAAGCCAGAGGCGTGCTGCTGTCCCACGCCTTCGACGCCGACAGCGATCTGACCCGGCTCCGGGAGGCCGCCCCGGACCTCGCCGACCGCTTCGAGGAACTGCGCGAGGCCCTCGACACGGCGACCGGCGGCGGGCAGTCGCTCAGCGCCGAACCGCTGGGCCAGGCCCCCGTGGCCGCGCGGGCGTCCGCCGCCCGAGCCGACCGACGCCAGCAACTGGCCGCCGAATGGCGGGAGCTCACCATCCAGATCCGTGCCGCGCACCCCGAGCTCGGCCTGCTGCGCCCGGTGCGGGAGTGGCACGAGCACGAACTGCGCGCGACCGCCTCCGCGGGACCGGTGGTCCTGGTCAACGTGTCCCCGTACGGCAGCGACGCGCTGGTCGTCGGCGAGCACTCCATAGCCGCCGTACCGCTCCCGGGACTCGATCCGGGGACGACGACCGCACGCCGGACGGCCTTTCAGGACGCGCTGCACCGCATCGACGCACCCGACACTTCCCGAAAGCAGTCGCAGCGCGCCCAGCAGGTCGTACGGGAAACGCTCGGCTGGCTGTGGCAGGCGGTGGTCGCCCCCGTCCTGGGCAGCTTGGCAATCGATGCCTTGCCCGCCGACCGGCTCCCCCGGGTCTGGTGGTCCCCCGCCGGAGCCCTGGGCACGATGCCGCTGCACGCGGCCGCCCCCGCCGACGGCGCGTCCGGCGCGCTGGACCGGGTCATCTCCTCGTACACGCCGACCCTGCGGGCGCTGCACCACGCCAGGCAGCGGGCCGCGCGCCCGGCGGGCACCGGTGCGCTCGTCGTCGCCGTCGGCGAGGCCGCGGACTTCGCACCGCTGCCCGCCGCGCACCGCGAGGCCGAACACCTGGCACGGCTGCTGCCCGCCCCCGAGGTGCTCACCGGCGCGTCGGCCACCCACTCGGCGGTGGTCTCCGCCCTGCACCGGCACGCGTACGCGCACTTCGCCTGCCATGCCGTGGGAGATCTCGACCGGCCGTCCGGCAGCCGACTCGTCCTGCACGACCACACCGAACGCCCGCTGACCGTACGCGACCTCGCCCGGCTCCGGCTGCCATCGGTGCGGCTCGTCTACCTCTCGGCCTGCGACACCCTGCGGACCAGCCCCGAACTGGCCGACGAGGCCGTCCACATCGTCAGCGCCTTCCAGATCGCAGGCTTCCCCCATGTCGTCGGCTCGCTGTGGCACGTCGACGACACGATCGGCGCGCGGGTCGCCCAGGGCGTGTACGAGGCCTTGAGCACGGGTGACGACGGCACCCTGGCAGTCGACCGAACAGCCGAGGCCCTGCACTCAACCGTGCGAGCACTGCGCGACACGTATCCCCAGACCCCAAGCCTGTGGGCCTGCCAGGTGCATGCGGGGCCCTAGGGCCGACTGCGGTGCGGGTTGGACTGGTGCGGGCCGGGCCGGGTGCGGAATGGGCCGGGTGCGGAATGGGCTGGTGCGGGCCGGGCCGGGTGCGGAATGGGCCGGGTGCGGGCCGGGCGTGTCCGGCGCAGGCCGACGCGGTGCGGGATGGCGCGGTGCGGGCTGGGCCCGTTCGGGCTGGTGCGGCGCGGTCCGCGCAGGCGTAAGCCGATGCGGCGCGGGATGGCTCGGTGGGGGATGGCTCGGTGGGGCGTCGCTCGGTGGGGGATGGCTCGGTGGGGCGTAGCTCGGCACGGGGCAGCGCGACTCGGGACAGGGCAGCGTGGCCCGGGACAGACCAGCGCGGGCCCGGCACAGGGCAGCCCGCCCTCATCAGGGCAGCGGCGGGGAGGAGCCCGGTGCGACGAGCCCGCTCTGGTAGGCGGCGGCGATCGCCTGGGCCCGGTCGCGCATTCCCAGCTTCAGGAGAATCCGCCCGAGGTGTGTCTTGACCGTCGCCTCGCCGATGAACAGATGGGCGGCGATCTCGGCGTTGGAGAATCCGTGCGCGACCAGGACGAGGACCTCGCGCTCCCGGCCGGTGAGCGCCGCCAGTTCCTCCGGGGCCGGTCTGATCCTCTCCGGCCTCGCGGCGAACTCGGCCAGCAGGTCAGCGATCACGGCCGGATCCAACCAGCCATCCCCCGCCGCCAACGCCCGTACTGCCCCGGCCAGTTCGCCGGGAGCCGCGTCCTTGAGCAGAAAGCCGGAGGCCCCGGCGCGCAGCGCCTGGTAGACGGCCTCACTGACGTTGTACGTCGTCAGCACGAGCACCCGCGCCTCGCCGGGAAAGGCGTCGGCGGTGATCTGCCGGGTCGGCGGTGATCTGCCGGGTCGCGTCGACGCCGTCCATGCCGGGCATGCGCACATCCATGACGACGACGGTGGGGCGCAGTTCGGCCGCGAGGGCCACGGCCTCGACCCCGTCGGCGGCCTCGCCCACCACCTCGATGCCGTCCTCGCCGGTGAGCAGCATGGCGAGCGCGGAGCGCACCATGGCCTGGTCGTCCGCGAGCAGCACCCGGATCACCACGCTCCTCCTGCCCCGGTGCGACCGTTAGTGACGCGAGTCGTGACCCGACTCATGACGCATCTCATGACGCATCTCATGACGCGGCCTCCTGCCGAAAGTGTTCCTCCGCGGGCAAGGTGGCGGCGACCCGGAAGCCACCCTCCCTGATGGGACCGGCGTCGAACGTGCCGCCGCAGACGGCCACCCGCTCGCGGAGCCCGATCAGGCCGTGCCCGGTGGACAGTTCGGAGCCGGCTGCGGCCGGGGTGCCCCGCCCGTCGTCGGCGACCTCGACCCTCAGCCGCCCGTCGGCCCGGGACCAGTCGAGGCGTACGACCGTGGCGGCTCCGGGGCCCGCGTGCTTGGCCGCGTTGGTCAGCGCCTCCTGCACCAGCCGGTAAGCGGTCAGGTCGACGCTCCTGGCGAGCGCGGCGGGGGCACCGGTCACCTCCAGGCGGGCGCGCAGGCCTGCCTGGCGGGCCCCGTTCAGAAGCGGGTCCAGATCGGCGAGCCCGAAGCTCGACCCCTCGGCGGCGAGCCGCTCGCCGTCGGTGCGCAGCACCAGGAGCATGTGCCGCAGCTCGGCGACGGCGGTCTTGCCGCTGGACTCGATCTGGTCGAGCGCGTGCTCGACCCGGTCCGGGTCGGCCCGCAGCACATGGCGGGCACCCCCGGCCTGGAGCACCATGACGGTGACCGCGTTGGCGACGATGTCGTGCAACTCCCGTGCCGTGCGCGCACGTTCGGCCAGGGTCGCGTCCTGGGCACGCGCCAACGCCAGCCGGTCCCGGGCTGCCGCCGCACGCCCCGCCCGCACACCCCGGCCGACGGCCCACACCTCCAGGTTGAGCATCCCGTAGAAGCAGGCCACCCCGATCAGGGAGGTGAGCCGCTCCGCGGCGGGTACGTCGGCGAGCGCCGCCCGCACCGAGAGCGCCACCGGCACCGTCACGGAGGCCAGCGCGAGCGCGGACAGACGGGCGCTCCGGAGTGCGGCGACGGTGTAGAGCGCGGCGAGCAGGGCCAGGGTCGGGCTGTAGTCGAACACCCCGGCGGCGGTGAGGAGTTCACCGCCGAGAGCGTGCGCCCACAGGTAGCCGAACACCGCCCGGGGCGCCCGCCGCCGCGCCGCGAGCGCCGCATAGCCGAGGACGGCGTACCCGACCGTGAACAGCCGGTCGGCCAGGCCGACGTTCGGGAGGGCGAAGTCCGAGAAGAGGAACAGGTCGGGCAGCAACAGGGCGACGGCGAGCACCGAGTCCTGAACGGCGGGAGCCGCCCGATACAGCCGGCCGAGGGCGGCTCCGGGTCTGGCGGTCATGGTCGGGTCGGTGGGCGCGGATCGCTGGGGCGCGGCGGGCGCGGGTCACCGGGGCGCGGCGGACGCGGGTCACCCGGGCGCGGCGGACGCGGGTCACCCGGGCGCGGCGGGCGCGGGCCATCAGGACTCGGCGGGTCATCGGGGCGAGGCGGGTGGGGGAAGCAGGTGCGGATGACCCGGCACGGCCCGGCGGCGAACGCGTCGAGCTCATCCTCGCTCGCCCCGGCCCCGGCCCCGACCCTGGCCCCGGCCCCGCTCAGGCCCACCCTTCCGGGCCGGTCAGGCGGCACCGGCGAGTCGTAGCCGAGCGTGCGCATCGCCGCCCACAGGTCGCCGCCCTCGGCGAGCAGCGCCTCGGTCAGCCGCCGCTGGGTGAAGGACTCGGCACGCACCACGTAACGGGACCGCCCGGCGAGCCGCACCACGCTCGCCGCCGCACCCCACACGCCCGGCCCGTCCGGCGCTTCCGGCACGTCCGGCACGTCCGGCACGTCCGGCACGCCCGTTGTACCCATCGCACCCATCGCACCCGTCGCCCCCGTCGCACCCGTCGCGGATACATCGGAGCCGAGACGCTCCACACCGACCACGGCGATCCGCTCCACGGGCCCGCTGTCGGCGGGCACCGGTGTGATCACGGCGACCAACTCCCCCTGCGGCTCGGCGAGGAGAGGCGGCGGATCCGGGGCCAAGAGGGCGTCCCTGTCGACGAGCAGGGCCCTGGCGCCGATCGGTTCGAGGGTGACGTCCGCGGCCGTGACCAGCACGGTTGTCTCATCCATGGGGTCGCGCGAGTCGCTCATGGCTCCATGAAACTGCCTAGGCGCGACGCAGAAACGTACACCCTGGGTCGTACACCGCTAATCCACTCCAGAGTGGACGCGAGGGTACCCCCGATGCGCGCATTCTCATGGGTGTCGGAAACACGTCCGACGGCCGGAACGAACCGGGAGCAACTCATGGGACACCAAGTCAAGTTCTACCAACTGCGATGCATCGAGACCCAGGACGACGGCGAGGACGAGCTGTGGGTGGACTTCCGCGGCCAGCGTGTCTGGGGTCGCGGCGACATCAACAACGGAAACGTCATCAACGTCAACAACGGGCCGTTCTCACTGGTCAACAGCGGGGCCGACGTCGTCTCCATGTGGGACAAGGACGACTTCGACCCGGACGACCACCTGGGCGACTTCCACATCAGCCCGTCCGTCTCGGGCCGCGGCGAACAGGTCGCCGTGTTCCGCAAGGACGGCGCCCACTACACACTCACCTACGAGGTGCGGCCGGACAATTGGTAGACCGTTCCTCGCGTACGGCACTCGCGTACGACACTTCAGGCGTCCGGGACCGCCACGGCGACCCCGGACGCCGCCGGGCACCGGCAACCCCGGCAACCCCGCCAACCCCCAGCCGCCCGTCAGGCGTTGGGGTCGAACGGGATGCCGGCCGGCTTGGCCTTCTCGAGGTGGTAGTTGAAATTGCCGTCCTTGAGCCCGAAGACGGCACTGCCGAAATCCGCCTGGCTCAGTTTGTCCCGCACGCCCGCGGGATAGCCGTTCCAGCCGACGAGGCCGGGGAACTGCCATGTCCGCTTGTGGTTCTCCGGCGGCTCGTCGTTGGAACCGGCAGGGCGGAAGCAGTGCGTACTCACGCCGTCCTTGTGGTACACGATCTTGGGATGCGTCCCGTCCCAGCGGATCTGGTCACGACCGTGGACGTCGAAGTTGCCGTGGGCCGAGGTGGAGACGTAGCGCGCTTCGTTGCCCTGCACCCACACCACCACGTGTTCCCAGTCGTGACGGTGCCCACCGAGGCCGCTTCCCGCGACGGCCTGGTCCTTCTCGAAGTACAGGCCGTACATGATGGCGCACCAGTCGTTGTTGCACTTGTACCGGGCGTACCCGTTGGTGTTGTCGAGATCCCAGGAGTCACGGCACTGACCGTTGACGGCACCCGACGGCTTCAGCCCTCCGTTGACGCTGCCGTCGGGACCGATGGCGGGCGTCGGATAGCAGCCGTCGGTGTCGTAGTCGTAGGCCGGCTGAAAGCTCTGCTCCAGCCCGTCAGCGTTGGCGGGCAACGACCTGGGCGGTTCCGCGAGCGCACTCCCCGGAAGAGCGACGACCAGCACAACGGCACTACCGAGAACGAACGAGACTCTGCGAGCACGCGAGCTCTTCTTCACCATGTCCTCCTGATCCGTCGCGGTGTGGGGCCCACGACCAGGAATGACATGCCCAGAACAAGCGCATCACACGCACTTCCCCCCGAACACGAAGTAGGGGCCATCCGAAGATGGCCCCTACCTGCGACGTTTCCGTCGGGACGACAGGATTTGAACCTGCGACCCCTTGACCCCCAGTCAGGCGCGCGATCCTGGTTCGGAGTCCTGACGGCCTGTTGGCGCCCGTACGCCACTGTACGCAGAAGTACGGCGCCAAAGAGTTGCGTCAGATCGCCGCCTCACTCCCCCGGCACCAATGCTGGTGCCAGCCTGCCACCCAGCAGGCCGTCCGTCACGATCTCCCGAACGGCACCCGATCGCCGGTACGTCACGGCGAGCGCCGTACAAGCCGGCGATGTCGGCCTTTCGGCCTCACAGGACAATCACCCGATCCAGCACACGGCCGTACGTCATCCTGTGGCGTTGGGGAACTCATCGGCGGCGGGCGGGCCGCCCCGCCGCCGCCAGGCAGGCAGGCAGGCAGGCAGCAAACGTCTGCACCCGCGAGCGCCCTCGCTGCATCGGCGACAGCGACGCTGCCCACCGCAGAATTGCCGCCCCCTGCCCGCCACTGCACCAGCACCCGCCGGTCGACAAGCCAACGAATGACTCGAACCACTCGCCCCTCGGCCGTCCACGCTGGGCGTCGAGAACGCCTTGACTCGACGACCATGTGTACAGGCACTTATCCGCAGGCAGCGCTTCTGACTGCGTCGACCGCCGGTTGCGTCCTGCATCAGGCCTCGTCGCGCCCTGCCCGTGACGCAAGGTCCCGGCCACGTAACTCCCCTCAGTACCTGCCCGCGCGGCCCGATCCCTGTGATGCCGAACTGACACGCTACTGGTGAGCACGGAGTTGGTTGCTCACGCCAGGACACCGCCACTGACGCCATGCGACAGATCACGCCACTTCAGTCCAAACGACGTTGCGTATGCAACGCGTGATGGGAGAGGATGTTCGATACGCTACGGGGCGTGAGTGATGTGTGCGGCTGCTGTGACTGACAGACAACGAGCGGCGCACACCATAGTTGGCGAGTTACGGGGGTGGACTCATGAAGTTCGACATGGGAGACACGACTCTCGCGGTGCTGGGGAAGAACACCGTGGGGTCCAGCGACGATCTGGGGACGCTGATCAGCTTGCTGGTCCAGGCGGCCGAGCCGCTGGAGGGCAAGTTCAACGGGGCGGGCAAGGCGACCTTCGACTCGTTCAAGCTGCGCGCTGACGAGATCACTTCGGATCTGAACGGGGCACTGTCCTCGATCCTGGGCGGCCAGGCGGGCATGGACACCGCGTTCGGCTCCGGTGACCAGGAGCAGTCCGACAACGCCCACCAGAACATGGGCGCGGCCAACTTCGACGGCGCCCGCTTCTCCGCCTGAGCCTGACGAGTTGACTGGCTCGCACACCCAACACTTCACACACAGGGGGAACTTCGCCATGGCTGGAACCCAGGACCGCCGCTCCTACGACACCGGCGCCTCGGCCGACGTACAGGGCGGCCTGCAGATCATCATCGGCCAGCTCGAGCGGGTACTCGGCGACCGCGACCGCGCGGTGAAGGCCGCGATGGCCGACTACCAGGCCGACGGCGTCTCGGACGACTACCACGGCAAGGAAGTCCGCTGGAACAAGGCGGCCAACGAGGTGCGGGAAATCATCCGCCTCGTGCGCACCACGCTGGAGCAGAACGACGGCACCGCACAGTCGACGCTCGCGCGGGCGCGGGCGGCGGTGGACAACATCGGCTGATCGACCGACCGCTGCGAGCCGACGCAGAAACGGGGACACGGGGCTGAAGTAGGGGGTAGGCATGCCGAAATGGGATATTGAGCCGGGCGGGGTGAGTCGCGTCCTGTCGCAGGTGAACGATGTACTGGGCGCCCTGGACCGACACGTCGGTGGGTACGGCGAGACTTGGGGGGCGCAGCGAAGTGGTCCGGAGCCCTCGTATCAGGGGAAGCCGGCGGCGGAGGCCAGAGTCCGGTCGGGGGCCTGGTCGCCTCTGCACTTGTCCAGTTCGCCGAAGGCACAGCCGAGGAAGTGCAGTTCATCGGCGCGCGGGCCGGCCAGTCGGTCAGCGGCGCGGCGCTGGCCACAGCTGCCTACGAGGCGGGCGACCTGGAGATCGCGGCCGAGATACAGCAGTCCGCGGCCAGCGTCGTCGACCCGATCCTGGAGCGTCCCATACCCCTTACGCGAGGCTCTCTGTGATCAGCGCGAAGGACATCCCCCACTTCACCGGCGATCTGGAACAGTTGGAGCAGCACGCCTCCGGACTGCGGAACCACGCCGGCGCCCTGCGCCAGGCGGGCAGTGCGGCACACACCAAGTTCCAGGGACTCGGGGCCTTCTACCATGCACCCGAGGCGGAGAGACTGTTCGCCTCTACGGCTCCGGTGCGTGATCGTTCGGACCTGTTCGCCTCAAAGATCGAAACTGTCGCCGGAGCGCTGGACGACTACGCCGGCGCGGTCCGGCCCATCATCGCCCGCCTGGACCGTCTCCGGACCCGCGTGGCCGACTTCGCGGCGAGCCTGAAGACCGACAGCGGCGAGATCGATGACGAGTGGACCCAGGACCAGGAAAAGATCGACCAGCACGATGCCCTGTGGGCCGAAGTCAACCAGGCCCAGGCCGACTTCACCACCGCTGAGATCGCCGCCAACAACAAGATCACGGCACTGGTGGACGGTCCCCAGTACGTCCAGCAGGGCTACGAGGGCACCTTGGTCCCACTCGGTGCGCAGATCTACGGCTACACCGCTGAAGCGCTCAAGCACGCCGACAAGCTGCCCTGGGGCACCCCGGAGGCCCTCACCTACGACAAGTTCGACCTCTCCCACCACATGGACGAGGCCCGTGTGAGCGTCAAGGACAACGTCGTCGGCACCGTCACCGGCTTCATCGACCTCTTCAGCCCCGGAGCGGACGGCAACGCGGCCCGCAAGGGACTGGGCATGACGGTCCTCGGCCTGGAGTCCTACCTCTTCGACCCGCTCAACCAGAAAGACTCGCCCTGGAAGGAACAGGTTGCCGAGGGCCGCCCGTACACCAAGGCTTTTGCCAAGGGCCTGGTCGGCTGGGACGACTGGGAAGATCACCCGGCCAAAGCCGGTGCCACTGTCGCCTTCAACGGCCTGACCATCACCTCGGGACCACTGGCCGCCGTCTCGCGAATGGCCAAGGGCGGCACCGTCGCCAAAACCGCCGGCGCCCTGGCCAAGGTCGGCGAGGCCATCGACCCCATCAGCGCGACAGCCAAGACCGTCGGCGCCACCACCCGCGCCGTGCCAAAGATCGCAGAAGTCACCGCCCATGCCCGCGCCGGGTTCGGCAACGCGCCCGGCACCGGATCCACCAGCACCGTGCTAAGACTCTCGGCCAACACTGAACTGCACTTGACCAACGGCGAGTTCATCATCCTCAAGGATGGCGTTCCCGACACCACACCGGCGCCGGTCGAACTCCCCGCCAACAGACACACCACATCCCCGGCGCCGCCGCGTGAGCACCAGCTCGTCGGTGCGGGCGTGCGGGGGCCTGAAGCCTCCCCGCACGCAGGGGAGAACTTTCCTCCGCAAGCAAGCCATGGCTCCAACAACGGATCGTCCGCGCATAATCGTTCAAACTCTGGCGGCCAGGCCGAAACGCTCGCCCCGCGCGACCCGGTTCGTGAACCGGCGATGGCCGGTACTCGCGCCGGAGATGGGGCGGCTGGGGCCGTTGGCCGGGCTGGGGATGAACTGCCCGGTGGCGCAGTCAGTCGTCCACCGTCCGGGTCGGCCGGCGATCTGCCGGGCCGGGCGGATCACCATATGACAGGTGGCCCTGCTGATCGCCCGGGACGCGACCCATCAGCCAACCACGAATCGCCCAGTGGATCGCTACGTGACGGCTCCACACCTGTGCACGTGGACCACGGCGCGCGGGGGAACTCGCACGATTCGAGTGCCGCACACCAGGGAGCCGAGCCAACCACTCCCGGACACTCGGAGACAGAGGCAGGTCACGGCCAACCGGAAGGTAACGCGCACGGATCAGGAGACGACGGCCAGCCCCACAACCAGCCAGGCGGTCACGATTCGCCTGCGCCAGGTCCAGGTGAGAAGGTTCTCGATCAATTGGATGACAGCCGGGTGGTCCGCACAAACGGTCTGATCACCCGCGTCGACGGCCGTCCGGTGGCTGACTACCTGGACGACGTTGCCCGTGATCGTGGCGCCGCCTATCGCGCTGCGAAGGAAGCCGGAACCTTCCCTCGGAAACAAACGGGAGCCTGCGTAGGCGCTGTGGTTGATCTGCGGACCGGCACGATCATTGAGGGTATTAACGGCAAGGCTGATGCCGTCATCCCCATCGATGAACTGCACCCGACTCTTGCGGAACGCTACAACTCCATCGGTACGCCGCCTCCTCACAACGACCATCCTCTCGGGCACGCCGAAGTAAAAGCTGCAAACGAGCTACTCTGGGCGCGTACGAAACAAGGATTACCTGATGGAGATGCCGCGCTCGCCGAGATGCGGGCCGCTGTGGAATTTCCGTACCTGTCAGACAAGGCTACGGGCGCCCCTGGGCGTCCAGCCCCCTTCTGCGCGAACTGTAACCACATGCTCCATGGTGTACCGAGTAGTCACGGACGATTCACGGGGTATCCGCCGAGCGATGAGAACTGGATCCAATAATGCCTCCCACAGAGCGAATCGACATCGATGATCCAGAAGTAGACATGGACGAAGCGCAGCACCTTCTTTACCGGGGGGAGCCTTTCACCGGTGAGGTAGTGGAATATCTCAGCGGAAAATTGGTTAGCCTGGATCATTACACCGAAGGGACGCAGGACGGCGTATCGCGCGAGTGGTACCAAGACGGGACTCTGCGCTCCGAGGGCACTGTGCGCATGGGGCTTCCTTGCGGAGAGTTCCGGGAATGGCACCCCAACGGTACGCTGGCGTCTCGGAAAGTGTTTGACAGTGATGGCCTGACGCTACGCGAAGATTTGCAGTGGGATGAGAATGGCCAGCCGACCAAGAGTTGGCGCCTTGGTGATGCTTAGTTCGACTCGTGCACCGGTTCAGCACACCTCGCCGGTGCACGAGTCAGCTAGGCATGCAGTGATCACGACGGTACCTTTTGGTTGACCCTGGGAGACCATGGCTGATCCTCCCTACGAGCACATCACGGCCCGAGGTGCACACTGGTGACTCGCAGTCAGTTTCCATCGTGCCTGGTTGTCGAAGACCGCGACGCCCCTGGACGTGATAGATGCAAGGCGGAGCGGTAGAAGGTAGCTGTGGCAGCCCAGGATTACGACAGCCAGTTGCTCGAGCCGGTGTCTGTTCGACGCCGACGGCTGTGAAATGCCCTCTTGTTCGGGGCTCAGCGGGACAGACAGCAACGGCCACGTGCACCGCGCCAAGGGGACCCACAGGAGCAGGCGCCCCCAGCCGACACCCCCCTCCGACCTGCACCGCATCTCGCCACAGCGTTCAACCTCTGGATGACGTGCGCACCGCGACATGGAGTTCGCGCAGACATGGGGTCGCTGAAACCGTCAAGGGGACGAGTGGGAGCACGACCCCGTGACGAGTATTCGGACAAGGGGGCGAACAGTACGACCCCTTGCCTCAGACACCGGACCCGGCAGCGGAGACGCTCCGTGGGAGCGACCGGATCAGGTGACCAGCCGTCCACCCCCGGTTGTCGTCGCTCCCAGACTCCCGCCCCCAGGGAGCGGCTCCCCGCTCCCAGAATTGCTCCAGAACACGAAGTAGGGGCCATCCGAAGATGGCCCCTACCTGCGACGTTTCCGTCGGGACGACAGGATTTGAACCTGCGACCCCTTGCCCCCCAGTCAGGCGCGCGATTCCGGTTCGGAGCTCTGAAGCGCCATTGACGGTCGTACGACGCCGTACGCGGAACTACGGCGACGCCGAGACACCTGAAGCGGCAAGTCCGCAGCATGCCGCTTGAACTGCGCGGATGGGATTTTCGGCAGGGGCAGTGCTCCCGCTTCGCACTGCCACTCGAGAGCGCCCGGAGAACGGAAAGAGGCCGTCCGCAAACGGCCTCTCATCTCTGCGCCCATGACCTCGGCCGAGCGCTGTCAGGCGTCCTGCATCGGTGCCCAGAACTCTTCGAAGGACATGGTGCCGTCGCCGTCCGTGTCCAGCACGTCGATGAACCGCTGCGCCTGCTCGTCGGTGAGGTGCTCGCCGTTCAGCTCTGCGACGACCTGCCGGTACTCCTTGGCCGTGATCTGACCGTCGCCGTCGAGGTCATACCGGTCGAAGACCTTGCGTGCGGCCGCTTGCATGTCCACCACGTGAGTTCGCCTTTCCTTGTGATGTTCGGAGCGCCCAGGCTAGCGGTCACGCCAGCCTGGGGCGTACGAGATGTTCGCACGCTGCTGCGCGCCTGTCGGTGCCGGAAACTGCGTCACCCGAGATGACCTGCGGGTTCGGATCTACCCGAGCGCGGGAGGCTGGCGGGTACTGTGCGGCATCATGCTGGGTCGTGGCGATACGTCTGATCTATCAACTAGCGTGCCAGCTCTTGGGATGGCTTGTGCTGCTTGCCCGGTCGAGTGCGGCGAAGGACGTCGAGATCTTGACGCTCCGGCACCAGCTCGCTGTCGCGCAACGCATCCAGCCACGGCCTCGGTTTTCCTGGAGCGATCGGGCTGTCATGGCAGCGCTGCTCCGGATGGTGAACAAGAAGCAGCGTGCCCGGCTGGCATTGCTGGTGACACCGCGGTCGGTCCTACGCTGGCACGCACGTCTCGTCGCCCGGAAGTGGACCTATCCACACCGCCGCCCGGGCCGACCTCCGAAGCCGGAAGCACTGCGGCACCTGGTCCTGCGCCTCGCGCGGGAGAACCCGGGGTGGGGATATCGACGGATCCACGGCGAACTGCTTGGTCTGGGACGCAAGGTCGGCGCCTCGACCGTCTGGGAGGTACTGAAGAAGGCTGGGATAGACCCATCACCGCAACGCGCGGACCGCTCATGGGCTGCTTTCCTCAAAGCGCAGGCCTCCGCAATCGTGGCCACCGACCTCTTCCACATCGACACCGTCCTCTTGCGGCGCTGGTTCGTGCTGTTCTTCATCGACCATGGCGCCCGCCGCGTGCACATCGCCGGCATCACTCGACACCCGACCGGCCCCTGGATCACCCAGCAAGCGCGGAACTACCTCATGGACCTGGGTGACCGCGCAGAGTCGGTCAAGTTCCTCATCCGGGACCGCGGCGCCTACTTCACCGACAGCTTTGACGCCGTCTTCCAAGCAGCCGGCGTACGCGTCATCCCCACACTGCCCGCTGTGCCACGGATGAACGGGATCGCCGAACGCTGGATCGGATCATGTCGACGCGAGTCCACCGACCGCATCCTGATCACCGGCGAGCGCCACCTCCGACTCGTCCTCGACGAGTACACGGAGCACTACAACAGTCACCGGCCGCATCGATCCCTCGGACAACGGGCGCCAGGCCGACTCACCGAGTCCGAACCAACTACCGCCACTGGCAAAACCCGCATCTCCCGACGCGATCGACTCAGCGGCCTCATCCACGAATACTCGCAGGTCGCTTAGGGGTGTCATAGCTTCCGGCACGCACAGGCTGCGTCCGACACTGCACGCGTTCAAAAGCGACTACGTCGACGGTGTGCGTGACGGCCTCGAGCGTGTGCTGCGCACACGGGAGCTTTCCGTCGGCGACTACGAACGGCTGACCAACATCGCCTTCGATGACGAGAACTCCCTGTACGGCTATCTGCAGCAGATGCACGAGTACCTCTTTGCAGGCGGGGACGAGCAGCCTGTCCCTCCTGCATAGAGCGCACCCGCAGAGGGCCCGCCGCGCGACGTGTACGCCGATACAGGACCAACCGAGTGCAGTGTTGGACCGCATCCCCCACGGAATGCACCGTTGGCCCGGCTCTTCACCGCCTTAAAACCGGGCTGATCCATCTTCCTGGACCGGCTTGGCCGCCCGTCCTTCCGGGCGGGCGTGGGTCTCAGCCGGCGGACCAGGCGCGCAGCTGCGCAGCGACCTCTTGAGCGTGGGCGCCCTTGTCCTTGGCGCGCATGACGAGCGCGAGTGCGTCCTCCGGCTCGTAGTCCAGCGTGACCCCGTTGGTGTTGAGGAAGGTCTCGGCGACCAGCCAGGCGAAGAACTCGTTCTTCGCCTCCAGCGGCTCGTGCAGCGCGATGCTCTCCAGCATGGCCGCGGCCTTGAGCTAGTCGCTCGCGTACACGTCGCGGCCCATGTAGTGGGCCTGGACTCGGGCGCAGGTTCCGTCGAGCACGCCCAGGTCGAGACAGGCCGGGTCACCCGGGAGGGTCTGCGCGATCTGCAGGAGCTCTTGCGGGGTGAGGAACCGGGTCACGCGGCGTGACCGTGCCGCTGGGGCTCGTGCAGGTCGCGGCTGCCCATGGGCGCGGGGTCGGGCCACGGAGCTGTGCTGATGTCGGCGGCGTGGGTGTCCTGGGCAGCGAAGACCTCGGCGAGCTGCGGGACGCGGTCGCGGGTCTTGCCGAGGGCCTTGAGGAACGGGTCCTCGGCAGCCCCACCCGGCGCCGTGAGCGCTAGCAATAGAGCGGGTGCGGGTCGTCTCTCCGGTCGCAGGACCGAGACCTAGGAGGGCGAGGCCGGGGGCGCGGAGGGATTGGCCCGTGCGCTGCCGGAGTCGGTGGGTGCCTTGGGGACGGTCTCCGGGGCACTCTCACCCCCGGAGGCCCCGGGGTCACCGCACGCTCCAAGGAGCAGCACAGCGGCGAGCACCCCACCGATCCACGGCTTGCGCATACGCCAACTCCCGTTCAGGCGGCCGAAAGAGCCCCTTTGGCAAGCACAGTCGCACGCGCGTGAGAAGACGGCGGGTGGCGCTTTCGGCCCCCGCATTACCCCGGACGTAATCGACCCCCTGCGGCAGCCACGGCAAGCTCAAGCCATCGAAGGCACCACCCCGATACCCCCGATCCGCAGGAGGCACCCGCCATGTCCGCACACGACACTTCCGCGTACGAGACCGCCGTCGCCCGCTACTTCGAGGCCTGGAACACGGAGGGCGCCGACGCCCTGGCCAAGGCCGTGGCCGCCGCCTGGAGCGAGGACGGCAGTTACACGGACCCGCAGTCCGACGTCTACGGGTACGAGTCCATCGCCGCCGTGATCGCGGGAACCCACGAGCAGTTCCCGGGCTTCGAGTTCCGGCTGACCGGGACGGTCGACGGCCACCACCACGTCGCGCGCTTCGGCTGGGAGCTGGTGTCGGTCGCGGACGGCTCCGCCCCCGTCGCCGGTTCCGACGTCATCGTGCTCGCGGACGACGGCCGGATCCGCACGGTGCACGGATTCTTCGACCGGGTGCCCCAGGCCTGAGAGGTCCGCGGGCCTACCGCCTAGCGCGCCACGTACTGCGTGAGGATCGCCTGCACCTCGTAGATGTCGACGCCCTTGGTGAAGGTCTTCTGGATCGGCTCGGGGGTCCCGGAGATCCAGATCTTGAGCTCGGCATCGAGGTCGAAGTGCCCGGCGGTCTCCACCGAGAAGTGCGTGATGCTGCGGTACGGAACGGAGTGGTACTCGACCTTCTTGCCGGATATCCCCTGCTTGTCGACGAGCACGAGACGGCGGTCCGTGAAGAGCATCGTGTCGCGGATCAGCAGGAACGCCGCCTGCACCTGCTCACCGTGGCCCAGCAGACGCGCGTAGTCCTGCTGCGCGGTCATCGGATCGATCGTGTGCGCGTTGCCGAACAGTGCCATGAGAGACCCCCACTATCGAACTGCATTGCGCTTCCAAGAAGTTCCGACTGCAACGCGGGCGTCCCGCCAGGGGATTTGTGGCCGGGAGCACAACCATCGGCCGCATCCGCGTGTCTCGCAGATGAATCACATCCGCGCGCACGCGTCTCGACGTCGCTTGCGCTCTGAGGAGGAACCGTGGGCATACGCCGACCCGCCATTTCGACCGCCGTGGCCGCCGCCCTGATCGGGTCGCTCGGCGTGCCGATCGTCGCCGGCACCGCTGCCGCGAAGGACGGCGCGAAGGACGGGGGCGCCGCAGCCGTGGGCACCGTGCGCGAGGACTTCGACGGTGACGGCTACCAGGACGTCGCCGTCACCGCCCCCGGCGCAAAAGTCGGCGGCCATGCCTGGGCCGGCTACATCACGGTCAGCTATGGCTCGGCGCAGGGCATCGACCCCGCGCGCACCACGGTCATCACCCAGGACACCCCGGGCGTGCCCGGCGAATCGGGCGACGACAATGCCTTCGGCTACACGATGGTCTCCCGTGACCTGGACGGCGACGGCCTGGCCGACCTGGCGGTGAGGGCCCGCAGCTACCGGCCGGATGACAACGTCAACGGATCGGTCATCGTCCTGTGGGGCCGCAAGGGCGGCATCTCGGGCCAGGACGCCGTCCGCGTCCCCGCACCGGCGAACGCGGATGTCGGGGACCACCTCACCGCGGGCGACTTCGACGGTGACGGGCACCCGGACCTGTTCATGCGCAACGGCGACGACTACGACTACCACGACGTGCTCCACGGCCCCTTCGGCCGGGACGGCGTCCCCGCCCGCTCGCAGCAGCTGAAGGTGTACAGCACCGACAACTCCATCAACTCGACCGCCGCGGGCGACTTCAACGGCGACGGCATCGAGGACCTCGCGACCTTCTACGTCTACGAGAACCACGCCGAGGGCGGCAAGCTGTGGCTGGGCAGCAAGTCCGGCCTGTCCACCGCTCCGAAGGCCCTGAACTCCGCATCCAGCACCGCCGTCGCCGACTTCGACCAGGACGGCTACGCGGACCTCGCCACCCGGATCATCCCGAACGGCGACACGGAGGGCACCGAGAAGGACCCCGGCACCCTCAAGATCTACTACGGTTCGCCGTCCGGCCCCAGCCAGACCCGCACGCAGACGATCACGCAGAAGACGGCGGGTGTGCCCGGGGCGAGCGAGAAGGGCGACCAGTTCGGCGGCCGGCTGAGCGCGGGCGACGCGAACGGCGACGGATACCCCGACCTGGCCGTCGGCGTCCCCGGCGAGGCGATCGGTTCGAAGGCGAAGGCCGGTGCCGTGGTGCTGCTCAAGGGCGGCAAGGGCGGGCTCACCGGCAAGGGCGCGCAGGCGTTCCACCAGGACACGGCGGGCGTGCCGGGTGCCGCGGAGTCCGGCGACGTGTTCGGAGGTTCGCTGCGGCTGCTCGACGTGACCGGTGACGGCAAGGCGGACCTGACCGCGGGCGCGCCGGGCGAGAACCTGGGTACGGTCGTGAACGGCGGCGCGGTGTGGCTCCTGCGCGGCTCCGCCTCCGGAGTGACGGCCGCGAACTCGACCGCCCAGAACCCGACGGACATCGGAGCACCGGCGCCGAAGGCACTGTTCGGCGAGAACCTGAGCGCCGACAACGGCCCCGGAACAAGGATCCCCTAGGCCCCTGGGAACGACCTGCCGGAAGGGGCGAATGTGGCTGGCGATGTGACTGCTGACCTACGCCGCAGACTCGTCGAGCGGCACGAGAGACAGCAACTCGACCGCATGCAGCGCGCCGCCTCCGAGGTGATCACGTCACGCATACCGGCGTCCACGGAGGTGCCGGAGGCCGCTCTGGAAGCCGTACGGGAATTCTGGAACATATCCACGGAGCCCGCCGGGACACTGAGAGACGAGGCGGGTGAGGAACGTCTGGACTCCTGGACGGGGGAACTCCTCACCCGACCTGGATGCCGTGGTCGGAGCGGACTTGACCTTGACGCTGGGCTTGAGGACAGCGAGATCGGCCAGGCCCCGGCCGACTGGTTTACCCCGTTCGACTCCGCCCACGCCCGCGATTCTGCCCGCGGGTTCCGCCACGCCTGACCACTCCGCTGCCAGGGAGGAACACCCCATATGACCCGAGACGATCAGGCTCCCGTACCCGGGGTCTGGCAGCCCGGAGCGCGCCGCCCATCACAGGTGGGCGATCCCGTGTTCACTAGCATCCCATGCTAGCAATTGCTAGCATGGGATGTATGGACAGCGACCTGAAGCAGCTGAACGTCCGGGTACCGGCCAAAACGCACGATCTACTCAAGAAGCGGGCGGGCCGGAGCCACATGTCTGTCCAGGCGTACGTGTCCGGGCTGGTCGAGAAGGACATCGACCCCAGCCGTGAGGCGTTCGTGGCCGGTCTGGTCAGTGACATGGCCGATCTGGTGGCTGAGTTCGACGAGGCGTTCGAGGCGGGCAACCGCTGATGTTCCTGCGTGTCGACGCCGGCTGGATCGAGGAATCGCTCCAGCAGTTCGAGCAGCAGACGGGCCGGGAGACCGGCATAGATGACTGGGGTGCACTCGCGGCCGCCTTGTACCGCCACGCGTACGAACTGCACGCGGGCGAGCCCTTCTATGTGGAGACGCCGGTCCGGGCGGCGATCCTGCTGCAGATGTTCGTGACCACCCGTCCCCTACAGGACTACAACGGCCTGGCCGGCAGCGCGCTCGCACTGCGCTACATGCGCGAATCCGGCGAGCCCGTCAAGGCCCCCGCCGGCGGCCTGCCCGAGCTCGTGACCGGACTGCGTACTGGCACTCTCACCCTGCGCACCGTCGCCGGAAGGCTGCGCTCGTGGGCCACACCCACCTGAGCCGCGGAGGAAGGCGTCTTGCCTTGGTCCGCCAATGCGCCACCGGTTACCGCGCGTGGTGATGACCAGGTCAGGATCTGTTGAATCCCAGGAAAGGTGATGCTGCCACGGGATGGCGCCTGGCCGCGGGTCCGGTAGGAGCGGGTGTAGGTGTCAGCGTCAGGGCTGTACGTGTGCGGTGGCGTTTGAGGTAGTAGGCCATGCGCGTGTCCGCCGAGGTGGCGGCGGTTGCCTTCTCCCAGCAGACGGCGACTGCTTCTTTGAAGAACCGGCGTACGGATGCGCCTTCGTAGTCCTCGGTGGTGACCTTGACCAGCAGCCGCTCGGGTTCCTGCGTCCGGCTGCGGGCCGGGGAGAGCTCGGCTGCTGGGGCCGGCTGGGGCCGGTTGGGCAGTTCCGCAGTCTGCAGGGTGCTGGTGGCGTGCGGCATGAATGCTGCGGCGGCGAGGATCAGACGGTCGACAAAGTGCGCTCCGGGCAGCGGTAGTTCGAGGTCGGGGTGGCGGTCGTAGCCGGTAGCCACAGCGCTGGCGACGTATTCGATGACGGCCTGAGCCGCGGGTGTGTGCCTGTGGGCGGTGAACCGGCTGAGCCGGCTCAGGACCCGCAGGAGTGTGGTGAGGCTGGTGTCGGCGGTCAGCACCTGAAAGGCGAGGGTGCCTTCGCCGGACTGTGCGGTCTCGGTTTCCTGTGTGGCCTGGCGCTGCCATAGGGCGGCGGCGTGAGTGTCACCGCGGGCGAGGTGTTGCAGGTAGAGGCAGTAGGAGGCGGGCGCGTCGTCGGCTCCGGCGGCGTACTGCCACCAGAAGCGGGCGCCGTCGTCCAAGCCGGCGAGCTGGAGGGTGCAGCCGAGGATCCACGCGGCCCGGGGCTGGGGCACTTGCTCGGTGAGGAAGTCGGCGATCTGTTCGATGGTGCAGTGACGGACGACCTGTCCCGCTCGGAAATAGGATTCCGGCTCTGGCCTGCAGCTTCTCCACGCGGGGCAACAGCCTCGATGGCGCCTGGGATGCTCCTTCGATGTCGCTGTCGATCGTCACCACCCTGGTCCGGAACCTGATAAAGCTGCCGTATGCCGTGCTCCGCAGCCGCGTGGCCAAGGACGCAGAGGTCCTCGCGTTACGGCATGAGAACGCGGTGCTGCGCCGTCAGATCGCCCGCGTCCGCTACGAGCCCGCAGACCGAATCTGGCTTGCCGCGCTCTCGCGGTTCGTCCCGCGCGAGCGCTGGCGCCAGGCCTTCGCGGTCACCCCCACCACACTGCTGGCCTGGCACCGCCAACTCATAGCCAGGAAATGGACGTTCACGCGGCACCGCCGCCCCGGCAGACCCTCCACCGCGCCCGCCGTTAAACAGCTCATCCTGCGCATGGCCCGGGAGAACAGCAGCTGGGGCCACCGCCGGATACAGGGCGAACTCGCCCGCCTCGGCTACCCGATCGCCCCGTCCACAGTCTGGGAGATCCTCCACGCAGCCGGCATCGACCCCGCGCCGCAGCGCTCCGGCCCCACCTGGCGGCAGTTCCTGACCGCACAGGCCCACGGCATCATCGCCGCCGACTTCCTGCACCTGGACACCATCTCGCTCGAGCGCCTGTACGCCCTGATCTTCATCGAACATGGCACCCGCCGCGTCCACCTCGCCGGCATCACCGCCCACCCCACCGTTGCGTGGACCGTTCAGCAGGCAAGGAACCTTGCCATGGCGCAGGGGCACCGGTTGGAGTCCGCTGCGCTTCCTCCTCCGGGACCGGGACAGCAAGTACACCCGTTCCTTTGACGCCGTCTTCGAGGCCGATGACATGGAGATCCTGCTCAGCCCGCCGCAGGCGCCCAAAGCGAACGCGATCTGCGAGAGAGTCGTGGGAACCCTCCGCCGCGAGCTCCTCGACCGCATGCTGATCTACAACGAGGCCCACGCTCGCGCAGTCCTGGTCGAATACATCAGGCACTACAACGGGCACCGTCCCCACCAGTCCCGGCAGCAACTACCCCCAGACAGCACCGAACCAGCCGCCCCGGCCCATGTCACCAACCTCCAGGCCCACCGGATCCGGCGCCAACGCCTCCTCGGAGGCCTGATCAACCACTACGAAAGAACCGCCTGACCGAACGGACTCGCCGCAGCTCACAACACCGAATCGTATTTTCGAGCGGCATACGGTGAAAGCCGTCAAAGGGTCGAATGGGAGCACGGCCCCATGACGAGTATTCGGACAAGGGGGCGGACAGTGCGACCCCTTGCCTCGTACACCAGACCAAGCAGCAGAGATGTTCCCTGGGAGCGACCGGATCGGGTGACCAGCCGTCGACCCCCGGTTGACGTGGCTCCCAGACTTTCGCTCCCAGGGAGCGCGGGAAGCCGCTTCCCGCTCCCAGAATTGCTCCCAAAAACGAAGTAGGGGCCATCCGAAGATGGCCCCTACCTGCGACGTTTCCGTCGGGACGACAGGATTTGAACCTGCGACCCCTTGACCCCCAGTCAAGTGCGCTACCAAGCTGCGCCACGTCCCGATGCCCGTGTGACCTGGGGTTTCCCCTGGCCGAACGCGCACCGAAACAATACCGCACTCCAAGCCGTGATCGCTCACGCCTTTTGAGGCCTCTTGACCTCAAGTTAACTTGAGGTTGCACGCTCGGTGGCATCACGATGACGACGGAACGCCTGCACGGATACGCAGACCTGGTCCCCCTCATGGGGCGGATGGCCGGGGACGAGAAGCACGGAAGGCGCTCCTCACTCCTGTGACGGTCCGTGCTCTCACCCTCCCGATGGACCAGGCGGCGCGTGGCCGAGATCACCATCCTCGTCCAGGTGTTTCGGCGCGAGCCGGGGATGACCTCCATGGTCATCTCCACTTCGGGGACCGGGACGCCCCCCGCCGGTGGATCTTCGGGTGATCCTTCGAGCAAGGTCATGACCTGTTTCCATGTCCCAGCGGCCAGCCAGCGCCGCCACCGTGCATACAGGGTGCCGTTCCCGCGGTCTGCGGGAAGCTCGCGGAACAGGATCCCCGTACGAGCCTTGATCAGGAACGAATCGAGCACATCATGTGACGGCACGATCTCCGTCCCCACGTGGCGCGAGTGGCAGACCGGCTCGCCCCGGTCCCACGCCCCATCTGTCAGCGCCGGGACGGTGCGTCCGTGATCACGGAACCACCGGCCCACGGGACAGCCCTTGCCATGGGACACAGCCGCCACCGGTTCAATGATCTTGAGCTGCACCTTCAGGAGATTGAACACGATCGCCTTGTCCGTCAGCGAAACTTCCGGGCTCAGTCGCTCGTGAGCCAACGCGGCGAGACGCTCCAGAGCCCGCGCCTTCTGCGCCGCCACAGCTGCCAGATGAACCCGGCGTGCCATACGAGAGATGTCCACGACAGACGACAATGCCCCCCACCCCCGCAGCATGGGGAACGGGGGCACGACAGATCACTTCACGTGACTGCAGCTCGCGCGATCAACGTGCCGATGTGACCGGGTGTCGGCGCCTCGATCACGTGCACCGCGGCGCTCCCGAATCCGGCCCGCAGGAGCAGCCGCTCCCAGATCGCGGGCTTGTAGCTGTAGCGGTAGGTGAACATCGCCTTCCCGGCGAAGCCGCCCTTGTACATCCCTTGCGGGCCGTAGGCTCCGGGGATCGCGGGTGGCTGGCTGAACACGAACACGCCGCCGGGCACGAGGCGTTCGCGCACGAGTGGGAAGAGTCTGCCCGGATCGACGAACCAGGCGGCGCCGAAGATCGAGTACACAGCGTCGTAGGTGCGGGTGTCCTCGCGCAGGAAATCGAGTACCTCGCCGCACGTGAACTCCGCCCCCGTCTCGGCCCATCGCTCACTGGTCTTCTTGACCATGCCGGGCGAGAGGTCGACGCCACGGGCGGCGATGCCCTGGCCGGCGAGATGGGCGAGCGCGCGGCCGGTGCCGCATCCGATCTCCAAGACGCCCGCGGGCTCACCGAGCAGTTCGAGACCGGGACCATGTCCGGCGTACTGCGTCCAGTTGAGAACGGGCTCGGCACTCGCACTGAACGCCGACTCCGCATAGGTGTCCCACAGTTCGGTCTCTGCGGCGATGTCGTGAGGTACAGGCACGGGGTTCCTTCGTCGTGGCGGAAGCCTGCCCCCGCTCGGGAACGTGGGGGCAGGCGGTCCTACTGATCAGTGACTGTCGGGCACCTTGTCGTCGCACGGCGAGCAGCTGGTGCCGTCGATGGCCCACAGCTCTTCGTCCGCAGCGAAACCCTGCTCACGGATCACATCGGCGGTGCGGATGACCAGGCCGTCGCTGCGGCGCCGGACCAGCGGCGCATGGTGCTTGTACCGACCGCCGTTGTAGACCTCACAGAACGCAAAGTACACGGGCGTGTCCAGGATGATCTGATGCACGCCGATGTCGACGACCTTGCCGATACCGATGTGCAGATCGGGACGCTCCATGGCGGTGATCAGGTACATCACAGCGTTGCCAAGGATGCGTTCAGCCATGTCCTTGACCATGATGTTGTCGCGCATGAGCAGCGCGATCTCCCGGTCCCACAAGCACCCTTCGTTGCCGGGGGCGTCGAAGACGTTGTAAGTGCACTCCTTCACGTACGGGCGCACCGCATTGAGCAGCTCCCGCGGTTCCCGGCAGAGTGTGACAACCGGGCTATCGGCGAGTTGGATCACCATGGCACTTCCTTCTTTCATGGAGGAGTTGTCCCGCTCCGGTCGCCTTGCTCGGAGGCGGACGACCGGAGCGGGATGGGCGAACGGCGGCGGGGACCCTGACGGGGTGCCGTCATCACCCGCCGCCGCCCGGCACAGTGGGCAGAGGTAGACGACGCGTCCGGCGCCGGATGCCACGTGTTCCAGGGCGACGGGGACCGGTTCGTCCGTGTCCTCGTTGCACTCGCGGCAGGTCTTGGTCATCGCCTGCCACCCGCACACTCCGGGCACACGCCCACAACTCGGCTTTGACCTTCCGGCCGTAGAGGTCCCGGTACGTGACGGTGCCGAGCAGCCGGTCACGGTAGAGCCGCGCGCCGCACAGGGCGCAGGCCTGCTGGGTGAGCTGAAGATTGCTCAGCGTCGCAGGGTCGGGCAGGAGCACCGTCTTCATGCCCCGCCCCCTCGGGGTCGGTGCCGCGGACACGCGCAGGGCGGGTACTTGGGCCCGTCGTCCAGCGCCAGGGCGCCGTCACTGTAGACCTGACGCATCCCGGTATCGCTGGTCACGGCCCCATCCGGGGCCACTCGGTACACCCGCAGCGTCAGCCTGCCTGGGGGCTCACCGGCGCCCCCTGTCGGACGATCTGTCATCTCTCGCGGCCCCCTCGCCGGAGTTGATCAGCAAGCCGTATGGCCACCTCGGGACGGACACGCCCAAGATTCACCGACCCGTAGTCGACCCCCAGGGAGGGGTAGACGATCCCCACATCCGCGAGGGCATCGCGCGCCGCTTCGGTCGCTGCGTACGGATCGACGTCCTGCGATTCTTGTGTGACGGCCATGAACTGGACGCTAGGGACGACGTGTTCGCAGGAAAAGCGAATGTTCTCGGATGTTCTCGCGCATTGGCTGAGTGTTCCCTGGTGTTCTCACACAGGCAGCGAGAGTCTGTGGTGCACGGCCCGAAGCGTCGCCATCCTGGAATGATCACCGTCCCTGAAAGGACACGATCGTGACTCGACGCCTGCGCTTCACGGGTACCGACAGCAAGAACGGCGGCTGCCCGGCCCTGCACGAGGACTTGGACAGCCGCGAGATCATCGTCCAGGGCACACCGTTCACCGACCCCGACGGCGTGGCGCAGCTGAAGCACTTCGGTGCCGGGGACGTCGCCGTCGTCGTACCGCGCCAACTGCTCGTCAACTGGGCACCGAAGGAGATGGAGCGCGTGCCGCAGATGATCAGCCCGGAGGAGTTCGGCCGTCTCTTCGAGACGTTCGAGCACACGGCCTGGCACCTGGAGACTCGCTCCGGCTATGCGTCCGACCGTGAAGACCTGGACTTCGGGGCATTCCTGAGGACCGGCAAGGTGACCTGGGATCTCGACAGCACGTGGAACCAGAACATCCGCGGCCAGGTCGACCAGGGCAAGCGCGTGGGTCGCGTCCGCGTCCTCGACGACCCGCCGACCGACGGGCAGCGGTTTCTGCTGGCCTATGGCGCCGTCAACGTGGCGGCCGGCGAAGATGTCGGCTGCCTGTGGCGCAGCGAGGCGCAGCGGATCGGCCCGCTCGACGAAGACTTCTGGATCTTCGACTCACGGCTCGTCGCCATCCTGCACTTCGACGACACGGACGTACTGACCAGCATCGAGACCATCACGGAGCCCGCCGAAGTCGTGCGGTACTCCATGGCGCGTGACGCCGCAGTGCATCACGCCATCCCGTACGCGGACTTCGTAGACCAGGCGTCCACGACTGAGTAGTAGCGAGCGTGACCGGTGAGCACCGACTATCAGCAGGCGCGGACGGCTCTTGGGGCACGGCTCCGGGAGCTTCGGGTCCAACGGCCTGGAGGAAAGCTCACCGGTCCCCAGCTCGCCGCCCGACTCGGCTGGCCGCACTCCAAGATCTACAAACTCGAAGGCGGCAAGCAGACGGCCACGCGCGACGATCTGCGCGCCCTCGCGGCTGCCGTCGGCAACCCTGAAGCGTTCGATGAACTAGCCGCGCGCCTTGCAGGGTTCGAAACCCATATCCAGTCGTGGCGGCGGCAGCTGGCGGACGGACACCGGCCTGTGCAGGAGCGATGGAACGCGGAAATCGACCGCGCCACAGTTGTCCACGCCTGGGAAGAGGCGGTCATCCCCGGCATGCTCCAGACCACCGACTACGCGCGGCACGCCCTCAGCCGCTACGCCGACCTGCACGGATCTGCCCACGATGTCGAAGACGCCGTACGCGCAAGGGCGCGGCGGCAGGAATGGTTGTCCGAGCGAGACCACCGGTTCCGCGTACTGATCTGGGAAGCAGCGCTGCGCTCTTTGATCTGCCCGCCCTCCGTCCTGGCGATTCAGCTGGACAGGCTGACCGCGATGATCGGGATGGACACCGTCGACCTGGGGATCATCCCGTTCACGGCTTCCGTGAAGGTCGCCCCCGCCAATGGCTTCTGGGTGCTCGATGAGCGGCTCGTCATCGCTGAAGACTGGCACGCAGAGCTGTGGCTGGACGACGCGGACAGCATCACGCTGTACGCGAAGGTCTGGAACACGCTTCGCGAGTCGGCCGTCTACGGCGCCGACGCGCACAACGTCATCAACAACGCTCGGCGGGCACTTACGGCGCGGTGATGTCATTCCCCCCGCGATGGCACCCGCGCTACCAGCTCGCACAGCAGCCGCGCATCTTCGGCCCGCTGATCTCCCGCCGTCGCGGCGTGCGCCACGACGTCCATCACGTCGTGCGCTTCGTCCAGGGTCAGCGCGAGGCACATCTCTTGATCCATGCCGGGCACCGTAGGACACGGCCTGCGGGAACGTGTGTGCCTGTGGACAACTACACCGGATGGTAGGCGCGCGAGCGCAGGCCCGTGCGCACCACCTCGCCGATTTCGGCCAGGGTCGGGGGCGCCGTGCGCGGATACCCATTCCCGCAGGCAGCGAAGGATCTGCTCCTGCCGCTCGGTCTGGTAGTCGACGACGTACATACGACTCAGTTCTATTTCCTGGGCAGCCGCGCCACCGCCGAGCTGATCACCTGTCCGCGCGGCGCGCCGCCGCTTCGTGCCGAGGTCCATCGGCAGCGGTCTTGCGAACCGGCTTTCCGGGCCCCGCTCCCCCGCCCGATACCGGCGCCCTCCCGTCCACCCGCACCAACCCGCGTATCGCGGGCACCGAGAGCATGGCCAGGCAGACGACGACCGTCGTCACGGCGCCCGTGATCAACACCTGCTCCGCGCCGAAGGTGCTCGCGGCCGGTCCCGCGAGGGCCTGGCCGACCGGCAGCAGGGCGATCGATCCGGCGACGTCGTAGGCATGGATGCGGTTGAGGACGTCGGGCGGCACCTGGGTCTGGACGCTCGTCGCCCACATGACGCCCCAGAAGGAGAGCCCGGCGCCCGCGACCGCGGCGCCCGCCGCCATCAGCGGGACGCCGAGCTGGGCGCCGACGGCGGCCGGGAAAGCGCAGTAGCCGACCAGGGCGAGGGAACCGGCCCGGAGCATGCGGCGGGGCCGCAGCCGCAGGGCGACCAGGCCGCCTAGTACGGTGCCGGCGCCCAGGGCGGAGTTCACCAGGCCGTACGCACCCGAGCCGTGCTCCTGTACGACGAGAGTGGCAACGAGTGGTGTCAGCGGGCCCGTGGTCGTGATCATCAGGACGCAGAAGATGGCGATGACGCCCCACAGCCAGGTGCGGGACCTGAACTCCCGCCAGCCCTGCACCAGATCGGCCCGGAAGCCGTTGCTGTGCGGGAGCGAGCCGGGGAGTGCGGGCGGCAGCCGGAGCAGCACCAGGCACAGGGCGCTCAGGCCGTACGTCCCCGCGTGCGCGGCGAAGACGGCGCCGGGCGAGGCGAAGGCCACGAGGACGCCCGCGACGGCCGGTCCTGCCAGGGCCGCGGCCGACTCGGCCACGCGTATCGCGCCGTTGGCCTTCTGGACGTCGGTGGCCAGGCGCGGGACCGTGCTGGCGACGCCGGGCTGGAAGAGGGCGCCCGCCGCGCCGTTGACCGCGCCGATCACGCAGATCTGCCAGAGGACGACGTGATCGGTGAAGAAGAGGACCGCCGCGACCGCCTGCGTGCCGAGCCGGACCACGTCCGCGCCGATCATCAGCAGGCGGGTGCTGAACCGGTCGGCGAAGACCCCGCCGAAGATCACCAGACCCGCGAAGCAGACCGTCGTGGCGGCCATCGCGAGACCGACGGCGCCCGCTCCGTGCCCGTGCTGGAGCAGGCCCGCGGCCAGCGCGACGGGCAGCATGGTGTCGCCGAGCTTGGCCACGGTCCGTGCGCCGAAGAAGAACCCGAAGTCCCGCGACCAGATGCCCTCGCGGTCCGCGGTCAGCCGCAGGGTCTTGCGGTCAGGGGTCACTCGCACGGCCTCGCGGTCAGCGCTCCCCCGCAGGGCCTCGCGGTCAGCGCTCCCCCGCAGGGCCTCGCGGTCAGCGGTCACCCGCAGGCCCTTGCGGCCGGGCGCGGTGCGCTTGCCCCGCACCTCAGTCGCCGGATCCCGCGCGCGCTTGTCCTGCTCCTCTGCCGCCGGACCTCCCACGCGCTCGCCCCGCCCCTCTGCCGCCGGACCCCCCACACGCTCGCCCCGCACCTCCGCCGCCGGACCCCCCACACGCTCGCCCCGCACCTCCGCCGCCGGACCCCGCGCACGCCCACGCCCGGCGCCCTCGTCCACCCCGTCCCCTGACGGCACCCCTGTCCCCTCCCCTGGCGACAGCGCCGGCCCCGCCGTCCCGCGAGTCCTCGCCCTCCACCCTGCCTGGATCATGCCACGGGGCACTGACAACGGCCGGTCCCGCTCAGCTCTTCGGCGGAAGCCCCAACTCCGGGTAGGCCTCCAGGAGTCGGGTGGGGGCGGCCTGGCGCCAGGAGTCGGCGAGGATGTCCTTCAGCTCGGCCGTGTCCAGGGCCGAGAGCCGTGCGCGCACCCAGGCGAACATCGCCTCGTGGTCGGCGATCCAGAACTTGTCCGGCTCCGCGAGGACCAACTCGTCGCGCTCCTCCTTCGGGCACCGCACGGCGATGGACGTCTCGTCCTCGGGCAGCGTGGCGAACATCTTTCCTGCCACCCGGAAGGTGGGCATGCTCCAGGCGATCTTCTCCGTCGTATCCGGCAGGGCCAGTGCGACACGGCGGACATCGTCACCCGTGACCTGGGCTTTGGCATGAGCTCGAGACATGCCCTGAACGGTAGCCAACGCCACTGACAGCGACCCCCCCGGACGCCGTTCACGACACGGCGGCACGGCGGCACGGCGACTCCGCGAGACGGCGAGACGGCGAGACGGCAGAACGACGAAGCGGCGGGCCCGCCACACTGGAGGTGGCAGGCCCGCCGCGTTACGGCGAAGAGGAGGGGTCAGGACGCGAGGGCCCAGGCCTTCCGGTGGCTCGGCATGCCGTCGGCCGTGCTTCGATCCTCGCACTGCTCACAGATGGCGTGCTGCGCACAAGCCCGCGGTTGAGCGGGCTCGCCCTGAGCAGTGCGTGCGGCCAAGTAGACCGCGATGTAGGCAGGACCGGCCGTAATCACAGCTACGGCGATCTCGGTGAAGGCCATCGGTCTCACCCCCCAGTCTCACTGTCGTGTCCGTATCACCATAGGGGCACGGGGTGTTGACGGTAAGCAGCTCGCCGAGAAGGAGCAACTGAGGCCGGATCAAGGCCTGTGCGTGGCTGGATGCGGCTGCCGATGCGGGGCGTCCCATGCCGGGCGACCCATGCCGGGCGTCCGATACTGGGCGCTCCCGCCCTCACAGCACCCGCTTGTCCAGCCAGTTCCGCAGGTCCTCCTGGACCTCGTCCCTGTTCGTCTCGTTGAGGATCTCGTGGCGCGCCCCCTCGTACCCCCTCCACGTGAGGTCGTCCAGGCCCACGTACCGGTAGTCCTCAAGGAGTTCGTGGACCAGCGTCATGCCCTGGTTGCAGGGGTCCTCGGTGCCGACGGCGATGTGGACGGGCAGGTCCGCCGGGACCCGGGCCAGGTTCCGCGGGTCGTTCATCTTGCGCACCGCGCGCACCCAGTCCAGGCAGAGCCCGGCGGAGAAGGGGAATCCGCAGCGCTCGTCGGCGACGTACACATCGACCTCGGCCTCGTCGCGGGAGAGCCACTCGAAGCCGGTGCGGTGGGGGTACGGGTCGTTGAAGGCGGCGAACAGTTCGGGGAGGTAGGAGGAGAGCGCCTCGCGGCCGTCCTCGGCGATCTCGCGCTCCAGGCGGGCGATCGACTCCTCGATCCCGACGCCGGGCAGCGAGCGGAACGTTCCGGAGAGGATCAGTCCCGCGAGGCCGTCCGGGTACTCCTGGGCGTAGTCCCTGGCCAGGTGCGAACCCATGCTGTGGCCGAGCAGGAAGAGCGGGGTCCCGGGGTTCAGGGTGCGGACCTGGTCGCCGATGACCTTGAGGTCGTCGACGATCGCGCGCCAGCTGTCGGCGGCCTCCGCGTCCGAAGGTGTGTCGGCGGAGGTGCCCGTCACTCCGTACCCACCGGTCGCCTGCGCCGTCGCGCCATGGCCACGGTGGTCGGAGGCGATCACACCGTAGCCGTGTGCCGTCAGGTGGCGGGCGAACCGGTCGTAGCGCAGGCCGTGTTCGCCCGCGCCGTGCGCGATCTGCACGTAGGCGCGCGGCCGGCCGCCTTCGGGCAGCCAGGTGTACGTGGCGACGGGTACGCCGTCCACCGCGTTCACGAGTCCGGCGGTGTACGCGGCGGGGGCGGGCGTCGAGGCGTGGTCAGACATTGCGGAAGGCTCCCCTTGTACGGCTTCGGTTCTGTGCACGGTGCACGGTGCACGGCTCGGTCCCGTGCCCGCGTACGGCTTCGGTCTGCGTACGACATCGGTACGGCTTCATTTCCTGGTCCTGGAACCCTCCCCCGCACACGCGACCTCATACCAACACCTCGCGCCCACTGCCCGGTGACTCCCTTCTCACGCCAGGCCCTCCCGACCCATTGACCCCCCGTCAGAGCGGAACCTACGCTGAACAACGCGCAGGAGAAAGCGCTTTCTAGCACACTCTCCCCGCGCACTCCGCGCCACTCGCACACCGCGCCACTCGCACTCACCGCACACCCGGCTACCGGCAGCCGTCCACCCGCCCAGCCCAGGGAGCGCCATGAGTTCCACGAGTCCCACCGCGCCCAGACGCGGCCCCGTCCGGCCGAGACCGGGCCCCACCACGCCGAGCCCCTGGCTCGCGATCATCGCCCTGCTGGCCCTGGTCATCGGCCTCGGCCTCACCGCGACGCCCCGCGCGCAAGCGGAGGCGAAGGCCGGCCCCTTCCGCGTGCTGGTCTTCTCCAAGGTCACGAACTTCCCCCACGACTCGATCCCCGCGGGCGTCGAGGCCATCAAGAAGCTCGGTACCGAGAACGGCTTCGAGGTGGAGGCCACGGACGACGCCGCCGCCTTCACCGACGCCAATCTCGCCCGCTTCCAGGCCATCGTCTTCAACAACACCAACTCCACCCCGGAGAAGGGCGACCTGCTCGACGCCGAACAGCGCGCGGCCTTCCAGAAGTACGTCCGCGCGGGCGGCGGCTGGGTCGGGCTGCACGCGGCATCGGCCAGCGAGCGGGACTGGACCTGGTACGAGGGTCTGGTCGGCGCGATCTTCGACAAGCACCCCGAGGTGCAGACCGGGCGGGTCAAGGTGCTCGACCACGCGCACCCCTCCACCAAGGGGCTTCCGGAGCTCTGGGAGCGCACGGAGGAGTGGTACAACTGGCGCACCAATCCGACCGGGAAGGTGCACACGCTCGCGCAGGTCAAGGTGCGCGACGGCGTCACCGGGCTCGACGAGGGCGTCGACCAGCCGTGGTCCTGGTGCCAGAACTACGACGGCGGCCGCTCCTGGTACACGGCGGGCGGGCACGACAAGTCGGCCTTCCAGGAGGAGGGTTTCCTCAAGCACGTCCTCGGCGGCATCGAGTGGGCCGCGGGCGACAAGCCCGGTGACTGCACGGCCACCAAGACCGGCGCCTTCCAGCGCACGCCGCTCGCCACGAACGACCTGGCCGACCCCTTCGAGCTGGCCGTCGCCCCCGACCGCCGGGTGTTCTTCATCCAGCGCACCGGGAAGCTGAAGATCATCGACCAGGAGTCGCTGAAGGTCTCCACGGCGCTCGACTTCGACTACACCCCCGAGATGACGAGCCAGTCGGACGGGCTGCTCGGCCTCGCGCTCGACCCGAAGTTCCAGGACAACCACTGGGTCTATCTCCTGAACTCCGACAAGACCGAGAAGCGCATCAACCTCTCCCGCTTCACCGAAGCGGGCGGAAAGGTCGATCCGGCGACGGAGAAACGGATTCTGACCATTCCCACCTTCCGTGGCGAAGGCCGGGCGAACTCGCACATGGCAGGCTCGATCGCCTTCGACAAGAAGGGCGACCTGTACATCGCGACGGGTGACAACACCGACCCCTTCGCATCGGACGGATTCAGCCCGATCGACGAGCGCGAGGGCCGCCGCGCCTGGGACGCGCAGGGCACCTCCGGCAATACGAACGACCTGCGGGGCAAGGTCCTGCGCGTCACGCCCGAGGACGACGGGACCTATTCCGTGCCCGAGGGCAATCTCTTCGCGCCGGGGACCGACAAGACCCGCTCCGAGATCTACGCCATGGGCATGCGCAATCCCTTCCGCATCACCACGGACCCGCTGAGCGGCGCCCTGCTGATGGCCGACTACGGTCCCGACGCGAAGGCCGCCGTCGCCGACCGCGGGCCGGAGGGGACGGTCGAGTACAACCGCATCACCAAGGCGGGCAACTACGGCTGGCCCTACTGCATCGGCGACAACACCCCGTTCAACGACTACGACTTCGCGACGAAGAAGTCGGGGGCGAAATTCGACTGCTCGAAGATCGTGAACGATTCGCCGAACAACACGGGCCTGCGCGACCTGCCCCCGGCCCAGCCCGCGAAGGTCTGGTACGCCTACTCGGCCTCCGAGAAGTTCCCCGAGCTCGGTACGGGCGGCGGCGGCCCGATGAGCGGCCCCGTCTACGACTACGACGCGGACAACACGTACAAGACCAAATTCCCCGAGTACTTCGAGGGGAAGTGGTTCAACTACGAGCTGACGCGGCAGTGGTTCAAGGTCTTCTCGATGCAGGAGAAGGACCAGACGTTCACCGATCCGCGCTTCGAGCCCGCCAAGGCGGGCGACCTGAATTCGATCAACTCCATTTTCCCTGACATGAAATGGAACCAGCCCTTCGACGCCGATTTCGGGCCTGACGGCGCGATGTACGTCATCGACTTCGGGCTCGGCAGCGGCACGGGCCGCGGCGGCAGCAACGAAGGCGCGGGCATCTACCGCATCGACTACGTGGCCGACGGGCGGCTGCCGGACGCCCGCGTCACGGCCACTCCGGACAACGGCGGCGTCCCCCTCAAGGTCAAGTTCTCCAGCGCGGGGTCGGGGCTGCCCGGCGGCAAGCCCGTCACGTACGCGTGGGACTTCGACGGCGACGGCACGACCGACTCGACCGAGGCGAACCCGACGTACACCTACACCAAGAAGGGGCAGTTCAGCGCGCGCCTGAAGGTGACGGGCCCGGACGAGCTGAGCGGTCTGGCCGTGCAGGAGATCACCGTCGGGAACACCCGGCCCGTGGTGACGATCCAGCAGCCGCCCAACGGCGGCACGTTCAGCTTCGGGGACACGATTCCGTTCAAGATCAAGGTGACGGACAAGGAGGACGGGCCGATCGACTGCAAGCGGGTCGTCGTCCAGTCCCAGCTCGGGCACGACACGCATCTGCATCCGCTGGACAACTACACCGGCTGCGCGGGCGAGATCGTGACGGACGCGGGCGACAGCCATGGCGCCGGTCAGAATCTCTACTACGGGATCACCGCCCAGTACGAGGACAAGGGCGCGTCCGGGGTGCCCGCCCTGACGGGTTCCTCCTCGCTGACCCTGCGGACCTCCTTCCGCGAGGGCGAGCACCGCACCTCCACCGGCGGCGCGCACGAAGGCGCGACCATCGGTGACCGGGCCGACGCGTCGGGCGGCAAGCGGCTCATCGAGATCGAGGACGGGGACTGGGTCTCCTTCGACCCGGTGCATCTCAAGGGCGTCGACTCCGTGACGGTGGGCGCGTCCTCGGGCGGGCTCGGCGGTGACATCGAGTTCCGCGCCGGCTCTCCCACGGGCAAGCTGCTCGGCAAGGTGAACGTGCCGAACACGGGCGGCTGGGGCAACTTCGTCTCGCCGACCACCGCGCTGGCCGTCCACGACGGCACGACGAAGCTGTACGCCGTCTTCACCAACCCCGAGTGGGCGCCCGACAAGGCCGACCTCCTCTCGGTCGACTGGCTGCGCTTCAACGGCCCCGGAGTCGAGAAGAAGGCCGGCGCCAAGGTGACGCCCAAGGCGGCACCGGCCGACGGCACCGCGCCCCTCGCCGTGAAGCTCACCAGCACGGTGAAGCTCCCGGAGGGCCGCACCGCGGCCTCGTACCACTGGGACTTCGGCGACAACGCCAAGCCGAGCGGCACGGAGAGCGGCAGCGCCGAGCACACGTACGCGCGCAAGGGCTCGTACACGGCGCATCTGACCGTCACCGACGACAAGGGCGACACGACGACCGGCGCGGTCAAGATCACGGCGAAGTGAGGGGGCAGCCATGTCAGCGATGAAGAGAACCGGCAGGAGAACCGGTCTGAACGGAACCAGACGAGCCTTTCTCGGTACGTCGATGGGGCTCGCGGCAGCGCTCGGCACCGCACTGCCCGCGCGCGCGGGTGAGTCGTCCGGGTGCCGGCGCATCCCGCGCGGCGGCATCGGCATGCACCTCTACACGATGCGCGCCGCCCTCGCGCAGGACTTCGCGGGCACCCTGGAGCAACTCGCGGACATCGGCTACGCGACCGTGGGTGTCAGCGGGCGGCACGGGAACGGCGCGGCGGACATCCGGCGGATGCTCGACGCGGTGGACCTGAAGGCGGTCCTGGAGCACGTCGCGTACGACACGCTCAAGGGCAGCGGTCTGCCGCAGGCCCTGGAGGATCTGCACACCCTCGGCGCGAAGTGGCCGGTCGTGCCGAGTCTGCCCGGCGCGCTGCACACCCCGGACGGATTCCGGGAGGCGGCACGGCAGTTCAACCGCATCGGGCAGGCATCGCGCGACGCGGGCCTCGGCCCGGTCCTCTTCCACAACCATGGCACGGACCATGTGGTGGTGGACGGCACGAGCCTGTACGACATCCTCGTCGAGGAGACCGACCCGCATCTGGTCGGCTTCGAACTGGACGTCTACTGGGCGGCGAAGGGCGGCGCCGATCCGGCGACGTACTTCGTACGGCATCGGCGGCGGTTCCCCGCGCTCCATGTGAAGGACATGGCGCCGGACGGCGGCTTCGCCGACGTCGGCTCGGGGACGCTGGACTTCGCCGCGATGTTCGACCACGCGCGCGAAGGCGGCGTCAAGCAGTGGCTGGTGGAGCACGACAGCCCCACCGATCCGTTCGCCACGGCGCGCAACAGCTACGCCTACCTGGCGGCGCTGCGGTACTGACGTGCGGGGTCCGGCTGGGGCGCGCCCGAACTACCCACCTTCTTGAAGAAGAGGGTCGTCGGGTGGAGCGCCCCGGCCGGATCGGCCGCGTAGTCCGGAATGACTCCGGCTGCCGTCCAACCCCCGGACCGGTAGAGGGACTCGGCGGGGCTGCCCGTCTCGGTGTCCAGGACCAGGAGGGTCACGCCAGCGTCGGCCGCCGCCTGTTCCGCCGTGGCCAGGAGGGCGCGGGCGAGGCCCTGGCCGCGCGCGGAGCTGTGCACCATCAGCTTGAGGATCTCGGCGCGGTGCCTGCCGTTGGGCTTGTCCACGAAGCCGACGCCGACGGTGCCGGTGATCCGCTCGGCGTCGCGCGCGGCCCAGACGGCGAGCCGTCCGTCCGCCACTGCCGGGGCCAGGCCCCGCCACCAGTCGGCGGCGGCCACCCGGTCGAGGGGCGCCAGGAAGCCGAGTGAGGAACCGCCGTCCACGACGTCGGCGAGCAGGGCGCCCAAGTCGTCGGCGAAATCGATGAGTTGATCAGGGTTCAGGCGTGTCGGCGTCGCGGTGGGCCGTCCCGCCCTCATCGCGCGACCACCACCAGGGCGTACCGCACGGCATGCTCCCCCACGCACCGGAAGCGCGTCGGCCCCCAGAGCCGGAAGCGCAGGCAGTCCCCGACGTCCAGGGAGTGCGCCTCGCCCTGCACGGTGATCTCCAGCGTCCCGTCGAGCACCCAGATGTGCTGTTCGATGCCGGGCACGGGAGGCCGGTCGTACGCGACGTCCGCGCCCGGTTCCAGGCGGCCCTCGACGAGTTCGCCGCGCAGCCCCGCGTGGGGCGGCGACACCGAGCGCCGCACGAAGCCGGACGCGCTGTCCGTCCACACGCTCTGGTCGGCCGCGCGCACCAGTTGCGCGGGCTCGGCCTCCACCTCGCTCAGGAGCTGCGACATGGTGCGTTCGTAGACGGCGCAGAGCCGGTTCAGGAGGGAAGCGGTGGGGCTGATCTCCGAGCGTTCGGCACGGGAGAGGGTGGAGCGGCTCACGCCGCTGCGGTCCGCCAACTCCCCCAAGGACCAGCCTCGTTCGGCGCGCAGCTCGGACAGGCGGGCGGCGAGCCGTTCGTCGACACCATCATGTTCCATATTCGGGACACTATCCCGAATATGAGACGGACGGCAATCGTCGGCGCCCGTGACTCAGGCCTCACTCGTGCGCCGACACCGCCCCGAGGAGCTCGCGGATGCGCCCGGTGGCGTCGCGGAACTCGGCCGTCGCCAGCGTCGTCGCGTACGAACGCTCGGCGGGCAGACCGACGTCGATGATCTCCTCCACCGTGCCGGGGCGCGGGCTCATCACGACCACGCGGTCCGCGAGGTAGACGGCCTCCGGGATCGAGTGGGTCACCAGGAGCACGGTGGTCCCGGTCTCGCGCCAGATCCGGTTCAGCTCGACGTTCATCTGCTCGCGCGTGAGCGCGTCGAGCGCTCCGAAGGGCTCGTCCATGAGCAGTACGGGCGGCTTGTGCAGGAGAGCGCGGCAGAGCGCGACGCGCTGCTGCATGCCGCCGGACAGCTCGTGCGGATAGGCGTCCTCGAAGCCGTCGAGTCCGGTCATGCGGATCAGTTCGTCGGCACGCGCGCGTGCCTCGGCGCCGGGGATGCCGCGCATCTCCGCCTGGAGCAGGATGTTGCGGCGTGCCGTGCGCCAGTCCAGGAGCGCGGCCCGCTGGAAGACGTAACCGATGTCGCGCCGGGGCCCGCGCACCTGCTCGCCGCCGAGCAGCACGTCGCCCGACGAGGGCGCGAGCAGTCCGGCGATCAGTTTCAGGAGGGTGGACTTGCCGCAGCCCGAAGGCCCGACGATCGCCACGAACTCGCCGGCGCCGACGTTCAGGGTGACGTCCCGCAAGGCGGTGACGTCCTTCTTCTTCGTACGGAAGCGGACGGCGACGTCACCGAGGCACACCGCGGACGGTCTCGCTTCCCGCGCCGGCACGGGCGGCTGGTCGCTCATCTTGAGAGTCGCATCCTTCGTCATCGCGCTGCCGCCCCTCAGCCCTTGATCCCCTGGGCCGAATCCCAGTAGTCGGCGACGGGCTTGGCCTTCTTGACCAGGCCCGCCTCCGAGAAGACGTCGATGGTCTGCTGCCAGTCCGCCTCGGTGTTGGCGCCCGGCGCCTTCCCCTGTGTCGCGTCGGTGTGCAGGAGGGTCAGCGTCGTCTTGAACTGCTCGGACAGGACGTCCTTGGGCGGCAGTTGCTCGGAGGCGCCGTCCATCGAGGCGACCGCGGGCTCCGGGCTCTTCTCGGCGGCCGCCCACGACTCGCTCACGGCGGCGGTCATGCGTTTGGCCAGGTCGCCCCTGCCCTGGAGGGTCTTGGGCCCGGCGATGAGGCCGTTGGAGTAGAAGTTGAGGCCGTTCTCGGAGAAGCGCAGATACGAGACGCCCTTCTTGGCCTTGTTCTGCATGGTGGGGCCCTGGTCGCTCGCGTACCCGAGCAGTGCGTCCGTCTTGCCGGAGATCACCGCGGCGATCTTGCCCGCCGGGTCCGTGTTCTGGACCTTGACGTCGGAGAGTTCCATGTCGTTCTTCGCCAGGAAGATCGGGAAGGTCTTGGTGAGCGCGTCGCCCGCCGTGCCCGCGATCGTCTTGCCCTTGAGGTCGGCGGGCGACTTGATGCCCTGCGCCTCGAAGTACTGCACGGACGCCGGCGTCGTCTGGAGGAAGACCCCGAGGCTCTTCACCTTGACGCCCTGGTCGACGCCCGCGAGCACCGCCGGGGTGTCCGCCCAGCCGAAGTCGGTCTGCCCGGCGCCGGTGGCCTGCACGGTCTTCTGCGAGCCCTGGCCCGCCCTGATGTCCAGGTCGATGCCGTGCTTCTCGAAGATCTTCTGCTGCTTGCCGTAGTAGAACGGCGCGTGTTCGCCGTACGGGTACCAGTTGAGCGTCAACGTCACCTTGTCCAGCTTCTTGCCGGAGTCGCTGGTGCTCGTCTTGTCGTCATCGCCGCCGCAGGCCGTCGCGGTCACCGCGACGAGGGTCAGGGGGACGAGGCCGGTGAGCAGTCTGCGCGCGTGCATGGGGCGGCCCTTCTCGCGTACGACGGACATGGGGATATGGGGACACGGCTGGGGGCGGGGCGTGGCGTGGCAGAGCGCGTGGCGGCGTCAGTACGACGTGGTGGCGGCCACGTCCCTGCGGCTCGCGTGCCACGGCAGGAGCAGCTTCTCGGCGATCTCGACGAGCACGAAGAGGACGACGCCGATCAGCGACATGACGAGCAGCCCCGCGAAGAGCATCGGGGTGTCGAGGTTTCCGTTGGCCTGGAGGATCACGTATCCGAGGCCTTCGTTCGCGCCGACGAACTCGCCCACGACCGCGCCGGTGACGGCGAGGGTGACGGCCACCTTCAGGCCGGAGAACAGGTGCGGCAGCGACGCCGGGAAGCGGATCTTGAGGAAGGTCTGCCAGGGCCGCGCGCCCATGGTGGCGGAGAGCTGGAGCATCTCCGGGTCGACGGCTTTGAGGCCGGTCACCATCGAGATGACGACGGGAAAGAAGGCGATGAGAACGGCGATGAGGATCTTCGGGGCGATGCCGAAACCGAGCCAGACGACGAACAGCGGGGCGATGGCGATCTTCGGCACGACTTGGGCGAAGAGGAGGATCGGGTAGAGCGTCTTCTCGACGGTCGTCGAGTAGACCATGAGGACCGCGGCGAGGATGCCGACGGCCACGGCGATGACGAAGCCGAGCAGGGTCTCGTAGGTGGTGACCCAGCTGTGCTGCCACAGGTAGTCGGGCTTGTCGAGGATCACGTCGAGGGTCGCGCCGGGCGAGGGCACGAGATACGCCTCGACCATCTCGGTGGCGGCGATGAGCCACCAGGCCCCGAAGCAGACGAGCAGCAGCACGAGCGGCCGCCAGCTCTTCTCGGCCGCGTCGGCGGTACGTTGCCGCAGAGTCGGGCGGCTTCGGTCGACAACGCCCGCCGTTTTGACGGCAGTTGCCTGCAGTGCGCTCTGGCTCACGGTGAACTCCCCTGGCATTCAGCGAACTTCGGAGTCAGTTGCGGAGGGGCGTGCGGGTGGCGCGGAGAGGTGCGGAGATGTCCGGGACGGTGCGGGAAGGTGCGAGAAGGTGCGGAAACCGCTTTCAGAAAGCGCTTTCTGATAAGGTGTCCGCCACGCTAATGACTGGCTGACCGCAGGGTCAATAGGTCGGCTCGAAGTTTCGCGGCGCGAGACGAAGGGGGCGCGGTGCGGGCGCTAGGGCGCGAGCAGGGAGCGGGTGCGGGGCGGGCGCCGGGGGGCGAGGGGGAGCCCGGGGCGGGGCGGTCCCGCCGCCGTGGGAAGGAACCCGGAGACGGGCCGGCCCGTGAGGAGCAACCCGGATCGGGGCGAACCGGCGAGCGGCAGCCCGAGGCTGATCTCGAACGCGCCCAGCGGGACGCGCCACGCGGACGGGGGCGCAAGCAGCAAGCCACGCCCTCACGCGGTCGCGGGCTGGGGCGCGGGGCAGAGCCTGGGGCTGGGCGCGGACGCGACGGGGACCCCGGAGCGGGGCGGGCCAGCGAACAGCAGCCTACGACCGGGCGCGGGCGTGGACGCGGACGTGAGGACGAACCCGGCGCTGGGCGCCGACGCGAAGAGCAACCCGGACCAAGGCCGACCCGCAAACAGCA